>NZ_BAGB01000174.1 GCF_000308615.1 Nocardia jiangxiensis NBRC 101359
ATCTGCTGGGGGCCTTCGCTGTTTCCTTGACCTGTGTATGATTCGGCCGGTTACAACCCCCGAATAGGAGAACACCCCAGATGGACATCCTCAGCGGCCTCGCCACCTACATCAGCACCATGATCTCTGCTCTGGCCAGCGGCTCGGGCGACTGAGTCATCGGCAACCGGACTCTCTGCCGTCGGCGAGTTCACAGTACTTTCACAACCCACAGCTAGCCGTTGTGCAGCCAGAATCCGGATGATGGAGGGTACGCCGGTGGAGCTGCCCCCGGAGCAGTGACGAAAGGGATCCCCATGGTGGTGCTCACAGCACCCAACCAGGAGACGACGACGCCGACCGTTTCGGCTACGACGTCCGGCTTCCGCTGGCGTCGGCTGTTCCTACCGGCTACCTACGGCTACGGGGCGCTGCTCATCCTGGTGACCGTGCTGGTCTCGGTGCTGAGCAACTCCGCGCAGACTCGGGTCATGCTGCACGCCAGCACGAATCTGTACAACCTGCTGAACGGCCACATCGGCACACTGCTGTCCAGCGCGCTGCTGATCGGCGATACCGACACCTCACTGCTGGTTCTGCCGCTGCTGATCTGTCTGCTCGCCCTGGCCGAGCTCAAATTCGGCGCGAGCCGCCTGATTCGCATATTTCTCGCCGGACACCTCGGATCGACGCTGCTGGTCGCATTCGGGCTCTGGGTGGCGGTCCAGGCCCACTGGCTGCCGCTGGAGATCACGCACGCCGAGGACGTCGGCATCAGTTACGGCTCGATGGCGCTGATCGGGGCCTTCCTGGTCCTGATGCCGTCGCGTTGGCGGCCGACCTGGGCGATCACCTGGCTCGCCGTCGCCGTCGCCGGTGTGGCGATGGGACGCTCCTTCACCAATGTCGGGCATCTGCTGTCCGTATCCATCGGTCTGCTGGTGGGCCTGTGGTTGATCCGCGGCGGCCGGACGGTTCCGCAGCGTTTCAAGCGGATCGAGATCGTGCTGCTGGTCATCGCGACTCTGCTCGGATACACGATCCTCGTGGGCTGAACAGCGCACAGCTGAGGAAGGTGTCCATGGTCGGGGTGATGACGGCCGAGCGGGCACAGAGCGGAATATCTTCTGTCATCGCAGTTCTGCGTCGGCGACACTGGCTGCCGGTCACCGTCGGCTATGTGGCGGCGCTGATCGTGGTCGCGGTGATCTACGCGCGGGTCGGGCCCGATGTTCAGGCTCGAATCCTGGCGGGCACCAGTACGAATCTCGACAATCTTCGGCACGGCCGTCTCGGGACGCTGCTGTCCAGCGCGTTCGTCATCGGGGATACCGATTCGACGATCACGAATGTCCCGCTGCTGGCCTGTCTGCTGGCACTGGTGGAACTGCGATTCGGTGCGCTGCGGGCGATCTGGACCTTCCTGGCCGGTCATATCGGCGCGACGCTGCTGGTGGCGGTCGGCCTGTGGGTGGGGATCGGTATGCACTGGCTGCCCAGCAGCATCGGTGATTCCGAGGATGTGGGGATCAGTTACGGCGTCATGACGCTGTTCGGCTCGCTCGTCGTGCTCGTGCCGAAGGGCCGGCGGATTCCGTGGGCCGCGGTGTGGCTGGTGATCGCGGTGAAGGGGGTGGTCGACATCCGGGATTTCACCAGTGTCGGTCATCTGCTGTCCTACCTGATCGGTACCGGGATCGGGGTGCTGATGATCGCCCGCGGTCGGTACGCGGAACGTCGGATGAGTTGGTTCGATCCGGTTCCGCTGGTGGCTGCTTCGGCGCTGGCGGTGTCGTTTCTGCTGAATTGACCCGGCGTCGCGGATCGTAGGTGGCCCTTGCTGATCGGGGCTGTGCGGCGGTCGCCTAGAGTGCCTGGGGTGCGCCTCGTGATTGCTCGTTGTCAGGTCGACTACGTGGGTCGGCTCACCGCTCATCTCCCGATGGCTCGACGTCTGCTACTGATGAAGGCGGACGGATCCGTACTCGTACATTCGGACGGCGGCTCCTACAAGCCGCTGAACTGGATGAGTCCGCCGTGCTGGCTGGAGGAGCGCGATGCCGCGTCCGATGGCGGCGCCTCCGTGGCTGCGGACGGTGCCGCTCCGGACGCCGAGGTGAGCGTCGCCGAACCCGCCAAGCTGTGGGTGGTGACCAACAAGGCCGGTGAGGAACTGCGCATCACCGTCGAGGAGATCGAGCACGACACCTCGCACGAACTCGGTGTCGATCCCGGGTTGGTGAAGGACGGCGTCGAGGCGCATCTGCAGGAACTGCTGGCCGAGCACATCGAAACCCTCGGTGCCGGTTATACATTGATCCGTCGCGAGTACATGACCGCGATCGGTCCGGTCGACATCCTGTGCCGGGACGCCGACGGCGCGACGGTCGCGGTGGAGATCAAGCGGCGCGGTGAGATCGACGGCGTCGAACAGCTCACCCGCTACCTCGAACTGCTCAATCGTGACCCGCTGCTCGCTCCGGTGAGTGGCGTCTTCGCGGCGCAGCAGATCAAGCCGCAGGCTCGCACCCTCGCCACCGATCGCGGAATACGCTGTGTCACACTCGATTACAACGCCCTCCGCGGTACAGAGAGCGACGAGTTCCGCCTCTTCTGACGAGTGAGTGATTTCCGTCACGCCTCAACGAGTTCTGATTGCCCACAGGGCAAATCCTCTGAACCTGCTACGTAACAACTGATTTCGTACGCACATGGGTAACTCCTCGGGAACCCCTGCAACGCAACCGAATACCTGACCGTCGGCCCGACAACGCAAGTCTCCCCGCGCCTGACGGCACGCTGAAGTCCCGGAGAGGCGGGGGAGTGAGGCGGACAGGCTCAGCTCCAGCGGCGGGTGATGGTTCTGGTGTGGCGGCCTCGCCAGCAGCCGGTGTGCCAGTGGCGGCGGTCATCTTCGCCGCCTACTGCGGCCCAGGCGACGATATGTGCTGTGCCCGGGGGGATTTCGTGATCGCAGCCGGGGCAGCGGTAGGTCTTCACCGCGCGGGAGCCCGGAATCGTGCGCACCACATAGGTTTCCGCGCCGCCGGGGCCGTTTTCAGTGCGTCCGAAGACGTCGCCGATCGGACGCGGCTCCCTCGGGGACCGCGCCGAGGATCTCCTGGGACTCGGTTTCCGGCGAGGCATGACATGTCGAGGGTAACCCGGCGGACAACTAAAGAAGGCCGCCCCCCTTGCGGGGGGCGGCCTTGGAACGGATATCTGTCGCCCGGGTGGGACCAGTGCTACTAGTGTGCGACTTCCGCGCTCTCGCGCTGCTCTTCGTCGACGACCTCATCCTCGGCATCACGCATCTCGGGGATGGCCTTCTGCTGGCGTCCGGACCCGGACTGCTTGCTGGACAGCGACCGCGGTTCGGGGGCGCCGTCGAGCAGTTCGCTCTCGCGGTTGACCGCGGCGAGCATGGCCGGAACGGAATCGAGCTGGCCGCGAATTCCCAAGAGCTGAGCCAGAACTCGGCCGCGCAGCACGCGCATCTCCTCGGCGAGTTCCTTGGCGTGGGCGATCTTGCGGTCGGCCTGCTGGGTGGCGTTTCCGACCAGACGGTTGGACTCGTCGGTCGCATCCTTGATGCGCTGCGCGGCGTCGGAGCGGCTGGTGGCCTCCAGCTCCTCCATGGCGCGGGTCAGCTTGGTGCGCCGGTCGGCCATGCTGACCTCGAAGTCCTGCTGCGCGGCCTTGCGCTTGGCCTCGGCCTCCTTGGTGAGGCGATCGGCCTCGGCCGTGGCGGCCTCGACGATCTTGGCGGACTCGGTCCGCGCGTTGGCGAGGGTCTGCTCGAACTCGATCTCGAGCGCCTCGCGCTTCTCCTTGGTCTCGGCCAGCAGCGATTCGTACTTACCACGCATTTCGGTGGCCTGCTGTTCGGCGATGGAGACCATCTCGGCGGCTTCGGCCTGGGCCTGCGCGCGGACCTCGGACGCCTCGTCGGAGGCCAGACGGAGCATGCGCGAGATACGGTCGCTCATGCCCTCCGCGGTGGTCGGGGGGACTGACAGACGGTCGACTTCCTTACGCAGCTCATCGATTTCGTCACGCGCATCCTCCAGCTGGGCGGCCAGGTTCCGGGCCTGGGCAGCGGCGGCATCGCGGTCGGTGGCGGTGACCCTCAGTTCGGCATCGAATCGGTCGAAGTAATTGCGAACTTCATCGCGGTCATACCCCTTCCGGACCACGGTAAAGGGCAACGCGACGAAGCGATTGCGATCGGGCTCAGTGGACGACATGCCCCACAAACTACCGCTTGCGCGCGTGCCATGGTGACCCGACCGCGAATGTCGTTACGAAAGGTTTTCGCGGTCGGATTGCGGTACTAGTGAGTAGGATTCGCGTTCGGCTCGACGAGCTCGATGAGCACACCGCCAGCATCCTTGGGGTGCAGGAAATTGATGCGCGAGCCCGCGGTGCCCGGACGCGGTGCGTCGTAGAGCAGGCGTACGCCCCGGTCTCGGAGATTGTTCGAAACGGCGTCGATATCGGTCACGCGGTAAGCCAGCTGCTGCAGCCCCGGACCGTTGCGATTGATGAATTTTGCAATGGTCGATTCCTCGTTGAGGGGAGCCAGCAACTGCAGAGCAGTCGACCTGTCTCCGGCAGCGGGCAGCGACAGCATTGCCTCGTGCACCCCCTGGCCCTCGTTGACCTCACGGTGCGTCTCGATCATACCGAGCTTTTCGGAGTACCAGGCCACAGCTGCGTCGAGATCCGGGACGGCGATGCCGACATGGTCCACGGCGATCACATAGTCGGCGGGAATGAATTCGGTCTTTTCGGAAGTGCTCACCTTTCGAACGGTAGCGCGCACCACCGTGGTGCTGTCGAGAGTGCCCGGGTTACCGTGGAGTATCGAGCGGTTACGTCCCGCCCGTACGCTGCATCGACTCGAGAAGTGAGGCTCATCGTGACCACCACCTCCGTCATCGTCTCCGGCGCCCGCACACCGGTTGGTCGGTTGCTCGGTGGGCTCGCCGGATTCTCCGGTTCCGACCTGGGCGGATTCGCGATCAAGGCCGCGCTGGAGAAGGGCGGAGTTGCCCCCGAGTCGGTCGACTACGTGATCATGGGCCAGGTGCTGACCGCTGGTGCGGGGCAGATCCCGGCCCGGCAGGCCGCGGTGGCCGCGGGTATCCCGATGGACGTTCCGGCGCTGACGGTGAACAAGGTGTGTCTGTCGGGTATCAACGCGATCGCGTTGGCGGATCAGCTGATTCGCGCCGGTGAGTACGAGATCGTGGTGGCCGGCGGGCAGGAGTCGATGACGCAGGCGCCGCATCTGCTGGAGAAGAGCCGGGAGGGCTTCAAGTACGGCGATGTGACGTTGCGCGACCACATGGCCTTCGACGGGCTGCACGACATCTTCACCGATCAGGCGATGGGCCTGCTGACCGAGCAGCGCAACGACGTCGATCGCATCAGTCGCGAGGATCAGGACGCGTTCGCCGCGGCCTCGCATCAGAAGGCGGCCGCGGCGTGGAAGAACGGCGTGTTCGACGACGAGGTGGTTCCGGTCGCCGTCCCGCAGCGCAAGGGTGATCCGGTGCTGTTCGGGCAGGACGAGGGCATTCGCGCGGACACCACGGCCGAGTCGCTGGGCAAGCTGCGTCCGGCGTTCCGCAAGGACGGCACGGTCACCGCCGGTTCCGCCTCGCAGATCTCCGACGGCGCGGCCGCGGTGGTCGTGATGAGCAAGGCCAAGGCGCAGGAACTCGGCCTGAGCTGGATCGCGGAGATCGGCGCCGCGGGTGTGGTGGCCGGTCCGGATTCCACCCTGCAGGAGCAGCCCGCCAACGCGATCGCCAAAGCCTGTGCGCGCGAAGGTATTTCGCCCGCCGACCTGGATGTGGTGGAGATCAACGAAGCCTTCGCCGCGGTCGGCGTGGCCTCGACCCGCAAGCTCGGCATCGACCCGGAGAAGGTGAACGTCAACGGCGGCGCGATCGCGATCGGCCACCCGCTGGGCATGTCCGGCGCGCGCATCGTGCTGCACCTCGCGCTCGAGCTGAAGCGTCGCGGCGGCGGTGTCGGCGCGGCGGCCCTGTGCGGTGGCGGCGGTCAGGGTGACGCTCTGATCGTGAAGGTGTAGCCCGGCAGGGGGTCGCGACAGCCGAGATTCGTTCGGGTGGATCTCGGCTGTATGACCGGCTCTCTCGATGCGGTACGGCTTCCCGGATGTGGGAAGTTGCGAAATCCTCTGTCGCCGACTGCCCCTAGGTTCGGTGAGGCACGGTGTCCGGCGTGTGGGGGGAACTCGGCGCGCCGGATGCGACATGAGAGAGAAAAGGCTCAATTTTGATCAACACCCGAAAGTTCATCGCTGTCTGTGCCGCCGCGCTCGGGATCTCCGCCGGTGCGGCGGCACTCGTCCCGGCCACGGCCTCCGCGGCGGCGCCGTACGGCGGCCAGTGCGGTGCGGGCTTCAACGTCGTCGACAAGCATGAGCTGAAGGCAGGCACGATCTTCCTCACCTACAACGGCAGGACCAACTGCGTGGTCACCGTGCGGGACCACGCGGGTGCGGCGATCCCGATGGGCGCCGCGGTTCGGCAATCGAAGGACCACTCGGCGGTGGTCATCAACGACGGGCACAAGTTCACCGACTTCGCCTTCGCGAAGGTCGAGGCGCAGGGCAAGTGCATCGACTGGGGCGGCTACATCGGGGACGACCTCTGGCAGCAGTTCAACGTGCACTGCGGCCGCTGATCCGCGTTTTCCTGAGAGAATGGGCACACCCACTACGAAGCGTCGTAGCCATTGGGCACAATGGGGAGTCATGGGCGAGATCTTCGACGTGAGCACCCTGGCCAAGCGGGTGCGACTTTTCGGCATCCTCGAGGTGTTCGGGTGGGTGCTGCTGTTCATCGGCATGTACTTCAAGCACGGGGTGACACCACCGGTCGAATGGCCGCTCATGGTGTTCGGCATGGTGCACGGGATCATCTTCCTGGCGTACGCGTTCAGCTTGCTGATGGCGTGGCGGGAGTTCGAGTGGCCGGGGCGCACGATCCTGCTCGGGCTCGTCTCGACGGTGATCCCGTTCACCTCGTTCTTGTTCGAGCGGTGGGCCATCCGGTCCGGACAGTTGGGCGAATTGAGCCCGGCCCAGGCACCTGCCGCCGCGGGCTCGTGACAAACTGGAAGCTGTGACTCGACCAGCTGCACGTCGTCCCTCGCCCGCCGCTGCTGCCGCCATGTCCGGCGCGGTGGATCTGTCCAGCTTGAAACAGCCTGCTGCCACCGATGTTCCGAGTGATCACGCGGTCACCGAGGCCAATTTCGAGACTCAGGTGCTGCGTCGCTCGATGCAGGTGCCGGTGGTCGTGGTGCTGTACTCGCAGCGCAGTCCGGGCAGCGTGGAGCTGGTGAAGCTGTTCGAGCGGCTGGTCGGCGAGGCCGACGGCGGCTGGGACCTGGCGACCGTGGAGGCCGAGCCGAATATGCGCATCGCGCAGGCGTTCGGTGTGCAGGGCATTCCGACGGTGGTCGCGGTGGCCGGTGGTCAGCCGCTGGCCGACTTCCAGGGCGCTCAGCCCGAGCCGCAGGTCAAGCAGTGGCTCACGGCGGTGATGGAGGCCGTGCGCGGGCAGTTGCCCGATTCGCCGGACGGTCCGCAGCCCGAGCCCGAGGATCCGCGTTTCACCGCGGCCGAGGAGGCACTGGACCGCGGTGACGTCGAGGGCGCGATCAGCGCCTACGAGGCGATTCTTGCCGCCGAACCGGCCAATGCGGAGGCCAAGGCCGCGCTGCGGCAGGTTCGCTTCTACTCGCGCACGCAGGGGCTGCCGCAGGATGCGATCGCCCGTGCCGATGCGGATCCGGCCGATATCGATGCCGCCTTCGCCGCCGCGGATATGGAACTGTTCAACAGCGAGCCCGATGCGGCCTTCACCCGCTTGATCAACCTGATCAAGCGCACCGCCGGCGATGATCGCAATCGTGTGCGCACGCGGCTGGTGGAGCTGTTCGAGCTGTTCGACACCGCGGACCCGGTGGTCGTCGCGGCCCGCCGCAAACTGGCGAGCGCGCTGTACTAGACGCCGGACGTGAGATTTTTCACGTCCGATATCTGTTCGGGGGCGAGCCAGATCCCGCTGTTGGGCGCGAGGGTGATCGCGGCCGAGACGGGCCGGTTGTGCCAGGGGATCTCGGCGGTGTCCACGCCGCCGAGGTTGCCGATTCCGCTGCCACCGTAGGGGATCGCGTCGGTGTTCAGGATTTCGCGCCAGTGGCCCGATACGGGCAGGCCGACGCGGTAGTCGCGGTGTTCGGAGCCGGAGAAGTTGTAGAGGCAGGCTATCGGCGAGCCATCGCTGGCGTAGCGCAGAAAGGCCAGCACATTGTGGTCCCGGTCGTCGGCCTCGATCCAGGCGTAGCCGCCGGGGGAGGTGTCCTGGGTCCACAGCGCCGGGTGGGCGCGGTAGGCGGTGTTGAGATCGGCGACGAGGGTGCGGATGCCCGCGTGCAGCGGATTGTCCAATTCGTGCCAGTCCAGGCCGCGATCGTGTGACCATTCGCGGAACTGTCCGAAGTCCTGGCCCATGAACAGCAACTGTTTGCCGGGATGTGACCACATGTATGCCAGCAGTGCTCGTACGCCGCACGCCTTGGCGAAATCGTCGCCCGGCATGCGCGTCCACAGCGTCCCCTTGCCGTGGACGACCTCGTCGTGACTGATCGGCAGGACGTAGTTCTCACTCCACGCGTAGACCGCGGAGAAGGTGATCTCGTTGTGATGCCAGCTGCGGTGCACCTGATCGCGGCCGAGATAGCCGAGGGTGTCGTGCATCCAGCCCATGTTCCACTTCATGGTGAAGCCCAGGCCGCCGACGTCGGTGGGACGGGTGACGCCCGGCCAGGTGGTGGACTCCTCGGCGATGGTGACCACGCCCGGATGCCGGGCGTGCACCGTAGCGTTCATCTCCTGCAGGAACTGCGCGGCTTCCAGATTCTCCCGGCCGCCGTGGATATTGGCCTCCCAGCCGCCTTCGGGGCGTGAGTAGTCCAGGTAGAGCATGGAGGCGACGGCGTCCACGCGCAGGCCGTCGATGTGGAATTCCTCGAGCCAGTACAGCGCGTTGGCCACCAGGAAGTTGCGGACCTGGTTGCGGCCGAAGTCGAAAACGTAGGTGCCCCAGTCCAATTGCTCACCCCGGCGCGGGTCGGGATGCTCGTACAGGGGTGCGCCGTCGAAGCGGGCCAGGGCCCATTCGTCGCGCGGGAAGTGCGCCGGAACCCAGTCCAGCAGAACGCCGATGCCCGCGGCGTGCAGGATGTCCACGAAGGCGCGAAAGTCGTCGGGGGCGCCGAATCTGGCGGTCGGGGCGTAGTACGAGGTGACCTGGTAGCCCCAGGATCCGCCGAAGGGGTGTTCGGCGATCGGCAGCAGTTCGACATGGGTATAGCCCTGTGCGCGAACGTATTCGGCGAGTCTGGTGCCCATCTCGCGATAGCCGTGTCCGGGCTGCCACGAGCCCAGGTGCACTTCGTAGATGCTCATCGGGGCGCGGGTCGGATCGGCGGCGCCTCGGGCGCGTATCCACTCCTGATCGTGCCAGCTGTAGGAGCTTTCGGTGATGACCGAGGCCGTGGCGGGGGGTACTTCCGTGGCGAAGGCGAGTGGGTCGGCGTGTTCGACGATGCCGCCGTCCGCGCCGTGCACCCGGAACTTGTATTTATCGCCCGGCCCGAGCCCGGTGACGAACACCTCCCACACGCCCGAGCCGCCGAGCCGCCGCATGGGGGCGGTGTTGCCGCTCCAGCCGTCGAAATCGCCGATCACGCTGACGCCGCGGGCGTTCGGGGCCCACACCGCGAAGGAGGTGCCCGCGACCTCGCCGTCGAGGGTGGTGTATCGGCGCGGATGCGCGCCCAGGACCTCCCAGAGCCGTTCGTGCCTGCCTTCGCCGATCAGGTGCAGATCCAGGTCGCCGAGGGTGGGGAGGAATCGGTAGCCGTCGGCGTCCAGGACCGTGCGGCCGCCGGGATAGGAGGTCAGCAGGCGGTAGTCCCACAGCTCGGGATACGGCACGATGCCCTCGAACAGGCCGTGCTCCACGTGCTTCAGCAGATGATCCTGGTCGCCGATCCGGGCGGACACCGAATCCGCGTGCGGCCGAAGGGCTCTGACGACGGTGCCGTCGGGATGCGGGTGCGCGCCCAGCACCGAGTGCGGATCCGGGTGGGTGCCCGCGGCCAGCAGGAGCAGATCGCGCCGATTCACCGGAATGTCCTGCGGTAGGCCAACTCCGCGCGGGCGGCCGCCGAGACCGGCGGCAGCGCGATGATGTGCGCGACGGCCCGGACCGGGTCCAGACGTACGTAATTGGTTTGGCCCCAGTGGTATTCCTCACCGCTCACCTCGTCCATGACGACCGGATGGTCGTGCCATTCGCGGCCGATCGCGGGCATGTCGAGCGAGAGCATGCCGTCCTCGGCTCCGAACGGGTCCAGATTCACCACGACCAGTACCGCGTCGCCGGTGGCCGGATCCACCTTCGAATAGGCCAGCAGTGCGTCGTTGTCCACGTGATGCACGCTCAGACAGCGCAATTGCTGCAGGGCCGGGTGGGCGCGGCGGATCTCGTTGAGTCTGGTCAGCCAGGGTTCGAGCGATTCACCGCGCGCGGCGGCCTCGGCGAACGGACGCGGGCGCAGCTCGTACTTCTCCGAGTCGAGATACTCCTCGCTGCCCGGCCGCACCGCCTGATGTTCGAACAGTTCGAAACCCGAGTACACGCCCCAGGCCGGGCCCATCGTCGCGGCCAGCACCGCGCGGACGGCGAACATGCCCGGACCGCCGTGCTGCAGGCTCTCGTGCAGGATGTCGGGGGTGTTGACGAACAGGTTCGGTCGCGCCTCGTCGGCCTTGGCGGCCAGTTCCAGGGCGAATTCGGCGAGTTCGTGTTTGCCGGTGCGCCAGGTGAAATACGTGTAGGACTGGGTGAACCCGCGCCGGGCCAGGCCGTACATCCGGGCGGGGCGGGTGAACGCCTCGGACAGGAAGATCACGCCCGGGTCGTCGCGGTGCACCTGCGCGATCAGCCATTCCCAGAAGTCGGCGGGCTTGGTGTGCGGGTTGTCGACGCGGAAGATGGTGACGCCCAGCGAGATCCAGTACCGGACCACGCGCAGCACCTCGGCGTAGAGGCCGTCCGGATCGTTGTCGAAGTTGATCGGGTAGATGTCCTGGTACTTCTTCGGCGGATTCTCCGCGAAGGCGATGGTGCCGTCCGGCAGGGTGGTGAACCATTCGGGATGTTCGGTGACCCACGGATGGTCCGGGGCACACTGCAGCGCCAGATCCAGGGCCACCTCGAGCCCGAGTTGCCGTGCGACGTCGACGAATTCGGTGAAATCCGCGACGTCGCCGAGGTCCGGATGGATCGCGTCGTGCCCGCCCGCGGCCGAGCCGATCGCCCAGGGGGAGCCGACGTCGTCGGGTTCGCAGGTCAGAGAGTTGTTGCGGCCCTTGCGGTTCACCTTGCCGATCGGGTGGATCGGCGGCAGGTACACCACGTCGAAACCCATCGCGGCGATGCGGTGCAGCTCCTTCGCGGCGGTGGCGAAGGTGCCGTGCACGGGAGCGCCGTCGGCGTCCCGGCCGCCGGTGGAGCGGGGGAAGAATTCGTACCACGAGCCGCACAGGGCACGGCGGCGTTGCACCTGGACGGTGAATTGCGGTCCGCGGGTGACCAATTCGCGTAGCGGGTGGGCGCGCAGGATCTCGGCCACCTCGGCGCCGAACGCCGGGGCCACGCGCGCGGGCAGCTGGTCGTCGCTGCGCAGTGCGGTCGCGGCCGCGCGCAGACGTTCCCACTGTTTCTTCGGAACCGCCTGTGCCGCACGGTCGAACAGGCGTGCGCCGAGTTCCAGATCGTTGGCCAGATCCGCGGCACTCTGGCCGACGGCCAGTTTCGCCTCCACCGCCGCACGCCATCCCGCGATCGGATCGCTCCAGCCCTCGATGCGATAGGTCCACGCACCCGGCTCGGTGGGGGTGAACACGGCGTTGAACACATCGGGTTCGTAGTCTGGGGACATGCGGATGCGCTGCGTGCGCGAACTGCCCGGGGCGCGCACCGCGAGGGTCGCGGCGACGGCGTCGTGCCCTTCGCGCCAGACCACGGTGCGAACCGGGAACACCTCACCGACCACGGCCTTGGCCGGGTATCGCCCCGGTCCTAGGGCAGGGGCGGTGTCATCGATGGCGATGCGACCGGTCACGGCGTCAACCGTACCGGTAATCCGGACATGTTCGCGCCGATGACGGCGGACGGGTGGCTGCCGGGTGGCGGGAATCGATATGGGACGGTAGGACCGAAGCGGAACGCTCGCCTCTCTTTCGCGGCGGGCACGACGACGGCGAAAACACAGGAGGACCCACCATGACCGCAGTGCACGGCGTGTCGGTAGACATCCAGACTCCCGACGGCGTTGCCGATGCTTATGTGGCTCATCCCGACGACGGCGCCGCGCATCCGGGCGTGATCGTCTACCAGGATGCGTTCGGCCTGCGGCCCGCGCTGCGCGCGGTGGCCGATCGCATCGCTTCGCACGGCTACACGGTTCTGGTGCCGAACGCCTTCTACCGGGCGGGCCGCGCACCGCTGTTCGATCTGCCGGACCCGATCGATCTGAAGTCGCGGCCGGAGATCTTCGAGAAGATCCGGCCGCAGATGCAGGCGCTGACGCCCGAGGTCGTGAAGTCCGATTCGGCCGCGTACCTGGACTGGATGGCGGCATCGGAGCTGGTCAGTGACGGTCCGGTCGGTCTGACCGGATACTGCATGGGCGGGCGGCTGGTGCTGTTCACCGCGGCCGCGCATCCCGATCGGGTGGCGGCCGGTGGCTGTTTCCACACCGGTGGACTGGTCACCGACGGCCCCGACAGCACTCATCTGATGGTCGAGCCGATCACCGCGGAGCTGTTCTTCGGCTACGCCGACAACGACCAGGGGGCGACTCCCGAGCAGATCGAGACGTTCGGCAAGGCGCTGGACGCGGCGGGCGTCACGCACACCTCCGAGGTGTACGAGGGCTCGATCCACGGTTACACCCAGGCCGACACCGAGGCGTACAGCGCCGAGGCGGCCGAGCGTCACTACCGCGATCTGCTCGCGCTGCTCGATCGCACGCTGGGCTCGAAGTAGTTCCGTCCGGTTCCCGGGCCGCCGCGTAGGACCGATACGGCGGCCCGGGAATTCGATGAGTACAGGTCAGAGCCCTGCGGCGGGGTTGTTCGGTGCCGCGTGCGCCATCCTCGCCGTGTAGGTTCTACCCAATGAAGGCATTGCGTCGCTTCACCGTCCGTGCCCATCTGCCCGAGCGACTGTCCGCGCTCGGCGAACTCGCCACGAATCTGCGCTGGTCCTGGCATGCCCCGACGCAGGACGTGTTCGCCGAACTGGATCCGCGGCTGTGGGTGGAGCTCGGGCGCGATCCGGTGCGGATGCTGGGGGAGGTCCCGGCCGAACGCTTGGACGAACTGGCCGCCGACGAGGCGTACCTGCGCACGGTCGACGCCGCCGCGGCCGATCTGCAGGACTATCTGACCAGGCCGCGTTGGTTCGGCCGACAGGATCAGGGCCCGCGGTGCATCGCGTACTTCTCGATGGAGTTCGGCGTCACCGAGGTGCTGCCGAACTACTCCGGCGGATTGGGAATCCTGGCCGGTGACCATCTGAAAGCGGCGTCGGATCTGGGACTTCCGCTGATCGGCGTCGGGTTGCTGTACCGCTCAGGGTATTTTCGGCAGTCGCTGACCGCCGACGGCTGGCAGCGCGAACATTATCCGGATCTGGATCCGCAGGGGTTGCCGCTGCGGCTGCTCGCCGGCGCCGATGGTTCTCCGGTCCTGGTGCACGTGCCGATGCCCGAGGGGCGGGTGCTGCGGGCACGGGTGTGGATCGCCCAGGTGGGGCGGATTCCGTTGCTGCTGTTGGATTCCGACATCGCCGACAACGATCCCGAGTTGCGCGCGGTCACCGACCGGCTGTACGGCGGCGATCAGGACCATCGGATCAAGCAGGAGATTCTGGCCGGAATCGGCGGAGTGCGCGCGGTGCGGGCGTTCACCCGCGCGCACGGGCTGCTCGATCCGGATGTGTTCCACATGAACGAGGGGCACGCCGGATTTCTGGGGATCGAGCGGATTCGCGAATTCATGTCCGGCGGAATGGATTTCGACGCCGCGCTGACCGCAGTGCGGGCCGGGACGGTGTTCACCACGCACACCCCGGTGCCCGCGGGAATCGACCGGTTCGCCGGTGCGCTGGTGCGGCGGTATTTCGGCGGGGATCACGGGGAACGCGAATCTCCGCTGCTGCCGGGGGTTTCGGTGGATCGCATCGTGGCGCTGGGCCGGGAGGCCGATCCATCGGTGTTCAACATGGCTCATCTGGGGTTGCGGCTGGCTCAGCGCGCCAACGGCGTCTCGCAACTGCACGGCGCGGTCAGCCGGAGTATGTTCGCGCCGCTGTGGCCCGGATTCGATCCGGCCGAGGTGCCGATCGGCTCGGTCACCAACGGCGTGCACGCGCCGACTTGGGCCGCGCGCGAATGGATCGACAAGGCAAGGGAATTCGTCGGGCCGGAACTGGTCGAGGAGGCGCGCGGCTGGGAACGGTTGCACGACGTCGATCTGCGCGAGCTGTGGTCGACCCGAAATGCGTTGCGCGGCATTCTGGTCGACGAGGTGCGTCGGCGGGTGCGGGCCTCGTGGCTCGAGCGGGGCGCGGCTCCGGCCGAACTGGGTTGGGTGGACGAGGTTTTCGACCCGGCGGTGCTGACCGTCGGGTTCGCTCGCCGGGTGCCGACCTACAAACGCCTGACTCTGATGCTGCGCGACCCGGAACGGCTGCGCGGCATGCTGACCGATCCCGACCGTCCGGTGCAGCTGGTGGTCGCCGGTAAGAGCCATCCGGCCGATGACGGCGGTAAGGGGCTGATCCAGCAGGTGGTGCGCTTCGCCGACGACATCGGCGTGCGGCATCGCATCGTCTTCCTGCCCGATTACGACATGTCGATGGCTCGGTACCTGTACTGGGGATGCGATGTGTGGCTGAACAATCCGCTGCGTCCGCTCGAAGCGTGCGGTACGTCGGGGATGAAGGCCGCGCTCAACGGCGGACTCAACCTATCGATCCGGGACGGTTGGTGGGACGAGATGTACGACGGCGAGAACGGCTGGGCCATCCCCACCGCGGACGGCGTGCGCGACGAGCACCGCCGCGACGACCTGGAGGCCGCGGCGCTGTACGAGACGATGGAACGCGCTGTGCTGCCGCGCTTCTACGAGCGCGACCACGACGGGGTGCCGGTGCGCTGGATGGAGATGGTCCGCCACACGCTGCAGACCCTCGGGCCGAAGGTGCTGGCCTCCCGCATGGTCCGCGACTACGCGGTCGGCTACTACGCACCCGCCGCGGCCTCGTATGCCGCTGTGGCACAGGACGATTTCGCCGGAGCACGGGAGCTGGCCGAATACCGCCGCCGGATCGAAGCGGCCTGGCCGCAGGTCAAGGTGCTCCAGGTGGACAGCTCCGGTCTGGCCGACATCCCGGTCATCGGCAACGAACTGTCCCTGCGCGCCCGCATCGATCTGGCGGGTCTGACCCCCGCCGATGTCACCGTGCAGGCGGTGCTGGGCCGCGTCGACACGGATGACGACCTGTCCGAGGTCACCGATATCGAGATGACGCACGTCGGAAGTGATTCCGGGACGGAGATCTTCACTGTCGAGACCCCCGTTCCGCTCTCGGGCGCGGTCGGCTTCACCGTCCGGATCCTGCCGCGGCATCGGTTGTTGTCCGGTCCCGCCGAACTCGGTCTGGTGGTCTCACCGAGTCCCTGAGCCGGTTCCCGCCTTGCGACCGGGCGCTCAGATCGGTTGGGTGAGTGTGCGTTTGAGGATCTTGCCGGTGGCGTTGCGGGGGAGGGCGTCCAGGAACATGACGTCGCGGGGGACCGAGAAGCGGCCCAGGCGGCGTCGGATGTAGACGCGGATCATATCCGGGTCCAGGGCGAAGCCGTCGCGGGTGACGATGAAAGCGGCCAGGCGCTGGCCGAATTCGCGATCGGGGACGCCGATCACCGCGACCTCGCTGACCTGCGGCAGATGGGACAGCGCCTCCTCCACCGGCCGCGGGAAGACGTTCTCGCCGCCGGAGATGATCATCTCGTCGTCGCGTCCGGCCACGAACAGTCGTCCCGCGGCGTCCAGGTAACCGACATCGCCCGTGTCGAGCAAGCCGTCGGCCTCCGAGGGCGGATCGGCATCGGTGTAGCCGTCGAACAGCATGTGGTTGCCGATGAAGATGTGCCCGGTCGCGCCGATCGGGACGGGGCGCAGATCATCGTCCAGCACAGCGATTTTCGTGCCCAGTGGAGGACGTCCGGCGGTGGTCGGTGAGATGCGCAGATCGGCCGGATCGGCGATACTCGCCCAGGACACTTCGGTGGATCCGTAGAAGTTGTAGAGGATGTCGCCGAAGGTGTCCATGAAGCGCAGCACCGCCGCGCCGGGCAGCGGTGCACCGCAACTGGCCACCACACGCAGGCTCGAGGTGTCGTAACGCGCTCGCACCGAGGCGGGCAGATCCAGGATCCGGTGCACCATCACCGGGACGACGATCAGTGTGGTGACCCGGAATTCGGCGATCATGCGCAGGCAGTCCTGGGCGTCGAAATGTTCGGGCAGGACCACCGTCGCGCGCAGCGGCGTACTGATCTGCAGGGCCGCCAGACCCCAGGTGTGGAACACCGGCGCGGGAATCAGCATCGTCTCGTTCATCCGCAGTGGGATGCGGGACAGCACCGCCGCGACGGTGCCGAATCCCTTGGGATGCGGTCGCACAGCGCCTTTCGACCTGCCGCTGGTGCCCGAGGTCAGCACGACCAGTCGGCCGTGATCCTTCGGCTTGGTGAAATCGCCTGTGCCGGAGTTGATCAGATCCTCGACCGTGCGGCGGTCGGGAAGCATGCCGTCGTCCACGGTGTGGTAGCACGGCAGATCCTGCGGGATGAACCGCAGTAGATCCTCCAGCTCCGGATCGGCGAACAGCACTGCCAGTCGGTGGTTTTCGGCGATCTGGGCGATTCGTTCGGCCGGTAGACCGGTATTGAACAGCACCGCCTCGACGCCGAGTTTACTTGCGGCGGACATGACCTCGACCATCTCGGCGCTGTTGCGGGACAGCACGCCGATGGCGTCTCCGGCTGTCAGACCCATACCGGCCAGTGCGCTCGCGAGTGCGTGACTGCGGGTGTGCACCTCGCGGAACGTGCGCTCGCCCCGGTCGTCGATGATCGCGGTGCGGCGCGGGGAGTGCGCGGCCGCGGCCGCGTAGCCGCCCGCCAGGGTGAAACCCCAGGCGGCCAGGCCGCTGAGCTGTTTGATCATCCGGTCCGGGCGCAGGGTGCGCACGACACCCGTGGCCAACATCTGCCGAGCGACTCCGGCCTGCAGGCGTATCGAGGACTCCTCACCGTTGGCCAGGATCGAGGTCGGGACGCGGTCGGCGAGGTCGACCATGCGCTTCAGCCCGGCCGTGATCCATTCGACGACAGCCGAATTCGACAGCGCGGGCACCAGCGGATGCACCCGGGCGGGCGCGAAGCAGGTGATGACGACCTGCGTGCCCGCGGACGCCCCGCGCAGCCGGATCGCGGCGAAACTGCGCTGGGCCGGGCACTGCAGCTCGACGGTGTGTGCCTCGCGGTTCAGGACCAGCCGGACGTCCAGGACACGGATCTCGGTATCGGCACCGCCCACGCGCATGCGCCAACTCGGTGGGCCGTCGATGGTCTCCACCGGATCACATGCGCCGATGCCCGGGAACAGTCGGGGGTAGGTCTCCGGGTCCGCGAGCAGCTTCCACAGAACTCGGGGAGAGATTGCGAGATCGGCACTCGCGTCGACGATTTCGGTAACCACACACTTGCACTTCTGGCTGGGCCGGTTCGACAGCTCGGTTCGGCGGCTGACGTATTTGTAACGGGCCGCGCACGACTGGTCAAGGCGAACTAAATATTAGGTGAATCATGCATTAAATTGCAGGTGGGTTGCATGTGTTCACACGTCACAGATACCCCTGGACGGGTGTGGTTGTCAACTATTCGCCGGCGAGGCGTCGGGAAGCCGATATCCGCCCGCCTCGCCACGCCGTCATCGTCGGACAGGTTGTTGTGTCAGTACGCGTTTGAGGATGTTGCCGCTGGCGTTGCGGGGGAGCGCGTCGATGACCACGACATCGCGCGGCACCCAGGCGCGCCCGAGTCGAACCCGGATGTAATCGCGGATCGCATCGGCGTCGATGACATAGCCCGGCCGCGCGACGATGAAGGCCGAGAGTCGTTGGCCCGATTCGCGATCCGGTCCGCCCACCACCGCGCTCTCGCTGATCTGCGGCAGGTGCGCCAGCGCCTCCTCCACCGGGCGCGGGTAGACGGTCTGGCCGTCGCAGACGATCAATTCCTCTGCGCGGGCGACGACGAACAGTCGTCCGACCGCATCGACGTACCCCACATCGCCGGTGTCGATCATGCCGTCCACCTCCTCCGGCGGCGGCGCGTCGATATACCCCTCGGTCAGCAGATGGTGGCCGACGAACACCCGTCCGATCGCGCCCACCGGCAGCAGCCGCGAATCATGATCCAGCACAGCGAATTTCGCGCCGAGCGGCGGACTTCCCGCGGTGGTGGGCGAGACCCGCAGATCGGCCGGTTCGGCGATCGCGCCCAGGGACACCTCGGTCGATCCGTAGATGGTGTAGAGGATCTCGCCGAAGATCTCGGTGAACCGCAGCACCGTCGCCTCCGACAATGGTGCGCCGCCGCAGGTTACGACCTCCAGGCTGGACAGGTCGTACCGCGCCCGGACCGAAGCGGGCAGATCGAGGATGCGCTCCACCATGATCGGCACGACGATCAGCGTGCGCACCCGATGCTCGGCGATCAGGCGCAGGCACTCCGCGGCATCGAAGCGATCCAGCAGCACCACCTGGGCCCGCAGCGGGAGGCTGATGTGCATGGCCGCCAGGCCCCAGGAATGGGATAGCGACGCCGCGATCAGCATGGTCTCGTTCATCACGAACGGCAGGCGCGACAGCAGCGCCGCGATCGAGGAGAATCCGCGCGGCTGCGGGCGGACCGCCACCTTCGCGGGGCCGGAGGTGCCCGCCGTCAGCAGGATCTGCCGACCGGGATGGTCCGGTTTGCCGACATCGCCTCTGCCCGCAGCGATCAGCTCCTCCACGCCGATCTGGTCCGGGCGGGCAGGATCGCTGAACGTGCTGAAGCGCATCACGTCCGGCGGTACGTACGCCGTCAAGGGTGCCAACTCCGGATCGGCGAATATCGCTGCCATCCGGTGGCTCTCGGCCAGGGAGGCGATCCGCTGCGCGGGCAGCCAGGTGGTCAGGAAGATCAGATCGGCGCCGAGTTTGGCCACGGCCGTGACGATTTCGATCATCTCGAGGTGGCTGCGCGCGAGCAGGCCGACGACATCGCCCGCGCCGATACCCTGCTCGGCCAGTGCCGTCGCGAGACGCCCCGAGCGGGCGTGGATGTCGCCGAAGCTGCTCGCACCCCGATCGTCCACCACGGCAATGCGTTTCGGGGTATGTCCGGCCATCGCCGCATAGCCGCCCGCGAGGGTGAATCCGTAGGTGGCCAGGCCGTTGATCTGTTTGTACATCCGGTCGGGCCGGATGCTGCGCAGCACGCCGGTGGACAGGATCTGCATCGCGACCCCGGCCTGGGTGCGCACCGTGGAATCCTCGCCGTTGAGCACCATCGAGGTCGGCGCGCCGCGCACGAGATCGACCAGTCGATGCAGTCCGAACGAGATCCATTCCGCCGCAGCGGCATTGGGCAGACTGGGCATGAGTGGATGCACGCGGTCGGGAGCGACGCAGGTGATGGTGGCGCGCGTGCGATCGGCGCTGCCGGACAGGGCCACCGCGGCGAAACTGCGTCGCTCGGTGCACTGCAACTCCAGGGTGCCCGCCGCGCGATCGGCGATCACCCGGACGTCGAGGATGTGGATCTCGGTGTCGCTGCCGCCGATGCGCATGCGCCACACGGGGCGTCCGTCGACGATCTCGTGCACATCGCACGCGCCGATACCGGGAAAGACCCTCGCGTAGTTACGCGGATCGGTCAGCAGATCCCACAGGACCCCGGGGGCGATCGCGAGATCGGCGCTCGCATCGACGATTTCTGTAACCACTCACTTTGCAATTCTGACGTGGCCGGTTCGACGGGCTCGGTTCGGCGGATAACGTATTTGTAACGGCCCGCTGGGGAACGGTCAATAACTTGCATATACGAGGGGAATTCTGCATTTAATTGCCCGCCGATTGCGTCTGTCGAATATCCGAAGTAATTCGGTGATCGACCGGCCAGCCATGTGTTCGCTGGCCTGGATCGGCACTGTCGCAATCGATTGCCGCTCGTTCGCGGGACCGGAGATGCGCAACCGCAACGTGGCATATAGCGTGCTCGACAGGCACGTCCGTTCGGCCCAGGTGGAGAAGTAGATGACAATCGATGCTCAGTCGGGTGTGAAGGGGCGCGTGGACGCCTACTTCGGTATCAGCAGGCTCGGATCGACCGTGAAGCGCGAGATCATGGCCGGCACCGTCACCTTCCTCGCGATGTCCTATGTGCTGGCGGTCAATCCTGCGGTGCTCGGCGACCACGGCACGTTGGGGGCCAAGGGAATTCCCACCCAGGCGGTGTTCACCGCGACCGCCGTCGCCGCGGTGGTGGGCACCCTCGTGATGGGTTTGTGGGCGCGCTATCCCATCGCCCTCGCGCCGGGAATGGGACTGAACGCCTTCTTCGCCTATTCGGTGGTGCTCGGCATGGGCATCCACTGGCAGGTCGCGCTGTCGGGCACGCTGCTGTCGGGCGTGATCTTCTTCGTACTCGCGATCACCAGGATCCGCGAGAAGATCATCGACGCCATTCCGATGCAGCTGAAACTGGCCGTCGGCGCGGGCATCGGCATGTTCGTGGCGTTCCTCGGGCTGAAGAACGCGGGTCTGGTGGTGGCCAGCGAGTCCACCTTCGTCCATCTGGGCGACTTCACCAAGGGGACCACCCTGCTGGCCCTGTTCGGTCTGCTGGTGACGGTGATCTTCCTGGTGCTCGGCTGGCACGGCGCGGTGCTGTACGGCATCGTCGCTACCACGATCGTGGGCATCGTCAGCGGGCTGGTCTCGCTGCCGCATGCGGTGGTGGCCATGCCGCACGGACTGGACAAGACCTTCGGGCAGGCCATCGTGAATCTGCCGCACGCGTTCACCGGACAGATGGCGATCGTCGTGCTGACCATGCTGTTCGTCGACTTCTTCGATGCCTCGGGCACCCTGATCGGCATCGCCAACCAGGCCGGGCTGCTGACCTCCGAGGGCAAGTTGCCGCGTGCGGCGCAGGCGTTCGCCTCCGATTCCATCGGCACGGCGGCCGGCGCGATCATCGGCACCTCGACCACCACCGCCTACGTCGAATCCACCGCGGGCGTCAGCGCCGGCGGACGCACCGGGATCACCGCGGTCTCGACCGCCGGGTGGTTCCTGATCGCGATGTTCCTGTTTCCGGTCTTCGACGTCGTCGCGGGCGCACCCTCGGTGACCGCACCCGCCCTGATCGTGGTCGGCGTGCTGATGTCCCGCTCGCTCGGTCAAATCGACTGGGGCGAACTGGAATACGCCATCCCGGCCTTCATCACCGTGATCATGATGCCGCTGACCTACTCGATCGCCAACGGCATCGCGATGGGTCTGCTGTTCTACCCGATCGTCATGGTCGCCAAGCGTCGCGGCCGCGAGGTCCATCCGGTCGTCTGGGTGCTGGCGGTGATCTTCCTGGCCTACTTCTTCTTCCTGGCAAACAGGTAACTTCACTGGTCAACCGGTAATTTTCGCGGTCGGGCGAACCAAGGGGCGTCCGATATCGTGGTCTCATCGAACGCAGTCCGCAACGTTGCTCCCGCCGACCATCGGCACCGAGACCACGAGGACACCGATATGACCACCACCGCGCCACACGTATCCGCCGCCGACTCGGCGGGCACGGACATCGGCCTGCTCGTGCTCCGGGTCGGTTCCGGCGGCCTGCTGTTCGTCACCGGAAGTGAGAAATTGTTCGGCTGGTTCAACGGCGCCGGATGGCAGCGAACCACCGAGAGCTTCGAGGGGATGGGCTACCAACCGGGCAAGGTGTTCGGCACCCTGGCCGGGCTGTGTGAATTCGCGGGGGGCGCGCTGCTCGTGCTCGGGCTGCTGACCCCGCTCGCCGCGGCCGTCGTCATCGGCACCATGATCAACGCGGTGCACGTGACCTGGCCGCACGGCCTGGTCGCCGCCTCCTCGGCGGTGCTGCTGATCGTCGCCGCGGCCGCCCTCGGCTTCGCCGGACCGGGTCGGATCTCGCTGGACCACGATCGTCCCTGGCATCGCCGGGGACTCGCCTGGGGGCTGGGAGCCGTGGTCCTGGGGGCCGTCGCGGCGGCGATAACGCTCGCCGTGAAGTGACGCCTACTTCCCGGCGGCGTCCAAGCGCTCGAGCGCCTTGACGACGACCTCGGGGTCGGCGGTCTCCCAGTAGGGCGGCAGCGAGGCGCGCAGGTAGGAGCCGTAGCGGGCGGTGGCCAGGCGGGAGTCCAGGATGGCGACCACGCCGCGGTCCTCGACGCTGCGCAGCAGGCGGCCGGTGCCCTGGGCGAGCAGCAGGGCGGCGTGATTGGCCGCGATCGACATGAAGCCGTTGCCGCCGCGGGACTCCACCGCCTTCTGCCGGGCCACCAGCAGCGGATCGTCCGGGCGGGGGAACGGGATGCGGTCCAGGATCACCAGGCTCAGCGATGGGCCGGGGACGTCCACGCCCTGCCACAGCGACAACGTTCCGAACAGCGACGTCTCCGGATCGTCGGCGAATTTGCGCACCAGCGCGCCGGTGGCGTCCTCGCCCTGACACAGGATCGGGGTGTCCAGGCGCTCGCGCAGGGCCTCGGTGGCCGCCTTGGCCGCGCGCATCGAGGAGAACAGGCCCAGGGTGCGTCCGCCCGCGGCGCGGATGAGCCGGTCGATCTCGTCCAGATACGCCGGGGACAACCCGTCGCGGCCGGGGGCGGGCAGATGTTTGGCGACGTACAGGATGCCGGATCTGGCATGGTCGAACGGGGAGCCGACATCGAGCGAATTCCACCGCACCACATCGGAATCCGACGGCGCCTCACCACCGTTGGCCAACGCTGAGTCGATGTGGCGTTCGCGGGGCCCTACGTGGTTACGCGAGCTGTCGCCTCCGGGCCCGTCGCTACCGCCGGCGTCCACCCGGTTCGCCGACTGCGCCGGTAGCCCCCAGGTGATCGCCAGGCCGTCGAAGGAACCGCCCACCTGCAGGGTCGCCGAGGTCAGCACCACCGTCGCGGTGCCGAACAGGCGGCTGCGCAGCAGGCCGCCGACCGAGAGCGGGGCCATGTGCAGGGTGCGGCGGGCGATGCCGCGCAGTTCGTCGGCGGCCAGCCAGATCACGTCGCGACGTGCGGCGGGATCGGACTCCTCGAAGGTGGTCAGCGCGCGGACCGCGGCGTCGTGCACCTCCTCGACCGCCGACAAGGCCATGTTGCGGGCCGCCACCTCTTCCGGATCGCCTTGCGGCGCACCGGAACCCGAGGGCGCCAGCGCGGTGCGGGTGTTCCACGCCGCGTCGCGGATCAGCGCCAGCACCGGGCCCGCGCCGCCGGGCAGCTGATCCCAGCGGCCGGGCGGCAGATCCTCGAGCAGTTCGTGCCAGGCCTCCGCGGCGCCCTCGAGCCGATCGACCTCCTGCTCGTCGACGAGTTTGGCGCAGCGTTTGGCGGCCGCGCTGATCGCGCTCGTGGACAGTTCCGCGGTCGCGACGCCGGTGACCCGGTCGACCAGTTCGTGCGCCTCGTCGATCACCACGACGTCGTGTTCGGGCAGCACCTGCACACCGCTGATGGCGTCGATGGCCAGCAGCGCGTGATTGGTGACCACCACATCGGACTGACCGGATTCGGCGCGGGCGCGCTCGGCGAAGCAGTCGGTGCCGAACGGGCAGCGCGATTTGCCCAGACATTCCCGGGACGACACGCTCACCTGCCGCCACGCTCGATCCGTGACGCCCGGGGCCACCTCGTCGCGATCACCGGTCTCGGTGTCCGAGGCCCAGTCGTTGAGCCGCTGCACCTCGCGGCCCAGGCGCGAGATGGCGAACGCGTCGAACAGTTCGGCCTCGGGTTCCTCGTCCGGAATCGCACTGTTGATCTTGTTCAGGCACAGATAGTTGTTGCGGCCCTTGAGGATCGCGAATTTCGGCCGACGCCCCAGCGGCCCGGCCAGCGCCTCGGCCAACCGCGGCAGATCCCGGTCCACCAACTGCCGCTGCAAGGCGATCGTCGCGGTGGAGACCACGACCGTGCGCCCGGTCTGCACCGCGTGCCGCAGACTCGGCACCAGGTAAGCCAGCGACTTGCCGGTCCCGGTGCCGGCCTGCACCGCCAGATGCTCCTTGGTGTCGATCGAGTGCGCGACCGCGGCCGCCATGGTCTGCTGCCCCTTGCGCGCCTTACCGCCGAGCGCTTCGACGGCGGTCGTCAACAAAGTTGGAACAGCGGGGAGTTCGGGCACTCAGGCAGACTAGCGCTCGGCTACGACACCCAATCAGAGACATAGCCCAGCCCGCGCACCTCGTTCTGCCGACCTGGGACGACGCCGACACACTCCGGAGCGAAGCGGAGGCCCCGAATACAGTTCAACTATGGATTTGGAACTCTGCTGACGTTCCCGAGAACGGGACGCGCTGGCCGCTGTGGCTTTCCGAATCGCCGTAGTAGCGGATGCGGTATCTGCCCTCGGGGGTGTCGGCCGGACTGTTCCAGGTGATGGTGACCAGCGAACTCGAGGCCGCGCCGCGCGCCCAGCGGAATGTGGTGGCCCAGTCGCCGTCGTCGGCGATCATCCGCCAGCGGCCCGCGTCGTAATGCTGCACCATCAGGTAGGTGCCGCCGCGGTGCAGATCCCGGTTGGGGTGGGCTCCGGCGAACTCGACGACGACCTTCTGGCCCGCCCGATAGGAGTTCTCCGGTTCGGTGACCACATCGCCGAAATGTTTGCCCGCGGGCGGAAAGTCCGGCGGCAGTGTGGTTTTCGCCGGTTTCTGCTGATCGGCCAGATCGGGGGCGGCGATGCCGGGCGAGACGGGCTGCCCGTCGCGCATCGCGGTCGCCAGCCCGGACACCACCTGTTGCAGGGCCGGCAGCTCCCACCGGCCGAACAGCGTGCTGGCGCCCTCGTAGCGCTGTTCGTCGTACTCCTCGGGGGTGGTGATGTAGTGGATGTACGCGTTGGCGTATCCGGCGACCAGGACGTTCGGCAACTCCGCGCCCATGATCTCGGCGACCGCGCGCCGCAGGCGAAGGCCGGCGGTGATGGTCACCTCGCCGGGGATGCCGATCAGGAACAGCTCGCCGATCCGGATCAGCTGGACCGGCGCGATCTCCTGCACGTACGGTCCGCCGAAACGGTTGAGCAGGCTGCTCGGGGCGACGATCGCCTTGGGTGACTGCGCGTCACGCAGTTTCGAGTTGAACCGGTAGGCGAGTCGGGACATCCAGTCCCACATGGGATTACGTCCCTCGCGGAAGGTCTTCCAATTCGTCGGGCCGTCGAAACTCGCACCGGCGAAGGCGGATGCGCCCGCGGCGGGTTTGGCGGTGCGGTGTTCGCTGCCGTCACCGGTGAACTCCGCGGACACGGTCATCGCCGACAGATCGACGTGGATCAACCGGCAGTCGATGTCCCCGGCCATCCGCGGCATGTACCCGTCGGAGAGTTTCGCGGCGGCCTCGTACTGCCGGGTGCCGATCTGCCGGGTGTTCTCGACTTCGTCGTTGGTGGGGCCGTGACCGGGTGCGCCGTCCAGATTCGGTGAGACGTCACCGGCATTGGTCTGTGCGAACGCGGCGACGAAATCCGGATCCTCGGAATCGACCAGATAGTCCACACCCTCGACGATGCGCTCCCAGTAGTAGGCCGCGTACCCCTTGTTGTCGCCGCTGATCAGCGTGTTGCGGTTGGTCATCGAGGTGCAGTGGGCGGCGAACCAGTCGATCGCGCCGACCGGCTCGCCGTCCCGATCGATGCGCAGCAGGGTGTTCTGCGGATCGATCGCGTCGGGGAAGAAATCCTTGTCCGCCTGCGGATTTCGGTCGAATGCGGCACGCGAGCGGTTGACGCTCGCGTCGCGCAGTTCACCGTGCGCCAGGCGCAGTGTGGCCGGGGCCAGATCCTCGTGCGCGCGTTCGACCGCCTCCACGATCCCCTCGACGATCGCGCGGAACGTCGCGGGCCGGAACCCGTCGGTCGTCTTGTTGTAGAGCTGGTGATGCGAATAGCCGCCCGGCCCGCAGTGGGTGTGCGTGGCGGTGATCATCACGTTGGATTCGCCGTAGGTGTCACCGAACCGACCGCCCAGCCGGCGCAGCACCTCCTGGGTGATGCTGGAGAAGATCAGCGGCAGATCGTTGATGATCAGCAGCACCCGGTGATCGGTGATCGGATCGGCGAATACGAAGGCGCGCGAACGCAATCGGGTGTGGATGCCGGTGCTCTTCTGATCGGCCATGCCGTATCCGAGCATCCCAGCCTCGGCCGGTTCGCCGGTGATATCGGCGATCGCGCGCCCGACCCGATGTCGGTCGGTCGAGTAGTTGGTGTCGGACATCGACCTCGTCTTCCGTAGTGTTGGAACCGGCCTGTGGACCTGGTCCAGTCTTCAACACCGTCAAACTAGTCGTGCGAGGGGCTGCCCGCAGAGCGAATGCCCACTCATGATTCGGCGTGTCCGACGAGTTCGATTCCGGCGGTGCGCATCTGCGCCAGTGCGGTCTCGGTGGTGGCGGGTGCCACAGCCGCGGTCAGGTCCAACAGTACCCGGGTGTTCAGGCCCGCCGCGCGGGCGTCCAGGGCGGTGGCGCGCACACAGTGGTCGGTGGCGATGCCGCAGACGTCGACGGTGTCGATTCCTTTGGCACGCAACCAGTCCACGAGTGACGCGCCCGCGTCGGTGCTGCCCTCGAAACCCGAATACGCGGCCGAGTAGGCGCCTTTGGAGAACACCTCCTCGATCGGGGTGGTGTCCAGATCCGGGTGGAAGTCCGCGCCGGGCGTGCCGACGCGGCAGTGCGGCGGCCAGGTGTCCACGTAGTCGGGATCATCGGAGAAGTGCGCGCCGGGATCGATGTGATGGTCCCGCGTGGCCACGATCGCGGCGTACTCGCTCGCGCCCAGGTATTCGCTGATCCGCCCGGCCACCGCCGCGCCGCCGGTGACGGCCAGCGAGCCGCCCTCGCAGAAATCGTTCTGCACATCCACCACGATGAGTGCCCTGGTCATCTCTACGTACCTCGATTTCGCATGTCGATACCGCTGGCCCGGTCCGAGACGTTACGGGATGAACGTGGTCGGGATCGCCGGTTCGCCGGGCGAGAGTTTCAGCCCCTCCCAGGGCAGGCTGACCAGGCCGTGGGCGACCAGAGCGCGGCTGTCCTGCAGGGGCGGGCGGTCCTCGATGATCTTGCCGCCACGCACCATCGGGGTCAGCAGCTCACGCGCCTCGAAGCCGTCGGTCTCCGGCGCCGGCCCGGACGCCGGGTAGACGATCTCCTCCACGATCGTCCCGGTGTGCCGGGACAGCCGCACCGCGCGTTTGGTGCCGCCGCGGGATTCCTTGTGACTGCTGCGCTTGGCCACCGGCACCCCCTCGACCTCGACCAGTTTGTAGACCATCCCGGCGGTCGGCGCGCCCGATCCGGTCACCAGGGAGGTGCCCACGCCGTAGGCGTCGACCGGTTCCGCGCGCAGTGCGGCGATCGAGTACTCGTCCAGATCGCCGGAGACCACGATGCGGGTGCGGGTCGCGCCGAGGGCGTCCAGCTGATCGCGCACCTGCCGGGCCAGCACGCCCAGATCGCCGGAATCGATACGCACACCGCCCAATTCGGGCCCGGCCACCTCGATCGCGGTGGCCACGCCCTGGGTGATGTCGAAGGTGTCCACGAGCAGGGTGGTGCCGACGCCCAGCGCCTCGATCTGACTGCGGAACGCCGCGGCCTCGTGCGCGCCGTCCGAACCGCTGTGCAGCAGGGTGAACGCGTGCGCGCTGGTGCCCGCGCCGGGAACTCCGTAGCGGCGCACCGCTTCCAGATTGGACGTCGCGTCGAATCCGGCCAGATAGGCCGCCCGCGCACTGGCCGGTGCGGCCAACTCGTGGGTGCGCCGCGAGCCCATCTCGATCATCCGCCGCCCGCCCGCGGCGCTGACCATGCGCGCGGCCGCGGACGCGATCGCGCTGTCGTGATTGAGGATCGACAGGATCAGCGTCTCGAGCACCACGCATTCGGCGAAGCTGCCGCGCACCGACAGAATCGGCGAGCCCGGGAAATACAGCTCACCCTCGCCGTAACCATCGATATCGCCGCGGAACTCGTAATCGCGCAGCCAGTTCATCGTGTCGGCGGGCAGGAATTTCTCGGCCACCGCCAGTTCGGGTTCCCGGAAACGAAATTCGGCCAGCGCGTCCAGCATTCGCCCCGCACCCGCGGCCACGCCGTATCGACGGCCGTGCGGCAATCGTCGTGCGAATACCTCGAACGTGCATTGCCGATGCGCCGATCCATCGGCGAGCGCGGCCGCGAGCATGGTGAGTTCGTACTGGTCGGTCAGCAGCGCGGTGCTGGTTGCGACATGTGCGGTGTCCACGTCGTCACTGTAGACAGAATCGGCGCGAGGATCGCGCGGTGAGTGCGCGGAAACGACATCGGTCGGGTGTTGTTTCTCCGGAGCCGAGTCGTACCCTGAAGGTTATGGGCTTGTGCATGAAGGACGCCGTCCGGGTCGCCGCCGATTCGGGCGGAGTGAACACGACGGCGGCGCACGGGGCGGGCCCGGGGGTGATGATGGCCGGGCAGGCCGTGCCCGAGGCGGTCGAGGCCACCGAGATCCTCGAGGCCGAGGATCGGCCGTGGGTGACGGTCGTCTGGGACGACCCGGTGAATCTGATGCATTACGTCACCTACATCTTCCAGAAGCTCTTCGGGTACAGCAAAGGCAAAGCAACCGAATTGATGATGCAGGTGCACAACGAAGGAAAGGCGGTGGTGTCCTCGGGCTCGCGGGACAGGATGGAACATGACGTGCAGCGTCTGCACGCCGCGGGCCTCTGGGCGACCATGCAACGTGACGAATGAGGCGGGCGACTACCGTAATCCCGTGCGCAAGTGGAGCAGAAAGAACTCGCTGAGCGGGCTCAAGCTGCGGTCGGAGATGGACGCGCGGGAGGCCGACGTGCTGCGTTCGCTGGTCGGAGCCGTCACCGGACTGCTCACCGAACGGGCCTCCTCGGGCCCCGACGACGAGCTGGCCGCGCTGACCGGGCTACGGATCGGCAATGCCACCCCTCCCGACGACCCCCGGCTGGCTCGCCTGCTGCCGGACTTCCACCGCCCCGAATCCGGTTCGCCCGACGCCGATCGCGCCGACCTCAACAGTGCCCTGCGCAGCCTGCACGAGCCGGACATCATCGATCGCAAGGTGGCCGCGGGCTCGGTGGTGCTGGACACGCTGCCCGCCCGCGGCGGCAAGATCCTGCTCACCCCGGAACAGGCCGACGCCTGGCTGACCGCCCTGAACGATGTGCGGCTGGCGTTGGGCACGGCCATCGGCATCGACGCCGACACGCCCGATCGGCTGCACCCGGACGATCCGCGCGCTCCGCATCTGGACGTCTATCACTGGCTCACCTGGATGCAGGACTCGCTCCTGAGCGCGTTGGCCCCGTAGGAATTCCTGATTCGAATCTCACTGCGCGAAAGTATTGACATCTCCTGCCACCACCACATTTCCCGGGGCGGTGCGGGAAATGCGGGGGCTGCGGCATCGGACCTGGGAATAGCCGAATATTGTTGGCCGTTGAGGACAGCGTTCCGGCGCCGCGGCGCGGAAATGGCCGGGCGTGAACGGAAGGATGCGACAGTGCTGGTGATCGAGGCCGATCTCGTGGACGCGATGGTGGCGCACGCGCGCGCCGATCATCCGGACGAGGCCTGCGGGATCATCGCCGGGCCGGAGGGTTCGGACCGCCCCGAGCGGTTCGTCGCGATGATCAACGCCGAACGCTCGCCGACCTTCTACCGCTTCGACTCCGGTGAGCAGTTGCGGGTGTGGCGCGAGATGGACGATCGCGACGAGGAAGCGGTCGTGGTCTACCACTCGCACACCGGGACCGAGGCGTACCCGAGCCGCACCGACATCTCCTACGCCTCCGAGCCGAACGCACACTACGTGCTGATCTCCACCCGCGATCCGGAGCAGCACGAGCTGCGCAGCTACCGGATCCTCGAGGGCGAGGTCACCGAGGAACCCGTCCGGATCGTGCCCGCCTACGCCGGTTCGTGAGCTACGAAGAACAAGGAGTCACCCAATGTCGGTAACCGTGTCCATCCCGACCATCATGCGTCCCCTCACCGGAGGTGAGAAGCGTGTGCAGGCCACCGGCGCGACGCTCGCCGCACTGATCGACGACCTCGAGGCCAACCACGCGGGCCTGCGCGATCGGCTGCTCAAGGACGGCAAGCTGAACCGGTACGTCAACATCTATGTCGACGACGAGGACGTGCGTTTCACCGGCGGCCTCGAGGCCGAGGTGCCCGAGGGCGGCACCGTGACCATCCTGCCGGCGGTCGCCGGCGGCGCGCGCTGACTTCCCGTGGCGCGCTACGAATCGCTGATCGAGACCCTCGGCAATACGCCGCTGGTGGGTCTGCGCACGCTGTCCCCGCAGTGGGACGGCGATGACCACGTGCGGCTGTGGGCCAAACTCGAGGACCGCAACCCCACCGGTTCCATCAAGGACCGGCCCGCGCTGAAGATGATCGAACAGGCCGAGGCGCAGGGTCTGCTGCAACCCGGGTGCACGATTCTCGAGCCGACCAGCGGCAATACCGGTATCTCGCTGGCGATGGCGGCCAAGCTCAAGGGATATCGCCTGGTCTGCGTCATGCCGGAGAACACGTCGGTGGAACGTCGTCAGCTGCTGACCATGTTCGGTGCGGAGATCATCGATTCACCGGCCGCGGGCGGTTCGAATCAGGCTGTGGCACTGGCGAAGAAGATCGCCGCGGAGAATTCCGAATGGGTGATGCTGTATCAGTACGGCAATCCCGCCAATGCCCTGGCGCATTACGAGGGCACCGGGCCGGAGATTCTCGCCGATCTGCCGGAGATCACGCATTTCGTGGCCGGTCTGGGAACCACCGGCACATTGATGGGTACGGGACGTTATCTGCGCGAACAGGTTCCCGCCATCGATATCGTCGCCGCCGAGCCGCGCTACGGCGAACTCGTCTACGGGCTGCGCAATCTCGACGAGGGATTCGTCCCGGAGCTCTACGACGAATCCGTGCTCACCTCGCGTTTCTCCGTCGGGCCCTACGACGCTGTGCGCCGCACGCGTGAATTGGTGCTTCAGGAAGGGATTTTCGCGGGGATTTCCACCGGTGCGATCCTGCACGCCGCACTCGGTGTGGCGAGTAAGGCGCGCAAAGCGGGGAAGCGCGCGGATATCGCATTCGTCGTCGCGGACGGTGGATGGAAATATCTGTCGACGGGTGCCTACGACGGAACGCTGGAAGAGGCCGAGGACAAACTCGAAGGCCAGCTCTGGGCCTGAGTTTCGGCCTTCGCTTCGCGGCAGCGGGTGCGATCGCTTCGATGTGTCGGGCGCGGTCAGTACTCTCGTAGAGGTGAGGTCCGGTTTTCCGAACCGCCTGGCCGTCGCCGGGGTGCCCCCGGACCTTGCGAGGAGGTGAGGTCCGATGACCGCGGGGATGGGATCGTCGTTCGATCCGGATCGGATCGCGGCTGTGCGCGCGCAATTGGACAAGACGTCCGGGGGCGTGTCGCGGGCGGCGACGAAACAGTTGTGGGCGCGGGCGATCGCGATCACGCTCGGGTTCGCGGCGCTGCTGTACGTCATCGAGGGGATCGACGTACTCGCCGGACACCACCTCGACCAGGCCGGGATCCGGCCGCGGAGCGCGGCGGGGCTCGAGGGGGTGGCGTTCGCGCCGCTGCTGCACGCGAACTGGGCGCACCTGATGGGCAATACGCTGCCGGTGATCGTGCTCGGACTGCTGACCATGCTGACCGGGATCGGCCGGGGGTTGAGTGCGACCGCGATCATCTGGGTGGTCAGCGGCCTGGGCGCCTGGCTGATCAGTGCCTCCGGGACGACCACGGTCGGTGCGTCGGGTCTGGTGTTCGGCTGGCTGCTGTATCTGATCTCGCGGGGGTTGTTCGCGCGCAACGTCTGGCAGGTCCTGCTGGGCGTGATCGTCGGGCTGCTGTACGGCGGAATTCTGTGGGGCGCACTGCCGGGACAGGCCGGAATCTCGTGGCAAGCACATCTTTTCGGCGCGTTGGGTGGACTGATAGCCGGTTGGGTACTCTCCGGTAATGAACGTCGTCATCGTCGCGGGGATAGTGTCGGCCGCCTCGCCTCGCCGTGACGGCTGTGGACCCCGGCCGACGAGTTGGGGGATCCCCTCTTGACCAGTAGTGCAGCGTGGGAGCATGGGGGAATGCGCCTTACCGTCATCGGGTGCTCGGGCAGCGTGTCCGGCCCGGATTCCCCCGCCTCCGGATATCTGCTGACCGGCCCGGGGATGACTCCGACGGTGATCGACTTCGGCCCCGGCGTGCTGGGCGCATTGCAACGTCATCTGGATCCGGGTGAGGTCGACATCTTCCTGACCCACCTGCACGCCGACCACTGCCTGGATCTGCCGGGTCTGCTGGTGTGGCGGCGATACCACCCGAATCCGCCGAGCGGGCGCGCGATCGTGCGTGGTCCCTCGGACGCACCGCTGCGGATCGGCAACGCCTCGGCCGAGGTCGGCGGGGAATGCGACGACTGGTCCGATGTGATCGATATGCACGCCTGGAAAGAAGGCGAATCGATCAGCTTCGGTCCCGGGCACACCGTCACCGCGCGCCGGATGTATCACCCGCCGGAGTCCTATGGCCTGCGGATCACCACCGCGGCCGGGCGGACCCTGGTCTACACCGGGGACACCGCGCTGTGCCCGGCGGTGTTCGAACTCGCGCAGGGCGCGGACGTCCTGCTCGCCGAGGCGTCCTGGACGCACGATCCGGGCAATCGTCCCGAGGGCATCCACCTGTCCGGCACCGAGGCCGGGATGGTCGCCGCCCAGGCCGGGGTGGGTGAGTTGCTGCTGACCCACATTCCGCCGTGGACCTCGCGCGAGGACGTCATCGCCGAGGCGAAGGAGCAGTTCACCGGTCCGGTGCACGCGGTTTCGCCCGGTGAGGTCTTCGATATCTAGGATTCGCCCCGCGTGCGGCGCCGTCCGGGCTCTCGGCAGGAGAGATTCGGGGGGAGCGCGGATTTGGTGATCGGCTACCACTAGGCTGCTGGCTGTGTCGAGACGAGCCGATGGCAGGGCGGACGATGAGCTCCGCGAGGTCCGCATCACCCGGGGATTCACCACTCATCCCGCAGGGTCGGTGCTGGTGGAGTTCGGGCAGACGCGGGTGATGTGCACCGCGAGCGTCACCGACGGGGTTCCCCCGTGGCGCCGGGACTCCGGATTGGGCTGGCTCACAGCCGAATACGCGATGTTGCCCGCGGCCACGCACACCCGCAGCGGGCGCGAGTCGGTGAAGGGCAAGGTCGGCGGTCGCACCCAGGAGATCAGCCGGTTGGTCGGGCGCTCGCTGCGCGCCTGCATCGACCTGGCCGCGATCGGGGAGAACACCATCGCCATCGACTGCGACGTGTTGCAGGCCGACGGCGGCACCCGTACTGCCGCGATCACCGGTGCGTACGTCGCGCTGGCCGATGCGGTGACCTATCTGGGGGCGGCCGGACGCCTGGCCGACCCGCAGCCCATCTCGTGCATGATCGCCGCGGTGAGCGTCGGCGTGGTCGACGGCCGGGTGCGCCTGGACCTGCCGTACGAGGAGGATTCGCGCGCCGAGGTCGATATGAACGTGGTCGCCACCGACACCGGAACTCTGGTCGAGATCCAAGGCACCGGCGAGGGGGCGACGTTCCCGCGCTCCACCCTGGACAAAATGCTGGATTCCGCGCTGGCCGGATGTGAGCAGCTGTTCGCCGTCCAGAAGGCGGCGCTGGAGCAGCCGTATCCGGGCGTGCTGCCCGAGCCGGAGAAGAAGAAGTAGTGGCGCGCCGGGTACTGGTCGCCAGCCGCAACGCCAAGAAGCTCGGCGAGCTGCGCCGGATTCTGGCCGAGGCCGGCGTCGAGGGGCTCGAGATCGTCGGACTCGACGAGGTGCCCCCGTACGAGGAGGCTCCCGAAACCGGCGCGACCTTCGAGGAGAACGCCCTGGCCAAGGCCCGCGACGGCGCTGCGGCCACCGGATTGGCCTGTGTCGCGGACGATTCCGGCATCGCGGTGGATGCCCTGAACGGCATGCCGGGCGTGCTGTCCGCGCGCTGGTCCGGCCGTCACGGCGACGACCCGGCCAACAGCGACCTGCTGCTGGGCCAGCTCTCCGACGTTCCCGACGAGCGTCGCGGCGCACAGTTCGTCTCCGCCTGCGCCCTGGTCGCCGACGGTCGCGAGGTCGTCGAGATCGGCGAATGGCCCGGCCACATAGCCCGCAAACCCGCCGGCGACGGCGGCTTCGGCTATGACCCCCTCTTCGTCCCCCACGGCGGCACCGTCTCCGCCGCCGAACTCACCCCCGCCGAGAAGGACGCCGCTTCCCACCGCGGCCGCGCCCTGCGCGCCCTGCTCCCCGCCCTGGCAGCTCTCGCCGAGTAGTTGGTCCCGGCCACCCCGGGACTTCGTCGTCGAGTGCGCGGAGTCTCGGGTGTCGGGCCGACGGCTGACCGGCCGGTCACCTTCAGGGCGTGTCCGGGGAGTTACTCGTGTTCTTCCGAGATCAGTTGTCGCGCAACCGCGTCAGAAGTTGTACTTTTCCTTGACCTGTTTGGCGTTGGTGTGTTCGACGAAGAAGGACAGCAGGGGGATGGTGCCTGCCAGGAGGGTGCCGATGGTGCGGCCGACGGGCCAGCGGACCTTGACGGCGAGGTCGGCGGTGACGATCAGGTAGACGAAGTACACCCAGCCGTGGACCACGGCGATCCAGTTGGGGGTGTGCACGTCGAAGCCGTACTTGGCGATCATCTCGGCGCACAGCAACAGCAGCCAGGTACCGGTGGCCCAGGCCAGCACGCGGTAGCGCAGGAATGCCGGTCGAACCTTGGCGGCCGACGCGCCGCGGGCGGGCGCGGCCGGGGCATCCGGGGCCGGGGTGGCCGCGGGTGCGCTCACTTCGGCGGTTTCGATGTTCTCGCTGGCGCTCAACCGGCGCTCCTCTCGGTCTCGCGGGCATCGAGCCCGGCGGCACGCATCTGCTCGTGCAGGTCCTGGGCGTGCAGATCGGCCAGGTACCTGTTGTATTCGGCGAGCACCGGATCCTGCGTGCGCTGCACGGTCGGCCGCTCGGGCAGGATGCCCGCCGGAATCTCGCGCTGCACAGCGGGTTTCAAGATCTCGGGCTGTTCGGACTCGGGGGCGTCGGCCTCGCGTTCGAGGCGGACGAACCGCACGTAGGCGAACACCACGAATCCGGCGAACAGCGGCCACTGCAGTGCGTAGCCGAGGTTCTGCCCGGTCCCGGTCCCGGATTGGAATCGTCCCCACTGCCACCAGCCCAAAGCGAGGCAGGTCAGCGCCGCGACGATCACCAGGATGATCAGTGCTGGACGGCGGTGCGGAGCGGACACGGCTACCACGGTACTCGTCTACTACACGTTCCGTAGGGGCAGGTCCACTCCAGGGTAGCGATTGCCGTCACCCCGATCGAGCACCCGTGACCGGGGCTACGACAGGGGCCGGGTCCGCGGGCGATCAGAACGTGTAGTGCACGCCGGTGAGCCGCTCGGACTCGTCCCACAGTCGGCGCTGCAACTCGCGGTCCTCGGACAGCTTGCTCGACGGTGATACCCGCACCGGCCCTTGACTGCCGAACAGCCGAGTCGGGCCCCAGTACCGGTTCGGATCTGCATCGGGCATGGTGGCGGCGAACAGACTCGAGTGCGCGGCGCGGGCGGGCGAGTGTCCGATCACCGCGATCGCCGGTTTGGCCACCTTGTCCACCAGGGTCTCGGTCCGGGTGAACAGATCGGTCGCCGAGACGCCGGGATGCACCGCGTAGGAGCGTTTGGTCGAGCCGGCCTCGCTCAGGCGTCGCTGCAGTTCGCGGGCGAACATCAGGTTCGACAGCTTGGACTGGGCGTAGGCGAGATTGCGCTGATAGCGGCGGTGCTCGTAGTTCAGGTCGTCGATCCAGAGCTTGGGCGTCTGGCGGTGCGCGATGCTGGCCAGGGTCACCACTCGATCGCGCACGCGGTCCAGCAGTAGTCCGGTCAGCGCGAAATGGCCGAGATGGTTGACGCCCCACTGGGTTTCGAAACCGTCCTTGGTGCGCGAGAACGGGATGTTCATCAGTCCGGCGTTGTTGATCAGCACGTCGAATTCGCCGCTGTGCTCGGCGAATTCGCGGACCGAGGACAGATCGGCCAGATCCAGCGCCGCGACCGTGACCTCGCCGTCGATTCCGTCGGCGACCTGCTGGGCGGTGGCGGTGTTGCGGCAGGCCATGATCACTCTGGCCCCCTTACCGGCCAGCGCGGCCGTGGTGTGCTTGCCGATGCCGCCGTTCGCGCCGGTGATGACGAAGGTGCGGCCGGTCAGATCGGGAATTTCGCTGGGCTTCCAGGTCATTGCGCGGACCTTTGCTGGTGTGGTCGTCCGGGCAGCGCCCTGCTGCCCGTCAGCAATCTTACTTAGGAGTAAGTTCTGGCGGAAGGTTCCAGCGTGGCGTGTCTGTATTTGCTAATTATTTGCTCATATGACCTTGGTCCTGGCTGTCTTCGTGTCCTGCCCGTAGAACCGGTGTTCCCGGCACATACTGAGCTGATGACCGGTGCCCCCGCAGCAGTCGCCGACGTGCCGGCTCCCGTGAGCCACACCCGCGCCAATGTCGTATTCATCACAGTCGTGCTCGGCATGCTCATGGCCGCGCTCGATCAGACCATCGTGTCCACCGCGCTGCCCACGATCGTGGCGGATCTCGGTGGTTCGGGGCATATGGCCTGGGTGGTCACGTCCTATCTGCTGGCCGAGGCCGTGGCGACCGCGCTCGCCGGCAAATTCGGCGACCTGTTCGGCCGCAAACTCATATTCCAGCTCAGCGCGCTGATCTTCATCGTCGGCTCGATGGTCGCCGGACTGTCCAACGGCATGCTGCTGCTGATCATCGCGCGAGCCATCCAGGGGGTCGGCGCGGGCGGGCTGATGGTGACCTCGATGGCGTTGATCGCCGATGTCATCCCGCTGCGCGAACGCGGCAAATATCAAGGCGCACTGGGCGCGGTCTTCGGCGTCACCACCGTCGTCGGCCCGACCCTGGGCGGACTGTTCACCGATCATGCGAGCTGGCGGTGGTGCTTCTACGTCAACGTCCCCCTCGCGATCATCATGATCATCGTTGCGGCACGGGCGATTCCGCAGGTGCGCACGGTGATCCGGCCGATCATCGACTACGCGGGGATCGCCCTGGTCGCGATCGGCGTGAGCTGTCTGATCCTCGGCCTGGAGTGGGGTGGTCAGCAGTACGCCTGGGGATCGGCGACGATCATCGGGCTGTTCATCGCGGCGGCGATCCTGTTGACCGCGTTCGTGTTCGTGGAACTGCGTGCGGCCGAGCCGATGCTGCCGATGCATCTGTTCCGCAGCAACGTCTTCACCGTCTGCTCGATCCTGTCGTTCATCGTCGGGTTCGCGATGCTCGGTGCGATGACGTATCTGCCGGTCTATCTGCAATATGTGGACGGGATCTCGGCCACCGCATCCGGCCTGCGCACATTACCGCTGGTCGTGGGCCTGTTCACCACCTCGATCATGTCCGGTCAGGTGGTCGGGCGGACCGGCCGATACAAATACTTCCCGATCGCCGGGACCGCGGTCATGGCGGTGGGTCTGTATCTGATGTCGACGATGGGGCGCAGCACCGGCATCTGGCTCGAATCGCTGTACATGCTGATACTGGGTCTGGGCATCGGGTTGACCATGCAGGTGCTCACCATCGTCGTGCAGAACACCGTCCCCTATGCGGATCTGGGTACCGCCACCTCCGGGGTGACCTTCTTCCGGACTCTCGGAAGCACTTTCGGCACCGCGATCTTCGGCACCCTGTACAACAATCAGATCGGGACCAGGCTGGCCGAGGCGCTGGCCCGCACGCCCGGGGTGTCGGCGACGACCGCGCAGACTCCACAGTTGTTGCGCAAATTGCCCGAGGCACAGGCGAATCCGATCATCGACGCGTACGCCGCCTCGATCGATCACGTCTTCCGCTGGGTGGTGCCGGTGGCGATCCTGGGATTCCTGGTCGCCTGGCTGCTGAAGGAGGTTCCGTTGCGCGACAGCATGCGTGCGGAGGCCTCGGACGTCGGCGGTGGATTCTCGGTGCCGGAGTCTTCGGATTCGGTGGTGCGCCTGGAGTATGCGCTGGCCAGTCTGATGCGCAGGCTGCGCGAGGACGAACTGCCCGATCCGATGATCCTGGCGGCCTCGGGCACCTCGCTGACCAGGGATCAGGCCTGGGCGATCGGACAGGTGCAGATGTTGCGCAGAGCGCGCGGGGAGGCCACCCTGGACGCCATCGCCCGCGCGCACTGGATGCCTCCCGAGGTCCTGGAACCGGTGTACGACAAGGCCGTTCAGCTCGGGACCATCGAATTCGACGGTCCGCGAATGCAACTCACCGAGGCCGGACTCGCCGAGTCGGATCGGATCAGGGCCGCCTGGCGCAGTTGGGTGTGCGGCCGGATCGACGACTGGGACTGCGCGAATCCGAACGACCGGGCGTTGTTCGACAAGGCGCTGGACAACATCGCCACCAAACTTCTCGACGAGTCCGATCGTCCGGAGTTGCTCACCGCACGAGTCTGAGCGGCTCCGGGCAGCGCGATCGCCCGCTGCCCGGAACCGCCCGGCGCACTGGACGAGTCAGGCCCAGACCAGCTCGGATCGCTCGTTCACCGGTGCGTCCCAGTCGATCACGTAACTCTGCTCGCGGCGCATGGTCTCCTCGAGCTTCATCGCCTTGGCCGCCAGCGGCATGACCACCGGCATCATCCGGCGCATCACCGGGCCCATGGTCTTACCGTGGTTGATCTTCGCCCCGCGCTCGGCGATCCGCTCCACCCGCGGGCGGCGGATCCGCTCGTAGGTCGCGAAAGCCGTTGCCGGATCATCGAAGTCGCGCAGGCAACGGGCCAGCTGCACCGCCGACTCCACGGCCTGCGAGGCGCCCTGACCGGTGCTGTTCGAGGGTGCGTGCACCGCATCGCCGACCAGGACCATCCGGCCGCGATACCAGTTCGGCACCGGCGGCATGATGTGCATGCCGCCGATGACGACCAGATCCTCCGGTGCGGTGTTGCGGGCGAACTCGCCGCCGGGGGTGTCCTGGCCGTAGGTCTCCCGCAGAGTGCGCAACCACTGCTCGTTGGGGATCGCGCGGGCCTGGGACATGCTCAGGTATTCCGCGTTCGGCAGATTCGCGCCCCACCCGATCCGGCCGTCGGGCATCGCGCTGTAGAGGTAGTAGGCGTTCTTGCCGAAGGCGAAGTACATCGTGTCCGACGGGACGGCCACCGAGCATTCGACGGATGCGCCGAAGCCCAGCAGGCCGGTGTAGTTCGCCGTGGGCGCGTTCGGGTCGATGAGCGTGCGGACCTTCGACTTGATGCCGTCCGTGCCGATCAGGATGTCGGCGGTGGCGCTGGTGCCGTCGGCGAAGTGCGCGGTGACGCCACCGGCGTGCTCGTCGACGGAGACCAGACGCTTGTCGTAGCTGAAATCCACTCCGGCGGCGACGGCGTGATCGTGCAGCGCCCGATGCAGATCGCTGCGTTCGACGATCTGCAGCGGTTCGACGTCCTGCAGGCTGGGCATCTCGATGTGTTTGTGGCCCAACGACATCACCTGGTGCCGGATCGGCTGCGCGACCTTGCGCACCGCGTCGCCGGCGCCGATGAGGTCCAGTGCGGCAAGGCCGTTGGCGGCGAAGCCGAGGGTGCTGCCGATGTTGTGGGCCGGGCCCGGGTACGCCTCGAAGACGCGGCCCTCGATACCGGCCATGCGCAGTGCGGTGGCGGTGACCGGTCCGGCGATGCCGCCGCCGATGATCAGTGCGGAACGAATTGCGGACATGAGTGTTCTCCCTGTGGATGGGTGTGGATGCCCGATCCGATTCGTGCGCGGGGAGCCCAGTTATCCTGTAGTTGCCACTCTTGGGCCGGGTTCGCCTGCGCGGATGCGGTTCGGGACGGTAAAGGGAATCGGGCTCGGGAAGGTGTTGCCGCACCTGACCGGGCTCGTTTTCTGCTACTGCTGGCTTGTTTCGGTGGACTGCGTGAAATCCCCCCTCTCCACCATGCCCGCGACCTCCTGCGGGTCCATGTTCTCGGCATGCATCCGACGCCACCAGCCGACGTCCGGGAAGGCGCCGCTCGCGATCTCCTCGCGCAGCGCGTCCACCCAGGCGACCTCGGCCTCGAGCATCGCGACGGTGAATTCGTTCTCGACCAGGAACAGTCGCGGGACCGCGCCGCGAACCTTGTCCATCTCGGCGCGATCTTCGGCGATCCGGCGGGTCAGGCGTTCGCTGCGCTGCTCGAGCAGGGCGATGACGTCGTCGGGAGGGATGATCGCGGCGACGGACAGGCCGGAGACGAACGGATGATGTACGGGCGCGGGGGTGCTGAGCAACTCCCGCGTCCAGTCCTCGGTCTCGGCGCGACCGGCGGGGGTGAGCGCGTAGATGGTGCGTTCGGGGCGGGCCCCGTCGCGTTCGCTGCCGACGATCTCCAGGAAACCGTGCTTCTCCAGGTTCTGCACCACGGTGTAGAGCGAGCCCCACTTGACGTCCATATCGCGTTCCTTACCGCGATTGCGCATCTTGGCCGCGATCTCGTACCGGTGCATGGGGCCCTCGACCAGCGTGGCCAGTACAGCCAGCGCCAGCAGATTGCCGACCTTCCGCCGTTTCATCGGGACTCCATTCCGTTGCTCGTCTACGAATATACGTCGACGAGTATTCGTACGCAAATATTGAATCGAACTTGGTGCCGCCCTCGGGAAGATCGCCTGCCGCGTCGGGGTCGCGCGGCTCAATAGACTGCGAATCCGGCAGTGCTGCGCGGTCGGTGCGGTGCGGTGCGACGGGGCGAGGTGACGGATGTGGTGGAGCGCGGTGCGGAGGGCGGGCTGGATCTGATTCAGCTGCGGACCTTTCTGGCGGTCTACCGAGCGGGTTCGGTGACCGCGGCGGCGCGGTTGATCGGGCTGTCCCAGCCCACTGTGACCACACAGTTGCAGATGCTCGAAAAGTGTTTGGGGAGACAGCTTTTCGAACGGCTGCCGCGCGGGGTCGCGCCCACGGCGGCGGCCGAGGAACTGGCCGCGCGCCTGGCCGGGCCGATGGATGCGCTCGAGGCGATCGCCGGGGGCGGGGCGCAGGCGCCGACCGCGCAACCGCCGGTGCGACTGGCCGGTCCCGCGGAGATGCTGGCCGTCCTGGCCCTGCCCGCGCTGGCTGCGCTGGTGGCCCGCGACGTGCGGCTCACGGTGACCGCCGGTCTGGCCGAGGACCTGCTGGCCGGGCTGCGCACCGGACAATACGACCTGGTGATCTCGGTGATCCGCCCGCGCGGGCGCACGGTGCGCGCCGAGGTCCTGATGGACGAGGAATTCGTCCTGGTCGCCGCGCCCGCGGTGGCCTCGGGCATCGATACCCGGCGGCTGCGGTCGGCGGATCCCACCGCTCTGGCAACCGTCCCGCTACTGAGCTATGCCGCGGACCTGCCGATTCTGCGTCGCTTCTGGCGACACGTCTTCCACGCCCGGCTCGATGCCGAACCGGGCGTCGTCGCCGCGGACCTGCGCGCCCTGACCGCCCTGGTCGCCGCGGGCGCGGGAATCAGCGTTCTGCCACGTTATCTGGTTGCCGCACAACTGAAGTCGGGTGACCTGATCGCCCTGCTGGACCCCGAAGACCCGCCGATCAACACCGCCTTCCTCGCCCGCCGCATCGGCGCACCCGCCCTCCCGGACGTCGACGCCGTACGCCGAGCCCTGCTCGCAGCGGGCCGCAGCTGGTGAATGGTCGGCGGTGGATGATCAGGCTCGGGCGCGCTCGCGCAGGATCTGTGCGGTGGTCTCGTCGGCGGGCAGGAATGCCTCGAGTTGCAGTTCGGACAGGGTGATGTCGGTGGCGGTGGCGAACGAGGTCAGGGTGGTGATCAGTCGCAGCTCACCGGCGGCGGTGCGCAGCCGCAGCGGGACGGCGAATCCGAGGTAGTCCGGTCCGGGATCGGTGGGTGGCAGATAGCTCTCCAGCTCGGCGGCCAGTGCCTCCAGTTCGGGATCGGGGCTGGCTCGGACTCGGTCGCGCAGGGCCTCGGTGACGTGGCGGCCCCATTCGGGCAGGTTGAGCACGTGCTGCGCGAGTCCGTCGGGATGCAGGGCCAGCCGTCGCACGTTGACCGGGGAGCGCAGCAGCTCGGGGGAGCAGCCCTCGAAGAACAGATCGAACGCGGCATTGGACTCGATCAGGGTGCTGTGGCGATCCACGATCAGTGCCGGATAGGGCATGTGACCGTCCAGGATCTGCCGCAGCGCCGTGCGGACCGGCTCCAATTCCGTTGTCTCCATATCGGATTCGCTGAATATCGGCGCATAGCCGGCCGCGGCCAGCAGGCCGTTGCGCTCGCGCAGTGACAGGCCGAGCGATTCGGCCAGCCGCACCACCATCGCCCGGCCGGGCTGCGAACGGCCCTGCTCGAGGAAGCTCAGATGACGCTGGGTGGTGTCGGCGCGGATCGCGAGATCGAGCTGACTCCATCGCCGCAGGCCACGCCACCGGCGCAGCTCGCGACCGAAGGCGGGCGCGGCCAGAACTGTGGTCATGGTCCCCATGATCGACCCCGCACGGCCACGCTGCCATTCCCTCGGGGGAATCGCGCAACGGTGACCCGGCCGGTCCACCACGGGGTACATCGGAGCTACGCCGCGATGCCGGGGCGGTGGCTAGGCTGGGGTGGGTGAAGATCTTCCTGGCAGGGGCGAGCGGTGTGCTCGGTAGCCGATTGACTCCATTGTTGATTGCGACCGGATGCCAGGTGGCGGGGATGACCCGGTCACCGGAGAAGGCCGAGATGCTCGCCGGACTCGGCGCCGAGCCGGTGGTGTGCGACGTCTTCGACGCCGCCGCGCTCGAGCAGGCGGTGCGGGCCTACGCACCCGATCTGGTCATGCACCAGCTCACCGACCTGCCCGACCGCGTCGAGGATCTGGCCGCCGGGCGCGCGGCCAATGCGCGGATGCGCAAGGAGGGCACCGCCAATCTGATCGCGGCGGCGCAGGCCGCGGGCGCGAAACGCTTTCTGGCGCAGAGTGTTGCGTGGGAGATGTCCGGGGAGGGCCAGGCCGCCAAGGAATTCCTGGAGTCCTCGGTGCTCGGCCTGAGCGGCGTGGTGCTGCGCTACGGCCAATTCTATGGTCCCGGAACGTATTACCCGGATGGTGCCGCACTCCCGGACTCGCCGCGTATCCACGTCGACGAGGCCGCCGCTCGGACAGTTCTGGCACTCGATCTCGGCAGCGGGATCTATTCGCTGACCGATGACGGGGCCTCGGATTTCGTACCGGTGAAATGAGGACGAGATGGTGAACGCCGACCTGCAACACCGCTGGGTGACCGCTTTCCAGCGCAATATCGGCAATCCGATTCTGCGTCGTCTGCCGAGTCAGACTCTGCTGGAGACCACCGGCCGCGTCAGCGGGCAGGCTCGGCAGACGCCGATCGGCGGGGCGCGTCGCGGAGATTCGTTCTGGTTCGTCTCCGAATTCGGTGAGCGATCCCAGTACATCCGCAACATCCGAGCGCACGACCGGGTGCGGGTGCGCTTGGGTGGGCGCTGGTACAGCGGGACCGCGCACCTGCTGCCCGAGGACGACGCCAAGGCCCGCATGCGGGAGTTGCCGAAGTACAACAGCGCCGTCGTGGGCGCATTCGGCACCGATCTGCTGACCGTGCGCGTCGACCTGGACTCCGACCGCGCGTAGGTCTCAATCCGAACTAAATACGGATCAGACCGTCCCCTGTGCCGTGATCTTCGTTAACGTGCCTGGTGAGTGGGCTTTCGGATCAGCGGTTCGACTGGTGGACGAAAGGTTCCGGCTATGGCTTCACCCGAGATCGGACAGGAGAACGAGCCGCCGGACGGCGAACGCGGCGGCGGGAAGTACATGGCGGTGGCCGCGGTCGCGGTCCTCGCGGTGGCGGTCGTGGTCGGCGTGCTCGCCGTTCGATCGGAGCAGGGCGTGCGGTCCACGTCTGCCGACACCACGGTCACGGTCAGCGAGGGGCCCGTGGTCCGCACCGAGGGAGTGCCGGGCGCGGGGAAACCGCATCAGGAGGGCGACGACTGCTCGCACGACTTCATTGCGGCGCGCTGGCAGCAGCGCGATGGCCGGTGGGTGTGTGCGCCACCGGGAATCATGAGTTCGATCCATCACGAGGGTGAGGACTGCTCGCACGGCGACCTGATCGCCCAGTGGGTGGTGGGCCCGGGACCTGCGTGGTTGTGCCAGACCCAGCGCCGGGTGACGACCGAGGCCCCAGCTCCCGCACCCGTTGTGCCGACGCGTCCGCACACCGTTCAGCAGGCTCCGGTGCAGCAGGCTCCGGTGCAGCAGGCTCCGGTGCAGCAGGCCCCGGTGCAGCAGGCCCCGGTTCATGTGCCCCCGCCCGAACCGGCTCCGGTGATCACCCAGCCGCCCGCTCCCGCTCCTGCCCCCGCTCCCGCTCCCGCGCCGCGTCCCGCTCCCGCTCCTCCACCGGCGCTGCCGAAACTGCCGTTCCAGCTGCCGCAGATTCCGTTCCCGCTGCCTCCGCCGCCGCGCTGAACCGGCGATAGCCGGGCTGTGACCAGGGAACTGTGGCGACGACGGCGCGAACGGTCCGGTCGGGGTACTAGGGTGCTGGAGTGCCTCGTGAACTCGCTGACCTGTCGTACGCTCGTTTCCTGGAAGCGTTCGAGACGGAACTCGAGCCCGATGCGGATTACGAGAGTGTGCACGTAGACGGGCTCGACTTCCATGAACTCGACGCCCGGGGCGTGCGATTCACCCAATCCGCGCTGACCACGGTCGAGATCACCGGCGGCACGTTCCGGTACGGCCGGTTCGACGATGTCTGGTTGCGCGCGGTGCGCTGGATCGGCACCAATCTGGGCCAGAGTGGTTGGTTGAACTCCGAACTCGTGGAGTGCGCGCTGTCCGGTGTGGAGGCCGTCGGTGCGGGGTTGCGCCGAATCCGTTTCGAGGGGTGCAAATTCGATTCGGTGAATCTGCGCAATGCGTCGTTGCAGGATGTGACGTTCAGCGATTGCGTCCTGCGGGACACCGACTTCGGTGAGGCGACGCTGCGGCGGGTGAGTTTTCCGGGGACCAGGCTCGACGGGATCACCCTGCACGGCTCGAGCCTGCACGATGTCGACCTGCGCGGCGCGACGACGCTGGATCTCACCGCCGGAATCGATTCACTCCGCGGCGCAACGGTGAGCACCCCGCAGTTGCTCGACTTGGCCCCCGCCTTCGCTCGGGCGGCGGGGATCACGGTGCGCGACAACTGATTCGGGCTCGGGCGTCGGTTCACGCTGCGGGACGGGGAATCCCGGAAGCCCGCGGCGCGCCAGCGGGATCAGCAGGTGGATCAGCGGGCCGATGCCGAATGCGTACACCACGGTGCCCACGCCCACGCTGCCGCCGAGCAGCCAGCCGGTCGCCAGGACGGTTGCTTCGATTCCGGTGCGGATCGGCCAGACGGACCAGCTGGTCCGGGCGACCAGTCCAGTCATCAGTCCATCGCGTGGGCCCGGTCCCATCCCTGCGCCGATGTAGAGCACGGTGGCGACGGCGTTGAGCGCCACGGCCGCGATCATCGCGGCGATCTGCACCGCCAACAGGTGTGGATGCGGCAGCCAGCGCAGGGCGTTGTCCACCGAGACGGCGATCACCACGACATTGCTCAGCGTGCCGAGTCCGGGTCGCTGCCGTAGCGGAATCCAGGCCAGCAGCACCGCGACGCCGGTCAGTGCGGTGACGGTGCCGAAGCTGATCGGCAGGTGCCGGGCCACGCCCTGATGGAACACGTCCCACGGATCCAGGCCGAGCCCGGCCCGGATCATCACGGCCATCGAGAAGCCGTACATCCACAGTCCGGTGTAGAGCGCGAGCAGGCGGCGTAAGAGCATGGTGTACAGCCTGACCGACCACTGGACCCGCAATACAGATCCAATCGTCGATTACTGGACTGGAAATTTGAATGGGGGGTGGTGTGGATAATTCGCTCGACTCGGCCTGTGTGCCGCAGTAGTCTGGCCCGCATGCGGAACTGTGCGCGCCTCGCGTGGTGGCTGCCCTGACGGGCGGCCGAGCTCCGTATGCTCCGAACATCACGGCCGCCCGAATCGGGCGGCCGTTCTCGTCTGCGTGACGCGGTGGCGGTCCGGCCGGGCGGCCCCAGCACGAAAGGCGGAACATCATGTCCCGGCGTATCACCGGCTTCACCCCCTCGGGGGAGCTGCATCTCGGCAATTATTTCGGCGCGATCAAACCCCTTGTCGACCAACAGATTCCGGACCGGAGCATCGTGTTCGTCTCCGATCTGCACGCGCTTACCCTCGACCACGATCCGGCCGCGGTGCGCAGGCGCACACTGGAATTCGCGACCGTGCTGCTGGCCGCCGGGGCGGATCCGGCGCGGAGTATTTTCCTGGTGCAGTCCCACGTGCCCGAGCACACCGAACTGCACTATCTGCTGGAGAGTGCGACCGGCTACGGCGAGGTGCGGCGGATGATCCAGTTCAAGGAGAAATCGCGGGACAGCGACCGGGTCCGGGTGTCGCTGCTGACCTATCCGGTGCTGATGGCCGCCGATATCCTGCTGTACCAGGCCGGGGAGGTGCCGGTCGGCGAGGACCAACGGCAGCACGTCGAGTTGGCGCGCGACATCGCCGAACGCTTCAACACCGCCTACGGCCGGGTGTTCACCGTCCCGCGCATGGTGAACCCGCCGGTCGCCGCGCGCATCATGGACCTGTCCGACCCCACGGCCAAGATGAGCAAATCGACCTCGGTCACCGGATCGCTACGCCTGCTCGATTCGCCGGATACGTTGCGCCGCAAGGTAATGCGCGCGGTCACCGATCCAGGTTCCGCAGTCGAATACGATCCCGAGAACCGCCCCGGCATAGCGAATCTGCTCACCATCCTGGCAGCCTGCACCGGCGAGGACCCCGCCGACGCGGCCGCCCGATCCGGCGGCTACGCCGACCTGAAACGCGCGGTCGCCGACGCCGTCATCGCCACGACCGACCCGATCCGCCACCGCTACACCGAGCTGAGCGAGGACCCGGAATCGGTACGGAAGATAGTGCAGGACGGCGCAATCCGAGCCCGGCTGATCGCAGGCGATACGGTGACCGCCGCCAAGCGGGCCATCGGCCTGCTCCCGGCCTGAGTGTCCGCAGATGACTCTACCGGCATCGGTCGCGAATTACTCTGGCGCGGAACGATAATGACCCGGTGCCGTGCCGAACTCGCGTTTGAATGCCTTGGCGAAGGCGTACTCCGAGACGTAACCGACGCGTGCGGCGACGGACCGCAGCGGTAGGTCGGCCTCGCGTAACATTCGGGCTGACAAGGTCATTCGCCACCAGGTCAGGTAGGTCTGGGGCGGCATGCCCACTGTCGCGGTGAAGCGTTGTGCGAAAGCCGATCTGGACAGTCCCGCCAGACTGCCCAGGCGCTGGACCGTCCAGGGGGAGGCCGGGTCCTGATGCATCGCCTGCAGGGCCGGTGCGAGGTCGGGATCCCGCAGGGCCGCAGCCCATCCGGTGTCGTCGCGGGCCGACTGTTCCTCGTGCCAGGCGCGCAGGATGTAGAGCAGCAGTACCTCGAGCAGGGGCGGCAGCACGCCGGGCGCACCGGGTAGCGGGTCGGCGTCCAGTTCGCGGCCCAGCAGATCGATCGCTCCGCGCAGGGTCGGATGGCGGCCCACGCGCGCGGGTAGATGCACCACCTCGGGGAGTTCGGCCAGCAGGGGATGCACTCTGTTCTGGTCGAGAAGGTATGCGCCGCAGAGCAGTACGGTGGTCGGCTCGCCGAGCGGAGAATCATCGGCTTCGCTCGGCTCACGCAGTGGCGTGTCGAGTGAATCGGCGATGGCGTGGCCGAGTTCGTGCGGAATGAAGGCCACGTCACCGACCACCAGCCGGATCGGATCGCCCTGCACCGGGATCAGCCAGCATGCGCCCTGCAGGACGACGTGGAATCCGGCACCGCGCTGCGCCGGGAAGCGAATGCCCCAGGGGGCGCGCAGTTCGGTGCGATTGGAATGGGGTTGGCCGATGCGCATGGCAGCGACCGCGTCGCTGAGTACGTCCACCGTCTCAGGGTACTGCGGAATGCATATGCGCCGGACGATCGGACATCTTCTCCGGACTCTCTGGCATGGATCATCCGATTCGACGTTCGTAACGTCATGGTGTCGGCATTCGGCCGACACAGGATCATCACTCGGGAGTATGCGATGAGGATTGCGGTGTACGGGGCCAGCGGATTCACCGGATCGCTGGTGGTGACCGAGGCTCGACGGCGGGGTATCGAACCGGTGCTGGTGGGCCGGGACGTCCGGCGGTTGCGCAGAGCCGCCGAGGAGGCGGGTGTGCCGAACGCCGAGGTGCGTGCCGCGGGGCTGGACGAAGCCCGGGAAATGGCAGCGGTTTTCGCCGAATGCGATGCGGTCGTGAATTGCGCCGGGCCGTTCACGCGATGGGGCGAACCGGTGGTTCGTGCGGCGATCGCGGCCGGACGGCACTACGTCGACACCGCCGGCGAGCAGCAGCACATCCATCGGATACTCGGTGAATTCGATTCGGCAGCACAGGAATCAGCGATATCAGTTGTTCCGGGAGTGACGGACGACGGCGTCCCCGGAGATCTGGTCGCGCATCTGGCCGCCGCGCGGGTATCGATCGTCCGGGACGTTCTGATCGCGGACCTTCGTCTGCCAGGCGGCGTTTCGCGCGGAACGGCCCGATCGATGCTCGCGGTCGTCGGTAGTACGGGGCTCGAGTACGCCGCCGGTGGCTGGCATGCGGACAGTGGCGAGGAGTTCGATCCGATCACACCACCGGGGCAGACCCGGCCCGCATCCTTGCGCGCCTTCGCATTGCCCGGGGTGGTCACGATTCCCCGGCACGTCGCGGCCGGACGGGTGCGCGGTGCGATCCGGACGGAGGTGGCGACGTTGTTCACCGGGCTGACCGAGGAAGTGGCCGAGACGATTCCGGAGGTCGTCCCGATGCAGGCGCGACAAGCTGGGCAATGGCTCATGTTCGCCGGGGTGACCGGCGGGCACGGAGAGCGGATCCACGGCTGGGTCACCGGGCCCGATGGGTACGGTCTCACCGCGGTCATCGCTGTGGAGACCGCGCGTCGTCTGGTCGAGGTGGGTGCGCCCGCCGGTGCGCTGACTCCGGCACAGGCCGTGGACCCTGCGGATTTCCTGGAATTCCTGACCTCCGCGGGTGCGCAATGGCAGGTGGGCGAGGACTGAAATATCGGTTCAGAGACCGGAAACGCCTGCCAGTTGGCCGATGCCGTAGGTCACCGCCATGGCGAGTGCGCCGCCGATGACCACGCGCAGGACCGCGCGACGCGGATTGCTGCCGCCGAGGCGGGAGCTGATCGAACCGGTCAGTGCCAGGGCGATCAGCACGGCCGCGAAGGTCACCGGGATCCGCCACGACACCGGCGGCAGCAGGATCGCCAGGATCGGCAGAATCGCGCCCAGGGTGAACGACACCGCCGAGGAGATCGCCGCCTGCCACGGACTGGTCAGCTCGGCGGGGTCCAGGCCGAGTTCCGCCTCGGCGTGGGCGGTGAAGGCGTCGTGGGCGGTGAGTTCCTCCGCGACCAGGCGCGCGGTCTCCTCGGACAATCCCTTGCCCTCGTAGATCTGTGCCAGTTCGTTCAGTTCGTAATCGGGTTCCTCGGTCAGCTCCCTGCGCTCCTTGGACAGCAGGGCCCGTTCGGAATCGCGCTGTGTGCTCACCGAGATGTACTCGCCCACGGCCATGGAGATCGCGCCCGCCGTGAGCCCGGCCACACCCGCGGTCAGAATATTCGCGGTCGTGGTGGTCGCCGCCGCGACACCCACGACCAGCCCCGCGGTCGACACGATGCCGTCATTGGCCCCGAGCACCCCGGCCCGCAACCAGTTCAACCGCGAAGCCAGCCCGTTGCCGTGCGGTTCGTGCGGATGCGCCCCGTCCCCGAAGCCCCCGACCGTCCTGTCCACGACGAGCAGCCTACGGTCGCGCCACGCGTCGGTGGTGGAGGCCGCTCACCGGGATACGGTCATGCCGACATTCTCGGGGAGCAGATTCCGGGCTGGGAGGTGGGCCGGTAGGTGGATACACTCCGCCGATGCCGCTCACCTTTCCCTCGCATTCGCTGGCCGTGCTTCCGCTGAAGATACGGTGGCCGCGGCGGTGGGACGGGGTTGCGTTGGTGGTGGGGTCGGCGGTGCCGGACGCGTCGTATCCGGTGGCGGGGTTCTTCTCGATGCCGGAGACGCATGCGTTGGCTGCGTTGCTGTGGTGGTGCCTGCCGGTGGGGATCGTGGGGACGGTGGTGATTCGGTGGGGCGCGCCGTCGATCGCGGCGCATCTGCCGCGGCTCGGGGGATTCGATCTGCCCGCCTACGGCGTACTCGGTGAGGTGCGGCATCGGTGGTATGTCACGGGGTATTCGATTCTGATCGGCGCGCTCACGCACATCTGCTGGGACGGATTCACCCACGATCCGGCGGGCGGGCACGGTTGGGCGGTGGCCCGTTTTCCCGTGCTGCTGCATTCGGGATTGTTCGGCAGGCCGTGGTGGTATCTGCTGCAACAGGCGTCGACCGTGGGTGGTGCGGTGCTCGCGATCGGGGTGTTCTACTACATCGGCCGTCGCGGACTGATCCGAACCTGGCACGGTGCGCCGCGGGCCGTTGCGCGCGCGCCGCGCCGGTTCTGGTCGGCCGCGGGGCTGGTCGCAGTGCTGAGTCTGATCCTGATCTCGTTGATGCCCTTGGCATTTCAGCCCTTCGTACTGGGCGTGCGGTTGCTGTACGTCGCGGCGATCTCGCTGCTGGCGGGTGCGTTGGTGACACGTTCGGGCCGGGGGTCCTATCCGGGGGTAGCATCCGTGGCGTGAACCCGCTTGTCGCACGTGTGATGTCCACCGTCGCCGGTCAGCTCGGGCATCCGAGCGGGCTGCTGGGCAAAGGGGTGGGGCGGATACTCGACCGCACCAATCGATTCGTGATCCAGGAGAGCGTACTGGGCGCCGCGATCGTGCCGGGGGAGGCGGCGGCCGATATCGGGTTCGGTGGCGGAGTGGGACTTTCGCTGCTGCTGGACCGGGTCGGTGCGGACGGCACGGTGCACGGTGTGGAGCTTTCGCGGGATATGTTGGCGGGGGCCAGATCTCGGTTCACCCGGGAGATCGGTACCGGGCGGCTGCGGGTGCTCGAGGGTTCGCTCACCGAACTGCCGCTGGCCGATGCGAGTCTGGATGCGGTGATCACCGTCAACACGGTCTATTTCGTCGCCGAACTCGACCTCGCGTGTGCGGAGTTGGCGCGGGTGCTGCGGCCGCAGGGGCGGGTCGTGATCGGCATCGGCGATCCCGATGCGATGAGCTCTCTGCCGTTCACGGCGCACGGATTTCGGCTGCGTCCGGTCGCGGAGCTGACCGATGCCCTCGAACGCGTCGGTCTGACCGTCGAACATCGTGCCCTCGAACGCAAACCGTTGCCCGGTCACCTGCTGATCGGTCGCCGGGCCTAGCGGTTGCCTCGGCCTCAGAGTTTGCGCGCGTCGGCTGGGACGAGTGCGGCCTGGGCGAATCGGTAGATCTCTTCGGCGGCGTCGAATTCGGTGGATGTCACGGTGTTCGGGCCGTTGTCCCATTCGGGCGGAGTCGGTTTGCCCGGCCAGGTGTGCCCGCCGTCGAACACCGTCCATGCGGTGACCCGGCTGCCACCGACCCCGCCCTCGACGGCATGTCTGCTGGACCGGTCGGTGGTGACGGTCGTGCCTTCACCCGAACATCGGTTCGCAGCCTGCCACCACGCGGCGGATTCGGCCAAACCCAGTGTGCGGCCCCGCAATTCACCATCCGGCCCACGATGACGGGAGTAACCGCCGGTGATCGGCACCGCCTCGTCGGCCGTTCCGTTGATCAGCAGGGCCGATACCGCGTGCGTGGGCTCGATCCGTTCCAGCGCGACCGGCAGACCCCCTGCCACCGCGCCGAATGCGGGCACCAGATCACTCGATTCGAGTCCGAGACGATGTGCCATGAACGCGCCGTTGGAAATCCCCGCGGGGATGGTCCATTCCGGGCGGGTGCCGAATTCCGCTGCGCACCAGTGGATCAGCTCACGAAGAAATGCGACGTCATCGACACCGGCCTCGTCGGCGAGAGTGACGCCGCGCCCGTCCGCCCAGCATCGATCCCATCCGTCGGGATAGGCGACGGCGATGCCCCACTCCTGCGCGTGCGCACCGAAACTGGTCCACTCGTCCATCATCAGCCCGGGACGTCGCTGCTGCGAGGGCAATCGCGAGGCATTCCCGTGTAATGCCAGCACCAGCGGCGCGCCGTCCTGCTGCGGCGCGCGCAGCCCGAACGTGCGCACCCGGCCGTCGACCGTCAACTCGGCCGCTGTGAACTCACCGGACATCGGCGCCCCTTCCTCCCCGAAGCTCATCCGACCAGAATAGGCGGCCCCGAGTGCCCGGCACCGGACGGATTCTCCGGGAATCAGCGGGCGAAGTCGGCGCGCGAGTTCGCCCGGAATGCGCCGGATCGCCTCGCGGGCAGTGCGATCGCCGCCCCGGCCCGGCGGACGGGCCGGTCAACGCGCCGGGAACCCTGGCGTGCGCCGGTTCGCGTGGCCGGTACTCTGGTGGCCATGGTGATGCGATGGACTGCACTGATGGTGTGCGCGTTCGTCGTCTCCGTGTGGGCTGCGCTGCTGTTTCCGGCGGGTGAGTCGAATTCCCTGCTGGCCCTGGGCACCGCGGTCATGGTGGCATTGGCCGTAGTGGCGGCGCATTCCACTCGGGTGCGGTTGCTGCCGGTCGTCGTTCGCACCGGTCCGCCGGTGTCGGCGCAACGGCGGCGGCGCGGATCGTTCCTGCGGCAGAGCAATCCGGACACAGCGGGCCGGGTGCGGCCCAGGGCGCCGGGACACGGCGGCTGACCGCGCGGCTGCGCGGTCGGCCTCTTCGCCGACCCTGTTCACCATAGGCCCGTTCGCGGGTACCTCGTAGTGAGGTGTTTGCCCATGCTCGATTTCGTGTACTATCCCCTGTCCGGCGTGTTGTGGTTGTGGCACACCGGATTTGCCGCCCTCCTCGGACCGGCCAGCGGCCTGGCCTGGGCGCTGGCGATCATGTTCCTCGTGCTCACCCTGCGCGCCGCGCTGTACAAGCCGTTCGTGGCGCAGGTGCGGTTCCAGCGCACCATGTCGGTGCTGCGGCCCAAGATGAAGGAGTTGCAGGAACGGCACGCCGGCGACAAGGAGCGTCTCGCGGCCGAGATGCGCACACTGCAGCAGCAACATCAGTTCAACGTGTTCAGCGGCTGCCTGCCGGTGATCGTGCAACTGGTGATCTTCGTGGGCCTGCTGCACGTGTTGAGTTCGTTCGGCCGCACCGGATCCGGTTCGATCGTGCGCTTGCTGTGGCATCCGGTGCATGCCGCCGCGGCGCAGACGGTGACCTCGAACTACTTCTTCTCCGTCACCCAGGTGCAGTCCTTCCTGCACGCCAAGTTGTTCACCGCACCGCTGACCGCGACCCTGCTGACCTCCGGATCGGCCTGGGGCCCGGTCGCCGCGGTGGCGATCCCGCTGGTCGTGATCGGTGCGGTGGCCACGCATTTCACCGCCCGCGCCTCGGTGGTCCGGCAGACCGAGATGACCACCCAGACCCGGCTGATCAACTTCATGACCATGTGGTTGTTCCCGCTGGGCACCCTCGCGGCCGGGCTGGTCATGCCGATCGGCGTGCTGGTGTACTTCGCCACCAGCAACACCTGGACGTTCGTGCAGCAGTACTTCGTGCACAAGCGATTCGGGCCGGTGGACGCCGAACCGGCGGTCGAACAGCTGAGCTGACCGACGGTCGAGATCCGGTGCGGCGCACGGCCGCACCTCATCTCATCCGTGCGTCCCGGTCGGCTGCGCGGCGGTGGAGAGCGCCTCAGCGCGCCTGGTCGCCCGGACGGGCGGAACGACCGCCGCGTCCGGGCCTGCGGGGTGCGCGATCACCACCGCCGCGACCGTCAGGATCTGCTCGATCTCGACATCGCGCGAGGCCAGCCGGGCGATGATGCCCAGCCGACGTTCGGCGCTGTGCGGCCCGATCGGAATCTCCCGCGAGCCGTTCTGCGCGATGAACCGCTGCCAGCGCGCATCCCAGCGCGTCGGCAGCCCGTCGCGCACGGCCCGGTAGGCATCGAGGTCGAGCTCGCGATGGCGGACCGGATCGATCATCAGGTCCGCGATACGCTCCTCGGCGCTGGTGAGCAGGGGTGAGCGCTGCATCGGGCGGAGAAACCCCGCCTGCACGACCAGTCGCCGACGGTAGTCCTCGACGGGTTTGCGCAGCAGCTCCCGGTGCCGCTGTGCCTCGACGACCAAACGGCTGCCGGCACTGTCATCGGACGTCGACGAGCGGAGCTCGGACATGGACACGCCTTTCCTAGGGTTGCGGATTACTTTGCGGTGCAACCTGATCGGCGTCCGATACGGCTATTGTGCCCTAGGGGTACGACAAGTTCGGTGAGGCAGCGGGTCGCTGCGTCCGGGGTGCGGTGTGAACGCCCGTCGTGGTTGCTCCGGGAACTGCTGCGCAGTGAGTGTATCGAACAAATGTTCGAACAGCCAGAGGTTGTCCGGAGCGTCGCGGCGCGTCCCGGTCAGTCGGGGTCGCTTGTCGCCGTGCGGTTTCGCGCGCCGACGATGCCGTACAGCAGGAGGTCCTCCAGCGATTCGGCGAAGCCGTCCAGATCCTCGACGTCGCGGATGCACATGGCGAACAGGGCCGCACCGGCGATCGTGTCCAGCAGGGTGTTCGGGTTCAGGCCGGGGCGGGGGGAGGCCGGGTCGGCGGGCAGGTATTCGGCCAGTTCGTCGCGCGTCGGAGTGTCCAGGCGGGCCGAAAGTTTCTGATACAAACCCGAATCCGCGCGCATTTCGGTCATCAGGCCGGGCATGGCCGCGCGCGCTTCGGCCGAGCCGAACAGCTGGATCGTGCCCCCGATGACCTTGCGGATCTCGGCGATCAGATCGGGGGCGACCTGCTCGGAGCCGACGTCCGGGAATACCGCCTTGGCGATCAGATGTGCCTTGGACGGCCAGCGGCGATAGATCGCCGGACGGCTGACGCCGGCGCGGGTCGCGATCGCATCGATGGAGGTCGCGGCGTATCCGCGTTCGACGAGCAGGCTGCGGGCGGCCTCGAGCACCGCGCGGTCCACCGCGGGATCGCGGTGCGGGCCGAGGCGATGGCGTGTGGTCACGAAATGCATCCTTGTCAGCGCGGACGAGAGTCGTTACAGTCTGTCACATCTAAGTCGTTACATACTGTAACTGCTGGAATTCTAGGAGGAGTCGTGCCCGCCGACGCGCATGTCACCACGCCCGCCGAGACTTATCGCCCGGTGCCGCTGCTGCAGGACAAAGTCATCGTGCTCTCGGGCGTCGGGCCCGGTCTGGGGCGTTCGCTGGCTCTGGAAGCCGCGCACATGGGTGCGGATCTCGTGCTGGTCAGCCGGACCGCGCGGCGTCTGGAGAAGTTGGCCGAGGAGATTCGCGCGCTGGGTCGCACCGCGGCGGTCGTCCCGACCGACATCACCGACGAGGATCAGCGCGTCGCACTGGTCGAACGCGCCCTGGCCGCATTCGACCGGATCGACTGCCTGATCAACAATGCCTTCGCCATCCCGCCGATGGATCCGATCAGCCAGATCGATCCGGCTGCCCTGCGCGTGGCGAACGAGACGAACGTCTTCGCGCCGCTGCGGCTGTCGGCGCTGTTCGCCGACGCTCTCGCGCGGTCCCGGGGCTCGATCATCATGCTCAACTCGTGCGTGTCCTACAGTTCGCAGCCCGAGTACTCCGGCTACAAACTCTCCAAAGGCGCTCTGGCGCACCTGGCTTCGTCACTGGCCACCGAGCTGGGACCGCGCGGGATCCGGGTGAACAGCGTCGCGCCGTCCTATGTGTACGAGGACATCAACAAGGCGTACTTCGACTGGCTCGCCTCGCAGGCGGGTGTCACGCACGACGACATCTACCGTGAGAAGGCCGCGCCGACCGATCTGCAGCGGCTGGCCGCGCCCGAAGAGGTGGCCCGCGCGGCGCTGTTCCTGGCCAGCGATCTGGCCACGGCCGTCACCGGGCAGATGCTGACCGTCGACTGCGGCGAATTCCACCGCTGAATCAGGAGGACCCGTGTCCAACGAGAAGAAGCGAATCGTGCTGTGGGGTACCGGTGTTGTCGGGTCGATGGTGCTGGCGCAGGTCCTGCGGCACCCGCGGTTCGAACTGGTCGGCGTGGGCGTGAGCAATCCGGCGAAGGTCGGCGTGGACGCCGGCGATCTGTGCGGGGCCGGGAAAACTGGTGTGGCGGCGACGAATTCGGTCGAGGAGTTGATCGCGCTGCGGCCGGACGCGGTGGTGCACTACGGCCCCACCGCGCAGTTCGCCGATGAGAACATCCGGGTGATCGGTGAATTCCTGCGTGCCGGAATCGATGTGTGCTCCACGGCCATGACGCCGTGGGTGTGGCCGTCGATGCAGCAGTTGCCGGACGTGTGGCGCGATCCGATCGCCGAGGCGTGCGCGGCGGGCGGCGCGTCCTGTTTCACCACCGGTATCGATCCCGGCTTCGCCAACGACCTGTTCCCGATGACGTTGATGGGCCTGTGCGGCGAGGTCACCTCGGTGCGCGCCTCGGAACTGCTCGACTACACCGATTACGAGGGCGATTACGAATTCGAGATGGGCATCGGTCATCCGCCGGAATTCTCTGCGCTGCTGGAACATCCGGATCTGCTGATCATGGCGTGGGGTGCGACGGTGCCGATGATCGCGCACGCCGCCGGTATCGAACTGGACCGCATCACCACCACGTGGGACAAGTGGGTCACCCCGACCGACCGCCGCTCCGCGAAGGGTACGGTCGCGGCGGGCACGGTCGCCGCGATCCGCTTCACCATCAACGGCGTCTACCGGGACCGTGAGGTCATCACCCTCGAGCACGTCAACCGGATCGGTCTCGACGCCGCCCCCGACTGGCCCGCGGGTACCCGCGACGACGTCTACCGCGTCGACATCCTCGGCTCCCCGTCCATCTCCCAGGAAACCTCGTTCCGGTTCACCGACGGCTCCGGGCGCACTCCCGCCGTGGCCGGTTGCCTGGCCACCGGCATGCGCGCCCTGAACGCCGTCCCCGCCGTCAACGACCTCCCGCCCGGCTGGGTCACGGCTCTGGACCTGCCCCTGATCCCCGGAGTCGGCACCATCCGCTGAACAGCCTCGCTCGATTCTCGCGCGACCGCTTCGGGAAGTGTTCCGACACCGAAAGATCGGCCGCCGACACTGAAGTGCTTCGTGCCGGAGGTTCCGGAGCGATTGTCGAGACCTCTTCGGCCGGAACATTATTCGCCGCGCCCTGCTACCTGCGGGGTGCGGCGAACGGCTTTGTCGGCCAACGGTTTCAGGTCAACCGAGACCGGCGGTGAGTTTGTGCATGCAGTCCGTGACGAGGTCGGCGGGGGAGCCGGGGCCGGTGGCGGGTGCGTCGCCGGTGGCCCATTGTTCGAGGGCCACCCGGATGGCTCCGGCGGCCGCGACGGCGGTGAGACGTAGTCGGAGAGTGTCGGTTTCGGGGGACAGGCCGGTCAGGACCGTGAGCAGGGACTGCTCTCCGGTGAGGTTGACGCGGTGCCACACCGCGCGCAGGGCCGGATCCTGTTCCATGGCGCGCAGCAGACCGCGCATGACGTCCATTTCCGTGCCGTCGTCGCGTGGGGTCAGGGCTCGGGCGGCGGCGGCGGCGAACTCCGCGGGGGTGGGCAGGCGCGCGGGTCCGTCGGCGAGGGAGTCCAGCCAGCGGGACGCGCCGGTCGACAGCAGCGGTTCCACGGCATCCTCTTTGGTGCGGCAATACCGGTAGAACGTGCGTAGGCCGACGCCGGATTCGGCGGCGATCCGCTCGGCGGTGACCGTCGCGGTGCCTTCCGCGGCGAACAGTCGTGCGGCCGTGCGGGCGATCTCGAAACGGGTCTGTGCCTTGCGTCGCTCGGACAGGCTCGGTCGCGATGCCGGGGCCGGTCGTGCTGCGGGCATCCTCGGCACCTCCTTCCGGTCCTATAATACCGGAGATTGCCATAGTGGCATGACGTGCCACTCGGGCGTAATGTGTCAGCAAGAATCTCACATCGGGTAAGGAGTCCCCCATGGAACGTTTCGCCGACCGTCGAGTCCTGATCACCGGCGCCGGATCCGGGATCGGCCGCGCTACCGTGCTTCGCATCCTGTCCGAGGGCGGCACCGTCGTCGGCGCGGACGTCAACGAGGCCGGACTCGCCGAGACCGCTGCGCTGGCAGCCGAACGAGGCACTGCCGACCGATTCGGCACGGTGCGGATCGATATCTCCGACGAGTCCTCGGTGCAGACCGGAGTCGCAACCGCGCTGGAGAGGCTCGGTGGGCTGGACGCGCTGGTCAACGCCGCCGGAATCCTGCGCTCGGCGCATACGCACGAGTTGTCGCTGGCCGACTGGAATCGGATCATCACCACCAATCTCACCGGCACCTTCCTGATGACTCGCGAGGCGCTGGCCCCGTTGCTCGAGACCGGGCGCGGGGTCATCGTGAACTTCGCCTCGACCTCGACCTTCTTCGCGCACCCGTACATGGCCGCGTACGCCGCGTCCAAGGGCGGCATCATGTCGATGACGCACGCGCTGGCCGCGGAGTACGCCAAGCAGGGGCTGCGCGTGGTCGCGGTGGCCCCGGGTTCGATCTCCAGCGATATGACCGACGGCCGCGGTCCGGGCCTGCCGGAGGACGCGGATCTGCAGCTGTTCATGAAACTGATGCCGATGCTGGGCAAGGGATTCGCCTCGCCCGATACGGTCGCGGGCGTGGTGGCCATGCTGGCCTCGGACGACGGCGCGTTCATCACCGGAACCGAGGTGCGCATCGACGGCGGCACCCACGCCTGACCTCGCCGGAGGAAGTTCGTCCACGGCAATTCGCGACGAAAAACTGAAACGTATTCTACCCTGATCGCGGATCGACAATCTGGAGGTTTCTGTGACCGATCTGGCCGCTATCGAGGACATTCGCTCGCTCAAATATCGCTATCTGCGCGCACTGGACCTCAAGAACTGGGACGAGTTCGCCGGAACTCTCGCCGAGGATGCCACCGGGGCCTACGGCTCGCCGTCCGGCGGCGGTCCGCTGAAGTTCGACAGCAGGGACGCCATCGTCGGCTACATGCGCTCCGCGCTGGAGAACGACATCATCACCGTGCACGTGGGCAATCACCCGGTGATCGAGGTCGATGGCGAAACGGCCAGTGGCACATGGTGTCTGGAAGACACCGTGATCGTCCCCCAGTACGGCGTGATGATCCGTGGCGCGGCCTATTACCACGACCGCTACCGGCGCATCGACGGTCGCTGGTATATCGCGCACACCGGATACGACCGCATCTACGAAGCATCGATGCCGTTGCAGGACTTGGGTTTCCGGCTCACCGCCAACCGCTGGGCGGACCGGTCCCCGGATCGGGGCTGATCCGGGAATCGGTTCGCGGTCCGGCACAGGCGTGCGGTGCACTGCTCACGGCCGGGCCAGGGAGTGATCCCGGCGGATCGCGGAGGGGGTCGTGTCCCACCAGCGTTGGCAACTGCGGGTGAAGGTGGACTGTTCGGACAGGCCGAGTAGTGAGGCGATCTGACTCATCGGCAGGTCGGTGGTGGTGAGGTAGCGGCGGGCCTCGATCCGGCGCACCTCGTCGAGGATGGCGGCGAATCCGGTGCGTTCGGCGGCCAGGCGACGTTGCAGCGTGCGCGGGTGCAGCATCATCAGCCGGGCCACGGCCGCGATATCGGGCGTGCTGGTGGGAAGGAGTTGTTCGACCGCGGCGCGGACCTGCGGGACGATCGATCCGCCCGCGTCGGCGGCCTGTTCGGCGAGGAAGGCGATGGCCAGCCGGTTCAGGTGTTCGTCGCCGCCGGGTACCGCCCGGGTGGCCAGGCTGCCCGGGACTCGCAGCATCGCGACCGGACGGTCGAATCGCACTGGCGCACCGAAGAATTTCTCATAGGTCTCGCGCGGTGCGGGCGGGTGATACGGCAGTTCGACCGAGCGCAGACCGTAGGGGCCGTCGACCAGCCGCAGCAGCGTTCGGTGCAGGAAGGCCAGTCCGAGATCGGTGCCCTGCACCAGGGACGGCAGCCCGGCCCGCACGCCGTAGTGCAGCGCCGTGACCGAGCGGTCGCCGTAGGGGTCGGGTTCGAGGGTCAGGCTCAGCGACCTGGCGTGCACGAACAGATAGCGCGAGGTGCATTCCAGTGCGTCGGCCAGGGTGGGGGAGTTGCGGATGGCCAGCGCGAGCGGGCCGAGCATGCTCAGATCCTGCCGTGCGCCGATCCGCAGGCCCAGGTCGGGGCGGTGCAGGCGATCGGCGGCGATCTCCAGCGTGAGGGCCATGGCCTCGTCGGAGACCAGCAGATCGTCCGCGTCCAGGGCGGCGATCGGCAGTCCGGCCGCGGCGGCGAACTCCTCGGCGTTCCCGCCCAGCTCGGCTACCGTGGCACGGAAACCTCGCAGTCCGGCCGACCTGATCACCGACATGTCGTCCAGAATCAAATACTTGTCGCGCAGAGTCAAGAAGGAGCGCGTGTGCCCCAGCACACTGGAGATATGGAACATCTCGATGTCGTCATCGTCGGCGCCGGCCTGTCCGGAATCGGTGCCGCCTACCGGTTGCAGACCGAGCTGCCGGACAAGAGTTACGCCGTGCTCGAGGCCCGCGAAGCACTCGGCGGAACCTGGGATCTGTTCCGTTATCCGGGCGTGCGGTCGGACTCGGACATGTTCACCCTCGGCTATCCGTTCAAGCCGTGGCGTGATGCGAAGTCCATCGCCGACGGGCCCTCGATCCTGCGATACGTCCGGGAGACCGCCGAGGAATTCGGGATCGACAAGCGAATTCGCTACGGCACCAAGGTGATCGGCGCACAGTGGTCGACCGACGAGTCGCGCTGGACGCTCACCGTCACCCAGGGCGGCGAAACCCGCACGCTCACTTGCGGATTCCTCTACAGCTGCGCCGGATACTACGACTACGACAAGGGGCACACTCCGGAATTCCCCGGAGTGGAGAGTTTTTCGGGCACGATGGTGTACCCGCAGTTCTGGCCGGAGGATCTGGACTACGCCGGAAAGCGCGTGGTCGTGATCGGCAGTGGCGCGACGGCCGTCACCCTGGTTCCGGCGATGGCCGAGCAGGCCGAGCAGGTCACCATGCTGCAGCGTTCGCCCACCTGGATCTCCGCGGTTCCGGGCCGGGACAAGTACGCCGACAAGATCCGTGAACTGCTGCCGCCGCAGCTGGCGCATCGCGTGATCCGCACCAAGAACATCCTGTTCAATGTGGGTTTCTATCAGTACTGCCGACGTCGCCCGGAGGCGGCGCGCAAATTGCTGACCGGCCTGACCACGCGCATTCTCAAGGACGAGACGCTGGTGGCCGAACATTTCACCCCCAATTACAACCCGTGGGATCAGCGCCTGTGCGCGGTGCCGGACGCCGATTTCTTCAAGTCGATGCGCAAGGGCAAGGCCGAGGTGGTCACCGACCACATCGACACCTTCGTGCCCGAGGGGATCGCGTTGAAGTCCGGCCGGGTGCTCGAAGCCGACGTCGTGGTCTCGGCCACCGGATTGAAACTGCTTGCGTTCGGCGGTATTTCGCTGGTCGTGGACGGCACGCCGATCAACCTGTCCGAGCAGTTCGTCTGGCAGGGTGCGATGCTCACCGGCGTGCCGAACTTCGCGGTGTGCATCGGCTACACGAACGCCTCGTGGACCCTGCGTGCCGACCTGACCTCGCGTCTGGTCTGTAAGGTGCTGGCGCACATGGATCGTCGCGGCTATCCGGCCGTCGTCCCGCAGCCGCACGGACACCTGGACGAGCATCCTCTCCTGGACCTGGCCGCCGGTTACATCCAACGTTCCATCGGCGATTTCCCCCGTCAGGGCAGCCGCCACCCCTGGAAGGTCCGGCAGAACTACCTGCTGGATTCGGCCACCACGATGCGCACCAATCTGGACAAGACGCTCGAGCCGGTGCGTCCCGCACCGGTGCTGCAGCGGGCCTGAGCCCGGGCTGCGCGCCGAGCGGGACCGCTCGGCGCGCAGTGGCATTCAGGCCAGCAGTAGGCCGCCGTCGACGGTCAGGATCGTTCCCGTGACGAAGCTGTTCTGCATCAGATGAAGATGGGCCGCGGCGATCTGTTCCGGTTCGCCGATCGTGCCGGTCAGCGTGTGCTGCGCGAGGGTGGCGAACAGTTCCGTGCGCTGCGGTTCGGGGATGCCGTCCCACATCGGCGTGCGGACCGTACCCGACCGGATCGCGTTGACCCGGATCGGCGCGAGTTCGACGGCCAGTCCGCGGACCAGGCCCTCTGTCGCGGCCGCACTGGCGGCCGCGAGTGCCCTGCCCGGCGCCGGGCGGACGCCGATCGTCCCGGAGGTCAGCGCGATCGAGCCACCGGGCCGGATCCGGGGCGCCGCGTACTTCACCGCGGTGATCGCGCCCCAGAGGCGGACGTCGAACAGTGCGCGCGCGGCGGCGAGCGGGGTGTCCTGCAATCTGCCGGGAGGCGCCGCGTCACCGGCGGTGAAGACCAGGTGGTCCAGCTCGCCGACGTGTTCGAACAGCGCGATGACGTCGTCCTCGCTGTGCAGGTCCGTCACGACTCCGTCGCAGCCGTCCGGTAGTCCGGCCAGCGCTGTGTTCAGGCGCTCCTTACTGCTGGACGCGATCGTGACCGCCGCACCCGCCGCCGCCGCGGCATGGGCGGTGGCCAGTCCCATCCCCGAGCTGCCGCCGATGATGACGATCCGCTGCTCGGTGAGAGTTGACTCGGACATTGTTTCTCCTGCTCTTCGGCGATGATGTCGCACGGGCGAAGTGATGACTCAGAGTGTCATCGTAGCAGTGATGACACTCTGAGTCATCAGGTTAGGATGGTCGTCATGCCGCGATGGGACCCTCTAGCCGAGGAACGGCTGCGTGCGGCCGCGCTGGAGTTGTATGCCGAGCACGGATACGAGAACGTCACCGTCGCGCAGATCACCGAGCGGGCCGGGCTGACCCGACGCACCTTCTTTCGCTACTTCGCCGACAAGCGCGATGTGCTGTTCGCGGGATCCGACCGGCTGGCCCCGGCGCTGGCCGAGGCGGTCCAGGGTGCGGACGCCGCGCTCGCACCCTTCGATGCCGTGCTGGCCGGTCTCGTGACGGTCGGCGATCTGCTGGCCGAGCGCGTCTCGTCGACTGCCGCGCAACGTCGCGCGATCGTCAAGAACAGCCCCGAACTGCGGGAACGTGAGCGGACCAAATTCGCCGCCGTGGCCGATCTGCTGGCCGACGCACTCGAACGACGTGGTGCGTCGAGTTCGGAGGCGAGTTTGCTGGCCCAGGTCGGGATCGCCATCTTCGTCGAGGCATTCGCACGCTGGGCCGATGACACGCAGTCCACCGGATTGGCGGAACTCGTGCGCGAGGTGTCGGCCGAACTCGCGGCCCATCTGGGGGCCGCTGCCCGCGCAACGGATCCCGGCCCACGGTGATCTTCGAATTCGGTGTTGCGCGACCTGATCAATGCGGAGGCGGTCGGTCATCCTCCGACCGCGCTGTTCGGTCTCTACTGAGCTCGGGCCGAGCTCGGGCCGAATCTGCGAGCCGCCGGAGTCGGCGTGCGCTCCGACAAGTGCTCATGTCGGCTGGTCGGGGCGGGGGATGTCGGAGGGGAGGGGATGGTCCGGGTCGAGGGCGGGAAGTCCGTCGATACTGTGCGAATTGTCGCCGGCGATGCGGTGGGCGAACTTCTCGTCCGGCTGCCGGGCGTGGTGGGCGTCCAGGACCGGGCGTTCGCCGACGAGTTCGTAGTAGGGCACCGAATATCCGCACGCATCGGCGATGCGCTCGACCCGGATCACCACGACCGCGCGCACGCCGGGATGATCGGTGCCGAAATGCGTTCGAAGATCGGAGAATTCGGGATCGTCGGGCCGAACGACCCGGCCGGTGCCGAACAGTCGCAGAATCCTGGAGTTGCGGGTGAACGAGCAGAACATCAGGGTGATCCGGCCGTTCTCCCGGATGTGGGCGATGGTCTCCGCGCCGCTGCCGAACAGATCCAGATACGCGACCGTGTGATCGTCCAGGATCGCGAACGTGTCCTGATATCCCTTGGGCGACAGATTGACTCGTCCGCCTTCCGACGGCGCACTGGCCACGAAGAACATCGCCTGCGCCCGAATGAACTGCCGCAGTTGATCATCCAGCCGAGAGAACTCCTTGGCCATCGGCACACCTTCCCCTCGAACCTGCGGCCAGTGTAACGACCGGCCTCACATCAGGCCCAGATCGATCTCCACGGGAAACGGTGCGGACGCCTTGATCACCCCGGTGAACATTTCCCCTGATCGGTACGTCCCCGTGGCCGGGTCCAGCACGTAGGTGTAGACGATCGGAACACCGGTCGCGGCCTGTTCGATTCGCCAGTAGAACCCGATACCCGCTCGGGCATACTGTTCGACCTTCACGATCCGGTCGGTAGTTTCCGAACCCGGGGATACGACTTCGGCGACGAGCAGCACATGTTCGGGACGGGTGGGGGTGATATCGATCGTGTCTGCTCGATACACCACGACATCCGGTCGGCGATTGTGCAGCGGCACGTCCTGGAGTCGGACATCGAAGTCGGTATCGGCGTTCCAATCCGGTCCCGCGGCGCTGTCCAGCGAATTCGCTAGAATCCTGGCAAGGCGATTGTGGCGTTTGGAAGCGCTGGGGCTCACGACGACCATCCCGTCCACGATCTCGATCCCCGCACTCTGCTCCTCGGACCAGGATTCGTATTGCTCCACCGTGATCTGCTCGTGCATCCACGCGGGTGTTATCGACTGCACAGCCATAGCGCTCCTCCCGGCCATCCGTCGGGCGGGCCCGATCCCGCTGAACGCAGTGTACTTCCCGGATCGCGGTCGAAGACGCGCCGCGCGAGGATGTCCGAGGTCTCCGGCACGTTGCGGCTCAGGCTGATTGCTGGATGCGGATGATGCTGTCCGCGGGATTGCGGAAGGTGCGGTCACGGACGCTGTAGGGGTGGTCGGTGAGGTCCCGGAGGACGGAGACTCGGCGGAATTCGACTCCGGAAGGAATGGATTCTCGCCGGACCGCGATTGTCGAGTTGTTCCCGGCGGTATCGTGTATTCCGATACGGACTCGTTCGTGAGGATATTCACTGTGGTGTGCCGTTCCGGCAGAAGGAATCTGGCGCGATACCGCTCGCGGGCGACGTTGTCGCAGGTCGCGCTCGTGTGGACCGGGTCGGAAGTTAGGGTTGTAAAACCTTGGTGTGCAATGGGTTACCTCATTTCGGCTAGCCTTCCATTGCTGGAATGAAGTGCGGGAAATGGTTACCGTTATTTCGTGCTGAGAGATGAGGCAGTGCTGGACGAGCGGGTTGTGGTTGCGCCGGTGGCGCATCCGGAACCACACGGTATCGGGTTGGCCGCGCGGTTGAATTGGCTTCGGGCGGGAGTTCTGGGAGCCAATGACGGAATTGTTTCCGTGGCGGGGATCGTCGTGGGTGTGGCGGCGGCCACGGCCACCCGGTCGACAATTCTGACCGCGGGGATCGCGGGGCTGGCGGCGGGGGCGGTATCGATGGCGCTCGGGGAATACGTGTCGGTGAGTACCCAGCGCGACAGTGAGCGAGCGATCCTCGAGGTGGAGCGGCGCGAACTCGTCGAACAGCCGGAGGCGGAACTGGCCGAACTGGCCGCGATCTACGAAGGCAAGGGCCTCTCGCCGGCGACTGCGTGGAAGGTGGCCGAGGAACTCACCGAGAACGACGCCTTCACCGCACACGCCGAAGCCGAACTGGGGATCGACCCGACCGACCTGACCGATCCCCGGCATGCCGCGTTCTCCTCGGCACTGTCGTTCACCCTCGGCGCACTGCTGCCGCTACTGGCGATCCTCACCCCGACGGCGATTCGCGTCCCGGTGACGGTGGTCGCCGTGCTGGTGGCGCTCGCGCTCACCGGGGCACTGGGTGCGCGGCTCGGGCAGGCTCCCGTGCTGCGAGCCACGGTGCGGGTACTGCTCGGCGGCGCGCTGGCGATGGCGAGTACCTACCTGATCGGCCATCTGGTCGGCCTCGCCATCTGACCTGGGGGCCCGGCGATCACACCTCGGCCGGGATCCGGTCCCGCTTGCGCGCCTCGCGCGCGAGCGACCGATCCCGCTGTTCCTCGAACCGCAGACAATCGGCCTGCAACTTCTGCAGGAATTCCCCGAGCTCATTGCGGATTCGATCCCCGCGCGGCCCGAAATCGTTGCGCTCGAACACATTCCACTTGCGCAGCACCGGCATCACCACCTCTTCGAGGTGCTGGCGCAGATCGTAGATGCCGTGCTTGGCCATCAGCACGCCGTTGCGCCGCCAGTCCGGCATGCCCGCGCCGGGCATCTGGAAGTTGCACACGATCTCGGTGATCGCCTCGAGCGCCTGATCCGGCGAAAGGTCCAGCGCCGCACCGCACATGTTGCGGTAGAAGATCATGTGCAGATTCTCGTCCGCGGCGATGCGCTGCAGCATGCGGTCGGCGATCGGGTCGTCGCACGCCTTGCCGGTGTTCCGGTGTGAGACGCGGGTGGCCAGCTCCTGGAAGGTCACATAGGCGACCGAATGCAGGAACCCGCGGTCGCTGACCTGCTCGACGGTTCCGCCGCCCTCCCGGATCATCTTCACCGGGTTGTACCCCTGGGTCATATGCGTCATCCGAGCCTGTTCCAGCGCAACGGGATCCACCGCCCGGGTGACCACCAGATAGTCCCGGATGACGATGCCGTGCCGGTTCTCCTCCGCGGTCCAGCGGCCGACCCAGGTCCCCCAGGCCCCGTCCTTGGAGAAGTTCTCCGAGATCTCGCGGTGGTAGGAGGGCAGGTTGTCCTCGGTGAGCAGATTGGTGATCATCGCCGCCTTGGCGATCTCGCTCAGTGTCGACTGCGCCGGGTCCCAGTCCTGCCCGTCCATGGCGGCGAAGTTGCGCCCCGCGTCCCAGGGCACGTAGTCGTGCGGGTGCCACGCCTTGGCCATGGATAGATGCCGGTCGACGTTCTGTTCGGCGACGGGTTCCAACTCCATGAGCAGTTCGAGCTGTGTGAGGTTCCTGGCCACGATGAAGCCCTTCCTCCAAGTCGGATCGGCGAGTGGGACGGTGCGCGAAGAAACCGGTAGAGTGCAATAGCGATCGGATAGCTGCGCATCACACGGCAACCCCGATCGGTTCCGCCCCCGATAATGTAGTCCGACCCAGCCGGGCGCTCGAGGGCAGGAGGGTGCGTCGCGTTAAAGAGGACAAAACTCCTGCTGAAGGTATGCTCGATCCCCGGCGCCCTGCCGAGCCGGCTGTCGTGCCTGCCGTTGTCGGTGCTCCAACGTTTCTCACCAGGTGTATTCGCCGAAGGATTGCCGTTGAAAGCGAGTCGAGCATGACGAGTGTGAGCAGTAAGGGTTTTCCCAGTGTGGTCGTCACCAGCATGGCGGCGACCACGTCGATCGCCGGTGATGTGGATTCCACCTGGAAGGGACTGCTCAACGGCGAGAGCGGGATCGATGTCCTGGACGACGAGTTCATCGAGCAGTTCGAACTTCCGGTGCGCATCGGCGGCCATCTGAAGGCCAAGCCGGAGGAATCGCTCCGCTGCGAGGAGGCTCGGCGGCTGTCCTACGTGGAGCAGATGGCGCTGGTGCTGGGGCGTGAGGTCTGGCGCAACGCGGGCAGTCCCGAGGTGGACCCGCAGCGGCTCGGGGTGTCGATGGGCACCGGAATCGGCGGCGTGGAGATCTACATCGATGTGACCAACCGGATGGCTCGCGGCGGCTATCGCAAGGTCTCGCCGCTGGCCGTGCAGCAGATCATGCCGAACGGCGCGGGTGCGGTCGTGGGACTGGAGGTGGGCGCGAAAGCCGGTGTTTCGACGGTGGTTTCGGCCTGTTCGTCCGGTTCGGAGGCGATCGCCAACGCCTGGAAGACGATCGTGATGGGCGATGCGGACGTGGTCGTCACCGGCGGGGTGGAAGGTTCCATCCAGGCCGTCCCGATCGCCGCGTTCACCATGATGCGCGCCATGAGCACCCGCAACGACGAGCCCAAACGCGCCTCCCGCCCGTTCGACAAGGACCGCGACGGATTCGTCTTCGGCGAGGCCGGGGCGATGATGGTGCTCGAGACCGAGGAACACGCCCGTGCCCGCGGCGCGAAGATCCACGCGCGCCTGATGGGAGCGGGAGTCACCTCCGACGGTTTCCACCTGGTCGCCCCGGATCTCGAGGGCAAGGGCGCCGCGCGGGCGATCAAGCGGGCCATCGAGACCGCCGGTTTGTCGAAAGACGATGTGACACATGTGAATGCGCACGCCACCGCGACCTCGGTCGGCGACACCGCCGAGGCGCTGGCGATCAACTCCGCGATCGGCAACCACGCCTCGGTCTACGCGCCCAAATCCGCGCTGGGACATTCGATCGGCGCGGTCGGAGCGCTGGAATCCGTACTCACGGTGCTCAGCATCCGCGACGGCGTCGTGCCGCCGACGCTCAATCTCGACAACAAGGATCCGGAGATCGACCTGGACGTCGTGACCGGACAGGCCCGCAGTGCCCGGATCGATTACGCGGTGAAGAACTCCTTCGGCTTCGGCGGCCACAACGTGTCGCTGGCATTCGGCCGGTACTGAGCCGGAACCGTCGAAGCTCCTGCTACTGTTCGGGCTTCGCGGTGTCGATCTGTGTTCGATTGTCATCGCACGTCCGCTGGGCGTGCGTGAAAAAGGATAGGGAATGATCGGCGAGACCTTTGACGACTATCTCGATGAGCAGGGCAATATCTCGATCCGCAGCGATGCGACCATGATCGATTTCGTCGACAAGCACAGTGCGGCAAGCGCCGACGACCTTGCCTACCGCTACATCGACTATTCGCGCGAGCGTGACGGCGAGTACCAGGAGCTGACCTGGGGCCAGTTCGGCGTCCGACTGCGCGCGGTCGCGGCGCGACTGCAGCAGGTGACCGCACCGGGCGATCGGGTCGCGATTCTGGCACCGCAGGGACTGGATTACGTGGTGGCCATGTTCGCGGCGGTCTACGCGGGCAATATCGGTGTGCCACTGTTCGATCCGGAAGAATTGGGACATCCCGGTCGCGTGTATTCGGTGCTGCGCGACTGCCGCCCCTCGGCGATTCTGACCGCGAGTTCGGCCGCGGCGCGGGTGCGCGAGATCTTCCGCGAACTCCCGGCCGCGCAACGCCCCCGCATCATCGCGGTCGACGCGATCCCGGACAGCGTCGGCGAGAGCTGGATCCGCCCGGACGTCAAGATCGATGACGTGGCCTATCTGCAGTACACCTCGGGCTCCACGCGCGTGCCCGCCGGTGTCGAGATCACCCATCGCGCAGTGGGCACCAACCTGCTGCAGATGATCGACGCTCTCGGCATCGACGAGACCGCGCGCGGGGTCACCTGGCTGCCGATGTTCCACGACATGGGGTTGTTGTGCGTGATCCTGCCGGTGGTCGGCGGCGGATTCATCACCATCATGTCGCCGAGTGCCTTCGTGCGCCGCCCGTACCGGTGGATCAAGGAATTGGCCGCCGCCTCGGACGGCGCGTCGACCTACGCCGCCGCACCGAATTTCGCGTACGAGCACGCGGCGGTGCGCGGCCTGCCGAAACCGGGCGAGGATCTGGATCTGTCCAATGTGATCGGCCTGATCAACGGCAGCGAGCCGGTGTCGGTGACCTCGATGACGAAGTTCAACGACGCGTTCACCCCGTACGGGCTGTCCAAGACCGCGATGAAGCCGTGCTACGGCATGGCGGAGGCGACGTTGTTCGTCTCGGCGACCAGACGCGCGGACGAGGCGATGGTCGTTCACGTCGACCGGACCGAACTCAACGCCGGGCGGATGATCGAGGTGGATTCGACCTCGGACGGCGCGGTTGCGCAGGTGTCGTGCGGCTATGTCGCGCTGTCGCAGTGGGCGACGATCGTGGATCCCGAGACCGGGGCCGAACGCCCTGACGGCCATGTCGGTGAGATCTGGCTGCACGGGGACAACATGGGCATCGGCTACTGGGGCCGGGAGCAGGAGAGCGCGGAGACCTTCCGCAACCGGCTGACCGCGCGGCAGCCGAACAGTCACGCGGAAGGCACTGTGCCGGAAGCGGATTGGATGCGCACCGGTGATTTCGGCGCGTACTACGACGGCGAGTTGTACATCACCGGCCGGGTCAAGGATCTGGTGATCGTGGACGGGCGCAACCACTATCCGCAGGATCTCGAGCAGACCGCGCAGGAGGCCTCCAGCGCGCTACGGCCGGGATTCGTGGCGGCGTTCTCGGTACGGGCGCAGGAGTTGCCGGCCGCGATGCGTGCGGACGGGGTGTCCGCGGGGTCGGAACATCTGGTCGTCGTCGCCGAGCGCGGCACCGGCGCGGCGAAACTGGCGCCCGAGCCGATCGCCGAGGTGGTCCGGGCGGCGATCGCGGCCAAACACGGTGTGGCGGTGTGGGATCTGTTGCTGGTCCCGGCCGGGTCCATCGCCCGCACGTCCAGCGGGAAGATCGCGCGACGCGCGTGCAAGGCGGCCTATCTGGAGGGGACGCTGCGCGGCGGACGCCGTCAGCAGGAGTTCCCGGACGTCGAACCGGAGTAGCGGCCGCCTCGCGTGCACCGCATGTCCCTGGTACGCCGCAGTCTCAGGCACGCCAGAGCTGATCGCCCGAGCGGGAGATGACGATGTTGGGCACCACCGCGCGGGCGGACAGCCGGGAGACCGCGAGCACCATCTCGGCGATGTCCGCGGTGGGGAGCATGGCGGAGGGCTCTAGTTCACCGTGCTTCCACGCGGTCATATCGGTGTCGACGTAGCCGGGGGAGATGGCCGTCGCACTGACGCCGCGCGCGGACTCCTCGAGCGAGACCGTTTCGCACAGCGAGATGAGCGCGGCCTTGGTGGCACCGTAGAGGGCCAGGCCGGCCTCCCCGGCGACACCCGTGATCGAGGCGAGCGCGACGATCTTGGCCCCGCGCCGCGGGTCGGCCTCGGCCCTGGAGCGCAGCAGCGGCAGCGCCGCCTGGATGAGCGCGAGCGGGGCGCGGAAGTTGACGTCGAGCATCCGGTCGCGGGCCTTGGCGGTCAGTTCCGCCACCGTGCCCACGCTGCCGGTACCTGCGTTGAGCACCAGCAGATCCAGGCCGCCGAACCGCTCGGCGTGCGCGTCGACCAGCTCGGTGATCCGCGCTTGTTCGGCCATGTTCGCCGCGAACGGGTGGATCTGCGCGCCGGTCTCCCCGTGGATCTCCTGCGCGGTCTGCTCGAGGGTTTCGGCGGTGCGCGCGGCGATGGTCACCGCGTATCCCTCTCCGGCCAGGCGGCGGGCGACTTCGGCGCCGATACCACGTGAGCCGCCGGTGACCAGTGCGCTGCGAACAACCGTCATGACCCAGCCTTCTCGATGATGCGGAACGATGATCTCGAGGTTAAGTTAACACGGGTTCGCCCTCTGTCGATCTGCTGGGCCGGTCGATCGCCGACGGCCGGACGAATGCTTGCCGCCAGCCGCCGCTGCCGGGGCATCGGCGGGTGCTCGCAGGCCCCGGTCCGGTCCATGTCCGGCGGCGATCTGTGGCAGACTCGGCACCGCACGATGCGGCCGCTCGACGACCGTGCGTGGAAGGGTATGCGGGAGTTGGGATTGCGATGGAGCTGAGCACCATCGAGCGCCAGGTGGCGCAGGACAGGCGTGCCGCCACCCAGGAGCGCTCGGCCGAGGCCGATCTGCGCCTGGCCGCCTCGCTGTGTGATTTCGCCCGCGCCCTGATCGCGACGAAGAAGGACGGTTCGGACCGGGATCGGTCCCCGGGCTCGCTGGAACCGGCGCAGGAGGCGGTGTTGATCCGGCTGCGCTGGCTGATCCGGGGACAGGTCACCGCGGAGTTCGCCGGGCAGGTGCAGGAGGCGCTGCGGCTGTTCGAGGAGGCCGCGCGCACCATCGGTCACCGTGAGCTGGCGACGTCGACCATTCGGCAGGCCTGCGACGCATATCACCAGGTGGCCCAGAAGTATCCGGCCGCGGCCGCGGTCTGCGCCGACGGGCTGTCCAAATGCGGTGTGTGGCTGTGCCGGTTGGATCCGTCCGCGGCGGTGGACGCCAGTGCCGAGGCGGTGCGCATTCGCGCGGGTCTGTTCGCGGCCGATCCCGACCAGTCGGGCCGCTACTATCTGGCGAGCCTGAACATGTTGCTGCGGACGCTGATGATCGGACGCTCGCGCAAGCAGGCGCTGGCGATGTACCGCGAACGGTATTCGGCCTGGACCAGCCAGCCGATGACGAGCCGGTTGCGCGCGACCCCCATCGCCGAACTCGACTTCACCAGCAAAACCGTTGCCGCACTGGGGAAGCTGGAGTGTCAGACGCTCGAGCGCGCGGGTTATCTGACCCAGCAGCAGATCCTCTACCAGACCTCCGGCGATCTGTCGACGATCGAGGAGATCAACTGGAAGCTCGGCCTGGTCGGGCTCAAACCCCTTGCGGCCGGGGCGCTTCCGGACCTGCCGTCCAAGCCGGTGGAGATCGCCACCTCCTTCGGCGCGATCGCGGTGCGTTGCACGAGTCCCGATGCGGTGGCTCAGGTTCGCGCGGCCGTCATCGCCGCCTACGCGGTCGACGGCGTGCAGCCCACCACCAGCACCTCCTTCCAAGGTGTGCACGAAACGCATTGGCACATCCCGGATCCGAAGATGAATCTCACCGAAAACCTCGGTGACGACGTGGTGCTCGTGCAGCGCTGCGGCGGCAGCTGGATCTCGGTGGCCAGCCTGTACTGGGAACTCACCCCCAGCGGTAGAAACCCATTGGCTCTGCGGCTTTCGCAGAAGTGGCCGGTGATCACGGTGAACACCACCGAGCACATGTCCTACGAATTGTGCTGGTACGCAGATGGTGTCGCCGCTCAGTATGCCGCTCTGGGGCGTCCGGCCGGACAACCCGCACTGGACAAACCCCTGGCCCCCTTGAACTTCGCGGTCCTGGCCGACTACGGCGCGGACTACGCCTCGGAGACCCAGGTCCGTGCGGCGTTCGGCAACACCGCGACGTTCTCCAAGCTCACCAATCTGCCGACCAGCGGCATCCGGCAGGCCGGGCAGGCGCATGCGCTGGCCGATTACGGCGACCGGGTGTTGTTCCTGCGCAGTACCGGATCGGATTGAGTCGCGATGTCGGATCCTGCGTTATCGCAAGCGGTTACGCCGCGGTGGGAGTACGGCGGCCGTTACTACGTGGTGTGGCGGGTCACCGACAGCGGTGAGCAGGACACCCTGGGCTGGGAACTCGAGGACGTGGGCCCCTCGCCGGGGCGCGGTATCGTACTCGAGGCGTTCGGACAGGACGCCTCCGGAGAATTCGTGTTCACCGCCTTCACCGACCAGCCGCTGCCGTTCGCCCTGGTCCACCGGTTCGTCGTCGAGGCGGCCCGGGAGATCCCGGCGCAGTAGCGGGCCACGCCCCGGTGCAGCGGGCCGGGATGAAAACGCGGCACGTCCATGTTGGACAGTTGTCCGTCCTTTTACCGGGCGGTGACGAATGACCTGTGTCGATAGGCCATGGTTCGGTGCGATCCTGCGGTGAGAACCGCCGACCTCGGGTCGCCCAGTTCCGCCGACCTCGGAAAACGCCGACGCCGACTCCAAGGCCGCGGCCCGGGTCGATTCTGGACCGAGTGGAGCGGAGGAGCGAAGCGGGGGAGCGGAGGGAGGGAAGAATCGGCCCTTCGGGGGCCGCGGCCCCGCCGGAGCGAAGCGGAGGCCAACAACACAGTAATCGATTTGCGATGGGGTGCCTGGGCGTATGTATAGTTGGCTTCGGCAACTAGTTGTATGCGCTAACCAAGTCTGCAGATCTATGGGAGAAGGTGAATCCCCATGACCACTATCGGCCTCGACCCCGAGGTACCTGCCGTCGGCTCCGGCAGTACAGTCCTCGACGACGCCGATCGCCTCGGCACCCAGTTGGTGCGGTTCATGCGGGCACTGAACCGTGCGAAGACACAGATGTCCAAGCACGGTCCGGACGGATTGGACAGACTCGCATACTCGGTGCTGTTCTGCCTGGTCCACGACGGCCCGCAGCGTACCGGCAAGCTCGCCGAGCAGCTGCACGCCGAAATCTCCACCATCAGCAGGCAGACACGATCCCTCGTCACGCACGGCATGGTCGAACGCCGGGCGGACCCTGTCGACGGCCGCGCCTGCGTGCTCGCCGCCACCGAGGAGGGAGTGCGCGTCTTCGAAGAGACTCGCCGGCAACGGAACCTCTGGCTCGCCGGAATCCTGGCCGACTGGCCCGCGACGGAGCGGTCCGATCTCATCACACTTCTCGACCGGCTCAACGCCGATATCGAGACAGCCCCATCGCTGTGTACAGCCGAACCGAAATAGGGTTTGAACAATTATGACGACTTCGACAACCGAGGCGCCGGTGGCTCGGTCCGGACCAGTGGAGGAAGAGAGTACGTTCCTCTCCCACCGCCAGGTTCTGACGGTGCTGTCGGGCCTGCTGCTGGGCATGTTCCTGGCGGCGCTGGATCAGAACATCGTGAGCGTGGCGATCGTTCGGATCGCCAACAGCCTGCACGGATTCGATCAGCAGGCCTGGGCCACAACGGCCTATCTGATCACCGCGACCATCAGTACCCCGCTGTACGGCAAGCTGGCCGACATCTACGGTCGAAAGCCGTTCTTCCTCACCGCGATCGGCATCTTCGTCATCGGTTCGGCGGCTTGTACGTTCGCCACCTCGATGTACGAGCTGGCCGGATTCCGTGCCTTCCAGGGCCTGGGCGCCGGTGGTCTGATGTCGCTGGCGATGACCATCATCGGTGACATCGTCCCGGCCCGTGAGCGCGTGCGCTACCAGGGCTACTTCATGATGGTGTTCGGCATCTCCACGGTGCTCGGGCCGGTGCTCGGCGGCTGGTTCTCCGGCTTCGACCACCTGTGGGGCCTCGAGGGCTGGCGCTGGGTGTTCCTGGTCAACGTGCCGATCGGCATCATCGCCCTGGGGGTGGTGGCGCGAGTGCTGAACGTGCCGCATCGAAGGCAGAGTCACAAGGTCGACTGGTGGGGTGCGATAGCGCTCGCGATATGTGTCGTCCCGCTGCTGATCGTGGCCGAACAGGGCCGCGGCTGGGGCTGGGGCGAGAGCAAGTCGATCATCTGCTACGGCATCGGCGCGGTCGGGCTGATCCTGTTCATCTTCGTCGAATACGTGATGAAGGATGCGGCGCTGATCCCGCTGCGGCTGTTCAAGAACTCGACCTTCAGCGTCGTCATCGCCGGCGGATTCATCGTCGGTATCGCGATGTTCGGTGCGATCTCCATGGTTCCGCTGTACTGGCAGGTGGTGCGTGGCTACTCGCCGACCTCGGCGGGTCTGCTGATGCTGCCGCTGGTGGCGGGCATCATGATCGGTTCGCTGATCTCCGGGCAGGTCACCCGGTTCACCGGCCGGTACAAGGTCCTGCCGGTGGTGGGCACGTTCATCATCGCGCTCGGCGCGCTGCTGTACTCGCAGGTGCACTACGACACCGCGATCTGGCAGCCGCTGTTGTTCAGCGCCGTCATCGGCCTGGGTCTGGGCTGCTGCATGCAGACGTTGATCATCGCCGCGCAGAACGCGGGCCCGCGCTCGGACATGGGTGTGTCCACCGCGTCGGCGACGTTCTTCCGGCAGATGGGCGGCACCCTGGGTGTCGCGGTCTTCCTGACGATCATGTTCAACCTGCTGCCGCACAAGATCATCGACGCGTTCGGCGGACATCTGCCGGCCGGGTTCGACACCTCGAAGCTCGGCAGTATCCAGAGCAATACCAGCAGCATCGCCTCGCTCCCGGCGATGGTGAAGGATCCGATCCTGATCGGCTTCACCAACTCCCTGCACGGCGTGTTCTACTCCGCTGCCGGGGTGGCGCTGGTGGCCTGCCTGGTGCTGTTGTTCATGAAGGAGATCCCGCTGGCGGACCCCAAGGCCGCTGCGGCGAAGGCGGACGAGCCGATCGACGCCCCCACGAATTCTTGGGAGGAAAGTCAGGTCTGGGAGGGTGCGGCACAGGCACTCTCCGAGCCGGAGCCGGTGCTGGCCGGTGCGGTCGCGGGCAGGCATGCCGCGATCGTGCGCAATGGCAACGGCGCGGCTGCGCATACGAATGGAACGGCGGTGTCACAGATGGCCATAAGGAGTTCGTCGGCCGGATTCGCCTCGGCGGACGGCGAGGTTCGCACGATCGGCGGTCGGATCAGACGCGAGGACGGGCGGCCGGTCGCCGGCGCCGCGCTCACGCTGATCGATACGCGCGGTCACCAGGTGTCCCGGGCGACCGGTGACGCCGAGGGCGGCTACACGATCGGTGCGCCCACGTCGGGCAGCTATGTCCTGATCGTCTCGGCGGGCGGACATCAGCCGTCGGCGGTCAACGTGACCGTCGGCAACGGGTCGCAGTCGCTGGACGTGGCCCTGCAGGGTTCGGGCGAACTGTCGGGCGTGGTGCGCTCGGCCGGACGCGGTGAGCCGCTGCCCTCGGCGACGGTTACCCTGACCGATATGCGCGGCGAGGTCGTCGGCGCGGCGGTCACCGGACAGGACGGCGCGTACGTCTGCCACGGCGTGGTGTCCGGGGTCTACACCCTGGTCGCGGTCGCCGATCACATGCGGCCCAACGCGCTGACGCTGAGCGTGCCCGAGAGCGGGCTGCTGCGGCACGACATCGAGCTCTCGCCGATGACGGTGCTGTCCGGTGCGGCCTGGGCCAACGGGCACGCGGTGCCCGATGCGCAGGTGACGGTGCTGGATGTCAGCGGCACGCCGGTCGCGACCGCCCGCACCGATGCGGACGGCCACTACCTGGTGTCCGATCTGCCCGAGGGCGAGTACACCGTGGTGGCCAGCGGCTACCCGCCGGTGACCAGTCAGGTCACCGTCGCGGGCGGCGAGATCAATCACGATGTGCGGCTCGGCTACGAGGAGGCGACGAAGCAGTCATGAGTGGACTGACGGCACGTATTCACACCACCGAAGGGTGGCCGGTACCGGACGCGGTGCTGACGGTGACCGATCTGAGCGGCCGTCAGCTCGCGCGGGCGACGGCCGGAGCGACCGGGGAAGTGGCCACCGAGCCGCTGCCCGCGGGCGTGTGCACCGCCATCATCACCGCGCCGGGTTTCCAGCCGGTGGCGCAGGTGGCCCGGGTCGGTGCGGACGGCTCCGGTCGGCTGGGACAGATCGTCCTGGCTCCGGAGGCGGGGACCAATCCGGCCCCGCCGGCCGGTCCGTGGACCATCGACCCGGTGCACTCGACGGTGATCGCGACCGCGCGGCATCTGGGCATCGCCAGTATCAAGGCACGCTTCGCGGAGGTGAGCGGTCGGCTGAACATCGCCGAGACCCTGGAGAATTCGACGGGTTTCGCCGAGATCAAGACCGCGAGCATCGATACCGGCATCGGCATGCGCGACGACCACCTGCGGTCGCCGGACTTCCTGGATGCCGAGGAGTATCCGGTGATCTCGTTCAGCGGCAGCGGTTTCCGCCGCGTCGGCGGTGACAAGCTGGTGATGGCGGGCGAGTTGACCCTGCACGGCCAGGTCCGCCCGATCGAGCTGGACATCACCTACGGCGGCTACGGACCCGACCCGTGGGGCGGTGTGCGCGCGGCGTTCCACGCCGAGATGCAGTTGCACCGCAACGATTTCGCGATCGACTACAACGCCATGGTGCGCGCGGGCATCGCCGCGGTCGGCACCACGGTGAAGATCGATCTCGACATCGAACTCGTCCAGGGTGATCAGCTGCCTCAGATGTAGTGCGAATTCCTTTGGGCCGCCCCGATTTCCGAACCGGGGCGGCCCATTGTCGGATCAGGGCGGTCTTCGCGGCGGTCAGCCTCGGAGCAAGGGATGCGGCAGGGCGCTGATCTCGGCGGGGTGGGTGACCGGTGCGGTATGGGCGACCTCGTCGAGCAGGACGAGTGGCTCCGGCGTTCCCGGGCGACACTCTTCCCGGCTCCGGGATCGCCATCGGGCACGGTCCCGCGTATGGTCGGTTGACCGCGGCGAACTCGGGCGGCGCGGTAACCACCGGTGAATCGGTCGTCACGGTCCGGGACTCGGCTCTTCACACAGATGCGGTGTCGAGCCGTGTGCTTGTTCACCTGCTGGATGTGTCGTCGAGGGATCCTGTTGTCCAGTGTGCGAGCCGCGAGCGCCGGCGGTCGGCCACGACCGGTCGCGAGCAGCCGGACAGAGCCGTCGGGTGTGGTGGCACGGATCCCGGAGAACCGAATCGAAGCAGAACGGCAGGCGTGCGTGGTACTGGAGCATTCAGCGGGCGGGGTTGCGCTGCAATCCGCTTCGGAAGTGAACATCTCGGTCGAACATGTTGTGGCGCAGTCCGATTCGATCGGAGCGCGGGGTAGCGACTATGCGGCGCTGATGCGGCGGGTGCGGTCCGCCGGACTGCTCGAGCGACGGGTGCGGTACTACGTCCGGCTCGCCGCGATCGCCATGACGGTGCTGGTGGCCGGGTGGGTGGTCTTCGTCGTCGTGGGTGACTCGTGGTGGCAGCTGGTCACCGCCGCCGTGCTGGCCGCGACATTCACCCAGTTCGCCTTCCTGGGCCACGATGCCGGGCATCGGCAGATCTTCCGCACCCGGCGGGCGAATCACCTGTTCGGTCTGATCGCCGGGAATCTCTGTATCGGGGTGAGCGTCGGCTGGTGGACCAGTAATCACAACCGGCACCACGCGCACCCCAACACCGAGGGGGCCGATCCGGACATCATGGGCGTGCTGGCGCACTCCGGCGCTCGGGCCGCGATCGGGCGGGGCGTGCGGCGGCTGATCTTCCGCTACCAGGGGTGGTTGTTCTTCCCGATGTTGTTGCTGGAGGGCGCGAGCCTGCACGGCGCCAGCGTCAAGGCCGTGCTGCGGTGGCCGATGCGAGATCGGGGCTGGGAGGCGTCGTTGCTGGCCGCGCACGCGGTCGGCTATCTCGCGCTGGTCGCCGCGGTGCTGCCGCCGGGCAAGGCGCTGGCGTTCATCGCGGTGAATCAGGGGCTGTTCGGGTTGTTCATGGGCTGCACCTTCGCGCCGAATCACAAGGGGATGGCCGTGCTGGGGGAGGGGGAGTCCATCGACTTCCTGCGTCGTCAGGTGCTGACCTCCCGCAATGTCCGCGGTGGGCCGGTGATCGACGTCGCGATGGGCGGTCTGAACTATCAGATCGAACATCACCTGTTCCCGTCGATGCCGCGGCCCAATCTGCGCCTGGTCCGGCCGCTGGTGATCCGGTTCTGTGCCGAACGCGGAGTGCCGTACTGCGAGACCGGGTTGCTGGAGTCGTACTCGCAGGCGTTGCGGCATCTGAACGAGGTCGGCAAACACGCCCGGTGATCGGCCCGGCCGGAGTGTTCTCGCGACCCTCCCCGGCACGGGCGGACGATCCGCTGTGCTGAGGTGAGCGATCGGTGTCGGCAGTGTGTGGACGGTCGGTGCACTGAGGCGAGAGGTAATATTCCCTTTCGCGTATATACCTGATGAAGTATATTGAACAGGTGGCAGCCGATCCGTTCTCCGTGGTCGCCGAGCCGCAGCGTCGGCGGATACTCGATCAGCTGCGGACCGGGCGGGCAACCGTCGGTGAGCTCGTCGATCGGCTGGAGTTGTCCCAGCCGACGGTGTCCAAACATCTGAAGGTGCTGCGCGAGGCGGGTTTCGTCACGTATGAGGTGGCGGCGCAGCGGCGGGTCTATCGTCTGGCTCCCGGTCCGTTCGAGGAGCTGGACGGCTGGCTCTCGCCCTATCTGCGGCTGTGGCACCACCATCTCGACGCCCTCGGGCGCCACCTCGACAGAAAGGATCGGCCCTGATGAGCACGCAATCCTATCGACCCAGCCCCCTGCACCCGGTCGAACTCGTGGACGCCGGCGGGCAGTGGTCGCTGGTGTTCACTCGCGATTTCCCGCATCCGCCGGAGGCAGTCTGGTCGGCCCTCACCGATCCCGGCGAACTGGCCGAATGGGCGCCCTACACCGCCGATCGATCGCTGGCGGCGCTCGGCCCGGTGACGCTGATCATGATCGACGGCGAGACGAAACTCGAACTGCCGGGCGAGGTTTCGCAGGTCGACCGACCGCGTCTGCTCGAATACACCTGGAGCGGTGAGATATTGCGCTGGGAGATCACCGAAACCACCGGTGGCACAACGCTTCGCCTGACTCACCACCTGTCCGACCGCGCCCAGGCCGCGATGATGGCCGCGGGCTGGCATCTGTGCCTGGACGTCGCCGCACTCCTGCTCGCGGGCACGCCCATCGGCCCGATCGTCGGCGCGGACGCGATGAACAACGGCTGGTCCGAACTGAATCGCGCGTACTCGGCCGAACTGGGCGTGGAACCGATCGAACCGCCGCTGTCCGGCGACGCGGGGCGCTGAGCGCGGACGCCCCTGGACTGTGGAACAGCATCGCCTGCCGCAAACGCTATCTGGACGACCGGCTGGCCGAAGCGGTCGACGCGGACATCGAAGCGGTGGTCCTGCTGGGCGGATAGGGCTGAGTATCACCGCTGTTGGGGGCCCGGCGATCGATGTGCTGTGATTCGTCGGCGAATCGACCGGTGGTGAAGATGCGGGACGGCTGGAGAGTGGATGGCGACGGCGGGTGGCGGCGGCAAGTTGAGCAGGCGTGTCGTCCTGGCTTCGGCATTGACCGCGGCGTGGCTGGTCGCGGACGGCTCCTCGGACAGCTTCGGCGGGGACGGCAACCGGAGCGCGGCGGGGGTGATCCGCGGTCGGGCGCACACCGATGTGCTGTTCATCGGGGCGCATCCGGACGACGAATCGTTCAACCTGTCCACGTTCGGGCAATGGCGGGAAAACCTCGGCTGGAGCACCAGTGTCGTCACCATCACCCGCGGTGAGGGCGGCGGCAACGCCGTCGGGCCGCAGGAGGGACCGGAACTGGGGCTGATCCGCGAGACCGAGGAGCGCCGGGCGGTCGGCATGGTCGGGATCGAGAACATCTACTACCTCGACAAGCCGGACTTCTGGTACACCCTGTCCGCGCCGTTGACCGCGAGTATCTGGGGTGAGCAGGACACCTTGGCGCGCCTGGTGCGGCTGGTACGTCAGATCACGCCGCACACGATCGTGGTGATGGATCCCCGGCCGTTCAATCAGCATGGCGGCCATCAGTTTTCGGCGCGTCTCGGGATCGAGGCCTTCCGATTGGCAGCCGATCCGCGGGCGTTCCCGGAGCAGATCACCGTCGAGGGGCTGACGTCCTGGCGCACGAACCGTCTGCTTGCCCAGAACTACGGCTTCGGATCGTTGCTCGGGCCGAACCCGCCGGGGCAGCAACGCACCGATCCCGAGACCGGGTTGCCGGTCGTCGGGGTGTGGTCCGGCACGCACTCGGACGAACACGGAACCACCTGGGCGCAGGTCGAGCGCAACGCGGCGCGGTTGTACTGCACGCAGGGTTTCGCCGCGATGCCCGCGCAGGTGTCTTCGGATCCGCAACAGCTCGACTCCGATTGGTTCAGCGTGCTGGCCGAGGACGGTCGGTTCACCGAAGTTGCCGTGCATCGGCAGACCGGGCTCGAGCCGTTGTACGCCGAATTCTGTACCTGGGCGGACCGAGTCGGACTGCCGTGGCTGGCCAACCGGGTCCGGCCGGACTACCCGCCGAACCCGGCGACGACGATCCCGGCCGTTGCCGTCGCCCCGACGCTCAACGGCACCGAGGGCCCCGGTGAATACCCGGGCCCGGAACTCCCGCTCGCGGTCTGGCAGGGCGATGACCGGTGCACCGCGACGGCGAAGGTGTCCAGGTACGGCGACGAGTTGTACGTGCTGGTCGACGTGACCGACCACCGCAAGGGCGCCACGCTGGCATGCGACGACGTGAAACGGCACTGGCGCACCGACTCGGTCGAGATCACCATCGATCCGCGCGGTGACTCCGACGACACGTCGACCACGCTCAAGGCAGGCATCCTGCCGTATACCAGCGGCGGGTGTGGTCCGGCCGCCGAGCGTGACGGCGACAATCATCAGGGTCCGGTGCGGGAGACCGCGCCGGGAATTCAGGTGGCCGCGGTGGTCACCGAGCCGTATCGGGGATACACGGTCGAGGTGAAGATCCCGTTCCGGGAATTACCGGCGCCGGTCGATCCGGCGGGGTTCGCGATGAACATTCTGGTCTACAACTCCGACACCGACGACAAGGTCGGCCAGACCCGCCTGGCCTGGTCGCCGTTCGGCAGCCCGCAGGCCGACCCCTACGTGTGGGGTACCGCGACACTCGCGGACTATCGGCCCGCGGCAGACGGGCCGGCGACCAGGATTGCGCCCGTGATTCCGCAGGCCGCAGCGCGCAGCGTCGATTCGCCGGCTGCGCTGGCTCAGGTCCGGCGTACCGGAGTGTCGATCATGAGCGCGTCGCGGTCGGTTGCCGCTCGCTAGCTCGAGTTTCCGGCGCTGTGGAGTGCGCACGAACTGGGGCATAGGTTAACGGGCCGTTAATCAGCGGCATGTGCATGTCACAACCTCATCAATGAGCCGTTACGTGGCGACGAAGACCTTGCTGAGAGTTCAATCGTGAGTTAACGTGCCGTGTACAGCAAATTCAACGCTGGATTCCGGGGACTGTCGAGCAGCCCTGATGCCCGATCGACCAATGGGACACACCTCTTTTCGAGCGAGTGTCCTCGGCACCCCGGAGACTGCTATGCACACCAATCGGATAGTCGGCGATTCACCTGCGCCGACCTCGGTCACCACCATCCACGGCAGCAAGTCCACTCGTCGGCCACCATGCGCGGACGGCCCCGACGACTGGGACATGGACTCCGGAAACCCGGACTCGTGGCGAACGGCCGTGCGAATCTGCGCCGAATGCCCGCTGTACACGAACTGCCGCGAGCTGGCCGAAACCCTGGCTGCGCGCGGCAACGGTCCCCGGGGCATGATCTGGGCCGGCGTCGCTTACGACAGCATGGGCAAGATCGTGGAGAATCTGGACCGGCATCGGGTCGCCTCGATCGATCACAAACGGCCACTGCGAATTTTCCACAACGGCGAACGCCCGGTTCGTGCCGACTCCGCATCGTCCACGCCGCGGCGGCGTATTGTGCTCGGGCATCGGCTGCGGCCGACCGGGACCGGCCACTGACCGTTCCCGGGCATGACGGCGAAACATACTGTGGCGGTGGGATATTCATGACAATGTTGGCGTTGGAGATCGGCCCCGAGGGTCTCGCGGCTGGTCCGGTTGCCCCGGGGGCCGATGATGAGGACATTCAGCGGATTCCGATCCCGGCCACCGATGTCTGGGACGCCTGCCGGGACCTGTTACTCGACGTGGCCAAGGACGATGAGGTCACCGCGGTGGGTATCGCGTCGGCGGGGCCGATCGATATGGGCGCCGGAGTGATCGCGCCGGCCGACATCGCCGAATGGCAGACGGGATTCGGCATCGTCGAGGCGGTGCAGAAGATCTTCCCCGTCGCGACGGTTCGGCTCGCGCTCGACGGCGTGTGCGTGGGACTGGCCGAGCGCACCTTCGGCGCGACGCAGACGGCGATGGACGCACTGTCGATATCGGTGTCGCACCGAATCACGGCCGGTGTCATGGTGGGTGGTTTCGTCGTCGTCGGTCGTACCGGCAATGCCGGGCACATCGGACACGCACTGGTTCCGGGATTCGACGACCCGTGTGAATGCGGCGGTCGCGGTTGCTTGGAGACCGTGGCCGGCGGCGCCGCGCTGCTGCGCTGGGCGCGCAGCCAGGGCTGGGTGGGGAACTCGCTCGGCGCGTTGACCGAGACGGCCAAGGTCGGTGACGAGATCGCGGCCCAGGCCCTGGGGCGTGCCGGTACGGCCCTGGGGCTCGTGATCGCCTCGGTCGCACCACTTCTCGACATTGATCTGGTCGTGGTCGGCGGCCAGGTCGCGCAATCGGGTCCGGCGCTGTGGAGGCCGCTCGCCGCGGCTGTGGCGACGCACGCGCGGCTCGGTTTCCTGACCGGCCTGCGGGTTCTTCCCTCGGAGCTCGAGGGGTTGGGGCCGCTCGCGGGCGCCGGCGTCCTCGCGATGACCGCGGCCGAGGGGTAATCGGCGGGGCGCCCGGCCGACGATTCACGCCGGGCGCCCTGTTCCTCGAATCACCTGCTGTAGCAGGCATTACATCTCGACACGGCGTCCTCGCCGGTCTGCTTCTCATGCGCTGTATGCGCTCGTTCCGGTACTTCACGTCGCCCGCCTTCTGCCGTATTGAATGTACCGTTAAATAACGGTACATTGATGCCGTCATGATGTGGCCCTGTCGGGTCACCACCGGAGGAACGGCTGGTACGGGCGGGTTCGATGCAAAGCGGCGCAGTGATCCCATGGATGACGATCGAAATGTTGACACCGGATGCGATGTCTGTGGCATCGGCGGGGGAGTCGCCCCGCGGTTTCTCGGACTGGCAACGCGTCGTGCAACGAGTTCTCGCCAAGATGCCGGCGGTCTACGACAGTTTCACCACCGCCCGTCTCGCGGCCGCCATAGAGGCGGCGCGCAATCAGGCCGAGGATGTGGACGTGCCGATTCCGACCCGGTCGGGCCTGCACGAACTGAAGATCCGACCGGTGTTCGGGCCCGCGGGCGATGTGCACGCGATCCGGTTGTGGCTCGGACCGGTGACCGCCCGGGTTCCCGAACTGCGGCACGCGGTGGGTGCGATCTGGGATCTGAACACTCAGACCGTGCAGTTGCCCAGCGGCATCGCCCGCTTTCCGGGCATCTCGGCCGAGGAATACGCGCCCAGGATGTCGATCGCGGGGCTGTTCCACCGGATGTCCGCGTTCGATCGGCACGCCGAGGTGCTCGACCTGCTGTACGAGCCCAAGCGTGGTGACAAACTCCAGTTCGATGCCACAGTGCTGCACGCATCGGGAGGAGTGGGGCGTTGGCGTGTCACCATTCGTGCCCGCGACGACGATCGGACGCGGGGTGCGTGGTGGCTGATCGAGGACGTGTCGTCGGATGACACGCGTGCCGCGCTGGCCACTCTCGAGCGGACCGGATTGCGGGAAGCTCACCGACGGGCGGGAACTCATCTCGCTGTCGTTCAACTCGACTACACCAGCATTTCCCATTGGCTGACCGATCCGGCTCCCTGGGTCCGCTGGGACTATCTGTTCTGCCCGGTCGACGTCTTCCATCCGGACGATCGAGCCCGGCTCGCCGACCTCGGCGACCGGCTGCGGGCCGGTGAAACCGCGGGGGTGACGGTGCGGGCGCTCAACTACACCGGCGGCTACACGCCGACCTCGCTGCTGCTCTACCCGTACCCCGGATATTCGAGCAGGCAGCTGGCAATCGCACAGCTGCTTCGCGTGGCCGACGACGTTCCCGTGCTCGAACCCCAGCGCCTCACGTTCGATACCCGAGAGCGGCACGGCCCGATCGGATACGACGAGCAACTACGGTATTGGCTCGCCGGCCGAATGAACCGCAGCTCCGCCTGACCGGACGACTGTTCCCAAGGGCGGGAACAGTCGTCCGGTAGTGAACGGCCAGGCTATCTACCATTTCGAGAGTGCGGACAGTTGTTGGCAGATCGGCAGATTCGGGCGATGAGTTACTTCGCCGAATGGCCGCACGCCGCCGCCGCGACAACGTGGTGGTCGCTGTCCTGGCTGTCCTGGCCGTCCTCGGCGGCGGACGCACGATCCTCGGCTGGTTCTCCACTCCGCCGCGCGGCCCCTCGGACGACACGACCACGAGGATCATCGGAAGATCGCAGCTGGCGGAATCATTTGCCCGCGATTTCGTGGTGACGTATCTGGGCGCGTCGGCGAATCAGCAGGACAAGATCGCCGAATATGTCAGCGCCGGTCAGCAGGTCACACTGCCGTCGGCCGGACGTCAGGTATCCGACGCGGCCGTCGTATTCGCCGAGCGGGAGATTACGAATGCCCAGCTCGACGTGTGGACCGTGACGATCTCCGCGCGGGTGGGAAAAGGGGCCGGAACCAGCGCGCCGGCCAGCACCAGCAGTAGTTCGACGACCACCAGCGCCGCGTCGAATACTGGCACCGCGAGCAACACCTCGGCGTCGGCTGGTTCCGCGCGGCAGTACTACCGGGTCGCGGTGTCGGTTTCCGCCGGGCGAGTACGCGCGCTCACAGTGCCCGCAGCCGTCGAAGCTCCGGGGCGAGGCTCGGACCTGGCACTGGCGAATGAGAACTCGTGTAGCGCGGATACCCCGTTCGGACAGGTTGTCTCGGGGTTCCTGACCGCGTACTTGACCGGAACCGGTGATCTGTCCCGGTACACGGTGCCGAATTCGGGAATAGCCGCGCCCACACCGCCACCGTTCGTCTCGGTCGATACGGTCATGGTCGCCGCCGAGAGCTCGGGCTGCGGCGCCGACGGCGCGACGACGGCCCGGATCCTGGCCACGGTCAATCCGAAGGCGGCCGATGGAGTGTCGCCGACGCTGGCCTACCCCCTGACAATGATCCTGAGCGCGGGGCAGTGGCAGGTGCAGCGGATCGATCCGCTTCCGCCACTGCGTAATCCGCTGTCGGTGGTGGTCGGTCAGGCCACTCAGGGCCCACAGCCACAGAGTTCCCCGTCGTCGAGCGCGACCACAACCACGCCTTCCAGCGCCGTGCAAATTCCACCGGCGACACAGAACTGATCCGGAAAGGACAGTCTCATGGGTAGTCAACTGAGCACTATCTTGGTCTATATCCTGCAATGGGTTCGCTGGGGCGGGATCATCCTGATAGCGATCGTCGGGATGTGCATTCTCATTTCCGAGGCCGCGAAATCCAAGCTCTCGCCCTCACGGATCATCACCGTCACGGGATCGGCGCTCCTGGCGGCGGTGCTGTTCTGGCTGCTGCCCACGCTGGTGAACTATGCCCGTGTCGATTCGAACTCGATCGTTCCCGACCACCCGATCGGGAGCTATCAGTGACCACTCCGATCAAGGTGTTCACGCCGATCAAGCGTGTCCCCACCATGATCGGCAAGGCGCAGAACGGGCAGAAGCTGCCGTTCGGGCCCTATACGCTGCCCCAGATCGCCGGTGGGGCGACCCTGCTGGTGATCACTTCGGTGTGCGCGATGACCTTTCCGATCAATGTGGCGGTCACATTCGTGTTCGGATTGGCGCTGACGGTGTTGAGTGTGTTCGGGCTGGGTTTGGTGCCGTACACGGGGGTGCGGATGACGTCGAGGGTGCTGTGGCTGGGGCGGTTGATCCTTGTTCGTAAGCCGGTTTCGGCCGCCGGTGGTCTGATCGATGCCAGGTCGACCGACACCGCAACGTTCGTCGAGAAATCCGTGGTTGTCATCCTGCCCGCAAGCACGCGCGGCGCGGCGCGCGAGGCGCTGAGCACATCGCCACGGCCACTCGCGCTTGCCCACCTGGACAGCACCGGTGCTGTGGCGGAACCCGGAGGACGCAACTGATGGCATTCGAGCGTGATCTACAGCCCACCGCCGCCATTCGCGGAAATCTGCAGTTCACCCATTCCGGCATGGTAACCGCAACCTATTTCATCAATCCGCTGGGTTACGGGTTGCGCAACACCTCCGACAAATTCGATGTGAAGATGGCGCATCACTCGCTGATCTCCAATCTTCCGAATGGCTCGCTTCTCCTGGGAATTCAGGCGCGGCTCAATACCCTCGATGTATTGACGAAGATGGTCGAGGGGGTGGATCTCGATGAATGTGAGGACTACGCAGCCGAGGTCGTCGAGTCTTACGATCGTATCCGCACGATCATGCCGCAGACGCGCGTATACCTGCTGACGATACCGGTCGGAACGACCTCGACGACGGGGGTTTCCGCGTTGTCGCGCATGTGGCGCGGCAGCACGACCACGATCGATGCCACCGGTGTATCGCGTGAGGAACTCGACAAGTACACCGAGGCGGCGAACGAGATCTTGTCGCGTGTCGGTGGGGATTTCGAACCGGTACCGGTACCGGCCGCCTTGTTCCAGTGGCTGTGGGAGCACTATCTCAATCGAGGCACGGGCGGTGAATCGTTCGCGCCCACACGAGCGGAAGTCCTCGATGATGTAACTGCCGCGGTGTTTCGATCCGCGGCGCTCGACGAGGGCGCTTATACCGATCGATCCCGGCGGCTGCGACCCTCGTTCGTGCCGGTGATCAAAGTGGTGCAGCCGGAATTCGACTATCTACCGTCCTATCAGGCCATGCTCACGCCGCACTCGTTTCCGTACTCGGGCATGAGGTTTCCCGGTGGCAGCGAGTTCCTCAATGTTCTCGATGGTATGCCGGAGGTTACCGTCGACTGGGGGATGCGGGTTTCGACCAAGCCCGCCGATCAGGTGCTCAAAGGTAACGAGTTGAGTCTGCGAAGGCTGGGCGAGCAGATGGATCAGCGTGATCAGGAGATCTCCTTCGCGCAGAACACCTTGGCCTCCAAGGTGCAGATGCTCGGTGAGTACAACGAGCATTTCGAGGTGAACGGCGGCGAGTCCGAGGTGTCGTTCACGACTGTTATCGCGGTCGGCGGCCCGACCCGCGAGAGCACCTTGGACGCGGTCAACACTCTCAAACGCCGTTACAAGCGCTTTCAGATCGAGATGACCGCACCGGCCGGCGCGCAGGTCGATCTGTGGTCGATGCTGATTCCCGGTAGCCCGCGGCGGCGGGCATTCGACGACTTCGCGCACATCCTCCCGTCGGACATGTGGGCCGGGTTCGTACCGTTCAACACCTCTCAGGTCGGAGACGACAGCGGACCGGTGATTGGTGTCAACCTGATGTCCGGCCACTTCGAACCGATTCATTTCGGCATCATGGAAGCCGCCCTGCACGATCTGTCCGCATCGTTCGCGGTGACCGGTGAACTCGGCTCGGGAAAATCCTACTTCTTGAAGCTCATGGCGGTGCTGGTCCACGATATGGGCGGGCAGTTCCTGGCCATCGATCGCAGTCAGGTCGGAGAATGGGAGCACTTCGCCAGGTCGATCGATAACGCGGTCGTCATCGATCTGGCGAACCCGACAGTGTCGCTGGATCCGCTGCGGATGTTCGACGGCCGGGTCGCCGGCGAACGAACTCTGGATTCGATTCTGCCGCTGCTGGATCTGTCGCCGACTTCCGGCGCCGGCGCCTCCCTCAGCAATCTGCTGACGCCCAGATCCATTGCCGAGCATCACATTCAGAGTCTGCTCGACCTGTTCCGGCTCGTCTCCACAATGCGTGATCAACCCGGAAATGTGGACGACTACGCCGACCTGGCGGGTCGGCTGGGCACGATCGCGAACCGGATGCCCGTGCTGTTCGATCCGAAGCTGCCGACACTGCGTCTCGACGCCGCGGCCACCGTGGTGCGCAGCCACGGCCTGGCTCTGCCTACCGCCGAGGAACTCGTCACACCGCACCTGTATAACCGATTGCCGCTGACAAAACGGCTCGGGACGGCGCTGTACGAGTTGGTGGGCGTGGCCGCACGGGAGGCATTCCTCACTGACAACGGGAGATTCGGGCTCCTGGTGGGTGACGAGGCGCACCACTTCACCCAGACCCAGGTCGGTTCGTCGGTGACCTCGGACTTCAGCCGCGATGGTCGTAAGCACCTCGCCGCGATCGGACTGGCCTCTCATGACCCGGCCACCGACTTCCAAGGCGCGGCGCACAATCTCATCCCCAATCGTTTCGTCTTCCGGCAGCGCGATGAAACCTTGGCTCGCAACAGCCTGGAATGGCTCGGGGTCGACCTGGAACAGGCGTCTTTCCTGCTATCGATGCTGCGGGAGGAAACCTCACCGCCGGTCGGCCCGGGGCGGCAGGTGCCGGAGGCACGTCGAGGTGAGATGTTCATGCGGGACGCGCTGAACCGGATCGGTCGCGGCAAGATATTGGGCCCAGCTCGCGAGGACCGGGCAGTGGCGATCACCAGTACGCCCTCGCCGGTTGTCGGGAGTCGTCGCACGGCCTCATTGGAGAGACAGGTAGCCAGATGAGTACCCCTGATGACCGATGGGTTCGCCTGAGAGTTGATCGATGGCCTCGGTCGTTGTGGGACATGGAATTCTGGAATTCGGACCGCTGGAAGCTATCCGCGGTGTACCGGCGATTCCGTAGCTGGATCAGGGCGAGTCGGCGGCGGAGGTGGACGGCCTGGGTGGTCGGCATCTTCCTGGTTCTTTTCGTCTTCCCGGGAGTGGTGGGCGGAATCGCCAATGCACTCGTAGATCCGAGCACTGCGTCATCGAGCGTCGATGCCGGATGGTCGGGGGTCAGGGATTCGTCGGGCGTCCCGCTGTCGCGATACATGATGGTCATCAATCACGGCGATATCTTCCATCCTGGCTACACGATTCTGTGGGCGGCACTGAGCATGGTGGCAGAAGGCTACCTTTTCTTCGGTGATTTCTGGATCTTCTCGTTCGACAAAGTGATGAGTTTCGGGTGGATGAATTTCATCGCCACTCCGTTGCGGGCGACAGCGAGGACCTTTACCGGACAGATAGCGACGCCGCTCGTATTTGTGGTGGCTGTCACGATCGGCGCCTTTTTTGTTGCTTATTTCATTGTGCGTGGCCTGATCTCCAAGGCTGCCATGCAAATAGTGACGATGGTTGTCATCGCGATATTGAGCCCGGTATTCTTGGCTGACCCGCTCGCCGAGGTGCTCTCCTCGGACGGAATACTGGCGCAGGGGCGTGACGTCGGTGTCGCGGTGGCTGCCGGGTTGAACGGGGAAGGCACCCGAGATTCGACAACCCTGGTAGATTCCATGCAGGGAATTCTGACGGACAATTTGGTTCGTAAACCTCTGCAGGTGGCGAATTTCGGACACGTGGTCGATGTGCGGCCGGCATGCAAGAATGCGTGGTCGGCGGGCATTATGGCGGGTAGCGAAGATCAGGTGAAGAACGGGCTGAAGAACTGCGGCGATACCGCTGCATATTCGGCAGCCAACAAACCGGGCTGGTCGCAGTTCGGGATCTTACTGCTGCTGTGCGTCTTGGGGGGCGTTCAGGGTATTGTCATTTTCAGGATATCCGTAAAGATCATGATGTCGATTCTGGATGCGATATACCACGGATTTCTGGCAATTTTTGGACTTGCCGCCGGTGGGTACATATACGGTCCGACGCAAAACTTCACGATCTCCAATATCGTGCACGGCTTCATTGCTGCTTGGCGCATGATCGTGGAGATTGTTTTCGTCGCTGTCTACCTGCTGTTTCTGGGTGATCTCTTCGAACAGGCCGACGGCCAAGTTGTGACGGTTATCGTGCTCAGTGGGATCGTCATGATTATCATGATGGCCCAGTTCAAACGGATCAGCGAGAGCGTCACCCGGGGTGGTGCAGCGATCGCCGGCAAGATATCGGCATCGGTTCACGGTGGTATACCAGCCTACGGAGTGGCTGGTGGTGGAGGAGGAGGTGGCGGAGGGTCATCGGGTTTAGGTGGTGAAATGGCGGCAGCCAGTCACAAGATGCTGATGTCCACGGTTGGAATGCAGGGAATCATGGCTGTGTCCGCACTCAGCGCTTCGCCGTTGGCCACATGGCTGACCAGGGGCAGGCGCAACCCGTTGAACCGCCACTCGGGAATAGAGCGGGATGCACTTATAGCCGGCTGGGAAAATTCGGCGGACCCGCTCTGGGCGATCGCTCAGAGGCACAGCCGGGAGATTGGGGCGAATCCGCTCTGGCCGATCGCTCAGATGCACGGATTGGAGAATCAGGCGGACGGCCTCTGGCCGATCGCTCAGAGGCACAGCCGGGAGGTTGGGGCGAATCCGCTCTGGCTGACCTCCCAGTTGCACGGAATTGAGAATCAGGCGCACGAAGACTGGCCCTTGGCTCAACGACAGCAGCAAATCGACCGACGTAGCATGAGAGATATGGCGTTGGCGGCCGCGATGCGTCATGGGGGAGTCAACACTCCAGAAGGTACGACGGCGGCTATGGGAACTTTGTTGAATCGTGGCGTGGTGTTCCGAGATATAGTTGGCGTGATGGAAACGGCAGGATTCACTGACAGAGGACTTGTCGAAAGGGCGCAAGAGTCCTGGGGCTTGATGGTGGATAGATCTCGCGGTTCCACCTTCAAGAGTCCACTCATGGGTAATCTTGCAGCTGCGACCCTGCAGCTGAGGAACAGGATGTATGACTTTTCGCAAAACCAAGGCGGTGTCACGATGGAAGACGTGATGGCCGACGTGGGAACACTGCATCGGACGCTGGAAGTGTATCGCGGGGAAGCGTCGAAGCATGTCAATCTGGACGAGTTGGGAAGTCGAGCCAACACGGTTCAAGGTGAAGATTTCGGAGGTGAATCAGAATATGTGGTCGACTACGTGTCGAACCCGACACTGGCGAAAATTAAAGCCTTGCAAGAATTCTCCGAAGGCAATTTCCGGTTGCCTGATGTCGGCGATCTGGTAACCAATCCCGGCGGTTCTCATTTGCCGGATACTGCAAATCCGAGTCATAAGGATGCCCAACTCTATGAGGCAAAAAAGTGGCTGAATAACATGCGGATACCCGACTTGAATGGGTCTCCTATCCCGGAGGAGGATCGTACTAGGTTCCTCAGGGAGCATGCGGATCGCATGCTGGACGCTATCGGCGACTATCAATTCCAGGCGATAGATAGCGCATACCATAGTTTCCGGCTGGATCCTGGAAACCCGGATTGGATCAGGCGGCTTCGAGCCACAGTCAATGCTGCACAGACGACCGACCGATTTGCTTCAGGTTCTTCCAGGTCTGGAACAAACGCGATGAACCCACCTGGTTGGGGCGGTTCCAGCGATCCAGTTCGCTGGCATGCGAGCTTTGACCCGTTGGGGCGCCGACTGGGGCAGATTCCGTGACGCTGAGGTGAGGATGCCGCAATGCTTCCAATGCTTCGCAACCTTCTTTTCGGTCGTTTACTTACCAGCGGCCCCCTCCGTCGGCGTCCTATGTTCGGGCAGCTCCTGTTCCTCGCGCTCATGCTCCCGAGCGGGGTGCTGATCGGCATAGTCGTTGTGATAGCCGTGGCGGCTCTCGTAGCCACATTGATCTGGGTGGTGCTGATGGTCGGGAGTGCGACATCGGCTTCTTCGGCCGATCTGTACTACCAATGCGACAGTGCGGTGGGCCCGGACCCGTCCGCTACCGAAACCTTCATGCCCACGACCGCCGAAAATGCTGCCCGCGAAACGTTGTCGCCGTCGGAGGTGCCGACGACGAATCCTTATGCGAGTCTGACTGTCGCGCCCGACGAGTCGGACGTCACCGACTGGCAGCGCGCCTGCGTCAGTGCGATGCCGTCGGCGCCCTATCAGCTGCCGCCGCTGCTCACCGCGAATTATGGGCCGACAGCCGCATGTGCGCGGAAGTTGGCGCTGGCAGCGGCGCAGCCCGCGCCCGGGCCCGGCAGCGCCGAGACGTTCGCGCAGTCGGCCCAGTCGTTGATATATCTGGCGTCCGGCGCGTCCGGTACCGGCAGTTGTGCGGTGGGCATCGCCGGGGTGGGAGCAACGGCTCAGCCGTTGCCGCCGGGCGTCGCCGCATCGTCGAGCACCTCGGCGCAGGGGGCGTGCAACCAGCTGACGAATACCGCCTCACTGCAGGTTGCGCTGCCGAATACCATTGCCGCACAGAGCCGTTGCGGACAGCGGGTCGATCGGTCCGCGGTGTCGCCGGGAGACTTGGTGTTCTGGGACTATCACGACTATTCGCCGACTCGAATGGGGATCGCGGTGGACACGACGCAGATGGTGACGAGTGATCCCGGTTCGGGTCAGGTTGTGCAGGAGGCGATTCCGGCCGCGTCCGACGTGCGGGTGAAGCGGGTTCTGAAGGGGAGTTCGTGACCAGCGCCGAGGCGTCGCCGACAACGGTTTCCGAACCCGGGACCGGCCAGGACCAAGCCGCGGGTGATCCGGCTGCGGTTGCGGCGACGCCGTGGACGAGGCCGGGACAGCAGCGGGCACGGCCCGCAACGGATGGTCAGCAGCAGCCGGGGGTGGTGCCCTCGGGTGGCAATGGTCAAGTGCAGCCGGTGAGTTCGGACCTGACCCCAGCGGCGAACACGGGTTCGAACATGCAGGCCGCGACACCGGGCCAGAATGGTGTGTCCGCGAACCCGGCGCAGAACGCGGTGACTCCGGGATCCAGTGCTGCTGCCACGAGCGCACCCATCACCAACGCGAGTGCGTCACCGCCTGCGACCTCCGGCACGGGGGCTAAGGCCGCCACACCGTCCGCTGCCTCCGCCGGGCAGGGCGCTGCGCAGCCGGGGACGGCCGGAAGCATGCCGTCGCAGTGGGCGCAGTCCCGTGCTGCGCAACACAGCAACACCAACCCTTCGGCCGGTAATTCGGACCCCCTCACGCAGTTGGCGCCGGCCGCGATGATGGCCGCGAGCGTGTTGCCCATGCTCGCGTCGGCGCTCAGCGGGCTCGGCGGATCCGGTGGCAGCGGCAGCGGAAGCGGTAGCGGAAGCGGTAGCGGCGGAACGAGTAGCAGCGGAACGACGAACGGAACCGGTAGCACCGGCGCGTCCTCGGATGCTCAGGATGCGTTGAACCAGCTCGACGGTGTCTACGGCGACGGCAGTACGAGCAGCCCCTCGACCGGGTCCGTGCAGAACCAGGTCGATACCAGCGGTAGCGGGTCGGGAATGTCGGCGCTGAAGGCTACGCAGGAGTATCAGCAGCACGCCGGTACCGCCTACAACAATCTCGACACCGAACTCGCCTCCTTTCTCCAGTACCTCGCCGGAAACCAGTCCGTCGATCGAGATGCCCTCAGTCAAGTCATCGACAACACCAACAGTCAGTTGGCCCAACTCGGCTCCGCCGCGTACACCAGGGACGGCGAAGTAAAGGTCCACCAGATCCTCGTCTCGGCCTTGACGAATGCTTTGAAGATCGTCGGCAACAGCAACGTCAACGCCAATGCGGTCGCCGTCGAGATCAACCGGCTCACCGACCAGTTCCTCTACAATCTCGTCGGCGTGGACTATCCCGCCGCCGAGGGCATATCCGGGGCCAGCACCGGCTCTTCGTCCGCCGCGCAGAAAGCAATTTCCGTCGCGCTGTCGGAACAGGGGAAACCCTACGTATACGGCGCCGAGGGTCCGTACGCATTCGACTGCTCCGGTCTGACCCAGTACGCGGCTGCTTCCGCCGGGGCACAGATTCCCCGCACGGCCGCACAGCAATACCAGCAGCTGCCCAAGGTCAACTCGGCAGATATCCAGCCCGGTGACCTGATCTTCCCGGCGGCCGAGTTCAACAACGGCAGCCCCGGGCACGTGATGATGTATATCGGCAATGGGCAATGCATCGAGGCGCCGCACACGGGTGCGACGGTCCGCGTGGTGAATCTGCCCAACAGCTTCGCTGCCAGCCGGTGGACATGACTCGGCTACGGGTTGCCGCCGAGGTTCCCATCGTTGGGAATCCTCGACAATGAACACATCGTTTGGAGAACGCCGGGCGCGGTTCGGATCGCACTCGAGACGCTCTCGCCGGATGACGAAGCAGCTGAATCGAGAGGTGGACCTGACCGTGGTGTTGCACGAGTTCCGCGGAAGCGGCAACACCCGTGTCGGTCGGCATGACGTAGCTGTACACAAATTGGTCGGACGGATATCGATCCGCGCCTTCGCTTCAGGTAGGTGATCTGTTATGTGGGGCTGGGTCAGTAAGACACTGCAAACCAAGCTGATCGGTGGCATCAACGTCCAGGACGTGCTTATCGGTGCGGCTGCGGTTGGGGCGACGGTCGCAACCGGCGGTCTCGGGGGCATCGCGGCCGCGGCGATCGGCGCTGGGGTGGGAGGGGTGGGGAGCGGGGTGCTCACCGGGCTCGAGACCGGCAGCGTCTCGAGTGGGGTTACCGCGGGTCTTCTCGGTGCCGCTGCGGGGATCGGTGGAGGGGTGGCAGGGCGCGGTGTCGAGGCTCTGCTGGTGCGTGGTGTCGGATCGAGAATCGGGCAGAGACTGATTACGACAGCAGCTACTCGCACCGCCCTGACAAATGCCGCGCGAACCTCACTTGTGGGTGATACCCACCTGTCCACTGCCCTAGGTGTGGGCGGAGGTGCCGGCCTCGCCGCCTCGGCCTCGCCGCAAAGTAAGACCTACACGAGTCTCCCGACGAGAATCCTCAAGCCGACGGCTGCAACCTGAGGAGGGGATCCATGGAGATGCATCATATGCGGATTCCCGACATGGATGATCCCGATTATCCGCACGAATATGATTACTATCCCTACACTTTGAAGTTCTCTCAAAAGGTTGTCGACTTCTGTAAGAAGAGTTTCGATAGTTTCGGTGATCCCGACAAGGTGAAGCCGCCCACTGTCAAAGACGCTCCGCAGCTCCCGGACTCGGTCAAGACATTGGTGAACAGCGGCAAGGGAAGCTCCCAGGGGTTTTCGAACTATGCCGATGTCGCGGACACTCTCAATCAAACGATCCTGGATCTCCAGGACGCCGATAAAGCCTTGGTTTCAGCGGTCAAGGACGCTGGCACCGCCTCGCGGGAGGGCATGCAGGCCATCAACCTCTTGATCGACGAGGTGAATTCAGTCGCACCGAAGATTCCACCTTCGGGAATGAGTGAGAACGACTTTCTCTATACGAATATGAACGCGGCCTTCACCGACGCAGAGGCGGCTGTCAACAAGGCTCAAGGTGGTCAGGATGGCTCCAGTAGTGAAGTGAAGAAACTGACCGATCAGGTCAAGCAGGACGAGAAGGATAAAGTCGACCTCAAGAATCAGGTCGACAAACTACAGAAGGAACTCGACGCGCAGAAGGGCGGGGCGAGCGGGTCGGGCGGTGCATCCGGCAGCTACGACCCCGGGGCTCTGGGTAACAACACCGGCGCGTCCGGGGCCGTCGGGTCCGGCGCCAGCGGGTCCTCCGATATCAGCTGGAATCCACCGGATCTGGGTGGGGCCAGCGGCTCGAGTGACGTCAGCGGCGCCACCGGTTCCACCGACCCGTCGTCTTCCTCTTCGACCGACCCGAGCACATCCGGGACCGGCGGCAACACCGGTTCGTCGGCCACGCCTGCGTCCGATACCTCCGGCTCCTCCGGACTTTCCGACATGTCGAGCATGCTCGGTCCGATGATGGAGATGATGCAGATGCAGGCGATGATGCGGAACCAGTCCGATCAGAACCCGAACAATCAGCTCAATCAGCCGTATCCACCCGGCTACCAGCAGGCTCCCGGCACGCCCCCCACGACGCCGCCGACCCAGGCAGCCCCGGCGGCTCCCGCCCAGGCTCCCGCGCAGAGCGCTCCGAACGGTCCGGGAACCACCGCTCCGCCTGCCGGGCCTCCCGCTCGGGTACCGGGCGCCGACGGCCTCGTGGACTACACATTCCCGGACGGTCGCGTGCAGAAGGTCTCCCCGGTGGTCGCGAGCGCACTGGATGCGGCGTTCGCGAATCAGGCCGGTACCGACGCGCAGGCCGCTTACGCGCAGGGTGCGAACACGCCCGCGAAGTGGACCGACAGCAAGCAGATCGGCGATCGCGTCGATCCGAGCCAGCTGATGACCGGCGACGTCGCCACCTGGGACGGCAACCACACCGCGATCGTGATCGTGTGGAGTTCGGCCCAGGGCGCCGGACCCGCTCAGGGCGGCGGTTCGGGCCCGAGTGCCGATTCCGGTCAGGACGGCAGCCTGCAGATCATCGTCGACGGCCAGCAGAAGGATTTCACGCCTCAGATTTCCGGAAAGTCGGGCGACTTCGGCAACTTCTCCGGATTCGCCCATCCACACGGGATCGAGGCGAGCGCATCGAACGACGCGGCCGCGACGCATGCGGTCCCGACGGTCGGCGACCCGACCGGAGGGCAGTCGCTACAGCACGCCGCTGCGCCGGGCAGCTGATGGTGAGTCGAGGGTGAGAGGAGGCAGGCGTGGAGTCGTTGAATGTCGACCCGTCGGAGCTCGTCACGGTGGCTTCGAATCTCGCCGATCTGGCGCAGACCACCGGGCAGGGGTTGCCGGCGGGATGGGTGCTGCCCGCGGGCAGTGACCACATCTCCGGTGGCTTCGTGCCGGGCGCGAACACGCAGGCCGCCAACCTGCTCAACGGCACGCAGGGTGTTCTGCACCTGGTGCATCAGCATGCGCACAAGACCGGTTCCGCGGCTGCCGATTACACCCGAGCCGACGATACGGGTGCGCGGATGGTCGGGGGCAGCGGTCGCGACGTGCTCACCAATCCGGTCGCCGAACCGGTGGTCCCCACCGCCCGTCGGTCGCCGACATTCAACCTGCCGACCCCCGGCGTCGAAATCGACCCGCTGACGTTCGCGACTCAACTGCGGTCCGGTCCCGGTACCGGCCCCGCGGCCGCATTCGCCGGGAACATTCGCAGTTACCTCGACAGCTCGCATCGCATGGCGGTCGAAGGGGTGAATCAGGCTGCCCAGGCGTTGCAGAACTGGACCCCCGTCGGTACGGAGGCGGCGGCTCAGCTGAACCAACATCGCACCTGGTTGGACCAGCTCGGTACCTCCCTGAACCAGCTGGCTGACGGGATCGACACCTACACTTCGGCTTTCGATACCGCCAAGGCCAAACACCCCACACCCGAAGAGATCATCGCCGCCCGCAAGGAGTTGCTGGCCGCGATGCGATCGAAGAACGAAGCCGGTGTGGCGGATGCGCTGGCCAAGACGCAGGAGCAGAACGCCCGATCCGCCGAGGCCATCGCGGGATATTCGACAGCCGTCAATTCCAAGGGCACGCAGAATAATTCGAGCAGCAGCTCGAACGACAGTAGCTCGGGCGACAGCAGTTCCAACAGCAGCTCGAGCGACAGCAGCCAGATGATGAGCACCTTGGCGAGCCTGCTGCCGACGATGATGAGCTCGATGATGTCCAACGGCATGAACGGGATGAACCAGAACGCCGGTCAGGATTCGATCGGGGATCTCGCCGACTACGCCGGTGACTACGGTGGTCTCGGGGGCGGCGATGGCAGTATGCCGATCGGCGATGTCGCCGATGCGGTGAACGGGGTGAATTCCGGGGCCAACCCCTTCCAGGTGGCCTCGATGCCGATGGTGGCCTCCGCTGCTCGCCTCACCAGTTCGCCGACCGCGGCCCGCGCGCCGGTGATCGAAGCCCTGGACACGGCGTCGGCCGCGGCGGGCCGGGCCGCGGGCGGCAGCTCGCCGTACATGCCGTACATGCCGATGGCGCCGGGAATGAACGGGGCCGGCGGCAACCAGGACCGCAACCGCGTGGTGGCGTGGCATCCCGATCGGCTGATGTACGTCGACGACACTCCGCACACCGAACAGGTGATCGGCGAGAAGCCGACGATCGCACCGTCCGTGACACCACCGACACCGTCGAACTCTCAGGCCCCGAGCCAATCCGGAGGTACAGCATGAGCGATATCCACCCCGATGTGCAGGCGGCACTCGACGCTGCGCGCGAACTGCGGCACAAGATCGCCGATCTGCGCGAGCGGATCGACGGCATCGCCGCGCGCCGCCCCTCACCCAGCGGCGCGGTCATCCCGGAGGTCGATGCGATGGGCCGGTTGACGTCGCTGTATCTGGTGCCGGGCACCGTCGATCGGCTCGAGTGCGGCGAACTGATCACCGAGATCATGGCGGCGATCCGGGACAGCACCGCCGATGCCGCCCGCCAGTACGAGCAGCTCATGGATCGGGATCCGTGGGGCGAGGGCAGCGACTCGGACGCGGAATCCGATGCGGAGCTCGTCTTGTGACCGAGCCGGGCAGCGTGACCGTCGCGGACACCGTGCGGTGGTTGCACGAAGAGGGGTTGGTCCGGCTGGCCGGGGTCGCGGATCACCGCACGGGCCCGATCGCGGCCTACACCGTCGAGGTCGCCACGGGATTGGTCGCGGCCCATCCCGCGACCGGCGCCGGTCGCGGCTCGGATGTGACGACACTCGCCGCCGACGACCTACCCGTTCCCGTCGGTACGTCGAAACGGCTGGTCATCGCCGGAGTCACCACCACGGAGGCGGTACTCGTCGTGGATCTGTCGTCCTCGCTGACCATTTCGATCAACGGTGACCGGCCGGAGACCGTGGCCCGCTCGTGGGCGATGCAGCTGTTGCTGAATCCGGAGGTCACACTCACGACCAACAGTGCCACGGTGGCGCTCAAGGCCGGTCCGCGCTTTCGGCAGAGCTTCATTCCCGGCAGCGGCGCGACGATCATCCAGGTCGACGACAAGAACCCGCCGATCACCACGGTCACACTCAATGCCGCGACCGACGGGCCCGATCACCTGGACATCTCGCCCGCCAGATCGGGCGAGATGTACCTGGGGGCACGGTTCTGGCAGCTACGTCAGGTCATGACCATCGACGACGATGCCTGGGCCGCTCTCCAGGAGCAGTTGACGGGCCCCGTGCCGAGCGCGTCAGCGGATCCCGGCTTCGGGATGGAATCCGATCCCGCCGTACGTTTTTAGGAGTAGTCGATGACCGAAACCCCTGCCCTGGACCAAGCCGACGACGTCGGAGATGCGGCGCCCAACTGGCGAACCATGACCTACGAGGTGTTCAATCCCGACCACAGTGTCGGCGTCGCCTGCGGGCGGGACGGCGAGATCGTCGGGTTGCACATCACCGACGACGCTCGCGACAACGGGGATGCCTGGTTGGCCGCGGAGATCGTCCGGCTCGCCCGGCTGGCACACCAGAAATCGCGGGTGGGCCTGCGGGCGGAGATGGAGTTCAACGGCACCCGTCCGTACACCATCGACTCGTTCGATCTGCCCACCGAATCCGCCTACCGCGCAATGGAAGCCGCCGAATTCGGCACTGCTTCCTGAACCGCGATCCGAGACAGGACCGGCATGTCAGACGATCTGAATATCAACCCCGACGAGGCGATCGCAACGTCCGGCCGCCACCACACGGCAATCCACTCGTTCACCGGGCAGGTCACCACGATCGCCGACGGCTTCACGGTGACGGGCAGTGAGCTGTCGCTGCTGGACCAGGAGCTGCGGCGGATACCGGCCGAGATCAAACGATGGTTCGCCGACATGGTCGATTCCGTGAACGGCGGCACCGACGTCGGCTACCATCAGGCCCGATACGCCAGCACCAGCATCGCCGATGCGGATGGCGCGGGGGGCACGCAGGTGCACGGCTAGGGCCCGGTCGACCAATGGACGCGGACCGCGACAGCCCGTACTGGAATGCCATCGTCGGCGACAACTGGCCGGCGATCTCGCCCACGGACTGGGGAAACCTGGAGGTGGCGGCGCGCAACGGTGCTGCTGCGCTCGATCCGGCCGAGGCCGAGCGTGCCCGCCGGGCCTTCGACGATGCGGCGCCGAGCAGTGTGGGGCTGCAGCCGGTGAAGGACCACATGCTGGCCCAGAAGGCGACTCTGGACCGGCTCGTCGACGCCCTGGTGGCCGCGGCCGACACCTTCCGCGACATCTCCGCGATCGTCCACCGGACTCGCCACCGGATTCACGACATCGTCGAGAAGGCGACCGGCAAGATCCGCGGGGTGATCGCCGAGGCTTCGCGCGATGGCAACAGCGATCCCGAGGTCGAACACGATCGGATTGCCACGATCATCGACAATGCCCGGGACGATGTCGCCAAGGTGATGGCGGAGGCGTTGAGTTCGATCGGCCCACACGGGTTGCCGGAGCTCGCGGTGCTGGCCGAGCTGCTGGGGCAGCCGGATCCCTGGGCTACCGCGCACCCTCGATCCGGCGGAGGCGGCGCCCCCGGGGGCGCCCCCCGGGCCTCCGGGAACGGGCACAGATTCGACAATGCCGGGCCGCACCGGATTCAGCTGTCGCCGGATGGTGGTCCGCCATCCGTTCCGGCGTTGCAGGCACTGGCGAGGTTCTTCGATCAGTTCGGGCTGCAGCCACCCGTATCGGTTCTGCCTGGTCCGGCGGGGCAGCCTTCGGATATTCCAGGGGACGCTGCGGTAGCGCCGAACCAGCAGTGGGCGCCGCCGACATCGGCGCCGCCGTCCTATGGCGACAGCACGGCCGGTGCCCCGGCCGAATCGTTCGCGCCGGGTACCACGCCCTCCGGGACCGGGCAGCTACCCGGCGGATCGGATGTTCCGGTGACGTCGGACTCCGGCGAGGCGTATTCGGGTTCGGCTGAGCCGGTTTCGCAATCGGCAACCGATTCGGGTGGATATCACACCGATGATCCGGTGCCGGTGACGAATTCGTCATCCGGTCCTGCCTCGCCCGGGACCGCTGCCAGGACCGAGGGGGGCTCGGACGAAACGACCAGCACGGCAGCGGGGTTGATGGGTCCCGGAATGATCGGTGCGATGCCGCCCTCGACAGGGGTTCCGCAACAGGTCGTTTCGTCGGCGTCGGCTGCGGCCCCCTCGCCCGTGTCGGCGAATCGCGCGATCGGAGTCACGCCGGATGCGAAGATTTCGGCGGACGTCAGAGCTGGTGCGGCTCCACGGGTTTCGGTGACACCGACCGGACCGGTCCCCGGCGCCACGACGCCGGGAACCACCGCCTCGGGTGGTCCGGCGCACCCGGTCGGCGGTTCGGGTGTCGCCACGGCACAGGCCAAGGGGCAGGCGTCGGCTCGTCACGGTTCACCCGAGGACGCCGCCGGGGATGCCGACAAGGACAAGGACCAGGACGAGGACACCGGCGAATCGGCAGCCTCCCAGGGCAGCAATCACATTGTCCGGGACGCGGTGGGTGCCGCGATGCTTGCCGCGGCCGCACCGACATTCATGCTGGGTGAGCGGGTCGACGGTGACCTGGTGCTGGCGCGGTCCCTGTTGTCCAGTCTGCTGGCGGTCACCGAATCGGTCACCGTGGGGCTCGGCTGTGCGGTGTCGCTGATGCGGCATCCGGGCGGGGTGGCCGCATTCGTGACCACCACCGAGGGACGTGGCTGGTTGCCCGCGGGCGTCTACCTCCCCCGTGAGATGTCGATACCGTGGGTGTGGTCCGCTGCGGACGGTGCTGCGTGGGAGGGCATTTCGGACCCGGCCCGGGTGCTGGCGGAGTTCGCCGCGGCCTGGGGCAGGAAAACTGGCGCCCGGCTCTCGGCGCTCGTCTCGTCGCAGCCGATCGACGACGGACTGCACCGCCAACTGGGCGGCGCGCCTTCCCAGGGCGGGGTGGCCGCGGCGCCGACCATGGATTTCTCCTGTGCGGCAGCGGGTTTGGCGGATCGCTTGGAGCTGGTGGGTGCACCCCATCTGCTGGAGCGGGTGACCGCGGTACCTGCCGAACGAATCGCCGCACGCTGTCTCGAACTCGCGACCGACGCACATGCGCGGGTCGTGAAACTGGGCTCCGGTGTCGGTTCGTCGCTGGGAGCTGGTGCAGCACGGGAGCGGATTCTGCAGGCGCTGCGACAGGGCCGGACCGTGCCGGACGAATGGTGGGCCGAATTGCGCGACATCGACGATCTGCTGGTGGCCTCGATGCTGCCGTTGCAGGCGGACGTTTCACGTATTCCATTGGGGGAGTTGCGATCCGAGTCTGCGGACGGGCAGTCGGCCGCGACGCTGCGAGGAATGTTGTTCGAGCGCCGCTGCGATGAATTGGTGTTGCTGATGTCGACGGCGGAGCCGAATCGTCAACTGTTGCGGGATGTGGTCTACGCGCACGGTCAACTGCTCGATCACCCCCGCTTCACGCCGTCGCCGTCCGCAGCGGCCGAGACCGTCGTCCAGCGTCGGCCGACGATCACCGCGGGCCCGGGACGATAGGATTTCCCGGCCGCGGGCCGGGGCGAACCCGGATGCTGCCCGACTACCCGACAGTGGGAAGGGTAGATACTTGAATACGACGAAAACCCCCGAGCGAGAATGCGGTGGTGCCCGGTGAGCTCAACCGCTACCAAGAAAAAATACGAAATCGATCTGGACAGTCACTGCCCGCCCGCGGCCTCGCCCGGGCTCCGACACCTCATCGATACCGCGCAGGAAACCATTCAGACCTCGGTCGATCTGCTCGGGTCGGGGCAGGCCACAGAAGTGCCGGACCTCGTGAAGCTCCTGAACGACAAGAAGCTGGCCACGGTCCGCGATGGCAAGGCCCAGATGGTCGACAACTATTCGACCAAGATGTCCGACCTCGATGACATAAAGTCCACGATCCACAAGCAGGACACCGGCGTGAAGTCCTCCGCCAGCAAGACCGGCACTATAGCGGCGGACACCTGGTCGCAAATCGAGAAGACGATCGATCAGCTCACCGGCACACTGGATTCGGCTCACGACTGGCAACCGGCCAAGGATGCCACGTACCTTTCCGCCAGCAGGGAAGCGCCGCTGACGAAAGCCGTCCTGTCCGCCGTCGTCTCCGTTCACGACGAGGTCCAGATCGCCATCGATGGGGTCCAGTCGCAGGCCGACGACGTCGGCAGTTCCCAGGCTCCGTACGTTCCTTCTCCCTACACCGGCGGGAACTCCGGATCCAGCAGCTATGTGCCGGTCGACGGATCGGGCGGCTACGACAGCAAATACACGCAATCGGTGACCAGTTCGGGGGGCAGTACCAAGCGCGAGTATCTCGATAGATCCCAACTGGAGCAATACATCGGCAAGGCATTGGATGCCCTCGGTATCACCGATCCCGCGGCGCGAGAGAGGTGGACCGAAGGCTACCTGACCCTGATCCAGCGCGAATCCGGTGGCAATGTCGGGGCCATCAACCTGTCCGATTCGAATGCCGTCGCCGGACATCCTTCCCAGGGCCTGACACAGACGATTCCCAGTACGTTCGGGGCGTACCACGTCGCCGGAACGTCGAGTTCCATCACCGACCCGACCGCCAATATCGCCTCCAGCATGAATTACGTCATGCACCGGTATCACGTGTCCCGGGACGGCGCCAATCTCACCAGCAATGTCCAGCAGGCGGATGCCAGTCGGTCGCCGATGGGTTACTGATCGCGCCCGGTGCCGATGTCACGGCGTCCGAGGGGATATTCGCGTTCGAGCACCGGTGCTCCACGGTCGTGATGAATCGTGATGCGCAGCAAGCCCGGGGCGGTGGCCCTGTCGACGTATACCTCCCATCGGGCGTAGGTATGCGGGGATCGAGGGGTCCGAGTGAGCAGCAGTGCGGCGTTCACGCTGATTCGGGACATGTCGTCGTATCCGTCCAGCATCGATGTCAGCACCCGGCGCAGGGGCTGGCCGAACGTGCCGAGATCGGCGTTCGGGGCGGGCATAATCGTCAGCAGTCGCTCGCCGTCCGGGGTGTCGTCGCTGGTGAGTGTCAGATACGTGGCATCTCCCCGTTCGCCTGAAAGGGTGATCTGCGTGTGGCTGATTCCGTCCCTGCTGCCCTGGTGCAGCCGCGGGACTCCGCCCAGCAATTCGACCAGAGCCGGTGCCACGGTGCCGATCGTGCCGTGGACCGGGACCGGGCTGTCGGTGACATCGTCGGCCCGGTTCGCGGCCGGATCGTAGTCCCCGGCCCGCTCGACGTCGCCCGACGTGCCGAAACCGCGTGCCAGCCAGGGAATTGCGACCTCCGGTCCCGATGCCAGCAGGCGTAGTTCCTGCCAGGTCAGGGCATTCGGATCGGCGGCGATCCGGGCGAGGATCTCGTCGTACGCTTCGCTCGCTCGTCGGGCGATTTCGCGCTGTTCCCCGGGTGTGAGCGGGCGATTGCGCTGATCCTCCAACGTGTCGGCGGCCTTCGGTGGCACGGCCCACTCGCCGGTCGCGGTGCGGTGGTTGTGGTAGTAGATCTCGCCGTCGGTGCCGAGCACGCGTACCGCATCGATCCGCACCATCGGGTCCTGCGATTCGAGTTCGGCAACGGTGGCCGCCGACCCCGGGACGGCATCGTCATGAGCCTGCTCCGGGGTGAGCACCCGCCGGTTTCCGGAGAGGCGGCCTTCCACATAGCGCATGACGGTTCGGTGTTTGGAGACATGCGGTTGTACCGCAATGACATCCAGTTCCACGGTGTAGGAGGCATCGGTGAATCGCGAGAGAGTCCCGCCGACCCCTCGGGTGTTGGTCAATGTCTGTTCGAGCAGGACGTTGCATCGCAGGGCGATCGCATAATCGATCGCCATCTGCTGCCACCGCCACGCGGCATCCATGAGCAGGCCGGTGGCTGTGTCGTCGAGGGCCATCAACTGTTCGTAGAGCGGATGGAAGCGCAGGAAGGTGTCGATCGTGCCGATATAGACCACGCCGCCGCGCTGCGCGAAGGCCCGAATGATCAACGGCAGCACGGTCGACTTGCCCGCACCGGGTTGACCGCCGAGCACTCGCACCACGGGATCCGGCAACTCGACCCGAAACTCTTGTCCGTCAAGGACTCTGACGTTGTCTTCACCCGGGACCTCGTGCCCGAAAACAGCACCGATCACCTTCTCGCGGAAGGTGTCGTCCACTTCGGCGTCGGACAGTTCGTACCGCTCGGGTGCCAAGACATCGGTATCCGGCTGGTTCGACTGCGGTTCGCCGTTCGCGCCGGGAGCGTCGGACCTTGGCTGAACTAGTTGCGCGACAGCTGATTCCGGCCCTATCGTCGTCTGCTCGCCGGGAGGTGCGGCACTTCCGGGCCGGCCGTGCTGGGCGCTGTCTCCGCGCGTGTGGTCGGCGGGTCGGCCGGCATGGATATTGGGGAATCGCCGTTCACGCGGGTGTGCGTCGGGGATTTCGTCCGCGCGTGGTTGTTGTCGGGCGTCGAAGACCTGGGCGAGAATGGCGACGATCTTGCGTGGATCGCGGTGGAGTCCGTCGATGTGCGTGCCATCGGCGTTTTTCAGATGGCGTGCATGTGCGCCGACGGCTTTGCCGTCGAGTCTGCGGGTGTCGTCAGGGTGGAAGACCTCGACGACGTCCTTGCTGGCGAAGACGTCGACGACGACGGCGTGGGCACCTTTGCCGAGGCGTTCGAGCAGGTCGATGATGGGTTGGTGGGGGTCTGTGCCGGCGTCGGGGTCGACGGTGATCTCGAGGAGTTCGCGATTTCCGCCGAGGTGGTGTTCGACCCCGTGTACGAGGATTTCGCCGTTCTGCTCATCGTTGACGTCGTCGAGTGGGACTCCGGCGAATCCGACTGTCGAAGGCGGGTTTACCCCGCGCAGTCCCGCGGCTTGTGCGTCGTGGAGCGCATTCGGAACACAGTGGTTGTCCAGCGCGGGTGGGCGAGGCTGGGTGGTCGTGCGGGCGGCGGCTGGTGCCTCGCTCGAGACTTCTTGTGGGGGGACTTGTTTGGTCCCGTTGTCCGATCGATCGGCGGATCGCCAGGGTGTCGACCGTTTCGACGCGATTGCACCAGCCCGGGGTGCAGGCACGCCTGTCGATGGTGTCAGGAGCTCGGCACTCGGCGGAGGGAGCGTCTCCCGCACCGACACCGGCGCGTTGAAGGGTGTGTACCAAGGGATTCCGGCGTCAGCCAGTACTTCCTGCAGATATTCGTCGGGTGGATTTCGATGGAAGACGAGCCCGACGAGGTCGCGGACCGTCACACCGCCGAAGATATGGCCCTCGATCTCGATTGGTTCGTCGGACGAGAGCCCGACGTAGTCCCGGTTGATGCCCTCGAGACCGAAATAGCCGAGCTCTTTGTGCCTGCTCGGGGTCGCGCCGAATGATTCGGGCTGCGGATCGGTGATCAGGCTCGGGATGGTCTGTGTGCCCCACGGGCTGCCGACACACGCCGTTGTGCGCGGGGCGAGCGCCGGATTGACGATGCCATCCACGTCGCCGTATTCCCTGGCGACATCGTCGTCGAATCGCCAGGGTCTCCCGCTGTTACGAATACGGGCGTAGACCGGCCGAAGCTGCGCTGGAAAGTCGGGTCCGATTCCGAACAACTCCTGCTCGAGCTGGTCCCGGCTTTCCAGAAGGTACAGACCTCTCCGGCTGACAGTCTCGAAAGGGGTCTTGAATCTGCCGTCCGCGAATATTTTGTGTAGCACAAGTGATCTGGTGCGAATCACGATGTCGCCGCTGAAAGCTGGGCGGAGCTCCGCGGACAGCATCGGACGCAGCTGGCCGACCCCGATGCCCAGCTCTGTCGCCAATGCCGCCGTCCGGCGCTCGTTGGCGACATATCGCCTGGTGTAAGCGCGCTCCGCGGCATTCGGGATGAGTTGCACGGCCGCGGCTTTCAGGTGTTCCGCTCGCGGGTCACCCGCTTCCTGCGCGTCGAGTAACGAGGTGAGCAGCTCCACCGCGGCCTCATCTGGTCGACGGAATGCCGGTGCTGTGCCCACGGCCGGAGGCGTCGTGTGCGAAGCTTGCTGCGGGGCACCGGGAGCCGCTGCGCCCCAAGGTGTTCCGTTGTTGTTGTGAAAGCCCAAGTGCGGGTTTCCGGCCAGACCGTGGCCGACGCCGAACCTGGGTGCGCGCTCACGTCGCTTGTCGCATAGGCCGAGATCGACCGCCGGGTCGGCAGCATTGTCGAAGGACACCACTGGTCCAGGGGGCGGTCCGCTGGCGCCTCCGGGGGGTGTGGTTCGATTTCGAGCGTTCTTCTCGGCGACTCGGCTCGCGGCGTCGGGTGATCCGGCATCGAGCCCGCGCGGTGTGTTCCGGATCAGCACACCGGTGATGTTGTCGTGCCCTCCCTTGGCGAGAGCTTGCCCTTCGAGGGCTTTCACAGTGGTGAGCAGACTCCCCGATTTCTCCCAGGAACGACGTACGATGTCGGCGAGCGCCTCGGCCTCGAAGGTGTCGTTCCACATTCCGTCGGTGCACAGCAGCAGGAAATCGCCGGGCTCCAAGGGGATCGTTTTCGCGTGCGACTCACCGCCGGACGGGATGCTCAGCGATCGTGAGATCATGTGCGCTCGCGGGTCCCGCATGGCTTCTGCTTCCGACATGCCCAGTCGTTGCATCAGTATCGTCAGCATCGAGTCGTCCTCGGTGACCCGCTCCGAACCGCCGACGCGAGGCGAGAGCCGGTACCCTCGACTGTCGCCTTCCCAATCCAGCGCCGCCTGGTCCGGCTCGACCACTGCTGAGATGATTGTGCAGTCCGGTAATTCCTCCTCGGGCAGGTCGGCGTACTCGGGCAATGTGGCCAGAGCCCGAACCGCGGTCTTGGCGGCGGCTGTGCCGCGCTGGGCGATCTCCACCGGGTCGAATCGTCCGGCAGCGCGTGCCGCGGTCAGGGCTGCCACCATTTCGTCGACGGCCGCGTCCGCGGCCTTCCGCGCGGCAATATGGGCATTGGCCGAGGACGACCGGCCGTCGCATACGACGGCCACCTGCACCGGTGTACCAGCGACGTCCACCTCCGCCACCGCGAATCTGTCCTCGTTGGTTGCGTGCCGCAAGCCGATATCGCTCACCGCGGCAAGCGAGCCCCGCTCTTCCTCGACGTGCTCGGCCGGCCCGGCCTGGCTGTCGTGAGCCGGTGCCGGGCTCTCTTGTGCTGGTGCAGAGGATGTTTCGGGTGGTGCCACGCGTGGGTCGGGTGGTGCCGCAGGTGATTGCGGAGGTTGTGGTGCTGTCGGCGCTTGCTGCTCGAGCGATGTCACTTGCGTTTGCGGCGGTGCCCCGTGCGCCGCGGACTGTCCAGGGCGGGCCCGGATCTGCTGCGCGACAACCAATGCCGCTGCCAGGTCGTGGAAATCACGCCCGCCAGCCCGGAAGGTAGTGACGACCGCCGCCGCAGTTCGGTCCATCTCACCTGCCGCAGCGGCATTGTGCACCAACCATGCTGCCGTTGTTGTGAAGTTGTCTTTCAGTAGCTCCAGACGTTTCTGGGACACCTTCCCATCGGGCACCTGCACAAACGACAGGAAGTCTTCCAATAGTCCGACGACGCGGTTCAACTTCCAGTAGTGCTCGGTGGTGGCGCGTACGTCGGCATCGTTGGTCAGGTCCACTTCGTCCACGTCGATCGCGGCGCGGACCATTTCCTGGGTAGCTCGTTCCCACACCTGATACAACTGGCTGTGATCGACCCCCGCGAGCAGGCCGGTGTCGCGGGCCGGCACCTTTGCGCCGGTGGGAAGAGCTTCGAGCTCCTCCGCAATTGCTTCGAGAGTCTCGTTGGCATCCCGAAGAGAAGTCTCTGCCCGCTGCCCCAGCGCAAAATCCACCCCGTGCACGAAATCCATCAATATGCCGAGCTGTTCCGCGGTGCCTGGCGCACGCGTGCCCTGTTGTACGGCCAGCAGCTCATCCAGCAGGGCCAGGGGTTGTTCCAGCTCGTGAAGCGCCACTACCGCGTGCGTGGGATCGGCCGCCGCGTGCGCTAGTTGCGTAGCGACCGCGTTCCGCACCGCCTGGAGATTGTCGAGGTCGACATCCGGTGGTGGGGGAGCGGTGGCCGGGTTCTGTTGTGGTGCGGGATCGTTGGCGGCTCGAGGCTTGGGTGCGTCCCAGGGGATGCCACCCTGATTGTGGAAGGCGACGCCTCCCTGGGGAATTCCTGCGAATCCGGTGTCAGCTCCGAATCGTCGGTGGTTCTTGGGCTGCGGAAGGCCCATTGCCGCGTGCTGGTCGAAATGGTGGAACTGCGCTACCGGGCCGGGGGGAGGTTCGTTGTACCTCAGCGCACCGTCACCTGGACGCCTCGGTCGGTCGGTCCGGGGAAGGTAGCCCATGCGCAGGGCGACGGCCATCAGATGTGGCCGGTTTCTGGCTCCGAGCCGGTCGCGGATCGAAGCCTGGCGTACATCCACGGTGTGCCGGGACACGTGAAGGTGTGCCGCGATCTCCTCGTTCGTATCGCCGTTCGCGATTCGCCTGAGCATATCCGAGTCGTCGGGGGCCAGTTCAGGACGGCCGGTGCCGGAAGGCGCTTGGGCGGGTCCGGGTTCGGTAAGAGGCAGAAGGCCGGCTCGCATGGTCACGACCACCAGCTGTGCGCGGCTGCGGACGCCGAGCTTCTCAGCGAGCTTGCCCACGTTTTTGTCCACCACACGCGAGGACACGCCGAGGTCCGCCGCGATTTCCTTGCTCGTCTCGCCGTTTGCGAGCCGGGTGAGCAGGTCGATGTCGTCCGGGGGCGGCTGGGGGATGTCGGTGTCGGGAGCCTGCAATGGGGCGGCAGGCAAGGGAATGCCTCTGTGCCGTCGCGCCGCGGCCAGGACCTGTGACCGGTTGTGGGCTCCGAGCGTTTGGCGGATACGACTCCAGTGGTCGCGAACCTCCTCATCGGACAGATCGAGTGCCGCCGCGATCTCGCCGTGCGTCTCACCGTTCCCGACGCGAGTGACGATGTCGATTTCGCGGACGGTGAGTGCGTGCTCCGCGATGTACTCGGCCTCGGTAGCCATCTCCGACCGGGACCGGAGATCGAGCTTTTTGCGGATTTGGGTCAGATACCATCGCACGGTCGTCGGCGTCACATCGAGAACTTCCGCGATCTCCTGATTCGACTTGTTCGCGCGTACGAGCTCGAGCACCTCTAATTCCCGGTTCGCCAGGCCGAACTGACTCGCCGGCTTCGAATCGAGGTCCGGAGTGGCGTGTTTGCCGGCTGCCGGTAGTTCGGCCAGGGCGCCTTGGCCGAGCGGTGACGCCTGCACCAACTGGATGAACTTGCCGAGGGCACCGCGCTGCAGCGGACCGAGTGCGCCGCCGGGTTGCCTCGAGGTCACCACTTCGGTAATGACCTGGCGCTCGGTGGGGTTCATGTTGAACCATGCCTGAACGGCATGCTGTGCGGCGTCGAGTAGCCACGCTTCGATGTCGGCATCCTCGGGTACCGGCCACTGTCGAGATTCCGCTATCCGAAATATGACGCCGTTGATGTACTGCGCAACCGGTCTCAGCCGGCCGACCTCGCGGCCGATCAGGACTTTGGAGGCAGGCGCCAGGAAGGTGAGCACGTGTCGAAGCGTTCCGGGGCCGTACTGCTCACGCAGTTCTCGGAATGCCGCCTCGTCACCTTGGTGGGCTCGCTGTATCGGTGTGGGCGCAGCGGGTTCCTCCAGGGCTGTGGTGTCCAGGCTGATACCCCACCTTCCTACGGCCTGCAACATGTCTACGAAATTACTGGCGTCGAGTTTTCCCACGATCCACCGCATGCTGTTCGCGAGGTCGCGGGTTGATATTTCGAGCGTCGACTCAATTTCCGGGTTGGACACGCCCTCCGCGATCAATGCGACAATCTTGATTTCGAGATTCGTCAGCTCGGGTCGCGGGTCCGCCATGGGCGGCGGTGGTGTGAGCGGGATATCTCCCCTGCGCAGAGCCACCGCTACCTTCGCCTCTCGGCGAAGTACGCCGTACTTCTTCGTGATGTGAGTAATATGCTCGTCCACGGATTTCGGGGAAATTCCCAGGAGTATCGCGATTCGCTCGTTCGTCTTGCCCTCGGCAATCAGAGTGAGCACTTGGGTTTCGCGTCCGGTCAGATCGGGGCGAGACTGGTCGGCGGGCGTCTCGGGTGTGGCGGGGAGGGTGCCCGCTCGCTGAGTGACGGCAATCGCTGCCGCTAGATTGGGCACGCCGAGTTCGTCTTCGATCTCGGCCTGGCGGGCTAGGACCTCATCGGTCGATATGCTCAGCGACTGGGCCATCTGCGCGGTCGTTCGATCGTTCGCCACCAACGCGAGCAACTTGATTTGGGGCTCGGTCAGTGTGCCGGGAGGTGGTTGTGCGCCCGGATTCGCCTCGTCCTCCAACTGTGGCCGGTTCATCGGGCCGGCCACATGATGTGCCAGGTCGACGATGCCTCTGATCGCTCTCGGCGCCAGAGCGCCGATGCCGTCGCCGCGAGAGATGGCATTAGTGGCCTCGGCGATTCTCCAACGCACTGGGCGGTCCAGTCGGTCGACATCGCGCCAGAATTGTTCGATATCCATGTCGGCGATCCGGTTGTATCCCGGATCAGATTCGGAAAGACCTTGCGTGCGCAATACCTCCAGCATGCCTTCACGTATCGGCCGGAACCATTGCTTCTCTGTGGCCTGCTCGGCGATCTCACCCAGCCATTCAGCGATATCCATCCGGTCGGGCGACTGCCAATGACGTTGGCCGGCAACGACAAATACGTCGTCGTTGATCGCACGCGCCAATCCCATCTGTATCGGGAGTTGCGGTCCGCGTCGGCCGCCGGAAACCCTCATCATGGCCAATACATGTTGAAAGGTCAGGCTGCGCAGTGCCTCCAGTACGTCCGGGTCAGGCTCTCGGCCCGGCTGAACCGCCGCGAATTTTTCGGCATGTCCGGGTGCCTCGGTTGTAGCGCTGTCCTCGGGTGCGTCGTTGTCGGCGGGGCGGCCGACGTGGAATCGGGAGGAGACGGGGCCGCGGGGGACCGCGCCGGGGAGTTCGGTCGGCAGGTTGTCGTGGTCGAAGGCGAGGACGAATGCCCGGACCACTCGTCGCGGGTCGCCGTGCGGGACATTGTTGCCAGTGGCGTCGATCAGGAATCCGTGTCCGCCGACTTTCTGTTGATTGCCGTCGGGCAGGGTTACCGTGGCCTGGTCCTCGGGGGCGAATTCGACGACCACTGCCACCTGTCGTGCGTGTGGTTGTGCGTCGGGGCCCTCGGGTTGCAGGCGTTGGCGGACCCAGTCGACGACTTCGTCGACGGAGTGTTCGGCGTCCGGGTCGAGCGGGATTTCCTGGAATGCGCTGGGTGCGCCGTTTTCCAGGTGTGGCATCCGGTCTTCGAGGCCGTCGTTGCCGACCAGTGGCATGCCTGCCAAGCCGATCTCGGCAGGGGCCGGTTCGCGTACGGGTACGCCGGCGGCATGCAGGTCCTGGAGCATTACCACCGCGCAGTTGTTTCGGCCGGTGTCTGGCACGTCGGCTGCCGAGCTGCTAGCGGGCCGGTGACTGGAAACACCGTTCGGCTGTGGGGTGACGGTCTCGGTGGGGGGAGTGTCGGAATAGGGAGTGTCGGAATCGGTGACGGTGGCAGGTGCGGTCTTGCCCCTTGGTGCGCTGTTCTCGACCGGTGGGTGAAGCGAACCAGGGTTGGCGGCCCATTGATTGTTCGGATTGTCCGGGTGGTGATGGAATGCCACTGCGCCGTCGGGTATCCCGGCGAAGCCGACGCCGCCCATCCGATTGCGAGCACCTCGGATGCGTCGCGGACCGAGCCCCGTATCCGGAAAGGGCTCGTAGAACGATGTAGTCGGGCCGGGTGGTGGCTGTTCGGGTGCGGATCCGCCCTTCGGTGGGAAAATTCTCTTGCGACGTGGCTTTCCGGGCGGGTTTTCCTCGGTAGCGAGGGGGTCGGCTTCGGTTGCGTTCGAACGCCGGTCTGTTTCAGCTTGGATTTCGTGATCGAACCGCGCCTGCCACTCTGTGTCGGATTCTCCGTTGGGAGGTCTGTATTCCCTGGCGGCCTGCAGATCGGTGAGCCACAACTGTAGGTCGTGTAGATATTTCTCCAGAAGCTCCGGCCGTTTTCGGTCGCTCCCCTCGGTAGCCGTCTCTTCCTGCTCTGTTGTCTGCTGGTCGAAATCTGCGACGGTGACCGCGTTCATCTGTGCACGCAGATAGATTCTGACAACTTTGTCCAACCTGTCGACGGAGGCGAGCATTTCTTGATTCGATTCGCATGACGCTCTCAAATTATCGACCGCCGCGCGCCATTTCAATGAGTCCGGTGCATCGTGAAGTTCGGAAAGTTCGAATGTGCTTGCCAGGTCGTCGCGAATCTGTTTCAGTGCCGATACGGTGGCTGCTGGATCCAGAATCGATGGGTCCGGGTATTCCTGTGCGTTGCTGTATATCTCATCCAGTTTATCGAGTATGCCACGGAACGAAGATAGCTGATTCAAACGTGCGTACAGCGGCTCGGAGTCCAATATTCTGAACCATGCCGCCTCGATCTTTGATTTGGGGTAGTAGCTTCCGCGAGTGAAATGCATCGCGAAACCGTTATGCAGCCACGGGTCGCGCTCCGGATCGATGTGCTCATTACCGGTCGGTCTTATTCGGAAACCGTGCTGCAGCCGCCAGCGGGCGCCTTCTGTACGATCCGGTGTTCCGAGCAGGCTGTCGCCGAATCTCAGGTCCTGGGCTCCGGGTGTGTGGAAGAAGCGCGGCCACGCATCCGAGCCTTCATGTCCGGGCACCTCATCGGCATCGTATCCCGGAATGTACTCCGCGTAATAGAAGTCGTCGACACGCACGATTGCAGGTGGCTTGGCTCCGGCGTCTTCGAGTGTTCTCGCCGCCAACTGGGCTCGAATGGCCTCGTCCGTGCTCGGAGTCGCCTTCAGGACCGCTTTGTATTTGTTATTAAAGGTAATCAGCGTTACCTGGGATGATATCGTCGGGTCGCCGGAATCTCTCTCGAGTATTTCTTCGTCGGCCTCACCTGATCTAATTGCTTCGATCAGCTTCTCTCGAAAAGGTCGCTCGTCCGTCAGGTCGTTCATCCAGTAAATGAATTCGTCATTCTCGTACTTCGATACTTCGGAGTGCGACCTGGCATCGGGCGCTATGTCGTCGTCGATATCCGGTACCAGCTCGACGGTGTAGTCCGCATCTGGTCCAACGTGAACCCGAATATAGTTCACCGGCAATCTGAGCACGTCGACCAGATGGCGGATATCCACGTCGCGGGTGGATAACAGATATCTCGGATCCTGTAGCGGCGATGCCACAATGACGAATTGATCGTCCACTATTCCGACGCCTTCGGAGATCTGTTCGGCTCCGGCAGCGGCAAGTATCTGCCGGGAGAGTAATATGCCGAGTGCGAAGCGGACGTTGTCGACGTGTCCGCGGGCAGTTTCTATATGTGCGTAGAGTATGTCGAACTTGTCGACCAGCTGCTGCATCGCCTGTTCGTCCGATAATACCCGAGATGCCACACGGTTCACGACGGGTTGCCGAAGCACGGCGTCGAGGCGAGTTTGTTGGGTCGCCTTCAGGTCATCGATCGCCTGTTGTATTTCTTCGACGTTCTTCCCATATAGATGGCTCAGATCCACGCCGAGTGTCTTCGCTGGGCGCAACGCCTCGATCACAATTTCGTCTGCCTCGGACCGGGCGGACTCGAGGGCTCGTCGCATCGCCGGTGGCAGTTCTCTGGGGGTGTTTTCGTCCGCGGGTGTGCTGTTGTCTGCGGAGTGGCCGACGTGGAATTCGTCCGACACCGGGCCGCGTTCGCATGCGCCTGGGAGTTCGGTTGGCTGGTTGTCGTGGTCGAAGGCGAGGACGAATGCTCGGACGACTCGTCGTGGGTCGCGGTGGGGGAGGTTGTCGTCGGTTGGGTTGTCGGCGTGGATCAGGAATCCGTGTCCGCCGACTTTCTGTTGATTGCCGTCGGGGAGGGTTACTGTGGCTTGGTCTTCGGGGGCGAATTCGACGACCACTGCCACTTTGTGTGCGTGTGGTTGTGCGCCGGGATCGTCGGGTTGCAGGTGTTGGCCGACCCAGTCGATGATTTCGTCGACGGAGTGGATGGTGTCCGGGTCGAGTGGGATTTCCTGGAATTCGTTGGGTGTGCCGTCTGCTTTGTGGGGCATCCGGTCTTCGAGGCCGTCGTTGCCGACCAGTGGCATGCCTGCCAAGCCGATCTCGGCAGGGGCCGGTTCGCGTACGGGTACGCCGGCGGCATGCAGGTCCTGGAGCATTACCACCGCGCAGTTGTTCTGGCCGGTGTCTGCTACGTCGGTTGTTGCGCTGGCGGCTGTTCGGGGTGCGGAACCGCCTACCGGGAGTGGGGGCGTGTCTTGGGTGCCGGGTGTCGGGTTCTGCGTGGTGACCGGTGCGCGGGGCTTGGTGGCGTCTGGCGTGGTGTCCGAAACACCTTGTGCTGGTGGACTCTTGGATCCATCGGACCCGGCTTCGGGGTGCTGTCCGCGTCTGCCGACGGCGCCTGTCCGGGCTCCGGCGGGACCCGCCAGCCTGGGATCCGACGATGTGCCGTCGGCCGGTGGCGCATCAGTACCTCGGGCCGCCACCGAGGAGCGGTATACGGGCTGCCACGGCGTGCTCGGACGGCCGAGTTGCGTGGCGTAGCGGCCCAGGGCCGAGTACAACGCTCCCGGGGAGGTATACCCGGAGTCGTCGATCGTGTGGAAGCCGACCAGCCGCAGGCCGTGCAGCACCTCGAACAGCGAGTGGTGCTCCGGCGAGATGAATCCGATGATCATGCCGGCGATGTCGCTGATCGGCACCGCCGGTGGCGTCCCCGCGGGGAGATTGAGCATGAGCAGGGCGGGGCTGCCGAACCGGGAGGCAGCACCGGAGATCCCCGCGGTGAGCGGAAATCTGTTCCCGACCGTCTCCAGGAACCAGGGATCTTCGGGGCCGAGATGCTGCAATACCGCTCCCGGACGCAAGGGTAGTTCCACCACATAGTGGTCGGGGTCGTCGAGTTGCAGCGCTGTGTCGACGTCGATCACGCCTTCGTCGTAAAACGCCAATACACCGTTGACGACCGCCTCGCCGTCGACGCGGACTTTGTGGTCGTGGTCGTTGGGGTCGTACTCGTAGAGCGGCAAGGCGTATCGCAGGGTCGGGTCCTCGGCGCGCAATTGGGCCTCGAGCGCGGCCACGTCGACGCGCCCTTTCTCGTCGCGTGGCAGCGTCCTGTTCGGGTCCGTTTCCAGTCGCTCCTTGCGGAGCTTGCGCAGTTCGCCGAGGGCCTCCAGTTCCCGTCGTGACAACGGCTTGAACAGCGCGAATTCGTGCAGGTGCAAAGCCCGGCGCCGCATGTGGGCGTCTCGTTCGGGGCTGTTGCTCGGTTCGTAGATGTGGCTGCGGGTGTATTGCGCGAAAGAGGCCTTCGCTGCCTCTTCGGGCGCGACCCAGTGGCTGACCGCTCGAACGTCCTTCGCCGTGATCGGGGTGCCGGGATGTGTGGCCTGAATTGTTTCGAGGATCGATGCCTGCACTCGTTGCAGCATGTCGATATCGAGGTTCAGTCCGCGCGCGACAGGTTCCCAGACTTCATATTCCTGGTTCAGGAGCCGGGCAAGTCCCTCGTTGAGCGTGGTGCCCGCGGCATGCTCGGCGCTCACGTTGCGGTTGGTGGCGTTGAATATCGCTGCCATCAGTTCTCGCAGGTTGCCATCGGCGATCAGCTCATCCAGCGACACCGACGGCAACACCATGCCGCCCTCGATCTCGTTGTTGAAGTAGAAGGCGGCGTCGATCTGCTCCTGAGTGGCGTCGGGATGCAATCCGGGCAACACCACATTCCGCAGCCGGTTCAGCATCCAGACCGCTGCCGCCCGGCTCTCCGGGCGGTCGTAGAACCAACTCGCCAGCGGGAGGTCCATCTGCATGCGCAGTGTCCGCCAGCCGGGCTCGCCCGGCAAATCGTCGGCTGCGGGGATCTTCGGGGCAGTCTCGGCCAGGTTCTGGAGAGCTCGGGCGGACAGGAAGGTCGCGGGTATCGGCGACGCGACTCCTGGAACGGAACCTGTTGGTGTGTGGTCGGTTTCCGCGGCGAGCCGTTCCCGCTCGTGCCGCCGATCGACCACGTTCTTGACGTCTTCAGGTGTCGCTTTCCGGCCGGGCGCCGCGCCAGGGCCGGTTCCGTCACCGCTGGTACCCGCGGTCCACGGCGTGGCCGAAGGCGCCGGACTCTTCCGGGCCGAGTTCTTCGGTGCCGCAGCAGGTGCGGCTTTGCCGGGGCCCCATTGGTTTTCGGGGTTGTTCGGGTCGTGGTGGAAGGCCACTGCACCGTCGGGGAGTCCGGCTCGGCCCGCTCCGCGTGCTCGGGGCTTGCCGAGGCCGAGCTCTGCTCCGGGCGCAACGCCGTCGAAGGACACGGTCGGGTCGGGGGGGAGCGCATTGCGTGCGGGGGCGCCGCCGGGGAGCTTCGGTTGCTTGGTTCGGCGGGCGGTGTTCGCCTTGTGTTCCCGCAGCTCGCCCCGGACGCGTTCGGCATCATCGAGAAGGACGGATTTCCTGCGGAATTCCTCGACCAGCGGGAGTGCCTGCGTCTGATTCGGGTTCAGCGTGTTCTCGCGCCGGAGTTGCAGCAGCGCTCCCAGGAGCCTGTTCACGGCCTCCGCGGTCGCGATATCGACGCGCCCCTTGCTGAGCTCGAGCAACTTCTGCCGCAGTGCGTCCACCTCCTGCCGCAGCGTCGCCAGTTTTTCCGTATCCGCGACCAGCTCTTGGACAGTCGGCAGTGGAGTGCTCGAACCATCGGGCGTCGGCGAGTTGGCTGTTCCCTTCGGCCTTTTCGGTTGCACGCCGGGTTGCGGACTCGTCGGGTTCGGGGGTTCGGACGGCTGCTCGGGAGGACTGCTCGGTGTTTGCGCGGCATGGTCCGGTCCGTCGTCACGGAACTCCGCCCAGACGGTCTTTCCGTCCGGGCGGGCGTCGATCCCCCATGCGCTGGCGAGGTTTTCCATCAGACCGAGGGCGTAGCCGTGCTCCTCCATCAGGTCCTCGGCTGTGGAACCGACGCTTCCCCGCTGCCGGATCGGCAGATTCGGGCTGTGATCGCTGACCTCGACGCGCAGTGTGCCCGCGGTCGTGCGGACTCGCAGTTCCGCATCGCCAGAGGTGTGCCGTTTGGCGTTCTGCAGTAGCTCCGACACCACCAACATCGCGGAGTCGATCAGCTCGCCCGGTACGCCGGCTTCGGAATTCAGCCTGCGCAACCTGCGCCGTGCCGCTCCGGGCGCCCGGTCGAGCTTGTCCCGTGGGAAGTGCTGGCTGCCGGCGGTGTCCGAGCCTTCCAGCGACGGATCCTCGCCTCCCGCGCGTTCGAAGAAGCGGAAACCTACCGTCAATCCGGCGGACCGGGTCAGCGTGAAGCCCCACGGCCACTCCAGATCGTCCAGCAGTTCCACGCCCGGCCAGCCCTGAGTCGTATCCCCCGGGCGGACCGGCAGTTTCCGGGTGGCGCCGGTTACCTCGATCGATACCCACCGGTTGCCTGGCTCCCCGTGGATTTCGGCCGATACCTGATCCGACGCCGGTAGTTGGCGCGCCAACTCCCAGGCGATCGCGACGGCCATGTCCACCTGTTCCGGATTGGGCCAGTCGGCCAGGACGGGGTGGACCGGTTCGACGGCCGCCGCCACGGTCTGCAGTCCGAAGAATCGAGTAGCGGTCTCGACGAAGTGCACGACGGCGGGTGGCGCATCCGGGCGCCTGCCGATGCCGCGCAGCTCGTGCAGCGGGTCGGCACTGACCGGCGGCAGCCACTCCATACTCGGTTCCTGCGGGCCGAGCGCCGTGAGGAGTTCTTCCAGTTGTGTTGCTGTGCGGTTCAATTCGTCGCGGGGCGGCGCGGGCCGTCCGGCCGTCGCGTCCTGGACGGTGATGTCGTGGGTCACCGAGCGACCGATCCATGCCGGAACCAGTGCTATTTCCTCGGCGAGCTCCTCGGGACGAGGTCCACGCTCGGCACGGCCGCGATCTTCCGCCGCCTTCTCGCGAAGCCTGTCCTCCACGAGCTTGATCGCCTGGCGGACGGCGGGCGGGGAACGTCGGATCAGCGATGGCGCCACGCCGATCGCTTTCGCCAGATCCGCGGTGGCACGGTCGATCTCGGTGGCGCTCGGGCTACCGGACGACCGACTCTGCGTCGGCGGGTTCGCAGCGTCCGGGGCCGTCGGTGGCATGGGCGCCGGGTCCGGTGGCGGCGTGGGGGGCTGGGATTTCTTGTGACGCTTACCCGAACCGCCGGCCGACGCCGACGCCCACGGGACCGGGCGGATCGGCACCACCGGCGGCGCGGGCGGCGGGGCCAGTTGGGTGGACGGGAGTCGCTCCGGCCCAGGGATTCCGCTCTCGTCGGGAATGCGACCGAGGTTGGGGTCGTCGGGATTCAGGCGCGGAGCGGCCGGTCGCTGCGGTGCGTCTCGGGCGTCCTTGTCCAGGGGCGGGGTGAAGTGGTCGGGTATGACTTTCTGGTCGGGTTCCCTGGCGGGGAGTGCGGGCAGGTGCGCGGGCGGCGTCGCGTCGTGCTGGGGCGGGTGGGTGTATTCGGCCGGTCGTGTGTTCGTGTCGGTCCCGCCGGGGGCGGCCGCCGGGTCCGGCAACGTCCCCGGCTGTTGAATGCCGGTGACCTCGGCGGGCCGATCCGCCGGAGCCCAGGGGAGTTTCGGCACGATGGGTGTCGTCTCGCGATCGGGTTCCGGCTCCGGAGGACCCGAGACACCGGGTATCACAACGTAATCCGACTGGCCGAACTCGATTTCCCTGGGTGCGTCGTCGGGCATCGGGAGATCCGGAACGCCGTCGAGCGTGGGATTGGCGAGGTGACCGGGCACCCGGGTCACGATCTCGTCGCCCTGCGGGATGGTGAACTCTTCCGGCGGCACATCGGGGATTTCGGTGCCGCCGGGCCGGTCGCTCATGGCGGCGGTCCCGGCCGACATCCCGCCGGTGAGGCCCGGATGGATCGCCTGGGTGCCGCCCACAGCTCCGAATCCCGTCGCGGGCCCTGGCGAATTCTGTTGTGCTGCAGGAACAGCAGCGTTGGGGGAAACGCTGGTCCCGGGTGTGACGGAACCGCCGTGAGCCGGTGCCGTCGGTGTCGCCGCCGCTTGGTGCGGTGTGGCGGTCGGCGCATTCGGCGGTGCGTCGGGGACGCGCGGGGTCGCGGTTTCGCCGGGAGTGTGGGCCGATCCCGTCGCTTCCGGGTGCGTTGTCGGCGAGATCGATTGTGCGGCGGGATCGAGCGCGCCGGGTGCGGCATGTCCGGGCGACGATGTCGTTTCCCCGGCGTGCGGTACCGACAGACTCTCGTGTGGCGCGGTACCCGCTGCCAGCGTGTCGGTGTGCTCGGACACGGCCGGGATCCCGGGGTCCGGGCTCATCGGTGGTCCGGGAGGCTCGCCGTCGAATTGCGTTGTGAGTTCTTGGAATTCGGTGTCGAAGTCCAAGTCGAGAGCGGGCCGCCGGCCGCCGGTCGCCGGACGTTCGAGCACGGCGGCACCGCGCATGTTGTCGCGCGGCATATCGAGTTCGGGTCGAGCTCGGGACCCCGCATTCGAATCCAGTTCCACCTGGGGTACCAGCCGCCCGTCCGGATGAACGTGCTGCTGGACCGGATCCACGCCGGTGTGTCCGGCCTGATCGGGCTCGAACACGATCGCGTAGGTCTTGTCGGCGTCCAGATCGTTCAGCCAGTGCCCGACCGCGTCCTGGACCTCCGTGCTCATTTCGACGACCGGTTGCCCGTTCTTGTCGAGGATCCACTCGACGACCTCGTTGCCGGACACCTTGCGGGCCATGTCGCCGATCCGCTCGTAGATCTCGATCCCGCCCTCGGCATTGCGCGTCACCACGGCGGCGTGCGCACCGGTGCCGTTGCGCTGCACGCCCATCAGCGCCGCCCCGCCCTTGGTTCTGATCTCATCCACGAGGGCCTTCGGAGACTCGACGCCGCCGGGCCGCCAGTCTCCGCGCACTGCCTGTGCGGCCCGGTGCCCACCGACGCCCGCGGTGGCGGCGTCGTCGCCGAGCGCTGTCGGATCGACCTCGAGCCCGGTCAGTTCGTGCATCTTGTTCACCGCGTAGGGGACACAGTGGCTGGGCCCGCCACCGCCGTCGTCCGCGGGCACGAAATGCGCGCCTCCGTCGTCGCCGGGAGGTACCGCCCCCTCTCCCTGCCCGGTGCCGGGCCGGGGTGAACTTTCCTCGTGGTGGGGTGAATGGATCTGTGAGACGCTGTGTTCCGGTTGTCCGGTGGGTTCGCCGGTGGGATCGGAGACGGTCGGACCTTCGTGGCCGCCCTGGCCGCCACCGGCCTGGCCGCCGTCGGCCGCGCCATGGGATTCGGTCGTATGCGGGGAATTCGCGGCGCCGGGATCGGTCCTCACCGCGGAGTCGGCGGCATGTGCGGCCGATGGCTCCACCGGCGCCGGGGGCACTCCCCGTTCCGCGCTCGCCTGCACCGTGACACGTCCTGGCGGATCGGACCGGCCGACCGGGGCGCCATGTGTCGGTGACCCCGCGAGCTCGGTGGTCGCGACCACCCTGCGGACGGACTGCGCGCCGACCGGCGCCGTACCGCCGTCGCCGTGCGGGATCGGAGACCGCTCGCCCCGCCACGGCGGCGCGGCGGTCGGCGACGACGGTCGTGCCGAATCAGGTTGTGTACCGCCATCTTTCGACGGTCCCACAGCGCCACCGTCGCCCGGTTCACCCTTGTTCTGCAAGAATTCGGCGATCTGCTGGTGGAGATCGCCGGGGTCGCCGCCGTTGACGAATTCGGCCAGGGCGTCGGCTTCCGGCCCCTCCGGAAGATCACGGGCGACCTTCTGCACGATCTCGTCGCCCAGGGACATCATCTCGGGGGTGAGACCGTCCGGCCGCGGTACCTGACCGTCACCGACGACTTGCGGATCCCGCGCCGACACCACCGGATCGATCGGCGCCCCCGCCCCGGACTCCGGTCCGGCCCGCGGCGTCGCCGTCGCGGCCGCCCGCCCGGCTCGCATGGATGCTCCTGCGGCACCGACGAATCCGGCGCCGGCGCCCGCCATCGCCATTTCCGCGAGATTCTTGGTCTGGATCGGCTGGCCGGTCAGTATCGCGGCGGTCACTCCGCCTGCCACTCCGCCGGCCGCGCCGCCCGCCGCGCCCACCACCACCGTGCCGAACACATGCCCGGCGACCCGGAGGAATTTCGACGCGGAGTTCGCGCCGATCCGGCTCACCGCCGGAGTCATCGCCCGGCCGACCTCGGCGCCGACCAGACCGCCGAACGCGCCGGCCGCGGTCGCCACACCGGCCGACTTCCAGTCGATCGACGTGCGGTGCCCCTGCACGATCTGCGCGACCTGCGCTCCCACGTTGACCCCACCACCGATCACGGCGCCCAGCCCCACGCCGCGCGCTACCAGGGACAGATGCGGATGCTCGATGCCGAACCGAATTGCCTGCTGCCGCAGCCACTTCAGCAGATCACGGAAACTCAGCTTCATGGCGGTATCGGCGGCGATCCGGTCGGCAACCGTTTTGGCGGCCATGAAACTCGCGATATCCACCGCCAATTGCACCAGCAGAGCCGCTCCCGTGCCGATGATCACGTACTGCGTGAACTCGAGTGAGTTTGCCGCCTCGTACAAGCGCTCGGCGTTGCTGTTGCACTGCGCGATCTGCGCCCTGGTATCGGTGATCTGCCGGTCCAGCTGTTTACGGATCGCCTCGCCGCTGGCTCCCTGGATGGCCGTGGCGGCGTGCCCGGCGCGCACCGCTTCGAGCCGCTGGAGGGTCTCCCCGAGCCGGTGCGACGCCGTCACCCAGGAGTCGGCGTCGCGGCGCATCGCATCCGGGTCTCCCACCGGGAGGTGTCCGAGCACCATATCCACCAGCCAGGACGGAAAGCCCGGCGGAATGTGCACGCTCACGGCGAATTCGCCCGCTCACTCGCACGCTCGACGATCAGCCGGTGCAGCACTCGCGCCGGCGCACCGGCGTGCTCGCCGCGCAGTTCGACCTCGGCGAACGCCGCCACCAGAGCGTCACGCGGGTGAAAACGACCGTCCACGAAGCTGCGGCTGCTCAACTGCGACCGCCAGCGCCGATAGCCGCCGACGACCCCGGCCAGCGTCTCGGTCCCGTGCCAGGGCCCGCTGATGCGCTGATACTCGGCGATCAGCGAGCGCTGTGCCAGCCCCCGCACCTGCGGACCTGCCGAGATCTCCATGATCCGGCCGAAGGCGTGGATCATCGTCGAATACACCGGCCGGGCCTCGAATTCGAGGATGGATTCGCCGGATTGTGTTGTCGTACGGATTTTTTCGGAAAGCCGATCATGATCGGTGATGGTGGCTCTGTCGAGCAGGATCCGCGCCCCGGCCTTCGCCCCGGCGGCTTTCCTGCCCGTCGGTGCGGGCACCACGCGGGATACCGCACCGTCGGTGAGTTCGGTGATCTCGATGCCGGCCAGGACCAGGAACGGATGTCGCTCGAGCATGGCGTCGACGGCTGCCGCGATCTCCTGGACCGTCGTGCCGTCGATATCTCCCGAATCGAACCCGACGAGATTCAGGTCGTGCCGATCCGCCAGGGCCCGTGCCGTCGCGCCGCCGGTGCGCTCCGGACCCACCGAGACCCTGGCCGGCTGTGCCGTTCCGCGTTTCGGTCGCGCGGCCGGTTCCGGCTTCGGCGGTATCCGGCCGGGTGCGCGTCGCCGGGGCGGGAGTACCTGTCCGGGTGCGGGATTGCCCGGAGAATTCGGCGCCCACGGTGTACCCGGCGCATTGCGCTGCGGCGATGCCTTGGCCGACGACCAGGGGCTCTCCGAGGACGAGACCCTCGACGACGATCCGGCGGGGGCGGCGGAGGTGTCCTTCGGGGCTGCGGAAGCCGCGTCAGGGGACGAAACTGCTTGCGGCGCACGGGATGACTGGGGCGCGACGGTCTCGGTGGCGGAGGTCGGCGCCTGCTGCCCGGCAGCCTGCGGCGCGATGCCCGGACCGGAGGGAACGGACGGCGACGTCGTCGGGACATCGGGACCGGTGTTCGGCTGGTACACCGGCGATCCGGGGTCGACGGCAGTATCGCCGGGAGCCGCGATGTCGCCGGAACCTGTTGTGGCGTCGGGGGAGGGCGAGGCGGTGGCGGAGGTCGGGGACGTCGTGTCACCGGACGTCGGCGTCGCCGCGGGCACGGTCGTCGGCTGTTGCTGCCCCACCTGATTCGGCGATGTACCTTGCGGCGCAACATAATCCGACCCGGAACCCTGATTGCGCAATTGCTGGGCGCCGAGTTGGTCCTGGTTCCGGATCGTCTCGGTTGCGTCTCCGATGTTCTTTCCCAGTGCGCGCAGATTGTCGGCCAGGTTCTGAAAGCTGGTCAGCCCGTTCTTCGCCGCGGGTGCATAGCCCTCGGCGAAGACATGGCCGGGTTCGTCGTCACCCCAGCACTCGCCCTCCCGGTCCAGGGCATCGCGCAATTGGTTCAGATCCTGCTGAGTGGCATCGGCGATGGACGACAGTTCGGTCGCGAGCGCGCTCGCCAGATCGGCGTCGATGCGCAACGACTCACCCATACGCGACCCTTCGACCTCCACCGGTGAGAGCGAGAGGATGATTGCCCCGTCACCGGCCGCTATCGGTACAGTGTCAGCTCTTCCCGTCGGTGGGAAGTTCGTCGTTCGGCTGCGGGTCCCGGAGGCTGGGTGCACCGGGCACCAGATCGGCCAGATCCGGGAGTGCCTCCGCGGCCGCGGCGATCGGGGCGATGATGGCCTGCACCTGTTCGTGCGCGAGCCGCGCGGCTTCTCGCCCGGCCTCGGTCACCGAGCGGCCGAGCCGGTCGGGGTTGCTGCGCATGGCTTCCGGTGTGAACCGCACTTCGGTCAGCACGCCGGCCGTATCCACGGTCACCTCGACCAGGCCGTCGGCGGATTTCGCCGTCGACCGCGCCGCCGCCAGCTGTGCCTGGACCTCGGACAGGTGTGCGCGTTGTTCCTCGTAGGCATCGAGGATGTGTTCGACCTGGTTGCGGATCCCACTGTTGGCCGTGCGCAGCCCTTGTTGTTCCCATCGATCCACCGGGACGCTCCTTGTCCGCGCCGCGTCAGGCGGCCGTGCTCTGGCGGGCAGCGAATCGCTGCTCGAAATCGGCGATGTACTTCGACGGGGCGATCGAGGAGGACGAATGCTCCAGCACGCCGTCGTCCGCGAGGTAGAAGATCGCCCGGCCGATCGCCAACTCCTCGTCGGGCACCGGCACATAGACCATCCAGCCGACGCTGAATCGCTCGGCAACCAACTGGGACAGCGGATATCCGGTGGTATCGAGCCGCCGTCCGGTGATGTAGTCCCGCACGCGGGCCGTCGCGGCCTCGGCCGGCAGGGGTTCGGGCGTCGGTGGCACCAGCCCGGCCAGTGAACACTGATAGAGCGCACCGTCGATGTCGGCGCCGTCGCCGAAGACGTCGGCCAGCAGGTCCCGGGTTACCCTGCCCGCCTCCGCAGCGGATACCAATTCTGCTGCGGCAGTGCGGATTTCGCTGCTTCCGCGACGCTCCGCCGGGCCGGCGATGATATCCACCACGGTGTCGCGGGTCCATATCCCCGGGACCGCCGAGTCGCACTCCGCTGCCGAGGGTGACTGCCCGCGATACCAGCGCCCCGCTTCCCACCAGTAGCAGAAGGACAGCAGGCCCATGCCCGCGCGCGGGTTCAGTACCGGGTCGGCCAGCCACTCGGGTGCACCCGCATAGAGATCCGGCATCGGCGCACCCTCGGCATACGCGGCCTGCAGGCTCGGCGCGTTCCATACGCCGCCGGACAGCACCGCTCGTCCGGAGGGCAGCGCGCACAGCGTGGAGCCCCCGCTGGCGACTCCCTCGAATACCCCGATCCACGGCTGCATCCGCGGGCCCAGCTCCGATCCGGTGGCGATGAAGGCCGCGGCGAGCGTGGCCCACCTCGCCCACATCAGCGGAAACGGCGGGAATTCGCTCTCGGCGAGCCTCGCCCACACGCGGTCCGTGCGATCCGAACGTGCCTGGGCCGCAGCCTGATTGGGCGTGCGTCGTTGCCGGTCGCCGTGGCCGGTGTAGGCGGCCAGCCACACCGGCACATGCGCGCGCGGAAATGCCTCCAGGTCGGCCCGGTACACCTCGGGTGTGAACAGTTGGCCCGCGGGGAACGGCTCCTCGCCGTAGTCGTAGTCGACCTGCAGCGCCCCGGAATTGTCGAGTACCACCAACATTCGCCACCACGGTCCCGCGCTCGACTCGGCGGCGGCCGCCCGCAGCCCCCGGGCGTGCGCGAGTACCTGCTCCGGTGGATCCATCGGTACCACCCGATCGCCGACCGAATACACCAGATGGCACAGCTCGGCGGCAACGGTGATGGCGAACACCGCATCCACCCGCTCCCAGCCCGTGGGGCCGTGCAGCGTCAGCTCTCGGGCGAGACCGTCGTCGGTGGCCGGTCCGCGCGGCTCGTCGGCCACACCGTCCTCCTCGTTCTGCTGTGTCTGTGCACCGTCGACGGTATCGGGCCGCATGTGCGGCTTCGATCCGCAAACTGTTCCCAGAGATGGGAACCGTCGACAATGGTGGCAACCCGGGTGGGAAGGAGTTGTTCAGCGTGCCGGAGAGCAGCATCAATGTCGACATGGCTACCTTGCTGTGGTTGGCGGAACAACACAGACAGGTCGCCCGCGACATTCTCGAGTGGTCCAAGCAGCCGACGGACTGGCTCGACAACTTCCTGCCGAGTTACGGAACCATCGCGTACCCGGTGTATCAGGCCCTGACGAACTACTACCAGGTCAGGGAGAATGCGGGCATCAATCTGGCAGGTCAGCACGACCACACCGCGGATCAGCTGGTGAACGCTGCCCGCGCGTACGAGTACGCGGACGGCCAGGGCGCTTCGAATATTCGGAATGCCGGTGGGGAACAGCATGATCCGACCGGAACCAACCAGCCGATGGTCCCCGGCGCCGGTCCTTCCACGGGCGGCAGTACGCCCGTCACCGATCACTCGCCCGTCAGCGCGTCGCCGAACGGTGCGACTCCGGTGAACGGTGCCGGCGGCCCGACGTCCTCCGATACCCCCACCGGGGTCGGAACCCTGCCCGCGGCGAATGCGGGTGGCGCCCCGGACGACGGCGCGATCGGCCACTCCGGTCCTACCGGCCCCACCGGTCCCACCGCGCCGGACTCGGCCACCGCCACACCGTCACTCACGGGTCCGATGTCGAACGGACCGGCGGGATCACTCCTGTCGGGCGGATCGGTCTTCGCTCCGGGCGACGATCGCGGGGCCGGGCAACCCCCCTCGGCCGCCGACGCGTCGCCGGTTCCCATGCCGACGCCGTTCGCGGCCGCGGTCTCCGCGGCGCGCGAACGTGATGCGCAACCGTCGTACGTGGTGGGTGAGCAGGTCGACAACGATCTGGTGGTCGCCAAGGCGCTGCTCGGTGCGGTGCTGGCGGCGGTGGATTCCTCGGTGCTGGGCCTGCACTGGTCGGTCGCGGTGATGCGGAGTTCCAGCGGTGCCGGTGTGTTCATCACCTCGAACGAAGGTCGTGGCTGGTTCCCGGCCGGACTGTTCCTGCCGCGCGAGGTGTCCACGCCCTGGATGTGGGACGAGTTCCTCTCGGCCGATTCCGGCGAATTGGGCTCGCCGTGGGAGGGCATCTCGGATCCGGCGCGAGTACTGGCCGAATTCGGTCTCGCCTGGGGTGCGAAGGCGGGTGCCCGACTGACCGCGCTGGCGTCCTCCGGGCCGATCGACTCGGGATTGCGCACACGTTTCAACGATGCCGCGATGGCGGATATGGTCGGCCCGGCCTACGACGTCGATCTGCGAGTGTTCACCCCCGACACCGCCGACAGGCTCGGGCTCGCAGGCTCCGCGGAGTCGCTGGAACAGGCAGCGGCGGTGCCGGATGCCCAGATCGCGCAGCGCGCACTGGAGTTGGCGGTGGATGCTCAGGCGAAGGTGGGGATCGGCGCCGCGCTCCCCGCCGACGCCGGCGGTTCGCGGGCACTGCGCCAGCGGATTCTCGAGGGATTGCAGTCGGGGCGTGAGATCCCGGCCTCGTGGTGGGCTGAACTGCGTGAGGCCGACGACCTGCTGACCGCGGCGATGCTGCCGCGGCGGGTCGATGTCAGCCGGGTCGAACCCGGTGACCTGCGCGTCGATGACGAGGTCGCCGCGCTGCGCGCGATCGTCTTCGAACGCCGCTGCAACGAACTGGTGCTGCTGCAGGCCGGGGAGCCGTCACGGCAGCAACTGCGGGACGCGGTGTACGCGCACGACCAGATCGTGAAACATCCGCGGTTCGTCGAGGTTCCGCCGGCAGTGTCCGCGGCCGAGTCCGAGCGCGTCGCAACCCCGGTGGCTTCCCCCGGTCGGGTCGTGGCCCCGAGTGTCACGGCCGGTCCGCCCCCCGGCGTCGTTTCGACCGCCACCCCGCCGTCGGTGGCGCCGCCGGTGGTGGCGCCACCGACGCCGCGGCCGGACGTCGCGCAGGAATGAGGTAGCGGTGTTCGCGGCCGGTGAGGTCGATGGCGGAAAGGATTGGCCGGGGCGATGGGTAGTTCCAAGGATGATCCGACATCGGCCAATGGGAAGGACACGCTGGGGGACACCCAGTATCTCGCTCCGGGCGAATCCCTGAAGAACGGCGACAGCACGCTCACCTGGGAACCCAACGGTCAGCTGGTGCTCAGCGACAAGGATCGCGGCGTTCTGCAGACCTGGGATACGACCCTCGCCAACGCGTCCGATGTCGACGGCACTCGATTGCAGGTCGGTTCCAGCGGCAACCTCGTAATCGTCAAGGGCGGGAAGCAGATCGGGACCGTCAAGGACCTGTCGTCGATGGAATGCACCATCAAGGCAGGGCTCCAGCTGCAGAAAGACGGATCACTGGATGAGACGTCGAGTGGCAAGCCGACGGGCCGGGGCTATTACAAGCAGACAGCATCCGAGTACAAATTTCCGCTGTACTATCCGCTCGGAGAATCGAAGGCTCTGCGGGCGACGATCTCCGTGGGGGAGTCGTCCGTCAACAGACTGGCCCGTCCGTTGCAGTTGGACAAACCGTCGACGCGGCCCGATGTCCTGAAGAAACTGATCGAAGACAAGCTGATAGATCCGGACGATCATTCGGTGATGCTGGACAAGTACACCGACAAGGTCGACGACATAAATTCCATCAAGAAATGGCTCAACGGCCTGGACGGTGATACCGACGGCCATACTGCCGAGGTTCCCGCTTATGTGACCAGCGGGCTCAAATACATCGATAAAGAGGTCGCAGGCGTGCGTGACAAGCTGAAGGCCGCCGCGATTGTGATGACCTCGGCCAACGCTACCGGGGCGCGTACCACCGCCATCCCTGCCGATAACAAGATCCCGAGCAACCTGGAGAACGAGCTCATCGGTGACGTCTTCGACCTCATCGACAAGGTGCAGGGCAAGGTCGATGCCGTGAACCAGCATATGCAGGATCTGAAGAACACGATCAACAAGAATTCCCCGGATTACAAGCAGGGATACGCCGACGGGAAGGCTGCCGGTGGCGGCGGGGGCGGCGGACACGGCAACGGGACCGGCACCGGGACTGGAACCGGGACCGGCACCGGGACCGGGACTGGGACCGGCACCGGGACTGGCAACGGGAGCGGGAGCGGCAGCGGAAGTACGAGTGCGAGCGGAAGTTCCGACCCTCTGGCCAAGATTCTGAACCCGGATGATTTCAGTGACGGCACCGGCACCTCCGACAGCACCGACAGCACCCAGACCGACAGCAGTGGAACCGACAGCAGTACGGATTCCGGCCAGACAGCGACGGATGCGTCGGCCACCCAATCGAACAGCGGTTCCACCGGAAGCTCGAACAACGCGCTGACCTCGCTGGTGAGCGCGATCGCTCCGCTCCTGGCAACAGTGCCGACGCTGGGAAACTCGTTGAACTCGTTCATGCATCCACAGCAGATGGTGAACAACAACAATGGCGGCAACGGCGGTTCGAGCACCGTCGCGCCGGGTACTGCGACGGCGATTCCCGCTGTGGCGCAGGCGAATCCGCAGAGTCTGGCGAACTCGCTCTCCGGTGCGGTACACGCGGCCGCGGCCGGCACGCCGCCTCCGGTGGCCAATCCGAATGCCATGGTGGATCTGCAGATGAACGGCGTCGGCTCGGTCAAGGTGCCCTCGGTGGTGGCCGAGGCACTGCACAACGCGGCGCAGAATCCCAACGGCAGCGATGGCTGGGGCGCGTATACCGGCACCGCGGGACATCCGCCGGGTACAGCTGTGGACAGCTCGCAACTGCAGACCGGCGATGTCGTCCAGTGGCAGCACCGCAGCGCGCTGATCGTCAAGGACGACGCCGGAGTGCACGCGATGATCGGTGGGCAGCCGGTGCCGCTCCAGGATCCGAACTTCCCGCCCGGCGGGAAGAGTCAGTACGGCGACTTCATGGGCTTCTTTCATCCCGGCGGTGTCCCCGATGGCTCCGGTCAGCAGACGGTGCCCGAGGACCAGCCCGCCACCCAGGCCGTGGCGGCGGCCGGAACGCCGAATCCATCACCGGCGGGAGGCCGGAACCCGCAGACCGTCGCCTGACCCGAACGGTGTTGTCCGCGAGCGGGTTACGCCTGGTTCGGGGGAGCGACGGGATTCGGGGCCGCGGTTGTCACGTTGGGTGCGGTGGTGTTACCCGGCGTCGTCGGTGTGGAACCGTTCAGTGGCGTGGGAGCGGAATTGTTCGGCGGCGTGGGAGCGGAATTGCCTTGCGGGGCAGCGGGATCGCTCTGGGGAGCGGTACCGGCGTTGTTCTGGGGCGTGGCGGCGGGAATGTTCTGCGGCGCGGCAGAGGGGTTGTTCTGCGGGGTGGCGGCAGGATTGTTCTGCGGCGCGGCATTGGCGGCCGGCGCGTTGGGGTTGTTGGGTGCGGCCTGGTTCGGCTGGCCCGGATTCGGCTGAGACCCGTTCTGGCCGTTGTGGTTCTTGTTCTGGTCCGGCTGCAGCATCTGCGTCAATGTCGGGGCCAGCGCCATGAGTCCCACGGGGATCATCATGGCGAGAGGGGCCAGTTGCGACAGGAGGCTGCCGAGCCCGTCACTTCCGGACGTGGACGAACCGCTTCCCGAGGAGCTGCCGGAAGACGAGCCGCTTCCCGAGCCCGAAGAACTGCTCGAGGAGGAACTGCCGTCGCCGCTGCCGCTTCCGGAGGAATTGCCGGCCAGACTCTGGTTGTAGGAGTAGACCTCGTCGACCTTCTTGTAGACCGCATCCACCGCACTGGCGATGTACTTCATCACCGTGGACTCGTGGCCCTTCAGCAAGGCCGCGGGAACGGCTGCCAGAGCGGTGTTGAGTTTTTCGACGATATCTTCGATGGCGGTCAGGGTCTCGCTGTGCCCATCCGCGACCTTGAGAGTGGTCGTCGCGACCTGCTGGTCGTACGCCAGGAGTGATGTCTGTGCGGTCTGTACTTTATTCAGGGCCTGTTTGTACGCCTCGGTGCTCTCGCCTTCTCCGAGGTCGGTATACACCACTGGTTGCAGCAGATCATCGACCGACGGCGGCAGTTCCGGCATATTCCGGCCCAGTAGATCCACCGCTGTCTGAATTGCTTCGTGCGCCATCGAAATGAATGCCCGTAAAGCTTTCGATGCGCCGGTGGGGACCGTCAGCGGGGGGACGGGCCAATAGTGCCCGGTCTTCCCCGTGGTCGCGCAATCGGTGCTCTGGCTCGTCGCGCTCGTGGTGGTGGCGGCCGGCTCCTGGACGTACTGGGCGGGCTGCGCTGTCGCGACGTCCACGCCCAGCTGCTGCTGGCCGAGGGATGACAGGGACGCCAGGCCCGCGGCGTCTACCTCTGATCCGTTCGCCATGCTGTCGCATCGCCTCCAATCCGGTCCCTGCTTATTGTCCGGCCTTCCCGAGATTGGGAAGCAGAATGGTTTCGCTTCCCGGACCGATTGCCGCATAGTCGTCGACAACCCGCTCGGGAGTAGCGCGGAACCCCCGTCGGCTCGCGAATGGCGGGCCGATTTGAGAGGGCGATCGCGGATGAGCGCTGGGGAGTCGGTCCAATGTCGCCGCAATTGACAGACGATCTGGACGGGATTTTGCGTTCGCTGCTCGGTCTCTATGGCGCCGGGCAGCCGTCGGCGGCACATGTGCCGTCCGCTGTTTCGGAGATCGCCGCCGGCGCCAACGGACATTCCGGCGCCGCGATGAACGGTTACGGGGACGCTCGCGGCATGCAATCGGCGGTTGCCGAAGCGCACGCCGGCAAGGATTCGGCTGTCGGCAAGACCGTCTCCGCGTCAGGTGATGGCACTCTCAACGGGCGCAACCAACTGACCAATCAGATCGCGGACCTACGGGATCGTGTGCGAGCGATCTCCGCGTTCGGCGATACCCGCTTCAGCGGGCCGGCGCTGCTCGCCGCCGCACACGCGACGATCACCGACGCCACCAAACAGGTCGATGCCGATGTCGCCGCTGCTCGCCGGCATGCGGCGAAGATCGTCCCGCCCGCGATTCCGCAGGCGTCGCGCAGCAGTGGCGGATCGTCGAATCGTCGGCGTCGTCGACCACGCACACGATCGGGCAGCCGATCGCGTTACCGGATCCGGCGCCCGGTGACCTCGGATGGGACGGCCGGTGGCAACGCGGTCAGCGCGGCCAGTGGCTGGCTCGGCACGCCGTATATCTGGGGTGGCGGGGGCGCCGCAGGCCCGAGTGGTGGCGGCTTCGATTGCTCCGGGCTCACCCAGTACGCGGTCGCGAAGGCCACCGACGGGCGGGTCGTGTTGCCGCGGACCACGTACGAGCAGATCTACAGCGGAGTCCGGGTGCCGATGCAGGATGTACGACCGGGTGATCTGGTCTTTCCTGCCAGCTCGTTCAGTGCGCGGGGACCCGAGCACGTCCAGTTGGCGGCCGGGAACGGCATGGTCATCGAGGCGCCGCATTCGGGTTCGACGGTCAGATGGTCGCGAATGCCGAGTGAAGCGGTGGTCGTGCGCGTGATGTGAATCCCAGGCCGGTGTCGTGACGCGGGGGCGTCCGAGGCGGCGGCCGGTGCGTTGTCCGGACGTCACCGGCCGCCGTTGCGGGCGAGTCATCGGGATGAGGGGAACCGATGACTCGTACGGGGGGATGACCCCCCGTCGGTACCCGGCGGCTGGATCGCAGCCACCGGGCACCGTCCTGAGGTTCGGGCCGACAGGATGAGGGAACTGCTGACCCGAGAAAAATCGTACCGTTAAATAACGGCACGGTCAATAGTGGCTCGATAAATGGGTGCCTGAGCAGCTGTAAGGGGTGGTGGGCGGGTTCGTCGACGTCTCTGGCCGCGCGACGCGGAGCACTTCCCATGAATGGGAACTGCATCGGGAGGGTTCGCGGCGGCGAGTGTCTATCGTTCGGGCAGGCGAGTGCGGCGAAAGGGAAATCCAGGTGTCTGCGGCCGAGGACGCGTTCTACACGGGTGTCCAATCGTTGGGATTGGTCGCCGGGGGGATACGCAACGAACAGCAAGCGTTGGCGGCGTTTCGCGCCGCCACCGATCTGGACCCGGACATGTGCGATGCCTGGTTGGGCCGCGCGATGTCCGGCGAGGTCACCTCCGAGGTGGTCTACGGGGCCTATCGGTCTGCGCACAACCTCTACCGGGATCAACAACGCGCCGGTCTGGTCGATCGCGCGCTGTGGTGTCAGGTCGAGATCGGGATCTACGGACTACGCGTCGCGATGGCCGATCGCGATCAGATCGCGGTCGCCCAGGCGTGCTCCTACGCCGAGGGCGGTGAGTGGCAGGAAGCCATCGCCATTCTCGATCAGGTGCCCAGCGACGACGTGTCGGACTTCGTCCGGATGTCGCTGTACTTCCGGACGAACCGGTGGCTCGATGTGATCAACGCTCGCCGGGCCAAATCGGTGCTCGAAGACGGACTGCTGGACATCGGCGCCGAACTGATGGCTGCCCGATCGCTCGCACATCTGGGACGGTTCGGCGAGGCGATGCCCAGGGCGCAGCGGATCGTCGAGGACAGCGCCTCGGGCAACCTGTCGTACATCTGGGCGGACGCGCACTTTCTGCTCGGCATGCTGCACCGGCACAACGGCGACAACGAGAGCGCCGACCGAATCCTCAAGGGCCTGCAGGGATCCGGCCTCTGGTCCGAACGCGAGGAGTGGCAGCGTGCGGTCCGGGACAAGACCTACAAGCTCGAGGTGACCACTCCGGATCTGCTCGCCTCGCGCACCGACCTGTGGGATCCGTCCTCCGGACAGGATCCGCGCGAGGCCGCGGCCTCGGCCGCCCGCGAAGAACGCGAATCCCTGCTGACCGAGGCCTCCGAGCTGCTCGAGGCCCAGATCGGCATGGATTCGGTGAAGGAACAGGTCGATCGGCTCAAATCGGGTGTCCTGATGGATCAGGTCCGCGCCAAGCGCGGGCTCGCGGTGGAATCCAAATCGCAGCACCTGATCTTCTCCGGACCGCCCGGCACCGGTAAGACCACCATCGCCCGCGTGATCGCGAAGATCTTCGCCGGTCTCGGCGTTGTGGAGAACTCCGAGGTGATCGAGGTTTCCCGCAACGACATGGTCGGCACCCACCTCGGCCACACCGCGCCCAAGACCAACGCGCTGATCGACTCCGCGCTGGGTGGGGTGCTGTTCATCGACGAGGCGTACACCCTGGTCCAGGAAGGGTTGTCCGGCGGTGATGCCTTCGGCAAGGAGGCCGTGGACACCCTGCTGGCCCGCATGGAGAACGATCGCGACAAACTCGTCGTGGTCATCGCGGGCTACGAGGATCAGATCGATCGGTTCCTGGCCTCGAACGACGGGCTCTCCTCCCGGTTCACCAAGCGGATCCGGTTCTCCAGCTACGGCGCCGGCGAACTGGTACAGATCGCCGATGTCATTGCGCGCAAGAAGGATTCGCTGCTGTCCTCGGAGGCTCGCGAGGTGCTGCACGAGCGTTGTGCCGAGCTCGCCGAACAGTCCAGGAACGGCCGCCGCCTGATCGATCTGGTGGGCAACGGCCGGTTCATCCGCAATGTGGTCGAGGCCGCCGAGGCCGAGCGCGATTACCGCTTCACCAAGGACAACGTGAATGTGGCGGCGATGAGCGACGAGGAATTGATGACCGTCGCCGCACCCGACATCACCGCCGCACTGGCAGGTTTGGCACCGACCACGACGAGCTGACGCGGTGCCACGCTTCCGGGTGGTGACCAAACACCAGATTTCGGGGTGGCGGTTTCTGCTGCACCGCATCGAGCATGCACTGGTCCGCCGCGACGCGTCGATGGTCGACGACCCGCAGCGGGGCCGCTCCACAGCCTTGTCGATCGGCATCGCGTTGGCATGTGTGATCGTCGCGGGCGCTGCGGTGATGGCGTTCTTCAAGCCTGCCAAACAGGTCGCCAACGCGAATATCGTCTCGGACAAGGATTCCGGCGCGGTGTACGTCCAGTTGAGTGGCCGGCTGTATCCCGCGCTGAATCTGACCTCCGCCCGGTTGATCACCGGTACGGCGGAGAATCCGACTCAGGTGTCGCGCGAGGAGATCGCGAAATATCCGCGGGGGCCGTGGGTGGGTATTCCGGGAGCGCCCGGCACCATCGTCGACGACGGCAACCGCAGTTCGTCCTGGGCGGTGTGTGATACCGCGCGGATCGGCGCCGCCGCGCCGATCGATCCCTCCACCGGGTTGCCGACCACCGCATGGTCCCCGGTGAAGACCACCGTGATCGCCGACGCGCTCACGGTCGACGGCGACACCGCGCGCCTGCTCGCCGACGGCGAGGCTCGTCTGCTGCGCAGCGGCACCACGACCTGGCTGGTGTACAACGATCGGGACAAGGGGGTCGTCCGCGCGTCGATCAACCTCGCCGATTCGGCGGTGACCCTGGCCCTGGGCATCGATCCGACCACGCCGGTGATCGTCGCGTCGCCGGGTTTGATCGGCGCTATCGCCGAGGTGCCGCCGCTGCGGGTGCCCACGGTGCCCGGCGCCGGCACGGTGGCCACCCTGACCTCGGGTCTGACCGTTCCGGTCGGATCGGTCCTGACGATGTCCACACCGGACCGCGGCGCGTCCTACTACCTGGTTTCGCAGACGGGCTTGGTGCAGGTCAGCGCGGTGCTCGCGGCAATGATCCGCAACGCCAACTCGCACGGCACAGTGACGACGATGTCGGTCGGGCCGGATGTCGTCGCGGCCAATCTCCGCCCGGGGGCCTGGCCGGGCACGGACACCTTTCCGGCTCGATCGGTGAAGGTCGTCGACGCGCGGTCCACCGTGACCTGCTATCACTGGTCGCGCGGCAACGGCGATCCGAATGCCGCGACCGAGTTGATCGTCGGCCGGCAACTCCCGCTCTCGCCCGAAAAGCAAAGCCGGGCAGTCGATCTGGTGACCGGGTCGGTATCGCACGGCACGACCGCCGATGCGGCATTCGTGGATGCGAGCGTCGGGCGGTTCGTGCAGGTGACCGGAACGGATCCGGGATCGCCGCTGCGTGAGGGCATGTTCTGGATCTCCGACAGCGGGGTCCGCTACGGACTCGACGTCGCACCCGGCGACAGCGGCGACCAGACCCTGGCCTCACTCGCGCTGCGCTCGCCGGTGCCCGCGCCGTGGAGCATCGTGTCGCTGTTCGCGGTCGGTCCCGCTCTGTCACAACGAGATGCGCGCATCGAGCACGACGGCGTCGCGGTCGACAAGGCCGCCGTCGGGCTCCCGACCCAAGCCGGAGGCTGATCGCCATGACCGCCACTCGTCGATTCGTGCGACCGGCCCGTGCGGTCCGCGGCCCCAAAGCGCCCGCGGTCACCGAACTGCGGCTGCAACCGCCGACCGAACTCCCCAGGCCGGTACCGCCGTCGCGGCTGCGCATGATCATGCCCGTCGTGATGATGGCCGGCATGGGCGGGATGATGGTGATGATGTTCCGCAGCGGCGGCGGCATGTCACCGACGATGCTGATGTTCCCGGCCATGATGCTGGTCTCGACGCTGGGCATGATGGGCGGGGCGATCAGCGGCAACGGTGCGGGGGGTGCGGCCGGGCTCAACGAGGAGCGCAAGGACTATCTGCGCTCGATCGCCGACAACCGCAAGTCCGTACACGCGGCGGAAGCGGAGCTGCATACGTTCCTGCGGCACACCCATCCCGGTCCCGCCGAGGTTTCGAGGCTGATCGGCGGCACCCGGATGTGGGAGGTACAGGTCGCGAGTCCGCAGTTCCTGCGGGTGCGAGTCGGCCGCGGCCGGATCGCCAACCAGGTGCGCGTCATCGTGCCGGAGGCGGCGCCCACCTCTGATCTGGATCCGGTCGGTGTGGTGGAGGTGACCCGCTTCGCGAAGGCCTATTCGACGGTGGGCGGCATGCCGGTCGCGATCAATCTGCTCTCGGCGCCGCAGGTCGGCTTCGACGGGGACGCCGCGGCGGTGGCGGGGCTGGTCCGGGCGCTGATCGCCGAGGTCGCCGTGCTGCACGGACCCGATCAGGTGTGCATCGCCGCGGTGCTGCCGAATCCGGACGCCCCGGAATGGGCGTGGCTCAAATGGCTGCCGCATACGCAACACCCGAGTGACACCGATGCGATCGGGTCCAGCCGCATGGTCTACCGCAGTGTGTCGGAACTGCGTTCGAAGGTGCTCGCCGGACTCAATCGGGGACCGTTCTCCGCGAATACTCAGCCCACCCTGGACCGCCCCCATTTCCTCCTGCTCGTCGGCGTGGGCGGAGCCGCCACCGACCGCGATATCTCGGGCATCGACGGATGTACCTGGATCCGGCTGGGTACCGGCGAACAGAGCCTGCCGCGGGCGCTGGCCTTCCAGGTGGGTGAGGACCATCAGCTGCACGAGGTGACCTCGCGGGGCCTGCGGCGGGTCGGTATGGCCGACACGATGTCGATGAGCGCGACGACGGCCCTGGCCCGCGGACTTTCCCCGTATCGCCTGTCGACGGTGGTGGAGGCCGTGGCCGCCGAGCAGGCCAGCGGCGGCACCTCGTGGGAGGAGATGGTCGGTATCGCCGACCCCGGCGCTCTCCGGGTGGAACGGCAGTGGCCCCGCCGCCGCGACAGTGACCGGGCGCGTCTGAGTATCCCGGTGGGGCACGACCCCACCGGCCAGCTCGTCTATCTGGATATCAAGGAGTCGGCCGAGGAAGGTATGGGCCCGCACGGCATGTGCATCGGTGCCACCGGTTCGGGCAAGTCGGAATTCCTTCGGACACTGGTGCTTTCGGCGGTGGCAACGCATTCGCCGGACGTGCTGAACCTGCTGCTGGTCGACTTCAAGGGTGGCGCGACGTTTCTCGGCTTCGACCGGTTGCGCCACGTCACCGCCGTGGTCACCAACATGGAGGAAGAGGCCGATCTGGTCACCCGCATGGAGGACGTGATCAACGGCGAAATGGCGCGCCGGCAACGGATCCTGCGCGACGCGGGCAACTTCGCGAGCGTCGCGGACTACGAGCGCGTCCGCGAGCAGGGCGCCGACCTGCCGCCGCTGCCCACCTTGCTGATCATCCTCGACGAATTCGCCGAGCTGCTCGAGCAGCATCCGAGCTTCTCGAAACTGTTCGTGGCCATCGGGCGGCTCGGTCGCTCGCTGCGTATCCACCTGCTGCTGTCCTCACAGAAGGTGCCCGCCAACCGGATGGGGGAGCTGGAAGCCCACCTGTCGTACCGGGTTGCGTTGCGTACCAACCAGACCAGCGATTCCCGCGACGCGATCGGCACCGCCGACGCGTACCACCTGCCCAAGAAACCGGGTTCGGCTTATCTGCGGGTCGGGTCGGGTGACCTGCAGCGTTTCCAGGCCGCCTATGTCGGCGGTGGCTATGTCGCGCCGGCACAGGTCTCCGCGGCCAGTACCCAGCGCGCCCGCCGGCCCGGCGGCGGTTACCGTCCGCCGCAGCGGTTCACCGCCGCGTTCATCCCCAACACGCGGCCGGAGCAGATCGCCGAGCCCGAGCCGATCGCGCCGCAGGCCGTCGAGGCCGAGCCGGTGACGATCATGGAAACCGTGCTGCAGCAACTTGCCGGCCACGGTCGGGCCGCGCACGCGATGTGGCTGCCGCCGTTGAACGTCGCGCCGACGCTGGACCGGCTCGTGCCCACCGTGCCCGCGGGTGCGCTGCGGATACCGGTGGCGATCATGGACAAACCGCGTCAGCAACGCCAGGACGTGTGGTCGGTGGACCTGTCCGCTGCCGGTGGTCACGCGGCGATCGTCGGTGGTCCGCAGTCGGGCAAGTCGACGGCGCTGCAGACCTTGATCATGTCCGCCGCGCTGACGCACACTCCGGAGCAGGTGCAGTTCTACTGCCTCGACTTCTCCGGCGGTTTGTCCGCGCTGCGCGGTGTACCCCATGTCGGCTCGGTCGCCTCCGCCCGGGAAGGCGACCGGATCAGGCGCACCTTCGCGCTGATCACCGGCCTGCTGGCGAGCAGGCAAACACTGTTCGCCGAACTCGGTATCGACTCCATGCGCGAGTTCCGGCGGCGGCGCGGCACTCCGGGAGAATCGGCCGATCTCACCGCGCGCGGAGATGTGCACGGCGACGTGTTCTTCGTCATCGACGGATGGGATATCGGATTCGCTTCCAACGGACCGTATTTCGACGAGTACCAGCCGGTCATGGAGTCGATCGCGCTGCAGGGCCTCAATTACGGCGTCCACCTGTTGATCAGTAGTTCGAGATGGGCTGCCATCCGCCCGTCGGTCAAGGATCTGGTGCAGACGCGGCTGGAGATGCGGCTGGGTGACCTGACGGACACCGTATTCGGTGCGCACCGGGCGATCGTCGCGGCCATTCCGCCGGATCGTCCGGGGCGCTGTATCTCCAACGAGGCGCTGCACATGCTCACCGCGCTGCCGCGTACCGATGGTGTGGGCGAACCCGAGTCGGCGGCTGCCGGTTTGGCCGCTGCCATCGTGCAGTTGAACGAGCGGTACCAGGGCCGCAAGGCTCCCGAGGTCAGGCTGCTGCCGGCCGCGATCGGCCTGGACGAGATCCGGGCGGCTGTTCCGGAGCCGACCACCGCGGCGCAGCGCCTGGTGGTGCCGTTCGGTATCCGCGAATCCGATCTGCGACCCGCCGCAGTCGATTTCGGTGTCTCGACGCACATGATCGTGGTCGGCTCGTCTGGATGCGGTAAATCGACCGTGGTGGGTGCTCTGCTGGAATCCATTGCGCGACAATTCACTCCGGACCAGGCCCGGATCCTGCTGATCGATTACCGTCGCCAGCACATGGAGGCCGTGCCCGAGGAGCATTTGATCGGTTATCTGACCAGCGAGCGTGATCTGATCGAGGGACTGCCCCCGTTCGCGGCGAAGATGCGTAGCCGCCGGGCGCCGGACGGTGTCACCTCACAGCAGCTCAAGGAGCGCTCGTGGTGGACGGGGCCGGAGATATTCGTGGTCATCGACGACTACCACATGGTCGCGCAGCGCGGGCAGATGAATCCGCTGGATTCGTTGAAGGACATCATCGTCGACGGTCGCGATACCGGGCTGCACGTCATCGCCGCGCGCAATATCGCGCAGGCCGATATGGCGCTCTACGACAATGTGATGGGGCAGATGAAGAACCTCAACTCCTCGGGACTGATCATGGACGGCTCGCGGTTGGATGGTGTGCTCATCGGAGATGTGAAGCCGAGCAAGCAACCTCTGGGGCGCGGGATCTTCGTCGAACCGCTGCATTCCCGCAAGGATCTCGTCCAGGCCGCCTGGAGGCCGGAGCAGGACTGAACCGCAGGTCGGGGCTCGATTGGCAAGATGTCCCCAAGAGTGGGAATGCCTTAGCGTTCTTGATATACGACCCGCACGGGTCTGCATCGGTTAGGAGAATGCCATGGCTCTCGAGGTTACTCCAGAACATCTCTCGGTCATCAGTGGGCAGCTCGGCATCACCCAGGCCGACGTCCTGCAGACCATTGCCGAGGCCGCGCCGCTCGCTGTTCCGTTCGCTCCGGGCGCCGACATCGTGAGTGCGCTGTTGCCGCCCGCGGCCTTCGAACATGCCGGCACGTTCTTTCCGGCGGCACTGCACGGAATCGGCTGCGGTGCGGAGGCATCCGCGGTGCTGCCCGTGATCGGTGCGGATTATTTGATTGCCGATCTGCTGGGGGGCGGATCGGTTTTCGGTCAATCGACTTTCGTCGAATAATCGACGACCCCTCGTGCGAAAGCTGATGTCATGCTGCTGCCATTCGATTCCCTCGTGCTGGCCGCACATGCGATCATCGATCCGGTGCTCATAGGTCCCGGCACATTCTCCACGGTTCTCACCGCCGAATCCTATGCGGCCATCGCCGCACAATTGCACGCCGCGGCGGCCGGCACCGACGGCTCGATGACCCAGATGGGCGAGACCTGGCGGGGACCTTCATCCGATACCGCGCAGGCGGGTTTTCGGGAGCATTCGGCATGGTTGCGTGCGCAGGGTGACGTGGCTGCCGCGACAGCCACCCAGTTGCACGCCGTCGCGACGGCGTACACCGCGGCACAGCAGGAGATGCTGGCGGTGAGCGTGTGGCTCGCCGAATTCGAGGTTCGGCAGGCGGCTTTGGAGGCGGCCAGTGTGGCCTGCAATCCGGTCCTGCCGTTGGCATGCGCGATGGATACCGAGATCTTCCTGATCATCGGAACCGCCCTCGGTGTCATGGGCGGTTATGCCGCAACGATGGGTCCGATTCTGGCCTCGTTCCCGGAACCGGTGCTCGCGCAGCCGATCGTCGCGAGTCCGGGCGGTCCGGTGATGCCGACCGCGATGTCGGTCGACTATCTGACCTCGGGCGGCTCGCGCGGGCTCGGAACATCGCTGGTCTCCTCGCTGTCGCGTACCTCGTCCCCGAGCCTCGGCTCGGGCAGCACATCCGGGCCGGACGGCCACGAGATGCCTTCCGGCACTACGCAATCGACGGATCCGACGAGTCCGGATTCGCCGGCCGCCGAACAGGCGGCGCAGAATGTCGACCCCTCGGTCTCCGGTTCCGATTCGGGGACGAACGGATCCGACAACGCGGTGACCGAACACCGGGACCTGTCCGGGACGTCGCAGAACTCGGCCACGCCCACGTCGGCGATGTACGCGGGACGCGGCAGCACGGTCGCCCTCGGGTTGACCCGCGGCGGATTGGGGTCGATGTCGGGAGCCTCGACCGGGTACCGGATGCCCTCGAACTGGCGGTCGGGCATGGGCGCCAAGGCATTCGGCGCCTCGTCGGCCGAAGCGCCGGAGGCGCCGTTGGCCCGCGCGGCGCCGCGCGGGGCGATCGCCCCCGAGGGGCGCATGCGCCGTCGCCGCGACGAGGACGAGACCAGGGCGTCGAAGGTCTACACGCCGGGCGAACCGCAGGACGTCCCCGTCCTGGAGTACGCACCGGTCGTCGGCGTCATCGAATACACAGATGAGGGCGGGTCCGATGAGTGATCGCCACGGCGGTCGCGGTGGGCGGCGTTTTCGACAGGACCGCCGTACTGCATCGCCGCACCTCGAACAAGCTTCCGCGGTGATTCGGCCGGGGTTGACAGTAAGTCCGCGAAAGGAATGAGAAATGAGCAAACTTACTCTTGCGCATCCAGAGCATCTGGTCGCCGGCGCCAAGGCCACGGCAACCGCTCACGGAGAACTTCTCGGCCACATCAGTCAATTGCAGGCGAACCAGGGAGAGTGGCAGAACGCCCTGGGCGGGCAGACGGGTACGCAGACCCAGAGTGCCGTCCAGAATGCGATCGGGTCGGCCCAGCGGCTGGCCGACTACCTCGATCAGAATATTCTGACGCCGCTCCGGGATGCGCATGTAAAATTCGATCAGGCGGCACAGGATTCGGCGAATATGGTGGGTAAGGGCACTGCCTTCGCCGACGACAGCGCCAATAGCAGCTACACCGCCGGCAATACCAATTTCTCGAAGGTGGACACGAGTTTCTGACTCGTAGTCGATCATTCGGCAATATTTCTGATACGAAAGGTTTGTACATAAAATGTCTGCATCTGGCGGCGGCGTTGTAAGCGCCAAATACGACCTGGTCAACCAGGCATCGATTCATACCACGCACATCGCGGGTGGTATGAATCAGACCAACGGCGACCTCGGCAAAATGTGGGTGGCGTTGGTCCAGGGATTCCAGGGTCAGGGTTCGGACGCGGCCCAGCAGATTCTGGCCGAATTGAAGAAGCGGCTGGACGCCTACGAGAACGACCTGTCGGCGCTGAACAAGACGGTCGTGAAAGCGGTCGACTACATCCAGCACACCGACCACGCCGTCAGCGCCGGGTTCCTTTCGCACATCTGACGGTGATGCCCGGGAACACGACTACTGATGTCCGATAACGGAACGGCTGCACTGCCGTCGGCCATCGGCCAGCCGTCGAGCGAAGGAGTGAACGAAGAACCGGTCGCCCTCGACCTGAATGTCGATGCCGCCCTGTTGTTGAAACATCTGGTCGGCATCGACTCCTATCCACCGGTACTGGCACTGCTGCCGAGCAGCTACCACCTCGGTGGTCTGGACCCGGCGTACGAGGCGGTAGCCGAGCGGCTGGCCGAAGCGGGTGTGCTCATCGACAACACCGTTCACCCGCTGGTGGAGCACTGGTTGCAGTGTCTGTACCGGCCCGATGTCGAATTGGCTTCCCGCATCGTGGATTTCGGGCCGCAGGGCGAGCCGGGAGATATGTTGCGATTCTCCCTGGTGCGTTCGCAGGACACTCATGTGCTCGCGGTGCGCTGTGGCGACCATGTCGTCATCCAGCCAGTATTCCGACCGGACCGGCAGCTGGACACGGTCACCGCCGCTCTGTCCGCCGCGCTCGGCCCCTGCGAGGCGTTGCGGTTCGACCCGATCACGGCGCGGTCCGAGCAATTGGGTGAGGTGTTGTCCGACCCGGCCGAGTGGCGACGAGGTCTGGTCGAGCTGGGTGCCACAGCACATACCGCCGGTGTGCTCAGCCGGGTCTTCGGTGATGTGGTGCGGCGTGCGGAGGTGGTCGTGATCGAGCACCACGACGGCTCCACACCACAGCCCGGGGTGTGCCTGAGTGTGTTCGACACCGGATCCGGCCGGTTCGTCGTCTCACCGAGTGTGGCTTTGGACGGCGAGGTCTGGGCGACCTACACCCCGGGGTACGACACGGCCCTGCACGCGGGAATCGGGGCACTGATCGATATGTTGCCCGGCCGCAGCTGGTTCGAAACCAGCAGAACCGGCTGAAATGTTCTCGCTGGGTTCTTCGAGAGGATGAGGGAAATGAACCGAGCACCGAGTATGAACGGTCATTCGACCGAGTCCGTACGGGCTCGGGGCGGTTATGACGCCTTCTTCGCGCCGGTCGACGAGCAGGCTCAGCCGGCGCGGAAGGAGATCGCGGCCGCCGAAGGGACGAGCGCCTCGGCCTCGGTGGCGCCCCCGACCGGTGGCACGCCGGATTTCTCCGCGGGTCGGCCCGAAGTTCCCGCACCGCCGCGAGAACCGGATCGCAGCGCACAGTTCGAAGGTTCCGGATCGGTGACCGCCACACCGACGCCGCGGCCCGCCGCGACGTCGTCGGCCGATGACCGGTACCAGAACCAGACGTGGTCGGCGCAGGAGCCGACGCCGGCCAACACCGCACCACCCGCGGCAGCCCCGCCCGCGCAAGCCGCCACGGCCGCACCACGATTCGACGCCGCCGCCGGAAACTCCGCAGCGGCATGGCAATCCGCGAAAATCCCCGAAACCTCCAGGGCCGCAGAGCAGCCCGACGCGGCCCCGCCGACGGCCCGGGTGCCCGACCGCGTCAATTACGACACCGCCGCGCGTGTCGAGGTGCTGCCTGCCGCGCTGACCTCAGTGGATCTCCTGGCCGACATCGCCGCCGCCCGGCGCGCCCAGTTGAAGTCCCAGAGTGGTATGCGTGGCGCGCTGAACAAGGTCGGCTTCAATCTGGGATTGTCTCCGGCCGAACAGCGCACCGAGAATCGCCGCGGCCGCATCCGCCGTCAGCTCACCTCGACCTATCAGATCGCGGTGATCAGCGTGAAGGGTGGTGTGGGCCGGACCACCGTGAGCGCCGCCCTCGGTTCCACCTTCGCCAGCTTGCGGCCGGACCGTGTGGTCGGCATCGATGCGAACCCGGATTTCGGGGATCTGCCGACCCGCACCTGCCGCCATCCGTACGGCCTGACCCTGCGCGACCTGGCGCAGGCGAGGAATCTGGACGCCTTCTCCGCGGTGCACTCGTTCACCTCGATCAACAATTCCGATCTGGCGGTGATCGCGTCGCCGTGGAACACCGAGGCCACCGAAGCGTTGTCGGGACAGGAGTACACGACGGCGGTCGAGGTGCTGCGGCGGCATTACAATCTCCTGATCGTCGATTGTGGGACGGGCGTGCTGGATTCGGTGACCAACGCGGTGCTGCGAACCAGTGACGCGGTCGTGGTCGTCACCCCGGCCACCGTCGGCGGGGTGAAGGGTGCGGTCGCGACCCTCAATTGGCTGAATTCACATGGGCTGCACCAGCTGATCGCCAAATCGATCATCGCGATCGTGCGCCACCATGCGGCCCGGCCGACGGTCGAGGTCGACGAGATCGAGAAGCTGTTCGCCTCGGCACAGCGGCCTACCCGCCTGGTGCCCTACGACGAGCATCTGGCAGAGGGCGGCGAAATCGATCTGCGATTGCTCGAGAGCGATACCGCGCTGGCGTTCGAGGAACTGGCCGCCGCGGTGGCGGACGGATTCCCCAGCTACCCGGCGGCCTCGGGTGACCGCGGAGGGTGGCGATGAGCACAGCCTATGCACCGGCTCCGGCGCAGGCGCAGGCCTCCGCGGAGGTCGCGCGGGCTCGTATCGCGATCATGGTGGCCAGCTACCAGGTCGATGTGGTCGTACCGACCAAGTTCACGATCGAGACCTACATCGATGACCTGCTCGATGTGCTGGCAAGTTCGATCGACGACGACACGGTCGACTTCACCCCGCCGAGCGGGCAGTGGAGCCTGGCTCGTCCGGGCGAACCGCCGATGCCACGCTGGCGCAGCCTCGCCGATCACGACATCGTCGACGGCGCCGTGCTGATGCTGTCGGTGGTCGAAACGGCGGAGATGTTCACCCCGGTGGTCGAGGACATCACCGATGCGCTGGCTCGGATCAACGAACGCGAATTCGCCGAGTTCGACGCCGAGACCGCCAAGATCGCCGGTTTGACCGTCCTGGTGGCCGGCTCGGTCGCGACGGCGGCGATGTTGTCGCTGTCGTGGTCGCGGTCGGGGTCCCTCGGGTGGTGTGGCCTGCCGGCCCTGCTGCTCGGCGCGGTCTGCTGGGCGGCGGCGCTGATCACAGGGCGGCGGCACGCCGCACCGGCGCTGTGCCTGGGACTGTCGCTGACCGCGTTGCCGCTGCTGTTCGCCGGTGGTGCGATGCTGGTGCCGTCGGCGTACGAGCGGCCCGGTGGGTTCGCCGCGGCCAATGTGGCCGCCGGAGCGGCCGTGGCCGCCGTCGCCGCGGCCACGATGATGCGGCTGACACGCCGGGGCATCGCCACGTTGATGACGGTCACGGTGCTCGGTGCGATGGTGACCGTCCTCGCGTTCCCGTTGGCCTATGTCGATATTTCGGTGGGACAGGTGGCCGGCGGCGCCGCCTTCGTCGGACTGGTCGGGCTCACCATGGCCCCGCGGCTGGCGGTGGCAGCCGCCCGCATCCGGCCGCCCGACCTGCCGGACCCCGGCAACGAGGTCGCGCCCGCGACCCTCGCCGACATCTTCGACACCGAATCGGCTCGCGAGATGGACCAGGGCCACGATCCGGCCGATGATCCCGAATTCCGTTACCAGCACAGCGAATCCGGCATCGAAGGCCGGGCCCGGCTGGCCGTGACCAGCTTGCGCGGATTGATTGCCGCGATGTCGGTGCTGCTGCCGACCGCCGCGGTGCTGTCGGCCGCGGCGAGCCCGGGGGGCATCCGGGAGATCGTGCTGGCCGCGGCCGTCGCCGGGATCCTGGTGCTCAGGGCCCGGTGGCATCCGGACCGGGTCCAGGCGCTCTCGCTGCTGGCCGCTGCTGTCGCGACGGTGGCGGGTGTGGGCTTCGTCCTGATGGGAGCGTATGACAGCGCGCCGGCCCGGCTCCTGGTCGCCGTGGTGGTCATTCTCGCGGCGGGCACCGGATGCCTGGCGGCGATGAAACTGCCGGACAAGCGACTCTCTCCGGTCACTCGTCGCGTCGTCGACCTGATCGAGTACACGTTCATCCTGATCATCCCGATAATCGCCTTCTGGATCATGGGTGTCTACACCGCGATGCGGGCGATCTGATGCGACTTACCATTCCCGCGGCCATGCTGGCGGCGTTGGTGATGGCCTGTGCCGCGGCCCCGGCGGCGGCGCTGGATCCGCCCGTGGTGGTGGCCGGTCCGACACCTCCCGACGGTGCGCCCGGACCCGAACTGCCGACCAAACAGGACAAGGGTTGCCTGGCGACCGGTGTCCTGCGCGACAGCGATCTGACACAGGTGCCGCCGCCGGATCGAGCGCTGGATCTGCGGCGTGCGCGAGCGCTGAGCCGTGGTGCCGGTGTCTCGGTCGCCATCGTCGACACCGGGGTTTCGCCGAGTCCGCGGCTGCCGAACCTGACCGGTGGCGGCGACTACATCGCCGCCGGCGGCGACGGCCTGTCCGACTGTGACGCGCACGGCACGCTGATCGCCGGAATCATCGGTGGCGCAGCGGATTCCGGGGACGGCTTCGCCGGTGTCGCACCGGATGCCAAACTCATCTCCATCAGATACCACTCCGGCGCGTTCCGGGCCGACCTGCCCGCGAGTTCCGACCCGAACCAGCAGGTGAACCTCGATGTCCGGGCTCTGGCCCGCGCCATCACGCATGCGGCGAATCTGGGGGCCGGCGTGATCACGGTGGCCCTGCCGGTCTGCATGGCTGCCGATGCCCACGTCGATCAGTCGATAGTGTCCGCTGCCATCGCCTACGCCGTGCACGTCCGGGGCGCGCTGATCGTGGCCGGCGCCGGCGACACCGGCAGTTCGGGCTGTGAGCAGAATCCGCCCATCGATCCGGGTCGGCCCGCCGACTCCCGGAACTGGGCGGCGGTGAAGACGATATCCACGCCGGGCTGGTTCGCGCCTGATGTGCTGGCCGTCGGATTCACCAACGCCAACGGTGCGGCGATGACGGATTCGCTTGGGGGACCGTGGGTTTCGGTCGCCGCACCCGGCGCCGGAATCGAGTCGCTCGGCCCGGGGGGCGGTGGGGTGATCAACGGTGTCGGCGAGCCGGACAAGCTGGTAGCGGTCGGTGGTGCTTCGTTCGCCGCGGCCTACGTCAGCGGGGTCGCTGCGCTGCTGCGGTCGCGTTTCCCGAACGAGACGCCGAGCGAGATCGCCTCGCGGTTGACCGCTTCGGCGCATTCGCCCGCCGGTGGCGTCGACAACACGGTCGGGGCCGGTGTCATCGATCCGCTGGCCGCTTTGAGTTATCGCACGCCGCCCAAGCCGCCGGTCGGGCTGTTCCGGTGGTCGTCGCTGACCATGCCCGAACCGCCGCGCCCCAGGGATTACCGGCCGGCCGCGGTGGCGACGATCGTCGTGGTGGTCGCCGTCCTGCTGGGACTGGGCGCGAGTTATGCGAATTCCGTGATCGGGAGACGGCGGTGAGTATTCGAGTCGGCAGTCTCGATCGTGGACCGGTTGCCGCAGTGGTGATCGGCGGCAGCTTCGTGCTGGTCGGGATGTGGGGTCGGCTGCCCTGGTGGATCGGCCCCTCGGTGGTTTCGGTCCTACTGGTCTCCGCGATCGTCCGAGTGAACGGGCGCAGTGCGGTCCGGTGGTCGCTCGACTGGGCCGGGTATCGGGTCGGTCGGACCGCTCGTGCCCGGCTCCGCGCCAGGCCGCTGTCCGTGCGGGATGTGACGATAGCCGCCGGGGACTGCGGTATCCACGAGGCGGGCTCGATACTGGTCGCGATGATCCAGTTGGCGCCGAATCTGGACCTGCCCACGGTGATCGGCGAGAACACGCTGTACACCGAGGACACCGTGCCGGTCGACGCGTTGTTGCCGATGCTCGACCAGTACGGCATCGACATCGACATCGACATCGTGACGACCGCGCAGCGGGTCAGATCGGCCAGCAGTTACAGCATGCTGTACGACCAGTTGATCGGCTCGCATCCGGTGGTGGGAAATCGGCAGACCTGGCTGGTGGTCCGCCTGGACCAGGAACGCAATCTCGAGGTTCTGGCCCGGCGCGGGCCGGTCGAGGAGTCGGCGCCCAAGGCACTGGCCACCGCGGCACATCGGATCGCCGCCCGCCTACGCGAACGCGGGACGGCCGCCCACGCGCTACCGGCGGAAGCCCTGGGCGAGGCGATCAGGTTGCTGCACGCGGGAGTCGAACTGTCGGACCTGCGCGAGAAATGGGGCCACCTGGAGTCCTCGGTGCCGGGGCGGAGCGTATCCAGTTTCCTCATCGACTGGACCCGGCTGGACGGCGCGGGTCTCGACGATTGTTGGACCTGGAACCGGGGCCGGACCACCCTGGTGGTGAGCCTGACCGGTGGCGCTCTCGGATCGCGCGGTCTGGTGCGCTACGTCGGGCCCGCTCTGAGCACCTCGCCGCCGGGCTATCTGCGTTCGCTGGGCGGGTGGCAGTCCGTGGCACTGCTCGCGACGCTCCCCACCGGAACCTCGATCCGGGATGTGCCGCGCGACGATTCGGGCAACGACCTCGCATCCGACGAACTGCTCGCCGAACTGCCCATCGCGATCGGTCCCAACGGGCAGATCCTGGGGGCCATCAGCGGGCAACCACAGCACACCCTGGCGCTGCCGCTGTTCGATCCGGCACGCTACAATCCGCAGCGCCGAACCATCGATGTTCACGCGAATCTTCCTGTGGCACAACAGATCGTGCTGCGGGCGATGGTGGTCGGGGCGGATGTGGAGGTACATTCGACCCGTCCGCAACGCTGGTCGCAGCTGGTGTCGGTGGTCGGTGATTCCACGTCGCTGAGGTTGGCGCAGGATCCCGACGGCGCGGAACCGGGACCCGCCGTGTCGCCCGCCACGATCGCCGTATTCGACCAGATGCCTCCGAGGGTGTCGGCTGCGCACACCACTGTCACCATCAGTGAGCCCGGCGCACCGCACCGCCGCACGGCGGATCTGGCGATCGATCAGGTCACTGCGACCTCGGTCGATGTCAGCATCCCGATGCGGACCGTGCGGGTGGATTTGATCGAGCCGCGCGGCGAAACCCGGTATTTCGAATCTTCATCCGCGATACCTGAAGTGTCGGGTCCGGGCACCGCACTCGAGGTATCTACAACAGTTCCACTGCCCGACAACCCTCGTGTGCGGTGATTGGAGGCGACGGTAGTGTTTATCAATGTGGCTGATTCTCAGACGACCGACGAAGATTTGCTCGAGCAGGACAGTGCAGAAGTGTTGAGTCCGAGGCAGGTGGCAGCGACAATCTTCTCCAGTCGGCTGTCGGATTTGATTGCCGAATCGGTCGTTTCGACGGAGGACGGATTGACCCGGTCGCTGACGCTCTACACCTTGGCGCAGCATCTCGAGTTGGCCTATCCGGATGTTCCGGTATCGCAATCGGGCCTGTACCGGCTCATACACGGTGAGGCGATTCCGCGGCTCGATCTGATTATCGCCTTGGCGCGGGTATTCGACGTGCCGCCCGAATACTTTGTCACACCGGACAAGAACTCCTGACCGCCGCGGCCGCATATTCTCCTGGGTGGGAATAGTGGTCGATCGGCGGAACGTGGTGTCGTGGATATCATCTGAGGATGTCCGAATCGGACCCGGGAGACATTTTCATTCGCCGTCGTGGTGCGGTTCTGGAGGCTCTGCTTTCCGATCCTGCCCTGGGGCAATCCGGCGCTGACCCTTCGGCGGGCGCATCGTCCGTCACTGGTTCGGCGATCAGTGCGCCGACGATCATCCGTGAAGGCGCCGAAGAGTCGGCGGCAGGTGATCCGGTCGGAGTCGAGCCCGATTCCGATCTCGGATACGCGGCGCCGAGTCCACGGCGCACCGGCGGTGCTCCGAAGGCCAGCGATCGCATCATGGCGTTGCTGAACGGCGAGTCGTCGGATCCCTCCTCGGGCCTGGAATTCTCCTCGGACCCGGGGCAATCGGCCGCGAACAGATTCACCGCACCGACGGAGGCGGCGAGCAAGCCGGAAGCGCCTCCCACGGTCAATGGTGGTGCAACCCAGGCTTCCTCCGCGTCCCAGTCGCCCTCCGCCGCCAAGTTCGGCCGCGATCTGGTGGTCCAGCTGCGCAAACCCAGGGTGGCTCTCATCGTGGGCGCGGTGGTGGTCGTGTTGCTGGTTCTGCTGCTCGTCACGACCGGCGGCAACGACAAGAAGACGAATCAGCTCGCGGTCATCACGCCGGTGGCGGCGGCGCCGACCTCCTCGGCTGCCCCGACGACGACGGAGGCGGCGTCCTCCACCATCCAGGTGAAATCGGCACGGGCACACTGCCCGTCGGGCAGTACCGATGCGATGGACGCCTTCGGTGGCCAGTCGGGAAAGGCATGGTCGTGTGTGCGGGCCTACAAGGTCGACGGGCAGGTCCTGACCATCGACCTCGGTAAGGCCTACGAGGTGGACTCGATCGGCATCGACCCCGGCTGGGACGGCGTCGGTGCGGACGGCGCGGATCAATGGACCAAGTACCGCACGGTCAGCCGCGTCTCGTATCAGTTCAACGATTCCAACCTGACCACCTACACCCAGGAGACTCTCGACGAGCGCAGCCTCGTGGTCACGAAGCTCTCACCGCCGGTTCGAGCGTCGAAGGTCACGCTGACGATCCTGGAGTCGAAGGGCGACCCCTCAGCCAACACCACCGCCATCTCCTCGATTGTGATCACCGGAAATTGAGCATTTCGCACCTGGTCTGCCAATACTGTTCGCACCATAACGCCGGTGCGGATTCGCGCTGCGCGCACTGCGGTGCACCGCTGTCCGGCGCAGGGGTGGCCGAGGCCGGGCATTCGATGCTGACCGGAGCGGGTCGGGGTGCTTCGGCCGTCGAACATGCGGTCGTGGGCACCGCGAAAGCCGTGGCCGACACCGGGGCAACTGCGGAGGCGGCGACGGTCGCGAGCGGCCTGCAACGCTTGCTCAGCACGCTGCTGCCGAAGGTGACCTGGCAGGTCGCCGCGGTGGCTCTCGCGCTGATGGGGATTCTCGCCACTGTGCTCATCAGGTCGTGTTCGGGTGGCCTGCCGTCGATGCCCGGGATGGACCCGCTGAACACGCTGCCCCAATCGGTGCGGTCGGCCGCATCGTGCCCGCAATCCGGAGGCGACAACTGTGTGATCGCCGGCACCGATCTACTCCTGTCGGGAGGTCTCACCAGCGGGCGAGCCCTGCCGTTGTCCGTGCAGGTCGACAGCCCTGATCAGTTGGCCGACACCGTGCGCCGCTGGCGTGCGGCGGACCCCACGGTCCTGGTCGACGGCCCGGTTTTCGTCGCCATCGGCCCGTCGACCACCGCGTGGTACGCCGACCTCCGTACCGGGTTGCACATCGAAACGGGCACCTTCGCCAGCCGGGACGCTGCCCGAACCTTCCTGGTGCGGGCCGGGCTGATTCGGTGATGCGGCCCGGGTTACGCAAACCCCGTTCCCAGTTCTGGGGATAAATCCGCGAAGTGTTATGGCACACTACTTTATGTACCGTTAGTTAGCGGCATATAAGTCGCGACGACGAGTCTCGTAACCGAGGGAAGGCCCGGTCCGATGGCGGCAATCACCCAGCAGACGATTCCACTGAAGCGGTTCCGTGACGCTCCGACCGATCTGGAGGCGGTGTACTTCCGTTGGATTCAGCGCGGCGCCGCGGCACCGACGATCACCGATCGCGCCGAGCGGATCTTCCGCACTCATCTCGAGCTCGCGGTGGTGCGCAGGCCGGGCCTCGTGATCACCCGTGTCTACCGGCCCGACGACGGCAGCGGGCTCGGGCCTGCGATCCAGGTCGTCAACGACGACATGCCGTTGCTGGTCGATACGGTGACCTCGGCGCTGCGCCAGCTGGGCGTCGCGGTCGCCGAGGTCGTTCACCCCGTATTCGACGTTGCCCGGGACACCGTGGGCAGGCTGCAGTCGGTGGTGCCGCGCGAGTCGGCCGGTCGGCCCGACCGGCCCGGGGGGAGCGGCCGGGTGGCCTCCGAGTCCTGGATCCACGTACAGCTGGACCCCTCGGTCGACCCCGAACTGCTCGATCGCGTCGAACGAGTGCTCACACCGCTGCTGGCCGAACTGCGGCGGGTGAACGACGACTCCACCCGCATGGTGAGCACCATGAGCGCGCTGGCCGACCGCCTGGATCGGATGGTGCGCGTGGCCGGCGACACCGAGATCGACGAGAGTTCGCGGCTGTTGCGTTGGCTGGCCGACGGTCACTTCACGGTGATGGGCTACGGCTACTACCCGGTTGCCCGGACCGATCCGGCGACCGATGCCGAGTTCGGCCAGGCGACCGGAACCGGGCTCGGTGTGCTGCGCAACGGCCTCGGTGTGCTCGGCGCCGGTTCGGTCGGTGCGGCCGCCGGCGGTTCGGTGCTGCAGCTGGCCAACGGTTCCATCGAATCGGTGCTGCCGGGCGCGGCGGACCTCTGCTTCATCAGTGTTGCGGACCCGGGTCGGGAAAATCCGGTCGCCGAGGTGCCGGAGACGATGCCGGGTCAGCACGTGTTCGTCGGAACCTTCACCGTGACCGGATTGCATGAGGACATCCTCGACATCCCGGTGATTTCGCAACGGATCCACAAGGTCATCGAGTGGGCCGGGCTCGACCTGAACTCCTTCTCCGGGCAGGCGATGCTCGAGGTGCTACAGACCTTCCCCCGCGTGGAGCTGTTCTCCACCGAGGCGCGGCGGCTGTTCGAAACCGTATCCTCGGTGATGAATCTGGGGTTGCGCCGCCAGGTGCGACTGTTCCTTCGCCGGGACAACCGCAGCAGGGCCGTCTACTGCCTGGTCTACCTGCCGCGAGACCGGTATTCCACCGAGGTCCGACTCGCCATGCAGGATGTGCTGGCGGCCGAATTCGCCAGCACGCAGATCACCTATTCGGCGCGCGTCACCGAATCGGACTTGGCCGTAGCCTATTTCACGGTGCACCGGGACCAAGCGATCGAGCCGGTCGACCTCTCCGAAGCCAACCGCGACCGGATCCAGGAACTCCTGTTCGAGACCACGCGCACCTGGTCCGACCGCCTCGTCGCCGCGGCCGCGAGCGCTCCGGCGATCACCACGGCCGTCGCTCAGCGGTATGCGGATGCGTTCCCGACGAGCTACCAGCAGGAATACGAACCTGATCGGGCACTCGCCGATCTGCGGCGGCTGGCGGCTCTGGCCGATGGCGGGGTCGAGTCGAATCTGTACCGCGACCCCGAATCCCCTTCGGGGGAGTGGCGTTTCACGCTGTTCGTCGCCGGCGCCGAGGTCTCGTTGAGCCGGGTGCTGCCGCTGCTGCACAGCCTCGGCATGGAAGTGGTCGACGAACGGCCGTACCGGATCGAACTGCCCGGCAAGGCGGCTCGATGGATCTACGATTTCGGGCTGCGCGTGCCGGCGACGCTGTTGCGCGGCGCGGTCGACCAGGACCTGGAATCCGAACTCGCCCGGTCCTCGATGCTCGATACGCGCCCGGAAAATGGTGTGCGGCAACGCTTCTCCGATGCCGTCGCCGCGATGTGGCTCGGTCGTGCGGAGGTGGACGGCCTCAACGAACTCATCTTGCGGGCCGGACTGCACTGGCGTCAGATCGCCGTGCTGCGCGCCTACGCGAAATACCTGCAGCAGGCCGGTTTCGCTTACACCCTGGGCAATATCACCCGAGTCCTGTCCACACATCCCGCGGCTGCGCGGTGGTTCACCGAGTTGTTCGACGCCTACTTCGATCCCGATGGCGTCCCCGCGGTGGCGTCCGCACGCGCGGCGGCGGTATCCGGGCGGCTGCAAGCCGACATCGATGCCGTGGTCAGCCTGGACACCGACCGGATCCTGCGGGCGTTCCTCGGACTGATCACGGCGACTCTGCGCACCAACTACTACCGTCGCGACGACGCCGGGGAGCCCCGGGAACATCTGTCGTTCAAGTTGGACCCACATGCGATCGCCGAGTTGCCCAGGCCCAGGCCGCAATTCGAGATCTTCGTGTACTCGCCGCGGGTGGAGGGCGTACACCTGCGGTTCGGTGCGGTGGCGCGTGGGGGCCTTCGGTGGTCCGATCGCCTGGAGGACTTCCGGACCGAGATCCTGGGGCTGGTCAAGGCGCAGGCGGTCAAGAATTCCGTGATCGTGCCGGTGGGTGCCAAGGGCGGATTCGTGGTCAAGCATCCCCCGGCCGCAACCGGTGACGCGGCGGCGGACCGGCAGGCGATGCAGGCCGAGGGCGTGGCCTGCTACCGGACATTCATTTCCGGCCTGCTGGATCTGACCGACAACGTGGATCGCGTGTCGCGTGCGGTGGTGCCGCCCGAGCGGGTGATACGCCGCGACGGCGACGACACGTATCTCGTTGTGGCCGCGGACAAGGGCACCGCGAGCTTCTCCGATATCGCCAACGAGGTCGCGTTGGCGTACGGCTTCTGGCTCGGTGACGCATTCGCCTCGGGCGGGTCCGTGGGCTACGACCACAAGGCGATGGGGATCACGGCCAAGGGCGCCTGGGAGAGTGTGAAGCGGCACTTCGCCGAGCTGGACATCGATACACAGGCACAGGATTTCACCGTGGTCGGTGTCGGAGACATGTCGGGTGACGTGTTCGGCAACGGGATGCTGCTGTCGCGGCACATTCGACTGGTCGCAGCCTTCGATCACCGGCACATCTTCCTGGATCCGAATCCGGATGCGTCGAGTTCGTTCGCCGAGCGGGCGCGGATGTTCGCGTTGCCGCGGTCGTCGTGGGCCGATTACGACACCGCGCTGATCAGCGCGGGCGGCGGCGTCTACGATCGGTCGGCCAAGGCCATCCCGATCACGCCGCAGGTGCATGCCGCTCTCGATCTCGCCCCGGGGGTGACCGCGCTGCCGCCGGCGGAGGTGATCAAGGCGATCCTGCTCGCCCAGGTCGATCTGCTGTGGAACGGCGGAATCGGCACCTATGTGAAGGCGTCGACCGAATCCCACGGCGATGTCGGCGACAAGGCCAACGATCCGGTGCGCGTCGAGGCGAATCGCCTGCGGGCCAGGGTGATCGGCGAGGGCGGCAACCTGGGCCTGACTCCGCTGGGCCGCATCGAATTCTGCCGCAACGGCGGCAAGTGCAACACCGACGCACTGGACAATTCCGCGGGTGTGGACTGCTCGGACCACGAGGTCAACATCAAGGTTCTGCTGGACGGCCTGGTGACCGGCGGTGAACTGCCCGCGGCCGACCGTGACCGGCTGCTGGCCTCGATGACCGACGAGGTCTCCGAACTCGTTCTGCGGGACAACATCTCGCAGAACTTCTGCATGGGCCTGTCCCGGGGCGATGCGCGCTCGATGCTGGAGGTGCATCGCAGACTGATCGCCGATCTCGAGGCCCGGCACGGCCTGGACCGGGCGCTCGAGGCATTGCCCTCGGATGCCGAACTCAGCGAGCGGGCAGCGCTCGGCGAAGGGCTCAGCTCACCCGAGATCGCGAATCTGCTCGCGCACGTGAAGCTCTCGATCAAGCAGGAACTGCTGGCAGGTGATCTGCCGGACAGCGCGGCCTTCGCCGCCCGGCTCCCGGGCTACTTCCCGGAGCCGCTGAGCGAACGGTTCGGCCCCGCGATCCGCAGGCATCCGCTGCGCCGGGAGATCGTCGCCACCACGGTGGTCAACGAGATGATCGACTACGGCGGTATCACTTTCGCCTTCCGGCTGGCCGAGGAGGCCGGAGCCGACGCCGCGGACGCGGTGCGCGCGTTCACCGCGGCGGTGGAGATCTTCGATCTGCATTCGCTGTGGGAGCGCATTCGCACCACGCCGATGCCGGCCGCGGTCCGCGACGAACTGGAACTGGAAACCGAGCGCACGCTCGATCGCGCCTGCCGCTGGCTGCTGGCCAATCGCCCGCAGCCGATCGCGATCGGCGCCGATATCGCGAGGTATCGGGAGGGGGTGCGGACGCTGTCGGTGCCCGCCTGGCAGCCCGGTCCGCTCGCGGCCGATCTGCTGCGGCGCTCGCGCGGGCCGATCGATCGCGGCGCACCGCGCGACCTGGCCGAGGAGGTGTACCTGCTGATCCACCGGTTCTCGCTGCTGGACGTACTCGACATCGCCGATATCACCCAGCGTGACGCGCAGGAGGTCGTGGCGCTCTACTTCGCTCTGGACGACCGTTTCGAGATCCAGCGCCTGCTCACCGAGGTAGCCGGTCTGGATCGCGGCGACCGCTGGCGCACACTGGCCCGGCTGGCCGTGCGCGACGATCTGTACGGTTCACTGCGCTCGCTCACGATCGACGTCCTGACCATCACCGAACCCGCCGAGAGCGCCACGGAGAAGATCGCCTACTGGGAGTCCACCAACCGCCCCCGCCTGGCCCGCGCCCGGTCGGCGCTGACGGACATCTTCGCAAGCGACAGCAAGGATCTCGCGACCCTGTCCGTCGCCGCCCGCCAGTTCCGCGGTCTGGTCGGCACCGGTGAGGCAGGCCCGGCGATCATCGACTGACCGACGCGGCGTCACCGACCGGGTCGCGCCCTGTGGGAGCCGCCCGGTCGGCTGTGCCGCCCGGGTGGCCCGGTCGGCTGTGCCGCGTGGCGTGGTCGCCGACGATGTCTGGTTGGTCGAGTCCACGGCACGACTTCCGAGCGCCCGCGCTGTTCGATCCCGTCGGCAGCGTTCGCGGGGAGTGACGACGCCACGGGCGTGGGCGATGTCCGCGCTCGTCGGTGTTGTGGCCCGGCCGTCAGCGTCCGGTGGCCACACCGCAGGAGCTACAGAATTTGGCTGTTGCGGCCAGCTCGTGTCCGCAGGCCGTGCAGTGGTGTGGCTCAGGAGATTTCAGGTGTTCGCCGCAGTTGGCGCAGAATCGCCCGCCGGCCGGGTTGGGGGTGCTGCAGGCCGGGCAGATGGGCATGGCGGCGGGTTGGGCCGGTGCCGGAGCCGGATGTGCGGTCGTGTGCGGCGCAATTGCGTTGAGGCCCAAGGCCGCACCGAGAAATCCCGCGCCGCCGCCCCCACCCTGGGCGAGTCCGTGGCCCGCGTCCAGCGCCAATTCGCCTGCCGCGTAACGCTGGAAGTCGCCGGTGAGGCGGATGTAGGTCTTGTCCTTGGCCAGGCGCTTGAGCCGATCGGCGTCCTCGGGCGCGAGGGTGATGTCGAAGTTGCCCATTCGCGGTATGCGCAGACCGTATTCGTAGAGGGTGGTGTTGGTCTGGCGCAGCACCGCCGATTCGATGGCGTGCAGGTGCGCGGGCAGCCCCAGAACCGGCCATTCCTGGCCGGAAATCCCCTGTGTGATGGTCACTTTCATGGATTTCAGGAGCAGTTCCGAACACCAGTTCCGCACCGCCGCGGGATCGGTGAGATCGGTCGTTCCGGACAGTGAGGTGATCAGCTGCTCGGGTTCGCGCACCGACAGCGCGAATTCGCCGAAGGCCCGCAACGTCACCACCTGCTCACTGGCCGGGTCGACGATATCGGCCAGTCGCCCACCGAATTTGACGCCCGGAAACTCCCGGGTGGAGACGAAGTACAACTCGGCGCGATAGAAGTTGCCGCCGGTGACAGAGTCGACCAGCGCGCCCAGCACCGGCAGCTCGTCGGCGTCGACCCGGTGCCGTCCGGGGCCCATCGTGGCGACCACCTGGCCGGATTTGACGAACAACGCCATCTCGTCGGCGTTGACCAGCGCCCGGGAGTAGCGGCGGATGCTCACATCCGGCCACTTGTAGACCAGCTGGCTCTTGCGGGCCTCGGGGACGGCGATGAACTCCCTGTCGAACCACGCCACAGCACTACTCCCTCAGTGAATCAGACCGTACGACGCGCGAAAATAGCTCGCACACCCAGGATTACGGCCGGAACGACCGGAATCAGCAACAGCCACAACCAACTTCCCGACAGCACACTCACTCCGACCGCCCCCAGGACCACGATCGCCGACAGCGCGGCGACCGGAGCCAACGGGCGGGCGGGCGGTTCGGTCGAGGGTCTGGGCGCCTGGCCCGGCAGATCCGCGAGCAGACCGGCCAGCTCGACCCTGCTGGTGGCGGCTGCGGCGCGCGTGGTGAGTTCCTCGAACTCGACCGGGCTCAGCCGACCGACGCTCAGATGATGGGCGAGTTCATGCAGTGCGCGCTCACGATCAGCTGTGCTGAGTCGGGCGTACGGCATGTCATCCACACTGAGCAGAATAAGTCCGCGAACCGGGGCGGCTCGTCGGTCCGAATTACCACCAGCGGGAAGTCTCCCGCTGCTGCGGTGGCCCTAGAGTGCGGCTTCGAATGCGTCGGCGACGACGGAACGAACCAGCTCCATCGTTCCCGCACCGGATTCGCGGCGCACCGAGGTCATATCGACCTCGGGCAGGCCGCAGGCCACCGCCCACTGCCACGGCTCCAGGTCGCCGTCGACGTTGAGGGCGAAGCCGTGGCTGGTGACGCCGCGGCTCTGGCGCATGCCGATGGAGACGATCTTGCGGCCCGTCGCACTGGTCCACACTCCGGTCAGCAGTTCCGCGCCGGGCGGGGTGTCGCGGCGTTCGGCCTGGACGCCGAGCCGGCCCAGCGCCTCGATGAGGCGGAACTCCACCTCGCGGATGTAGTCCACCACCCCCTCGCCCGCGCCCAGCTTCACGATCAGGTACCCGACGAGCTGGCCGGGTCCGTGATAGGTCAACTGCCCGCCGCGCGTGGTCTCCACCACCGGAATGTGATGTGCCGGATCGGGCAGATGTTCGTGCGGAGTACGCCGCCCGACCGTGTACACCTGCGGATGGCTCAGCAGCCACAAGGTGTCCGGCCGCTCGTCCCGCTGCCGCTGCTCGACCAGCTCCGCCATCCGCGCCATGGCCTTGTCGTACTCGACGAGATCATCCTGAACGAGCGTCAACGGCCTGGACTTCATGGGGGCGAGTTTAATCGCCCGCATGTCGGGGCCGATCACGCAGCGGCCAGTTGCAGGATGAGCGTGACGGCGACGGGGAGCAGGTACAGCATGGGGTACGGGGTGGTTTTGTACGAGCGCGCGCGCAGCGTGGTCGCCACCGCGCCCAGGAAATACAGGATCAGCCCGATGGCCGCGGCGACGCCGAGAGCGGGCAGGAAGATCCCGACGATCAGGCCGAGCGCACCCGCCCCCTTGGCGAGAGCGAGCCAGTTCCACCAGGATTGCGGCACCCCGTAGTCCACCAGCGAGTCGACCACGAACGCCTTCCGCGCGAACAGCGAGTAGCTGGAGAACCCGACCCACAGAGCCGTGATGACAGCGACGACGTAATAGGCGATGCTCATTGGAATTCGTCTCCTTCCACGGGGTTCGAACCGTGTATGCCGGGTAGACGAAACAGGAATCCCGAGTGTGACAGGGTCGCCGAGATACGACGCGCGTCACCCTCCTCGGGGATGCGATCCACGCCATCAGCCCCGCCTCGGGGGCGGGGCGTGTACTGCGCTGCGCCATGCCGCCGGTCTGGCGCACGCACTGACCGACGCGGCCGACGGTGATCTGCACGCTGCCTTCGCGACTACGAACGACACATGTTCGACTACGGGTTCGCCGCAGTGCGGGAAGGAGCGGCCAATGGGGAGCGATTCCTGGGCCGGAAGCCTCTGCCGCTGCAGTAACTTGGAGCGGAACGGGGGAGCGCAGGGAGGGAAGAATCGACCCTGAGGGGGCCACGGCCCCGCCGGAGCGAAGCGGAGGCAGAAAATACCGTGACAACCAGTGCTGAGGTTCTGATCGATGGGTACGAGCGGGTGCGGGAGGTCGTGCACGAAGCGGTGGACGGGCTCGGGGCGGCGGCGCTGAGTTTCCGGGTCGATCCGGGCGCCAACTCCATCGCCTGGCTCGTCTGGCATCTGACCCGCGTGCAGGACGATCATGTGGCCGATGTGGCCGGCGTCGAGCAGGTCTGGACCGCGCAGAGCTGGTTCGACCGGTTCGCCCTGCCGATCGACCCGCGGGAGACGGGATACGGCGATTCCGCCGAGGATGTGGCGGCGATTCAGGCATCGGCCGAACTGCTCACCGGCTACTACGACGCGGTCCACGAGCAGACGTTGCGCTATGTGCGCGAGCTGACCGACGCGGATCTGTCCCGGGTGGTGGACACCCGATGGGATCCGCCGGTCACCCTCGGTGTGCGGCTGGTCAGCGTGATCTCCGACGATCTGCAACACGCCGGACAGGCCGCCTACCTGCGCGGGGTCATTGCGCGGACGAGTTAGGCAGCGCCTCGCGGGGGATGCCGAACCCGTTGGCGGAGGACGGGTTCGGCACCTTCTGCAGGAGTTCGCGGCCGTGCAGCCGCAATGCCGCGTCACCGCCGTCGTATGCCTGCTCCACGGCCGTGGGTTCCGGGGCTGGGTCGTCCTCCTCGGATTCGCGTTCGGCCGCCTGCGCCTGGCTGGTCTGCCCGCGATGCCTGCGCGTGTACACCCAGCTGCACAGGACCGCCAGGAAGATGATCGCGACGCCGATCAGCCCCGTGGTGACCTCGTCGATGGCGTGTCCGGTGGACCACAGCAGGATCACCGCCAGCGCGCCGATGGCCCAGTGCGCGCCGTGTTCGAGGTAGACGTAATCGGCCAGGCTGCCTTTGCGCACCAGGTAGACGGTGATCGAGCGGACGAACATCGCGCCGATGAGCCCCAGCCCGAGCGCGATGATGATCGGATCCGCGGTGATGGCGAACGCGCCGATCACGCCGTCGAAGGAGAACGACGCGTCCAGCACCTCCAGATACAGGAAGCCGAAGAAGGCCGCCCGCCCGGTGGCGACCACGGCACGGGACGGACCGGTGTGTTCGGTGTCGAACTGCGCCCCGAGACCGTCGACCAGCAGGTAGGTCACGATGCCCAGGACACCGGCGACCATCACCACGCTCGCCTCGCCGTCGGGCACGACCACACCCGCCACCGCCACCAGGACGATCAGGGAGAACACCACGGGGAACATCGCGAACCGGCCCAGCTGGGCCAGTGGGCGTTCGACCCAGGTCAACCAGGTGATCTCGCGCTTGGTGCAGACGAAGTTGAGGAACAGCATCAGCAGGAACATCCCGCCGAAGGTGGCGATCTTGGGATTGGCCTGGTTCAAGAGGGTTTCGTAGCTGGGCGTCCCGTCGGGGAAGTAGTGCGCACCGCCCGCGGGCGGGTGCAGCGCCAGATTCAGCGCCTGGATCGGATCGAGGTGCGCCCCGATCGCGACCACGACGAGCGGGAACAGCAACCGCATCCCGAAGACCGCGATCACCACGCCGACGGTCAGGAACATGCGTTGCCAGAACACGCTCATCCGTTGCAGCACACCGGCATTCACCACTGCGTTGTCGAACGAGAGGGATACCTCGAGGACGCCGAGCACCGCCGCGGCCACGAGAGCCTGCGGCCCACCGTAGATCAGCGCTGTAACGAGCGCTGCGATAGCGACGATGAACGACGGAGCGAACACTCGCAAAAACATGACGACGCGCCTTTCGTCAGCCCTGGCCTGAGCCCGCGGCGTGCTCATTCGATGGATCACGGCACCTGTGCGGCGATCGTTACCCTGACCACGATTGTGACAGTTCTTGCGCGGGTACGACAATCGGTGTGCCTGCCGAATTTGATCTCCGCAGGTGCAACGGGTGCGAAACGCCTGCCTGGCGGGGGTGTCGAAGATCGTCCGGAATGTCCGGATCTGCCGGGCCGGAGAGGAAATTCACGCCGCGAGGGTCTCAGGCGGGTGCGATCAACTCCGCCAGATGACGTGGCGAAGGTGATCCGTGCGCGAGCATGCGGTCGTGCCAGTCCCGCACGCTGGTGCCCGCCGGACGCGCCGCCGCGATCGCGGAGACCTCCGTGTAGCCGACGAAGTAGGTCGACAGCTGAGCCGCGCTCAACTGCGCGCGCCGCCATTTGCCCGCCGCCTCGCCCTCCTCCTGGAATCCGCGCCGCTGCATCAGATCCATCGCCTCGGCCTCGGACATGTCCGCGCAGTGCACGCCCTGATCCAGGATGGCGTTGATGGTCATCCGCAGATGGGATTTGAGCCGTTGCAGCCGCACCGGCAGGCCGCCGAATCCCCGCTCGGACATCAACTGTTCGGCGTAGACGGCCCAGCCCTCGATGAAAGTGCCGCTGGCGCACAGTCCGCGCGCGGCGGTGGACCCGCGGAACCGGCGGGCGTGGGCCAGTTGCAGATAGTGGCCCGGCATCGCCTCGTGCACGGTGAGATTGCGCATCATGTGGTCGTTGTATTCACGATAGAACGAGGCGACCCGCTCGGCGGTCCAGTCCTGCGGGGTCGGCGAGATGGCGAAAAATGTGGGCGCGCCGTCGGTTTCGAGCGCACCGGGGGAGTCGCAGTAGGCCACGGCCACCCCGCGAGCGAATTCCGGCATCTTCTGCACGACCAGCGGATCGTCGATCAGTGTCACCAGATCCTGTGCGGCGGTGAAGGTCTGGGCTTCCTGGAGAGCGGTGGTCGCGGTGGCCAGCACGGTCTCGTCGGTGGGATGCTCGGCGGCCAGGCGATCCAGCGCCGCGCGCACGGTCTCGTCGGTGGGATTCCCGACGCCCAGGAGTTCGCCTGCGGCGCTGCGGATCTCGTCCTGGACGTGGTCCAGATGCCGATGTGCCCGATCGAGTACCTGCGCGGCGCTCAACTCGGTGTCCAGGGTGTGCCACAGCGTGGCCTCCCAGAGCCGGCGGCCCAGGCGCGGGTCGCGCTCGCAGTGGTCGAGTCGTTCGGTGAGCCAGCCGGTGAATTCGGTGAGGGCGGTCGTGGCCGCGTCGGCGGCCGCGGCGATTCGCGCGCCCGGCACCTGCTCGGCCAGCACGGGGGTCTGCTCGCGGATCAGCGCGGACACCCCCGCGAACTGCGCGATCGCGGTCTCGACGTGGATTCTCGGGCAGTCCCGCAGCACGGCGCGGGCGGTGGCCAGGGCGTCGGGCAGGGCGGCCAGGCGTGCGGTGAGCAGTTCGAGACGTTGTTCGGGCGGTGCGAAGGGCCGTGCCAGCAATCCGTGCAACAGCGGTCCCGGATTGTGCGCCAGCGGATTCCACTCGTGTTCGCGCAATTCCCCGAGGGTGAAGATCCGCCGGTCCACCTCGTGCTGCAACAGTGCGTGATCGACCCGGTCCGATGCGCCGAGATCCTCGGCGTCCACCTCGGCGAGGATGTGCGAAGCCTCGCGTAACAGGGCCGTCTGCGCCCGAACCGCCTCCGGCGACAGATCCGGCAGGCGGTCGTCGGCCCGGTGGTCCCCGACGTACAGAGCGGTCACCGGATCGGCCCGGAGTATCGCGTCGATGATCCGCCCGGCCCGCGTTACGAAGCTCTCGGTCATGCGGTCACGCTACCCGGCACGCTCTGCCCGCACCGCGCGCGCGGCGGTGCGGGCAGCCTTGCGGCGCCGGTGATTCAGTACCAGTGATGGGCCTGCCAGAACGCCCACGCGCCGTCGGGGCCGCCGTATCGCTCGCACATGTAGGTGTAGGCCCAACGGATCTGGGTCGCGGGATTGACCTGCCAGTCCGCGCCGAACGGGGCCATCTTCTGCGGCGGCAGCGCCTGTCCCAGGCCGTATGCCCCCGACTTCGGGTTGATCGCGAAGACGTTCCACGAACTCTCGTTGGTGATGACGTTGTCGAAGGAGGGAAACTCGTTGGCCGGCACGATCATCCGGGCCAGTGTGCGCGGTGCGAAACCCATCACCGGCATCACCAGGCTCAGGCCCATACCCGCGAGATTCGGTCCGAGGGTCGAGGATCCGGTCCCGGAAGACCCCGCTGCGGAGGATCCCGCCGCGGAAGATCCCGCCGCCGAGGACCCTGCCGACGCCGATCCGGAGGCCCGGCTCGTCCGCGGCGCGGCGTCATCGCACAGGGCACGGCATTCCGCGCGCGCGGGAGGCGCTTGCCAGAGTGTCGCAAGCCCGATGGAAACGGCTGCGGCGCAGAGTAGTTCGGTGATGATCCGGCTGTGACGAGACGTTCCCTGCTTCGACATGTCGGAGCCCTCCACATCGACCTGCTGTGCTGACACGGGCGGGTTACGAAAGGAGCATGCTCAGCAAAGCACGAGTTCAGGACATTTGCGGCAAGGTTGTCGCACCGTATCCACACCGTTACAAGACCGTTCGGGAAGATACGGCGTGTTCCGTGCGCACCGCGCGTGGGATGTGTGGCGCGGGTGTGGATGTGCGAGTCAGGACAGGTAGCGGGCAAGTTGCGGCATTGCCTCGCGCGGATGGTCCGCGGTGACGCCCTGGGCGATCTCGGTGTACTGCCAGCCGTCGTGCGTGCGCAGCAGGATGCCCATGATCATGCCGGTGTGCGGCCCGCGCAACATCGTCTGCCAGGTGATCTGACTGCCGGACCGGCGGTCCAGCAGGCGGCAGAAGCCGTTCTGGATCTTGTCGAATGTCTGTCCGGTGTAACAGGTTACGAGCAGCGCGACGCCGTTGATCCGGCTCGGCAGCCGATCCAGGTCGAGGGTGATCGTCTCGTCGTCACCGGGGCCTTCGCCGGTGAGATTGTCGCCGTGCAGGCGCACCGCGCCGTCGCTGGAGTTCAGCCGGTCGTGGTAGACCGCCTCCACCAGTTGGTCGCCGCTGAACAGCAGTGCGGCCGCGTTCAGGTCGATATCGCTCTGTCGCGGGCCGAACAGCCGCCACTTCGGCGCATCCCAGCCCAGTCCCATCGCGATATTGTCCAGCGGTGCGCCGTCCGTGGCGCGCAACGGGATCGGCACGACCCGCCCCTTCCGTGCGGAACTCCCCGCATTCGAACCAATGATGCTGTCCCACTGTAGGTGCCGGTCGCCGGCACGGCCACGGCGACGAGGTCTCGCGATGAGCGCGATCCCGAAATGCATCCCTGGAGATGTAAGTATCGTCACTCCGGGGGACGGGGCGATGGGACGTGCACGGACCGGTGACGCCATCGGACGGACCGATCCGGCGGCGAGGCGCCGAGCCGAAGCCCGCTGCGGCTAGGCCGATCCGCACCGGTTACCCGCTGGTCACCTCGGATGATCGGGATGCTCACCCGTCGCTATCCGTAGCGAATTCCCAGGTGCGAGAGCATGATAGCTTCGGGCGCTCGCCGCCCGTTGTTGGGCTGGTGTTTCTGCTGCGGAAATTTCGGTAGTGCACAGCGCGACATAAATCTATCGTGATGTAATTCGCGGGTGAATCGGCGGCTCGACGGGCCTTCCGGCGCATTCGAAGTAGGTACCGTGGGAGTGATGTACGCCGGATGACAGCGATCGAACCCCTGGAGCAGGCCGCCCCTCTCGTGGGGCGTCGCACGGAGATCGAGCGGATCGCCGCGCTGATCGACCGGGTCGTGACCGATCGGGGCGGCGCTTTCGTGCTGATCGAGGGCGAACCCGGAATCGGGAAGACCTCGCTGCTGCACAGCGCCGTCGGCATGGCCGCCACGGCGGGGATGCGGGTTCTGCTCGGTGCGGCGACCGAGGCGGACCAGTCGATTCCCGGTGCGGCAATCGGTTCGTGCGTGGCACTGGGCGATCGGGACGGTGGCGCGGACGGGTATCGGCTGGGTTCGCTGTTCGAGGACGCCGACCCGCGACGTCCGGTCTCCGAGCTCGCCGCCACCGCCGCCATCTCGGATCTGCTGAGTCAGTGGTGCGCGGACGGACCGGTGGCCGTGCTGGTGGACGACATCCACTGGGCCGACGCGGCGAGTCTGTCGGTGCTGCGCTGGCTCGGCGTCGCGGTGGACAGCATGCCGCTGCTGGTCGTGGTGGCCATGCGTCCCTATCCGCTGGGGCCGGGCCTGCCGCGCCTGCTCTCGGAGTTCGACGCGGTCGGTGCGCGGCGAATGTCATTGGGGCCGTTGGCCGATGCGGACGTCACCCGGCTGGTCGAACGGTCCCTCGGCACGCCGCCCGGACCGCAACTGGACGCCCTGATCGCGGGCGCCGCCGGAAATCCGCTGTACCTCACCGATCTGCTGCACGGTCCGACCTCGGTCGAGCCCGGGGCCGGGCTCTCGGACGCATTGGCGGCGACGATCGCGCGCCGGCTGGACTTCCTGCCCGAATCGGCCCGGCACACCCTGGAGGTGGCCGCCGCGCTGACCCCGCGTATCGATCCGGTGAAACTGGCGGAGATCCTGGGGATCTCGCTGATCGATGTATGGAACGAGATCCGCACCGCGGTCGAGGCTCGCGTGCTGGTGCACGACGGTGACGAGTTGGTCTTCCGGCACGATCTGATTCGCCGGGTCCTCGCCGAACAGGTGTCCCCGTCGATCCGGGAGACGTTGCGTCGGCACGTCGAGGTGGCCGGGCTGCACCTGATGCGGATCGCCGAGCCCGCCGCGAGCGCGGGCGAGGCGGCGGGACGACCGACTCCGCCGACGGCCGCGGTGGATCGGGTGGCCGAACTCATCGCGGGCACGGTGGCCGCCGCAGCCGCGGAATCGCTGGTGGAGAGCCTGTCGGCGCCCAGCGACCCGACCACGGTCCGGTTGTTCCGCGGACTCGCCGACGGCGATGTGGACGTGGTCGCCGAGGCCGTGGCGGAATTCGCGCGCTCGGAGCGTCCCCGGTTCGCCGCACTGGCGGGGGAGAACCTGGCGGAGATGCTGGTTCGCAACGGCCGCACGGCGGAGGCGCGCACCGCGCTGGAGACGGCGGTGCGACGTTACGAGGAGCTCGACGCGGTACCGGAGACCGCCCGGGTGCAGGCTCGGCTGCGCGAACTGGGTGTGCGGCGTGGTGCGCGTGGTCCGCGGGGTCCGCACGGACGGCCCAAGACCGGCTGGGATGCGTTGACCGTGACCGAGGAGAAGGTCGCGGTGCAGGTGGCGCAGGGATGCTCCAATGCCGAGATCGCCGAGAAGATGTTCCTGTCCCGGCGAACCGTGCAGACGCACGTGTCGAACATCCTGTCCAAACTCGGCCTGCGTTCGCGCGTTCAGGTGGCGGTGGCGTACGCGCAGCCTCGATGAGGTGCGCTCACGCGATGTTCCGGTGCCCGGTGAAGGCGTGATCCAGCAGTTCGGTGAGTGCGCGCGTCACCGCGAGACGGGCGGTCTCGGTAGTGGATTCCCCTCCGGCGCGATCGTCGGTGAGGCGACCGGAACGTTCGGAGGTCTGCCCGTCGAGGCGGTGGAACAGTTCTCCCACATGACGTTCGGCGATCCGATCGCAGTCCGCGCGTAATCGTTCGATCAGTGCGAGCGCCTCGGCCGAACTCAGTCCGGCATCGACCAGGCGGGTGGCCGGATCGGCGGGCTGTGGAGCGGGACGGCGGATCGCGAGCGTCTTGCGGTCGTCCGGTGCGGGTCCGGCGTTCGCGGTCGGATCCGTCACCGGCTGCGGGCGGGTGACCGCGATCGTGGCCCGCTCGGCAGGTTGTCCGGGCACGCCCAGGACCTCGGCGAGCCCGTCACCGCGATCCCATGCCTCGAGCAGTTCGCGGATGCCGTTGAGCTTCATCCCGCGGCTGAGCAGGCGGCTGATGGTCTGCAGCCGGTGCAGATGTCCGGAGCCGTAATAGCCGATGCGACCACGCAATTCGGGAGAGGGCAGCAGACCACGCTCGTGATAGACCCGCACACTGCGCACGGTGGTATCCGCCACCCGCGCCAGCTCATCGATCGTGTATTCCGCCTGCACAGCCAGACCCCCTGGAAGCCCAACTCATCTCGATATGTACCGCGATACAACGGTGCCATGGTCAACGGTATGTCTCTGAAGACCGTAGGTCAATGTACCGTTAATTGACGGCACAATCTATTGCGGTTCGAGCTGTAGTGGGTTAGCGTTCGAGTACGGCGAGTTTCGCCGGTTCCGGGGACCGTTGATCGGCCCCGATGACGTCCCTTCCATGGACACGCCCGTCCCGTGGCGTGCCCTCGGCATCCTCGGAGACGGCTGTGACCACTTTCGAAACACCCGCACCCATAGCGGGATTGCATGCGCCGACGCGTGATTCGGCGTCCTCCTCCGCATTTCCGCCCGCGAGCGCGCGGCGACCGTCCTGTGCGGAGGGCCCCAACGACTGGGATCTGGACGTCGGCACGCCCGACTCCTGGCGTACTGCCGTCCAGATCTGCCAGGACTGCCCGCTGCTGAGTCAGTGCGCGGAATCGGCTCGTGCACTGACGGATCGGGGGATGGGCCCGCGGTCGATGATCTGGGCGGGCGTGGCCTACGACGCCAACGGACGGGTTCTGGAGAATCTGGATCGCCATCGGATCGCCGCCGTCGATCACAAGCCTCCGCTGCGGATCATCCGGCACAGCGAGCGCCCCCGGAACGCGGAGCGCGCGTCGGCCGTGCCCCGGCGGCATCTCGTGCTGGGCCGAGGTTTGCAGTCCACCGGTACCGCCTGCGGCTGACCTACTACATTGGCACCGCGAGTCGGCCTCCGGAGTACCGGATCGTCGCTCGCGGCAGCCGAATCCGTCCGTTCCCATCGAGGTGACAGCACAGTGTCAACACCCAGCACTATCATTCGAAGTCTGGTCCCGGCGCGAATGGACCGGTTGCCGTGGGCCAGATTCCACTGGCTCATCGTGGTCGGTCTCGGGGTGTCCTGGATCCTGGACGGGTTGGAGATCCAGATCGTCTCCAGCATGGGCTCGCTGCTGCAGAATCAGCACACCCTGCACCTGACCCACGGTGAGGTCGGTGCGATGGGCTCGTGGTACCTGGCCGGACAGGTGGTGGGCGCGCTGTTCTTCGGCCGGATCACCGACAAACTCGGCCGCAAGAAGCTGTTCATCCTGACTCTGGCGATCTATCTGATCGGCAGCGGGCTGGCCGGGTTCTCCTGGAATGTGATGTCGCTGTTCGTCTTCCGGTTCATCGCGGGCATGGGAATCGGCGGCGAGTACACCGCCATAAACTCCGCGATCGACGAGATCATGCCCTCGAAATACCGCGGCCGGGTGGATATCGCGATCAACGGAACCTACTGGGGCGGTGCGGCTCTGGGCGCCGCGGCCAGTCTGCTGCTGTACAACGAGCACTACGTGCCCGTCGAATGGGGTTGGCGCATCGGGTTCTTCATCGGCCCGGTGCTCGGATTCATCATCATCTTCCTGCGTCGCCAGATCCCGGAGAGCCCGCGGTGGCTGCTGACCCACGGCCGGGCCATGGAGGCCGAACGCACCGTGGACGAGATCGAGGAGCACGTGCGCAGCAGGGGAGTGGACCTGCCGCCGGTGGACCAGAGTCAAGCGCTCGAGATCGTCGAGCGCGATCGGGTGTCCTATCTGCAGATGGCGCGAATCTTCTTCGGCCGCTACCCGTCCCGGTCCTTCCTCGGATTCACCATGATGGTGACCCAGGCATTCCTCTACAACGCCATCTTCTTCACCGAGGCGCAGGTCCTGACCCACTTCTATCACGTGCCCGACGATCACACCGGGTACTATTTCTTCCCCTTCGCGATCGGCAATCTGATCGGCCCGATCGTGCTGGGACCACTGTTCGACAGCATCGGGCGTCGCAAGATGATCTGCGGGACGTACGTGCTCTCCGGTGTACTGCTCGCCTTGTCCGCCTGGGCATTCCACGCCGGGATCCTCAATGCCGCCACACAGACCGCGTTCTGGTGCGTCATCTTCTTCTTCGCCTCGGCGGGTGCGTCCTCGGCCTATCTCACGGTGAGCGAGATCTTCCCGCTGGAGCTGCGCGGCCAGGCCATCTCGTTCTTCTTCGCCATCTCCCAGGGTGCGGGCGGGGTGCTGGCGCCCTATCTGTTCAGCCTCCTGGTGGGCGGGGCCGACAATCCGAGTCTGGATCGGGTGCCGCTGGCGATCGGCTATCTCATCGGAGCAGCGGCGATGATCTTCGGCGGCCTGGTCGCCTGGTTCTTCGGTGTGGACGCCGAGGGGAAGTCCTTGGAGCACATCGCCGATCCGCTGTCCAAGGCGAATGCGGACGAGCTCGGGGAGTCCGGCCGAACGCGGGTCTGAGCAGAGCATTCCCGGGCCCGGTCGAGCGCGGTTGCGCTCGGCCGGGCCCGCTGGGTTCCCAGGACTGGGATTAATGTGCCGATGTTTGGCGGTACATTAGGTGGCGATATGATTTTCGTCACCTGAAAGGCCGTGTCATGACAGCCGTTCACCCGCCCAGGTCGACCACTCCGTCCGCAGGCCTACATCACGAGGACACCGGGTATCGCAAATCGCTGCGGCCCAGGCAGCTGCAGATGATCGCCATCGGCGGCGCAATCGGCACCGGACTGTTCCTGGGATCGGCGGATCGGCTCGAACATGCCGGGCCAGGACTGTTCCTGGTGTACGCGGTATGCGGCGTATTCGTCTTCTTCGTGCTGCGGGCCCTCGGTGAACTGGTCGCACACCGGCCGTCGTCGGGATCGTTCGTGTCCTACGCGCGCGAGTTCTACGGGGAGAAACTGGCTTTCGGCGTCGGCTGGATGTACTTCTTCCACTGGTGCATGACCGGCATCGTCGACATCACCGCCATCGCCACCTATGTGCACTACTGGGGCGTGACCGAGGTCATCCCGCAGTGGGCGATCGCGTTGGTGGCACTGGTGATCGTGGTCGGGTTCAACCTGATCTCGGTGCGCTGGTTCGGTGAACTGGAGTTCTGGGTCGCGCTGATCAAGGTCGTCGCCCTGGTCGCCTTCCTGGTCGTCGGCTCGATCATCCTCGGTGGCCGGTTCACCATCGGCGGCCAGCAGACCGGATTCGGTCTGCTGGCCGCGAACGGCGGGCTGTTCCCGGTCGGTGTGCTGCCGCTGGTCACCGTGACCACGGGTGTGGTGTTCGCTTACGCCGCAGTGGAATTGGTCGGCACCGCGGCGGGCGAGGCGGAACGTCCGGAGCAGGTCATGCCGCGCGCGATCAATACCGTGATCGCGCGGATCGCGCTGTTCTACGTCGGGTCCCTGGTGCTGCTGGGCCTGCTGCTGCCGTACGGCGATTTCGTGGGCGGCCAGAGTCCGTTCGTGACCTTCTTCGCCCGGCTCGGCGTGCACGGCGCGGGCAGCATCATGAACCTGGTCGTGCTGACCGCGGGCTTCTCCAGCCTGAACGCCGGGCTGTATTCGACCGGCCGCATTCTGCGCTCGATGTCGGTGAACGGCAGCGCACCGGCCCTGGGGGCGCGGATGTCCGGCTCGGGCGTGCCCTACGTCGGCATTCTCGCCACCGGCGCGATCGCGCTGATCGGCGTGGGCCTCAACGCCGTGGTGCCGGACAAGGCGTTCGAGATCGTGCTGAACATGTCGGCGCTGGGCACCATCACCGCGTGGTCGGTGATCGTGGCCTGCCAGCTGCGCCTGTGGCGGTGGAGCCGCAAGGGCCTGGCGCAGCGCCCGGCGTTCCGGCTGCCGGGTGCACCGTGGACCGGGGTGCTCACGCTGGTGTTCCTGCTCGCCGTGGTCGTGCTGATGGCGGTCAGCGACGACGTCGTGCAACGCGGCGCGGTGATCGCGGTCGTGGTGGTCATGCTGCCGGTGCTGACCACCGGCTGGCTGCTGGCCCGCAAACGGGCCGCCGATGTCGCGGCGACCTGGCGTGCGGTGAGCGCGCAGTCGCCGCACCTGCCCGAACCGCCTGCGCCCGAACCGGATTCGCAGGATCTGACGGTTGACGTGGTGGTCGAGTCCGACCGGACCTGAGCGTCCCGGGGACCGGGCCAACGCCCGGCAAGCATATTCCCACCGGAGGGAACAACTCCTCCACGACGATAGCGATGGCGGACCAGAATGAGAGCCCGACTCACCTATGGGTACGAAAGGTTCCCATGCCCGAGCACTCCGAGGCGCCCGACCAACCGCTGCCGCACCCGTGGGCCAATCGGCGCATGCGCGGAAGCGAGATGCCGCGTCGGTCGACGACTCATCCGTGGGCTACTCGGGGCCCCGTCCCGCCCGAGGGGCGGATACCGAATTCGGTCCTGTCGGAGCGGTTTTCGGCACAGCGCGCCCGTCCGGTGGCGCGCCGGCGCGACGAGGCCGAGTTCGAACTCGAACTGCTGGCCGAGTCCGATTCGGCCGCGGTCGAATCCGACCCCGAGGCCGACACCGGTGGTGGATCGGGCCGCAGCGCCCGGTCCCGGCCCAGTGTGCGCAAGTTGGGCGGCGGGCTGGTGGAGATGCCCAAGGTGACTCCACTCGATCCGCGTGCCGCGGTGCTGACCGATCCCGAAGTACACGAGATCAAACGATTCTGCTGGAAATGCGATGCGCCGGTCGGTCGCCGGACCACCGACGGCCCCGGTGAGATCAGCGGCACCTGCGCGGCCTGCGGATCACCGTTCAACTTCCGGCCCACGCTGGTGCCCGGCGAGTTGGTCGCCGGGCAGTACGAGGTCCAGGGCTGCCTCGCGCACGGCGGCCTGGGCTGGGTGTATCTGGCCGTGGACCGCAACGTCAGCGACCGCTGGGTGGTGCTCAAGGGGCTGCAGAATCCGCTCGACTTCGAGGCGCACGTGGTGGCGCTGGCCGAACGGCAGTTCCTCTCGGAGATGGCCTATCCGGGCATCGTCAAGATCCACAACTTCGTCAAGCACGCCTCCGTGGGCCGCGATATCGCGGCCGGATACATCGTCATGGAGTACGTCGGCGGTCGGTCGCTCAAGAAGATGCTCGATGTACTTGCCCCGCAGCGTATCCCGGTGGCCGAGGCGATCGCATATCTGATGGAGGTACTGCCCGCGCTGGACTACCTGCATTCGTTCGGCCTGGCCTACAACGATCTCAAACCGGACAACATCATGGTCAGCGAGGACGAGGTCAAACTCATCGACCTCGGCGCGGTCGCCGCACTCGATTCCTACGGAAGTATCTACGGCACACCGGGATACCAGGCGCCGGAGATCACCGAGACCGGGCCGACCGTGGCCGCGGACCTGTATTCGGTCGGTCGGACCCTGGCCGCGCTGATGCTCGATCTGCCGGTCGAACGGGACGGCAACCTGGCCCCGGTGATCCCCTCGCCGGAGCAGGAGCCGCTGCTGCGGCGGTACCCGGGATTGCACCGATTGCTCTGCCGGGCAACCGAACCCGATCCGCGCCGACGCTTCCCCTCGGCGTATGCGATGTACTGCCAGCTGGTCGGCGTGCTGCGGATGGTGCTGGCCGTGGACAGCGGTCGCGAACATCCCCAGGCGTCGGCCGAATTCGCCTCCATACTGGGCGATTTCGGTATCGACACGCTCATCGGACAGACCGATCGCGTGATCGACGGCACGCAGCGCATGCCCATGGTGGATGTGGCCGATGTGGTGGCCGCGCTTCCGGCGCCGCTGATCGACACCGAGGATCCCAGCGCCGAACTGCTGCTGCCGCTGCTGCGCGGTGACCCGCATCAGGTCCTGGACGCGTTGCGGCGCACCAGCGCTCGGATCGCGGCCGGGGTCGTGGCCGAGCCGGAATCCTTCGAACTCGAGGGTGCGCTGGCCGCGGCGCAGGCCCATATCGAGCTGGGGGATGTGGTCCAGGCTCGGGCGTTGCTCGACGAATTGGCCCCCCGTCACGCCGACGACTGGCGCATCGAATGGCATCTCGGTGTCGCCGCGCTGCTGGACGGCGATTTCGAGCTGGGCTACCGGCATTTCGACACCGTGCACTCGATGGTCCCCGGTGAGATCGCTCCGCCGCTGGCGCTGGCCGCCGCCGCGGAGCTGATGCTGCAGCATCTCGACGAACCGGGCGATCCCGACCGGCTGCACGATGCCGCGATGGAGCACTACCGCACGGTGTGGCGCACCAATCACGGCGTGGTCAGCGCCGCGTTCGGGCTGGCCAGGCGGCTGGCCGCGGACGGCGAGCTGCTCGAGGCGGTCGCGGTGCTGGACGAGGTGCCCGCCGCGTCACGGCATCACGCCATCGCCCAGATGACCGGATCGCTGCTACTGGTCTCGCGGCCGACCGCCGAGATCACCGAGCGAGACCTCGACACCGCGGCCGCGCGCCTGACGGCCCTGCCGGACGACCCGCGGACCCTGCAGTTGAAGGTGATCGTGGTGGGTGCGGCGGTGGAGTGGTTGCGCGCCGGCGCTCAGCCCGCGCGGCTGCAGAGCATCCTCGGATTCCCGGTCACCCCTACCGGTTTGCGGCAGGGACTGGAATCGAGTCTGCGCGCACTGGCCCAGATCGCGCCCGACCGATGGCACCGGTATCGGCTCATCGATCTGGCCAATCAGGTGCGTCCGCGCAGCTGGTGGTGACCGCCGACGGCGGCGATACCCACCCGCGAAGATACCCACGGGTATTTCGGTGTGGTTTCCTTTATGTATGGCGAGTGCGGAGTACACGATCGATGAGCTCGCGCGGGCGGCGGGGACGACGGTGCGCAGTCTTCGCGTGTATCACGAACGCGGCGTGCTGCCCTCCCCGGAGGTCCGTGGCAGAACGGGGTTCTACGGGCCCGAACATCTGAATCGGGTGGCCACCATCAGCCGGTTGCTGGATCGCGGGATCAAGCTCAACGGCATCCGCGAGCTGCTCGAGGCATGGGATCGGGGTGACGATCTCGGTGACATCCTGGGCGTGATCGAGCCGGACGCGTCGCCGGAGATCGAACCGTCGTCCGATGACACGATCGCCGCCACCGAACTCGCGGAGCGGTACAGCAACGTCTCGCACGGTCTGGCCCGCGTGGTCGGCCTGGGGTTGTACGAGCCGGTGGACGCGGCGACCTATCGGGTGGTCGATGCGAAGCTGGTGCGGGTGGTCGAGCAGTTGACCGGCATCGGGCTGCCGGCCGAGGAGATTCTCGCCGACCTGGAGAAGATGCGCACCGACTGCGACCGCATCGCGCGGCGGGTGGTGGAGATGTTCCAGCGCACCGCCTGGCCGCAGTATCAGGAGTCCGGGCGCGGCCCGGATGACCTGGCGCACTTGACCGATCAGCTCACCGCGACGCGCGCGGTCGCCGTGCAGACCGCCACGGAGCTGGTCGAGCGGTCCATCACCAAATATCTGGACGGCGACACCGAGCTGACCGAAGTGCTCGCCGAGGGCTGAGTCCGACCCGTCTGCGCCCGGCGGATCGCGCCGCGCTGGGCGTCACCGCGCGGGCGTGCCCGCGTATCTCACATCGTCGCGAAGTTCCCAGCGGTGGAAAGGTTGCAAGTTTAATGTGCCGTTGTCTAGCGGTACATTAAACGGGTGATAAGCACTGCTCGTGAGATCGACGTCGCCGGGCAGCCCTTCTTATAAGACGTCGACGGACGGTACCAAGATGAATGTCTCGAAGCTCAACGGTGTTCAGCGAAATCCCTTCGGTTCGCGTTTCCTGACCTGCGTCGCGGTCGCGGTCGCGGTGTCGATCGGTTCGGCGGGCCTGGCAGGTGCGGCTCCCGGATCGGGCGGCGGCGGCCACAGCAGCGGCGGCGGGCACTCGAGTCCGGCCGGTACGTCGCACTCCGGCGCGAGCTCGCCGGGATCACACAACAGCGGGACGCCCAGCGTCCACTCGGGGCCGTCCTACTCGGGGCCGTCCCACTCGTCCCCGTCGCTCTCGTCCCCTTTGCAGCATTCCGCGCCCGCGCAGTCGGCCCCCGCGAATTCGCTCTCGAATCCGACCGGTCCCGCGCAGTCGGCCCCGCATCACAGCGAGCAGTCGAACGTGATCCCGAACATCACCCTGCCGCACCGGTCGAATCCCGACGGGAGTCAGAACTCGGTTCCGGCCCCGGCGGCGGATCTGCAGCGGTCCCTGCCGGTTCCGGCGCCCGGCTCGGCCTTCAATCAGTGGCTGCGGGACGGCGCGATGCTCTGGAACATCATGGCTCCGCCGGTGCAGCCGGATCCGCAGAACAGCGTGGCGCCCAACAACAGCCACGGCGGCTGCAACGCCACCCGCCCGCAGTGCGGCTGACGACCGAGAACGCTTCCCGGAACTGGGAATCGGCTGTGGATGTGCCGATGGTGTTTGACGGTACGGTGTCGGCAACATAGTTTCGATTTCAACAGTTGGTTGCGACGGGTCCGTGCAGCGCACGGCACCCTCGCCCCCGAAACTGGTGTCTTGCCTGTTCGGCCGCGGCCGTGGTGCCGGAACCTTCCGCCCGGAAATGTTGTTCGTCTACGTATCTTGGCGGATGTTTCCGCGATCGCCGCGGGGTTGCATGCTTGGCATGGGGTCGTTTGGAGTACCGCGCACCAACCCGTGGCTGACGGTGGAGATGTTGGCGCCCGAAGGCATGTCGGCGGCGTCGGTCGGCGGACAGCCGCGAGAGTTCGCCGGTTGGCAGCGCGTCGTGCAGCGGCTGCTGGCCAAGATGCCCTCGGCCTACGGCCTGTCCACCAGAACTGCCTGCGAGGCCCTCACGACCGCGTCCCGCGATGCGGTCGATGTGGATCTGCGGGTGGTCACCGACGCCGGTCCGCACCGGATGCTCGCTCGCCCGGTCCTCGGGCCCGCGGGTGACGTGCACGCGGTGCGGCTGTGGATCGGACCGGCCGATGCGCGAGCGCCGCTGCCGCCTTCCGCGGTCGGCGGGATCTGGGACATGGCCTCGCAGACCATCCGGTTGCCCGCCGGGGTGACCGAACTGGCCGGGATGTCGCCGGAGGATTACGCGCCGACGATGTCGATCGCGGAGCTGTTCCATCGCTGGACCGGTTTCGACCGGCACGCCGAGGTGCTGGATCTGCTCTACGATCCGAATCCGGGTGCGAGCCTGCAATTCGAAGTGACAGTAGGGATTTCGGCCCGCTGGCTGATCTCCATGCGGGCGCGTGACGATCTGCGCACCCAGGGTGCGTGGCTGCTGATCGAGGACACCGGCCCGGTCGATCCGGGTGCGCAGGTGACCACGCTGGAGCGGGTCGCCCTGCGTGAGGCGCATCGCCGCGCCGGGACGCATCTGGGCGTGCTGCAGGTGGAGCACGCGAGTATCTCGCACTGGCTGACCGATCCGGCGCCCTGGGTGCGCTGGGACAATCTGGCCTCCCCGGTCGAAGTGTTCCATCCGGACGACCGCGCGCAGCTGGCCGAGGTGGCCGAACGGCTGCGCTCGGGCATGGCCGCGACGGTGTCCCTGCGGGTGCTGAACCATTGCGGCGGTTACACCCCCGCGTTGCTGTCGCTGTATCCCTATCCCGGTTACTCGGCCCGGCATCTGGCGATCGCCGAATTCGTGCGTGCCGCGCTGCCGGAGGAGTCCGTATCGGTCAAAACCGCTCGCATGGTGGTGGAACGGACGCGGTGTCGCACGGCGATGGCCGAGGAGCCCGTGCCCGCGCGTGGTCGCCTCTCCTGGCGCGAACCGTGATCTCCTCGGTGGTGATGGATTGTTGCAGCTGGTGAGAGGCACATTAACGTAGATGTATCATCGAGTGGTATGAATATCGCCGAACTGCACCGGTTGGTTCGTGTGCTGCGCGAGATCGCGTCGAGTTCGACCGGGGGCACCGGTGATCGGCAGATGTCGGCCGGGATGGTGGCGATCATGCAGGATGTCACCGGGCATCCGGACTCGGCCATCGGCGATATCGCCGAACGGACCGGTCTGGCGCAGAGCTTCGTCTCGAAAACCGTTGTGCGCCTGCGGGAACAAGGTGTCTTCCAGGTTTCCCAGGATCCCCGCGACGGCCGCCGCACGCTGGTCGCCGTCCGCCCCGGCAGCGTGGCGCGCAAACAGGTGCCCGACACCTCGGCGCCCATCGAGGAGGGCGTACGCGCGGTATTCCCGGAGCTCACCGATGCGCAGATGAACCGAATCATGTTGGGCCTGAGCGTCCTCGCCGACGAGATTCTCGGTGACCGCACACCCGAGCCGCAGATTTCGGCCCACCGAGCGCGGAACTGATTCCGGGCGTTCGCCGCGGTACGCGAATCCCGCCGCCCGCGAAGGCATTTCCCGATCACGGGAAGATATCGCGCTCGGCCTTTCCGGGAATTTCGGTAGATTCGGGCCATGCTCGCCGCATTCCCCGATGTCGCACGTTACTACCCCTCGACCTCCGAGGCGTGGGAATGGCAGCTCGACGGACATTGCCGCGGAGTGGATTCGGAGGTTTTCTTCCATCCCGACGGTGAGCGCGGCCGGGCTCGCATCGAACGCGCTCACCTGGCCAAACGCATCTGCCACAGCTGTCCGGTACTGGATCGCTGCCGGGAGTACGCACTCGCGGTCGGTGAGCCGTTCGGGGTATGGGGCGGAATGACCGAGGAGGAGCGCCGGACCTTTCTGGAGAATTCCCGGACGTCGCGATCACGCACCGAATATCGGACACCGCACAGCGGTTATCGAACCTCCTGGGGCCGAGTGCCATTGGCATGACTGACGGCGATCTGTACCCGGGAGGTGAAATCGAGTTTGGCCAGAATGCTCGACACGTGCGTCTGCACGGTTCGCCGGGACAGCAGCATCTGCGCGGCGATCTGGGAATTCGACAAACCCTCGGTGACGAAATCGGCGACCCGCCGTTCGGTGGGAGTCAGTGCGGCCCAACCGGATTTCGGGCGGTTGCGCGGGCCGCGCCGGCCGTGCCGCAGTCCCAGGCCGCGCAACCGGGCCTCCGCGCGAGCGACCGCCCATTGGGCATCCATCCCGGCGTACACCTCGACCGCCGCGTCCGAGGCCGCGCGCGCGGCATCCATCCGGCCCGCCTGCGCGTACACCGCGGCCAGATTCTCCTGCGCGTGCGCGGTGTAGAACGGTCGCCCGGCCGCGGTGAACAGTTCGGCCGATTCGGTGAGCAGGGCCGGATCCTGTTGCGCCAGACCGGTACACAGCAGCGCTGTGGCATGCCGGGAGCTGGTCGCGATCCGCTCGTCGGACTGCTGCGCGGCACGCGCGATCGCCTGCAGATCCGCCGAACGTTCGGTGACCGCCGCCAGCCGGGCCATCTCCGGATAGACGTGGTAGAGCGTGATCTCGGTCCACGGCGACTCGACCTGCGCGCACGTGGCCAGCAACAGATCCAGCGCCTCGCCGGGCCGCCGGTCGCGTTCGAGGGCCACCGCCCGAGCCCAGGCGCGCACATGCAGACCCGTGCGGCCGGCGATGTCGTCGATCAGCGGCGGAATGGAATCCGGTGTGTCGGTGAAGGTTCCCCGGTAGACGCCGATCAGGGCGATCAGGCTCGGCGCGACGCGCGCGTAGCCGAACACGTCCGCGGTGTCGTGACATCGGGCCAGTGCGGCCAGGGCGTCGTCCCAGCGCCCGCTGGTGAAATGCAGTTTGCCCACTGCCAGCAGGTTCGCGGTCTGCATCGCGCCGCCGCTGCGCTCCTCGTAATCGACGGTGGCGGTGAGGACCTCCTCGGCCCGCTCGGGCCGGTCCAGTTCCATCAGGCACTGGCCGCTGACCAGGTACGGATTGAAGTGCGCGAAGGTGCTGCGACCCTGGCTCAGGGCCTCGTACTGCCGAATCAGGTTGTCGCCCAGCTCGATACATTCCTCCAGGCGGCCCTGGTAGTACCGGACCAGTCCGAGCGAGAACTGCGCCATGCCGATCGAGACCGGATCGGCGAGTTCGAACCCGAGGGTGCGAGCGCGATCGGCGGCCCGTTCCGCGTCGTCGAGCCGATCCAGCAGATGGGAGACCACGGCCAGGACGCCCTGATGCCGCGCCTCGCGGACCGGGGGCGCGCCCTCGTGCACGGCCGTGGTCGAAACCTCGTGTGCGGCAGCGACTTTGCCCTGTGCCAGACATGCCTGGGAGAGCAGCCACAGGAAATCCCCGCGCTGCGGCTGCCCGGGGTCGGGCAGTCCTTCCAGAGCTTCGCGCGCCACGCGCTCGGCCTCGGCCGCCCGTCCGCTCCACAGCAGGGCGCGCACGAGCAGCATTCGCAGCCGATTCGCGGCCGGGGCCTGCGGATCCGAGGTGATGGTCGTGCTCAGCAGTCGCACGGCGCTCTCGGGTGCGCAGATCATCAGCCGGTTGGCCGAGGTGAGCAACCAGTCGATGCTCGGCGAATCCAGCTGGACTCCGGCCGAAATCAGATATCCGGCAATGCGTTCGATCGGTCCGCCCGTGCCGATCAGGGTCTGCGCGGCATGCCACTGCAGACTGGCCCGGGTGGTCCCGGGCACCTGGTCGGCGAACACCCGGCGGATCAGATCGTGCCGGAAGATCAGCCCCGTGCGTCCGGAGATCAGCACCCCGACATCGGTTGCCAGGGCGACGATCTCCTCGATCTCCGCGGCCTCGGCTCCCAGCACGCTGGTCAGCTCGCCGGCCTCGACCCCCGCGCCCAGGGCGGCCGCGAGCGAGAGCACCCGCTGCGCATTCGTCGGCAGATAGTCCAGGCGGCGCAGGATGGCCTCGGTCAGCGAGACCGGAAGGTGTGGGTCGGCGCCTGCGCCGGGCGCCCCGGCGGCGAGTTCCACCGTCCCGTCGTCGGTGATGGTGAGCTGTCCGGCCTGTCGCAGCCCGGCCACCAATTCGGTGATGAACAAGGGATTTCCGCCCGCCCAGGTGAGCGCGCGGACCAGCCCGGGGCCGACCGGCGCGCCGAGCACGGCCGCGGCGAGTTCCACGCCGGCTGGATCGTCCAGTGGCTCGAGCCGCACCTGGGCCGCGCCCGCCGCGGTCACCCGCTCGATGACCTCGGTCACCACGCCCTCGCGCGGGAGCGGGCGCAGTGCGAGCACGATCAGCAGGGGCAACTCGTCGATCAGCTCCGCGAGCCGTTCGATCGTGCGCAGCGTGGCCGGATCCGCCCAGTGCGCATCGTCCACGACGACCGCGACCGGACCTGTGGCGCAGAGCCTTTCGACGATCTCGGCGAAGGTGTCGATCACCGAGTTCGCCCAGCCGACCGCATCGCCCGCGGCCGTGGGGTCGCCACGCAGCAGCGCCCGCGAGCGGTCGATCAGCTCCGCCGGGACCGCGTCGGTGAACCAGTCGGCGGTCGACCAGGTCCGCGTCGCCGCGAACGGCGTGTGCATCTCGAGTTCACTGGCGGCGCAGGCCAATACCCGCATGCGCACCCGGTCCGCCGAGTCGAGGATCCGCTCGAGCAGTGAGGTCTTGCCGACCCCGGGCGCACCGTCGATGATCACGACGCCGCCGTGTCCGGCGACGGTCTGTGCGAGCCGCTCGGCGCCGACGATCAGCTCGCGTTCGCGGCCGACCAGACGACGATCGTGCGCGTCGTCCTCGCCGCCGCCATGGGAAACGTCCGACATACCAACTCCAGCTCCGGCCAGGCGCTCGATATTACTCACGGGTGGCCCCTCCCCGAACACTCGGGCACTGCTCACTTCTCGCGATCGGTGTGTCGCATTTGTCCGAGTCGGCGTGTCGCCTCGGCTTCGCAGCTCTTCCCGCCCGTGAGAACTCCGTAAGTAATGTGCCGTTGATTAACGGTACATTATTCCTCGTGATAAGCCTCGGCTGTGCCGGTCACGAGATCGACCCCCGAGGTAGCGACCCGCACACGAAAGAAGCGGTAATGAGCAGAATCAACGGACCTGTGTCACGGCGGTTCCGGGCGGCCCTGTACGCCCTGGCCGCGATCACCGCGACCGGGCTCGGCGCGGCGGAGATCCCGGCGGCGCACGCGGACGCCACGGGGCAGCCGTGCCTGTGGGCGGGAAACAGCTACCGGCAGGGCCAGGTGGTGTACGCGGGAGGTTTCGCCTTCAGCTGTCACATGGACGCCTTCGGTGTTTCGCACTGGAACAAGGACGGCGCGTCGGGGCATCACAGCACGGTGTCCAACCCGGGCGCGACCGGTAATCCGGCCGGTAGCTTCAGTCCCGGCGCCTGGCAGCCCGGCACCTCCTACAACGACTACTGCGTCGGCAATCAGCTGATCGAGGGCAGCGCGGACATCTACACCGCGGTCACCGACAACAGCGGCCTGTTCGTGTACTGGCGATCGGTCGGGCCGATCTCCTGGTGGAACTTCGACTCCGGTGTGCGGCCGCCGTCGGCGAGCTGGCGCTCCTCGAGCCTGTGCCAGGACGGCGTGCTGACCTGACGCGTGTCCGAGAGCTGCGTCGTCGAGATCTGCGGAGCCTGCCGTCTTCACAGCCTTGCCACAGGTAGGGCACAGTGCACTGATAACGCATCATCGTCTACTGGACCGGTCGCCGGTACGGTTCGTCGGTGACATCGGCAGGTGCACGACATCAAGACATGACGACGGAAAGGCTCCGCATATGGCCCGGGATCTGACGCAGCTGGAAATTCTCTCCGAATTGGAGCCCGTCGCCGAGCAGAATCTCAACAGGCACCTGTCGATCGCCAAGGAATGGCATCCGCACGACTACGTGCCCTGGGACGCCGGGCGCAACTTCGCGGCGATGGGCGGATTCGACTGGGACCCGTCGCAATCGGCGCTCGGTGAGGTCGCCAAGGCGGCGATGATCACCAATCTGCTCACCGAGGACAACCTGCCCTCCTACCACCGCGAGATCGCAGAGAACTTCTCGATGGACGGCGCGTGGGGCACCTGGGTCGGCCGCTGGACCGCGGAGGAGAACCGGCACGGCATCGTCATCCGGGACTATCTGGTGGTCACCCGGGCGGTGGATCCCGTTGCGCTGGAACGGGATCGGATGATCCACATGACCAACGGCGCGCAGTCCCCGGACGACTGGGGCGGATTCCTGGAGAACGTCGCCTACGTGACGTTCCAGGAGCTGGCGACCCGCGTCTCGCACCGCAACACCGGCCGGGCCTGCGACGAACCGATCGCGGACCGGATGCTGCAGCGCATCGCCACGGACGAGAACCTGCACATGATCTTCTACCGCAACCTGTGCGCGGCCGGGCTGGATCTGGTGCCCGATCAGCAGATCGAGGCGATCACCCGGATCGTGACCAACTTCGTCATGCCCGGATACGGCATGCCCAATTTCCGCCGCCACGGCGTGATCATGGCCAAGCACGGCATCTACGATCTGCGCCAGCACCTCGAGGAGGTCGTGCGGCCGGTGCTGAAGATCTGGAATGTGTTCGGCCGCGACGACTTCGGGCCGCGCGGGGAACGCGCCCGGGACGAGTTGGCTGCCTTCCTGGAGAAGCTGGATCGCGACGCGACCAAGTTCGAGGAGCAGCGCGACCGGCTGCTGGCCCGCGAGGCCGCCCGCGCGACCCGGGAGCGGGCCACCATCTAGGAACTCTCCGGCGGGCTGCCCGCCTTCGGCAGATGCACGGTGAACGCCGTGTCGCCGGGCTCGCTGGTCACCGTGATGTCGCCGCCGTGCGCCCGCACGACGGCGCTGGCGATGGCCAGGCCCAGCCCGGTGCTGCCGGTGTGGCGTGAGCGCGAGGAGTCACCGCGGGCGAAGCGCTGGAAGATCTCCGGCACCAGTTCGGCCGGTATGCCGGGGCCGGTGTCGCGCACCCGCCACCGCACGCCACCCGCGCCGTCGGATTCCAGGGAGGTGGTGACCACGGTGCCGGGGCCGGTGTGCACTCGGGCGTTGGTGAGCAGATTGGCCAGCACCTGATGCAGGCGCGCGGCGTCGCCGGTGATCTCGACCGGTTCGTCGGGCAGGTTCATCTCCCACTGGTGATCGGCTCCGGCGATATGGGCGTCGGTGACCGCGTCGGCGGTGATCCGGGTCAGATCGACCGGTTCGTGCTCGAGCGGGCGGCCCGAATCCAGGCGCGCCAGCAGCAGCAGATCCTCCACCAGACCCGACATCCGGATGGCGGCGGCGTCCACCCGGCTCATCGCGTCCGCGACCGCCGGGGGCACCTCATTGCTGTTGCGTTGTGCCAGTTCGGTATAGCCTCGGATGGCGGCCAGCGGGGTGCGCAGTTCGTGACTGGCGTCGGCGACGAATCGACGCACGCGCGTCTCGCTGGCGTAGCGGGCCGACAGCGCGCCGGTGATGTTGTCCAGCATGCGATTCACCGCCGCGCCGAGTCGGCCGACCTCGGTTCGCGGATCGGCGTCATCGGCCGGAACCCGAACGGGCAGTTCGACTTCGCCGTGATCCAGCGGCAGATCCGCGACCCGGTAGGCGGTCGCGGCGACCCGGTCCAGCGGGGCCAGCGCGCGGCGAATCAGTGTGATACCCACCGTGATCGCGATCAGCAGCACGATCGCGGCGACGATCCCCAGGACCATCAGCACCCGCAGCAGCGTCGCATCGACCGGCGCCATGGACAGCCCCGTCAGAACCGTCTGCCCGTCATCGGGTCCGGGCTCGGCCACCACCCGATATCTCCCCAGACCGTCCAGGCTCATGGTTCGCGAACGGCCGTCGGCGGACACCGCGGCGAGTTGACGTTCGGCGGTGTCGCTCAGCGCGGTGCGATTGCCGTCCGAGCCGAGTTTGCCGACCGCGGTGATCGTGCGGCCCTCGATGATCGCGCCGATCTCATCGGGCGGCACTCCGGGCCGGGACAGGAACTCGGGTCCGGGACTGCTGGTCGGCGTCGCTGTCTCGGAAGCCTGCGGGGGCCCGCTGGTCGTCGCGGCCGGAGCGGACACCGGTGTATGCGCTGCCGTCGGCGGCTGCGCGCCGGTGTGTTGCGGTGTGGCAGTGGATGTTCGGGCTGTCGAGGGCGATTGCGCGAGAGCGGGCGGTTGTGCCCCGGGGCCCAGTGGTGTCGCATGCGGGCCGGGATGCGTGACGTGTGTGCCGTGCGGCCCCGGCCCGGACGGTGGAGCCACCGAACCCGGACCCGCCGACTGCGGGCCCGGATCCGCGTCGGACGGGGGTGGCCCGAAGAAGGGCGGCGGTCCGCTGACGGCCATCTGAGCGCGGTTCTGCGCACCCGCCAACTGACCGTCCAACTGGTCCACCAGGAACTGGTGCAATGCCAGTTCGGTCGCCACGCCGATGCCGATCACCACCGTCACGAGCAGCAGCAATTGCCCGGCCAGCAGCCGCGCCCGCAACGACCAGGGACGCGGACCGACCGGTCGGCCAGAGGGGGCGGCGGTGATCACCGCACGGATTGTCCCACCAGCCCAGAAGTCACCGTGCGCCGGTCGGCCGTGTTGCACCCAGGACGGCCGCGCGGCACCCGGTATCCGCTGCCCCGGGCCACCCGCGCTCATTTCCGCAGCGCCGCGACTGTTCGAGCGAGTCTCGGGTGCGGAGTCGGTCGTCCGGGATCAGCGTCCAGGTAGGCCCGCCATTTCGAGGCCCGTGCCGTGCCGCAGTCGTGGCGGCCGCGTCCCCGGGCCTGGACTCAGGCCGCTCGACGCAATCGTGAGTCCGGAGGCCACGATGTCGCATCGGGCTCGAACCGCGCTCAGTCCCGCAGCGCCGCGGCTGCTGCGGCCGCTTCCCGGATGCTCGGCCAGTCGGCTGCGGCCAGTGCGGTGGCGGGGGTGAGCCAGGATCCGCCCACGCAGCCGACATTGGGCAGGGCCAGGTAGTCGCGCACGGTGGCGGGGGTGATGCCGCCGGTCGGGCAGAACCGGACCTGCGGCAGCGGACCGGCGAAGGCGCGCAGAGCCGCTGTGCCGCCGGAGGATTCGGCGGGGAAGAACTTCATCTCGGTGATGCCGCGATCCAGCACGGTGAGGATCTCCGAGATCGTCGCCACGCCGGGCAGATACGGCAGGCCGGTATCGGCCAGGGCATCCAGCAGGTGCGGGGTGGTCCCGGGGCTCACCAGGAAGCCCGCCCCGGCCGCTGCGGCGGCCTCCACCTGCAGCGGAGTGACCAGGGTGCCCGCCCCGACGACCATCTCGGGCACCTCGGCCGCGATGGCCTCGATGGCGGGCAACGCGGCATTCGTGCGCAGGGTGATCTCGATGATGCCGACGCCGCCGTCGAGCAGGGCGCGGGCCAGCGGGACGGCGCGATCCGGGTGGTCCAGGACGACGACGGGGACGACCGGTGCGATATCGAGGATGTTCATACGGTCTCCGGAATGAGTCGGTGCTGTTCGAGCGCCACGGCGGCGCCGCGCAGCGCGGGTGTGGCGGCCACGATGAGTTCGGTGGCCACGGGATCGAGATAGCCTGCGATCGACCGGTTTCCGATGAACCGGGCGCGGAAGTCGCTGTCGGCGAGGAAATCCACGATGCCGGGCAGGATGCCGCCGCCGAGCAGTACCCCGCCGCGTGCGCCGAGGGTCAGCGCGACGTTCCCGGCGAACGTGCCGAGCATCCCGCAGAACATCGAAAGCGCTTCGCGGGCAAGGTCATCGGTACCGCGCCGACCCGCCGTGCACACCTGCTCGGGCTGCTGGGCGGCGGGCGTCACTCCGTGCACGACACACAGTGCCCGGTACAGCCGCCCGAGTCCGGGCCCGGACAGCGCGGTCTCGGCGTCCACGACCGGATGCTGTTCGCGCAGCACCCGGGCGACCTGCGTCTCCTGTTCGGTCTCCACCGGCAGCCCCGCATGTCCGCCCTCACCCGGGATCGCGATCCAGCGCTGCTGTACGCGCATCAGCCCGCTCACGCCCAGTCCGGTGCCCGGTCCGATCACCACCATCGGCTCCGCGGCCCACCGCACGCCGCTGCCGATCCGTACGAAGGCCGAATCCGGCAGATCCGGTACGGCCAGCGCCAGCGCGGTGAAATCGTTGATCAGTTCGAGCCTGTCCAGTCCCAGTCGTATCCGGCTCTCGGAGATCGAGAAGTCCCAGTGCGCGTTGGTGAGTCGGAACCGGTCGCCGCGCACCGGTCCCGCGACCGCGGCGCAGGCCATCGAGGGCCGGGCGCCGGACGGGATGCGATCGAGGTAATTCTCCACCGCCGCAACGAGATCCGGAAATTCCGCGCAGCGCAGGATACGGACCTCGAGCGCTTCGCCGCCGAGTTCGGCCACCAACCCGAATCGGGCATGGGTACCACCGATATCGGCGACCAGCCAGGGCGCGCCGGGGGTGGGCGCGTGCGTCGCGGGCGCGGCGATCCTCATGCCGCGCCGAAGACGCTCGCGCCCCGATCGGCCGGGCCGACGGCGGTGCGGAAGCAGTCGAACAGTTCGCGACCGGTGCCGATCGGCGTGGGCGCGGCCTGTGCGGGCTCTCTGGCGGCGAGTTCGGCCGGATCCACCAGGATGTCGAGTCTGCCTGTCTCGCCGTCCAATTCGATGGCGTCACCGTCCAGGATGCGAGCGATCGGCCCGTCTGCCGCGGCCTCGGGCGTCAGATGCATCGCCGTGGGCACCTTGCCCGACGCGCCCGACATCCGGCCGTCGGTGACCAGCGCGACCGCATGTCCGCGATCCTGCAGCACCCCCAGAGCCGGTGTGAGCTTGTGCAATTCGGGCATGCCGTTGGCGCGCGGCCCCTGGAAACGCACGACCGCGACCATGTCCCGGTTCAGCTGCCCGTCCCGGAACGCGCTGAGGAATTCCTCCTGATCATCGAAAACCCTTGCCGGAGCGCGAACGACGCGATGTTCGGGCGCGACGGCCGAAACCTTGATCACCGCGCGGCCGAGCGATCCGTCGAGCATGCGCAGGCCACCGTCGGGTGCGAACGGGTCCGCTGCGGAGCGCAGCACGGATTTGTCGCCGCTGTCGGAAGGTCCACGGTGCCAGGCGAGTTCGCCGTCCGCCTCGAGGATCGGGGCCTCGCGGTAGTGCGCGCTGAGGCCGTGCCCGGCGACGGTGGTGACATCGTCGTGCAGCAGTCCGGCGCCGAGCAGCTCACCGATCAGCAGCGGCATGCCGCCCGCCCGCTGGAAGGCGTTGACGTCGGCGACACCGTTGGGATAGATGCGGGTCAGGGTGGGCACCACGGCCGACAGATCCGCGAAATCGTCCCAGCGCACGTCGATTCCGGCCGCGGCGGCCATCGCCACCAGATGCATCGTGTGATTGGTGGACCCGCCGGTGGCCAGCAGCGCGACGATGCCGTTGACGATGGCGTGCTCGTCGATCACCTCGCCGATCGGGGCCGCTCCGCCGCGCAACGCGGTGAGCTCCACGACGCGCCGCCCCGCCGCGATCGTCAGCGCGCGGCGCAGCGGGGTATTCGGCGCGACGAAACTCGCGCCCGGCAGATGCAACCCCATCACCTCCATCAGCAGCTGATTGGAATTCGCCGTGCCGTAGAAGGTGCAGGTGCCTGGACCGTGATAACTGGCCGATTCGGCGGCGAGCAGGTCGGCTCGGGTGGCGGTGCCTTCGGCGTAGCGCTGCCGGATCCGGCTCTTGTCGGCATTGGGCAGGCCCGAGGGCATCGGTCCGGCGGGTACGAACAGCATCGGCAGATGTCCGAAGGACAGCGCCCCGATCACCAGGCCCGGCACGATCTTGTCGCAGACGCCCAGCAGCAGCGCGCCGTCGAACATGTCGTGGGACAGCGCGATCGCGGTGGACATCGCGATGACGTCCCGGCTGAACAGCGACAACTCCATGCCCGCCCGGCCCTGGGTGATGCCGTCGCACATGGCCGGAACGCCACCGGCCACCTGCGCGACGCCGCGGGCTCCGGTCACGGCCTCGCGCAGCACGTCCGGATAGTCCCGGTACGGCTGATGCGCCGAGAGCATGTCGTTGTAGGCGGTGACGATGGCGATATTGGGCTGCGTCGCACCGTGCAGCGCGAGTTTGTCCGCCGGTGCGCAGGCCGCGACGCCGTGCGCGATATTGCTGCACGCCAACGACATTCGAGCCGGGCCGCGGGAGGCGGCGGCCCGGATGCGAGCCAGGTAGGCATGTCGGGTGCTCGCGCTGCGCTCGGTGATGCGGGCGGTGACGGCGGCCAGAACGGGGTGGGTGGGCGAGTCGAGGTGGACCGGCATCGCGGACTCCTTCATATGTGATCGGCCACACAGAACGCTAGACATACTTAAGTTCTTTTGCAAGCAAACTTTGGTTTTATAAGAACAAAACAATCTGCTGTATGCGCTCGAGCTGGACGGATACTGTGGTGCCCGACAAGCCCGGCATGCCCGGGTCGCAGGGCCGGAGGCGGCGGTGGAACGAAACCGCGTAACCCCCGGTCGTGTCCGACGGATTCGGTGAGGAGGTGCGGTGACCGGTCGACCGATGGCGACGCCCGGCGTTTCGGCGGGCGATGTGCTGGGCCTGATCCGCAGTAACGAGGTGGTCACCCGCGCGGACATCCGCCGGTTGACCGGACTGTCCCGCACGGCGGTGACGCTGCGGGTGGAGCAACTGCTCGAACGCGGCTTGGTCGTCGAGCGTGCCGACGGCGGTTCCACCGGCGGCCGTCCGCCGACGCGGCTGATGTTCAACCCCGAATCCGGTCTGGTGCTGGCGGCCTCGACCGGTGCCAGCCGTGCCCAGGTCGCCGTCTGCGATCTTGCCGGCCGGGTGCTCGCCGAAGCCGAATTCTCGGTTCCCGCAAGCGGAGTCACCGAATCTCTGCTGGTCAGCGCGGCCGATCGGATGGAGGCGCTGCTCGAGCGGACCGCGGAGGCATCCGGGGTGCGGCGGGCGGTGCACGGCGTCGGGGTGAGTGTGCCCAGTGCGGTCGATGTGGCCACCGGGCACAGTGTCGGCACCGGTCCGGCGCTCGGCGAGGTGGCCGTCGCGGAATACTTCACCGCGCGATTCGGTGCGCCGGTCCGGGTGGACAGCGATGTCAACGCACTGGCTCTGGCCGAGCACGCCCGCCATCCCGAGGTCTGTGATCTGTTGCTGCTCAAGGCGTCCACGGGGATCGGCGCGGGCATCATCGCCGGTGGGCGGTTGCAGCGCGGGGCCTGGGGCGGTGCGGGGGAGATCGGGCACATCAAGGTCGCCGGAGCGCCGGAGCGGGCCTGTCGCTGCGGCGATATGCACTGCCTGGAGACCGTGGCCGGTGGCTGGGCGCTGCTGGAACAGCTCGCCGCGCAGGGGAAGTCGGTGTCGGGTCTGCCCGAGCTGGTGGACCTGGTGCACGCCGGAGATCCCGAAGCGCTGCGGGTGGTGCGCGAGGCCGGACGCCGGATCGGCGAGGTCCTGGCCGCGGCGGTGAATCTGCTCAATCCGGCGCTGATCATCGTGCGCGGGGATCTGTCGCATGCCTACGAACCGCTGGCGGCCGGTATGCGCGAGCTGATCTACCAGCGTTCCTCGGCATTGGCGACCCGCGCGCTGCGGGTGGAACCGGGTGCGCCCGACGCGCCCACGGGAGTCGCCGCCTGTGCCGCGATGATCCTGGAACAGGTGCTCTCGCCCGCTGCCGTCAACGCCCTGTTGGATGCCTGAATTCGGTAATTGGGACGCGCTTGTCCGATATCCCATGAGATCTTCGTCACAGTTCTACCATCGGACGCATGCAGGCCCTGCGAAACGGATCGACGATGATCGAGGGGCGGGTGGCGTGCGAGACGCCAGGGGGAGCGACGATGGCATTCCGGGGTGGGCCCGGAATCCCCGTCGCGGTTGCCGCGCGGGGTGAGGCTCGCGGGGCGAGGTCGGCAATTCTCGCGGGGCGCAACAACTTCGGATTCCGGATCCGATATACCGACGGATCGGTGGTGCGCGCCGAACCGCTGGACGAGGTGAGTATCGCGCTGCGGCGGGGTGACGGCGCCGCCGTCGGCACGATCCTGCGCGGGGACACCGTCACCGCCGTCGCGGCCACCGGCGGCACGCTGTTCCACGTCGTCCCCGATCCCGAGGAGTCGTGCACACCGGAACTGTTCCGGCTCGTCCTGCTGGACCGCTCGGGCGGGGAATTCGGTCGCCTCGACGTCATCCGCACCGTCGACGGCTGGTCCTCGCATCGCCTCGCCGACCCCATGGGCGACACCTACCTGTGGTGGGACCGCACCGGCGTACGGCTACCGGTCCCCATCCTGGGCACTCGCCTGGCCGCACCCCATCCGCTCGACCGCGTCGAACGCGATATGGCCCTCGCCGCCTGCACCGATATCGCCCTGAGCCTGCGCCCGTACATCCCCGCCATGCGTTCGGGCTGCACCGTCGGCCCCTGAGCCGTGATCGGCGCAACGCGGTCGCGACCGACATTCGTCCGGTCAGGGCTGTTCGTGTCGGCGCTGATCCGCGATGGTGCTGGAAGACGCCGGGTCACTCGGCGTTTCAGCGGGCGACTCGACGAATTGCACGATCATGTCGGCGAGCTTGCCGGTCAGGTCGTCGAACTTGTTGCGGGCCAGCACTTTCCGTACGTGGGCCAGCTGGTCCGCCCAGAACTGCGTTTGGAGGAATGCGGTTGTGCGAGAACGCAACACCTGGGCGAGGAGTTCCAGCGCCGGGCTCGGCACTCGCGGACTCGTCGTGGGATCGAAGGACCGCTCGTAAAGCTGCCGGACGAGTCATTTTCCTGGGCGTGGATCTGCTTGTCCGCCAGGTGCGTTGCCCGACGGCGCTCAGCGTCTCCCAGGCACGGTTGTCGTCGATCGCACGTCGGGTAGGCCCAGGTTGTCGCGCAACGTGGTTCCGGTGTACTCGGTGCGCAGCGCGCCGCGGTCCTGGAGTAGCGGCACCACCTGATCGACGAATTCGTCCAGGCCCCAGGGCACCAGATGGGAGCCGAGGATGAACCCGTCCGAACCGTCGTTGTCGACGAAATCGGCTATCTGCTCGGCGATTCGGGCCGGAGTGCCGACCAGGGGGCCGCGTTCGAACTGGTCGATGACGACCTCGCGCAGGGTGAGCTTCTTCGCCTCGGCGACCTGGCGCAGGCGTTCGGCCGTGGCGAAACGGTCCTGGTGCACGAAGGCGCGGCCCTGGATGATCGGCGGTGCGTCGGGATCGGGATCGATGGCCGGCACCGGGCCCTCGGGGTCGTACTCGGACAGGTCGCGATTCCAGATCTGTTCCAGCAGGATCAGCGCCGTCTGGCCGGTGACCTGGTCGTTGCGCACGGCGTGGTATTTCTCGATCGCCTCGGCCTGGGTGTCGCCCAGGACGAAGCTCGCCGAGGGCAGGATCTTGATGTCCTCCGCGGCGCGTCCCGCCGCGACCGCGCGAGATTTGATGTCCCGGTAGAACTCCGCGGCCTCGGGCAGTTTGCCGTAGGGGGAGAAGATGGCGTCGGCATTGGCCGCGGCGAAGGCCCGGCCCTGCGGTGAGACACCGGCCTGCAGGACCACCGGTCTGCCCTGCGGGCTGCGCGGCACGGTGAACCGCCCGGAGATGTCGAATTGGCTGCCGTGGAAGCCGAATTCACCGGCATCGGGGCGGGCCAGGAATCGCCCCGAGTCCCGGTCGGCGACGATGTCCTGCGCATCCCACGAATCCCACAGGGCGCGAACCGCATTCAGCGTCTCCTCGGCGCGGGTGTAGCGGTCGGCGGGATCGAGGAATCCGCCGCGCCGGAAATTCTGGCCGGTGAAGGCGTCGAACGAGGTCACCACATTCCATGCGGCGCGGCCGCCGGACAGGTGATCCAGACTCGCGAATTGCCTTGCCAGCTCGTAGGGTTCGTTGAAGGTGGTGTTGATCGTCCCGGCCAGCCCGAGGTGCTCGGTGACCGCGGCCAGCGAGGCCAGCACGGTGAAGGTGTCCGGGCGGCCGATGATGTCCTGATCGAAGATATGGCCCGCGCGCTCACGCAGGATCAGGCCCTCGGCGAGGAAGAAGAAATCGAATCGTCCACGTTCGGCGGTGCGTGCCGTGTGCTCGAAACTGCTGAAATCGATCTGGCTGCCCGCCCGGGGATCCCACCAGGCGGTGTGGTGGTTGACGCCGCCGAGGTAAGCGCCCAGGATGACCTGCTTACGGGGAGAACTCATATCGGCCTCGCTGGGTCAGGTGTTCGCGTAACGGTTGGGGACGGTGGTGGGCAATCCGAGCAGTCCGCGCAGCGAACCGTCCGGGTAACCGGTGCGGAACAGCTTGCGACGCTGCAGGATCGGGACCAGTCGATCCGCTATGGCGGTCAGATCGGTCACCGCGACGCCGGGGCGCAACCGGAATCCGTCCAGCCCCCGCGCATGCCAGTCGGCCAGCAGATCGGCGAGTTCCTCCGCGCTGCCGGTGAAAATCGCCGCGTCGGAGGTGAATTCGGATCCGACGGTCTCGTTCAGGCGGGCCAGTCGAGCTGCCCCGCTCTCGGCGTCGGTGTCGAGGAATACGACCAGGTCGGCATGGACCCGCAGTGGCTCGCCGGTGCGTTCGGCCTGCGCGGCGGCCACCTGTTCGAGAATCGGCTCCGGACCCTTCGCCCGGCCGGGGGTGATGAAGACCAGATCTGCTGTGCGAGCGGCGAATTCATAGATCAGCGGGGCGTGGGCCAGGGCGGTCACCACGGGCTGGCCCTGCGGCGGGCGCGGGGTGATGGAAGGGCCGCGCACCGTGAAGAACCGGCCGCGGAAGTCGATGTAGTGCAACTTGTCCCGGTCGATGAACCGGCGGGTGGCCACATCGCGGATCTCCGCGTCGTCCTCCCAGCTGTCCCAGAGACGACGGACCACCTCTACCGCATCGGCGGCCTCGTCGAACAATTCGCGCACCGCGCCCGCAGGCGCGCCCGCGACAACCGCCTCGGCGAGTTCGGCGGGGGTGGGTTCGTGCACCGTACGACGTCCGAAATGCGCAGCCTCCGCGGCGGTTCCGGACACCCGCACCTGCCACCCGGCTCGTCCGCCAGAGGTGAAGTCCAGTGTGGCAAGGGCTTTGGAGACGTGGAACGGTTCGGTATGGGTGGTCGTCACCACCGGGATCAGCCCGATGTGCCGAGTGATCGGCGCCACCCGCGCGGCGATCAGATGCGCGTCGATCCGGGCGCGCACCACCTCGACCGCATCTGCCGGAGTACCGCGCGCACCGGGCGGCGCGAGGCTGTCCTCGATGCTCACGAAATCGAGCAGGCCCCGCTGTGCGGTCCCGACCAGATCGGTCCAGTAGCCGGGGGTGAACAGTTCGTCCGGCCGGGAATCGGGTTCGCGCCACGCGGCGGGATGCCAGCCCGCCCCGTCCAGCGCGACGCCCAGATGCAATGGATTCGGTGCCATCGTCTCGGTGTTCCTGTCCGTGCGGCGAATAGGCGACCATGGTCACGATGCTGTCCGGAGGGTGCGGCGTCAACGATTGAAATCAGCTCGAGCCAAGGGAAATATACTGTGGGCGAGCAGAATTGAACGTTTCGTGACGATCGATACCACTGTGGGATCGCAGACCTCGCTGCACCCTCTCGACGATCCCGTGCGGACCTCGCTGCTCGGTGCGCACCGTCGGTTCGCCACCTGGGTGGGCCGGATCGGACGCTACGACCCGCAGGTCGCCCGGTTCGTCGGCCATCCGCCGGTACTGGACGAGCAGGACTGGGCCGATCTGGCGACTGTGCTGGGGCCGGGCGGTTCGACCGGACTGCGCGGGCACGGCCATATTCCCCCGGCGAGGTGGACGGTGCTCGACGAGATCGGTTCGGTGCAGATGGACGGCACCGCACTGGATGTCGCGCCGGATCCCGATCTCGAGGTGCTCACCGCGGCGGATGTGCCCGAGATCCTCGAGCTGATCGCCCGAACCCAGCCGGGACCGTATGCGCGACGGACCATCGAGATGGGCGCCTATCTGGGCCTGCGGATCGACGGCAGACTGGTCGCCATGGCCGGTGAGCGCCTGCATCCGCCCGGCTGGACCGAGATCAGCGCGGTATGCACCGACGCCGAATTCCGCGGCCGCGGCATCGCCACCCGCCTGATCCGCGCGGTCGGCGCCGGTATCCGCGCCCGTGGCGAACTCCCGTTCCTGCACGCCGTCGCGCACAACACCACCGCGATCGACCTCTACCGCACTCTCGGTTTCACTCTGCGCCAACGTTCGGCGCTGACCGTCGTCCAGGCTCCGGGGGCGCCCTGACCCCGGCGCCTACCTGAAGTCCATGAACTCCGACCCGCACCGCGCCAACCTCGCCTACATCCAGGTCGTCGGCGTCAGCGACCGAATGGAACAACACCGCCGCACCCGCCGCCGCTCCTGGGCCCGCCTCCTGGAACTGTCCGTAGCTCCCATGGTCGGCCCCACCGCCCGCCTCCGTGGCCCCGGCGACCTGGGCGCGAGCGTCCTGATCGGCGCAGTGAACGGCCTGGCCCACGAATGGCTGATGACCGACCCCCGCCCACCCATCGAAGAACTCGTGGATCTCCTTGTGCCCGTTGCGTTGTCGCTGATCGCAACAGACTGATATGCGATCGACCCCACACCGGTCCGACAACCTGATCGAGGTATCCGCTCCAGGCGCTTGCTCTTGCGGTGCTTGTCCTCAGGGCCGGTGGGGATGGACGGCACTTTCGAAGATCACCCGGACGGTGTCCGCGCGCAACCAACGATGGGTCAGTGACACGGGGCGGTCGGTTACGGTGTCGGTGTTGAGGCTTTCGACGTACCAGCCCAGGCTGGAGGTGGGGGCGTCGAGGTGGGTGGCCACTTCGGGGGCGAAGATCTCGGCGGTGGCCCGGACCCAGGCGCGTTGCGGGGTGAGGCCGAAGTTGATCAGGACCTCGTGCAGGGAGTCGTTGACGCGCATGGCGGCGGCCAGGTCCGGGACCAGCCGGGCGGGAATCCATTCCACGCCCCAGGCGGCCGGGCGGTCGTTGACGTAGGACAGCCGCACCAGGCGATGACAGTGTTCGCCGGGGTCGAGCCGGAGTTTCGCGGCCTGCTCGTCATCGGGGACCTCGACGGTGCACGAGCGCACCACACTGCGCGGGACCGCGCCCGCCTCGCGGACCGTGGCACTCCAGGAGGGAGCGCGGTCGGCGTCGATGCGGTAGTCGATGCGGTGGCTGGCGAAACTGCCCGCGCCACGAACCCGGCGGATGACGTTGCGGGCGGACAGTTCCTGGAGCGCGCCGCGGGCGGTCGAGCGTGCGACGCCGAATCGCTGGGCGATCTCGTGTTCGCTGGGCACGCGGTGACCGTCCGGCATCGCGCGGATCTCCTGCGCGAGCTGCCGAGCGATCTCGTGGTACTTGAACTCGTCCACGTCAGCGGACTCTAGTACGCCCAGGCACCGCCGGATCGGGGGACAGCGCACATCTTGTCCGGACAACTGCCGGGAAAAAGCCGGGAGTGTTCGTCACGACGCCACCCTGCTGCCCGATCGGGTTCACCGGTTTGTCGCACCGTGGTCAATCGAACTCGCGTGATCGGACGCGGTGTCGCAGTAGGTGAGGAGTCGGCATGATCAGGCCGAACTGTCCGAACAGGGCAGCGATGAACACAGGTACGACGATGCGGGACGAACTCGCCCGGACCGTGCGGGTGCGGCGATGACCGCGGCGGTGGGCGTCCGCGATCAGCTGGACAATGCGCCGGTCAGCCGATTCCACCTGAAGGCCGCGGTCACCGCGGGGATGGGATTCTTCACCGACTCCTACGACCTGAACGTCATCGGGACGGTCATGCTGCTGGTCGAACCGGAGTTCCATCTCGACGCCGGGCAGGTCGCCGAGGTCACCAGTTCGACCTTGCTCGCGGTGGCGATCGGCGCGTTCGTCTTCGGTCGGCTGGGTGATCTGCTCGGCCGACGTCGCGTCTACGGGCTCGAGGCGCTGCTGATGATCCTCGGCGCCCTCGGCTCGGCCTTCGCCCCGAACTTCCTGTGCCTGTTGATCGCTCGGTTCGTGCTGGGTATCGGCATCGGCGGCGACTATCCGGCCTCGGGGGTGCTGATGGCCGAATTCGCCAACCGCCGCAACCGCGGGCGGCTGGTCGGATTCACCTTCCTGTTCTACGTACTCGGGCAGGTCGCCGCGTATCTGGTCGCGTTCGTCGTGGTCTGGGCGGGCGCTTCACCGGGGCTGTCCTGGCGGTTGATCCTGGGGCTGGGCGCGGTGCCGTCGCTGCTGGTGCTGTGGAATCGGCGGCACATGCCCGAATCGCCGCGCTGGACGTTGGCGATGACCGGCGACGTCGATCGAGCGGCCACCGACCTGGCGGCCTTCTCCGGACGTGAGGTCCGCGCCCAGGCCACCGACCGCACCCGTTCACGTATGCGGTTCGGCCAGGCGCTGCGCTCGCGCCGGTTCCAGCAGACGCTGCTGGGCACCGCGGGCAGCTGGTTCCTGTTCAATGTCGCGGTGTACGGCAATTCGGTGAGTCAGCCGCTACTGATCCACAGCATCGCCCCGCACACCAGCACACTGGCCAATATCGGGATCAATGCCCTGCTCGTGGTCGGATTCAGTTTGACCGCCGCGCTGATCGGCCTGGCCGTGCTGGACCGGATGGGACGTCGGCCGCTGCAGATTCTCGGGTTCTCGCTCAGTGCGCTGTCGATGCTGCTGATCACGATCATTCCGGGTCTGACCACGACGGTGACGCCGTTCGCCCTGGTCTTCGGATTGTCGTTGTTCGGCATCGCCTTCGGCCCCAACTACACCACGGTGCTGCTGGCCGCCGAGAGCTATCCGACCCCGGTCCGCAGCACCGCGTACGGGATCTCCGCGGGTACGGCGAAGATCGGCGCGTTCGTCGGCGCCCTGGTCACGCCGGTCGTGCTCGCTCACCTCGGCCTGCGCCCGACCACACTCATCGCGGGCGTGTGCTTCCTGCTCGGCATCCTGACCACACTGGTAGTGGCCGAACCGCGCGATGTCGCACTGGACGAACCCGAAGTGCCGGACAGCGCGCCGGTCACCGAACCACCGGCCGTGGCGAGTTCGGCATGAGTGTGGCCGAGGTCCGATGGGTGAACCGACCGTAGGGAGTCCGGAATGAGCGAGATTTCTGTTCGGTACGCACGATGGGATGCGGTGGGTGAGCCGTTCACCGTGATCGACGGCGTGACGCCCGCGATCCCCGCCGACGGGTGGATCCTGGCCGAGATCGATATGGCGACGATCTGCGGCAGCGATCTGCATACCGTTCTGGGACACCGGAATTCGCCTGCGCCCAGCATCCTCGGGCATGAGCAGGTGGGTCGGGTCGTGGGGTTGGGCCGGAGTGCGCGGCCGACCTATTTCGACGGGGCGCAGATCGGCCTCGGGGATCGGGTGACCTGGTCGGTGACCGCCTCGTGTGGTGCTTGCGAGCAGTGCCGGGCGGGGAGGGAGCAGAAGTGTGCGCGGCTGCGGAAGTACGGGCATGCCGAGTTGACCGCGCAATGGCCATTGAACGGGGGATTCGCGACGCACTGTCTGCTCGCGCCGGGCACCACCGTGGTGCCGGTGCCCGGCGAGCTGCCCGACCGGGTGGCGTGTCCGGCCTCCTGTGCGACTGCCACGGTTGCCGCGGTGCTGGATGCGGCGAACCGGGACAGTCCGGCCGGGCCGCGACGCGTGCTGATCACCGGTGCCGGAATGCTGGGTGTCACTGCGGCGGCGATGGCCTCGCGGGCGGGCGGGGAGGTCGTCGTGATCGACCCGGATGCCGATCGGCGGGCGCTGGCCGCCCGGTTCGGGGCGGATCGGGTGCTCGGGGCCGATGAGCGGCCGAGCGGGTTCGATATCGCGATCGAGCTGTCCGGGAACGCCGCCGCGGTGGAAACCTGCCTGGCATCGGTGGGTGTCGGCGGGCGCGCGGTGCTGGCCGGATCGGTGTCCAGCAGCAGGCCGGTGGCATTCGATCCCGAGCGGTTGGTTCGGAATCTGGTTACCGTCACAGGTGTGCACAACTATCGCCCGGGACATCTGGAAACCGCGGTCCGGTTCCTCGCCGACAACCACGAGCGGTATCCGTTCGCCGAGTTGGTCAGCGGCGGTTACGGACTCGACCGGATCGATGACGCCGTGCGGGCCGCGGCCCAGGGGCCCGGCCTGCGGCAGGCGATAGTGCCCGCCGCGTGATCGGCCTGCGCGCGGCCCGCATCGTCACCGGGGAATCCGGTGACGCGATCTGCGGGCCGCGCTGGCTGACCGTCGACGGCGATCGCATCGTGTCCGTCGACGGCGAGCCACCGGCCGGTGCTGTCCTGCGAGATCTGGGGGAGCTCCAGTTGTGGCCGGGCATCGTGGATCTGCACGCGGATTCGCTGGCTCGATTCGAGAGTCCGCGTGCGGGGACGCGCATTCCGTTGGACGTCGCGCTGCACGATTTCACCGTCGACGCCGTCTCGCACGGCATCGTGCAGCCGTATCTGTGCGTATCGGTCGGCGAGGGGCCCGATCCGCAGAGCGGTTACGCCCGCGCGCACACGATTCTGCAGACCTTGGATGTCATCGAGGGGGTGCTGCCGGTACCGGTCCGCGTTCACTTGCGCGTGGACACGGGCGATCCGGGATCGATCGCTGCTGCCGAGGTGCTGCTGGACCGGCACGCCGATCGAATTCGGTTGGTATCCACCATGAATCACACGCCCGGACAGGGCCAGTATCGCGACGAGGTGAGCTGGCGAGCCGCCATGGGTGCGCGCCTGCACCTCGGCGACGGCGCCCTCGAGCACTGGCTGACCCGGCTGCGGGCGGTCGCAGCCGAGGATCCCGCACGCCGCCGGGCCGGCGCCGAACTGACCCGATCCGCCGGTGCGGTCTATGCGACCCATGATCCCGGCACCGCCGCCGACGTACGCGACGCTCACGAAAACGGTGCGCGCATCTGCGAATTCCCGATCACCGCCGGCGCGGCCGCGAGTGCGCACGGACTCGGGATAGGTGTCGTCATGGGCGCACCCAACGCCTGGCGCGGCGCGTCGCATCTGGACAATCTGTCCGCTCGCGAAGCCATTGCCGCGGGCACGGTCGACGCGCTCACCTCCGACTATCACAGCGGGGCGATGGTCCGTGCCGCAATCGAACTCGTGCGCGCGGGCCTGTGCTCCGCGGACCGGGCGGTCGGGTTGATGACGGTCGGTCCGGCGCGGCTGGTCGATGTTCCCGCGCCCGCGGCGGACGGTGTGCTCGCCGAGGCTCGGCCCGCGACGATGATCGCCGTGCGTACCGGCCCGATCCCGGCCGTAGTCGCGACCTGGTTCCGGGGTCGTCAGGTCGGCGGGCCGCTGGTCGAGGGCCGTGGGTGATTCCGGAATGTCTTCTGTGTCCTGATGATTCGTTCGGGTCGGCATTACCGAATCGGTACCGGGGAATTCTGTGCCCGAGGTACAAGATCAGGAATGATGGAACCGCACGGGTGGCTCGGTAGGTCCGGTCCGCCGCCGATCCAGACACCGCGGACCATCGATTGCCATCTGGTAGCCGAATGCTCTAGACAGGATCGGTCGAGATTTGCTATATCGCCGAAATGATAACTCACATCGGAAGTTTCGCAATCTCTAGCTCCGGATTCGGTGGATATGTCCGAAATTAGCTACGACACGCGAACCGACTTCGCGGAGATGTTCGAGAAGTAGCTGCGATGGCTCTAGAGTGGTGCGCGCCGCAGTACGCGGACTGCTCCCGGGGTGGAGCCGTCGGAGTGACCGAGTACGTGGTGCTCGATGGGTGGGGAGGCTTCCCGTGACACGTGGGCGACTCATGCCGGAAGCCTCCTCGCCTGCGCGTGCACCATGCGGGGCGGCGCTGAAATCTATGAGGGGAGAACGATAATGGGTTCACGGTCCGAGGTGTTGCGTCTCGTGGGCGAGGTCACCGATCGCTATGGTTCGCTCGAGGCGTTCTTCGCCCGGCTACGCGCGGAATTCGATGACCAACCGACCATGCAACTACCCGTGATCGATCCCGCCGCGATCGAACCGGTGGCGTGGTCGGCGGTGCCGGAGGATGACGAGATGTCCACGCCCGCCGCGGAAGTCGAGTCAGCGGCGGAATGCGACGACGATTACGACGACCGATACGTCGACGAGGACGACAGCGACGAGGACGAGTTCGCGGTCGAGCCGCAGCGGACCGGCGTGTGGGGCCGGCTGACCGGCCTGATGCGGTGAGCGAGCCCGGATCGACTGTGCGCCTTCACAGATCGGCGGTCTCCGGGAACAGCTTCTCGGCGCGTCGCAGTGCGGTGGCGAAATTGGTCAGGATCACCAGGGATGCATCGGACAGGCCGTCGGCATTGCGCGTCAGCCGACGTATCGCACCCTGCGCGAACGCGTCGATCACTGCTCTGTCCTCGTGCTGAATCCTGATCTCCGACACGCGATCCTCCCGTCCAACGAGACCGCGTCCCCGAATTGTCGCGCCGATCACGATCCGCCTGCTGTAGGCCCATCGTAAGCGGACATGGTGCCGTTCATGGGAACATCCCCGTCCGAGGCATCGACAGATGCTGACTCGGCCGTCGCCGCGCCTGGATGATGTCGGTCGTTATCATGTGACCATGCATCCCGAGATCCTCACCCAGGACGGCTACACCTCCGCCACGGTCGCCGAATCCCCTGTCCGCGAACTTTTTCCGGGCATCCGGCTGCGTTCGCTGTGGACCGGGGAGTCCGGCGCGCACGCCCACGTCCTGGAAATGGATCCGGGCAGCACGTGGCCGCGCCGTGACGTCCACGAACCCGGCCCCGAGGAGGTCTACGTGGTGGCGGGCACCTTCAACGACGGGGCCCGCGACTATCCCGCCGGCACCTTCCTGCATGCTCCCGCCGGTACCTGGCACATCCCCAACACCGCCACCGGCTGCACGTTGTTCCTGTTCTATCCGGAGGGGTAGGCGGCTATCCGACGGGGTAGTCGCCCTTGATGACGAAGTAGGAGCCGCGGATGGTTCCGGCCAGTTTCGACTTCTGCCTGGCGAATTTGAACGCGGCCAGTTCGGTCGGGACGTCCATCCCGTCGGAGAGCTTGAACCCGACCGCCCGTTTGCCGAGCTCGTCGACCGAGTACATGACGTTGATCGACAGGCCGCTCTCGTAGAAGACGTAGTCGAAGTGCAGGTCCTCCACCTGGAAGGCGGTGGCTTCCAGCGGGGGTGAGGCGATGACGATCCCGCGTTCGTCCTCGAGGATCCGGCTCACCCGATCGATGGTCGGTTGGGCGTCCTTCGCGGGCTCCACCGTGAAAACGTGGCCGTACTTGTTCTTGAAGTATCGGGCCTCGTTGGCCCGCAGTCCGGCCAGCGCCGCCGCCACCGGCGACGATTCCAGGCCCACGGTCGAAACGGTGTCGAAGTCCACTGTGTAGGGCATGCCGAACTCCTCAGCTCTGGGCCGCAGCACTCCGGGCCGAACTCTACAACCTCACGCGCGACCTTCCGGCAACCGCGAGGTCACTTCAGGACGTTGACCGCACGGGCGATCACCAGGATCCCGGTGATGAAGGAGATCGCGGCCTGCACGGTCATCATCATCTTCGCCCAGCGGGACAGCGGCATGACATCGGTCGGACTGAACGCGGTGGCGTTGGTGAAGGCCAGGTAGAGATAGTCGACGAATTCCGGTTCCCAGTTCCGGTCGGCGAGCTTGCCCAACTGCATCTGCGGGAACAGCAGATCGGGATGTTTCTTGCGACCGTGTGCGCGCGCGGCCGGGCCACCGCGGTCGAATTCCCAGTACCACAGCGCGAAAACCAGCACATTGGTCAGCCAGACCCCCGCCCCGGAGGACAGCAACGCCCCCGGATCATTGCTGAGCTGCCCGTCGAGCAGGCCCTGGACCAGCCGATCCACCGACCACGCCGTCGCCACGCCCAGTAGCCCCGACAACGCCAGACTCGCCCACCGCAACCACTGCGCCTCCCGGTCGATTCGCACCGGATTGGCCACGATCAACACCACCAGCAACACCAGCGCCAACCCGGGAACCAGCCACGTCGGCCGCACCGTCAGCCGATCGGGCAGCCCCCACTGCAGGGCGAGCACCACGAGTACCGCGACGGTCGCGGCCACCCGCGATTCGCCCGCACTACGCCGAGCCCAGGCGGGAACCGAGTCGGTATCGTCGCTCACCGCGCCCAGTATTCCCCCTGGACTTACGAATTGGTGGGACTCCGGTCCGCTCGGATCGAGGCTCGGCGACGGGGATCGCGTTCGTTACTCCGCCGTACCGGCTCGCGACCGATCCGGAGGATGCGTCGGCGCTGCCGAAGTGGGTGGCCCAGCGAGCGCCGATCCTGACCGATGAGCGTGTGGTCGAACTGATCTCGACCGCGACGATGCTGGGCGGCACCGTCGCGGATCCGTTCGCCGCGCTGATGGCGCGACACAGCGTGACCAGTCTGGTCGGCATGGTCCGGCAGGCGTGTCGCGAGGGTGTCGAGGCGGTTCCCGACGCACCGCCGGAACTGGTCGCGTTCATCGCCGCCATGGAGGCCGCACCGCAATGGCTCGATATGGAGCTGGTCCACAAGGGCGCTCGGCAGGCTCGCGTCGATGCGGCACTGCTGTCGCCCTTCATCACCCGGGGCGCGTTCATCGCCACGTTCACCAATACCTATGCGGCGCTGCCGATGGCACTGACCGGTGCGTTGTCGGGGCGGCGCGCGGCCAGGCGGGTCAACGAGACGGCCAATTTCTTCGCGGTCACCACGCTGCCGGGTGCGCTGGATCGGTACGGTCCGGGATTCGAGGCGGCGGCCATGGTGCGATTGATGCATTCGATGGTCCGCTACAACGCGCTCGAGCGGTCGGATCGCTGGGATCCGGAGATCTACAGGGTGCCGGTGCCGCAGGTCGATCAGATGCCCGCGGGGATGATCGGCTTGTATCTGCTGGCGATCCGGATTCGCCGGGCGGGACGCACCGAATTCACCCGCAGTGAGCGCGCCCTGGTCGAATTCGCGCGCTACCGCTGCTTCCTGCTCGGACTGCCCGAGGAGCTGCTGCCCACCACGGCCGAGGGGATCATCGCGGTCTTCCACGCCCGCGCCGCGTTACTACGCGACGGATTCGACGATGCGACCTGCGGCGGACTGATCCGCTCGACGATGGCGGCCTATCTGCGTGCGGGCGAGAGCCGATTCGACCGGATCGCCGACTCGGTCGAGAAGAGTTACAGCACAGCCGGTTTCGTCCTCGCCTTCTGTCACGGCAATCGACATGTCGCCCGGCGGATGGGGGTTTCGATCGGGGTGCTCGATCTCGTGCGGATCGCGCTGACCGCGCCCTTCATCATCGGTCGCGTCCTGGCCGTGACCGGCGCGAACCGCATCCCGATGCTGCGCCCGGCCGTCGACCGGTATCTCACCCGGCTGGTGAAGCGCCGCCTGGCCGCCTACGGAAATCCCGAATTCGTCAGCGACGCGAAAACGTACACACCGATCGCGCACTGAGACGGGGTTGCCGCGGGCTCGCACCCGCCACCGCGAGAACGACTCCGGTTCGACCCCGGCTCAAGGGTTTTCGTAGGTGCCGTCCAGGCGGGCGCGGCCGATGACGTGGCCGGTGATGGCGGTGATCGTCTGGTCGAGGGTGAAACCCGCCGGGACATCCGGGATTCGGTCGAGGGCGAACAGTTGGAAGACGTAGGAGTGCGGGCCGTGTGAGCGGATCGGCATCGGGCCCGTCCAGCCGCGTCGGCCCAGACCGCCTCTGCCGTGCCGGATCCCGGGGACCGGGCCGGGTGCGGCGAGGGCGTTGTCCGGCAGGCCCGCCAGCGCGGGATCGATGCCCAGGGCCAGGGCGTGGGTCGCCGGTTTTCCCAGGGGCACATCGGGATCCTGCACGACGAGGGCGAGTTCGACGGTGCCGGACGGGGGTTCGGTCCAGGACAGGGCGGGGGAGATGTTCGCGCCGAACACCCGGCCGCGATATTTCTCCGGCATGGGCGCTTCGTGCTCGAAGGCGGGGCTGGTCAGCGTGAAGTTCTCCGGGGCCTGCAGGTCGGGGTGGGCCCATATCAGGGTGTGGTGACCGGCACGCCGGTTGCGCAGAGCGACGCCGAGGGGGTTCGCGGGCATGTTCGATACTCCTGTCGTTCGGGTCCATTGTGATCACCGGCTCGTCAGGTCTGTCGTCGGCACCTGTTCCGGACTTTCGACGGCGCAGCCGAGGCAGCGCTGCGCCGGGACGCGATCACCAGCATGATGGGGGGATGTCTGAACTGGTGGGTGTATGCGTGGATTCCTGATATTCCTGGTCGTGGTGGTGATCGCGCTGGTCGTCGGGGATCGAGCGGCGGTCGTGCTGGCACAGAACGAGATCGGTGACAAGATCGCCGCCGAGTACGACATGGCGAGTCGACCGATTGTCAGCATCGGCGGCTTTCCGTTCCTGACCCAGGCCGTGGCCGGGAAGTATCACGACATCGAGGTCCGCGCCGGGGACTGGACCGGGGAGAAGATCTCCGTCCACGACCTGGACGTCACACTGACCGATGTCGCCGCGCCGCTGAGCGATCTGCTGAATCGCAATACCTCGAATCTTGTCGCGGATTCGGCGACCGCGACGGCCCGGGTGCCCTACGACACGGTGCAGCGGTTCGCCCCGTCCGGCGTGAAGTCGATCTCCTACGGCACGGACGGCATGCACGTCAGCGGGACGTTCAAGGTGGAGGGCATTTCGGTCCCGGGCACCGTCGTGGTCACCGTCTCGCCGACCGAGAACGGCATATCGGTCACCCCGATCTCCGTTCAGGCCGCCGTCGGTGGTCCGAGCCTGTCGCTGTCCCTGCTGCGGCAGACGCTCACCTTCACCGTGCCCCTGCAGAAGCTCCCGCTGGGCGCGCAGCTCACGGCGATCCAGCCCGCCGCCGACGGCCTGCACGTCACCGCCGTCGCCCACTCGGTGCACCTGTCCGACGCATCGTGAGGTACGCCGCGACCGAACTTCGTGTCGCCCCGGATTACGCGGACCCGCCCCAACGGGCCGTGACCGGGGAGTCCGGTAGCAGCGGACGCCGGTAGGACAGATCGTCGGTATCGCGGGTGCCCTTCGGATAACCCTGGTCGGTGAAGAACGGAGATCGCAGGACTCGCGCGTCGGCGGTGCAGCTCACCTCCACGGTGGAGTGGCGTAACGCTATGCGCCAGTGTCCTTCTCGGCGTTCGAGGCGATCGATGTACCGTCCGCTGAGGATCTGGACGGTGCGGCCGTCGGCGCCCAGCAGCACCACGATCGAATAGCTCTCGCAGTGCGCGAGATCGCCATCGATCTCGCAGGTGTGCGTGGTGATGTTGTGCGTATGCACCTGCGAGGTCGCCGCGTGGGTGGCGTTGGCCCAGTTCGCGTAGTCCGCACCGGTATTGGTCGCATTGCCGTGCCGGTCGACGGCGTCGGGATGGTAGGCGCTGCCGATCAGCTCGGCGTCGTGCCGGTCGCAACCACGCGCGTGCCGGGAGATGCAGTCGAGGATCTCCGCGCGGTCCTCGAGGTAGCGCAGCCGCCGATTCAGCTCGGCCGCTTCGGATTCGGTGCTCATCTCAGGCCACCGCCTCGACGCCGGTGGGCGTCGTGCGATGCATGAGCCGCCGTGCAGTCGGCTCGAATTCGACCGCACGATCCAGCATTCCGGTGTTGTCCCAGATCACCAGATCCCCGCGCCGCCATTGATGCCGATAGCTGAACCGCGGTTGCGTCGCCCACTCCAGCAGTCGCGTCAGCAGCGCGCGTTCTTACGAGGCGAGCGCGGCATCGGTCTTCGACGGATCGAGGGTGTTCGTCCAGTAGCGCTCGACGCCGTTGTGCCGCAACGGGATCGGCCGCATTCGCGCCGGTCGCTCCCGTTGTCTCGACTCCGAACGGCTTTCCGGGACGAATGGCGGCAGGCATCGGGCCCTCCTTGTTGTACAGATGTATAAGAATCTAATATAAACTATAGAAGAGTTGGATTCTCAAAAGGAGAGGCTGCATGCGGGCGCAACGGGGAGTGGGTATTCGCCGTTCGGGCACCCGGGTCGACATCCTGCGGGCGGCCGGTGAGCTGATGCTGACGCAGGGATATGCCGCGGTCACCTATCGCGGCGTCGCGGCTCGGTGCGGGGTGACGCCGGGGTTGGTCCAGTACTACTTCCCGACGGTGGACGAGCTTTTCGTGGCGATCCTCGAATCGGGCACCGACGATCTGGTCGAGCGGCTCGCGCATGCGGCCGCCGCCGAGCAGCCGTTGCGTGCGGTGTGGGAGTACGCCAACGACAAGGACGGCGCGGCGCTGCTGCTGGAATTCATGGCGCTGGCCAATCATCGCAAGTCGATCGGACCGGTCATCGGTCGCGGTGGTGAGCGTCTGCGGCGAGCGCTGGTAGTCGCGCTGGAACCGGTATTGGAGCGATACAGGCTGGGCGACAACGGGATTCCCGCTGCCGCCGTGGTGTTCCTGATGTCCGCGATTCCCCGGATGATCCAGCTGGAGGAGTCCTTCGGCACCGTCACCGGACATGGCGAGATGATCGCGCTGGTCGAGAAATATCTGGACCGGGTCGAACCGAGGAAGGGCGCATCGTGAGGGCGGTCAGCCAGCTGCGCCTGGGTGAGCCGGAGGTGCTGCACACCGTCGAGGTCCCGCGACCGACGCCGGGGCCCGGTCAGGTGTCGATCCGTCTGGGAGCCACCTCGGTGAATCCCGTCGACTGCAAACTCCGCTCCGGGTATGTGAACTTTCTCGGGACGCCGCCGTTCACGCTGGGGTTCGACGTCTCCGGCACGGTGGTCGACCTCGGGCCGGACGTCACCGAATTCGCTGTGGGTGATGAGGTTTTCGGCATGGTGCACAGCCGCACCGGTACCTACAGCGAATATGTGCTGGCCCGCGCCGACACTCTCGCGCCGCGTCCGGCGGGGCTCGACCACCGCACGGCCGCCGCGCTGGCCACGGCCGGTCTGACCGCGTGGCAGGCGCTCGGCCACGCGGATCTGCCGGGGCGTCGAGTGCTGATTCATGCCGCCGCCGGGGGAGTCGGGCATCTGGCCGTCCAGTTCGCGCGGCATCTGGGCGCGCAAGTGATCGGCACGGCGCGGGCGGTCAACAACGAATTCCTCCGCGAACTCGGCACCGATGAGGTGATCGATTACAGTACAACGGATTTCACCGATCGATCGGCCGACATCGATGTGGTCGTGGATCTCGTCGGAGGTGACTACGGGAGTCGTTCGCTGCGAGTTCTGCGACCGGACGGCCGCTACCTCACCGTGCAACGGTCCGATGCCGAGCACGACCCGCGGGCCTGCTCGATCACCGGCGCACCCTCATCCGGCGATCTGGCAACGATCGGTGCACTCGTCACGGCCGGTCGAATCCGGGTCCACATCCAGCGCACGCTCGGCCTCGGCGAAGCGGCCCGTGCCCATCGGCTCAGCGAATCCGGCCGCGTCCGAGGCAAACTCGTCTTGACCCCGTGGTGACCAGCGACGATCGGTGCGCTGTCCGGTCAGCGGGACTCGACCTCGCAAAGTGCTGGACGACTGTCTAAACACCTGTATCATGCAGAGGTCTCCATGGCGCGCCGGATGGGACGCGGGCGTTGCATCGCGCGGTCTGCGCGGGCCCTGGACCCTCGATCCGAGTTCGTTCCGATCGTCGCGCACCAGCCCCGCGGCGATCCCGATCGTGAAAGCAGTGTGACGATGAAGACACAAGGCGCCCTCCTCTGGGAATTCAACCAGCCCTGGTCGATCGAGGAGATCGAGATCGGCGAGCCGCGCCGCCGCGAGGTCAAGGTGCGGATGGAGGCGGCCGGGATGTGCCACTCCGACCACCATCTGGTCACCGGCGGCATTCCGATGGCGGGTTTCCCGGTGCTGGGCGGGCACGAGGGCGCGGGCGTGATCGTCGAGGTCGGGCCGGAGGTAGAGGATCTCGCGGTCGGCGACCACGTCGTGCTGTCGTTCATCCCTTCCTGCGGGAAATGCCCGTCGTGCCAGGCCGGTCTGCGCAACCTGTGCGATCTGGGCGCGCTGCTGCTGGCGGGCACCTCGGTCAGCGACGGCTCGCATCGGGTCACCGCGCGGGGTAAGGACGTCTTCCCGATGACCCTGCTGGGGACCTTCGCCCCGTACGCGGTGGTGCATCAGAGTTCGGTGGTCAAGATCGATCCGACGGTGCCGTTCGAGGTCGCCTGCCTGGTCGGCTGCGGCGTCACCACCGGATACGGTTCGGCCACCCGTGCCGCCGACATCCGCCCCGGCGAGGACGTCGCGGTCATCGGTATCGGCGGTCTGGGCATCGCGGCGTTGCAGGGCGCGGTGCACTGCGGGGCGCGCTACATCTTCGCCGTCGACCCGATCGAGTGGAAACGCGAGCAGGCGTTGAAGTTCGGCGCGACGCACGCCTACGCCACCATCGAGGAGGCCACGGCCGCGTGCGCGGAGATCACCGCGGGCGGTATGGCCAAGAAGGTCGTCGTCACCGTCGGGGAGGCGCACGGCCGTGACATCGACACCTGGCTCGGCATCACCGCCAAGGCGGGCACCTGCGTGGTCACCGCGATGGGCAATCTCGTCGAGAACGAGGCCACGCTGAACCTGGCCATGCTGTCGCTGCTGCAGAAGCGGTTGCAGGGCACCATCTTCGGCGGCGGCAACCCGCACTACGACATCCCACAGCTGCTGTCGATGTACAAGGCGGGCAAGCTGAACCTGGACGACATGGTCACCCGTCAGTACCGCCTGGACCAGATCAACGACGGCTACCAGGACATGCTCGACGGCAAGAACATTCGCGGCGTCATCCGCTTCACCGACGCCGATCACTGACTCGCACAGAGGTTTTCCGCATGCATCCGCGACGCATGCGGAAACCCGTGGCAGGACGTCATCCGGGTCGCCGAACTTCTCGGCTACACCGAATCGGATCTCACCGGCGAGAACACGATCAAGGTCGATGCCCGGCACGGCATTGATCTGGATGCCGTGCCTGAACTTCGCTTCTGAACCGCTCGTCGCTGTTGCAGGGGCGATGGTGTGATTGACAAGTGTTGTGGGGTAAGGGGATTCAGGGGACGGTCAGGGGGAGGGATTCCCAGCCTCGGACTGTGGAGGTTGGGGAGAGGGTCAGGGCGGTGGGGTCGACGTCCCAGGTCGGGAAGTGGGTGAGGAGTTCCTCGAGGGCGATCTTCGCTTCCAGGCGGGCCAGGGCCGCGCCGAGGCAGAAATGTGTGCCGAAACCGAAGGTGCGCAGGTTGGTCATCTTGCGGTGGATGTCGAAGCGGTCGGGATCGGACCAGCGGTCCTCGTCGCGGTTGGCGGAGGCGACCAGCAGCATGATGGCGCTGCCCGCGGGCACTGTGGCGCCGCGTATTTCGACGTCGGTGGTGACGTAGCGGGCGATCGCGTGGCCGGTGGGTTCGAGGCGCAGGGTCTCTTCGATGGCGTTCGGGATCAGGCGGGGATCGGCGACGAGTTCGGCGCGCTGATCCGGGTAACGGGCCAGCAGTGAACCCAGCCAGCCGATCAGCCGGGCGGTGGTCTCGTTGCCCGCACCGGCCACAACGGAGATGTAGGTCAGGATCTCCTGGCGGGTGAGGGTGCGCCGCACCCCTGCGGTGTCTTCGAATTCGGCGTGCAGCAACTCCGTCATCAGATCGTCGGACGGGTGGTCCGCGCGCCAGTCGATGTACTCCGCGAAGTGGTCCGCATGCGGAATCGCCTTGTCGGACACCTGCATCTGCTGTCCGGGCTCGGTGCGCAGGTTCGCGTCCGCGCGATCGCGGACGGCCTGCTGATCGGCCTCGGGAATCCCGAGCAACATGCCGATCACCCGCATCGGCACCTCGTTCGCGAACTCGGTCATGAGGTCGAAGTGGTCCTGTCCCGCCAGGCGTTCCAGCGAGCGGGTGCACATCTGGCGGATCTTGGGCTCGAGCGACAGCACCCGACGCGGCGTGAACACGCGCACCAGCAGCGACCGGTGAATATCGTGCGCCGGCGGGTCCTCCATCAGCAACGTCCCCGGCGGAATCTCGATACCGGCCTTGATGATCTCCAGAATCGGCCCGCGCGAGGAGGAGAACGTCTGCCAGTCCAGCAGCGCCCGATCGATGTCGTCGTGCTTGCTCAGCGCGTAGAAGTCGTGCCGATCGTTGTAGTAGAGCGGCGCCTCGGCCCGCAGCCGCTCGTACACCGGATACGGGTCGCCGGCGATGTCCCGATCGAAGGGATCCCAATAGACCGGATCTGCAGGACTCACGCGAAGCTCCTCGGCCTCTCCAGGGAGCCATCCTTCACTCTCCCCGTCGAGTAACTAAGTTACCACCGAGAAGAAGCTAGGTATTCGAATCGGAGAGTTATGTTCTCTCCCGGCCGCCTCGCAACTGGCGGATGTTCTCCAACCCGGGCGGCACCTGATCACCCACACGGGCCTGAGCCTTGTCGATGACATCCAGAACGTTCGCGAGATCCGCGCGAATCACCCCCTGCCGCACCAACTCCCGACGCCGCGCATCCACCTCCCGCTGCCTCGCCAGCCGCTCGGCCTCCCTCATCGCCGTCCGCTCCGCCGCCTGGCGATCACGACTCTCCCGGCCGATCGCCTCGATTCCCCGGACGACCTTCGCCCGCTGACGCTCTCGCCCCTGGGTCAACATGTCCTCCATCACCCGCGCCCGCTCCCCGGTCAGCCCGAGACTCGCCACCGTCTCCCGCCCCTGAACCTTCTCGTACCTGCGCACCTTCCGCATGGACCGAATCGCCGACCGGTGTGCCTCGGACAGCTCCCGCGCCGCGAACACCTTCCCCTCCGCCCGAGCCTGCTCGATCGCCCGCACATTCTCCGAGACGACCCGAGCAATGTCCTTCTTCCGCGTCTCGTTCTCCGTCGCCCGCACTTCCCGCCGCACACGCTCATCCCGGGCCCGCTCCAGCCGCGCCTGCTCCTTCGCCTCCCGCGCTTTCCTCTTCTCCAGATGCTTGGCAACGGTCAACGCCTGCCGAAGCTGTTCGCGCGAGACTTCCTGAACCGTGAATTGCCGAGGATATTTCTCCTGCAACTCCCTGATTTTGTCCTGCACCTCTTTGTCGATCCGCGCGCCCGCAACGACTGTCCAGTCGACAGAGCCACCGCGGTACATGTATCGGTCGTCTCTTGCCAACTGCGCCAGGGATCCCTCTTTGTCTACTCTGCCCGCCTTGTATTCGTATACCCGCCGAAGCTCGTTGTTTCGGACAGCGTATCGGCGGTAGTCTTCCTCGATTCGGTCGTTCCACTCGAATTCCAACGTCCCCCCATCGTTTGCGAATGCCAGAGTTCAGTTTTCGACCCACTCGGCCATCGGCGGCCGACCTGCTTTCACCCACTCTGCATAACCGTGGGCATTGCGGGTGAATATTTCGGACAGATAGTCGCCCCATTGCCGGTCCACGGCAGCGGTTACCAGATTGGCTACGTCCAGGTGGATGTCAATCCACTCGTGTCCGATGACCGGCCCGAAGTCCGGATAGCGTTTGCCGCCCATGCCGGGAACATTCAGCCATCGGCCTTCGAACTTCCGCCGGAACACCTCACCGAGGAAGCGCGTGATCTGATCTGCAATCTCGTGGTTCGCGGGTGCGGCGACATCCGACACCGTGCCGAAGCGGTCGATTATTTCACGCTCTACGCGGTCCAGCGCGGAGGCGGACCAGGGATCGTCCGGTATGTCCACAATCGTCTCGGTGAGGAACTCGGAGATCTGAGCGTCCATCAGATCGGGGTTCACCCACTCCAACCACTTCGGGTTTTCCTGATCATGTGCGAACTGAGCAAGCTCGGCCTCCCTTTCCGCCCGAAAATCGCCTATGTCCGTCTCCCCTCGCTACTGGCTATCCATGTCCACGATCCACCGAATATTAGCGCGCCCAGTCAGGCCCCGCGTAATAGTTCCGGTTATGTCCGACCGTCCAGCTGTCGCTTTATGCCGATTCCGGCCATACAGCACACCTCGTCGTAGCGGCGCGCGATGCGGATCGTTCCGTCCGGGTGCCATTCTTGCGGCGGGACGATCCCCGGATCGAGTACTTCCAATCCGGTGAAAAAGCTTTCGAACTCGGCCAGGGGCCGGGGAGTGTATGCGATGTTCGAGGACTCGTAGACGTGTCGAACGTCAGCCAAGACTTTCGGCGCGAAGTCAACCACCGTCTGGCACAACACCAGGGCCGAGCCCGGTGCCAAGGCGGCGGTCAGATCCCGAATCAGCTGCACTGCAGGAATATTCGCCCTCGAGTACTCTGTCGTGCCGACCAGTGAAACAACCACCGGCCGACGTAGGTCGATCACGGCTGCCGTCTCGACTCGGTCCAGGAGATCGCCGGTCGGATCGCATGAGAGCCAGAGCCTCTGGCCTTGGTCGCTGTGCTGGGAATGCAGTGCGGTGCCATGGGCGACCACGATCGGATCGTTGTCCGCGTAGATGATGCGGGCCGTCGGGCGTATCGAATCGATGATGATGTGAGCCTGCGGTTCGTAGCCGGGACCGACGATGAGGAACTGCTCCGCGCCGCGCCTCGCCAGTTCCGCGACAGCTCGACACTCGAAAGCGTTGCACGCCGGCGCGGATGCTGTCGCGGTCGGGAAGACCTTTCTCATCCGGTCACCGACCGCTCGATCTCTCTGGTAGTGATCCTTGCCCGCTGTCGGATAGCAGCGCACGCGTGCCGCCTGTGGCGTCGTGATGATGCGATCGATGTCGTCGGAAGACAGTTTGAGTGGCACACCGAGATCGGGCAGTCCAAGTGCCGCTGCATGATCCAGTGCGCAAGCTCGATGGACATCGATGCCCGTGACGAATGATCTTGCGGTGGAGAAGCTTCCACGCCCATCACCCGCCCGTCGGCCATGCGACGAGCGCGCACAGCACACGACGCATCAACTCGGGCGTCGGCTCGTCGACCTCCGGCAGATCGGTGCGGGTACCGGGCGATGCCCACCGCCAGTGCGCCCCTGAAATACGTTGCGGCAGTGAATCATACGCATGCTCAGGCATCCGTGCTCAGCCTTCCGTGCGCCAGTGGGCAGGAAGCCAGGGTAGTGCGACCCAAAGTCGTTATGCTGCAACGCTTGTCATAACTTCGGATAAGGATCAAGCCTCGGCCGGACAGGTTGGATACCACCCGTTTTTCGAAGGGGATGACCAAGTGAAGACTTCCGTACCGTCCACGAAACCCTCCAACGCTCTGCGCTGGGGGCACAAGAATCCCGAGATCGTCTCAGAAAGATAGCAAGGAGATACGACCAGTGACCATCGACCTCTCCAGTGCACGCTGGTTCAAATCATCGCAGTCCGGGGCGAAGACGGATTGCGTGGAAGTCGCTTGGCTGAAGGCCGGACACGTAGGGGTGCGAGACTCGAAGAATCCCACCGGCCCTGCGCTTATCTTCACTGCTGACGAGTGGAGCACGTTCACCGCCGGACTGCAGGAGGGCGAATTCAGCATATCCTGAAGTAGCGCAACGACTTACGGTTCTGAAGCCTCAGCTCTCTCGCGCGCGTCGAGTCACGATCGGAATTACCAACCAGCATCGGTAGATCCGGGCTCAGCGGGGAGGCTCCTGCGGCGGATATGGTGTGCCGTAGGGGGCCGGGTTCGGTTGTTGGGCAGGCCCTTGCGGCGGATATGGTGTGCCGTAGGGGGCCGGGTTCGGGTATTGAGCAGGTCCCTGCGGTGGGTACGGGGTGCCGTAGGGATTCGGGTGGGCGGGGCGTTTGGTTGAGGCGGTTCCGCTCACGGCGGTGACGATCACCGCGATGAGCAAGAACGGCACCGCTCCCAGGTAGGCCAAGTGGAAATTGATCGCGTCCATCATCAGCTGACCGATAACGGGCGCGACCACCGCCGCCAGGACGCCGAGCGCCGCCACCGTCGCGACCGCGATACCTCGCCGATCGTTGAGCCGGAGCACCAGCGCCACGATCACTCCGGCGGCCGCACCAGTGCCGAGCCCGCCCAGCACGCGCCCCACCAGCAGCAAGGTGCCGTCGGAGGCCAACGCGGTCAGCACGGTGCCGACGAGCATGACGCCGATCGCGGACAGGGTCACAGCTGTCGGGAATCGTGCACCGAGTGGAAGTCCGAGTCCGACGGCGAGTATTCCCGCGACCACATACGCGACGACGCAGGTCAGTAGCAGCGCTTGTCTGGATATGCCGAATTCGGCCTGGATCAGTGACCTTCCGTCGGTTCGGTAGATCGCGGTCAGCATGGCCAGGCCGATGATCACGGCGAGCCCGGGGCCGATCAGTGTCCACCCCGCACGGCCACCATTCGGCCGCGCCTCGGTCCGCTGCGGCGGCATAACGTACATGCACTTACCGTAGCTTTTGTGCGATCCGCGGTGGTCCACTCGACCGGAATCCGGCATCGCGAAAACGGTTGTGACTGTTATCCAAAACCCATCGGGTTCTGATCGCGAGTGTCGTCACCGGGCGATCACGAATCGCAGCGCCATCGGCTGATGGTCATGCGATCCAGGCAGGGGTTCCTCGTGGTGCGGGTTCCCCGGGGACCTGGGCGATGGCGTTTGCGTGGCCGCACACGAGAATGCGCACGTCGGTACCGACAGTTCGCCGTCGAGCACTGTCCAGATCTGCTCGGAGTCGAAGACGTGCAGCGGGCCGGAGGCGCCTGCTGTCATATCGACCTGCCACATCGAGAGACCGGCGGTATCGCCGACGGTCGGCGACGCGAGGGTGGTCATCACGCCGGCCGGAGTCTCGGAGCGGCGACGTTCGGTTGTGCGAATTACGGGGGACACGGGAAGCATCTTCAGAGACCGGGACGCCCGGGGAAGCGTTGCGCGGCCTCCCAGGCTGGATGACCTGAGCTGGTCCGCACCACTGGACCACCGAAATTGCCGATCCCAGATCGCCGAGCCATCAATCGGGCAACTCGCCGGCAAAGCACGATCGGTGATGCCGGTGGTCGAAAAACGGTGGCAGATAGCGTGATCAGCCTCCGGTATCACAGGGATTACAGCGACCCGACGTGAGCTACGGGCGGGAGTCGTCCTCGGCCTCGTCCGCGCGCGGCCGGGACGGGAGGATCTCCCGCGACCACGGCTTCCCCTCGAACAGGCTCACGAAGTCCTCCGCGAATTCGGCCAGTTCGCGGTGGCCCAGGGTGATGCCCAGGCTCGATTCGTTGACAAGGGTCGCGCCCAGGCTGCTGATCACCACCGACATCATCGCGGGCGACAGCCCCTCGACGTCGAATCCGCGACTGCTCAGGATGACGGTCAGCGCGGTGAGCTGACTTTCCCGATACCGCTCGGCGTAGGCGGCGATCTCGGCGCGGATCTCCTTGCGGTGGTTCGCCAGCGCCATGAATTCCATCAGCAGTGCGGTGCCGCGGGCGTCGGTGGCCGTCTCCCAGAGCGCGCGCATCGGATTATTCGAGGTCAGGGCCTTGCGCTGGCGTTCCAGATTGGCCTCGGCGCCCTTGCGGAAGACAGCCAGGAACAGGTCGTCCAGGGAGGGGAAGTAGTAGTAGACCAGGGCGGGATTCACCCCGATCTTCGCGGCGACGCGCCGGGTGGTGGCCCCCGCGTAACCCTCCTCCAACATGAGTTCGGCAGTCGCCTCGATCAGCTGATCGCGGGTGTCCGTATCGTCGCCGCGGCGACGCTTGCGCGGTGCACTCACAGGGCTTCCTCCCAACGGTGGTCCGCCACCACGTCCCGCTCGCCCACGCGCACGGCCACAGTGCCGGCGCGCGCCATCGATATGCGCGGTGCGCGCGGGAGCGATGCTGCACTCGCGAGCTCGCCGACGACTGCACTTCGCCGGCACCGGCCTCTCGTTGTGCGAGGTGTGCCCCGCGTCGATGCTTCACTCGCGGGCTCGTTCACGGCTGCCTCTCGCTGACGCCCGCTGCCGTTGTGCGCGGCGCGCGCTGTGCCGATGGTTCATTCGCGGGCTCGCTCACGTGACCGAATCTATCAACCGGTGACCGCTCGGCTGTCCGGCGGCAGCGTCTGCGACTCCGGCCGGGAATGCTAATCGATCGTTTAAGAACTTGGCACCCTGCACGCTTGATCTGCTGGCGATCTGGGGTAAGTGTGCAGGTAGATCTTGCGTGAAGCGTGCAGGTCGATCGCTGACGATTGACATGATTCGACGATAAGTGTTAAACATTTGTGGAGCAAGCGTCATCTGAATGACCCGTCTCGCAGCCCTGCGGAAGGCCTGGCTCAGGATCGCTTGCATGCTCTCCAAAGATGTTGGAGTGCACAGTATTTCATCACCATGGAGGTCGATCCGGTGGTTTCCGTCGAAGGGTTCGAAGGTTCTGTGGGGAACCGAATACTGATCGACCGATTAACATCCGTGATATCCCTCGGGGCGTGCGTGGCGGCCGCTGCGGCGCAACTGGGCGGGGTCGCCGGTCATCTCCGCTTCGCCGACAACGTCCTGGCCAAGGCCGCACCCGCGCAGATCGAAAGTGGTGCCACCCGATGAACGATTCGAACGATGGCGGACGCCTGGCCGGAAAGGTCGCGGTGATCACCGGAGCGGGGTCGGGCATCGGCCGGGCCAGTGCGCTGCTGTTCGCCCGCGAGGGGGCGAAGGTGGTCTGCGCGGATATCAGCGGCAGACAGGACAAGACCGCCGCCGATATCGGCGAGGCCGCGGTCGCGGTCCAGGTCGACGTCGCGAAATCCGTTGACGTGCAACAGATGATCGCCGCCGCGGTGAATTCGTTCGGGCGCCTGGACATCCTGTTCAACAACGCCGGAATGAGTGGCAAGCGGGGGCCGCTCGCGGAATTGGACGAGGACTCGTTCGACACCGTCGTCGCGGTCAATCTCAAGGGCGCGTTCCTCGGCATGAAGTACGCGATCCCGGCGATGCTGGCCTCGGGCGGCGGATCGGTGATCAACACGGCCTCGGCCTCGGCGCTGGTCGGCTGGAAGGGCATCGCGGCCTACGCCGCCGCGAAGGGCGGGATCGTGCAACTCACCAAATCCGCTGCGCTGGACTATGCGACGCAGAACATCCGGGTGAACGCGATCTGCCCCGGAATGACCTGGACCGGTTTGGCCGGCGCCCCCGAGGACAGCGAGCCGCCGACCGACGTGGTGCCACCGCAGCCGATGAAACGATGGGGCAAGCCCGTCGAATTGGCCTCGGCCGCACTGTTTCTCGCCAGCGACGAGTCCTCCTTCGTCACCGGGACCGCGATTCCGGTCGACGGCGGATACGTGGCCAGGTGAGTGCGATGAGCAGACCTTTCCGCTTCGCGGTGCAGGCCACCCGGGCGACGACGGCGGCGCAATGGCGGGACACCGCCACGCGTGTCGAGGCCGCCGGATATTCCACCCTGTTCCTGGCCGATCACTATCTGGGCAAGGGCCCTGCGGCGAAGGCGGCCAAATGGCCTCCGCAACATCTGGCTCCGATCGCGGCGATGTCCGTCGCCGCCGCGGTGACCAGCTCGCTTCGGATCGGGTGCCGGGTGTTCTGCGCGGACTACCACGTCCCCGGCGTGCTCATGAAGGAAGCGACCACGCTGGACCTGTTGTCCGACGGCAGACTGGAATTCGGCATCGGCGGCGGCTGGAGCGAGCCGGAGTACCGGGCCATGGGCGTCCCGTTCGCCCCGGGCCCGCAACGGATCTCGAAACTCGAAGAGTTCGTCGCGTTGTTCAAGGCGCACTGCGCGGGGGAACCGCTGGACTTCGCGGGCGAGTACGTCACCGCGCACGACTACGCGGGTTTGCCACTGCCCGTGCAGAAACCGCATCCGCCGATCATGATCGGCGGCGGCCGCAAACGGGTGTTGTCCCTGGCCGGGCGCGAGGCGGACATCGTCAGCATCAACAACGTCCCGTTCGACCCGGTCGACGCCGCGGGGCGCACGCCGCGGCAGGAAGCGGTGCGGCGATTGGGATTCGTGCGCGCGGGCGCCGGTGACCGGTTCGCGAGCCTGGATATCGAGAGTTCCCCGTTCTTCACCGCGGTCACCGACGATCCGGCTGCGGCGCTCGACCGGATCGCGGGGATGTTGCGCATCCCCGCGGGCGGTCTCGGTGATCACCCGAACGTTCTGGTCGGCACGGTCGATCGGATCGTCGAGCTGTTGCTCGAACGGCGAGAGATCTTCGGCGCCAACTACATCAGCGTGCAGCAGGGCGAATTCGAGGCGTTCGCGCCCGTCGTCGCGGCGCTGAACGGCAAATAGCGAGAGAAACTTCGGGAAGGATCGACATGGTCAAGCGTTCGCGCTACAGCGAATACAAGGATCGCTACCGGAACTATCGTTTCGAGCTCAGCGAGGACGGCATTCTGCTGATGCAGTGCCACACCGAGGGCGGCTCGCTGGTGTGGGACTGGAAGGCCCACGACGATATGGCCGACGCCTTCGCCGATGTCGCGGGCGATCGTGAGATCAAGGTGCTCATCCACACCGGCACCGGCGAGAACTACAACGCCGACTGGGGATTCATGCCCGACGGCTCACCCATCGATCCGCCGATCTATCAGGCCATGCCCGGTGATCGCGGGCTGTGGAAACTGGACGAGAAGGCCTGGTACAACCGCAATCTCATGTTCAACGTGCTGAACGTGGACGTGCCGATGATCAGCGCGGTGAACGGCCCGTGCAACATCCATTCCGAGGTACCGCTGATGGGCGATATCGTGCTCGCCTCGGAAGACGCCTGGTTCCAGGATGTTTCGCACTTCCCGCGCGGCCAGGTCCCCGGTGACGGGCAGCATGTGATCTGGAACTTCCTGGTCGGCCACAATCGCGGCCGCTATCTGCTGCTGACGGGCAAGAAGCTCGCGGCGCGCGAGGCGCTGGACTGGGGTGCGGTCGCCGAGGTGCATCCCAAGGACCAACTGCTGGACCGGGCCTGGGAATTGGCCCGCGAGCTGGTGAAACGCCCGCCGCTGACGTTGCGCTACACCCGCCAGCTGTTCACCCACGAGCTCAAGCGCGCCTTCCTGGACCAGATGGGGCAGGGCATCGGTTTCGAGACCTACGCCCAGCGCGGTTTCTTCCCGGCCGGCGGCCGGATGGAGGCGCTGGATCGGGCCTGGGACGACAAGCCCTGGTCCACCCCCGATCAGCCTGATACGCAATAGATTCCGAGGTTCTCGGGGCGCTGCTGCACCGCACCGCCGAGGAGATCGCCCACCTGCGCGACGCGGGTGTCATCTGGACGCTGTTTCCGAACCACGACAAGTCAGAAAGGTTGTGTCATGGCAATTCAGGAAAAACTCACCACCGGACGTGGCAAGTTCACGCCCGAGTATCCGGAGCTGGGCACCGGCCCGGTCGATTACGACGACGCGGTGTCCGAGGAGTTCTTCCGGGCCGAACGGGAGGCGGTGTTCAAGCGGTCTTGGCTGAAAGTCGGCCGGATGGAACAACTTCCACGCACCGGCAGTTACTTCACCCGGGAACTGCCCGGTCTCGGCTCGATCGTGATCGTGCGGCAGGCCGACGGCACCGTCAAGGCGCTGCACAACGTGTGCGCGCACCGCGGTAACAAGGTGGTGTGGCAGGAACATCCGGCCGAGGAGACCGCGGGCTCGTGTCGCGTGTTCACCTGCAAATACCACGGCTGGCGCTACGGCCTGGACGGCAAGGTCGCGCACGTCACCAACGAGGACCAGTTCTTCGACCTGGACAAGGGCGCCCTGGGCATGCCGGAGTTGCACTGCGACACCTGGGCCGGATTCATCTTCGTGAATTTCGATCCGCACGCCCAGCCGCTGCGCACCTTCCTCGGCCCGAAGTTCACCGAGGTGGAGAGCTACCCGTTCGAGCAGTTGACCGAGCGTTACGCCTACAAGACCCGGGTCAAGGGCAACTGGAAGTTGTCGATCGACACGATTCTGGAGTGGTACCACCCGCCGTACGTGCACGGCCGGTTCATCAATCCGGACGTGTCGAAGGCGGAGAAACTGGTGCCGCCGCCGGACGCGTACTACTACGACCTGTTCACCTCGCACATGCTGAACTCGGTGCCCGGCCCGCCGCAGCTGCCGCCGCGCGCCCCCGGCGAGCTCGGCCCGGCGAAGCGGGATCAGCGCTGGATCTACAAGCTGTTGCGGGCCGGGCTGTTCGGCCCCGACGACGTCGCCGACCTCGGGGCCCTGCCGGACGTGCTGAACCCCGGCCGGATCAAGTCCTGGGGTAACGACGCCTACTGGTTGTTCCCGAACTTCTCGGTGCAGATCTGGGCCCGCAATTTCTACATCACCTACCAGTACTGGCCCGAAGCGGTCGACTCGCACACCTACGAGCTCGACATCTATTTCGCGCCGCCGCGCAACGCCGCCGAACGGCTGGCGCAGGAGATGACCGCGCAGACCACCATCGAATTCGCGATGCAGGACTCGAACACCGTCGAGGCCACGCATTCGGCGCTGGCGACCGGCGCCAACCGGCAATTCCATCTCTCGGATCAGGAATTGATGATCCGCAACTTCCACAAGGTCATCCGGGACGCGGTGACCGCCCACCAGGCCCTCGACCAGAAATAAGGAGGAGCATCCGATGACGACCGCGGTTCTCCCCGAAGCATTCCGCGACCTCGAGCCCTATGTCGGCGAGTGGGCCAAGCCCACCCGGCAGGAGCGGTACGACACCCGGCTCGCGAGCACCATCGAACAACTCGACGCGTTCTACGACGCCATCGCCCCACACGCCGAGGCGGCCATCGAGCACCTGAACACGTTCGATCTGAACGAGTTGCCCGAGGCCGAGACCCGGCTGCTGTGGCTGATGTATTCGCTGGTGATGGTCTCCTATCCGGTGAACGTGTTCAAGCAGCCGCGTATCCCCGATTCCGGCGCTTCGTTCTTCGACACCGTTTCCGAACCCGCGGTGTGAGGCCGGTCATGGGACACAACGTTTCGGAACTCACGCCCACCACCGGCGTGGAGTTCACCGGCGTGCCGGGCGGTGAACTGCTCGACGAGAAGATCGCCGCGCAGACACTGGATGCCCTGGAACGCCGTGGCGTCGTGGTATTCCGGGAGGCACACGCGACCGACGACCAGTTGGTCGCGTTCGCGCGGCTGCTCGGGGAGGTGGTGCCGCTGCCGATGGGGAGTCATCCGAAATACCGTGAGATACAGAAGATCACGCGTGATGCGTCGAAGAGCAAACTCGCCGCGTACCGGGAGGGCACCTTCCACTGGCACATCGATGGATCCACCGATGCGGTGCCGAGCCGGGCGACATTGCTGACCGCGCGGGAGATCTCCGGCGACGGCGACGGCGACACCGAATTCGCGAATACCTATGCTGCGTATGAGGGTTTGCCCGAGGACGAGAAGCGTGAACTCGACGGTCTGCGGGTGGTGCACAGTTTCGCCGCGTCGCAGCTGCTGGTCGAGCCGAATCCGTCCGAACAGGAGCGTGCGGCGTGGGATCGCAACCCCTCGCGCGAACATCCGCTGGTGTGGACCCATCGCAACGGCCGCAGATCCATGCTGCTGGGGTCCACCGCCGACACGGTCGTGGGCCGCTCACCCGCTGAGGGACGAAAACTGTTGGACCGCTTGCTGGAATGGTCGACTCAGCCGCAGTACGTGGTCCGGCACACCTGGCAGGTCGGCGATCTGGTCGTCTGGGACAACACCGGCATGCTGCATCGCGCACTCCCGTACGGGCCCACGTCGACTCGTCTGATGCACCGTGCATCGCTGGCGGGCGAGGAGGCGGTCGCATGAGTGAACGGACAGCCGACGTGGTCGGTTCAGGCTCGTGCCCGAGCGGAATGTCTGCGAGGTTGCGGCATGAGTGAGCAGGCCGGGCGGGTTGCGGTAGTGACCGGCGGTGGTTCCGGAATCGGCCGAGCCATCTCACATCAATTGGCGGCGAACGGGTTTCAGGTCGCGATCCTGGATCTGAACGGTACGGCCGCGAAGACGGTCGCCGAGGAGATCCGCGCGGCGGGATATTCGGCGACGGCCTTCGGCGAGGTCGACATCTCCTCGCGCAGTCAGGTCGACGCCGCGATCGAGCGGGTGCGCGCGGAACTCGGGCCGGTCCTGGTCCTGGTGAACAACGCGGGGCTGACCGGGTTCAAGAAGTTCCTGCACATCACCGACGAGGTCTGGCGGCGGACCCTGGCGGTCAATCTGGACGGCACGTTCTACTGCTGCCAGGCGGCCGTGCCGGACATGCTGGCCGCCGGGTGGGGACGGATCATCAACATCTCCTCCTCCAGCGCCCATTCCGGCCAGCAGTTCATGAGTCACTACGTCGCGGCCAAGGCCGGTGTCATCGGGTTCACGAAATCCCTTGCGCTGGAACTGGGTCCGTCGGGAATCACGGTGAACACGATTCCGCCCGGTTTCGTGGACACCCCCATGCTGCGCAATTCGGAGAGTCACGGGCTGCTCGGCGGCACGGTGGATCACCACGCCGAACTCACGCCGGTGCGCCGCGCGGGCAGACCGGAGGACATCGCGGCGGCCTGCGCATTCCTGGTCTCGGAGGACGCCGGATACATCACCGGGCAGGTGCTGGGCGTCAACGGTGGCCGAAATACCTGAGTACGAACATCTTTGGAGACGATCATGACCACGGACCGATCAGCGGCATCTGTCGCCGCGGACGAGTCGAAGGCCGACCGGCAACTGTTGATCGGCGGACGGCTCGTCGACGCGGAGCGGACCTATCCGTCGTACAACCCGGCCACCGAGGCCCTGGTGGGCCATGCCCCCGATGCGACGGTGAACGACGCCCACCTGGCGATCGCCGCGGCGCGCGAGGCATTCGACAACGGAGTCTGGGCGACCGATGTCGGTCTGCGCATCCGGTGCCTGGAACAACTGCATCAGGCGTTGACCGACCACGTCGAGGAACTGCGCGCGCTCACCATCGCCGAGGTCGGTGCGACGCTGTCCCTCACGCGCGCAGCGCAATTGGAGGATCCGATCAAGATCGTGCGGTACTACGCCGATCTGCTGAAGACGTACTCCTTCACCGAGGATCTGGGCCCGGTCGAGTATCTCGGCCGGCAGCACCGGCGTTGGGTGGAGAAGGAGGCCGCGGGCGTGGTGTCGGCGATCGTCGCCTACAACTACCCGAATCAGCTCGCGCTGGCGAAACTGGCGCCCGCGCTGGCGGCCGGATGCACGGTGGTGCTCAAGGCCGCCCCGGCCACCCCGTTGGTGACCCTTGCTCTGGGCGAGATCATCGAGAAATACACCGACATCCCGCCCGGTGTCGTGAATATCCTTTCCTCCCAGGAGGTTTCGGTCGGCGAGGCGTTGACCATCCATCCCGAGGTGGACCTGATCACCTTCACCGGGTCGACCTCGGTGGGCCGGTCGATCATGTCCGCGGCCGGAAACGGGCTCAAACGGGTATTCCTGGAGCTGGGCGGTAAATCGGCCGCGATCGCACTCGACGACGCCGACTACAAGGGCGTCGGGCAGTACGCGGCGTTCGCCGCGACGCTCAATGCCGGGCAGGCATGCGCGCTCACCACGCGCCTGCTGGTGCCGCGCGCGGATCACGATGCCGTCGTCGAGCTCGTCGCGGCCAATATGGCGCGGGTGCGCTTCGGCGACCCGAACGACCGCAAAACCTATATGGGCCCGTTGATCAGCGCGGCGCAGCGCGAGAAGGTCGACGGTCTGGTCCAGCGCGCCGTGGCCGAGGGTGCGAACTTGGTGACCGGCGGTGAGAAGGTCGGGCCGGGATACTTCTACACGCCCACACTGCTCGCGGGCGTCGATCCGAACAGCGAGATCGCCCAGGAGGAGGTGTTCGGCCCGGTGCTGGCGGTGATCGCGCACGACGGCGACGACGACGCGGTCCGCATCGCGAACAACTCCGCCTACGGCCTGTCCGGCGCGGTGTTCAGCGCCGACCACGATCGTGCACTCGCGGTGGCCCGCCGGGTTCGCACCGGCACGTTCAGCATCAACGGCGGCAACTACTTCTTCCCCGACGCGCCCTTCGGCGGATACAAACAGTCCGGCATCGGCCGCGAGATGGGCGTGGCGGGTCTGGAGGAATTCCTGGAACGAAAAACCTTGGCGTCCATACTCGGCTGAGCCCGGCAATTCGAAACTCGGTGCGGCCGGTTCTTTTCCGGCCGCAGCGCAGTCACTTCTTCGTGAAACCGCGGGCGCAGAAGTCCCAGACTTCCTCGCCGGTCACCGGATACTGGGTTTCGTTCTCGGGATCCTCGGCGGATTGCGCGCTGAACATGACGGTCTGCATGACCATCGCGGCCATGCGCCGGGGAATGACGCCCTTGCGCAGGTGCCCGGCCTGTTCGGCCTCCTCCAGCAATTCGGTGAACAGCATGAGCACCGGGGCGTGCGCGAGTTTCACCTGGGCGGGATGGGTCACCAGCAGCTGCGGTGCGAAATCGGTGAACAGCGGCCGTCGCGCGGTCGGGTCCGGGCGGCACAGCTCGAACAGCAGCTCGATGACGATCCGCAGGCGCTGCACGGGATCGGATGCGTTGGTGGCCGCGACGCGCAGTTGGTCGGCGGTGCGGACCAGGGAGTCCTCGAACAATGCCAGCAGCAGTTCATGTTTGCTGTCGAACTGCAGGTAGAAGCTGCGCAGGGATTGCCGGGAGCGGTCCACGACCTCCTGGACGGTGAAGTCGGTGGTGCCCTTCTCGGTGATCAGTGCCTGCGCGGCGTCGAGGAAGCGCTGCACCCGCTGCTCGGCTCGCATCTTGGCGGTGCGCAGCGACCGCTCGACCGCGCGTTGCTTCCAGCCCGGTTCTTCGATGGGGCTTGTCACGGATGAACCTGTTCCTTGTCACTTGTGCAGAACATTGTTGCACTGTACCGGAGAATGTGATGTCGCCTGCCGTCTCCGATCCGCTCTTCATCCATGCGTGCGCGGCATCGGGCCATCACGAATCGGTACCGAAAGATCTTGGTTGAGAGCCTTGTCACACCAACGGTGGGCGATCTATCGTGGTGACCAACCTACTTGAGAGTTAGTAGGTTTGGTCGAGGAGGAATGCGGTGCGGCCCACCGCCGGCTTCCCCCAGCCCGGCTCGGTCGGGGCGTAACGCCGACCGTCGAGGCGGTGACATGCACTCATCAACCGGACGGGAATTCATATGGTTGTTCGATCCCTCGATACCGTCGATCCGGGTGTGGGCGCGATTCGCTCGGTCGCCGATGCGCGCGCGCACGCCTGCAGGCATCGGTTGCGGTACCGGGTGGCGATCATCGCCCCGAACGTCGTCGACGCCGTGCGCTCGGTGGGCGGCTGGGTCTTCGATCGGGTCATGGCGGGTTGGGAGGTCACCGTCGTGGTGCCGGATCTGGCGGATCGGGCGCCGTTGCAGATCCTCGGGGCCATCGTGGTGAACACGGAGGACGCGCTCGGTTCACCGCCGGACGCCGTGCAGATCTGGCCGCACGAACTCGTGGTCGCCGCAACGGTATTCGACTCCGATTCCCGGGTGCGTTCGGGTGTGACGGCCAATCTCGAGGCACATGGCGAGGAGATCATGTTCTGGGGCCGGTGCGAGGGTCGCGTCCGCGGCGTCGAACATCGGCTGTCCGCGGCCGCGCGGGCGTTCAAGGCCAGCGCGCTGACGCTCGCCGGGGAATCGTTCGAATCCGTCCCGGGCGTCGAGACCTTCCATCGCCGCGGCCCGCGCAGCGGATTCGAGGCCGATCTGGTGCATCTGAGCTCGTGGCCGCGTGCCCGCGGCGGGGCGATGGACTCCTTCGGCTCGGAAATCCGGCCGGACGCCGCCGCGGACGCCGTGGTCATCGACATCACGCGAGATGTGCGCCGCCTCCGATACAACGAATCCAACCAATAGTTCTCTTTTTCCTACCAATTCGCTCTCGAGAATGAGAAGCGCGTTCTACTCTCGACTAGAGCCCGGTTCTCGAACCGGGCCCCGCCGGGACGAATTCCCGGCGTCGAATCTCGGATCACCTCGATGGAGCGGCGGAGCGAGCCGCCGACTGTCGTACAGGGCATTGGAGCTCGACTATGCGTGTTGTCCCACCGGATCTGGTCGAACGGTACGAACGCGAGGGGTGGTGGACCGCCGACACGATCGCGGATCTGCTCACTCGCGGATTGGCCGACGCACCGGACACCGAGTTCCGCGTCCATTCCACCGCCCGGCCGTGGTCGGGCACTTTTCGCGACGTCGAACTGGTGGCGCGACGACTGGCCGGCGGCCTGCGCGCCCGCGGCGTCACCGCCGGAGATGCCGTCGCGTTCCAACTGCCGAACTGGATGGAGGCGGCGGCCGCGTTCTGGGCGGCCTCGCTGCTGGGCGCGGTGGTGGTGCCCATCGTGCACATCTACGGGCATCGGGAAGTGGGCCACATCCTCGAATCGGTCCGGCCGCGGGTGTTCCTCACCGCCGACCGATTCGGTTCGCGCACTTACGATCCCGAGGTGTACGCCGAGGTGCCCGTCGTCGGCGTCGTGGGCGGGAAGGATCCCGGCACGGACTTCGACGCCCTGCTCGCCGACCAGGCGTGGCAGGGGCAGGCCGCGGTGGATCCGGCCGCGCCGGTGCTGATCGCCTTCACCTCCGGAACCACCAGCGCGCCCAAGGGTGTGGTGCACAGCCACCGGACCCTGCTGTTCGAGACCCGGCAGATGACCGCGCGACGTCCCGCCGATCTGACCCCGCAACTCATCACCGCACCGGTCGGGCACTTCATCGGCATGCTGACCGCATTCCTGGTCCCGGTGCTGGAGGGCAGCACGATCGATATGGTCGACACCTGGAATCCCGAACAGGTGCTCGAGCTGATGACCACGCACGGCATCGCCGTCGGCGGCGGCGTGCCGTACTACATGACGAGTCTGATCGATCATCCGAACTTCACCCCCGAACATCTGGCCTTGATCAAGTACGCCGGGCTGGGCGGAGCACCCGTGCCGGTCGCGGTGGTGGAGCGGCTCACGGCGCTGGGGATCGAGGTGGCGCGGTCCTACGGGAGTACCGAACATCCGTCGATGACGGTGTCGGAGTACACCGATTCCCGCGACAAGCGGATCTACACCGACGGCTGCCCGGCGTGCGGTGTAGAGGTGCGCCTGACCGAGGGCGGCGAAATCCTCAGTCGCGGACCGGATCTGTGCGTGGGCTACACCGACGACGCGCTCACCACCGCGCGATTCGACGCGCAGGGCTGGTATCACAGCGGGGACGTCGCCACGCTCGATGCCGACGGCTACATCACGATCACCGACCGCACCACCGATCTGATCATTCGCGGCGGGGAGAACATCAGCGCACTCGAGGTCGAGGACGTACTGATCACCATGCCGGGCGTGGTCGAGGCGGCGGCCGTGGCCGCACCCGATACCCGCCTGGGCGAGCACGTCGCCGCGGTGCTGCGGCCGGCCGCCGATATTCCGGCTCCCACCCTCGAGGATTTGCGCGCGCATTTCGCGAACGCCGGTCTGGCCAAACAGAAATGGCCAGAGGAGATCCACATCGTGACCGACTTCCCGCGCACGGCGAGCGGCAAGGTCCAGAAATTCCTGCTGCGCCGGAACCTGCGTTCCGCGTAATTCCCGGCGTCTTTTCGCCGTTCGTTCCATTCCTTCCGGGAGACACCCATGTCCACAACCCAGACCAGTCCGGTGCCGGACGATACCGGCGCAGCGGTCACCCACAGCGCCGGCCGACTCGACGACGCCTCGAAATTCCGCATCGCCGCGATACTCCTGGTGATCGTGCTCTACACCGAAATCGCCCCGCTGCAGTACACGATGGTCGCCGCGGCGCTGCAGAAGATGACCACGACGTTCCCCACGGTCGGCGGCAACATCAACTGGGCAGTGATCATCCTCGGACTCGTAGGCGCCTCGGCCACACCGGTTCTCGGCAAGGCGAGCGATATCTGGGGTAAGAAGCGGATGCTGCTCGTATGCGGGGTGCTGTTCCTCGCCGGATGCGTGATCTGCGCCTCGACGAGCAACTGGACCATTTTCCTGATCGGGCGCGGATTGTCCGCATTCGCCATCGCGACCCAGTTCATCTCCTACGGACTGGTGCGAGACCTGTTGCCCCGCAAGTATGTTCCGATCGGGCTCGGCTTCATCGGAACCGGCGTCGGCTTCTCCGGTGTGGCCGCGCCGCTGATCGGCGGAGTGCTGGTCGACCATTTCGACTGGCGGTCGATGTTCTGGTTCCTGGCCATCTTCACCATCGTGCTGACCCCGCTGGTGATCTTCGTGGTGCCGGAATCCACTGTGCGGCTGTGGGACCGGATCGATCCGTTCGGCGCGGTGCTGCTGTCCGCGGGTGCGCTGCTGACCCTGTTGTACCTGGACAACGGGCAGAACTGGGGCTGGACGCGAGCGACGAGTCTGCTGTGGCTGATCGTCGGCCTGCTCCTGCTGGTGTCCTTCGTCGTCGTCGAGCGTCGGGTGTCGCGGCCGATCATGGATATGCGGCTACTGCTGAATCCCAAGGTCAGCGTCGTTTTGTTGATGACGGTCATCGGTATGGGGATCACCGCCGTGCAGCCGCTGGCGCTGGGATACATGACCCAGACGCCGAACAGCGATACGTTGCGCGGGCAGATCGCCGAGGGTGCGGTGGCGCACGCGCAGGCCGCGGGACATCCGATACCGCGGGACATGATCCGCGTATTCCTGGACCCCGGTTACAGTTACGGCAACGGGTACGGCATGGTCCAGTACGCGGTGCACATCGGTATGTGGGCCGGGGTGCTGGGGATGATCGTCGGGCCGTTCGCCGGAGCGCTGATCCGCCGGATCGGCGGGCGGATACCCGCGATCATCGCCTTCGCGCTGCTGACCGTGTCCGCCATCGGATTCGCCGTCTCGCAGTACAGCCTGGTCACCTATCTGGTGCTGTACATCCTGTCCGGCATCGCCTTCGGCTTCCTGTACGCCGCGCTGCCTTCCCTGATCGTCGAGGCGGTGCCGCCGGAGCAGCAGGGCATCAGCAGCGGAATGCTCGGTGTGACAACCAGTTTGGGCACCGGTGCGGCCATGGCGGTGACGACGGCGCTGCTGAACAACAACCCGGTCGTCGCGCACATCGATATCGCGGGTCATACGACGAGCCAGGTGATTCCGCAGGTGTTCGCCGATCGCGGATACACCGACGGTTTCTGGGTGATGGTCGGCACGACCGCCGTCGCCCTGGTCATCGCGGTGCTGATGCGGCACGGCCGCAAACCGGCCACCGGCGGGGAGTGACGCGGCGAGGTGAATAACGCAGCGCCCGTTCGTATTCGAACGGGCGCTGCGCTCAGACGTCGAGTAGATCCAGACTGCGATGGCGTTCGACCGCGCGGGCCAGCCGGTCGGTGAGATGTTCGATGATCGGGCGTTCGACCGCGCGGGTGATCGCCCACATGAACAGGCCGTACGGCAGGAATGCGCGGTACAGCCACCAGGCCCGGTCGCGATCGGGCGGGGTGATGCCGTGCGCGGCCAGGCGGTCGAGGTAGTGCTCGACCAGTTCGCGTTCGTGCCGGGCCAGATCGTCGGGGTCCAGGACGGTCGCCAGATGGTAGGCGACGTCCAGGGCCCAGACGCCGTGCTGGACGACCTGCCAGTCGATCAGGCCCGGACTGCCGTCGGGGAGTTGGTAGATATTGCCGGTGTGCAGATCGCCGTGCACCAGGCAGGTCGCCGATTCCTGCGCGAGTGCGCCGATCGCGCCCATCGCCGCGATGAGCCGGTCGGCGTTGTGTACCTCGGTCGAGATCGCCTGTGCTCGGCCGTCTTCGAGCTGTGCTTGCAGTTGTTCGACGGTCAGGTGTTTGGCGAGCGATACCGGGCGAGGCGGGAAATTCCCGTCCAGCACGGGGAGTTTCCCGTTCCAGGTGGCCGCGTGCAGGGCCGCGAGCTGATCGAGTGTGGCCGCGGCCTGCTCGGCCCGGTACCCCACGCGCGGATCCAGGAAGTTAGCTCCGGCGGCGACGAGGTCCCGCATCAGTACCAGTGCGTGACCGGTCCGCTCATCCACCGCGGCGTGTACGCACGGCGGGGTGCGTACCGGAAGATGGTGGGCGACAAGGCGATAGAAGTCGGCCTCCGCACGGGTGGCACGCCGCAGGGCGGGGTTGAAATATCCCTTGGCGCACAGGGCCGTGGGCGCGTCGGTCGGCTGGGCGTAGTCGACCCGGAAACGCACCTTCGTGGCAACGGTTTCCAGCCGCTGGACCACATCGGTGCCGGTCACGACGGCGTCGGAATGATCGGTGCTCAGCAGGGCGGTGAGCCATTGCGGCGAGAGCACGACAGCTTCGTCGTCGGGTGCGGGATTGTTCATCGAATCCCCTCGGGCACAACCAGACCGGCCAGATCGCAGGCGTGGCGCAGATAGGAGAAATGCCGGGTGCTGGTGCGCGCCATCGGTGGCAGCGAGCAGCGGCTGTGCAGACTCAGCAGTCCGGCCTTCAAGCGCGCGAACACCTCGTGCCAGTGCAGATCATCCGGTGTGCGGCCGGTGGATTCGCGCCACAGCGCGATCGTCTCCTCGCGCGTGCCCAGCCCCTCCAGGCGCGGTATGCCCTGTCCGGCCGAGAGCGATTCGTCGAACAGCAGCCACCAGGCCAGATCGGCGACCGGTCCGGCCAGCGAGACCTGTTCCCAGTCCATCACCCCGAGCACCTGGAAGTCGTTGTCGTACATGATATTCCCGATCCGGGCATCACCCCAGGACAACCCGGGTGCCGAAGCCGCGGGTCGGTGCGCGTCCAGCCAGTCGAACAGCGCCACCGTCACGTCCGGAGTCTTCTCCCCGAAAGCCCAGTCGGCGTACGCCTGCCAATAGGACAGCTGCTGCTCGTCCCCGGACGCACCGTGCTCGGGCCGGTCGACGAACGCCACCTCCGCGATCGGCACGCGGTGGATCGCGCCGAGCTGCTGCATCGAGTTCTCCCACAGCGTCCGGCGTTGCGCGGGGGTGGCCTCGAACAGCCAGCCCGAGGAGTTGTAGACCGGCATGCTCACCGGAACCCGTCCGCGCATACGCCGCATCACATAGAACGGCCTGCCCAGGACGGTGGGATCGGATTCGAACCAGAGTGGTTCGGGCACCCGGACATCGAATCTGCCGAACAGTGCGCGCAGGATGTCGTACTGCAGCGCGAACCGGGGTTCGTAGTACATCTGATGGTCCGGACCGGGGGCGATCCGCACGGCGAATTCCGCGGTGCGGCCATCGGCGCGGGCCCGGATCAGGAGGGTTTCGTTGGAAGCGCCCGCACCCTGCGGATAGCTGGGCGGGTCGATCTCGACCTCGGCTGCGTCGAGTCGCGCGGCCAGCCAGGGGCGCAGGGAGTCGAGTGCGGCGTCGAGATCACGGCCGGTGGAAAATACGGGTGCTTGCTCCATTGCGCGGCACCATTACCTCTCGGGGAGATGGCCGCCGAAGGCGGCCAGACAGAATGACCACAGGCGTTCGCCGAAATCGCCGGTATCGGCGGGGGAGGGTGCGAACGCGTAGTGGTGGTACACCGACATGACGAGTTTGGTCGCCAGCCACGCATCGGCGGCGGGGTCGGCGGAATGCAGCAGGTTCTGCTGGTTGGCGTTCCGCAGTTCCTGCTCGATGAGATCCGCGAAGGACTGGTTGGCCCCCGCCATCTCGGTGGGGAACAACTGATACAGCCGCCAGTGCTCGGCGGTGACGAATTTCGGTGCGGCGCCTTGGGCGCCGTCCAGTGAATGCAGTGCGGAGGAGATGTAGAAACGCAAGCGGGACACCGGATCCGGCAATTGCATCGCGGCCTCGGCGAGCCTGGCCGACGCCTCGATCAGGAAGTCCTCGAAGACGGCCAGCAGCAGTTGATCCTTACTCGCGAAATGCCGGTAGAAGGTCTGCAGGGCGATGCCGGCCTCCTTGGACAACTGCTGTGTGGTGAAACCGGAGCCCTCGGTCTCGAGCAGGCGGCGGGCCGCGGCGACGATCGTCTGCGCCTGCTCGATACTGCGGATGCGCGAACGTTGCACCGAGCGTGAGCGCGCCGCGGCGCGATCGGCCCATGCCGGGGAGTCGCGCGTGACCGAGGAATCCGATGTGACCACTGCGGACCTGCCTTTCAGACGGGGCTGAGCGTGACGACCGGAATCACCCGGCGGGTGCGTTCCTGGTAGGCGTCGTAGTTCGGCCAGTATGCCGTGACGATGTTCCAGAGCCGGTCGCGTTCCTCGCCGGTCGCGGTCCGCGCGCGGACCGGCAGGTGCTCGGCCTTGATCTGGATCTCGGCCTCGGGATGTGCCCGCAGGTTGAGATACCAGGCCGGATGACGCGGTGCGCCGCCGGTCGAGGCGACCACGAGATAGTCCGCGCCGTCCCGGCCGTAGATCAGCGCCGAGGTCCGGCGGGTGCCGGTCTTGCGTCCGGTCGTGGTCAACAGCAGGATCGGAACGCCGTTCCAGGAATAGCCGACGTCGCCGTCGGTTTCCCGGTATCGAGCCACATGTTCGGCGCCCCGCAGGGTGATGTCGGGCGATCGGTAGGTGGAATCGGGCACTGTGCCTCCAGGGTTGTGCGCTCAGCCGAACAGCACGGGAATTTCGGTCGCGCCGCGCTCGTACAGGCCGATGATGCGCGGCGGTGGGGCGTCGGGATCCAGGCGCAGATTCGGCAGCCGGTCCAGCAGTGCGCCGATTCCGGTCACCATCTCCGCCTTGGCCACATGCATGCCGAGGCAGGCATGCGCACCGCTGCCGAAGGCGAAGGAGGGCCGCGGTTTTCGGGTGAGGTCGTAGACGTCCGGATCCGGCCAGCGCGCCGGATCCCGGTTGGCCGCGGCCACGCCCAGGTGCAGCACCGCGCCCTCGGGCAGGTGGACGCCGTGAAAGTCGATGTCACGCATGACATATCGGGAAAACATCGGATCGGTCGGCTGCCAGCGCAGTGCCTCGTCGATGGCCGGGCGCAGCAGCGTCCGATCGGCCCTGACCGCTTCGAGTATCTCGGGTCGCTGCAACAGCGCGGTCAGGGTGATGCCCATCTGCTTCCAGGTGGTGCCCGATCCGGCGGTCAGCAGAAGCACTGCGAACGAATGGATCTCGGCATCGGTGAGCCGTTCGGGCGCGCCGTCCTCGCCCGGAAGTTCGGCCTGGACCAGCACACTGAGCAGATCGTCGCGCGGGGATTCGCGGCGCGCCGCCACGAGCGGGCGGATCAGTTCCACGACCCGGTCCGGCCGCTGCAACGCCGCGCGGATCTCCAACGCCTGATCCACCGGAACACCGAAGCTGCCGGTGATGGTGAGCACCGGGATGGCCGCGCAGAAATCCACGTTGAGTTCCGCGCGGCCCTCATCGATGAAGCCATCGATGAGCTCGTGCACGGTCCGCTCGATCCAGTTGTGGATCCACCAGCCCGCATTCGACGGCGTGAACGACGGCTGCACCAGGGCCCGATATCTGCGGTGCTGGGCGCCGCTCATCGCGAGCATGCTGTTCGTCGCGCCGACCGGACCCTGATTGGGATCCACCGGATGAGGTGCGGATACGAACACCTCCGGATTGCGGTACGCCGAATCGCAAGCGGCGAAACCGAATGCGGAGAAATGTTCCCGATCCGGTTCGGGCAGCCCGTGGAACACCGCCCGACCCGGATAGCCGGTCAGTTCGTGCACCGTGCCCGGTTGGACCGGCGCCTGTGCGCGGAGCCGATGCCAGACCGGATAGGGATCGTCCTGGTAGTCGCCGCCGGTCTGCACGAGATAGGAACCGCGCAGGTCGAACAGTTCGCGGACCCGTGCGCGGTCCAATCGTGTTGCTGCGGACATGATCTCACCTCGCCACATATCCGCCGTCGACCGGCAGCAGTACGCCGGTGATGTTCGCGGCGCGTTCGGATGCCAGGAAGACCGCGGCCTCGGCGCAGTCCTCGGCGGTGATCGGGCGGCCGAGTGGATGGTTGGCCGCGGTGCGCTGGGCGACCGTGTCCGGATCCCCGGACAGGCCACCGGCCGCCATGAATCCGGTGTACGGCATACCCGCCGGGCAGATCGCATTGGCGCGGATGCCGAACGGCGCGCCCTCGATCGCCACGGCCTTGGTCAGCTGATGGACCGCGCCCTTGGTGGCGGCGTACACCGCACCGCCCCAGGCCACCAGTCCCGCGACCGGGCCGGTATTGAGTACGACTCCGCCGCCGTCCTGCCGTTTGAACTGTGCGACAGCGTGTTTGGAGCCGAAGAACACCCCGCCCACATTGATCGCGAACAATCGCTGGAAATCCTCGGCCGTGTGGTCCTCGAGCTTCGAGCCCAGTCGCGGCGTCGGCACGCCCACGTTGTTGTACACCACGTCCAGGCGGCCGAAGTGCTCGGCCGCCGCGGCGATCATCGCCTCGACCTCGTCCTCGTGCGCGACATCGCAGGCGATGGGAACCGCTGTGCCACCGTCCTTCTCGATCCGGCGCACGGTCTCCTCGGCCGCTTCGAGCCGGATGTCCGCGCACAGCACACGGGCGCCCTCGGCGGCGAACCGCACCGCCGAGGCCGCACCCACGCCGGACCCGGCGCCGGTGACGACCGCGCCCTTACCTTCGAGCATCATTCGAATTCACTCTCGTCACTCGGCATCGCTGCCGATCACCAATTGCAGTGCGCCGGTGGGACATGCGCTCACCGCCTCCCGGACCCGGTCCAACTCGTCGCCCGGCGGCTCGCGCAGCACGGCCTGCCCGTCCTCGTCCTGCGCGAAGCTGCGCGGTGCGTAGTCCAGGCAGACGCCACAGCCCAAACAGGCGGATCGGTCGACCCGGACCGTCCAGTCCGCCATCTCAGACTCCGGCGAGAACCGGAGGTTCGGCCGGGGTGAAGCGGTACAGCCGTTCGGCGTTGCCGCGCAGGATCTTGTACTGCGTCTGCTCGGGCAGATGCTCGATGACCCGCCGCACGGTCTGGATGCAGTTCGGCCAGGTGGAGTCCGAATGCGGATAATCGGTCTCGCACATGATGTTGTCCTCGCCGATCACATCGATACTGGCGATCCCGTGCACATCCTCGATGAAACAGCCGAAGACGTGCTCCCGGAACGTGCTTCGGATGTCGAGCGCATCGAGATCGACGTGGTGACTGGCCGCGTGATCACCCCACTTCATCCCCTTCTCGACCCAGTGCCGCTGCTTGTCCAGCACCTGTTCGGCGCGTTCGAGGAAGTACGGCATCCAGCCGATCTCGCCCTCGGACAGTGCGATCTTGAGCTTCGGATAGCGCTGGAACATGCCGCTGAACAGCCAGGACAGCATCGCTCCCGAGGTGCGGGTGGCACCCCAGGCGAGGTTGGCCAGGAACGGCGCGTCGGGGGCGATCTGCGGCACGGTCGAGGACGAGCCGACGTGCATCGAGACGACCATCTCCAGATCGTTGGCCGCGGCCATCACCGGATCCCAGTAGCCCCCGGCATCGTGGATCGTCGGAAGTCCCAGGGGCGCGGGATTTTCCGAGAACGCGAAGGTGGTCGCGCCCTTGGCGGCGCAACGCTCGAGTTCGGCGGCGGCGAGCTCGGGATCCCACAGCGGGATCAGCACCAGCGGGATGTAGCGCCCCGGGGCCGCGCCGCACCATTCCTCGATCATCCAGTCGTTGTATGCCTTCAGGCAGACCAGGCCGAAGTCGCGATCGCTGCCCTCGGAGAAGAGTTGGCCGCAGAACCGGGTGACGGTCGGGAAGCACAGCGAGGCAAGGATTCCCGCGCGGTTCATATCCTCGACGCGAGCCTTCGCGTCGTAGCAGCCGGGCCGCATCTCGCTGTAGGGCAGCGGTTTCGGGCTGAACTCCTCCTTCGACTTCCCGGCCACGGCGCTCAGGCCAGAGCTGGGGAAGCGCTTGCCGTCGTACACCCAGCAGTCGATGCCGTCGTCGCCTACCTCCAGATGCGGTGCGCGATCGCGGTCCGCGCGTGGCACCCGGTCCACCCACAGATTGCCGGGCTCGAGGATGTGGTCGTCGACCGAGATCAACCAGTCGAGGGACAGTTCGGACATGGTTCCTCCTTCGGATGGGTTGGTGGTCAACGGAATTCGCCGATGACCAGGTGTTTGACTTCCTGGAAGGCCCGGATGCCGTCCGGGCCGCGCTCGCGGCCCAGGCCGCTGTGCTTGTAGCCGCCGCTCGGCGCGTAGGCGCTGAACAGGGCGGTGTTGACGTTGACCGCCCCGGTGCGCAGTCGCCGGGCCACGGCGGTCGCCGCGGCGGGATCGGCCCCGTACACCTGGCCGGACAACCCGTAGCGGCTGTCGTTGGCGATGGCTATCGCGTCGTCGACGTCGCGGTAGCCGATCACCGATAGCACCGGTCCGAAGATCTCTTCTCGCGCAGCGGGATTGGCGTTGTCGGGCACGTCGAGCACGGTCGGCTGCACGTAGTAGCCACGCTCGAGTTCCGTGGGGCGTCCGCCGCCCTGGGCGAGGATCGCGCCCGCCTCGACGGCCTGAGCGATGATGCGCTCACAGCGTTCCCGCTGAGCGGCGCTGATCACCGGGCCGAGCGCGGTCGCCGGATCGGTCGGCGCGCCGACCCGAAGTGCGGCGTACACCTTCGAAACCTGCTCTATCACCTGGCTTTTTGCCCCCTGTGGCACCAGCATCCGAGTGGCCGCGACACAGGCCTGCCCGGCCATCCCGCCGACCACCGCGGCAGCCCCGGCGCCTGCCTTGGACACCGCGTCGGGCAGGTAGATCTGGGCCGATTTGCCGCCGAGCTCCAATGCCACCCGCTTGATCGTCGGTGCGGCCTGCGCGGCGATCACGGCTCCGACGGCCGTGGATCCGGTGAACGAAACCATGTCCACCGCAGGGTGACTCGTGAGCAACTCCGCACCCGCGGATCCCGCCTCGACGACGACGCTGAACACCCCGGGCGGCAGTCCGGCCGCCTCGGCGGCAGCGCCGAAGATCAGCGAGGAGATCGGTGTGAGCGGACTCGGCCGCAGGATCACCGAATTGCCGGTGAGCAGTGCCGGGACGATCTTCTGCAACGCCATGATGAACGCGGCGTTGTAGGGCGTGATCGCGGTGACCACGCCGACGGGTTCGTATCGGCGGATGCTCAGCGCGACCCGGCCGCGGGTCAGCTCGTCCACCGGAACCGGATTGGTCCGTTCTTCGGGCATCGTGAGGTACAGCTCGATGGTGTTGCGAGCCAGCGCTATTCCCGACAGGAACTGGGATCGTTCGGCGAATGCGAGCGGCTGCCCGGCCTCGGCGACCATCGTCGCGACCAGAGCGTCGCGGTCCTGCTCGAGCCGGTCCAGGAAAATGCGCAGGACACGTGCGCGCTCGGCCGGTGTGGCCTGGGCCCACACGCCGCTGTCGAAGGATCGCCTGGCCTCGGTGACGGCGCGTCCGATCTCGGCGATCGGTGTGGCCGGTAATTCGATGACCACGGATTCATCGGCCGGATTCTCGACGGCGAAGGGAGTCTCACCCGTCACCCATCGACCGGCCACATACGATCGCCGCTCGGCGAGGATCGTCGGCACGTTCTGATCTCCTTCGTCGTTGCCGCACAAGGTCATCGGGGATCCGCCCGGGATGCTGCGCCGTTCACGGCGGCGAGGAAAAGGCGGACATGTCGCTTCTGCCGCATGGCAGCAAGCGGATCACCTCCTGTGGGTGGATGGTTCGGTTGCGGTCTGAGCTGGAAATCTCCCGCCTTCAGGCGGGAGAACCGTTAAAGCGGCTCGCTGGTGTAGAGCACGGCGCCGCCGTAGTGCGGGGAGGACTGGCAGGCCAGGCCGACCCTCGCGTCGGTGCGCTGCCGGGCGCCCGCGCGCCGGGAAAGTTGCAGATAGCACTCGAGCATCTGCGGAATTCCGTGCATGCGACCGGTGCCCAGGGCTCCGCCGCCGGACAGCACCGGCAGGCCGGTTGTCGAGTCGATGCCGCCGTCCTGTACGAAGCGATGCGCCTCGCCGACGGGGCACAGGCCGAGTGATTCGAGCCAGAAGTAGACGAACGGGGAGAACCCGTCGTACAGCTGTGGCAGATCCACGTCGGCGGGGCGCAGGCCGGTCGCCTCCCAGAGCCGTCGTGCGGTGGCCGCGCCCCCGGTCATGATGTCGTCCAGCGGCCAATGCGATGGCAGGCGAGGCGGTGTCGGCCCGCTCCCGGCATATCCCGCCACGTAGACCGGGGGATGCGGCAGATCGCGGGCGCGCTCGGCGGAGGTCAGTACGAAGGCGGCCACGCCGTCGACCGGGATGTCGCAGTCCAGGCGACGTACCGGATCGCTGATCATCGGGGCGTCCAGATACTCCTCGATGGTGATCGGCCGCTGATACCAGTACGACCAAGGCAGCGCCGCCCCGTTCCGGCGGGCCTCCACGACGACGTTCGCCATCGCCGCCGGATCGGCCTTGTACCGTTGCAGATATTCGTTGTAGGGCAGCCCGATCATCGACAGCGGACCGCTGTACCCCTGCGGGGCGGTCCACTGCTGCGCACCGGCGATCGCGGTCGCCGGATTGTCGTGGTAGCCACCGGCCGGGTTGTGCAGGGCACGGTGCAGCACAACGTAATCCGCGGCACCGGCGGCAATCGCGTTGACCGCCATGGCAACCGAGCCGGACATCTGGCCGATGCCCTGGAATCCCGCGACGTAGCGCGGATCCGAGCCGATGCGCTGGGCCAGCCACCCCGCGGTCACGGTGCTCACACCGTCCTGGACCGCATGCGCCCCGGCGGTGGGAAACAGTGCGGCAGCGACGAACCCGTCGATATCCGCCGATCGCAGTCCCGCATCGGCGATCGCCGCGCGCGCGGTGTCGAGGGTGACCGCGCCCAGCGGCCGGTCGAAGTGCCGCCGCACCTGGCTGTGCGCGAATCCGACGACGGCCACCGTGCCGCCCGCGCGGAACCGGCCGGTCATCGGGCCCGCGCTTCGGTGGCCAGGACGAAGGCGGGAATCGCGACGTCATCGGCGATGTCCTCGAAGCCGACTCGAACCGAGTCACCCTGGTGCAGAACACTGTTCGGACCATCCAGCAGACGGCCGATCATTCGCAGATCGGGCTGCTCGGCGAGTTCGACGTCGACGAGCAGGTACGGCGCGTCATCGTCGAATCCCGGCAGTGTCGCCCGATACACCGTCGTCCACGACCGGATCGTGCCGTCCCCGCTCACTCGCTCGAAATGGAAGTCCGGCGAGGTAGATCCGCAGTGCTGACAGATCGCTTCTGGGGGAAGGGAATACGCGTCACATCGGGCGCAGCGGGGGATGCGCAGTTCGTGCCGGGCGGCCGCGGCCCAGTACTCGGCGCAGGAGTCGTCCGGGATCGGCACCGGGCGCGTCACGGGATGACTCCGGCGTCTTTGAGTTCGGTGATCCGGTCCCAGGAATAGCCCATGTCGAGCAGGCACTGCTCGGTGTGTTCGCCGTGTTCCGGTGCGCGCCGCAGTTGCGGGGGACGTTCGTCGAACTGCACCGGCCCGGTGGGCAGGGAGTAGGAGCGACCGTCCTCGAGCTCCACCCGGCCCAGGTAGTGATTGGCCTGCACCTGCGGATCCTCGAGCAACTCCTCCACGGCCTGCACCGGCGCCCAGGGCGCGTCCAGATCCGCGAGCAGATCCTTCCACTCCTGGAGGGTCCGCTGGGCGAATTCGGCCTCGAGTTCGGCCACGCACTCCGCGAGATTGGTTCCGCGAGCGGCCAGGTCGAGGAACCGCGGATCGTCGATGAGTTCCTCGCGGCCGATCAGCCGGCAGAAATCGGCCCAGTAGCGATCCGATTCGAGGAAGACCAGTTGGATGTGCCGACCGTCCTTGGTGCGATAGCTGCCCACGAGCGGATTCACCGATCCGCCGCGACCCGAGACCGCTCGCGGCCGACTACCCGACAAGGCGGCGAGCACATCGGAGGACAGCATCCACATCGCGGCGGCCAGCAGTGAGACGTCCACGATGCCGCCGGTGCCGGTGCGTTCACGTCGCAGCAGGGCGGCGGAGATGCCGAATCCCAGTGCTACAGCGCCGTTTCGGTCGCCCATCGCGCCGCGCTGACTGATCGGGTGGTCCCGCTCGGGCGGGGTGAGCACATGCGCCACACCACCCTGCGCCCAGAACGCGGAGGAGTCGTACCCCGGCTTGTCCGCACCCGGCCCGCGCACCCCGAACCCGTGACCGCGGGCGTACACCAGCCGGGGATATCTGGCGGTGAGCCGTTCGGCGTCGAGTCCGAGCCGCTCCAGCGCGCCCGGCCGGAAGTTGGTGAGAAATACGTCGGCGGTGGCCAGCAACTCGTGCAGCAGTTCGCGGCCGCGCTCGGTGCTCAGATCGATCGACATCGACCGTTTTCCCCGATTCGCCAGGGCCACGGACAGATTCACGCCGTCGCTGTCCGATCCGATGCGCTGGGTGGCCAGCTGCCGATAGGGATCCCCGGTGGGCCGCTCGATGCGGATCACCTCCGCGCCCCAGTCCGCCAGCAGCGCTCCCGCCACCGGCACGAACACCCACTGCGCGAGCTCGACCACCCGAATCCCCGTGAACGCTTCGGAGTCCACGAACCACCTCCACCGAGCAACTGAAAGAATCTAATTCTCACTCAGAGTAGAACACGACTCTCGTTTTATGGAAGCGAAACTCTAAAGATGCAGGTAATCGAAGGATTCTTCGGCGCTCGCGGCCGGATCGCCCTCCGTCGCTCGAGGTGTCCGGCCCAGTGTGATCCGCGTTGAGACAACGAAAAGCCCACGGGCTCAGTGTGTCCCGTGGGCTGTGCGATATCGGTGATGTGATCGGTGCGTCCCGTGGTCGGGAAGCGTTGGCCGAGACGAGCTATCGGGCTCGCTCGGCCCGTCGTCGCTGGTGGGCGTGTGCCTATCGCCGCCCGCGCGCGTGCGTCATCCTGGTGACGGTCGCCGGGCCCTGCCAGCCGCACGGCTGTCCGCAGGTCGCGATGATCTCCGAATCGGAGCTGCCATCCGCGTAGGTGTGCGCGAGATGTGCTGCGGTGGCGGGGTATCCGCAGCGTGGGCACTTGCCGAAGTAGTCCAGGATCTCGGTGACGGTGGAGTGGATCGGCGAGCGTGGCGCGAAGCCGCGGTCGGGGCGGTGGCCGATGTGGCGGGTCGACGAGTTGATTTCGACGGTGGTCATGGGAACTCCCGGTTGGATGACGAAGCGGAACAGGTTGGTGTGTCAGGAATTTCGGGGCCGGTCCACCCAGCGGGCGATATCGGTCTGGTCGGCGGCGGGATCCAGGTCCGCGGCCGCGCGGCTCCACAGCTCGACCGCCTGCTCGCCGAGCGTCGCGGGCGCGCCGACCGATCGCGCCAGATCCGTCGCGATCCGCATGTCCTTGAGCATGAGCGCCAGAGCGAATCCGGAGTCGTAGGTCGCGGGCAGGATGTTCTGCGGGAATTTGAGCTGGGTGGCAGCGCTTCGACCGCTCGCGGTGTTGATCGTCTCGATGATTACGCTCGGGTCGACGCCGAACCGGCGACCGGCCGCCACCCCTTCCGCGGCGGCGAGCAGATTCGTCGCGGCGAGCAGATTGTTGATCGCCTTCACCGCGTGGCCCGCTCCGGTCCCGCCGACGTGCCGGACCGTGCCCAGCGGGGCGAGGATCGGTCGGACCGCGGTGATCGCCTCGTCCGGACCGCCGGCCATGATCGTCAGCGTCCCGGTCTCCGCGCCGCGCACACCACCGGATACCGGTGCGTCCACGAGGGTCAGCTTGCGTTCGGTCAAGGCCCCGGACAGTTTTCGGGTCGATTCCGGTTCCGACGAGCTCATATCGATCACGGCGATGCCCGGTTTCAGTGCATCCAGCAGTGCCGCGTCGTCGAGTACGGATTCCACGACCAGGGAACTGGGCAGCATGAGGATCACGTAGTCGGCGCCGGTGATCGCCTCGGTCGGCGTCGCGGCCGCACGTCCCCCGGCCGCGACCAGATCCGCGCGGGCCGCCTCGACCGGATCGAAGCCGATCACTTCGAATCCCGCCTCCACCAGGCGTCGGGACATGCGCGAGCCCATCGTGCCCAGGCCGATGAATGCGATACGGTCCGTGCTCTGCTCACTCACGCCCGGCTCCTTCTCGGATATTTTGGTTCTATCTCAACGAGAATAAGATTCTCTCCAACGAGAGTTTAGCTTCTCGAGCGCGGAAGTGGGTGCGGCTTGTGACGTCGATGCGATAGACCTACTGTTGAGTCGGTAAGTTTCGCCGAGCTAAGGAGTCCGGTGCCCCCTCGCGAGTCCACCCGGCCTTATCAGGCGTTGCTCGCCAAGGGTGAGCAGCGTCGTTCGCGGATTCTGGTGGTCGCACAACGCCTGCTCACGCGGTACGGATGGCGGAACACCACGCTCGCGCAGATCGCGGAGAAGGCGGGCGTCACCCGCGCGGGGCTGCTGCATCATTTCGAGTCCAAGGACCAGTTGCTGCGCGCGGTGCTCGATGCCCGCGACGCGGACGACGAGCAGCACGCCGACCTCGGCGGCGACGTCATCGCGGAGATCGAGAACGTGGTGGAGCGTTTTCGTCGCGCACCGGATCTGATCGGCATGTACACCGTCCTGCTGGCCGAAAATCTCGACCCCGACGCCCCGCTGCGCGCTCGGCTGCTCGATCGGCACCGGGCGAGTGTGGAGGTCATCGCTGAAGGTATCCGCAGAGGTCAGCGCACCGGCCGGTTCCGTGCGGACATTGATCCGGCGGTGAAGGCCGTCGAGGTGTCCGCCTTCCTGAGCGGAATGGAAACCACCTGGCTGCTGGACCCCTCGATCTCGCTGGATCGAGTCTTCCGGGACTACGCGCAGGCGCTCGAGCGTGAGCTCACGCCTGTGGCCCCGTGCTGAGCCGCCGGAAATTCGTTGTCCGCGCGAGACTCGCAGAATCTGAATGAGGTATAGAGAGAAGGCGATTCTCGCAATCTCGAAAACGCCTCGTCAGGAGCAGCGCATGGATCTCAAACAGCTCAAGGCGCTGGTCACCGTCGCCGAGGTGGGGAGTGTGACGCGTGCGGCCGAACTGCTGCACCTGGTCCAGCCGGCCGTGACGCGCCAGATTCGTACCCTGGAACACGAACTCGGCGTGGAGCTGTTCGAGCGCAGCCACACCGGTATGCGGCTGACCGATGCGGGTGCGGTGATGGTCGAGCGGGCCGGGCGGGCGCTGCGGGAGTTGGGCCGGGCGCGGGCGGAGATCACCCCGCCGCCCGGTGTGGTGGGCGGAGTGGTGACCGTCGGCCTGCTGGAGAGTGCGGTCGATCTGATCGCGGGCCGGCTGACCGCGGCGGTGCTGAGCAGCCATCCCGGTATCGAATTGCGTATTCTCACAGCGTATTCCGGCCATCTGCAACGGTGGATGGACGACGGCGACCTGGATCTGAGCCTGCTGTACAACATGTCCGACTCGCCGTCGCTGAATGTGGCTCCACTGGTCAGCGAGCAGCTGTGGGCCGTGGCAACCGTGGATGCGGGGCTCAGTGCGGATCGGCCGGTGGCGCTGGCCGAGGTGGCGGCGCATCCGGTGGTGATGCCCTCGGCCGGACATGCGCTGCGGGTGTTGATCGATGCGGCGGCTGCGAAGGCTGATGTGGTCTTCGACATCGGGGTGCAGACGAATTCGATGCATCTGCAGAAGTTGCTCGTCATCGACGGGCACGGCTGGACGATTCTGCCCGCGTCGGGGATCGTCGCGGATGTCGCCGAGGGCAGGTTGAGTGCAGCGCCGTTGCGGCAGCCCGAGATTCGGCGATCGATCGTGCTGGGCATGTCGCGTACGGGGCGGATGCCCGCCGCGGTGGACATCGTGGCGCAGGAGCTCGCTCGGTCGATGCGCGCGGCCGTGACGGCGGGCGGGTGGTTGTCGGCGCAATGGCACGGCGATCCGGAGGCGATCGAGCCGATGCCCCCGCGTCGGCCGTGAGGTGATCGCGCGGGCTGATCGCGCGCGTGCGGGTATGCCGATCCCGTATGGGCGCATAGCAAATTTTCATTTTTCAAACGCACGCCTCATCGCCCATTATTCTCCATGTCAGAGAATCTCATTTCCACCTTTGTTCGCACGCATGATGAGGACCTGCGACGATGTATCACATTTCTCGAGCTACCGCTATGGCCGCAATGATTTTCGCGGCGTCGGTGATCTCCGCAGGCGTTGCGAACGCCGATGCGGCGAATCCGGCGCAATCCGCATCGGAATCGAATCCAGCGGCCCCCGCCGATAATTCGCCGCAGACCGCGCCGGTCGATCCGGGCGCCGAATATATGAAGGCATTCGACGGCGTCGCGGGAACCTTCTCGAACGACTCCACGGTGGGACGCGTCGTCGGCACGACGGCAGGCATCCTGGTCGGATGCCCAGTCGGTGCCGTCACCGGTGGGACGCTGTTCATCCCCGTCGCTCCGCTCACCCCGGTCGGAATCGTCGGCGGCTGCCTCATCGGCGCGGCCGCTCTGGGATTCGTCGGCGGGACGGTCGGCAGTGTCGTCTCCGGATCGCCCGCGACATTGAACGCATTGAATCAGCAATATCAATCATTGCATTCCAAGGGACTGATCGCCGCACCCGTTCCGGTGCAGAATGTCGCGCAGTAATTCCGGTATTCCATCCGATTTCCGAACTATTCATATTGTGAGTAAGAGATGACATTCAAAAATCGAGGAGCGGCGGTCACCGCATTGACCGCGATGGCGGTGGTCGCGGCGGCAGGTGTCGCGAACGCCGATAGCGCTGTCCCCGCCGGCTCGGCGAAAACACCCACCGTCTCCACCGACGTCGCACCCGGCGTTCGATACAGCGACGATGCGGCTACCGGTCTTGCCGTATTGCGCACTCCGTTCGGGACGGTCGCCGTCCAGGGCGGCCAGTTCGGCATCCAGGACACCGCGGGTCACACCGTGGCCGGGGCGGCGATCCCGGCGGCCGGTCCGTCGGCACAGTCGACCGCCGCGCACACCGCTCCTGCTCGAGTCGCGGCACCGGCCCCTGTCCAGGTCGCCGCCCCGGCACAGCAGCCGCCCGATGACGTGATGTCCGACCTGAATCAGGCTGTGGAAGCGGCCAATCCGCACATGGGTATGGCGATGGGCGTGGGTTCGCTGGCCGGTTCGGTGGTCGGGGCGGCCATCGGCTGCCCGTTCGGCGTCGCGACCGGCGGAACGCTGATGGCGCTGGCGACGGCGGGCACCATGACCGTCCCGGCGTTCGCTGCCACCTGCCTGGTGGGTGCGGTCGCGGTCGGCGGTGTGGGCGCGTTGGTCGGCGGCGTCGCCCTGGCCATTCCGGTCGGCATCGCCGCGGGCGCGCAGAAGTTCAACGAATTGCAGGCCCAGCATCACGCCCCGCCTGCCGCGGCTCCCGCGGGTCCGGCGCAGGGCTGAGCCGAACCTTGACTGTCGTGCGGACCTATCCGATGTTCATCGATGGGAAGGACCATTCGCCCAGCGGTGGTGAATGGTTTCCCAGCGACACCTCGTCGTTTACGGAGGGAGATGAAGGCAGGGTTGTCTGTGGCACATGGCAACTCCTTTCGATAGTATGTTCGAATGGATGAGGTGGTGCGGTACATGTACCGGTTGCGGCCCGGCCGCACCGCCGAGGCCGCCTTGTTGGCCGAGTGGGGTCGCTGTCGCTGGTTGTGGAACGAGGCGGTGCATCAGCAGAAATCCGGGCAGATGCCGACCTTCGCGCGGCTCGGGAAACTGCTCACCCAAGCGCGGGCGAAACTCCCGTGGCTGCGCGAGGGATCCCAGGTCGCCCAACAACAAACGTTGCGCGATTACGCGCAGGCGCTGGATCGCTCGTTCAAGGTGAAAGTGCATGGCCGCCCGAAAGTGAAGTCCCGCAAGACTTCCCTGCCGTCACTGGAATATACGACGCGTGGCTTCTCTGTCCGTGATGGCCGCTTGGTGTTGCCGAAGGGGGTCACTGTTCCGGTGGTGTGGTCGCGAGAGCTTCCCTCGCCGCCGACATCGGTTCGCGTCTACCGCGACAGCTTGGGCCACTGGTATGCCTCGTTCGTGATACGCCGTGAGATCACGGCTTATCCGGAGGGTGAGGGTGGGATCGGTATCGACTGGGGTGTTTCCACCACGGCGACGACCACCGATCCGGTCTTCGATCTGCCGTACTTGGGGTATCGGAAGCGATGTGCGGCCGAGTTGGCGAAGGCGCAACGGAAGATGGCGCGGCGTCACCGGAATGGGCGCCCGCAGTCGCGGGGTTATAGCGAGGCCAAGCGGCAGGCTGCCCGACTGGCAAAGAAAGCCGCCCGGCAAACCGTCCACGATTCCCGGGGGTGGGCGAAAAGAGTTGTTGCCACTCACGACCTGATCGCGGTCGAGGACTTCAAGCCGCGGTTTCTTGCAAAATCCACTATGGCGCGCAAGGCCGCTGACGCGGCAATGGGTGCGGCGAAGCGTGAACTTGTTGATCGTGCCGTGCGGGCCGGGCGGAAGGTGGTGATGGTCCGGCCCGCTTACACGACCATGACGTGCAGTTCTTGCTTCGCGAGAGCCAAGAAAAGGCTGGAGTTGCACGAGAGGAATTTCCGGTGCGAAGACTGCGGATTCGCAGACAGTCGTGATCGGAACGCTGCCAGAGTGATTCTGGCCGTGGCAGAACGGGGCCACGTCGGTGTCGAGGATGTAAGACAATCGGATAGGTAGTGAGTTCGGAGTCGTCCGGGACGCCGGTCGGAATCGATGTCGTGTCGGTGGGACGGTGGCTGGCGGAGCGGGTGGCCCACGCCGCGCCGCCGTTCACCTACCAGCGGATCATCGGCGGGCATTCGAACCTCACCTATCTGGTGACCGATCGCGATCGGCGGCGGTATGTGCTGCGCCGTCCACCGGTCGGTCACCTGCTCGCCACCGCGCACAATGTGATTCGGGAGCACGACGTCATGCGCGCGGTGGCCGGGTCCGGTCTGCCGGTACCGCGGATGCTCGGCGCCTGCGAGGACGAAAAGGTCACCGGCGCACCGTTCTACGTCATGGAGTACGTCGACGGTGTCGTGGTGGATTCGGAGTCCGACGCCGAGGATTTCCTGCCCGCGCCCGATGCGCGCGAGCGAGCCGGACAGGAGTTGATCGATGCCCTGGTGACCCTGCACGGCATCGATGTCGACCGCGCCGGGCTCGGCGAATTGTCCCGTCGCAGTGGATATCTCGACCGACAACTGCGGCGGTGGGCAGCGCAGTGGGAGTCGGCCGGACTGGACGAACTCGAGGATATGGCCGTCCTGCACGCCTGGCTCGTCGAGCATCGCCCGGCCGAGACGACGTCGTGTCTGGTGCACGGTGACTTCCGGCTCGGCAATGCGCTGATCAACCGCGACGGTCGTCTACTGGCGGTCCTGGATTGGGAATTGTGCACTCTCGGTGAGGGATTGCTGGATCTGGCGTACTTCCTGCGGTCCTGGACAGCGCCGGACCTGCGGCCGGGATTCTCCCACCCGCCCGGTCGCCAACCCGGTTTCGCCGAAGGCGACGATCTGATCCGCCGCTACGCCGAACGCTCCGGTCGCTCGGTCGCCGACCTCGACTACTGGCGGGCGTTCACGGCGTGGCGATCCGCGGCGATCTTGGCGGACGTGTACCGGAGATATCTCGACGGGCAACTCGGCGAACGGCCCGAGAATCTGGAATCCTTTCGTGCCGAGGTTGTTTCGCGGATCCGGCAGGGGCTCGATATTGCCCGCGCGATCGGGTGACCGGCGATCGGGTCGACCGCCGGGACGCTCACAGTCGCCCGTCGAGTCGCAGCTCGGGATGCACCCAGTCCGGTGAGCGTCGTTCCTTGAATGCCCGGAACCCTTCGGCCGCTTCGGGTTTGCGCAGACTCGCCTGCATGCCGATCCGGTCGTAGAGGCCCAGATAACTGTCCAGACTGGACTTGATCGCCGCACGCGCGTCCGGCGCGGTGCGACAGCACTGTGCGAGGACCTCCCGGGCGGCCTCGGCCAGTTCCTCGTGCGGGACGACGCGGGCGATCATGCCCCAGTCCAGCGCCTCGTGTGCGGTCAGGGTGCGGCCGGTGAACATCAGGTCGCGGGTGCGCACCGGCCCGATCAGCCGGGCCAGCATCTGGCTGTAGTACGTATCGGCGATCCCGCGGTACAGCTCGGGTACCCGGAAGGTGGCGCGTTCGCTGACCACGGCCATATCGGCGCACAGCGCGATCTGCAGCCCGCCGCCCTGACACAATCCGTTCACCGCCGCCACCACCGGTTTCGCGGATTGGCGCAAGGTTTCGAACGGCAGGGCGTCCATACCCAGCGCTGAACCGAAACTCATCCAGTTGTCGCTGCCGCCACCGCCCATATCGCCGCCGGGAGCGAAGACGTCGCCCGTGCCGGTGATCAGCAGCCCGGCCAGACCGGGATCGGAGCCGACGTGATTGACCGCGTACTTGATACCGAAATACATCGCCGGGGTCATCGCGTTGCGGGCCTCGGGGCGATCCAGTGTGCATACCCCGAACGGACCCTCCCGAGTGAACCGCAGATACGGCGTGCCCAGCCAATCGCCCTGCGGCGGCCTCGGATCCTGTTGTGCGGCGGGGGTTTGCGTCATCTGATCTCCTTGGTGGGCGCTACGGCATCCTGGACAGGATGTCCTGCGCGAATTTCTCGATCTGCGGTCGGTAACGGTCGGCGGGCGAACTGCCGGTCTGTTCGGCGGACGGCTCGGTCGTTCGTGCCCACGGGCTGCACATCACCGCGGTCACCCCGAGGTCCTCGGCGCGTTTGAACAGATCGACCGAATGCTTCTCGCGAAATGCCAACATGATCTCGAAAGGTTCGCTCTCGCGGCCGTATTCGCGGCGCAGCGCGGTGAGCCTCTCGACCCGGTGCACGGCCTCGTCCCAGGTGTAGGCGCTGCCCACCCATCCGTCGCACAATCGTGCCGCGCGCCGCATCGCCGCCTCCGATTCGCCGCCGCACATGATGGGAACCGGCTCGGGCGGGTGTGGCTCGATCATCAGTTCCGGTATGCGGTAATGCTTTCCGGTCCAGGACACCCAGCCCCCGCGCCACAGCGCCGGAAGCGCCTCGATCATCTCGTCCAGGCGTCTGCCGCGAGTGCTGAACTCCTGACCCATCAGCTCGAACTCTTCGCGCATCCAGCCCGCCCCGACGCTCAGCGCGACGCGGCCGTCGGCGATGACCGCTGCGGTGGCCACCTGTTTGGCCACCTCCAACAGCGGTCGGGCCGGTGCTACGTAGACGGCGTTGGTGAACCGGATCCGTTGTGTCACAGCGGCCATCGCGCCGATCAGGACCCAGGAGTCGGGCCAGGCGGTATCGGGCGTCCACATCGGTTTGCCGGTGGGGGAGGGATACGGCGAGGTCAGCTCGCGCGGATAGATCAGGTGATCGGAGACCACGATCCCGTCGAAGCCGACCTCGTCGAGTATGCGCGCCAACGCGATCGCGTCCGTGGTCGGCGTGAACGCCGTGCCGGTCCAGAATTTCACGACAGTGCCTATCGGTCAGGCGGGCATGCCGACGGTCTTGGATTCCAGGTACTCCTTGAAACCTTCGTCGCCGTTGCGTCGCCCGAGTCCGGATTGTTTGATGCCGCCGAACGGGCTGCCGACGCCGAAGTGGCTCTTGCCGTTGATCGTGACGTTGCCGGTGCGCATGCGCCGCGCCACCGACACCGCACGGTCCACATCGGCGCCGGACACCTCGCCGGAGAGCCCGTAGATGGAGTTGTTCGCGATGGCGACGGCCTCGTCCTCGGTGTCGTACGGCGTCACGGTCAGTACCGGGCCGAAGATCTCCTCCTGTGCCACACGCGAATTCGGATCCACATCGGCGAGCAGCGTGGGTTGGACGTAATAGCCGACCGGCAGATCCGCGGGGGTGCCGCCGCCGGTGACAACCCTTGCGCCCGAATCGATCCCGGAGCGGATCAGACCGAACACCTTCTCGCGCTGGGTCCGGCTGATCTGCGGGCCCTGCATGACGCCCGGAGTCCACGGGTCGCCGACCGGGAAATTGGCCATACTCGTCTCGAGGATTGCCAGACCCTCGTCATAGCGCCTGCGGGGCAACAGGATTCGTGAGGGCAGAATGCAGGACTGCCCACTCATGACACAGGCCATCATTGCCGCGAGCGGCAGCGATGCGGACAGGTCGGCGTCGTCGAGCACGATATGCGCGGATTTACCGCCCAATTCGAGCAGCGTCTTCTTCACCGTCGCCGACGCGGCCGACAGAATCGCCCGGCCGGTCGCTGTCGAACCGGTGAAGGTGATCATGTCCACGCGCGGATCCGCGCTCAGTGCCGCGCCGACCTCGTTGGCGTTGGAGGTCACGACATTGAACACCCCGGCCGGGATATCGGTCTCCTCGGCGACGATGCGCCCCAGTTCGCTGCCCGACCACGGCGTGAGCTGCGCGGGTTTGAGCACGACCGTGTTGCCTGCCATCAGCGCGGGCATCGTCTCGGCGATGTTCAGGTAGAACGGCACATTCCACGGCGTGATGGCGCCGACCACCCCGGTGGGCTCGTAGAAGATCTTCCGCAGCGCCGGGCCCAGCGGTGTCTCGTGCACACCGTTGTCGGCCACGTATTCGAAGGCCCGCCCATATTCGGCCCAGTGCCGCACCTCGTCGATCGGCTCATCGATCTGACTGCGCGTCACACTGACCGGGCACCCCACCTCGGTCACCAGAACCCGCCGCAGCCACTCCTTCTGCCGCTCCAGCGCCTCCGCCAACTGGATCAGGCAGTGGTACCGGAACTCCACATCGCGTGCCCAATCGGTGGTATCGAACGCCCGCCGGGCCGCCCTGACCGCCCGCTCCATATCGCCCACGGTGCCGTCACTCGCCCGCCCGACGACCTCCTCGCTCGCGGGATGAACCACGTCGAACATGGCCCCACCCGCCGTGACCTGCAGCTCCCCATCGATGAGCATCCGCTCGTCCCCGGCCGCCACGCCCGTCTCGTTCTCCGCACTGGTCACTTCGGCCCACTCCTCGCCGCGACAATATAGTTTCCAGTAAAAGAGAATAGTGTTCTCTCCGGAGTCTCGTGGCGCTTCCGGCTCGATCAGCCCAACGTCATCGAGCGATCAGACGGTATTCGTGCGGCAGCGGAACGGGAGTGGATCGCCGGGCGAGGTTTTCCGACTACAGGTCGAGCGCTCGGGTGCGAGTGGGTGGTGGGCCGACCACGACGAGGTCGAGATCGGCGGCGTTAGCGATCAGGCGCTGCTGGAACACTTCCGGGGTGATCAGACCCTCGGTGTAGATGTGCTCGTTTGTCGGGTCGCCGGTGACTTCGAAGAACGGCTCGAAGATGTCGCTGGTGAGCATGCCGAGCAATCGGGTGCCGTGCCGTTCGATGGCGAAGGTGTGAATCGTGCCCGCCGGGGCGTGGACGAAGTCGCCGGGGGTCAGCAGCACTTCCTCGCCGTTGACGTACACCCAGATCCGGCCGGACATGCAGAAGAAGTTCTCGGTGTGGCGCTGATGGAAATGCCGGATGAAATACGGCTGCGGCGCTGCTGAGGACAGCACCGAGAAGTACCGGCCGCCGGTGTTGCGTCCGCGGGCGTTGAACGTCTGGATGGTGTCGGGCCAGTCCAGTCGTTCGCCGGTCATCGCGCGCAGGAAATACGGTTCGATGCCGTCGGGGAGCGTGTCGTCCCAGTCGTCGGTCGCCGGGGTGAAGGGCTCGTCGGTGTGGCGGCGCGCGCCGCGGGGAAGCACCAGTTGTTCGCTCGCCGCATTGCCGCCCGCGGTGTACATGTGTGCCTCGACGCGGGCCTGGGCCAGCGCGTCGTCGTCGAGCAGAACATCGAGCGCTCCGCCGGGAGCCGAGAAGAACAAGATCCGGCTGCCGTGGCCGAGAATGCGATAGGCGACCGGGACGCCGGGCGGAACATGGATCGAATCACCCTGTGTCAGAACGCGGCTCCGACCGGGCAGCCAGAATTGCACACTGCCTTCGAACACGTGGTAGGTGCGCTGGTGTTCGGCCAGACTGTGGAAGGGGGCGCCCGCCCCGCGCGGGCCCAGAATGAAGGCGGCGTCGAACAGTTCGCCGGTGTCGGCCGGTCGCGCGATGACCGTCCACAGTTGCCCGTCGACCTCGTAGCGCTGCCCTTCGCCGCTGGCCAGGTAGTAGGGGGCGGGCTCGCCGGGCAGCGCGTTGATCAGCGGACGGGTTCGGTTCATCGCGTCGCGATCGTTGGCTGTCATGGCGTATTTCCGTCCGAGAGGTGACGAGCGAAGAAGTCACCGATGTCGTCGAATCCGAACGTGGTGTGCTCGTCTCGCAGATCCGTGCGGCGGACGCGGGCGGCTGTCCGGCCTTCGCGGAGCAGGCGGCCGTCATCCATCACATCCGTGAGCTCGGCGTCCATTCGCCCGCTCGGGTTCAGGAATCCGTGCTTGTAGTCCTCGACCAGGTACAAGGTGCTCTCGACACCGGCGGCGATCAGTGCGGCGTGCAGCCGTTCGCTGTGGCGTTGGGAGACAACGGGATCGGCGGCGCCGTGTGAGATCTGGAACGGCGGCGCCGACGCCACGACCCGGTGCAGTGGGCTCGCGGCGAGCGCGGACGCGCGCCGCTGCTCCGGAGGACCGCCGAGGAACGCCGCCTCGTGACTCGGCCTGCCATCGGGCAGCAGCGCCCGGGCCGTGGTCAGGTCGGTGGGACCGTACGATTCGGCGACCGCGGCCACCCGGGCGTCACCGGACTCGGGCTCACCGTCGAGCCGGTCGAGATGACCGGTGAGCCCGGCCAGCGCGGCCAGATGCCCGCCCGCCGACGAGCCCCTACTCCGATGCGGTCGGCCCGCAGATTCCAGGTGGCTGCGTTGCCGCGCAGAAACCGGATCGCCGATCGCACATCGTGTAACTGGGCGGGGAACACCGCCTGACCGCTGAGCCGATACTCGATCGACGCCATGGCTATCCCGCGTTCGACGAAGAATCGCCCGAAGTCGGGTGCCAGGGTCCGATCGCCGGTGAACCACGCGCCGCCGTGCAGCCAGACCACGACCGGAGTCGGCCCGTCGGCTCCGATCGGGGTGTAGAGGTCCAGAAGCAGCGCGCCGGTGGCTCTGTCGGCAAACGGCAGATCCCGTGTGACAGATACCGAATTGTTTTGCACACCTGCGATATTGCGGATCCTCGACACCGAAGACCAGCGGGAAATCCCGAACCGCTATTCGGCGAATCCGGATGATGCCGACTGTGCGACCCGCACCGCCAAACGGGTGAAGCGCCGCAGCGCCGGGGTGGAGCGCCCCGCGCCGACACACAGGTGGGTCGGCCGATCGTCGAGATCGGCGATGGGCACGAATCGCACACCCGGCCGCTGATAGATGCGGGCGCCCAACGCCCCGGCGACGTTCACGCCGATACCCGCCGCGCACAATTCGAGGACCTCGTCGAAGTTGTGCGCGGTCGGGAGCGTGCGCGGGGCGTCGCGAAGTACGTCCCCGAGCCACCGGTCCGAGGTCCGCGCGTCACCGACCGTGACGAAGGTCTGGTCGACCAGCTCGGCAACCGTGACGGACTCCCGCGCAGCCAGCGGATGGCTGTCGGCGACGATCAGCACACACGGATCGCTCCACAGCGGCGTCGCATGGATCGTGGGCGGGACGGTCCCGGCGCCGGGGATCAACGCACAGTCGACCGTCCGGTCGAGCAGCGCCCGATACGGATCGGAGAACCCCAATTGTTTGATGTGCCACTCGATTTCGGGCATCTCGTTGCGCGCGGCGGTCAGGATCTGTCTGGACTGTGTACTGAAAACAGCTATGCCGATGCGCAGTTCGGGCCGACCGATGTCCGACCGCGCCCAGAAGATGACATCGTCGACCGCGCGGACCGCGTTCTCCGCCAACGGGATCAGCTGGCGGCCCTCGGCGCTGAGGCTGACATTTCGGGATGTCCGCTGGAAGAGTGTTTTGCCGAGCCGTCGCTCCAGCGCGGCCACGTGTTCGCTCAGTGACGAAGGGCTCACGTTGAGCCGCTCCGCAGCTCGACCGAAATGCAGTTCTTCGGCGACTGCCAGAAAGCTGCGGAGGTGCGCGACGGTGACGTCCACACTCCGAGCCTAATGCGGTGCGCCCGGGGTGTCGGGATCCTCGCGCGGTCCGTGCGGGTATCCGCCACGCTGATCGGTGTCGGCTGCCGCTGAATGGGTCCTCACGGGTCCTGTCGCGGGTGGTTGGACCGAGGTGCGGCCTCGGCATGGCTGCGGTCGCGATCGGCCCATTCGTCCAAGCCGACGGCGACCCGGATCAGCAACGCCAACGCTTCCGACGTCGCCCGGTGCGGGGTGCGGTGAGCGACTGGTATGCGTTGCGGCAGTTCGGCATTCACTTCTCGCCCAGCGTCGGATCGATGCCGTTCGAGGCATACCTGCGAGCCTGGTACCGATGGATGCAGGAGACGCCGCAGAATGCGCGGTCGTCGTAGCGGTGTATCCGCAGATTCCTTTTTCCGCACCAATCACACCAGAGATCGTCTTCGCAGCTCACACGCCCTCCGATCCCCGGGACGGCTCGTTCAGTTCGCCGCCCCGTGGAGCAGGACGCTGTTCGAGTATGCGTCCGCCGTCGACGAGCACGTCCCATGCGGCGCGTTTGCGGCCGCACTCGGCGACACTGCATCCGAGGTGTCGCTGCATCGTGGCATGCGCTTCCGGGGTACTCATGACGGTGTCGGGGGAGTCGTGCGGCCACTCTGCGGGCCAGAGGCTGGTGTCCATGATGAGTTCCTTTGTCGGCCAGAGGAATTCAGCGGACGACACTCCCATGCGATGAAGCCGAAAAGTCCGACTGTCAGCGCGCCGAGCAGGATCCATGTCGTCCACATCGAGACCTCCAGGGGTGTCGGTTGGTTCGGGTTCCCAGATGCCGGTGCCGGATCGGTCACCCGGGCTACGAGTCAGGTGGCCGGTGCGGCAATACCCTTGTGGGACTGAGGAATCCCGGTATCGGAGGCTCCTTCGAGCGTCGCCGAGACACGACCTCCAAACCAGCGACAGACCACTACCGAACTCCTACACTTCCCTTACGGCATTTGCGTCGCATGGACAGGGGTGGATAGGGGATGGTTGTCAGTCAGTGGACTCGATGTGAAGTCCGGGCGCTGCGGGTCGTGGCGCTACGGCTCACGCAGGAAAAATTCGCTGAGCGAGTGGGCTATTCGGCAGCCGCGGTAGGCAAATGGGAACGCGCTACCTCGGAGCGCCCGGTGCGCGGGGAGTCGGCGCAGGATCTCGACACCCTGCTCGCCCAGCGTACGAAAGCCTCGATCAGAAAGTGATCACTGCATGAATACGCCGGATGACCTCGAGTTCGAGCACCTCACCGCCGCGCAGGCGCGAGGGCGCGGGAATATGGTCGAAGACACCTATCGGGCTTCCTATGTCGATGCGATCGCGTCCGGAGACCTCTTCGATTCGCCGTTCGAGTTCATGCGCAGGTTCGATTCGTACACCGGTCCTCGGAACGGGGACAGGTTCGCGTATGTTCTCGCGCGGGTGAGGGGTGAGTCGGCGGGGCAGACCTGGGGGTGGTCGCTTCCGCCGGATGCGGCGTGGTGGAGAGGGTTTCAGCCGGATCCGGGCCTTGCGGGGGATTTCACCGTCGAGGATGGTGAGCGCACGTTCGCGCTCAGCGAGATCATGGTGTGTGCCGGGTATGCGGGCCAGGGGATTGCGCGTGCCATGCATGACGAACTGCTGCGTTCGCGGCCGGAAGGTCGCGCCACTCTGCTTGTGGAAGCGGACAATTCGCGGGCCTATCAGCGGTACATCCAGTGGGGCTGGCGCAAGGTCGGGCATCTGCGGCCCGACTGGCCCGATGCCCCGCGGTTCGATGTTCTGCTTCGCGATCTCGCGGACTGAAACTTGCAGAGTGGAAGTAGGAGAACGTAGGACGTCGGTCTGTTGGCGTTGCGCGCGCAACCGTACCGAGCGCGCGACGAATCCAGTGCACCTGTTTACGTGAATTATGTTGGTGCACTACATTATTCGCCTGTGATTCGTCCGATTGACTATGGTGTCGTGCGGTGTCCTCTCGATAAAATGCGGGGGTGGATACGAGCCGAGCGTTGAAGACGATTCTGATGGCGGCCGTTGTCTCGGCCGGGGTGGTGGCCTGTGGCGATGGGTCCGGAGGGCTGCCTGATCCGCACTATCTGTTGCGGGGGGCCGTGGCGGGGGCCGGGGATGTGAGCAGTGCTCATATCGAGATGACCAGTTCCGGGGTGGTTGCCGGGTTGCCGGTGCAGAACATGAGCGCTGATGTGGTGGCGCCCAAGGGGAGTGCTGCCGGTGCCTCGGTGGGGACCGTCGAGTCGGTCGGGGTTCGGGTGAACTTCGTGGAGCGGAAGGGGGTATTGTACTCGCGTGGTCAGGATGGGAAATACGCGCCGGTGCAACAGATTCACGGTGCCGGTACGTTGCCGCATCCCTCGACGCTGCTCGATCCGGACCACGGTCTGGCGCACACCCTGGCCGATCTGAAGAACGTCGTCACCGAGGTGCGCGAAGACCACGACGGCACGCTCGCCTTCCGCGTGACCGGGGATCTGCCCGCCGCCGATGTGGGCGCATGGCTGCCCGGCGTGCATGCGGACAAGCGGATCGCGGTGTGGTTCGCCGCGACGGGCCGTCATCAGCCGCTGGGAACGCGACTCACGGTGCCGGGCTCCACGCCCGCGTCGATCGATTTCACGCTGTCCAACCTGAACAGGAAAGTTCAAGTACCCCAGGTGGTTTGAGTGAAAGCCGCGCCCCGGCGGCCATCGCCGGGGCGCGGTCGACCACCACGGGAAGCTCACGGTGCGGGTGTGCGCACCAGGCTCGAGGCGAGAACGAGCACGCCGATGCTGGCCACGATCTCGCCGTCCACCCGCGCCTGCATCTCCCACTGGGTGTCCTCGGGCAGTTCCGGCTCACCACTGTGCGCCGACACCGTCAGCTCCACTTGATCGCCCGGAACAACGAAGCGGCGGAAGCGAAGTCGCTGCGCACGACGTAGTCGTGCGGTGTCCGAGCCCGCAGCCAAGCGCGCGAGGGCCACGGCGCTTTCGACCAGGAGTACGCCCGGCAGTACCGGATACCGGGGGAAATGCGTCGCGAAATAGGGCATGGTGGCGGTCACGTTCAGATACGCCACCGCGCGAACACCGGGTTCGACCGCGCCGATCCGGTCGAAGGCGGGTGTGCCCAGCGTGGCCAGGGGGCCGGTCGTCAGGGTTCCGGGTATCAGCGTTCCGGTCATCTCTGCCTCCTAATCCATCGGGCCGCGGCCCAGCAACATATCCGCCATCCGCGCGGTATCCACGGGATCGTCCAGCCGCTCGGCGTCGACGAACGCGCACATCAGGCTGTGCACCAACAGGATCGGCTCGCCGCCGACCTCGACCCGGCCGTCCATCATGGCGGTGCGGTTGCGTTTGGAGGTGACCTGCGCGGTCATGCGCAGGACGTCACCGGGCACCGCATCGCGCAGTACACGCACCTCGCCCAGGCTCAGCAGGGCCGCGCGTTTGCGATGCTCGGAACTGAGCAGTACCAGCCACGCCCCGGCCTGGCACAGCGCTTCCAGCGCCAGACCGAACGGCAGCACCGGGCCGGATTCATCTGTCTGCCAATGGTTTTCGTATACCGAAACCGCCTTGCGGGCCACGATGCTGCGGTCCGCATCCCACGATTCGATGCGATCGATCAGATGGAAACGCACGTCGATCAGCCCTCGCTCGTGTCGGCCCGGGAATGCAGTGCCCGCAGCTGGTCGGACAGGGGTGTGGTGGTCACCGCCGCGAGGCGGTCGAGGGCGGCCGGGTCGTAGACCAGGCGCGCGGCCGAGAGGATCTCCTCGACATCCAGCGCCCGCAGGCAGCGTTCCAGCTGTGTCGCGGTCGCGACCTCCATGACCGTGCCGAGGGTGAGCCAATCCTGCCGGTCGGCCAGCGCGCGGGCGATCGCGACCGCGAGATCGACCGGCAGTCCCGCGATCAGCGCCGCCGATCGATGCAGGTCCAGATAGGCGGCAACGCGAGCGAGCAGCTCGGGCCGCAAGCGCTTGGCCACCGACAGCGCCCGCGCGGGTTCGAGCACGGCCGCCAGATGCGCGGTCATGAGCGCACTGTTGTTGTGCGAGGCCACTTTTGCGGCCACGGGCGGCGGCAGCACCCTGGTGGCGGCGACGATCTTGCCGAGGCCGTCCTCGGTGACCGAGAAGAAGTGGTCGTAGACCAGATGCAGCAGGGCGTCCAGATCGCCGGTGGGCACCTCGGCCAGGTAGTCCAGGCGCTCGACCGGAATCTCCAGCGCGCGTGCCAGCCGGTCCCGCGCGGCGGCCCTGGTCTCGGCGGAGTCGATCACAGACCCACCGCCCTGCGAACCGCGCCGCGCAGGAATCCGGGCACGTTGTCCAGCGCGCCGAACGCATCGGTGGTGAGCTGCTCGGCCCTGCTCTGCGCCGCCTGCGCGATCAGCCGGGCGAGATCATCGCGATCCGCCTGCGATAATGCTGAAATCGATTCCGGTACAGCATGTTTCAAGATGCTGGTCAGGTCATCGGAATCGGTCATGGGAACCTCCCGGAAATCGAGCTGCATCGACTGGAGTGACGGCGGAGCGACGTCGGGCCCGCGCGCGTGTCGAGTGGTGCGGAGAAGGCTGGGATGGGGCATCTTCGACCGGAAGAATGTCGTCCCGAAAGTACCACGCGTACCAGCGCTCTGCGAGTTGACCGGCGCTCGTGCGCGTACCTACTCTGACCCTCGCGCGCCGGCCTCTCGGCGACGCCGCCCGATGTACTCACATTGTGGCAATTCATCGAATTTCGGGGAGATGTTCATGTCCGAGAACGATACTGCCGTGCCTGTCGACCGATCCCTCGCGGCCGAGTTCAACGCGATCGTCCGGGGGATCGACGACGACACGCTGAACAGGTCGATGTCCGACGCGCTGAGTCGAGAGTTGGTGCTGGCAGCGGTATTTCGCGAGATGCCCGCTCGGATGCGGGCGGATCGAACCGCCCGCAAACGCGCCGTCGTACGGTGGCGGATCGGAGATCCGGCCGCGGTCTGGACCGTGGTCGTCGACGTCGGCGGGTGCACCACACACAGTGGTCCGACCGACGAAATCCCTGATGTCACAGTAGAACTCGAGATGGTGCCGTTCCTGCGGCTGATCGCCGGACAGGTCGGCGGCTTCGCCCTCACGGCCACCGGTCGGCTGCGAATCAAGGGCAACCTGCTGCTCGCCCGCAAGCTCGAGGATTGGTTCGCGCGCGAGTGAGGATTTCATTCGAAAGTGTGCATCCTGCAACATGTTCGGGCGTGCGGGTAGTTAATGACGTGTCCCGCAACCTCTCTGGGCTGGGAAGAGGCGCTCGGATGTAACCAGCGGTTGACGGTCCGAAGGTCGTAACTTAGTCTTTGTAAAGACCGGAAGCAAAGGCGCTCAGCATCATCCGACCCCCCAGTGTTGTGGCGGTTGTTTCTCTGTACCTCGAACCGATCGACTTCTCGAATCCGACCGATCTCGCAGTCGGATCATATTTCCCGGAATGCGGCGGTGGTTATCCGTCACATGATTTCTCCGCTGGATTCCGTGCTGCTCACAGAGCATCTCCTTGCGTACCCTCAGGGAAGGCTGGCACATGCAGGTCGAGACATCGATCCGCGATGATATCGCGGAATTCTTGCAGGCACATTATCAGATCGATCTGGACTCCGTATCCGCGGATGCGACGATGGAGGACCTCGGTCTCGATTCCCTCGGAGTGCTTTCGGTCGCGGATCTGATCGAAACGAAGTATGGCATTTCCCTGGACGATGAACGTATCGCGTCGGTGCGAACGTTCTCTGATCTGATGGACCTCATCCGGGTCAAGGTCGAAGAAGGTAAGGCCAACGAATCCGCACGTGCGGAAACGAGGGGCTGAGTATCAGATGAACGATGTTTACATCACTGCCACCGGCCGTTTCCTGCCGGGCGACCCGATCACGAACGACGAGATCGAGGAATACATCGGAAAGGCCGGTCGTGCGTCCTCGGATCTGAAGGATCAGATTCTGCAGAACAGTGGCATCAAAACTCGCCACTACGCGATCGACAAGAATCAGCAGACGGTGTATTCGAATGCCGCGCTGGCCGCGGCCGCGGTCCGCGACGCGGTGGAGCGCGCGGGCGTATCGGCCGAACAGGTCGAGATGCTGGCCGCGGCGACGACACTGCCCGATCTGATGGGCCCCGGGCACGCCAGCATGGTGCACGGCGAGCTGGATTACCCGCCCATGGAGATCGTCACCGCGCACGGCATCTGCAGCTCCGGCATGATGGCGCTGAAGAATGCGTATCTGCAGGTCAAGGTGGGTGAGAAGGCGACCGCGGTGGCGGTGGCCAGCGAATTGGCCTCGCGTGGGTTCAAGCACACGCGCTACGAGGAGATGAACGCGCTCACCGAGGACGGCTCGCTGCCGATGGAGACCGCGTTCCTGCGGTACATGCTCTCCGACGGCGCCGGCGCGGCCGTGGTGTCCGACACCCCGGCCAGTGACCGGATCAGCCTGCGCATGGACTGGATCTCGCTCACCTCCTACGCGAACACCGAAAAAGCGTGCATGTATTTCGGCAGCAACAAGAACACCATCGACAAGGCGTGGGCGGATTATCCGAACGCCACCGCCGCCGCGCAGGACGGGGCGCTCGTGGCGCGGCAGAAACTGTCGCTGCTGCCGCATCTGGTCCGTGTCGGCATCGACGAATACGAGCGTCTGGCGGTGGCCGGGAAATTCGATCCGGACAAGGTGACCTGGTTCCCCGCGCACTATTCCAGCGAGCGGATGAAGACCATGCTCACCGGTGAATTGCGGCGGCGCGGCGTCTCGGCCGGTCGGCCCGAGGCGTGGTACAGCAATCTCACCCGGGTCGGAAATATCGGAAGTGCGAGCATTTACGTGATCGTCGACGAAATGCTGCGCGAGAATCTCATTCGCCCGGGTGACACTCTGCTGTGCATGGTGCCCGAATCCGGACGTTTCGCGATTTCCTTCATGCATCTGACCGCGGTCGCACCGAGCGAATCGGCGGCGAAGGAAACCGCATGACGGGCGAATCCGTCCGTACCGTCGTCGTTGTCGAATATTCCCAGACCGGGCAGCTCGACGAGGCGGTGGATGCACTGGTGGGGCCATTGCTGGCGGCGGGATGGCAGGTGCGTCATATCGGGATCGAACCGATTCCGGCATTTCCGCTCCCGTGGCCGGTAACGCGATTCTTCGGAGTGTTCCCGGAATGTGCGGACGAGAACGCCACCGTGCCGATCACCTCGGCCGGGTCCGAATTGGCTACTGCATCAAGTGATTTGGTGATCTTCGCCTATCAGGTCTGGTATCTGGCCCCTTCGCTGCCGATGCGCAGTGCGCTGACGCGTCATCCCGAACTGTTCGCCGACCGGGAAGTGCTGACCCTCGTGGCCTGCCGGAACATGTGGTACTCGGCGGCCGCGGAGGTGCAACGCCGATTGCGGGCGATCGGTGCGCGTCAGCTGGGCACGGTGGCCGCGATCGACACTCGTCCGCAGGCGCTGACCTTGGTGACCACGCTGCGCTGGTTGCTGCTCGGCCGCCGGAACGGCGCGCTGTTCGGGCGGGCGGGCATCGGCGACGACGAACTCGAGCGGCTCGGCGCGCTCGGTGCGGGACTGCTCACCACCTCGTCCGCGCAGGACGTGCGCGCGCTGCTGCGCGAGCAGACCTCGGCCCCGGTCGTGCCGGTGCTGGCCGCCGCTGATCTGCTGGCGGGCAAAGCATTCCGTGGTTGGGGTGCGGTGATCCGGCGCTCCTCGACGTTCGGCTCGGGCGCGCGGGCGGCCAGTCTGGGCGCCTTCGTCGGCTCGCTGGGACTGGCGATCGTGCTGGGACTGCCGAGCCTGGCGCTGGCACGCGCGCTCGGTGGTCGCCGATTCGACCGGTTCGTCGAGGCCCGCGTGGCCGCGACGACGAATCCCGAGAACTCGGTCGACAAGACGGAATCCGTTGTGGAGGAAGGGGTTCCATCGTGACTGTGTTGCGCACACAGGTCGCCGTCGTCGGCGCGGGGCCGACCGGGTCGGCCACCGCGTTGTGCCTGGCCCGCGCCGGAGTCGAGGTCGTGGTGCTCGAACGCCGCACCGAGCCGCCGCGCCACCCGCAGGCGACGCTGGTGAACGTCCGCACCACCGAGATCCTGCGCGAATTGGATCTGCTGGACGCGGCCCTGGCTGTGGGCACCTCGCTGGAACAGGCGGCGCGCGTGCGCTTCCTGCACCAGGCCGCCGGTGCGGAACTCGGCCGACTGGAACTGGTGCAGACCACTGACAAGCTGATGCGGCTGGCCCGCCAGAGTCCGACGATGCCGATGATCTGCCCGCAGAACCGGATGCAGGCGGTGCTCACCGAACAACTCCGGCTCAGCCGCAATGCCACCCTGCTGACCGGTGTGCGGGCCGAGGAGGTCGCGCCGACGGCGAGCGGGGTCTCGATCGGCTACGTCGACACCGACGGCATTCAGGGGCGCGTGGTGGCGGACTACCTCGTGCTGGCGGAGGGAATGCACGGCGGGTTGCGCGGCCGATGCGGGATGGGCCGGGCCGAGACCGCGGCGCTGGGTTCGCTGCTGGACATCTATTTCCGCGCGGACCTGCGGGACCGGCTCGGCGCGGACAGCGTCCTGCAGTGGATCGTCAACGACCGGATCCGCGGGGTCCTGATCACCGTCGCGCCCGACGCGGGTGAATGGCTGCTCGAGATCCCGATCGAGGAAGGCGCGGCGGTACCCGATGCCGATGTGGCGCTGCGGCAGGCGCTGGGTGCGGGGATCGACGCCGAGATCCGCTCGTCCCGCACCTGGACCATGGGCTGCACCGGAGTGGATCGCTGGCGCGACGACTCCGGCCGGGTCTTCGTCGTCGGAGACGCCGCGCACACCTTTCCGCCCACCGGCGGATTCGGGATGAACACCGGCATCCAGGACGGCCACAATCTCGCCTGGAAACTGACCGCGGTACTGGGCGGTTGGGCCCAGCCGGAGCTGCTGGACTCCTACGGCGCCGAGCGGGCGCCCGTCGCGAACTTCAACGCCGAGCAGAGCACCCGCAATGCGGTGGCGATGCGCGAATTCGGTGATGCCGCCGCGGCATTGCTGGCCGATTCGCCCGACCTCGACCCGAGCGCGCTCGCCGACGGCATAGAGGCCCAACGCCCGCATTTCGACTTCTACGGGCAGGCGCTGGGTTTCCGTTACGGCGCCGACGAGCCGGTCGAATCGGTGGTCGATTACCGTCCTCGCGTCGAGATCGGTTGTCGCGCACCACATCACTGGCTGCGCGACGAGTCCGGTGAGTACCTGGGCGTGCTCGATCTCGCCGCCGGGGGTTTCGTGCTGCTGTGTGGTCCGGAACAGGCCGAGCGGTGGGCGGATTCGGTGGGATACGTCCATCTGATGAACACCGTGCCGGTCGTCACGGCCGCCGTGTTCCCGGATGATCGCGGCGAAAAGGTCAGCGGTGCAAGGACATTGATCGACACAACCGGTGAGCTGCTGGCCGAGTACGGACTCGCCGGACCCGGTGCGGTGCTGATCCGTCCCGATGGCCACATCGGCGCGCTGCTGGCCGGAGCCGACCCGTACAACGAAACGATCCGTGCCGTGATCGACTGCACGGCAACGGGTCTGCAGAGATCCGAGGTGCTGACATGAACTCCGGGGCATTGGACCGGGCCGTGGCGATCGCGGCGGAATCCGGTAAGGCGAGCCGGTCACAGATCGAGGACCTGCTGTCCGGGGAGCGCCCGCGCGTGCGCTCCGTGGTGGAGGTGCTTCCCGAGGCCGATCTGATCTGGGCGCTGGGCACCGATGTGGGGGAGCAGGCGCTGCGCAACGCCTTCGACCTGATGCCCAGCTACTACGTCGCCGGGAACTTCGATCGCGACATCCTGGTGCGCTACAAGGTGACTCGCGCCCCGGGCGAGCCGGTGGTGCAGGACGTGCGGTTCGGGCCGCAGACGTGCGGACTCGTCGAGCCCGGCGACACCCCCGATCTCACCGTATTCCTCGACGGCACGGGTTTCGTGAAGATCGCGACCGGTCTGGTCAAAGGGATGGAGTTGCTCATGCGAGGAGAACTCGAGGTCTCCGGCGACGCGCAGGTCGCCATGAAGATGGAGGCGTTCTTCGGCCTGGCCCCGGCGGGTAAGCGATGAGCGCGCCCCGCCGCCGCGTGGTGGTGACCGGTATCGGCCTGGTCACCCCGCTCGGAATCGGCCTCGAAAACTATTGGAAGCAGCTGATTTCCGGCGTCAGTGGCGTTCGGGAGATCACCTCCTTCGACGCGTCGTTCAACCGGGTGCGGATCGGCGCGGAGGTGCAGGACTTCGATCCGTCGCAGTGGCTCGAATACAAGGATGTGCGGCGCTTCGACCGGGTCGGGCATTTGGCGGTGGCCGCCTCGGAACTCACGCTCGCCGACCAGCACCTGGACGGACTGGATCGCGAGGATCTGGCGGTCATCATCGGATGCGCGCTGGCCGGGGTGAACACCGCGACCACCGGAATCGCCGATCGCCTTGCCGGACGCAATGTTTCACCACTGTTCATCCCGATGGCCATGGCGAACTTCGCGGCCTCCACGGTAGCGTTCCGGCACAAGTTCGGCGGGCCCTGCTACGCCCCGCTGAGCGCGTGCTCCTCCTCGGCCGACGCGGTGGGACAGGGATATCGCATGGTGCGTGACGGTTATGCCTCGGCCTGTCTGGTCGGCGGCGCCGAAGCCGCCATGAATCCGACTGTGCTGGCAGGGTTCACGAGTATGCGAGCGTTGTCAAAACGCAACGACGATCCGGCGGGCGCGTGCCGCCCGTTCTCCGGAGATCGCGACGGATTCGTCCTCGGCGAGGGTGCGGGCATGCTGCTGCTGGAGCCACTGGAGTCCGCGCGGGCACGCGACGCGCACATCTACGCCGAGGTGTGCGGCTACGGGCAGGTCGTCGACACCCACCATGTGACTGCGCCCCGCGAGGACGGCGCGTGTGCGGCCAAGGCGATGAGCAAGGCGATGCAGGAGGCGGGGGTGGAGCCGAGCGAGGTGGACTACATCAACGCGCACGGCACCGGAACGCAGCTGTCGGATCCGGCCGAGACCAAGGCGATCCACCTCGCCTTCGGCGAGCATGCCGGTTCGGTCGCGGTGAGCTCCACCAAGGCGATGACCGGACATATGCTCGGCGCGACCGGTGCGGTGGAGGCCGCCACCTGCGCGCTGGCGATCGACCGCGGCCAGATTCCGCCGACGATCAACCACACCGTGCCCGATCCGGAGTGCGATATCGACTGCGTTCCGAATACCGCACGGACACAGGAGGTTCGGATAGCCTTGTCGAATTCGATTGCCTTCGGTGGCCACAACGTGACGTTGGCTTTCCGCAAGGTCAGCGAGAGCCCGGAAGACGAGGAATAGGTATGGAACTCACTCCCATCGGCACCGTCACCGCTCATCTCAAACCGCCCATAATGATCGGACCCGGCCCCTACGGCGTGCGGATGTTCGTCGAGATCCTCGACGGCGATCTCACCGGCGCATCGGAGGCCGCGGACGTCGCGCAGCTCACCGGCAAGGTGCTCTCCGGCGGTGGCGACTGGGCGCTGATCGGTGCCGACGGCTGGGTGCGCTTGGATGTGCGCGTGCAGTTCCAGACCGGTGAGGGCGGCGTCATCTTCGCCTCGTTCCCGGGGTTGATCGAGATGACCGACAAGGTGCAGCAGGCGTTCATGGAGGGCAGCAGCACCGAATTCGACGATCAGTACTTCCGGGTGACCCCGCAGCTCGAAACCGGCGACAGCGATCTGAGCTGGGTCAACCACACGCTGTTCGTCGGCGAGGGCCGGTTCCTGGACGGATTCGGCTTGCAGTACAACATGTTCCGGGTCGGGTGAGGGTTCGGTGACGACGGAGACATCCGATGCGGTGGCGGTGCAGGATCTGGTCGTCACGCGGGCTCGCCGCCCGGTGCTGCGCGGCTTGTCCTTCCGGATGCCGGTGGGGAGTGTGACGGGCCTGCTCGGTCCCAGCGGATGCGGCAAGACGACGCTGATCCGCGCGATCGTCGGGGTCCAGCGGATCAAATCGGGATCGGTGACGGTGCTCGGACTGCCCAGCGGTTCGGCCGCGTTGCGCGCGCGGCTGGGTTACGTGACCCAGTCGCCCTCGGTCTACGACGACCTGACGATTCGCCAGAACGTCCGGTATTTCGGTGCGGTGTACGGGGTTTCGAAGGCCGCGGTCGATCGCACCATACGTGACGTCGGGCTGGTCGAGCACGCCGATCGGCTGGTGGACCAACTCTCCGGCGGACAACGCGCGCGGGCGTCCCTGGCCTGCGCGCTGGTCGCCGAGCCGGATCTGCTGGTGCTCGACGAGCCTACCGTCGGCCTGGATCCGCTGCTGCGCCGCGATCTGTGGGATCACTTCCGCGGCCTGGCCGATGCGGGCACCACGCTGCTGGTGTCGAGTCATGTGATGGACGAGGCCGATCGCTGCGATCGGCTGCTGCTGTTGCGGGAGGGACGGTTGCTGGCCGACCAGCCGCCCGCGGAGTTGCGCGCCGTCACCGGCGCGGACAATCTCGAGGCCGCGTTCCTGGAGCTGGTGCTCGCGACCGAGCGCGGCGAAACTGTCGAAACCGTCACGGCGGCACGCGAAGTGGAGGTCTGAGCGATGTCCGTCCGGCTCACTGCCTGGACCGCGCTGCGGGTTCTGAACCAACTGCGGCACGACCGGCGCACGATAGCGTTGATCCTCGTGGTCCCCAGCGTGCTGCTGGCACTGCTGTGCTACGTCTTCAACGGGCGCCCCGACATCTTCGATCAGGTCGGTCTGCTGCTGCTCGGGGTGTTCCCCTTCACCTCGATGTTCCTGATCACCAGTGTCGCGATGCTGCGCGAACGCGCCAGCGGCACACTCGAGCGGCTGCTGAGCATGCCGCTGCACAAACTCGATCTGATCCTGGGCTACGGCATCGCGTTCGCCGCGGTCGCCGTGGTGCAGGCGATCGTGGCCGCCACGGTCGCGTACGAGCTGCTCGGCCTGCAGACCCAGGGACATGTCGTGATCGTGCTGCTGATCGTGGTCTCCACGGCCGTGCTCGGTTCCTCGGCCGGACTGTTCACCAGTGCCTTCGCCCGCACCGAATTCCAGGCGCTGCAGTTCGCGCCGTCGGTCATCATCCCGCAGTTGCTGCTGTGCGGGCTGATCTGGCCACGTGAGGAGATGGCCGCGCCGTTGCGTGCGGTCAGCAATGTGGTGCCGCTGCGTTATGCCGCGGAGGCGCTGGATCAGGTGGGCACCTATCCCGAGCCCACCACTCTGCTGTGGCGCGATCTGGTGGTCGTGCTGGCGTTCGGCGTCGTACTGCTGGCCGCGGGCGCCGTCACACTGCGCCGCCGATCCAGTTGACGCACACCGTATTACCCGAAGCGAGGTAGTTCGATGGTTACTGCGCTCACCGTGGCACGGCACCTGGTGCCCGCGCCGACGATGAACGACATGAAATTCGCCAATCGTGGCTTTCCCGTCTCCGCCAACGACGTCAGCAGGCGTTTCGAGGGCGTCTCGCGTGCGGTGATGGAGGGCTTCGAATACGGCGCGGATGTGGCGAAGCAGGACGAGGTGGTGCGGCGGCTCGACTGGATCGACCCGTTCTACCAGAGTCTGGCCTACGAGGGCGCGGTGGCGGCGCTCATCCTGCGCGATCTGCTCGTGTTCGGAAGTACCAGTCGCGCAAAGGTATTCGTCGACGGCCCGGCCGAACCGCATTCGCTGATGGCATACGTCGGGTACGGATTGGTGATGTCGCGGCTGCCGCGCTCGATGTGGCGGCGTGCGCTGCCCCGGTTCGATTCCAATGCGCTGGTGAGTCAGCTGAGCTGGCTCGCCGTGGACGGATACGGGTTCGATCGCGCCTTCTTCGACCCCGGGCGGTGGATCGATGGCGGTCGTCGCGCGCCTGAAATCGATTGGGAGGGTTACCCTTCCTACTTCCCCAGGGCGTTCGACCAGGGTATCGGGCGAGCTCTGATGTTCGTGCACGGCGGAGACAGTGCCGCGGCGGGTGCGGCGGTTCAGCGATTCGCCCCGGACCGTCGCGGTGATCTGTGGAGCGGAATCGGCGCGGCGCTGGGCTATCTCGGCGGGCAGCCGCGTGCGGCACTGCTGGATGCGATGTCCGACGCCGCTGCTCACGCGCCGGAGGTGGCGGTCGGGGCCGTGATGGCGATCAAGGCCCGGCACTACGCCGGATATGTGCCCGAGAGCACCGAACTCGCCGCCGAGGTGATTTGCGGCAGCAGCGTCGAGGAGATCTCGGCGTTGGCGGACAGAGCCGCGCAGGATCCACCGGGTGGGGGACCGGCGCCCGACTACGAGGTGTGGCGTCAGCGAGTCCGCGCCGAGTTCGCCGATTCGGCGGTGCGATCGGCATGAGCACCCGATCCGTTTCCGCGCCCCCCGACGACGACCTGCACGGTTTTCCGGCGTCCGCGTTCAGCGTCGACCGGCCTTCCCTGGACCGCTTCGGTCCGGTTGAGGCGCTGCGGATACTGGTGATCGCGATGACGTTCATCGCCTGTGCCGCACGGCGTTTCGGCGGATATGCGCTGGCGGCGGCGTTCGGGCGACGTCGCGAGCGCACGGTGCGCTCGGCGCTGGCCGACGGGGCGGTCGACGGATTCGAGCGGCTGGGCCCGATGTTCGTCAAGCTCGGGCAGCTGATCGCCTCCTCCTCGGGTGCGTTCCCGCGCGAGCTGTCCGATGCCTGCCTGCGGTGTCTGGACGACGTGCCGCCCGCCTCCGCTGTTCGGGCTCGGGCGGTCGTCGAGCGGGATCTGGGTCGCCCGATCGCGGAGCTGTTCACCTCCTTCGACAGCGTTCCAATCTCGGCTGCCTCGGTCGCGCAGGTGCATGCCTGCGTCCTGCCCGACGGGCGCGAGGCCGTGCTGAAGATCCAGCGTCCCGGCATCGCCCGGCGGATGATCGTGGATCTGCGCGCCGCACTGGTGCTGGCCCGGTTGCTGCACTGGCGTTTCGAGTCCGCTCGCATCGCCAATGCCGTCGGCGTGGTGCGCGATCTGTACGAACTGTCCGTGGCCGAGGTGAACTTCCTGGTGGAGGCGGACCGGCAGCATCGCGTCCGGGAGCAGCTGGGATTCTTCGGCGACAACGCCGATGTCGTTGTGCCCGAAGTGTTCTGGGACTTCTGCGGCCCGCGTGTGCTGTGCATGGAACGGTTGCGCGGGGTGCCGCTGGACCGATTCGACGACGTGCGCGCCCGCGCCGACGCGCCGATGCTGATCCGCCGCATGGTGAAGATGTGGCTCGAAGGGGTCACCGTGCACGGGCTGTTCCACGGTGACGTGCACGCGGGCAATCTGTGGCTGCTCGACGACGGCCGCCTCGCGATGCTCGACTACGGCATCGTCGGGGAAATGAGCGAACCGTGGCGGGCACTGGTGCGGGCGATGTTCTACGCCAGCGCCTTCGACGGCGATTTCACTCCCGTGGCCCGCGCCATGCGCGAATTGGACCTGTTCCCGGACCAGAGCGCCGACGACGAGGCGATCGGCGCCCAGCTGGCCATGGTCGCCGGTCCGATCCTGTCCGGCGAGCTGGCCGATATGGACCTGCGCACGATCACCGGTCTGCTGCTGGACTTCGGCAAGGATCGCGGCCTGGCGGGCCCCGAACAGCTGATCCTGCTCGGCAAACAACTCGGCTATTTCGAACGCTACGCGGTCGCCCTGGCTCCGAATTGGCGACTGGGCCGAGACCTCTACCTGCTGCGCAACATCTTTCCCGAGAAGGTGGCGGCCGAGGCTGCTCGGCAAGGCGTTTCGCTGCCCTCGTGAATCGGGTGCCGCCGACGGCCGTCTCAAATTGAGATCTGCATCACAGAGTGAGGCGGTAACGTGAGTTACTCGGGGGTGAAGTCGAGGTAGCAGATGGTGAGCAACGTGGAGACGAGCACGCGCTTGCGGCAGGCAAGGGACGAGTTCCTGAGTTCGGGTTCGGTCGATGACGGATTGATCTCCGGTACCGTCCGGGATTCCTGGCAACGCTCCCGCGATCTACGCGTTCATCCCGATCGAGTGGATCTGCCGTTCGTGCGGGAGCCGGATCTCGATTCGCCCCTGGTGGTCGCGGCCTCGCCGGTGGTGCATCGGTTGGGTGAGGATCTGGCAGCCCAGTCGGTCAGCATCATTCTCACCTCCGCGGACGGATTGGTCCTGGACCGCGCCGCCGCCGATGCCCGAATCCGGGCCGTGCTCGATTCGGTGCAACTGGCCTGTGGGTACAGCTATGCCGAGAAGTTCGTGGGCACCAACGGCATCGGGACGACGGCCGAGACCGGGCGCGCGACCTTCATTCGCGGCGGCGAACATTACCTCGGGACCCTCGGGCGGCTCGCGTGTGCCGGCGCGCCCATCCGGGATCCGCTCTCGGGCCGCGTCGCGGGCATCCTCGATCTGACCTGCTGGGCACGGCAATCGGATCCGCTGCTGGTCACGCTCGCCAAGACCGCGGGCTCGCAGATCGAGGATCGGCTGCGCGCGCTGGCCACCGAAAGTGAAGCCGCACTGCTGGATACGTATCTGCGGCAGTGCCGCCGCTATCCCACCGGTGTGCTCGCGGTCGGCGACGACATCGTGCTGATGAACCGCTATCTGCGCGAATCGCTGGACGGGCTGGATCAAAGCGCGTTGCTCGGGCACGCGACGGACCTGCAACGCTCGCAGTCGACCACGGCGGCTGCCGTGCTGCCCAGCGGATACCTGGCCAAAGTCACCGTTGCCGAACGGATTACGTTACGCAGCGGCCGCACTCACATCGTGGCCCACGTGGCCTTGACCGACAGTGCGCTCAGCAGAACCCGACTCGTGGCCCGCTCCGCGGTGGTGCCCGGACTCGCCGGCGGCAGCAGTTCCTGGCGGAGAAGTTGTCAGCAGGTCGAACGATGTTGCGCCGATCGCGACTGGGTGGTCCTGGACGGCGAATCCGGTTCGGGGCGAACGAAACTCGCGGAGATGGTGGCGCACCACGTCCGTTCGGACAGGACGGTTCGAGTGCTGCGCCTGGATCGGAGCCGGGGCGCCGAGGAGATGCTCAACGCGCTCGAAGCCGAGGTCGCCCGGGACGACTTCGACATCGTGCTCACCGATATCGACGAATTGCCCGAGGACGTCCTCGAATCGGTCTCGACGGTTCTGCAGTCGTGCGCTGGACGCGGTTGGATTGCCGCCACGATGAATTCGACCGTGCCGTCCCCCGCCGTGGAGACCCAGCTCCTGCCCCTGTTCATGCACACCGTCCCGGTGCCCGCGCTGCGGCATCACATCGAAGATCTCGACGAACTGGTGCCCGATCTGCTCCGGGAACTCACCAAGGGCGCTGACATCACGATGTCTCCCGCGGCGCTGCGACGGCTGGCGAAATTGTCGTGGCCGGGGAATATCGCCCAACTGCGTCAGGTGCTCGCCGAAATCGTCACCTGGCAACGCTCGGGCGTCATCACACCCGACAAACTGCCACCCGAATGCCATTCGCTGACCCGCCGCACCCTCACTCCCATGGAGGCCCTGGAACGGGACGCCATCGTGCGCAGCCTGCACGACCACGACGGCGACAAGCGCTCCGCCGCAGCCGATCTCGGCATCTCCCGCGCCACCATGTACCGCAGGATCAGGCAGTACGGCATCACCTAGTCCGCGCGCGGGTTTCGGTCCTGCACCGGCCATGCCAGCGCGACCGCGGGGTCGTCGAGGACCCCGCGGTCGCGGCAGTGGTCTGTGCGGCTACGGGGTGATTTCCAGTTCACCCATGCGAGACCACTCGACGCCGGGAATCTCGGTGTTGATGATGCGCGGCGTCTCCTGGAGCGCCGGGCGCATCGCCGCCAGCCCTTGCCGGAAGTGCTCGGAGCCGACGTGCTCGGCACCGGCTGCGCCGTCCCGAAACGCCTCCACCAGCACGAACTGCGCCGGATCCGCCGTGCTGCGACTCCATTCGAACCAGAGATTTCCCGGCTCGGATCGGGTCGCTTCGGTGAATTCCCGGGTGAGCACCGTCCACTGATCCTGGAATTCGGGGCGGACCTTGAATTTCACGACGATGAAAATCACGCTGCTCCTCCTACTCAGTAGATGTTCGACGGCCGAACCATACCTTCGGCGAGATCGCCGAAGCCGGGCGCGATGATCGCGCCGGGGTTGACGTCGATCTCCTCCACGATGGCCGTCTCGGTCGTGATGAGAAGGGCCGCAATCGACGCGGCGCTTTCCAGCGCGGCGCGGGTGACCTTGAACGGATCGATCACGCCGTGCTCGAACATGTCGCCGTAGGTGCCGGTCAGGGCGTTGAACCCTTGTCCGACAGCGAGTTCCGCGACGGCCCGGACCACCTCGTCGCCGTCGAAACCGGCGTTGATCGCGATCCAGCGCAGCGGCTCGGCCAGCGCCCGCAGCACGATATCGCGGCCCATGGCCTCGTCGCCGGGGAGTTCGAGATCGGCCAGGACACGGTGCGACTGCGTGAGGGCGGTGCCGCCGCCGGGCACGATGCCCTCCTCGACCGCGGCGCGAGTCGCCGCGAGCGCGTCCTCGACCCGCAACATGCGCTCCTTCAGCTCGACGCTGGTGGCGCCGCCGACGCGGATCACCGCGACTCGTCCGGTGAGCCGGGCGATGCGCAGTTCGATGCTGTCCCGGTCGGCATCGATCCGCGCGCGATCGAACTGGGCCCGCAACTGTGCGACGCGGGCGTCGAGCAGTCGTTGATCGCCACGCCCGCCCACGATCGTGGTCCGGTTCTCGGTCACCGTGATGCGGTCGCACGAACCCAGGTGCTCGCGGGTCACCTCGGACAGTTCGATCCCGGTGTCCTTGGCCACGACATGTCCGCCCAGCGCGACCGCGAGGTCCTCGAGTTCGGCGACACGGCGGTGCCCGAAGCCGGGGGCCCGAACCACCACCGAGGCCATCGTGTGGTGCATATTGCCGCCGACGAGCAGTTGCAGGGCCGGTCCGTCGACGTCCTCGGCGAGCACGACCAGCGGCCGATCGGCCCGCTTGGCCACCTCGATGCTGGGCATGATGTCCTGCACCTGGGTGATCTTCTTGTTGGTCAACAGAATCAGCGGCTCGGCGTGCACTGCCTCCATCCGCTCCGGATCGGTGACCATGTAGCCCGAGGTGTAGCCGTGGTCGAATTCGATGCCGTCGACGATGTCCACCGACAGCCCGAACCCGTCGCCCTCCTCGGTGCTGACGATCCCGGATCTGCCGACGTAGTCGACGGCCTCGGCCACGGCCACCCCGATGGTTTCGTCGTCGCTGGCCGCGAGTGTCGCGATGCGCTGTAGGTCATCGCGCCCGCTCACCTCGCAGACCTGTTCGCGCAGTGCGTCGATGACCGCGGTCACCGCGCGTTCGATACCGCGGCGCACCCGCATCGGATTGGCGCCCGCCTCCACCGCGCGCAGGCCCTCGCGAACCATGGCCTGCGCGAGGACGGTGGCCGTGGTGGTTCCGTCGCCGACCACCCCGTTGGTCTTCATCGCCACTTCCTTGACCAACTGCGCGCCCATGTTGGCGAACGGCTCACGCAGCTGTATCTCGCGGGCGATCGTCACTCCGTCGTTGGTGATGGTGGGCGGACCGGTGAGCTTTTCCAGAACCGCGTTGCGTCCCTTGGGGCCGAGAGTCACCTTGACCGCGTCGGCGAGGGCATTGACGCCCTGCTCGAGCCGTGAGCGGGCGTCGGTGTTGTAGCGCAACTGCTTTGCCATGGTTGATGCGTCCTTTCGAGCGGATGCGGATCGCGGAGGGGTCGGCTAGGGAACGAGAATCGCCCGGCCGCGCACACGCCCGGCATCGAGATCGTCGAGTGCCTGCTGGAAGCTCGCGAGTGGATAGGTGGTCGTGTGCAGGGTGACCTTGCCCTGGGCGGCGAGCGTCATCAGTTCCTGCAGATCGTTGTAGGAGCCGACCAGATTGCCGATGAAGTTGATCTCCGTGGAGATCACATCGATCGTCGGGACATCGATGTTCTCGCCGTATCCGACGACGTAGTAGTTCCCGGCGCGGCGAAGCATCGCGATGCCCTCCCGGGTCGCGCCGCCCTCGCCGACGAAGTCGACCACGGCCTCGGCCCCGTGCCCGCCGGTCAGTTCCAGCACGCGGTCGATGTGCCCGCCGTCGGCCACGATGCCGTGATCCGCGCCGATCTTCACCGCGAGTTCCACGGCGGCGGGATTGCGATCGACGACGACCACCGTGACCGCCGAGATCGCCTTCAGCACTTGAATTCCGATGTGACCGAGCCCGCCCGCGCCGATCACCACGCACACATCGCCGGGCCTGGTGGTCTGCGCGACCTTCGCGACCGCGTGATACGCGGTCAACCCGGCGTCGGCCAGGGCCGCGACGTCGGCGGGCTCGAGCGAATCGTCGATCCGGACCACGCTGCGCGCGGTGGTGCGCAGGTACTCGGCGTAGCCGCCGTCGACGTCGATGCCCGGGAATGTGCTGTTCTGGCAGTGCACGTCGTCGCCGGAACGGCACGCCCGGCACAGGCCGCAGGTGATCAGCGGATGCAGGATCACCTTGTCTCCGACCGCGACATTGCTGACCGCGTCGCCCACCGCGTGGACCCATCCGGCGTTCTCGTGGCCGATCGTATACGGCAGTGCGACACCGCTTTTGGCCTCCCACTGGCCTTCGAGGATGTGCAGATCGGTGCGGCACACACCGGCGCCGCCGATCCGCACGATCACATCGAGGGGCCCTTCGACGGTGGGTTCGGGGATTTCGGTGAGCTGCAATCCGGTGTGGTAGCCCACCACCTGCACGGCCTTCATCGCGGGCTCCTGACTGTTCTGAGATCGGTGATATGCGTTGTGCCGCCGACTGTTTCGCCGTCGGCGTAGCGGGTGGCCAGCAGGCCGCGGCAGAAGTGCGCGTTGCCCTCCATGGAGATGCGCACCGACCTGGCGAATCGCAGGCGCATCGGCACCGCATCGGGCGGCACCCGTTGCCCGGTCTCGTCGACGAACACCCGGCCGGCCGGGCAGATGCTCAGCCCGATGTCCATGCGGCGGCGCAGCAGCGCTTCCTTGTACTTCCCGGGCGGCAGATCGCTCAGCGTGAGCCGATAGATTTCGTCGGCGCCCAACCCGGTTCGCTTCAGGAACGCCTCGACGCAGCGTTCCATGGCCGCGGTGTGCGCCTTCACCCGGAACGTTCTGCGCAGCTCGTCCAGGCTCTCCTGCGCCTCGGATCCGAAGGTACCCCGATACCCGGCATCGGCGGCCAGACCACCGTTGATCTTGTCGCTGTCGTGGTGGTCGTCCAGGTACACGCGCACCTCGCCGACGCCCTCGATCAGGCGTAGCGCATCCCGGGCGTCGGAGGCCATCAGGTAGGCGAAGTTGGGGGAGCAGAAGGCCGTGGGCAGCCGCAGGTGGACGGTGACGCCGTCGTCCTCCAGCAGCACCGATCGCACGAAGCCCAGATCGGTGATCGGCTCGTCCAATTCGGGGTCCACGACCGTCGAAAGAGCCTCGAGCACAGCCTGTTCGGTGGATATCGCCGCCGTCGTCACGACGCCACCGATTCCCGTGTCCCGTTCGCGATGCCGTCGGCGCGCTGTCCGCTCACCCGCAACTCGGCGGGAACGTCGATGTCGTACAGGGCCGCGGCGTTCAAGCCGAGGATCTTCTTCTTCTCCTCGACGGTGATCGGATCGTATTCGCCCTGCATATCTTCGGGGATCTGGAAGTCGACGAACTTCTCGATCAGCCACTTCGGCGTCCACAGCGCGTAATCGCTGCCGAACAGGATCTTGTCCTCGCCCAGCCAGTACAGCAGCTCACCGATGATCTGCGCGAAATACCGTGGCCGCGTGTGGATGAACGGCAGGGCCACCGCCAGACCGCCGTAGACGTTCGATTCCTGCGTGCCGATCCAGCAGAAGTCCTCGAGCCGCGGCAGACCCACATGCTCGACGACGAAACGCAGGTCCAGATAGTCGGTGGCGACCTTGTCGATATCCGCGACATCGAAGGCGTCGCGGTCCAGCGGGCGGATCGTGGGCCCCTTGTGCACGTGAATGTTCTTGATACCCAGCTCGATACATTCCTCGAGGTAGCGCCGCGACCACGGGTCGTCGAGTTTGTATCCGCGCGAGTCGCCGTGCCATTCGGCGGTGTAGAGCTTGACGCCCTGCAGATTCATCCGCTCCGCGTCCCGGCGCAGCTGTTCGAGCCCGGCCTGCTCGTGGCGCGGATCGTAGGCGTGGTTGTAGGTGAGCTTGCCGGGATGCCTGCCGACCAGGGCGAGTGCTTCCTCGGTCTGCCCGAATCCGGTGCGGTAGAACTCGCTCAGCAGGGTCGCCTGGAAGATCGCGTGATCGACGTGCCCCTCACCGAAGATGTCACGCTCGAAACGCGCACTGCCGTAATACTGGTACGTCTCGTAGTCCCACAGGTATTCCTCGGGGCTGAGGTTCTTGTGATAGTCGTAGAAGCAGTCGATGAACTGCTTGCCGTGCACATTCTTCTGATTCGACTCGCGTGCGTCCCAGATGTGCACATGTCCGTCGACGATGAAGTACTTGTCGTCATTCTTCTCGTACATGCTGAATACTCCGATAATCGGGCTGTGGGGTGGTGCGGCGCCGTCGGGCGACGGCGCCGCACACGGAGACTGTGGGTACCGCGTCAGTGGACGGTGAGGTCGAATCCGATGTATTCGGCGGCGTCCTCGGGGCTGGCGAACAGCAGGGTCTTGTCGTCGAGGTGAACCATGCGCCCGTAGTGGGTGGAGCTGATCTCCTCGAAGGTGGAGCCGTCGAACTCCTGCCCCAGCGCGTCGGTGAGCTCGTCGTAGTTGAAATCGAGCAGCCGTCGGCCGTCGACGCGGATCATCGACGGGTACTCCGTCAGCTCCACGCCGTCCTTCGCGCCCATCACCTCGGCCACGACCCGGCCGATGGGGGTGTTCATCAAGGTGACGCCACACATGTTCGAGAACTCGGTGGACGATCCGAATTGCATGCTCACTTGTCCAACTCCTTGGGGATGTCGAGCCCGAGGTCCTCGAGCAGGGAACGGAACTTCTCGATCGCGGTGTCCAGGCTCGAGGCGAAGGTGACCGCCTTCTCGGCAGGCTGCGACCAGATCGGTTGCAGGGCACGGGCCGCGTCCAGGCAGCGCGGCACCCAGGTCTGCAGCCAGGCGCCGAACAGTGCCTTGTTCGACTCCCCGAATTCGGGGTCGCGGGTGAGCAATCGGTACAGGTTGCGGGTGTAGGCGAGATCGCGGGCGTAGTCGTGCTCGCCGGTGCCGACGATCGTGGGCGTGATGTAGTCGCCGTTCCCGGCGGCGATCTGCATGACCAGCTCGCTGCGGAACAGCGAACCGACCAGCTGCTCGAAGACGATATTCGCGCCGAACAGCAGTTCGCACCAGTCCGGTACCGCGGTCAGGCGTTCGACTACCTCACGCGTGGGCTGCCACTCGGGCGCGGACTGCCACACCTGCTTGTGCACGGCGCCGTCGAAGGCGTCGGCGGCCTCGGACAGGTCGAGGTTGAACAGCGCCAGATCCTGCGCGAACCGCATCTTGTGCGCGGCGTTGACCGCGACCGCCGTATTGATCATATTCGTCGGGCAGGACCGCTGTACGGACGTGAAAACATGCAGTGCCAGACCGTTTTCCGCATGCATCCACGCGCCCAGATTGCGGGCGATGAAAGTCAGCCACGAGGCGTTCCACCCGTCGTACACGCGAGCGCGCTTGGCATTGGCCAGGCACAGGTCGACCTGGTGCACGACCTTGGAGTTGTTGCGGTAGATGGTCTGGTCCCACTCCTCGTTCGGGTCGCGAAACGCGTGCCAGTTCGAGGATTTCGCGGCGGTCCATTCCTTCGGGTAGCCGCCGGGGCCGTCGGCGAAGCCGTAGATCCACCCCTGGGACAGGTGACGTTCGGGGTCCGGCTGTACGTCGACCGTCACGTCCTCGTACATCGTCGCGCGCAGTTTGGCGGGCTCGTAGTAGTTGTAGGAGCGACTCCTGGAGCCGGGAAATTCCAGCGCTCCGGCCTCGGAATCGGTGAATTCTATTGTGGGAAAGCTGCGTTGCTTCGCCCCGGTGCTCGTGGTCATCTCGTTCTCAGTTCTTTCTCGGGTGGCAGGAGGGGGTTCCTGCGTTTACCGGTCGAAGGCCGGGCTGGTGAACTTGTCGTAGAAGATCTGGTCCTTCGGAGTGCCGCCGGCCTCGAGCAGTTCGAGAGCGGCGTCGACCATCGGAGGCGGACCGCACAGGTACACCTCGGTCTTGCCGATGCCCGGTTCGCGACGACGCACGACGTCGGTGACGTTGCCTTCCTCGACGGTGATCGAGCCCGGAATCTGTTGTGGGTCCATGGATTCCGAGAGGCAGGCCACGAATTCGAAACCGGTGAGCTGCGCGCCGATGTCGAGAATCTCGTCGAGGTAGAACAGGTCCTGCGGGGTGCGGGCCCCGTAGTAGAAGTGCACTCGACGGGTGTTGCCGGTCTCGCTCATGTGCCGCAGCAGCGACAGGATCGGAGCCATCCCCGCCCCGCCTCCGATGAACACCAGCGGCAGGACGTGCCCCTCCTTCAGGGTGAATGACCCGTACGGGCCGGTCAGACTCATCTCGTCGCCCACCGAGATCCCGTCCTCGAGCAATCCGGCGAACCGGCCGCCGGGATACTTCTTGATGAGGAATTCGACATGTTCCGAGGTCGACGGGGTAGTCGCCATCGAGAACGATCGATGTTCCTCGGTTCCGGGGATCCGCAGGTCCGAGTACTGGCCCGATCTGAACTCGTAGGTCGCGGGTTCCACGGGCCGCAGTCGCAGCGACACGATGTCCTTGGTCACCGGCTCGATCGCGACCACCTCTGTGCGCACGTCCTGAATCGCGATTCCGCGCAGGAGTTCGTCCTCGTCGAAATTGAGCAGTTCGATGGTGCAGTCGCTGAAAGCGTGTGAGCGGCAGAGCAATACGAAGCCCTCCTCGACCTCGGCGTCGTTGCACGCGAAGGTCGAGTAGTTCTCCATCTGGATATCGCCGTCGAGGACGTAGGACTTGCAGGCCGAACACCGCCCCTCGCGGCAGCCGTGCATGAGGTGAATTCCCTGCCGGAATGCGGCATCGAGGATGTTCTCCTGTTCGCCGACATCCATCTCGATGTCGACGGGCTCGAAGTTGATCCGGTGATTGTCGGCCACGGGTATATCTCCTGGGCTCGGAAAACAGTGGTGGCAGCGGGTGACGCCGAATCCGGCGTCACCCACCGAACCTGGTCAGGCCGCGGTCCCGCCCGCGCGGTACGCGGCGACGTGGGCTTCGCGCTCGGCGGCGGACATCTCGTTCAGCAACACGTTCGGGCTGTTGAACGTGTTGCCCCGGACGTCGTCGAGGGTCCACATCTTCTTCGGGTCGTCCAGATCCAGATGCGGTTGTCCCACAAGGGTTTTGCCGTCGTCGCGGACGTAACCGAGATCGGCGACGATATCGGCGAGGTCCTTGCCGTGATGCAGGGTCTCCCACTCGCGGAATCCGGTGAGCCGGCCCATGTTCGGGGTCGGGCGGCCCTGGTACTCGCCGCGGAAGGCCACCGCGTCGGTCCAGTGGCAAGTTTCCGAGCAGTAGGTCCGCCACTGGCCGTCGACCTCGTCCACGACCATGTCCTCGCGAATCAGGCACGGCACCATGCAGGTCCAGCACCGGTGCGGGTACTGGTACCCGACCTCCTCGAACGCGATGGGCTTGTTGCGCCCGGGGTAGGCGAGGCGGTTGTACTCCTCCCACCACTTGCCGTACTTCGAGTACCAGCCCGGGTACTTGTGCTCGAACCACTCGAAGTCGGTGTCCGTCATCGCATCGATCCGCCAGTAGTTCACCGGCCAGCCGGTCGCGAAGAACTGGGCGACCTTGTGCACGTAGCCCTTGTCGACGATGCGCGACCAGGACTCCTCGACCAGGTCGTGCGGAATCTCCAACCCGTACTTCTCCAGCGGGATGAGGTAGCTGCGGTAGTAGTCGTCGTAGATCCACCGCCGCCACATCTCGGCGTAGCTCTCCCGGTCCTTGCGGCGGTCCTTCGTGCCGTACTCGATGAAGGTGCCGATCGCCGCGTCGACCACGCAGTGGTTGTTCCACCACGCGTACCGCAGATCCCGCTCCAGCAGCGGACGGTTGCGCTCGTCGGCCAGGGCCATGAGCAGAATCGAGTAGCCGTTGGAGATGTGCCGCGACTCGTCGGACTGCACCGAGTGGAACACCGTCGGCAGCAGGTAGTCGCCGTTGGCCGCGGCCTCGTCGGGCATGGCTACGAAAAGCGTGTTCGTGAAGGCGGTTTCGGCGACGACGGTCAGATAGATGTTCGCCGCGGTGATCGCGTCACCGGTGATGAACCCCTCACCGAACTGCCTGCCGATGGTGCCCGCGTAGTTGTTCGCGAACGCCTTCTCGGTGATGTCGAATCCGGCGGGATCGATGTAGTTGTTCATGTACAGCTTCTTGAGATTCATCTGAATCGTCGAGTGCCGCACCTCGTCGATCATCTGCACCGCCAACCCGTTGTGGATCTCCGGGTTGGGCACGGCGTCGATGGCCATCGGCATCGCCCGCGCGGCGGAGATCTCCGGGAACGGAATGATCGACAGGAACAACTTCTGCCATTCCAGCCACCGCTGCTGCACCTGCCGGAACATGTTGCCGCGGATGGCGCCGTCCATCGCGCCGTAGACGCGGTTGTCCTTCTCCTCCTCCATCGGGAAGTAGGACCGCATGATCTGCTTGAGCGGGTCCTTCTTCGGGGCTTTCTCGAAGGTGTAGTCGGTACCGAAACGAGTGGCCGGCGTCGCGAAGGTCGGTTCCCACGACAGCTCGGTGATCTTCGCATGGGCCTTCGTCAGGCTTTGCCTACTCAATGTGCGCCTCCTGGATCGACAGTCGGCCGATATGCCGGCTGTGGCGACGTTTGCCTGATCCATTGGAGCCCGCGAACCACCCGCTCAGCGTCTCAGCATGAGACTCGCATCACAGAGGACTGCGTGTGTGCATGAGTCGAGGAAAGTGTGGGGTGGGTCTCGATCGGGGGTGCTGACGCGCATCGACAGCGCTCAGGTCTCGAAGTCTCGTTCGTGCGTGTTGCGATTCGGGTCGAGATGCTCGAAGTTCTTGCGTGGCAGTGCTGTTCGCTATTCGTGAATCAGCTCATGCCCAGAGTCTGCGGGTTCCGGTCACAGCGTCCGTGCCGTCGAGGTTGATCTCGAGACTGTCGCTGGTCACGGTGTACGGGACCAGGATGTCGATAGGATTCGTGGTCGGGACGCGCCGCGGACCATGTGAGTTCGGTCTGGACCGAGCTGCATCCCCGATTGGCAAGTCACATAGGCAGATTGAGCATCCACGCCGCTGGCCTGTCCAGCGCTGCCGACGGATTCCTGACCCAGGACGATCGGAACGCGGCCCCCATCACCTCGGCGATATCGAGTCTCGATCTGCCGACCCGGCTCCCCAAGTGCGCAGGGAAGCGCTGCGCGCCCTGGACAGGCTTCCCGAATAGGCTTACGCCGCAACGGTTTCAACGCCACCGCCGATGGTACTCGTCGAGTGCCGACGTCTCCGGCGCACGCGTTCACCGTGTGAAACCGGCGAGCAGACCGGTGTACTGCTTGGGTGGCGGCGCGGCGAACTCACCACGACCGGACTTGCGCAGCCCCAGCGTGAGCAGTCCTTGCACCATGACGGTGGCCGCGCCGACGCCGTCGACGACCGGCACGCCGACCTCGGTCGTCAGATAGTCGCAGAGGTCGGCCATCCCGGCGCAGCCCAGCACGATCGCGTCCGAGCCGTCGGCGGCCACTGCGGATCGGCAGGCCTCGGCGATCACACCCCGCACCTTCGGGTCGTCGAGTTCCAGTACCGGGATGTCGGTGCCGTGCACGCCGAGACAGGAGTGCCGCATTCCGTAGCGCTCGGCCAGATCCATCGCGTGCCCCGCGGTGCGCCCGAGTGTGGTGACGACGCTGAACCCCCGGCCGAGGAAACCGGCCGTGTGCATCGCGGCCTCGGCGATGCCGAGCACGGGTCCGCGTGCCAGTTCGCGTGCGGCATACAGGCCGGGGTCGCCGAAACAGGCGATGACATAGCCGTCCGCACCTTCGGCCTCACCCCGGACGATCTCGGCCAGCAGGCCGGGAACGGCCAGCGCGTCGTCGTAGTGACTTTCGATGGACGCCGGGCCCATCGTGTTGGTGACGGCCTCCACCACGGTGCCCGGTGCGGCGACGGCGCGAGCGCACCGCTCGATCGACGCGGTCATCGATGACGTCGTATTCGGGTTGACGACACGGATTTTCATCGCCTCAGCCTCCTTGCGGCACAGTTGTCGGCGACACCGAGCTGCGGATGGTCAGCAGTCGATAGCTCAGCAGGCCCAGGCCGCAGCCGATGAACCAGCTGTATTGCGCGGCGGTGTACATGCCCGCGAGATGACCGGAGGTCAGCACCGGGAACATCGCGGCGATCGCCGCGATCACCGTCGCGATGATCGCGGCCGGGTGGTAGCCCCCGCGGTACCAGTAGGTGCCCTGCGGCGACAACGTGAACAACTCGTCCACCACGATGCGCTGCTTGCGCACCAGGAAATAGTCGGCGATCAGCACACCGAACAGCGGACCGATGAACGCGCCCAGTGTTTCCAGGGTGTAGTGGATCACCTCCGGGCTGTTGTAGAGGTTCCACGGTGTGATCAGCAGTGAGCCGACCGCGGCGATCATGCCGCCGGCTCGCCAGCTGATCCGCTGTGGGGCGAGGTTGGAGAAGTCGAACGCCGGGGCGACGAAGTTGGCGACGATGTTGATGCCGATGGTGGCGACGGTGAATGTCAACGCGCCCAACACGATTGCCGTGGTGTTGTCGATGCGGGCCACGGTCTGCACCGGATCGGTGATCAGCTGCCCGAACACCGGGACCGTCAGCGACGCGGTCACCACCACCAGCAGCGAGAACACCAGGAAGTTGAGCGGCAGGCCGAGCAGATTGCCCCGTCGCACCGCACCGAAACTCTTCGCGTAGCGGGAGAAGTCGCCGAAGTTCAGCATCGGGCCGGAGAAATACGAGACGACCAACGCGATCGCGCCCAGCATCACCGTCACCGCGGACCAGCCGTGATGGGTGACCGCGCCCAGATTCAGATCGATATTGCTCCAGCCGCCCTTGGCGATCAGGTACCCGCACAGCACGAACATGACGAGATAGACTGCGGGACCGCAGAAATCGATGAACCTGCGGATCGCATCCATGCCGCGCCAGAACACGCAGGCCTGCAGCACCCACAGCACCAGGTAGCTGACCCAGCCCAGCGCCGAGAGCCCCAGGAAGCCGTATCTGCTCACCTCGGCGTAGGCGGCGAGCCCCGGGAACAGCTTGATCAGCACGACATCCAGTGCGGCAGAGGCGAGATAGGTCTGGATCCCGTACCAGGCGACGGCGATCAGACCGCGAATGACGGCGGGAATATTGGCCCCGAGCACCCCGAATGCACTGCGGCACACCACCGGATACGGCACCCCGGCTCGCTGGCTGGGTTTGGCGATCAGATTGCACAGCAGATAGACGATGCCGATACCGACGACGAGTGAGACCAGCACCTGCCAGCTCGCCAGTCCCAGCGCGAAAAGGCTACCGGCGGTGACGTATCCGCCGACGCTGTGCACATCCGACATCCAGAAGGCGAAGATGTTGTAGGTGCTCCAGTTCTGCTCGGGCAGGGGAGCCAGATCTGCGTTGACCAGTCGAGAATCGTAGGCCGGTTCACCGGCGGCCACCGTCGATACCTGTTGCGGCAATGCGGTTTCGGTCATGTCGCGCGTCCGATCTTGCATATCCCGGAGGAGAAATCGGGATGGTGATCTGTGACGCTAGTGAGGCTGTATTGCCTCCGTGTTGCAGGAAAGGTATATCTTTTCGTGCTCTGCCGGAGTCGGCGGATCACGGCGGTGGATCGCTGAACAGCCCGGTGTCGCCGGGGAGTTGCGCCACAACCCGATTCAACCTGGTGTTGTGAAGTTCGGCGGCCGCGAGCAGCGCTTCCGCGTCGCCGACGCGGAAAGCGGCCAGCATCCGGCTGTGATCGGCGTGTAACTCCGCGCGGTTCCGAGCGCCGACATGCACCATCGGCTGCACGGGCTCGGTGATGTTCCAGACGGATTCCAGCATGTGCACCAGTCGCGCCATGCCCGCCGGACGGGTGAGGGCGAGATGGAAGGTGCGGCTCTCGCGATGATAGGCGCTCGAGTTGTCCTCGAGCACGGCCTGTTCCAGGCGAGCATGGGCCTCGGCCGCCGCGCGGTGATCCTCGGGTGTGGCCGCGGTGACGGCGGCCTCCAGCGCGACCCATTCCAATCGTTCCCGCACGATGTACAGTTCGCGTAGCTCGGCTGCGGTCAGCTGAGTCACCCGGTAGCCCAGGTTGGGCCGATGTTCCACCAGGCCCTCGCCGATCAGCGTCTGCAGCGACTCCCGTAGCGGGATGACGCTGACCGCGAACCGGCTCGCCAGTTCGCGCAGCGGCAACCCCACGCCCGGCGGCATGTTGCCGTCCAGGATCAGCCGCCGCAATTCGTCCAGGATCTCCTGCCGGGTGTAGCCGCGTTCGAGGTCGTGCGGGGGCGTGAGCGGGGGAAGCCGAGGTAGGCGTGGGCGCGAAGGCATTCGGCAACCGTAACCGCTCGCCCTACCGGTCGAGGACGAGTTGGGCGGTGACCAGGTCCTGCAGCCCGAGGCCGACCGATTGGAACAGGGTGATGTCGGTGCCGCATGGTCGCGGCAGCGGGTGACCATGCGCTGATTCGATGGCTCTGCGCACCGCGCTCCGATCGAGCAGCGCGACGATGTCGGAATGGGTGAGTACCGGGATCACGATTCACCGGACCGTGGTGGCGAGTTCGGCGCTGTCGACGATTCTGCTGTCGACAAGTTGGGCGAACGGCGGCGCGGAGCGAACCATGCCCTCCTGCTGGAGGATTCGCATCCACCGGTCGCTCGCCGCCGCGTCGATGCGCGTGGTTTCCCAGGTCCGTGATCGCTTGATGCGCTCGCAGGCTCGTGCCAGCGTTGCACGGGGGATGCTCGGCCAGTGGGCGGCCAGCAGCGGCCCGAGTTCGGTGACGGTGGTCGTCCGCAGGCGCCGCATCGCCTCGCTCAGTGCGGTGGTGAAGTGGACGAGGCGGTCGAACAACTCGTCCACGCGGTCGGTGCGGCAGTAGTAGACGCTGTTGGGTCCGATACCTCCGGCCTCGGTGTAGTCGATCGCGGTGACGCCGGTTCCCTTGTCCTGCATGATCTGTGCGGTCGTGGAGTCCAGGACGATCGCGTCACCCAGCCCGGCCTCGAACAGTTCGACGAACATCGGGGTGGACAGGTCACGCAGAAAGGTGATCCCGGCGGGGTCCACCCCGGCCTCCCGGATCAGGCCCGCGGTGAACGCGTACGGTGCGCTGCCGCCGATGCCGGGAGCCAGGACGGTGCTACCGGACAGATCCGCCCAGCCGAACCCGGGCGAGTTGTCGCGAGTCACCAGAGCTTTCGGGAATTGGTGGTTCACCTGGGCGAATACGGTGATTTCGCGAGGGGTGCCCCAGTACATGCCGGGCACCCAGAGGCCGCCCAGTACGATATCCGCCGCGCCGCTGTCGAGATCGTCCAGCACTCCGGTCCACGGATCCTTTGCTGTGGCAACGACTTTCAGGTCGTGGTCGGCGAACAGGCCGAGGTGGTCGGCATAGTACTGGGGCAGATAGTTCAGACCGTGCGCGGTGGCGGAGATCGTCAGTTCGGCCATGGGTGGGGCTCCTTTGTCCGGTTGTGGGTCATACGGGCACGGCGGCGGGATCTTCCGTGGCCGCCTCGAGGGATCTGCCGAAGGTTTCGGGGCCGAATCGTGCGGCCACCACGAGCAGCGCGTACATGACGGCAATCATGGCGAACACACCGGCCACCCCGGCGAGGTCGAAGAAGTACAGCGCCGCGAACGGCATCACCGCTCCGGCGACGTTGCCGATCCCGTTCACGACCGACGCGCCCATGGCGCGCACGGAGGTCGGGTACAGCTCCGGAGACCACACCGACAGCATCGTGTTCAGCATCATGGTGAAGAACTGAAAGATCATGCCCAGCACCAGGATCAGCGCCGTCGAGTGGGCCAGAGCCGCGAAGGCGATCGCGGATACGCAGCCGAGCACCGCGGCCGACATCACCGTGATCCGGCGGGGTGCGCGCCCGGCCAGATACGAGGCGGCGCACGCACCGAGCAGACTGCCCACGTTCATGATCATCGTGAAGGCCAGCGAATCCGACAGCGAGTATCCCCGGGACACCAGCAGGATCGGCATGAGAAACAGCAGGGTCACCTGCGCGCCGAACGACATCCACGAGGCGGCGCCGATGGCGGCGGTGCGCCGGAGGTTCCGCCCCTTGAAGACCTCGAGGTAGGAGGACTTTCGAATCGGCGGGATGTCGGCCTCGGTAACGAATCGTGTTGTGGGACCGAGCTTTCGCAGACCCGACACGCTACCGCTCGCCAGCTGGTTCAGGCTCGTGTTCGCGTCGTCGACACGTCCCTTCGACAACAGGAACCGCGGCGACTCCGGCAGGTAGCGGCGGAAGAACACGACCAGGACGGCGGGCACGGCGAGGATCACATACGTCCAGCGCCACGACGCGTCGTTCCCGCCGAGCGTCTGGTTCATGGGGCCGAGTACGAGCAGGAAGAAGCCGAAGGAGGCGATATTGCCGATGCCGCCGGAGGAGATGTTCAGTGTCGCCAGCAGCGATCCACGGTGGCGGGTGGCGACCAACTCGGCGAGAATCGCCAGGCCGACGGTGAATTCCCCGCCGAGCCCGATGCCCACGACAGCCCGGCTGACCAGCAGCATCTCGTAGTTCACGGCCGCGGCGCTGACCAGGCCGCCCAGGGTGTATACGAGCAGGTTGAGGCTCAGTGCGGTGCGGCGGCCCCACCGGTCGGCGATGTATCCGCCGATCAATCGCCCGACCAGGCCGCCGACCACGGTGACGGTGTTGATCAAGGTGAGCTGGGCGTTGCCGATTCCGAAGGACTCCTTCAGCAACGGCCCCATCGCACCGGTCGAGTTCTGCTCGAGCGAGTCGAAGAACAGCCCCGCCATCAGCAGGGCGATCACAGCCACCTGCACCCGGCCGAAACCGATACGGTCCAGCGCATTCGAAAGGCCGGAGGGCGGGGCGAGGGCCGGCGGGGGAGGCGAGGCGACTTCGGGCACGGAAGTGGCAGCGGCAGAGGGGGATTCGCCGGGCAGCGTGAGAGACATGGCGGAACTCCGGGTGAGGGGAGCGTGACACCGACACCGGTTGTATCGGCGAGCCGACCGCAGAGCAGAACTGGAGTCGCGCTGCCAATAGTTGTATACACTTACAGTTGCCGAGATGTTTCCTCACCAATACTTCACGTAAATTGGCCGATATATTCCCTGGGACTGTATACGATTTTGGTGTCAGTCGCCGAACTCGTCGGTGAAGAATCGCTCGTCGCGGCGCAGGTGCTCATCCATCAGATAACCGGCCTGCGCGGCGGCGCCGTTGAGAACCGCGATCGCCACCGCGCGGTGGTCGGTGACGGAGGTCTCGGGATCGTGGCCCAGCCCCCAGTGCACCCGCTGGTTGAGATTGGCGAGCATGTCACGGAGGTGGCCGTTGCCCGCGGCGATGGCGATCAGCTCGTGGAACGATGGTCCGTCGCTCGACGCACCGCCGGAAATATCCTCCGCGATCACGGCCAGCTGCTTCGCGACCGTGCCACCACGATTGTCCGCGGCGAGCTGTGCCGCGAAGACCTCGAGACCCCGGCGAACCTGCAGTAGCTCGTGTCCGTCGTGCAGCAATGACTCCGACACCGTGGCGCCACGATGGCGGACGATCGTGACGAACCCCTCCGACTGCAAGCGTGCGAGCGCTTCGCGCACCGGAATCCTGGACACCCCGTACCGCTTGGCGATCGTCCCCTCCACCAGACGCTCCCCCGCCGACAACCGACCGGCCAGGATCTCCTCGCGCAACGCCCGCGCGATCGCATCTCCCGACGAATTATCGGCCGCAATCGGTTCTGCCACACCCGCAGCATAAGCCGGGCGAGGTGCGTGGTTCTCGGAGTGATGCGGCGGCGGCCGTCGGTGTCGTGTCGTCATGACGACCGGGGTGATCTCGGTCGGGATGGCGGCCGGCGTGGAGACGGGAACGCCGAGCACGGCGGCGGGCATATCCCGCGGGACCGAGTTGACCGCGGGATCGAACGACTCGCAGCGCACCACCCTGCAACGCCATCCGCACGCGGTGCCGGTCTTCGCCACTCGTCCGGCCCGCGACCCCGCCGCGATCGCGATCGGCGACCGAATGATCGCCCACCTGAGCGAGGCCGGATTCACCTCGGCGCACGCCCTGCAGCTCAGCCGCTGTCTGCGCGAATTCACCATCGGACACGTGCTGGGCTGGACGGCGGCCGTCACCGGGCGCAGCCGAAAACCCGCACCCGATTCGCCGGACTACACGCCGCTCGCCGCCGCCGCGGACGCCGCCTCCGACAGCGACCACTTCGATATCGGTCTCACCGCCATGCTCGACGGCTTCGCCCGCCACCCCGATTCGGAGCCTCGCCGGGAAATCTGACCGACTTCCCTTACGCGCCAACCGATTACAACATCAACGGCGTGGGTGAGGTCTCCGTCAGCAGGAGCAGCCTCACGCCTCAGGAAGGTGAAGATCACGGGTGCATCCAGGCTCTCGTTCATGCCCCGATGATGCGCCCGCGCACTCGAAGCCCCCTTGTTCATTCCTTACCGGGCAGAGGTCGGGCGGTAATACTGTTGGGCGACTTGATCATTCGCGGACTCCGGCGGGAGTGCCAGTATGGCGGCGAGCAGTCGATCCCAGGGGGTGTCCGGAAGTTCGTGGCCGACACCGTTCAGCGGGAGCAGATCCGCGCCGGGGATCTCGCGAGCCATGGCCTGTCCGTTGCCGTACGGAAAGAACGGGTCGTCGGTCCCGTGGACGACGAGGGTCGGCACGGTGAGTTCACCCAGACGCTCGCGCCACCGGTCGCCCGCCTCGGCATACGCCAGGTTGAGCATGCTCGAGGCCATGTCGGTGGTGCGGTCGACCATCCGCGTCGCCTGCTGCCGCGCCTGCTGTTCGTCGAATCCCTGTGCGCCCGCGAGTATCCGGGCACCTTCGACGCGGTAGTCGATCACCGCAGCCCGGTCGGACCAGTCCGGTGCGGGTGTCTCGGTGAAGAAGTTCATGACCCGGTCCGAATGTTCGGGCAGATCCGGGTCCGGCGGGCCGGGCGGCGTCGGCCGGGTGTTGATCAGGGTCAGGGCCGATACGCGGTCGCGGTGGTCGAGGGCGGCGAGCTGGCAGATCCATCCGGCCACGGAGAAGCCCACCAGGTGCGCTCGCGCAAGCTCGAAGGCATCCATCAGTTCGATGATGTCCGAGGCCAGGTCGCGGAGGCTGTAGCCGGGAGAGCCGGTCACGTAGGCAGTCGACCGCCCGGTGTCGCGGGTGTCGTAGCGCAGGACGAACCGGCCGGCATCGGCGAGTCGGTCGCAGAACCGGTCTTCCCAGAACAGTCTCGACGTGCTCGGCAGCAACACCGGCGGCTGCCGCCGGTCCCCGAATGTGGTCACACACAGGTCGACGTCACCGACGGTGACCATGTGCTCGGGTGATCGTCGAACATGAAGTGGCATGGCGACTCCTCTGCGGTTGCGTCCGGACGAAAGGACCGCTTCCGCAGCCGAAACTCATCGGTCCGGGATCCGGTTCGTGAGCGACGCCGCAGGACATTCAGCGGCGGGTCACCGTCAGCTGAACCGCGGACTGTCCGGGAGTGGTTCGCAACTGCAGTAATTCGGCATTCGGCGCGGAGACGACATCGGCGCCGTGTACGTCGACCCGATAGCCGTTCGGGTAGTCCGCTGCGGGTAGATACACCTGGGTGCGGAGGTCACCGGCGAACGGGCGGCCCGAATCCGGGCGTGCGGTGGTGTAGCGGAGGTCGAACGTCGCGGTGCCGGGGTCGAAGTGCCATCCCTGCGGGGTGCCTGCGACGACCTGCGGATACGGGCGAACGATCGGCCCTGTGGGGCTGACCAGATCGGGGCCGGTCGGCGGTTGCTGACTGTGGCCGGGCAACTGATTCTGCGTACTGGACCACAACATCCAGGACGCCATGGCGTCATCCATGCTGCCGGTGACGCGTTCCAGTGTCGCCGTATCCTGCGTCGCCCCGAATTCGGTGACGATCCCGGCGGTATCGGCCGCGCGAGTGCTGTCGAAGCCGTTGCCGGGGCAGGTCCGGATCGGTCCGAGGCAGTAATCGTGAAAGCTCATTCCGGCGCGGGGATCGCCGGTCGGGTTCGGCATGCGCACCGGCGAGCCGAAATCGGTGGTGACGAACGGTTCGTAGAACAGCAGATGCCGCGGGTCCACCTGCCGGATGGCGGTCATCGCCTTGGCCTCGAGGACGGCGAGCGTGTCGCGGGTGAAGTCGGGGCAACCGTCCAGCAGGCAGGTCGGTTGCGTGATGCCCGGCCACGGCTCGTTGATGAGGTCGTACCCCAACACGTAGCGTTCGCCCGAGAAGCGTTGCGCGACATGCGACCACATGGCCGCATAGTGTTCCTGCACACCGACGCCGTCCGGCGCCGGATGATCGTGCCAGAAATTGGCCCACGTCCGATTCTGGGCCGGGCTCAGCGTGTAGGCCGCGAACAGGCCCTGGATCGGGCCCGGCGGCAGTCCGTCGGAGAACGTCGCCCAATCGGGGAACCCGTCCCAACTCGCTCCGACCGACTTGTTGAACGCATCCTGATGCGAATCCACCAGGGAGTAGATGCCATGCCGGGCCAGTACCTGCTGGGTGTCCTCGATCTGCGCGATATATCGATCGTCGTAAACGCCGGGCCGCGGCTCCACCGCACTCCAGGCGAACCCCAGCCGCACCGCATTGATCCCGTGCGCTGCGAGAAACGCGGCGTCGCGATCACCGAACCCCCCGGCCGCCGGATGGAAAGGCGGGTACTTGTACACGAGATTCACCCCGTGCAACGTGACGACCCTGCCGTCGGCATCGGTGATCCAGCGCCCCACATGCCCCAACTCCGGGTTCATCGGCGTCGCCGTGGCCACCGGCGCCTGCAGACAGCCCGCCGCCAGCAGCACCGCCACTCCGAGCCGCCGCATCATCCGCGCGATCCTCGTCATCTCGGGAACCTTCACCGAGTACGCGGAATCGTCCGGGTGCACGCATCGGTGAAATTCTCGCACTCGACTGCCATGACCGCCTCGATCCACTCGCGGGGGTAAAGCGTCCGACCAGCACAGAATATGCGCCGACGTTCCACGGTCCCGCACGCAGGGATGGCCCGGGATCCGGACTCTCAGTGAGCCGAGGTCCGCCGGAGTTTGGTGTTGACGAACTCGCCCATGCCCCAGCGTGCCAATTCACGTCCGTAGCCGGAGCGTTTGACGCCGCCGAACGGTATGCCGGGCAGCGTCGTTCCGTGTTCGTTGACGTAGGCCATTCCGACGTCGAGACGGTCGGCAACTCGCGCCGCGCGGGTGAGGTCGGTGCTCCACACCGACCCGCTCAGGCCGAATCCGACGTCGTTGGCCAGACGCACCGCGTCCTCGTCGGAGGAAACCCGATAGACCATGGCGACCGGGCCGAAGATCTCCTCGGAATAGGCGTGCATCCTCGGGGTGATGCCGGTGAGCACCGCGGGTTCGAGGAACGCACCGTCTCCGTCCCGGGGCGAGCCGCCCGTGTGCAGCGTCGCACCCTGCCGTACCGCGGCGTCGACCTGGTCGGCGACCGTGTCCCGCGCGGACACCGAGGACAAGGGCCCCACCTCGGTTTCGGGGTCCGCCGGGTCCCCGACAACCGCACGTTCGAATTCACCGACCAGCCCCCGGACGAAGTCGTCGTAGAGTTCGTCCAGGACGATGAAGCGTTTCGGTGAATTGCACGCCTGCCCCGCATTCGCCAGCCGAATTTGCGCGGCGATCCGGGTAGTTCTGGCCATATCGTCGGTGTCCAACAGAATGAACGGGTCGGAACCGCCCAGTTCGAGGACCGACTTCTTCAGGTTTCGCGCGGCCTCGGTGGCGACCGCAACGCCGGCTTCCTCACTTCCGGTCAGTGACACTCCGCGGATCGCCGGATGCGCCAGCATTTCGGCGATCTGGTCCGGGTTCGCGTACACGTTGATGAACGCGTAGTCGAGAACACCTGCCTCATGCAAGACATCGGCCATGAGTTTCGAGGACGCCGCGCAGATCGAGGCGTGCTTGAGCACGATCGTATTGCCCACCAACAGGTTCGGTGCGGCGAAGCGCGCGACCTGGTAATAGGGGTAGTTCCAGGGCATCACTCCGACGAGCGGCCCGATCGGCAAGGTGTGCACCACCGACTCCTGTGCGCCTTGCGGGTCGAGTTGCTCGGGGGAGAGCAGGTCCGGACCGTTCTCGGCGTACCAGCGGTAGATATCTGCGGAAAGCTGCACCTCCGCGGCCGCCTGCTTCGCCGGTTTACCCATTTCTCGCGTGATGGCCGCCGCCAACTCGGCCGACCGTTTCTCGTAGAGCTGCGCGGTTCGTGCCAGCGCGGCCGCGCGTTCGGCCACGGGCGTGAGCCGCCAGGTCTCGAAGCCCTCGGCGGAATGTTCGGCGATAACGGGAACCTGGTCGTCGGCCAGCTCCGGAAATTCGTCTTCCGTGGTACCGGTGGTCGGATTGGTGGTCACATAAGTACTCACAACGCACTCCTTCATGTCATCGGTAGGTGCAATGTGCTGCGCCGGCCACCGCGGCCGGGTTTACCCCGCACTACCCCGCACAACCGGCGCTACGCACATTCTGATGTCCAGGGGCCGGATCACGCCGCGCGGGTACCACGCGAGGAGTTTCGTCTGCGGTTACCAGCCGGATTCGCTGACCTGCGGCGGATGCGATTGCTCGGTATCAGGGTAGATCGGTTGAGGTTCATTGCGCGCCAATGTCTTTCGCAATCCGCCCGCGGCAGTTCGGTGAGCGATGGCTGCGACACAAGGGTCTTCGTGTAGATCCCGTTGGATCTCGCTCGCCGCGGCGCGGGCCCAGCTCAGCGCGGTGGTGTGGGCCGCGGTGATCGCGGCGGCGACATCGCTGAGATGCAGGGCATGCAGGGCGGGGTCGAGCACCAGGTCGGCGATGCGTCCGTCGATATCCACTGTCACCCGGACCTGCCCGCCCAGCGCCTCGCCGTTGCCGCGCACCTGCGCCAGTTCCTGTTGTGTCGCGGCAACTTTCGCCATCATGCGCTCGAGTGCGGCGTCGGGATCGGTATCGCTCATCGCCTCAGCGCACCTGGTCGGGGCGGTTGGCGATCAGGCTACCCAGATTGCGCAGGGCCTGGCCCGGTTGCCCGTCGTGGGAGTCCCAATAGTCGCTGTGGCCACCGGGATCGGAGGTGAAGACCCGGCCGCCGTGCTCGGGCGAGGTGACATCGTTGCCGAACCAGCCGTGCGGGTTGTGCTGCGGATGAAAGGCCGGCGCGCTGGACCCGTCCGCGCCGCATCGAGGATCTCACCCGAACGCGCCGGTATCCCGATCCAGTCGCCCTTGGCTCTGGTTGACCAGACATGTTGCGGCACTTGGTCTTGCGGCACACCCGTCAGATGCAGATCGCCGGCGTGGTCGACCGTGCTGCCGGGGCTCGCGACGAATACGACGTTGTCGGCGTTCAGCGGGCCACGCGAACTCGGGGGATCGTCGGGATGGAGCTGATCGTGGCCGGCGGCGTCGCCGATCACGGTGGTGCCGTAGCTGTGCCCGACGACCGTGTTGTAGGACGGTGCGCCCACATGCGAGGCGCGCAGTCCGTTCTGAAAACTCTTCAGCGCCGGTATCGGCGTAGGACCGATCCGCCGCGGCGGCATACCCCTGCGGCGCGTCGTATCCCTCCCGCAGAATCACCGAAGTATTCGGCGTGCCTTGGTCTTTCGCGGAATTCAGCATGGTCGGGCTGCGGTTGACGTCACCGGACATCTTCGCCAGTCCCGTTCCGGTACCGGGTACGAACGTCGCCACGTTGGTCGCGAGATCGGGATTGTTCAGCGCCAGTGCCCCGTGCGGGCAGCAGATGCGCCTCGAATTCCCGCGCTTTGGAATTCGCTGCCAGCTGCGCGATCTGGAGCGCATTCGACCGGCCGACGGCCGAGACATGAACCATCGGGGCGATCACGTGTCCGTCGGGGCACACGGTGCAACCGGCGGCAGCGGCCCGATCCGCCCAGTCCACCACGGTTTTCTTCGCGGCGCTCAGCGCCGCGGCGGCATCGCCGACGGCCTCGATCCGGCCGTCCACGGCGGCGGCGATATGACTGCCCGCGATGTGGTGAGCCAGGCTCGTTTCAGCAGCTCGCTGCGACGCGTCACCGGACCAGGATCGCGAGGTCACCTGATCCACCGCGATGCGCATAGCGTTCAACGCTCCGGAGAAGGCGCGATTGTGTTCGGTCAGCTGCGTCGCCAGATCGGCGAGCCCGTCGGGGGTGGTCGCGCGGATATCGTCGACTGTCGCGGTCACACGGCGCCCTGATCGTAGGTGGTCAGTACCTGGGTGTTGCGCCTTTCCATCTCGCTGTAGTCGGCGATCCCCGCGCCGACGGCATCGTGCATGCCCTGGATTGCCGCGGCGACCTGCCTGTATCCGTGCGCGACGGGTTCGGCCATCCGCGCGGCACGAACAGACAGCTGAAGCGAGGCTATCAGCCGCACCGGTATCTGCGGTGCCGCTGATTCCTGGGTCGGTTGGTGTTCGTGCCGCGCTGCGTGTGTCGGCGGATCCTACTGTGGTGCAACGTAACTGGCGGTTGTCACCGCGCCGGTACACATCCGGATCATCGTGCGCTCCATCCGCCGTCCATGGTGTAACTGGCTCCGGTCACCATGCGGGCCGAGTCGGTGCACAACCAGCCGACGAGGTCGGCGACCTCGTCGGGTTCCACCAATCGCTTGATGGCGGCCTCGCTCAGGAAGATTCGTTCCTCGACTTCTCGCTCGGGAATGCCGTGCGCTTCGGCTTGCTCGGCGATCTGGTTGTCCACCAGAGGAGTTCGCACGTATCCGGGACTGACGCAGTTGCTCGTCACGCCGTGTTCGGCGGCTTCCAGTGCGGTGACCTTCGACAGCCCTTCCAGGGCGTGTTTTGCGGTGACGTACGCGGATTTGTAGGCCGAGGCCCGTGTTCCGTGCACGCTGGAGATGTTGACGATGCGCCCGTAACCGCGTTCGTACATGTGTGGCAATGCCGCGCGGACCAGCAGGAACGGCGCCTCGACCATCAGGGTGAGCATGGTGCGGAACCGGTCGGGCGGGAAGTCCGCGATCGGGCTGACGGTCTGCACGCCGGCGTTGTTGACCAGGATGTCGCAGTCCAGGCGCAGGGTCTCGAGCCCGCTCACCTGGCTGAGGTCGACCTCCCATACGGTCCCGCCGATCTCGTCGGCGACCTGTTTCGCGCGCACACCGTCGATGTCGGCGACGGTCACCGAGGCTCCGCGGGCGGCCAGTTCGCGTGCGCAGGCTGCGCCGATTCCGCTGGCGCCGCCGGTGACCAGCGCGGTCCGTCCGGTCAGGGCGTCTCGGCTCGGGGGATACGTCCGGGTCACGCGGGACTCACTTTCGGCTCGGGTTCGGGTGGCAGGTGAGATGTGGCGGTTCGGTCGAGTTCGGTGAGATCCGCGCCTGCGGTCTCCCGGGCGGCCAGGACCGCGAAGATGGTGATCACACCGGCGAGGGCGAGATAGATCGCGATGGGTACCGAGGACCGGTAGACCTCGAGCAGGCGGACGGCGATGATCGGCGCCAGCGAGCCGGCGAAGATCGCGGTCACCTGAGATCCCAAGGACACACCGGCGTAGCGCATCCGGGTGGGGAACATCTCCGCCATGATGGCCGGCTGCGCGGCATACATGGCAGCGTGTGCGATCAGGCCGATCGCGATCGCGAACACGATGATCACGCCGCGACCGCTGTCCATCATCGGGAAGCCGACGAATCCCCAGACCATCGCCCCGATGGCGCCGGCCAGATACAGGGGCCGGCGGCCGATTCTGTCGCTGAGCCGGGCCATGGCCGGGATGGCCACGAAATGCACCGCGTTGGCCATGAGCAACCACCACAGGATGGCGCCGGTCTTCACCCCGACGTGTTCCTTCAGGTAGGTGACCGAGAAAGTGACCAGTAGGTAGTAGACGATGTTCTCGGCGAACCGCAGCCCCATCGCGGTCAGCACAGCCCGCGGGTATCGGCGCACCACCTCGAGCACACCGGATGCGGCCGCGTCCTGTTGCTCGGATTCTTGTTGTGCCGCAACGAAGATCGGCGCTTCTCGCACCTTCGTGCGCACGTAGTAGCCGGCCAGCACCACGACCGCCGACAGCCAGAACGCAACGCGCCAGCCCCACGAGAGGAACGCGGCGTTCGACAGCGTCGAGGTCAGCACCAGCAGCACGAGAGTCGCCAGGATATTGCCCAGCGGCACCGCGGCCTGTGGCCAAGAGGCCCAGAACGCCCGGCTGCGGTTGGGGCTGTGCTCGGCGACCAGCAGGACCGCACCACCCCATTCACCACCCAGGGCGAATCCCTGAATGAACCGCAGCAACACCAGAAGTGCCGGAGCCCAGTACCCGACCTGTGGGAAGGTCGGCAGGCATCCCATCAGAAATGTGGCAGCGCCGACCGTCAACAGGCTGATCTGCAGCAGTGACTTGCGGCCGTGCCGATCGCCGAAGTGCGCGAACACGATCCCGCCCAGCGGCCGAGCCGCGAACCCGACCGCATAGGTCACGAACGCGGCGAGGATCCCATCCAATTCGTTGTGTCCGGCCGGGAAGAACGCCTTGCTGAACACCAGCGTGGCCGCCGTGCCGTAGAGGAAGAACTCGTACCACTCCACGACGGTGCCGGCCATGGAAGCCATTGCCACCCGCCGCAACTCGCTCCCCAGGGGCTCGGAACCCGGTGGCCGCGCATCGAGCACGCTCATCGCCATCACTCCTTCGTGACTGCTGACACATCACCCCTCATCTGTGATGTGGCACACAATCGGATCAGGAAATTGAGTATTCGTGCACATTCGACTCCGAATCAATGACGAATCTCGCACCCCATAGCTGCAAGAATGCAGATATGGCAGGGATGCACCCGAATCCCGATGATCTGCTCGTACTGCTGGCGGTCGCCCGGACCGGGCGTTACGTCTCGGCGGCCGAGGAATTGGGCATCAACCACACCACCATCTCTCGCCGCATCACCACCCTCGAACGCGCGCTCGGCGGCCGCGTGCTCAGCCGAGGTCCCGCCGGATGGGAATTGACCGACCTCGGCCGTGCGGCACTGACCGCGGCCGAGGCGGTCGAATCCGCGGTCCGCTCGCTCGCCGGGGACGAGCAGGGCGGACAGGTTCTGCAGGGCGTGGTCCGCATGTCGGCCACCGACGGCTTCAGCGCCTATATCGCCGCCCCGGCCGTGGCGGAGGTCCGGCGCCGGCATCCGGGGATCATGGTGGAAATCATCGCCACCACCCGTCGTGCATCGCCACAGCGGTCCGGCCTCGACCTCGAGATCGTCGTCGGCGAACCCAGCGTGCGCCGCGCCCGCGCCATGCCACTCGGCGATTACGTGCTCGGCCTCTACGGCACCCAGCCCTACTTCGACGCCCACGGCATCCCACGGTCACCAGCCGACCTGGCCGACCACCCGCTGGTCTACTTCGTCGATTCCATGCTCCAGGTCGACGACCTGGACCTGGCGCCCAGCTTCGTCCCCACCATGCGCGAATCCGTCACCTCCACCAACGTATTCGTCCACGTCGAAGCCACCCGAGCAGCCGCAGGTATCGGCCTGCTGCCCTGCTTCATGGCCGACCGCCACCCCGACCTGATCCGCGTCCTGCCCGGCTCGGTCGCCGTCCGACTCACCTATTGGCTCGTCGCCCGCCCCGAAACCCTCCGCCGCCCGGAGGTAACCGTCCTCGTCGATGCACTGCGCACCCGCGTGCGCTCCGAACGCGCCGCCCTGCTCGGCGAGACGTCGTCCGATCAGCAGGACTGATACCCGAACCTCGCCGCAGGACCGTATGCGACTGTGCGACCGGCGTGAATCGCCGAAATGGTCCCGAGCGTTGTGATATCCGAGCTGGATCGTTGATAGTCGTCCTATGAAACGAGTGCTCGCATGTGCAGGTATCGCCGCCGCCGCGCTGCTGGTTGCGGCTCCGACGGCTTCCGCCAATCCGTCCGATGACCTTGCCAATCGCCACGATTGGTCGGGACAATTCGCTTCACGGAACAACCTGATCTTGTCCTCGCGCATCCTGATCAGTCCGTACGGGACGACCCGGCCGCTCATGTGCAGTGGTGGTGACGGCCATTACTCCCTGTTCCCGTACGACTGCACGCAGAACGACGACAACGGCGTTCCGCACACGGTGGAGCGCTCCTTCCCGCTGGGAACCGGCGGAGTCTGGGTCTATCGCTGAGCCCGATCCCTCGCATGGCGCACCGCCACGGTGTATCCGCCGAGTCGCGTCAAACATCCCGGGACCTGAGACCGTCGAGCGGTGATGGGTCCTGGTTGGGGCGCTCGGTGTTCGATGCGAGTTCGTCGTGGTGGCTGTGGTCGCGATCCGTCCCGAGGAGAGTGGGAACAGTTGCCTGCACGGGGTTCGTTCTCGGACCGTTCGAGGCGGACATGTAGTGGAACAGCGCGACCAGGACGGATCCGGCGGTGGCGATGTAGAGCATTCGTGATCCGCTGACCGCGAGGCTGGCGAGGCCGCCGATGGTTGCGCCGGCCAGGAAGGATCCGTATTGGATTGCGTAGCCGGCCCATTCGCTTCTGCTGCTGCCGTGCAGGTGGCGTGCGATGCCTTGGCCGAGTTTGACCACGCTGCCGGTCAGGTAGGAGATCGGGATGGACACTTCCCCGTTTTTGGAGAATGCGGTGTTGAGGGCTCCGAGCCCGAAGGCGGCGAACAGTACGGGGACGAGGCCGAGGAGGGGGTTGTGCGGGGACAGCCAGAGGTCGATCACGGATGCGATGATCAGTCCGGTGGTGTTCACTGCCATCGCGATGTGTGCGTCGCGTGCGGACCGCCGGTGCTGCAGGACCGACGAGGTGATCACTCCGAGCAGGAACATCACGGTAAGTGCCATGGCCCCCGCGGCCATCGACGGGGCGCCGGTGAACCAGCCGAGTATTCCGCGCTGGGCGTTACCGCTCATGGCGGTTGCGAAGTAGCCGGTCGAGTGTGTGAATGCCGCCGCTCCTACGAACCCGGCCAGCATCGTCAAGGTCAACGGCAGTCGAATGTCTCGGTTTCTGAATGCTTCCGCGATCCCGATACCTGATCGTGGCATGGAAGATGGCGCCTTTCTGTTCACGGAAAACGGTGACTGCGCATCGTGCCGCCAGGGTGGGTTCCTGGACACGCACGAGTGTGGCGGCGTCGTCGGCGCCTCGTGATCGGCGGGATGCCCGGACAGGTGCCGGCCTGTCCGGGCGGCGGGCCGGTCGACCCGATGAGGGGGCGGGCCGAGCGGCACGGCCACGACGTTAAGCCATCCCCGTGCCGACAGGCATGACCATGATCACTTTCATGCCGCTTTATCAGGGACTTCTCAGAAAATACTATCCGGCATAGTTTTTCAATATCGGCTGCGGAGGCCGCGCCGCAACGCGTCGACTTCCCGGGCATTGGCGGTGCGCGCCAGATGTAGCAGTACCGCAGAGGCGTCTTGGCTGCTGTCGAGAATTTCCCGTAACAGGTCGGTGGTGGCCTCGGCGCGGCTACGGCGCGGCCGATAGAGATAGGCCCGGCCGACCTTGTCCCGGTCGACCCAGTCCTTCTCCCACAGGTGGGTGACAACGGTCAACACGGTCGTGTAGGCAGGCCGATGGTATTGATCGGCGAGCCGGTCGACCAGGTCATGGACCGACAGTGGAACCTCGCTGTCCCACAAGACGTCCATCACCCGCGTCTCGAGCGCGCCGAGTTTGTGCACGATCTTTCCTTGCTGTCGCCATGAGCGACCCCGCACCGCAGGTCGGTGCCGCATCGTCATTGTGCCCGATCGGAGCCGGTTGTTTCCGTGTTCGCACTGCCGCGAAATGCCAGCTGGCCGCGGCTGTCGAGATGCTGGTTGTTGCTGCCGGCGGATCGGTAGGCCTCGTTGAGCCGTGTGAGCCATTCGCGCAGCAGGCCGGCTTCGAAGACGCTGAAGCCGGCGTCGGTCACGGGGTCGGCGTTGCCGGCGGGGGTGATGATTCCGAGTAGTGACTGGGTGCGGTCGGCGACGGGGGAGCGGTCGTCGGCGCGGAGTGTCGCTTGCTCTGTCAGGGCGTCGAGCACGATGTCACGCAGTGGTCGGATCAGCTGGGCGTGCCGCGCCTCTTCCGGCTGGGCCAGCAGGAGCAGAACCGCGCCTGTCGTGGACGCCTCGATGGCCACCGCGGCCGCTTCGACGGGTACCCGGAGCAGGCCTTGCGCGTTGGCGCGTTCGAGCATGCCGCGCAGGATGGCTCGGTTTTCCGTTGCCGCCGCGGGCTGGCGGCCCGGCCGTATGTCTCCGTACATCAGCGTGTAGATGGCGGGGTTGGCCAACCCGAACGAAACATGCACATCCCAGCCGCGGCGCAGGTCGTCGATCGGGTCTTCGCTCGGCTCGAATGCGCGCTTCTCGGCGAGGTAGCTCTCGAAGCCGAAGCTGGCCACGGCGTCGAGTAGTCCGTCCTTGTCGGTGAAGAGCCGGTACAGCGTCGGCGTCTGAATTCCGGCCGCTGTCGCGACCGCTCGGGTGGACAGTCCGGATGGCCCGGCAGTGGCGAGCAGTTTCACCGCCGCACTCAGGATGTGCTCGCGTTGGTCGTCCGACCCGCCGCTGCGTCGATCGTTGGGTGGCATGTACCGATGATAACGGAAAGATGTTGACATTGACAATTACGTTGTCACGGTTATAGCGTTATCGATGTCAACAACGTGAGCTGTCCAAGTCCCTGCCGCCGAGCGCGTAGCCGGCGATCGCTACCCGGGAACTGACCGAAATCGCGGGCTCACGAGAGTCTCGAACCCCCTGCACGACGAGAGGATCCGACATGCCATCCGTCCAAGTCGCCATCGCTTACTATTCCGGCTACGGGCACACCCTCGAGATCGCCAAGGCCGTCCACGACGGTATCGAGTCGGTGCCCGAGGCCCGCGCCGACATGGTCGACGTAGCCGACATGACCGACGCGAAGTGGGCGATCCTCGATGCCAGTGACGCGATCATCTTCGGAACACCGACCTACATGGGATCGGCGTCCGGGGCGTTCCACGCATTCGCGGAAGCCACTTCGAAGCGCTGGATGACCCAGCAATGGCTGGACAAACTCGCGTCCGGGTTCACCAACTCCGGATCGATGAGTGGCGACAAGCTGCACACACTGCAGTACCTGGCGCTGCTGGCCGCGCAACATGGCATGCACTGGGTCAGCCTGGGCCTGCTGCCCGGCTGGAACACCACTACCAGCAGCGAGCACGATGACAACCGGCTCGGGTTCTACCTCGGCGCGGGCGCCCAAACCTGGAATGACCAAGGCCCGGACGCCGTCCACGCCGCCGATATGACCACGGCGCGCCACCTCGGAGCCCGGGTCGCAACCCAAGTCCTGCGCTACCAGCGTCCGGTCGCGTCATAGGCCTGCGGACAGCTCGACAACGCCCTGCCGGATCCGGGAACGGAGACTATGGAATCGGGTCCGGCATCGCCGCGAGCCCATCGATCGGTCCGTCAGGCGGCTCGCTGCGAGTGTAAGGATTTCGCTGTGGGGGAGTTGGGGATTGCGGCGGGGTCGGGGTGGGTGCCCAGGACGCGGTCCGCGGTGCCGGAGGTGGTGACGGTGAACCAATAGTGCTCGTTCTTGAAGTGGTGCAAGCGATGGTTCTGTCTGACCGCCTTGAAGATTCGGGTTCGCGGCTGGTAGTCGGTGTGGATCAGGTAGTGGATCCACTCGTAGTTCAGGCCGAGCACTCCGATCGTGGTCAGGAAGATCAGACCCGAGCCCGGCCGTGGAAATGCCAGCAGCGCGATGGCGAGCAGTGCGGGCAGCAGCCACAGGAAGGTCTGCCACGGGATGAAGATCAGCCCCACCTCGCGCGGATCGGCATGATGCGCACGGTGTTTGCGTGCCAGCAGCGAATCCAGAGTGAGCCTGCCGATCCGGCGTGGCCGCCAGTGCAGCACGCAGACGTGAATCACCCACTCGGTGAACGGAAACAGCGCGAGCATGACCGCGGGCACGACGGCGTCGGTGTACTGCCAATCGCTGACGATGATGCGGGCCGCCGCGGCGGTCGCCAGCAGTCCCGCGATGATCCACGGTGACGGGTGGCGAGCGAATTCGCGAGCGGCTGCGATCAGGGTGAGTTCTCGGCGACGGCCGCGGGTTTCGGTCGTTCTGACGAGGGGAGGGAAGCGGCGACGGCTGCCGTCATCCTCGGCGTTGTGGATCCGCGCGGTGACGTTCATGGCGTATTCTCCTCGAGGCGACGCATCAACATGTCGAATTCTGTTGTCGCCGTGGCCAACAGCTGCGCGGCCGCCTGCCGGGCAAGTGCCGCGTCACCGGCGATGATCGCCTCGGCCAGGGCGCGATACCGGTCGATCTGGTCGACCTCGGCCGCCATCACTTGCACCAAGGCCGCCATGGCCGGTTCGTAGACGGCACGCAGATCGTTGAACAGCAGCCGGTACACGATCGAATCCGCGGCATCGACCACGTGATCCCAGAAGCCGAGGGCCTCCAACTGCCGAGCGAGCGGATCGGATTGCGCGGCAAGCGATTCCACGGCACTGTTCAGCGCCCCGGCCGCGTCGGCGCCACCGCGTTCGGCGGCCAACCCGGCGACTTCGCGGCCCATTGCCGACCGTGTCTCGAGGATGCTGCGCAACACATCGTCATCGACACGGCCGGCCCGCAGGATCAGCCGGGGCAGCAGATCGAGTCCGGCAGCGCGGCGGAAGTCGCGCACGGTGGTCGCTCCGCCCTGGCGCACCTCCACCAGCCCGCTGTGTGCCAGGCGTTGCATGGCCTCGCGCACTGTCGGCCGGGACACCCCCAATGCCTCGGCCAGTTGCCGCTCGGCCGGGAGCGCCGCCCCGGGTTGCAACTCTCCGTCGAGCATCTCGCTCAGGAGTTGGTCGTACACCGAATCGGGCGCGGTT
>NZ_BAGB01000173.1 GCF_000308615.1 Nocardia jiangxiensis NBRC 101359
ACCGGACACCCGTCGGCCCGAGCAACCATGCTGATCCGATACCCCGTGTTCAACGTCGCTGCCCTCCACCAATTCGGGGCTCGGGGGCCCACCGGCTGATCGGTCACGTCATCAGCTCGAAATCACTTGCAGGGGAACAGAACCCGATGATTCGCGATCGATCAAAGGCCAGCCGCCGAACCCTCGCTTTCCTCGTTATCCTCCTCGGCATCGGGACTGCAGTCAGCGGTTTGGTGTATTGGGGCGCGACGCTCAACTCTGGCGAATCCTGTTACGGCGGTTTCGATTTGCCTGGTGAGACCCTCGTCGACCTGCCCGCCGGGCGGGTGGATCTGACCTTCACGATGGATCTGTCCAATCAGACCGTGGCCATCCCGATCCTGCGCATGGTCATCACCCCGGCTGACGGCGGGCCGGGCCCGAGGGTGGACGGGCGGATGGGCGCCGCGTTGAGCGACAACGGCGTCACCCATATCCGGGTCGGCACCGCCGTCATCGAGCGCCCTGGCAGATACACGGTCTCCGCGACCGGCGGAGTATCCGCATCGCCCAACCCGCAACTACACATCGGCCAGCGCACCAACCCATTTCCCGTGGTACTGACGACGCTGGCCATCGGCCTTATCCTGCTGGTCACCGGCATTGTCGTGCTGGTCCGGCTCGTAGCGCGGAAACCCGGCTGACAGGCCCCGCCGGCGGGCCGCCCATCTTGCATGCTGACGTACAGCTTGATCACATACTCGGATGAAGGTCCCCAGGAACCGGGACCTTCATCCGAGCGACATCATCGGCTGAGCGCGCGTGGCCGAGGCGGCACCCGGGCGGCGGCGCGTAGACCCCGCTCGTGCTCGATCACCCGGGCACGAGCGGATCGGCTCAGCTGCCGATGACGGAGTTCATGATGGTTCCGGCGCTGGTGACGGTGGCGCCGCCGATCATCGCGCCCGCCACCATCTTCGGCGACTCGAGGCTGCCGCCGTTCCACTTCTCCCAGGCGAACCTGCCGCCGCCGTAGGTGACGGCGCTGACGCCGGAGAGCAGAGTGAACCAGGTGAAGTAATGGACCATCTTGAGCAGCTTGTCCGCCACCGGCGGGGTCTCCGGGGTGGGGTTGCCGATCTGGGCAAGCACCGTGGTGTACATCTCATGTGCGGCGAGAACCGTGCTCACGTTCGTTGTCCTCTCGGATGCTGAGGTGATGCTGGCGTGACCGCCCGCCAGGATGGCACTCAGAACCGGCGGGAGCATGCAGGTAGAACTCGTCGTTCACTGTCATTCAATCGCATTTGTGACCCGCCACGCGGCAGACACACCACATCTACGGGCAGGCGCGCCCGATCCGACGCCTTCCCGGCGCGTCGAACGACGGGCAGATTCTTGCAGTTTGTGAAACGCGATAGCGCTCGGGCGACAGAGCCGACCCCTGGTGGGTATGTCCCTGCCATGGGACGCGAGCAGCCCGCTCGGACAGACGAGGGCCTACACAGCGGGCCGCCGCGGTTGTCAGGTGACCGGTCCCGGCGAGCTATGCCGACGCGGTGACAGGCCACCGCGCGTATCGGTGCCTGGAGTGTGAGGCGATGCTGGCCCGGCATCTCGGCCTGGCCGAGTTAGGTCATTCCGTGGAAAGGATCAGGCCCTTGGTGGTGACGTTCGGCAGTTGGCTCATCTCGGCGAACGCGCGCTGATCGTGGGCCGGTACAACGATCAGGTCGGGGATGCGCTGCATGATCGAAATCATGCGGAGAATGTTTTGCCTGTTCCCCTCGGCGTCGAAGTCGCCCAGTCGCCTGATCGGGAATGGGCGCTGCACGCGGCGGGTGAGTCCTTCACGTTGCCACACCAGATCTCCGACCAAGGCGTAGCGCACCTGATTGGGCAGTGTCACGAAGACGATGATGCTGCCCGGCGTGTGTCCGGGAGCCTGTACGCAGACGATCGAGCCGTCGCCGTACACATCGTGGTGCCGGGGGAAGCCGAGGTAAGGTCCGCCCGCGAAGCTCAGATCCTGCCAGTTGAACGGGAATTCCTGGAAGAATCCGCGGAAGTTGCCGAACATTTCTCGGCTGTAGAAGGCGGCTCGGTCGCGCCGGGAGATCAGAACCGGCAGGTCGGGGAAATCGGGGATGCCGCTCATGTGATCCCAGTGCGCGTGGGTCAGTAGAATCCCGGACAGTCGGCTGAAGTCGTAGCCGGCCGCTTCCAGCTGCGCGACCGCGGGCTTCCAGACGTCATATTTGGTCAGCTTCCGGAACAGGCGGGGCATCGTGGCCATCTGCTTCGCGATGTCGCGCCCGAAACCGGAGTCGACCAGGAGATCACCCCGCGGGTGTTCGATGAGCGCCGCTCCGATGTAGAAATCGCGCCTGTCGAAGACCGACCCGCCTGCGTACGCGTATGCGGCGGTTCGGTGGTTCACGCCGGTCGGCACCGCGACGAGGTCCATCTCGGCCGGTGGGTCGGCCTTCGGGATCGGGATCGACTCGGGCAGTGGCGAGGGCTCGGGAAGCTGCTTCATGAACTACTCCTGCTCTTTCAGGCCGGTCGCGTTCGACGGGACGTCGAACGCGGCAAGGGTGAGCGAAACACCGGTGAACCAGCCCATCAGCACGGTGACATCGACGATGCCCGCTGCGCCGATGGTGGCCACGGCCCGGCGGTACATGCCGACGGGCACCACGCGCGGCTGCACCAGTGTCGATGCGAGCTCGTACACGATCTGCCGCCGCGGGTCGTCGAAGGAAGTCGGTAGGCCGGCGATGAGGGCCTCGACCTGCTGCGGCTCCAGACCGCCCAGCAGCGCGCCGATTTTCTCGTGCTCGTAATTGGCGTACGCGGCGAGCCAGCGGCCCGTGACGACGTTCGTGACGATCTCGATCTCCGCCTTCGACAGCGACGAATCCTTCTGGAAATACGCCCCGGTCGGCACGATCGCCTTGGCCAGTGCCGGGTTGGCGAGCCAGATCTTGTGAGGACCGGGAACCACGCCGCGTAGCTGCCGCGTGTACTCGTACGCGTCGCGCATTTCCGGCGACATTTCGTCGGCAGGTGTTTCCACGTAGCGACCGAACGTGCCGAAGTCGGCGGGATCGGGGGAGCCGTCGAACATGTGATTCTCCATTCGGTTCAAAGGGCGATGTTGGGCTATTTCCGCTCGGTCGAGCTTTCGGCGGGCACGCTGACGTCGTAGGCGTTGAGCAGGGCGCCGAGCGCGAGGTAGTGGATGGTCACGAACACGATCGCGTCGAGGACTTGCTGGCCCAACCTCGCGACGACGGTGTCGTACAACGGCCCGGGTACGGGGCCCGCGCCGGTCAGGGCGGTCGCGACTGCGGCCGCGAGCGATTCGTCCTCGGCGAGGTCGGCAGGGCGGCCCCCCGCGCACAGCACCGCCACCTGATCTGGCCGCAACCCGGCCCGCGCAGCCAGCCCGGCGTGGGCGTACATCTCGTACGCGACGTTGAAACGCGCCCCGATGGTGAGGATGACCACCTGCCGCGCACGTTCGGACAGGCCGGGCAGCTTTTGGACCAGGTCGATAAAACCCCCGAGGGGCTCCGCCAGCTCCGGGAAGTGGAGCATCACGCCCCAGGGGCCGACGAACGTGCCGTCGGCCTCGCGGACCGTGAAGCCCGCGTACTCGTCGCCCTCGACCATCGCGTCCATGGCCCGGTAAAGGTGTTGCTGCTCGGCCGTGAGGTCGGCCGGGCGAGCAGGCGGCAGTCGCATGAATCTTCTCCCTTCTCAAAAGCGGACGGACAGCCGCTTTCTTTTACGGTAGGCTCGCGCTTGTCAGGTGTCAACGGGAGAGGAAGGCAGCCCATGCCGCGGGTGAGCCAGCAGTACAAGGACGATCGGCGCGCCGAGATTCTGGCGGCGGCGCGCAAATGCTTCCTCCAGAACGGCTTCCACCGCACGACCATGCAGGACGTGTTAGCCGAAGCGGGCAAGTCAGCGGGCGCCATCTACCGGTACTTCCCCAAGAAGGAAGACATGATCGTCGGCGTGGCCGAGCAGAACCTCGACGATGTCGCCGAGGTGCTCCGCACCGCGCTGATTGCCGGCAATGGCGAGCGTGGGGTCGGTCAGGTGATGGCCGAGCTGCTGGAGGCGGTAGTCGAGCGGAACCGCGACAGGCAGCTCGCCGCCATGGCCCTGATGGTCTGGTCCGAGTCCCGGCACAATCGGGCGTTGGCCGAACGACTGGAGGCGGCGATGGTCGCCATGACGCAGGACATGGCCGTATTGGTCCGCGAGCGCCAACAGGCTGGGACCTGGACCGGGGTGCCCGCAGACGTTGTCGCCAGGGCGATTTTGTCGATCCTGCCGGGCTTCCTGCTCAACCTGGCCGTGGCCGGCCCTGGCGCGGTGGTCGAGTTCCCCGCCGCCGTCCGGGCGCTATTCCCGAATTGAGCCGGACCTGATCACATCGACGCTCGAACAGAACCAGGGCGACGGCGCAGACGTCGATGCACGCAAATCGGCATGTGCCCGCAGTCGGCGAGACCCTCTGTCCGCCAAGGTGTTCCACCTTCTGTTCGCGCGGTGAGTACGCATCCGGCAACTGCTGGTAGTTCGGACCGCGCAGGACATGATCCCGCTACTGGCAATCTTGCAAGGTTGCGTTGGTCAGTTCGGTGACGACGTCGCGGACGTCTCGATGTGCGCGGAAGGCGTTGATCTGGCGTCGTGCGCCGTTTCCGCGGGCGAATACCGTCGCGATGGTGTCGGTGACGAACGTATGGTCGCCCAACTCCTCCAGGGCGAAGTCGAGGGAATTCACGAGCTTGTCGAGTAGTTCGCGGACAGGCATCATGCGGCCGTTCGCCGGGTCCATGCCGTCGCCGTCGATGCCGGTGCGTGCGGCCTTCCAGTAGGCGGCGAGCAGCGTCTGCGCGGGGATCGGCGGGGCTGTGCGGCCCTGGGCCAAGGACGTTCGCGCTGTCATTACCGCAGCCCGTACCAGGGTCGCGAGCAGCGCGGTCTCCTCGACGGTGGCGGGTATGTCGCTGACGCGGATCTCCACGGTGGGGAAGGTCAGTGAGGGGCGGACGTCCCAATACACCATTGTCTCGTCGAGGATGCAGCCGCTGGCCACCATCGTCGCGACCGTGGCGTCGTATTCGTCGGCCGAGGTGAAATAGGGTGGCGGTCCGGCACTGGGCCAACGCCGCCACAGAATATTGCGCCAACTCGCGAAGCCGGTTTCGGCGCTGCGGTAGATCGCGGAATTCGCGGTCAGCGCCAAGAACAACGGCAGCCAGGGGCGCAGGAAATTGCCGACCTGGATCGCGATTTCTCGATCCGGAACCCCGACGTGGACATGACAGCCGCACAGCCCCTGTTCATGGGCGAGCATGCCGAAACCGTCGGCGATTCGTTGAAACCGTGGCGTGTCGGTGACCGGGAACCTGTGCGGCACTGTCGGGGGAATCGCCACTGCGAGCAGGCGGACGCCGTTCTTTTCCGCGCATCCGGCGACATCTCGCCGCAACTCACGCAATTCGCGAATCATGCCTGCCGTGGTGGAGTGCACGCTGGTGTTCGTCTCCACTTGACATCGCGTGAGCTCTGGTTTCAAGTGGATGCCGGCTGTTGCCGCCGTCTGTGCTACCTCGATGTTTTTGGCGACAGGTGCGCCGGTTTCCGGATCCGCCAGGAGGAACTCTTCCTCAACACCGACGGTCACGGAGGCGACGTCCATAGCCATGAGATTACTCGCCGATAGGGCGGTTCCAGGAGTTGTCAGTCAGCATTGACGCTTCGGTTGGCGAATCCGTCGGCTTCCTGCGGTAACGACTGCATTCCACAGCGTATTTTCGGCACCATGTGCCGCCTGTTCGGCCTGCATGCGGGGCGTTCCGTGGTGACGGCGCCGTTCTGGTTGCTGGACGCGCGCGACAACCTGTCCGCGGAGAGCACGCGCAATCCCGGGCGACGCGCGGTCGGATTCGTTGGACGGCCGGATAGTCGACGCCGGTTTCGGAGGGCGGGTATCTGAAGGTGAGTAGTTTCGGGCCGGAACATTCCCGAATGAAACTCCAGCCGCGGGCGTGCAAAAGGATGTCCAAACCGGTGAATGTCGGCATGTCGTGCGCGGGCACTGGGTGACCGCAGTCGGTGTCCAAAGCTTGAAGGACGGTGGCCGGTGGGTAGCGACGATGCCAGATCTCGGTTTGCTGCGACAGGCCGAATTCTGCCTCACACCGCGATGCCGACATCACCGGCATCGCCTCCGGCCGATCGGCCCTGACACCCGAGGATCCCAGGATCATTCGGGCCGGTCGCCATCGGGGCGAATGGTCAGCTGAGACCTGCGACTTCGTGGGCGATCGCGGTGAGCCGGGATTGCACGGCTGCCGCGACACCGTGGCGGTCCTTGTTGGCTTGCTCGTAGATCAGGACCGCTCGGATGTCGGCTGGTTCGGTGAGTTCCTTGATCGCGTCGGTGATGTCGGCGACGGTCAACTCGTCGTAGGCGGCGATGGGCAACTCTTCCGGTTCGGGGGTGCTGGTGGCGGTGCGGATGGAATGCAAGGCGCCGGCCGCGGTGTCGGCGCCTTCATCGCGGGCGACCTGTTCGGCGGTGGCGAGCGCGGCATCGCGAGAGGCGGAGAGGGTTTTGACCGCGACATCGCCGGCGTGCACGCCCTGGGCGAGCCACTCACCCAGCGCGGGTGGCGTGGCGCGGACGGTGTCCAGCACGCGGTCCAGGCCGCGGGCGGACCAGCTGACGGGAAGGTTGACCAGCTTCACCAGCGTCCCGGTGCCTGTTTGCAGACGGGTGTGGCGCAGCGCGGCTGGTCCGCCGAGGGCGTCCTCGGTCAGCACGGTGGTCAGCCAGTCCACGGTCTCGGTATGCGCGGTGATCAACCGCCGCGCCAATGCCACGACCTGCGGCTGCCCGGTGGTGGTCGCGAGGGCCTTGATGTAGCGGGCGCGGTCCAGGAGTTGGTGTTCGAGGGACAGGTCACCGAGCAGGGCTTCGTCGAATGGCTGGGCTTGGTCGACCACGGCCTTGACCGCCGCGGCGCCCCGTCCGACGAAGGGGGCGACCAGCTCCGGGACGTCACCCAGCTCACGGATGGCTGCCTCGATGGCGCGAGCGCGGTCGCGGGCATCCTCGGCGTTGTCGGCCAGCACGTGGCGGGCGGTCTCGGTGCGGGCCTGTGCGATTCGGGTGTCGGCGATCTTGATTTCGGTGTTGGTCAAAGCCAGGGCGGCGCGCAACTGCGCCGACAAAGTCGTGGTGTCGGGTGTACTCATGCGTATCTCGTCCCTTCGGCGTTGGTGACGACATCGGGCGGCGCAAAGTCTGATGTTCGCTGAGTTTACCGTCGGGTAACCAGCTCCAACAGGGCACAACTCCACCGGTATGCACCGAGGTCGAATGCACACCGAAATACTTGTCGAGCCGTGGGTGCCGCATATCGAACGTGGGACGGGGTTGACCTGCGTTTCGGCCGGTCAGTCGCTGATCGGAGCGAAATGCGCTGCCGGTCAAGTCGTTGTGCGGGTGGGGGTTTGGCTTCCCGGTGAATACCCCGGGTGCGGGGATCTTCTTTTCACGTGCTTTCGCGAGCCGCCAGCACATGGTGGCGGGGCGTGGCTGGTTTTCGGTCCCGATCGACGCACGTGCGGGGTCGGCTGGCCGCGAGCAGTCGGGCGGGGCCAGGAGCCGAGTCAGGGATGCAGCTCGGTCAGCGCATGTTCGAGGTGCCGGGCGATGTCCCAGGTGTCGGGAACGGCGTCGGGGCAGGCGACGATGCCGAAATCGAGATGTCCGTTGTAGGACATGACGGTGATGTTGAGGCTGCCCGACAGCTCGGTGAGCAGTGATACGGGGTAGCTGGCCAGGACGCGGATTCCGTTGAGGTACAAAGGTATCTGCGGTCCCGGAACGTTCGACACGATCAGATTGGCCAGGGGTAGGGCGGCTGCCGTGGCCCGGAGCAGGGCGCGGGTGGGCATGCCGTGTCCTACCGGTGTCAGCAGTGAGGTGATCTGGTGGAGCAGGTTCGGTGGCTGCGTACGGAACCGATCCTTTGCCGCGAGCAGTTCGCTGTGCATGAGTTCGAGTCGATGGTGCGGGTCCGTTTCGGTGATCGGTAGTTGCGAAAGCATGATGGAGAACTGGTTTCCCGCGCAGCCGAACTGCTCTGGAGTTCGCACGGATACCGGCACCGCGGCCAGTAGCGGCCGGTCGGTGGGGATGGCGCGGTCGAGCATCCAGCTGCGTAGGGCCGAGGTGCACAGTGCCATCACCACGTCGTTGACGGTGCCGTCGACCGATTTCTTGATGGACTTGACCGTGTCCAGCGGCAGCGAGGTGTACGCGACGCTGCGAGCAGCGGTGGTCGGGCCGTTGAACGGCACGTCGGGGTGCTTGTGGCGGAGATCGTCGCGGGCACGCAGCAGCGTCGGTCCCGCCTCGAGCATGGCGTGTGCGCGCATCGATTGCCGGGTAACCGCATTCGGGACGCTGCGCGCGAGCATCTCGATGGCGGAAGGGGTCCGGTCGCGGCGCATGCCCGAATCGGGTAGCGGTGTGGCGGTGGGTGTTTCGGCGATGTCGAGGACTGCCGCCATGACCTCTGCCGCCGACACACCGTCGATCACGGCGTGGTGCACCTTCGTGTAGACGGCTTGGCGTCCATCGGTGAGTCCGGAGATGAGGTGGCATTCCCACAGTGGACGAGATCGGTCGAGCGGTTGGGCGTGGCGCCGTGCGACATAGTCGGCAAGGTCCGCATCGGTCGCGCCGTCGCGCAGCAGCACCTCGCGAACGTGGTAGCCCAGATCTACGGTCACACAGTCTTCCCAGTACGGCTGGTCGAGACCGAGCGGGACGGTGCGCACTCGGCACCGTAGCGGTGCCACCAGGTGCAGCCGAGCGGCGAACAATCGACGCAGCGACATGATATCCATCGGGCCGTGCGGTGCATCGGCGGAGTCGAGGAGCATGAGCGCGCCGATATGCAGTGGCGTCGAGACCGATTCGCTGTCCAGCAGGTGCAGGTCCAGTGCGCTCAGCTGCCGTGGCTTTCCGGGGGTTGCCGCGTTCGGAATAGTCGTTGCCGAAGGGGGCGGTATCGCGCCTGCTCGGCCTGTGCCCAGCGCTTCACCCGGCGTCTCGATGCGCACTGTTGTGCCGCGACCGTCGAGAACCGTGCTGTTCGAGCTTCCCATGAGTTTCCTCCCGATCGTGTCGGTTCCGGGAAGGGATCCGCCGAGGCCGGGGTAATCGCACCGCATTGATCCCGGATATCTTGTGTGACACCGCGCATCGCGGAGCGGGGCCCGATACAGCGTTCGCGCATCGTTGCTCGAACGGAAGAACGGTCTCGACGTCCGAGACCGTCGATGCGAGTCTAGTTTCGATAGCGGGTTCGTGGGCTGGGCCGAGAGTTACAGCTCGTTAAGTGTGTGCAAACAACCAACGCGGGACGCTGTCCAGAACGGTCGTGGCGTGGGTGAGTCCAGAATCCGCGGGGGAGCCGCCATTCAAGGGCTACCAGGCAACGTGTTTCACCAACAAAGAGGAGGAGGGCGTCTGGAAACGCCGCGCGAAACACGTTGGCGGGCAACGCGATCAACGGCACCTGGGACGAGTTGCTCGAGAAGTCCGAGGATGTCGTTCGATCCCGGCGCTCCGATACCGGCCCGTTGGCGAACCTCGTCCTCCTCGGTGAGCGGATCGAGAACGGTCGACATGAGCCTCGCCCGTCCATGACCGGAGGTGAACAGGGAGCACTCGATTTGGAGACCATCATCCGATCCGCCGAGACGATGCGCACGCCGCTGCAACTGTCCGTTGTCCGTCTCGAGGACTACGGCATGGTTTACCTGCCCGGCGGTCACGGCCCGATGCAGGATCCGTGCGTCGATGCGGACGCGGGCCGCATCCTCACCACGCAACTCGCCTCCGGCAAGCCGCTCGGCATCGTCTGCCACGCCCCCGCGGCGATCCTGTCCACCAGAATTCACGGCGAATCCCCGTTCACGGGCTACCGCCTCACCTGCTTCACCAACGACGAGGAAGAAGGTGTGGGCCTCGCGGGCAGGGCGCAATGGCTCCTGGAGACCGAGCTACAGGGGCGCGCTATTCGCGATCGGTCGGCAGCAGCAGGCCGGTTTCCGGGTCGTACCAGCGATAGGATCGCCTGGGGAGGTGGAGCGACAGCGAAGTGCCGGGTTCGGCGCGGAAGCCCGGTGGCGCTTGGACTTTCACCGTCTGTCCGGCGATGGTGGTGGTGAGCAGGGTGGCGGAGCCGAGGGGTTCGAAAACCTGGAGTTCCGCGTCTACCGCGTGGCCGGGGTGCTCGCCGTTCACGACGATGGACTCGGGGCGGATGCCGAGCCTGATCGCCTTCCCCGCGAAGGTGGACAGGGCGGCGGGTGCGGGCAGTGATTGGCCTCCCAGGTCCAGGCGGGGGCCGGACTCGCCGGCCGCGATCGTCCCGGTGAGGAAGTTCATGGGCGGGCCGCCGAGGAATCCGCCGACGAATTCCGTTGCGGGATCGTCGTATACGTCGGTGGGTGCGCCGCACTGAACCACCACGCCCGCGCGCATAACCGCCACCCGATCGCCCAGCGACAGCGCCTCCACCTGGTCGTGTGTGACATAGATCGTCGTGGTACCGAGCTCGGCGACCAGCTTCTTCAACTCGGCGCGAAACGACATGCGCAGCAGGGCATCCAGATTCGACAACGGCTCGTCCATGAGCAGGACGTCGGCGTCCATCACGATCGCGCGGGCCACCGCGACCCGCTGGCGCTGCCCCCCGGACAGCTTCGCCGGATAGCGATCGAGATACGGTGTGAGCTGCAGCAGTTCGGCAGCCCATGCGACCTTGCGCCGCACCTCGTCGCCTGATACCCCGCGCATGCGCAGCCCGAAACCGATGTTGTCGGAGACCTTTTTGTTGGGGAACACCGCATAGGACTGGAACACCATCGACAGGTTGCGCCGTCGCGGTTCGAGATAGGTGACGTCCCGGCCGCCGATCACGATCTGCCCCGAGTCCGGCACCTCCAGTCCGGCGATCATCCGCAGCAATGTCGTCTTGCCGCAGCCGGAAGGCCCGAGCAGCACCACGAATTCGCCGTCGGCGATCGCGAGTGATATGTCGTCGGTGGCGCGGGCCGTGCCGTCGGGATAGGTCTTCACCAGGTCGCGCAGGACCACTTCAGCCATCGCAGATCCCTGTCGTCGGAAGGTCTTTCATCGAAGCGTCGTCCCCCACATATTCACCAGGTAGCGGCGCATCACCAGGATGAACAACAGCGCCGGGATGATCAGCGCGAACCCGCCCGCGAAGCGGTACGGCGCCGACGCCTCCGACAGTGAGGTGAGTACCTGTGCCGGCAGCGTGCGGTGGCCCAGCGTCACGATCGTCGCTCCCAGGATCTCGTTCCAGGACAGCACGAAGGTGAAGATCGACGAGGCCGCCAGCCCCGGAAGCGCCAGCGGCACCACCACTTTGCGGGCGGCCTGCCAGCGCGTGCAGCCGAAGACCTGCGCGGCCTCCTCCAGATCGGCCGGCACCGCGACGAAGATGCTCGCGGTGATGAGCACGGTGGTCGGCAGGGCCAGTGTGGTGTGCACGAGCGTCACCGCCAGCACGGTGTCGTAGACGTGGGCGTGTAGGAAGATCGTCGCCAGCGGCACCGACAGCACAACGATCGGCAACGCGCGGACCAGCAGGATGAACACCTGATAGGTGTCCTTACCGCGGAACGCGTAGCGCGCCAGCGCATATCCCGCGGGCGCGCCGATGACCAGCGACCAGAACACCGTGTAGAGCCCGACCAGCACCGAATTGCCGAAGGCGGGCACCGTTCCTGTCGCCCGGAAGAACGACGACAGTGTTTCGCCCGAAAAGTGATCGGGGATCAACGGTTTCGGAAACTTGTCGAGAGTCTCGCGCGAGGACACCGCCGAAAGCCCGATGAGCACGATCGGCAACGCCATGAACACCGTCACCGCGATGCATCCCAGCTGGACACCTACGGCCCGCCACCGCCGCCTGCGCAGCGGTGCCCGGTCGACCGGCGGGAGGACGGTTTGCGACTCGGCGGCAACGGCGTTCGGGATCACCTCGCTCATCGCGCGCCCTCCGGCTGCCGCACGGTCCGCAGATACAACACCGCGGTGCCGAGCGAAATGACCAGCACGACAAGGGAAACGCAGCTCGCCACCGCGGGATTCTGCAGATTCGAGTACCACTGATAGGTCTCGCCGACCAGCAGCGGGAAATCGCGTCCGGTCAAGGCCTGCGCGACCGCGAAGGCCTGCAGCGCCAGGATGGTTCGCAGGATCAGCGCCGCCTGCAGGCTCGGTCCGAGCAGCGGCAGCGTGACGTGCCGCAGCCGCTGCCAGAGACCCGCACCGAAAACCTGTGCGGCCTCGTCGTAATCGCGCGGAATCAGCTGCACTCCGGCGACCACGATGACGAACACCAGCGAAGTGGCGCGCCAGATCTCGGCGAGCACGATGGCCAACAGCATAGTGCCGGTGTGCTGGTAGCTCAGCCACTGCACCCCGTCGTGGGACAGCCCGAGCCATACCAGCAGCGAATTCAGGTAGCCGCGATTGCCGAAGATCGACAGCCACACCAGGCCCGCGGCCAGCTCCGAGATCGCCAGTGGCAGGCACCAGAGATAGAAGTGCCCGCCCGCGAATCCGGGCCGGGCCTGCAGCAGCAGCGCCATCCCGACGGCGAGCACCAGCTGGATCGGGACGACGATAACGAGCAGCAGCAACGTATTGCGCAGCGCTTTCAGGAAGTACGGATCACCGAACAGGCGATGCCAGTTGTCCAGCGTGAACCCGTGACCGTTTCCGAAGGCGGCCAGCACGCCCTGTACCAGCGGCCAGCCGAACAGCGCCGCCATCAGCACCAGCGAGGGCAGCAGCAGCATCCACGGGGAGCGCAGTCGTGCGGTCATGGCTACTCCACCCGGCACAGTTCGGCGGCCGGGTCGGGGGCCCAGCACGGCACCTTCAGGTCGTCGAGGATGCCTTGCAACACTCGCGCCTGCTGATCCAGCGTCGATCGAATATCGGCCCCACCCAGCACGATCGAGCGAAAACTGTCTTGGAACACCTTGCTCACCTCACCCTCACGCTGGCCAAGCCCCACCGGCGGCAGCGAGACGATCGCGCCCGGCGCCTGCTGCTGGCGTTGCACCGCATCGGCCTCGAGTCCGATCGCCGGGGGCAGATCTTGCGGGATCGCCGCGCTGACGGCGGGGAAGAAACCATTGGAGCGCAGCAGCGCAATCTGCCTGTCCGGCTGGGTGAATGCGGTGATGGTGCGCTGTGCCAGCTCGAAATCCGGGCAGCCCTTGGGAATTGCCAGCCCGGCCAGCACGGGCATGTAGCCCAGTCCGTGTTTGCCGCGGGGCGCGGGCATCATCCGCCAATTCTGGGGATCGCGTTCGGGCGCGCGCACCAAGCGCACCACGTGATCCCAGGCCATTCGCACCTCGCCGCTCTCGAGCGGCTCCTGCATGAAGTCGTAGGTCGTGCTCGCCGGGACGCAGTTGGGCCACAGCTCGCGGAAGTACTCCCAGGCGGTCACGGCCTCGGCGGAACGAAACGTGGTGATCTGACCGCCGGTGAACGACGGCAGCAGATAGCCCTGAGTGAACCTGTGCAGCAGCCCTTTCGGGCCCGCGGGCAGGCCCAGCATCGGGCGATTGCCGTTGGCGCGGCGGGCCGCGACGGCCCAGTCGAGAAATTGGTCGTAGGTCAGCGCCGCGGCATCGGCGCCGGAGGGCAGATGCTCCAGCGCGTCGGCATGTGCGGCGAGCACGTAACTCGCGGTGGCCCAGGGGATGTACCAGGTGCGGTCGGTGCCGGACTTCGCGAGCTGCAGGTAATCCGTTGACCAGCCGCGGTTTCCGAGATCGATGAGCAGGCCGGTCAAGTCCTGCAGGTATTTCGGGGCCAGCGGGGCCAGGTCGCCGTGCAGACCGGCGAGCAGCCCGATCTTCGTCGAACCCGCCCCCACCTGGCTGCGCACCTGCGTCGAGAACGGGCCCTCCTCGACGGTCACGTAGCTGACGCCGGGTGCGGTCCGGCCCAGCAGGGCCCGGAAGCGTTCGGCCTCGTCCGCGGGCCGAAACTGGGTGGACAGCAGGATCATTGCGCCACCGCCGGTGGTGGCGAAGCCGGTACATGCCGCTGCGGTGAGCGCCGCCGCGCAGATCCCCGCCGCGTGCAGCAGGGATCTGCGCGTCGTTCCCAGTGGTGGCATCCCTTGCCCCTTGCAGCACTAACAGTGACCTACAGCACGTTGCCAGGGTGGAACTTGAGTGGCGTAAGGGCGATTGTCAAAGGAACCGACAGGAAGGAACATGCTCGTTACATCGCGGTTCGTTCCGATGCGGCCCCTGTGTGGCGGGCAGGTCGTTCAGTGCGGCGGCGTCTGTCGCGCGCAGTGGGGGACCGTTGTGCGGTAGATGCTCCGACTGGATGCCCCGGCACCGGCACGCCCGGGTATCGGAGCCAAATGGTTGTGAACGGCCCCTCCCGGGACGGGTCGATGACGACGAGCGCCTCATCGACTGCGTAGCCGAGCTGGACACCGATGCGGGTCATCTCGCGCTCGTCGCGCTCGCAGTCCTCGCTCAGGTCGGATCGGAGGCAGCGAATCGCCTTGGGTACGTAGTACGTGAACTGCTGAGCATGCGTCTCCTGTCGGGTCGTCACCGTCTGTAGCCCACTCTGGCCAGGTACCGAGTACAAGCTGCCGCACGGAGCGCATCCGTGGAACCTGTCGGACGCAGTACAAGCAATTATCCAGCGCAGCAACAATATTCACGCAACACAAGCGTCCAGCGGACAGAAGCCCGACGGGCGTGCCGGTCGAGTTCCGATGAACTGTGAGATTTACGCTCGACTCGGCGGACCGTGTCTAGACTCGGGCCATGAGCAGGACCGACCGCGCCAGCCGCCTGATCGCGGCACCACCGGAGATCGTCTACGGCGCTCTGGTGGACCGCGAATCCCTCGAGGCATGGCTGCCACCCGACGGTATGCGGGGGCGGATCCAGCGGTGGGATCCCCGACCCGGCGGCGGATTCCGGATGATCCTGACCTACCTCGATCCGGTCAACAGCCCCGGCAAGACTTCCGATGCGACCGATGTCGTCGACGTCGGATTCGCCGAGCTGATGCCACCCGAGCGCGTGGTGCACAGGGCGGTGTTCGAATCCGAGGATCCCTCGTACTCCGGCACCATGACGATGACCTGGCACATCACCGACACGGTTGAGGGGACCGAGGTCACCGTCACCGCCACCGACGTGCCACCGGGCATCGACCAAGCGGCCCACGAGGCCGGGATCGCGTCCTCGTTGGCCAACCTGGCGTCCTATCTCGAAGCAGCCGATCGACCGACTGCTGGGTGACGATCCAGCCCGGCCACGTGGCCGGCAGACCCGTCGACCACGGCGTGGGCAGACGCAACAGCGCCGCTGCGGGACCGGACAAGCTGTGGCCCTACGTCTCAGTCTCGCCACTCGGTTTCTGATGGGGGAAGCGTTCGTGGAGAGTGGGCGGCTGTTCGGCCTCGCTCTGGGCCTCATGCGTGCGCCAGCCGCCAAGGGCCGCCGTCGCTTTCGTCGGGGCACCGCTGCTGCGAGGTGGTGGCCGGATATCGCGGCCCTGATATTTAGGATCTGGCCGGCAGCTCTCGCGAACCGATGGTCGCGCTGCGCAGTTACAGCATTGGGGCCGATGGCGGATCGGCCGCCGACCCGGTCGCACCGGTGAGCACGGGCCGGCTCTTCTCGGCGGCCCCGCACTGCTGCGGTCCGCGGGATGTCAGATGTCCGGTCCGGTCATCCTGGTCATGGGAACGGGAACTCGCCATCCGCACGGCAGTCCGCAGGTGGCGATGATCTCGTGGTCGGTACTGCCGTCGGGGCGCTGACGGCTGATCAGGGAGGCCGATGCGGGGTAGCCGCAGTCGGCGCTCCACGAGGTGAGAATGCGCAACTTCTCGTGTGAGGTGGTTCCGGGCCGGGCGGACCACAGCACCAACTGCTGATCCGGATCGCCCGTGTATCGGAAGGTGTCCCAGTCCAGGGTCAGTTCACCGACGTCCGGATGGATGAGCGTTTTGGTGCCGAATTCCTGCCGGGCGACATGACGCGCTGCCCACCACTGCCGGAACTGCGGATCGGCGATCGACAGCTCACCCACCAGAGCCGTCAGCACCGGATCGGTGGGGTTGCTCGCCGCGTCCATGCGCAGGATCGCGACACATGTCTTGGCCACTCCCTCCCAATCCGCGTAGAGGGTTCGCATGGCGGGGTCGGTGAATATCATTCGCACGTAATTGCGTTGCCGCGCAGGCATTTGCGAGAAGTCTGTGAGTAGCGACGCGGCGAGATGGTTCCACGCGAGGATATCGAGATAGCGGCCGAAGACCAGGGCGGGAGTATCGGTGAGCTGGTCGAGCAGACGCTGGATCTGCGGCCGGACGATCGGCTGGCGACGCTTGGGGGCGCTGCGATGGTCGACCCGCCGAGCCAGGCTCTCCACGTACGCGCGCTGATCGTCGTTCAGCCGCAGCGCGTGCACGAGAGCTTCCAGGACCTGCTCCGCCGGCGCGAGGCGCCCCTGCTCGACGCGGGTGTAATAGTCCTGGCTGATGGCGACCAGGTCCGCGACCTCTTCGCGGCGCAGACCCCTGACGCGGCGGGTGGAGCTGCCGCGCACAGGCAACCCGACGTCGGCGGGGGTGAGCTCGCCGCGCCGGGCTTTCAGAAAGCTGCCCAGTTCTCGCAGGTGGGGCGCTCTATCGGTCATAGCTCCACGGTATGCGGTGACCGGGTCGCGTGCCTGGGAGAATTTCTTCCCACCCTCCGGTTTCGGATTTCTCTGCGATGGATCTACGCATCAGGCACGATGTATGAATCGCGGGTAGCGGCGTCGAGCAGATCGCGTGCCCGGTTGTAGCGCAAGCGCACCTCTTCCGCGATTACTGCCTCGACCCCCTGCACAGATGAGTGGTACACAGCGGGAACCGAGTCCGGACAGGAATCGCCGCGTCGTACCACTCGTCGTGTTGACGGCTACAGTCAGGCCCTCGAGGAGAAGCGGGCCGCATCAGCGAAGGACACCGTCTGCGAATCAGTGCGTGCGGCCAGGCGGACCGGCAGGCTGGTCAAGCCGTGAATCAGTAGGCTCTTTCGCCAAGTCGGATCACCGAATTCCCCGTCGAGCGACATCTTCGGGAACTTTGCCAGCAGCCTCGAGATCGCGGTGGTGGCCTCCATGCGGGCCAGGGCTGCACCGAGACAGTGATGGATGCCGTGCCCGAAGGCGATGTGCCGGCTCCCGGGGCGTTCGAGGTCGATGCGGTCCGGCTCGTCGAACCGGGCGGGGTCGCGGTTGGCGGCGGCGAGGGAGATCAGGATGAATTCGTCCGCGTCGATGTCCTGATCGCCCAACGTGATCGGGGCGGTGGTGTAGCGAGCCGTGGCCATGTGCAACGATCCCTGGCAGCGCAGGATCTCTTCGACGTAGGCGGGTATGGCCTCGGGGTCCGCGCGCAACCGCTCGGCCATTCCGGGCTCGCGCAATATCTCGAGTATCGAGTTGCCGATCAGGTTGACGGTGGTCTCGTGCCCCGCTATCAGCAGTAGGAGCAGCATGGCGACTAGTTCCTGCTCGTCCAGGCGATCTTCGCGGTCTTTGGCGATGATCAGTTGGGAGAGCAGGTCGTCGCCGGGGTCGTCGGTGCGTTCGGCGATCAACTTCGTCAGGCAGGTGAAGAAGTTCACCCCGGCGATGGCGCGTTCCTCGTTCGTGGCCGAGTCGCTGACGACGACGGCGGTCCAAGAGCGAAAGTCTCCCTTGTCGTCGTCCGGCACCCCGAGCAGCTCGCAGATCACCGCGATCGGCAGCCGGAACGCGTAGCTATCGATGAGGTCGACGGTCGTTCGCGCGCCGATGTCGTCGAGCAGGGTGTCGGCGATCGAGGTGATTCTCGGTTGGAGATCGCGGATGGCGGGACCGGCGAACGCCTTCGCCACGAGCCGGCGCAGTCGGGTGTGCTGTGGCGGATCGGCGAACAACATATTGTCGCTGATGGCGGTGTTGAACATCTCGGCCGCACCGTTTTTGGCCAGCACGGCCTGCCCCTCGGGTGACCCGATGCGCTTGCTGATGCTGGGCTCAGCGAAGGCTTGCTTCGCCACCTCATGATCGACGATCAACCAGCCGACCACACCGTCCAATCGAATTCGATGGAGGGGACCGCGCTCGCGCAGCGCCCGATAGGTCGCATGCGGATTCTGGTAGAAGTCGTCGGTCAGTTCGAGGATTTCCATCTCGGCTGTCACCGGCGACCGCCGACCGGCGAAACGGTGGCCGAGCTCGAATCCATGTGATGCACTGTCCCTCAGTCCTTTCGACGAACGTTCTGACTTGCGCCCGATGCAGTCCGGAACGAGTAATCGGTCAGGTGTGCATCGGTGAGAGGTCGAGCAGTTTCGATCGGGTGAAACAGGAGGCCCCGCGCACAGACTAGCCGTGGTTACTGTCTAGTAAACATCTGCGTGCCCGAGCGGCTTCCGTGTGATCGTCGCACGGATGCGCCGGGCTGATACCAGAGCTATTCGGAAGCATTGGAGCGGAGGGCTATTCGGAAACGTGGAGCGAAACAGGAAGTAGCTCAGCAGCACCGGGACCCCGAATCGGTGCCGTGCCCTCGGATCGGTGCTCGGCGCGACGATCTGCGCGACGCCGACCGGGGCCGCGACCTTCACACGTGGCGCGAACGGCCCGAGCGGCTGCGACGAACTCGGGAATCACGGCTGACGCCGCGAATCGCGCTAGCCGGGATCGGCGACGAGCATCGTGATCAGGGGCTGCGACACCTGATCTGCGAACTCGTCGACACCGAGATCGCTGCCGGGCTCGAACCATTCGTCGATGAGAGCCAGGCCGCCCAGTGCGAGATTCAGCGTGACGTGCAAACGATCGGCGGGAATGGCCTGTGGGGTGGTGACGAGTTCGTCGACATTCGGATCGCCGGACCATCGGTCGCCGGCAGAAGGTGGAGTAGGCGTTGCGGTAGACACCGTCACGTGTTCACAGAAGGTGCCCAATCCGGCGAGCTGTCCCACAGGCCTGCCATTCATCGACAGTCGAAAGAAGGTCGGATCGTCGAAACGTGCACCGGTGGCAAGGAATGCGCCGAGATTGCACAGGTTCTGTAAACCTTTCGCGCACCATGTGCAGCGGCCGCAGACCGTAGGTTCCGCGCCGATCGCGACGAATACTCACTGCATGGTGACATCGCTTGCAGGGCAGGTCAATTCGCATTCTTCGAAACGACAATTCTAGAAAACCGAATAGCTGTCCGGTGCCGCACCGCAATGGTGACTGCCGCCGCCGAATGAGCAGGGTCGGCACGAGTCCGAACGCCGCACCTCGGCCTCGGTGATAACCTCCCTGCCCGACAAGATCTCAGACAGTCCCACCTGGCCGGTGAATGGTGCTGTGGGGTTCGGTGAGGATGGCGTCCGGGTGCAGGGCGCCACTGACGAGCTGGTGAGCGATCTCGGACAGGCGGGTGCTGTGGCTGCGCCCGTACGAGCGCAGCGCGTTGAATGCCTGCGCCATATCCAGGCTGCCGGCATGGGCGAGGACGCCTTTGGCTTGTTCGATGGTGATGCGGTTGTTGAGTGCGGTTTCCAGTTGTTCGGTCAGGACCTCGCCGCGGCGGATCGCACGTTCCTGCAGTATGCCGATGGTGGCGGTGTCGGCGAGCGCGCGCGCGACCAGCACGTCTTGCTGAGGCATAGCGCCGGGGATTCGGCTGAACAGGTTCAGTGCGCCGATGGTGTTGCGGCGCAGTTGCATCGGGATCGCATGGACGGCGGCGAAACCTTCATTCAGCGCTTGCGGGACGAATCGTGGCCAGCGCGAACCGGCGGCGGCGAGGTCGTCGACGAGGACCGGCCGGCCGGTACGCACGCAGTCCAGGCAGGGGCCTTCGTCGGTCTGGATCTGGAACAGCTCCAGTAGGCGGGTCTGTTCGGTCGAGGACGCCAATACTTGCAGGCCTCCACGTTGGTCCGACAGCATCAGCCCGGCAGCGGCGGCGTCGAGGAGCCGGACACAGGCAGCGGTGAGCTCGTGGAGCACGTCGGCGACGTCGTAGTCGTCGACCAATGTGTCTGCCATCTGGACGAATGTGCTCAGTAGCAGCGTCTCTCGTTCGAGATCGGATGGCGACATGTCTGCCATGGTTTGTTGTCTCTTTCTCCCGGAGTCGCAGGGTAGCTCGAAAATCGATCCACAGTTCGGCGGCTGGTGTGGCGGTGGTGCTGTTGTCATGAGTTCTGTATGTCGGCGGGGGTGAGTTTGCGGGTCACGAGATCGCGGGCGACGTCATCGACGAGGTGACCGCCGGCGAAGGCGTAGGCGCGCAGCCGCGCCAAGGCGTGTTCGGCGGGGATACCGAAGGCGGCGATCAGCATGCCTGTGGCCTGATGGATCTGCGCGCGGTCTCCGGGTAATTCCAGCCATTTCTCGGCGTTGGATTCATCGAGATGCACGCCCAACAAGGCGATTGCCGCGATGTCGACGACTTGCAGGGCAGTGGCCAGCTCGGTGGGTGAGAGCCAGCCCGGGTGGTGGCGGTAGAGATTGAGCGCACCGATGCTGATGGCGCCTCTGGCAAGCGGGAAGGCGAATATCGCCCCGACCGGTTCGGTGATCATTTCGCCCGCGAACACCGGCCACGTGGTGGCCGGATCGTTCGCCAGGTCGGGAACCAGGACCGGTCGTCCGGTGTCGAACGCCTCGTAACAGGGGCCTTCGCCGAGGCTGAATTGCAAGGCTTCGATCCGCGAGACGACCTCGTCACTGGCATACAGCGTTTCGCGATTTTTCCTGCCGGTCATCACCGAGATCGAGGCGCCGTCGACGGGCAGCAATTCCACACTCGTCTGGCATACCCGCGCCAGCGTGTCCGATTCGCCCTCGCCTTCGCCCAGTGCACGGAGCACCGCGGCCCGGATCCGGGCCAGGGAGGCGTTCGTCCGGTCGGGCTCACTCACCATTCACGGCCACCGCGCATCGTCACACCAGCCGATGGCGATGCGGCATCCGCGGTCCACCGGTCACCACCTGCCGAGGTTCGCCGTGCGTAGCAGATGCGAAGCCCACGCACACAAGGTCACACACGTTCGAAGTTCAGCCTACAAGTTTCCCGTGTGCTGATGGCCGCGTTCCCATGTGTAGTCGTGGGCGGTGGCAACACCCCTGCGCCAGGGGACTTCTCCGCTGAGGTGTCGAAATCCGGCGACAGGTGGTTCAATGACAAAAGCACCCATCGGCATTGGTTCCGGTTGAGCGATGAGTGCCCACTCGCTTCAACCCCGTGCGCTGCCCCTGACCCTGGCAGTCGATCCGCTCATCCGTGAAACGCATGAGCGGGAACGTACACTCAGGAGTCAGTCGTGGCCTATCTCCGTCGCGGACCCGCCGGATCGGCGTCGTGTCCACCTGCCCTTCGATATCGAACCCCGAGCGGGCACGATGTTCACTATCCCGCCCCGCCCGACGGGGGCGAAACACCGTGACTACCAATCGATCTCAACGCATGGGTGCCTCGGGGGCCGGAGGTCGGCCCGGCCACCTCGAGCAAGCGCCGCGCGTCGACTCGCTCGTCGGCAGCCTTCCGAACGCGAACGGGCGGCCCGGAACCGCCGAAAAGTCCAGTGGCGGAACGATCGAAGCCGATCCCGTGTCCGCCGGGTTTCTGTATTTGCGAACGCCGGACGTCGGCATCGCACTGGATTTCTACTTTGCCCTCGGATGCGAGGTTCATATCGCCGCCGATCGGTGGGCCGTACTGGTTACTCACCGCGGACAGTCCGTGCTCGTCCATGCTTCCGCCGAGGTCGCGCGTCTGCCGGTCGGCAGGGTTCTGCATTTGTGGCTCACCGACCTCGCGGAGCTGGGCCAACTCGTGCAGGGTATGGGCACCCGAGTCACCTCGACGCACTCTGTCGCGGGTGGGTTGGCTGTGTTCGCGGGTGATGCCGCAAGGCCCGCGCTGATCAGGAAATACGAATCTGCCGCTTGCACCGTGACCGACAGTCTGGAGGGCTTCTGCGATACATGACGGCATCGTCCGCCGCACCGTGGTCGAACGAGCCTTCGACAAGGCCGAGCGGTGGCGAGCCATCGCCACACGGCCGGCGCGTTGCCGACATCAGGTGCGGAAATGGCTGCGACATGTCCGAGACCCGGTCATCGGTGTCCAATTCATGGACATTCGACCCGTGCGGGCCGACTTAGGCTCCCTCGCATGACATCTGACTCGACGACGACAGGTGGTTCGTGGGCTCGCAGGCGCGCCGGCTGGGTGCTGCCACCGTTCTCCCCGGCTTCACCGTGGCGGCGCAGCCCGCGCAAGCGGCCCCCACGGCCTCGGGCTCCGGTTACCACATCTATGCGCATGGGATGCTCAGTGACGGGGTGGTGGGCTTCAACGCGTCCGACATCGGGCAGCCGACTCCGATCGCGGGCCGGGCGCCGACGGGCGTGCCGGATTGGCCGCAGGCGGCGACGCCGGATGGCCGGTTCTTGTATGTCGCGCCGATGCGAAACCCGCGGTTGATTGCCTACTCGATCGGTTCGGGTGGCGCGTTGACTGCGACGGGGGCACCGCTCGCGCTGCCCGATATCCCGGTCGATATCACGTTCGCGCCCAACAGTCGCTACGGCTATGTGCTGGTCGGTGGGGTGAACGGTGCGGTGGTGCCGGTGCGGCTCGGTACCGACGGCGCTCCGGTTGCCAACGGTCCGACGATGTCGCTGGGCGCTTTCACCGATGGATTGCGACCGTGCAGGCGTTCGACCGAGCGGAGGACGGGACGTTGACCGAGCTGGCGGAGTCGCCCTATCCGACGGGCGTGCTTCCACACGTCCCGAGTGTCACTCCGGATGGGCGTTTTCTGTATGTGCCGACGATGGGCTCCTCGTTCATCAGCTTTATGCCATTCAACCGGACGGCAGTCTGCGGCCGTTGCCCAAGGTGGATTTCGACCCGAATGTGGGTGTGTATTCCGAGGCGTCGGTGATGTAGCCGAGCGGTAAGGCATTGTGGGCCCTGGGGATGGACCCGGCGCGGGCGGGGGAGGAGGTCATTCACCGTTTCAGCATCGGTGATGACGGTGTGCTGACCCGCGATGAGTCCACGACGCTGCACACGGGTACGAACCTCGCCGACGGCCGGACGCTCACCCTGTCACCCGCCGGATAGCAGGGCCCAGCCGCCCCGGTCCGGCAGTCTTCATCGGTTCCTCGTTCCTCCGGAGTATCTACATGACCACCTCAGCACAGGCCCCTGGCGGCCCGGTCCCACACGGCTCGCCGACGGATGGTGAGCGGGCCCGAATACCCTTGTACACCAAGGAATTCGCCACCGACCCCCATCGGATCTATCGCGAGATGCGGGACCGGTTCGGTGCGCTGGCGCCGATCGAACTCGCCCCGGGGGTGCCCGCCACACTCGCCTGCTGCAGACCACGCTCGCCGAGCAAGGATTCGACCCCAGCCGTGAAGCCGCCGACTGCCTGCGTCTGTGTAACTGCCCGTTCCACCCGCTGGCCACCAACGCCCCGGACCTGGTCTGCGGAATCAACCACGCCTACCTGTGCGGAATACTCACCGGACTCGAAACCGACAGCGTTACAGCGATTCTCGCGCCCACAGCGTGGGAATGCTGCGTCGAACTCCGCTCGGCCGACAACCGGTCGTAACTGTCAGTAGGCCGGGGTTGTACGCCGCGCTGAGGCCGTGGGTGATCGGGCCGTTGTGGCGCATGCGGATTGCGGCGATGAGGAACGCCACACCTGCTGGAATAGCCGCTACGAGTACGAAGATCATTCGGACGATGGCCTCGCCGAGAGTCGCTGTGATGGTCGGATTTTGCACTCCAGGCTGCGTGATCAGGTCACTGATGCCGCCGATGAGCACGATGACGGCGGGAATCGTCAGTAGCAGGCCCAACACCAAGGGGCGTGTCGTCGCGACCTGCGGTGGTGCGTAGGCAGTCGCCCTGGCGAGTTCCGTGGTCCGAGTTCCCTCGGTCAGCGACGTGCCGGGAACCTATGCCGTTGCTGACGGCGTCGGGCCGTGAGGTTGGCGCCGGAACTCGTTGTCCGCCTCCAAAGCTCACGTGTGAGGTCCGGATGGTTGCACCTGGAAGATGTGCAGGCCAGCCCGGGTCTGCTGAAATCTCCAGTGCAGCAGCCCCCATTGCATGTATCGCTATTGATAGTGCCGTTGTTTGACGGTACATTGAACGCGTCACGCCCCGGATGGGTGTTCGGTCGGAGCCGTTGTATGTACGGGCCTCGGCGGGGCGTGGCATCCATGACTGCTCTAGTCCGAAGGTCGTCTGCTCGTGGCCGTGTTCACCCTTGGATTCGTATTCCTGTTCATCCTGGTCGCCGGCGGACTGCGGTCCGTCGAGGTGGGCTGCCAGAACACGCAGAAGCTGTATGTGCGCGATATCTGGCTGTGCGCGGTCATCTCGTATGCCGTTGCGCTGACCGGATTCTCGATCTTCCTGCTGATCTCGGTGCTGGTGTCGAAAACGCCCTGGCCCACCATCGCCGACCTACGACATCTGCCGTGGTGGGCGCCGTTCGGGGGCCTGGTCGGCGGGGTGGCGGTGATCGGCATGATCACCGTGGCGCGGTATGTCGGCGTCGCGACGTTCAACGCGGTGGTGATCGTGAGCGAGATGCTCGTCGCGCTGGTCATGGACGACCTGGGGCTCATGGGGTTCGCCGTCCGGCACGCCACCCCGCCTCGCCTGGTCGCCGCCGGGCTGATCTGCGCGGCGGTCTATCTCATGGCCAAGGACTCCGCACCGGCCGACTCGGTCACCTCCCCTGTGAGCGAAAGGGTTTCCCGATGACCACCACCGCCCCGGTTGCCGCCCGCCCCGCGCTGCCGCGCTCGATGATGGCGCTGGTCTTCGCGTTCATGCTGATCGGCGGCGCGCTGCGCTCGGTCGAGGCGGGCTGCCAGAACTCGATGAAGCTGGCGCTGAAGAATGTCTGGCTGTGTGGGGTGATCTCGTACGCCGTCGCGCTCACGGGTGTGGGCCTGATACTCGTTGTGTCACTGCTGTTCTCCTCGCGTGCGTCGCGGCGCTGGCCGACGCGGGCGGATCTGGCGGCGATGCCCAGGTGGGCGCCGTTGGGCGGGCTCACCGGTGGCGCGGCGATCTTCGCGATGATTACCGTCGCTTCCAGCGTCGGGGTCAGCACGTTCAATGCCGTGATCATCGCCGGGCAGATGTTCCTGGCCACGGCGATGGATCACTTCGGTGTGATGGGGTTTCCGCGTCGGCGGATCAATCCGCAGCGGGTGGCCGCGTGCGCGATGATCGTCGCCGGGTCATATCTCATGGCCAAGTACTGAACCTGGCTGAGGTTCACGAGCGTCCGGTGTCCGGGACCGCGCATCCGCAGCTTTCGCCGATGGCGAGCTCGATCTCGATCGGCGGGAGTGGGGTGTCGGCGGCGCGTGCGGCGGTGTCCAGCACGCGCGAGAGGGCCGCGCGGGCGATGGTGGCGATGGGTTGCTGGACGCTGGTCAGGGTGAGCTGGGTGTATGTGTTCGCGGGGTCGGCGTCGTAACCGACCAGCGAGATGTCCTGCGGGATACGCAGACCCGCGTCCGTCACCGCGCGCACGGTCGCCGCGGCCTGGCCGTAGGTGCCCACGACCAGGGCATCGAGCGGAGGTCCGGCGGCGAGATGACGGCTCACCGCGCGGTAGGCGCCCGCCGGGGTGAGATCGGTGGGAAGGCGCCGTGCGGCACTCTCGCCGACGACCGAGACGTATCCGGCGTACCGCTGTGCGACGGTCTCGCGGTCACCGTGCTCGACCTCCGCAGCGGTGAAACCGCCCACGAATGCGATGTTCTCGCGATGGTGCACCTCCACCAGATGTGCGGTGGCCAACCTGCCCGAGTCGACATGATCGGCCCCGACCACCTGTGACTCGACGTGGTCGCGGTTGTTGTGCACCCACACGATCGGGATGCGCGACTGGCGGCACAGCTCGGCGGTGGCCCTGCCGTTCGCGCCGCCGACCACGACGAGTCCGTCGATACCGGAATCGGCGAAGGCTCCGGCGAATTCGATCTCCCGTTCCGGGTCGTATCCGGTGTTGCCGAGGAGGGTGAGGTGGTCGCGTTCGCGGGCCTGGATCTCGATCTGGCCGACCAGGGTGCCGAACAGCGGCAGACGCACGTCGGGCACCAGCAGCCCGAGATGCCGCCAGCGGCGAACCCGGCGCAGCGCCCGCGCAGCGTGGTCGGGGCGGTAGTCCAGCTCGTCGAGCGCGCGAAGGACCTTGGCGCGCAAGCGGTCCGACACCGGTCGCGGGCCGTCGTTGAGTACATAGCTGACCACCGCCGTGGAGGTGCCCGCCCGCTGGGCCACATCGGCGAGGGTCGCACGTCTGGCAGTCACATCCGCTCCAATGTCCTCGCCCGCGTCGCATCGGGCCATGCTTGAAATCGTTCTGATTCTTACAGTCTCAGCGCATATAACGTGCTGCGCAAATCGATTAGATTCGTAACATCCGTGATCCGGACGCTTAACAACCGACTGATGGAGTGAACTGCATGGCCTTCGTACGACTCACCGGCGTCACCTATCACGACCCGGACTCGGCTCATGACAGTTACATCCTGTTCACCGGCGCCGATTCGATCACCCGCCTGATCGATACCAGCGGCGCGGTCCGGCACGAGTGGCCCTTCGCGGGCGTGCCGCCGCGCATCATCGATCCGGCGCTGGCGGGCGGGCGGCTCGGCGAGGTCGGGCTGCGGCTGTCGTTCAGCGGCGATCCGCGCGGCGGCATCTACGCGAACGGCACTGTGGGACAGCTGAACTGGTCCGGTGAGCGGGTCTGGGAATGGGGTACCCAGGCCCCGGGCGGCGCGGCGCGGCAGAACCACGACTGGGAACTACTGCCCAACGGGAACCGGCTGCTGCTGGTGACCATTCCGCGCGTGGTGCCCGCGCTGGGGCCGCATCCGGTCGGCGACCAAGGGCTCTACGAGGTCGATCCGGACGGTGCGATCGTGTGGGAATGGCGCGTGGGCGACCACCTGGCCGAACTGGGATTCTCCGAGTCGGGCTGGGACACGTTGCGCGAGACCGTCGCTCGCGATCCGGACGATCCGTGGGGCTATCTGGAGATCAACAGCGCCAAGACCCTCGGCCCCAACCGCTGGCATCGCGCCGATCCGAACAGCGTGTTCCATCCGGACAACATCCTGATCAGCTCCCGCAAGGCGAATATCATCGCGCTGATCGACAAGGTGACCACATCGATCGTCTGGCAGGTAGGTCCGTACTTCGACGCGGCACCGGGCGCGCAACACCAGCGCATCAACGCGCACAAGGTTCCGCGTGCGCTCGATCAGATCTCCGGACAGCACAATCCGCATCTGATCGCCGACGGACTGCCCGGCGCGGGCAACATCCTCGTGTTCGACAATCAGGGCGGAGCCGGGTATCCGCCTGCGCCACTGGGCATCTACGCCGGATCGCGGGTGCTGGAGATCGATCCGGTCACCGAGCAGATCGTTTGGCAGTACACCGCCGAGGACTCCGGGCTGCCGTCGTGGACGTTCTTCAGCTCCTTCGTCGGCAACGCCCAGCGCCTGCCCAACGGCAACACGCTGATCACCGAGGGGATGCAGGGCCGGATCTTCCAGGTCACTCCCGAAGGACGCGTGGTGTGGGAGTACGTCTCGCCCTACGAGGGACTCGGCGTGGGTGGTGAACCCGAGGTGGGCGAGCCGCGGGTGCCGGGCGTGGATCGTCTCACCTCGACGCCCATGGTCTACCGCGCCCAGGCCGTGCCTTTCGACTGGGTGCCGCTCGGCGCGCCCGAAACCGCGCCCGTCGCAGTCGATCTGCGCACCACCGCGCATTCGAGTGCATAGCAGAGAGAGTTCGGACCAGATGACATCGAGCCTGCACATCAGGGCCGGGCATGCGGACCCGGCGACGGCGAACTTCGCGCCCGACCGGGCGCGGGGGTGGCGGAAACTGCCGGGACTACTCGGCCGCCGCTGGCGCGTGGCCGGGGGAACGATCGCCGGAATCGTATTGGCGGCGCTGCTGTGGTCCGTGGTGGCCGCCACCGGAGTCTTTCCGCGCCAACTGTTTCCGGCCGTGCCGCAGATCATCCGCGCGGGGCACGGGCTGTATACCGATGGGCTTCTGCTCCCCGATCTGGGGGCCAGCCTGGGCCGGGCGATGCTCGGTCTGGTGGTCGGCGGCCTCGTCGGGATCGGAGCGGCGATCCTCACCGCGAACACCGGCGCGGGCCGTCGGTTGCTGCAACCGGTGCTGCGGCTGCTGTCGCCGGTGCCCACGATCGGGCTGGTCCCGCTGGCGATCCTGTGGTTCGGACTCGGTGAGAACAGCAAGATCCTGGTCATCGCGCTCGGTGTGTTCGTGCCGGTCTGGATGAACAGTCACTCCGGATTCGCCGGTACCCCGCCGGACTATCTGCAGGCCGCGCGATGCCTGGGCGCGGGGCGCCGGCAGACGCTCACCCGGATCGTGATCCCCGAGGCGATACCCGATGTGGTCGCTGGGGTAAGAGTCGGCGCGGCAATGGCTTTCGTGCTGATCGTGGTGGCCGAGATGACCGGAACCACCGCCGGAATCGGCTATCGGATCTATCAGGCGCAGCTGTATTCCCAGGCGGATCGGCTGATCTTCTGCCTGATCGTGCTCGGAATCCTCGGCGCGCTCTGCGATCTGGTGATCGTCGCGATCACCGCGCCCGTGCTGCGCTGGGCCAAGGAGGTTCGCTGAAATGGCTATCGCGACACAGGATCTGGTCCTGCAGTTCCCGGGAAATCCGCACCCGACCCTCCGGGGTATCGATCTGGCCGTACCCGACGGCGCGTTCACCGTACTCGTCGGCGCGTCCGGGAGCGGGAAATCGACACTGCTGCACTGCCTCGCCGGGCTCATCGCGCCCACCTCGGGCACGGTCACCGACGACGGCGAGCCGGTGCTGGCGCCCGATCCGCGCCGGGGCGTCGCCTTCCAGCGGGACGTGTTGTTCCCGTGGATGAGCATCGCGGGCAATATCGAATTCGCGTTGCGGGCAAGGCGATTCCCCGCCGGGCAGCGTCGCGGACGAATCGAGGAACTGCTCGAACTGGTGGGCCTGCCCGCCGACATCGCCGGGAAACGGCCCAATCAACTCTCCGGCGGCATGCGCCAGCGGGTGGGCCTGGCCCGGATGCTGGCCGGTGAACCCGACATCATGCTGATGGACGAGCCGTTCGCCGCGCTCGATGCCCTGACCCGGCTCAATATGCAGGATCTGCTGATCGATCTGTGGACCCGGCTGCGGCGCACGATCGTCTTCGTCACGCACGACGTGGACGAGGCGATCCGGTTGTCCGACACGATCAGCGTGCTGCACGCCGGGCGCATCACGAACCGGATCACCAACCCGCTCGATCGGCCCCGCCCCGCGGACACGCTCGCCGACCAACCCGGATACAGCGAGCTGCGCCGCACGCTGCACCACGAACTCGGGATCGATCGAGATCACGAAAGCATCTCTCCCACAATAACTTCGACATCACGCTGAATCACGAAGGCAAGAACATGACATCGCGTACCCGCCGGCCGATCACCGTGGTCGCCGCACTCCTGACCCTGCTCGGATCCCTGGTCGCCTGCACCGGAACCGGTGATTCCGATCCCACGACCCTCACGGTCGGCTTCGTCGTGGATCCCTCGTGGGCGCAGATACCCGTCGCCGAGCAGAGCGGATACTTCAGCAAGCGCGGGGTGAAGGTGAAGGTGGTCGACTTCGCCACCGGCGTGGAGGCGTTGCAGGCACTGGCCGCCCACCAGGTCGACGTCACCACCGCCGCCGATGTGCCCACCGCCGCGGCGCTGACCCGCACACCGACCCTGCGCATCGTCGGGGACGGATCGCGGTGGCAGGGTTCGCGGATCCTCGCCCGCCGCAGCGCCGGAATCACCTCCGTGAACGACTTGTCCGGGAAATCGATCGGCACCCCACTGGGTACCAGTGCGGCCTACTTCGCCTCGAATGCGTTGTCGCACAGTAATATCGACGCGAAACTCGTCCAGGTCGCGCCACCGGCGGCGGTGACCGCCGCGACGCAGCGCAACGTCGATGCGATCGCCATCTTCCAGCCGTACCAGGCCCAGGTCGAACAGGCCCTCGGCGGCGACGCGGTCGAACTCGCCGGTGGAACCTACGATCAGCACAGCCTCTACCTGGCCACCGACACGGCGGTATCCGGCAAGTCCGCCGCACTGTCCGCCTTCCTCGCCGCCCTGAACGATGCGAGCGCCCAACTCACCGCCCGCGCCGCCCCGGCGATCTCGGCCGTCGCCGCTGCCACTCAACTCCCGGTGGACCTGCTCACTCGCATCCTCCCGGAGTTCGACTACACCATCCAGCTCCCCGCAGACCTCCCCGGAGCCCTTGCCGCCCAGGCGAACTGGGCGAAGTCGCAGGGGGCGGTCGATCGCTCGGTCACCCTCCCGGACTACGCGACCTTCCTCGACCGCGACTTCCTGCCGAAGGCCGGATAGTCAACCGGGGGCTGTCAATCCAGGCAGAACTCGTTGCCCTCCGGGTCGGCCATGACGATGTGTCCTGCGGACATCGGGGGAGCGGGATCGTGGCGTTGTAGCCGGGTGGCGCCGAGTGCGACGAGGCGGTCGCATTCGGCTTCCAGGGCCGTCATACGGTCCGGGCCCCGCAGGCCGGGGGCGGCGCGCAGGTCCAGGTGCAGGCGGTTCTTGGTGATCTTGTCCTCGGGCACCTGCTGGAAGAACATGCGTGGGCCGCGGCCGTCGGGATCCTCGAGGGCGGATCTGGTGTTGCGCTGGTCCTCGGGGATGCCCAGGCCCGCGAGGAACTCGTCCCAGGCGGCGAGCGGGTCGGCTCCGGCGGCCAGGGTGACCCCGGGCGGGCCCGGGTGGATGTAGCCCAGCGCCTCGCGCCAGAAGCCGGACAGTGCGCGCGGGTTGTGCGCGTCGACGGTGATCTGGATCTCGCGGCTCATCGGGTCGCGCCCTCGGTGTGCAGGTAGAGGTCGCGCAGTAGGCAGACCTCGGCCATGTGGTGGATGAACTCCCGGTGGATGTGCAGGACCAGGGTGGCCATCGGTTCTTTCGGGAAGGGCTCCTTCTCGCCGACCGGGGTCCGCAAGGCGTCCTCGTCGAGGCCGCGCACCCCGGTCAGCCAGATACCGAGTTGGGTTTCGAGCTGTTCGAGCGCGGTGGCCGCGTCGCCGGCGTAGTCCCAGGTGTTGTAATCGGTTGCGGGCGTGCCGAAATGCGCCGCGTTGCGCATGGCCAGGACGCCGACGATGACATGGCCCAGCCGCCAGGCGATCGTGGTGAACGGCACCGGATCAGGTTCGGGGTAGGCGAAATCGATGGTGAACTCTCCCGAGCCGCCCTGGATGGCGGCGTTGGAGTGGCCGCGCGGATGAACGTTCCACGGATCGGGCACCGGCGACCAGAAGTACTCCTGGTCGGTCAGCCCGGCCAGGCGCGGGCGCACCTGGTTCTCCCAGTGGTATTCACACTGCTCGCGCAGTACACGGTTCCAATCGAGTCGGTCTGTGGTCATGGGCACACCCTGACACGACCTGCGGACAGGAACGGTCCGCAGCCTTTGGCAGTCTGAGGATATGGATACGGTCGATGATGACGGGCGAGGTACCACCGAACGGGTGCTGACCCTGCTCGGGCTGTTGCAGCAGCGTCAGATCTGGACCGGTCCGGAACTGGCCGACCGGCTCGGGGTCACTTCGCGCACGGTGCGGCGCGACGTCGAACGGCTGCGCACACTCGGCTACACCGTCCATTCCGGGCACGGTATCGGCGGCGGCTACCGCCTGGGCCCCGGCCCGGACCTGCCGCCGCTGCTGCTCGACGACGAGGAGGCCATCGCCACCGCGGTCGCCCTGCTCGTCGGTGCGGGCGGCGCGATCACCGGCAACGGCGACGCGGGACTGCGGGCGCTGGCCAAACTCGACCGGGTGCTGCCCACCCGCCTGCGGCACGAGGTGGCCGCACTGGCCGGTGCGGTGGAATCCTTCGGCGGAGGCCGCGCGCCGGTCGATCCGCGGGTGCTGATGACCCTGGCCCGCGCGTGCCGGGACGAGGTCGAGGCGGGATTCGGCTACCCGTCCTCCACCCCGCCGGATCGGCGGCGCGTCGAACCCTATCGCCTGGTCGCCTCCGACCAGCGCTGGTATCTGCTGGCCTACGACCTCGACCGGGACGACTGGCGCAGCTTCCGGGTGGACCGGATGACCGAGGTCGCCGCGCGGACGTGGCGTTTCCGGCCGCGCGAGATGCCGCCCGCGGCGTCGTACGTGCAGGAGGGGGTCGCGGTGCGGGCGTATCCGCACCGGGCCCACCTGCTCGTGCGGGCACCGGCCGACACGGTGCGCACGCAGATCCCCGGACAGGCCGCGGTCGTGCGCCCGCGCGAGGACGGGAGCTGCGAAATCCTCAGCGGCGCGGACGATCTGGACCTTGTCCTGCTGCACGTTCTGCTGCTCGGGCACGAGTTCACCGTGCTCGACCCGCCCGAACTCGCACAGCGCTGCCGCGTCCTCGCGGACCGGCTCGTGGCCGCCGGTGCGGCCGAATCCTGAGTAGTGCCGGTCATCCCGCGGCAGGCGCGGCGCGCAACACCTGAAAACCCGCCTGCTCCACCACGATCGGAATACGCCGGGCCGCGCGCAGATGCTGAAGCTGTGCGGCGTCGGGCAATTCGTCCCAGGGCAGCGGCAGCGCATCGTCCCGGTCGTGCCATTCGGACAGATTCGTGAACCGCGCGGTGATCCGATCCTGCATCCAGTGGCCGTATTCGAGTTCGGCCAGTCTGCGCACCTCGGCGTCGTCGAGTTGTGCCGCCAGCTCGCGATCGAAGGCGGGCACCATGAAACAGCCGATCGAGGCGAGGTTCTCGCCGATGCGGCGGGCCTGCAACCGGCTCGCCGCACGCTTGCGGTCGGCCAGCTCCGCCCACGGGCGCAGCACATCGGCCTCGGCCGGGACCCGACCGGTGGTCATGGCCTCGTGCACCCGGGCCTGATGTGCCACGCGTTCGCTCGTATCGTGCATCGCCTGCGCCAGCCGCTCGGTGACCTGACCGGTGACATATCCGGTGAGACTGTCGATCACCCGGTCCTGCGCGATGAACCGCTGCTTCATCCGGCGGCATTCGTGCAATACCGCCTGGGCGTCCAGGAAGGTCTGCTCCGAGCGGCGATCTCCGGTGCGTCCCAGCACATCCTGGCCGACCATGATCACGATCATGAACACCAGCTGAGCCAGCGAGGACAGAAACGTCATGAACAGGAACGGATATCGATCGAACCGCTGAACCCCGGTCTGCGCCAGCACGATCCACAGAATCTGCGTTCCGGCCGCCAGGTAGAACGCCCATACGCTGCCCAGCCGGGTGGTCAGCCACGCCGCGATCCGGTCGTTGAAGGTGACCGCCTGATCGGCGGCCTGCGGCGGATCCTGCACCCGGTGCTGTTCGATCCACGGATGCGGACTCGACTCGAGCAGGCTCAGCCCGCGGCTCAACTCCCGATCCTGCCGGTCCAGATGCGCCTGCAGATCCACGACCTGCTGGAACACCATCTCCGTGTTCTCGTAGGTCTGCACCGAGCGGCGGTCCGCCGCGGCGCTCAGGACGCGCTGGCCCACCAGGATGACCAGGCACAGCACGAGTTGCGCGACATTGTTCAGGAACAGCAGGAACGGGAACGGATACGGATCCGCCCGATGCAGCGGCGGCCACCAGGTCGCCAGCGCGGCGTACACGGTGAACGCCACCAGCACCAGGTACAAGGTGGGCATCGAGCCCACCGAACGGGTCACCGCGGCCGCCACGGCATCGTTCACGCCGATCCGTTCGTCGGCCATCAGCACGGGGGATCGCTGCTGGTCGGGCATTGGTTCGGCGCTGTTCAACAGTTCAGTCTCCTCGGATGCGAAACCGGATCGGCTATGCGACAACGGTATATCCCCGCAGCGGGAGGGGGTCGAACTGCTCGGCGATCGCGAGTCGATATCGCGGATCAGGCGGATGTCGGTGACGTGGCGCGAATGTGGCGGTAGGTCGCGCCCGGATGGTCCGCTGCGAGATGCGATCCCGCGCCGCCGAGTCGTTCGCGCAGAGTGCCGAGTTCGGGGTGGTCGGGGACTCGGCCGCGGCGGCGCAGTTCGGGGACCACGAGACGGCCGAAATCGGCGAAGGTGCCCGGAGTGGTGACGTACGCGATGTTGAAGCCGTCCACGTCGGCCTCGGCGATCCAGCGTTCCAGCTCGTCGGCGACCTCTCCCGGGTCGCCGACCAGGAGCGGCCCGCGACCGCCCAACCCGATCTCCTCGGCGAGCAGGCGCGGGGTCCAGGTGCGGTCCGGGTCGGCGGTGGTGAAGGACGCGAGTGCGGACCGGTTGGCGTCGGTATCGGTGTAGCGCAACGGTTCGTCGGGATCGAGTCCGGCCAGATCCACCCCGGTCCAGCCGCCGAACAGGGCGAACGCGCCGCTCGTGCTCACCAGTTTCCGGTACTCGGCGAGTTTCGCCACGGCCCGCTCGTGCGTCTCGGCGACGATCGGGGTGACCATGGTGAAGACCTTGATCGAACGTGGATCGCGGCCGAATTCGGCTGCGGCGGCACGCAATGCGCGCACCGGTCCGCGCACGACCTGCGGGGTCGGACCCGAGACGAACACCGCCTCGGCATGTGCGGCGGCGAACCGCACACCGCGCGGCGAGGCTCCCGCCTGGAACAGCACGGGCGTGCGCTGCGCGGACGGCTCACACAGGAACGGGCCCGGCACGGTGAAATACCGTCCGCTGTGGTCGATGTCGTGCACCTTAGCCGGATCGACGAACACCCCGCGCTCGCGATCGCGCACGACCGCATCGGATTCCCACGACCCCTCCCACAGCTTGTAGCAGACCTCGAGATACTCCTCGGCGATCTCGTAACGCTGATCGTGTGGAATCTGCGTGCCGAGCCCGAGATTGCGTGCGGCGCTGTCCAGATAGGAGGTCACGATATTCCAGGCGACCCGGCCGCCGGTGAGATGGTCCAGCGTCGAGAGTCTGCGCGCGAGTGCGTACGGCTGCTCGTAGGTCAGCGAGAGGGTGACGCCGAAGCCCAGCGTGCGCGTCACCGCGGCCATGGCCGAGATCGCCAGGCTCGGATCGTTGACCGGGAACTGCGCCGCATCGGTGATCGCCGCGTCCCGGGAGCCGCCGTAGACGTCGTACACGCCCAGGATGTCGGCCAGGAACAGCGCGTCGAAACCGCCGTCCTCCAGGGTGCGGGCCAGTTCGGTCCAATAGTCCAGTTCGCGATAGCGGTGGCCCTGATCGTCGGGGTGCCGCCACAGGCCCGCCGATTGATGTCCGACACAGGCCATGTCGAAGGCGTTGAGATGGATCCGACTCATACGTGCTCCCCGAGATCATCGCGGTAGGTGTCCCGCGCGACGTGCGCCGAGACGAACGTGATCGCCGCCAGCACAGCGAAATACACCACGATCAGCCACGGCCGGCCGCCGCCGATGGACAGCAGTGCGGCCGCGATGAGCGGCGCGAATCCGCCCGAGAGCACCGCGCCGATCTGATATCCCAGTGATGCGCCGCTGTAGCGCACCCGGACGTCGAACAGTTCGGCGAACCACGCGGCCTGTGGACCGTACATGGAATCGTGAACGATGTTGACTCCCACCACGATCGCCAGTACCACGGCGATCGCCGAACCGGTCGCGGCGGCCACGAAGAACAATGCCAGCGCGAAAACCCCCGCTCCCGCGCCGAACAGATACAGCGGACGACGGCCCACCCGATCCGACAGCAGCGCCCACCCGGGGGTGCTCAGGAAACCCAGCGCAGAGGAGATCAGCACCGCGATCAGACCGACCTGACTGCCCTTGCCGAAGACGGTGTCCAGGTAGGTCAGCGAGTAGGTGGTCAGCAGGACGAACAAGGCGATCTGGGACAGTCGAAGTCCCGTGGTGAGCAGCACATTTCGTGGTTGGGTGCGCAACACCTCGATGACCGGGAGTCTGGCCTGCGCGCCGTCGCGGCGCAGGCGTTCGAACACCTCTGCGTCGGTGAGGCGCAATCGCACCAGCAGACCGATCACCACCAGGATGATGCTGAGCAGGAACGGGATTCGCCAGCCGTAATCGAGGAACGCCCGCGATCCCAGGCCGATCCGGGTCCCGGCGAAAACGCCGGTCGCCAGCAGCATTCCGGCCGGTGAACCGAGTTGGGTGAAACTGCCGAACAGCCCGCGCCGACCGGGCGGGGCGTGCTCGACCGAAAGCAGCGCCGCGCCACCCCATTCCGCGCCGACGGCCAGACCTTGGATCAGCCGCAACGCCGCCAGCAGCGCCGGGGCGGCCACACCCGCCTGCGCATAGGTCGGCAGTACGCCGATCGCGGCGGTGGCAACTCCCATCAGCAGTAACGCGCCGACCAGGACGGTCTTGCGGCCCAGTCGATCCCCGAGATGTCCGGAGACGACCGCGCCGATCGGCCGGGCCCCGAATCCGGCCGCGTACGTGGCGAACGAGGCCAGCGTGCCCGCCGTGGACGAGACGTTCGGGAAGAACAGCGGTTTGAACACCAGCGCGGACGCGGTGGCGTACAGGTAGAAGTCGTACCACTCGATGGTGGTGCCGATCATGCTGCCCACGGCGACCGTGCGGGCCCGGACGCCGGTACCGCTCGGTGTCCGGTCGAGAGTAACCACAGTCGGGCAGGCTAGGCCGCTCCGACGAGGTGCGTAAGGTTTGCCATCGGCGTGATCCGAACCGCGGTGGCGTTGTCGTTCACCGCCGTCGCGACCGGACGGCGATCGGGCTGCGGCTACGTCCCGATGACGGCGTTCATGATCGTTCCCGCGCTGGTCGCGACCAGTCCGCCGATCATGGCTCCCGCCACCATCTTCGGTGACTGGGAGCCGCCGCCGGTCCACTTCTCCCAGGCGAAATGGCCTCCGGCGTAGACGATTGCGAGGATCCCGGACATGATGACGAACCAGGTGAAGTACCGCACGAGCTTCATCAATTTGTCCGCCGCGGGCGGTGTCTCGGGGGTGGGGTTGCCGACCTGCGCGAGAACGGCTTCGTGAAGGTGAAGGGCCACGAGAATCATGACGAGGCTCTTTTCGCAATCGTGGAGCTTGCCCGATAACTGTCGTGAGAATCTTAGTGGCAGAGCGTGATTGAATGCCACCTGATCGAACGTCGTTGCCCTGCAACGCTGGTAGTGGCAGCACAAGGGCCGCAGCGGTGGGTGGTTCGGCAGCGGATGTTCAGTGCCGCTCGGCCGCACCGGCACCTATCATGTGCGCGGACTCTCTCCGTAGCCGATCCGCGGGCCAGGGCAGCAGCACTACTTTGCCGACGGCCGCGTTGTCCTCCATGTATCGGTGGGTCGCGGAGAGCTCGTCGAGACCCACGACACGGTCCACGGTGGGGCGATAGAGCCCCGACTCCACTTGGTGGATGATCCGTTGCAGAACGTCTCTGCCCGCACGGCCTCGAAAGTCGTTGCTGTGAAAGGTAGTGAGCTTGGTGCCGGACGGGATCATCGCGATCGGTTCGAAGTCGTGGAGCGTCCAGCCGCTCAAGGAGCCTGCGACGCAGACCGTCCCGCCGCGGCGTACCAGTCGTAGCGAGTCCACCGCGGTGGCGGCTCCCACCAGATCCAGTACGTGATCGGGGCCGTCGGGCCAGACGGTGTGCACGGCGTCGGCGAGCGATGCGCCCTCATCGACCAGGACGTGCTGGACGCCCGCCGCGACGAGTGCGTCGATTCGGTCGCGTCGCCGGGTCGTGGCCGCGATCCGGGCGCCGTAACCGGCGGCGATCGACACCGCGGCCAGCCCGACCGAGGAGGTTCCGCCGCGGATGCGGATCAGCAACCGGCTGCTGGCGCCCGGCGTGAGCCCGGCCGCGTCGAGTGCACCCTGTGCGGTGAGGTAGGTCTCGGGCAGGGCAGCCAGGACGTTCCAGGGCAGTGTGGTGTCGACCGGCATCAGCAGCGCATCGGGCAGCAACGCGTATTGTGCGTAGCCACCGTCGAATTCGCGTCCCATCTCGCCCATCACCGCCGCGACGGTGGTCCCCTCGGGCAGCGCCGGATCGGTCGAGACCGCCACGGTGCCCACGCATTCGATGCCCAGCACTCGCGGGAAGGTGACGCTGGGGGAGTGGCCCTGGCGGGTTCTGAGTTCGGACCGGTTCAAGCCCGCGCCGCGCACTCGGACCAGGGTCCAGCCCGGACGGATCGTCGGAATCGGCAGGTCGTGGATCTCGAGTACGTCCGGGCCTCCCGCGCCGACGCAGACCGCCGCCCGCATCGTGGTTCTGTTCCCGGGCTCCGGGTGAGTGGCGTTCGTTCGAAGGTTGTCGTGCATAGGCCCACTGTCGTGCAGTGACGGTGTGGCTGCCCACCGATAGAATGCCAGGTTGTGCCCGTAGCCCGCCAGCCTTCCTCAACGGGTGCCACATCGCGGTTGTGGCCCTCCGGCGGGGTGCATCTGTGGCCGACCGGGGCGACGAGCTCGCTGCATTCCCATCGTCGCGGACACCTGGTGTACGCGGCCCGCGGCGTGCTGTCGGTGCGCACCGAACGTGGCACGTCGATCGTTCCGGCCAACCGGATCGCCTGGACCCCAGCCGGATTCACGCATCGGCACCGGGCGCACGGGGACACCGACATGCGGATCGTGTTCCTGTCGCCGTCGCTGGCGCGGATCCTGCCCGAACGACCCGTCGTCTTCACCGCGTCCGGTCTGGCTCGTGAGGTCGTGCTGAGTCTGACCGGTCCTCGCGAGTACGATCGTGCCGCTCGCACCCGGCTGCATCGAGTCCTGGTCGACGAACTGCGCGAGGCCCGCGAACAACCGCTGCAACTGCCCGAACCGCTGGACGACAGATTGCGTGCCGTCGCGCGACTGCTGTACGAAACCCCCTCGGACAACTCGTCATTGGCCGAACTCGGCCGCGCGGTCGGTGCCGGAGCCCGGACGCTCAGCCGCCTGTTCCGCAACGAGCTCGGCATGACCTTCTACGAGTGGCGGACCCAGGTGCGCATTCATCACGCCCTGGTCCTGCTCGCCGACGGCCACGACATCACCTATGTGGCCCACGCGTGCGGATGGGCCAACCCCAGCGGCTTCATCGCGGCCTTCACCGGCGTCGTCGGTACCACCCCGGGCCGCTACCGAACCGGAGGGACCACCGAGTGATCGGGCGGCTTGCGCCGTTGCCCATGTCGCGTGCGGCGACCTCCGCCTCGGTCCACGATCCGCGGGAGGGGCGAGTACCCGATCGGTGAGGCGGAGCCGCCGGAGGCGAATATCGTTGCCCTGCACCGCAGGTAGGGACGGCCCGGCAGACCGCCGGTGTACTTTTGCGTCGTGTCGAATACTCCACGCCTTCCCGGGCTCACGCTGGCCGAGGCCGACCATCTGGTGAACACCGCGCTGGCGGTCGGCGCGGAGCGGGGTTTCCCGCCGCTCGCGGTCGCCGTCCTGGATGTCACCGGTGAGGTGGTCGTCCTGCGGCGCGGTGACGGCGGCATGCCCATGACCAGCCGGATCGCGGTGGCCAAGGCGCGAACCGCGTTGCAGGCGCTGCGGTCCTCCGGCCGGATCGACCTGCCCGGCAGCATCGTCGACAGTATCCAGCACCTCTACGGCGGCGACTTCGTCCCGTGGGCGGGCGGGGTCCTGATCACCGACGGCGACGTCGTGCTGGGCGCCGCGGGCGCGTCCGGCGCCCACGCCGTCGAGGACGAAGAGGCCGTGCAGACGGCGGTGCAACGCTGGCAGGAGGACCGCCAGCGCTGAATCATCCCAGGGCGGTGAGTATTTCGTCCGCGAGCGGCTGCGATGAGGCCGGATTCTGTCCGGTGTACAGGTTGCGGCGTCTCGGTGAGTACGCGCGCGGAATCGGCGTTCGCCGCCAGATCCCGCATCGGACCGTGCCCACCCGGGTAGAAGACCGCGTCGTAGCCGGACGGCCGCATGGTCGCCAGATCGATCGGATTCCGCAGTTCCTGCGCGGCCAGGGGCCCGAACTCGTCCTCTTCCACGGCGCCGGTGGCCACCCGGAGTCCGACCGAATCGTTGTGCTGGTCGGTTGCTGGGATGCGCGTCGTTCTCGCCGGAAACCGGGGTGAAGTTGGTTATCGTTGCGATGCTGTGCGGTTTCCGGTTCCCGAGGGCGAGGATGCAGGTATGGGCAGGCAATGGGCCTCGCGTCGGGCGATCGCGGACCTCGCGCCCGGCTGGCTGGTCGAGGTGGTGCGGCCGGCGCCCGCGACGCCGCCCTGGGGCCGGATGACGTTGTGCCTGATCGCGGTGGTGACGCCGTTGGCGGTCGCGGTCGCCGCGGGGCGGCTGATCGACGGGACGTTGCCCGCGATGGGCGCGCTCACCGCGGTGGCGGCCGATCAGGGCGGCTCGTATCGGGCGCGGTCGCTGCGGTTCGCGGTGGTGGCGGTGGCCGGTGCGGCCGGATTTCTCGCGGGCGGCTACATCCGCGGGCTGGGCTGGTGGACGGTGCTGGGCATCACGGCATTGTCGCTGGTGGCCGCGCTGTTGAGCGGGGTGGGCGGTACCGGTTCGGTCGCCGGGCTGAACCTGCTGGTCACCTCGGTGGTGGCGACCGGGATGCCGCTGGCCGGAGCGCCGTGGCGCAATGCCGCGATGTTCGTCGCCGGAGCCTGCTGGACGATTCTGCTGGTCCTGCTGATCTGGCCGATGCATCCGACGCTCCCCGAACGCGAAGGCGTCGCCGCGACCTATCGCGCACTGGCGGATTTCCTGCGCACCCCGAACGCGGACACTGCCGCGAGGTTCGGCCAGGCACGACGCACCGCCTACGAAGCCATCCTCGCCGCGCGCTCATGGTCGCCGGGTTCCCAGCGTGAACGCACCAGACTCGTTGCGCTGCTGAATCAGTCGAGTGTGGTGCGCGATGCGGGCGTGGCACTGGACCTGGAGAGTATCGACGCGGCCCCGAAATCGGCGCGGTATGCCGAGCAGATCGCCGCGGCGGTTCTCGGTGAGCCGCACACCGCCACGCCGATGCCCGACGCGCAGAGTGCGGCGACCCCGGCGCGCCGTGCGCTGCGTTCGGCGCTGGCCGGTGCGATGGAACTGGTCGACGGCGACTACCTGAGCGAACAGGTGCAGTCCTCGACCGGTGCGCGACCACGGCGGCCGGTGCGCGCGGTGCTGGCGCAGATGCGGACCGGTCGCCTGTTGCGTTTGTTCGCGCTGCGGCTGTCGGTGTGCATGGCGGTGGCGGGCGTGGTGAGCGAGTTGTTCTCGCTGCAACGGTCGTACTGGGTGATGTTGACCGTGGCAGTGGTGCTCAAGCCCGACTTCGGGTCGGTGTTCGCGCGTGCGCTGCAACGTGGGCTGGGCACCATCGTCGGCGCGGTGATCGGCGCCGCGCTGCTGGCCATCGCCTCGGACGGGCCGTGGCTGCTGATTCCGATCGCACTGCTGGCCTTCGCGATGCCGTACGGCAAACGCCGGAACTGGGGACTGTTCTCGACGTTCCAGACGCCGCTGGTGATCCTGTTCATCGATCTGCCCGCGCACATCGGCTGGAAATTGGCCGAGATCCGGCTGCTCGACGCGGTCGTCGGCTGCGCGATCGTGTTGATCCTGGGATATCTGCCGTGGCCCGGAAGCTGGCAGGCGCCGGTGCGGCCCCGGCTTGCCGACGCGCTCGACGCGATCGCCGAATACTTCGGCGGCGCTTTCGGTTCCGAGGAGGCGAATCTGCCGCAGCTGCGCCGCGCGGCCTACGACCGCCTCGGGGATCTGCGCACCTCGTTCCAGCGCGCGATCGCCGAACCCGCGGCGGTGAGTCGTCGCATGCTGGCCTGGTGGCCCGCGGTCATCGCCGCGGAACGAGCACTGGATGTCGCCACCGCCACGGTCGCGCGCACCGCACACGGTGCGCCGGCACCGGCTGCCGCGGGATTGGCCGAGACCGTGCATGCGATGGCCGAGGACATCCGGACCGGTCGGCCCATCCCGGAGGTGCCCGAGCCGCCCGACGAGCAGAGCCGTCCGCTGAGCGATGCGGTTCGCGGCGTGCGGTACGCGTTGTCCGGCGAACACTGACCCCTGGAAGTAATCGGATGCCCTCGCCCTCGCACGCGACTACGGTGGGCAGACGTGGACGATAATCGAAATGACCTGACACCGCGGCCTTTTCGTTTCGCGGTCGGAATAACCTCCACCGGCCCGCGCAGTCAGTGGCAGGACCGGGCACGCCAGGCCGAAGATCTGGGCTTCGACGTGGTCCAGGTCGCCGACCATCTCGGCATGGTCTCCCCGTTCCCGGCGCTGATCACCATGGCCGAGGCGACCAGCCGCGTGCGGGTCGGCACGATGGTGCTCAACTCCGGCTTCTACCGCCCCGCCCTGCTGGCCCGGGACATGGCGAGTATGGGCCTGCTCACCGACGGACGGTTCGACTTCGGAATCGGGGCCGGACCGGATTTCGCCAAGCCCGAATTCGAGGTCGCCGGACTGCCTTTCCCGGGCGGGCGGCAGCGGATCGAGAACCTGGCCGAGTCCCTCATCGAGATCCGCAAGCTGTTCGCGAACGATCATCAGCCGCCGCTGCCGCACCAGATTCCGGTGCTCGTGGCCGGTGCCGGTGACCGGTTGATCCGAGTGGCCGCCGAGTACGCCGATACGGTCGCCATGGCCGGGGTGCCCGTCGGCTCGGACATCGATTCCGACGCAGCGGGAGTCGCCGCGCTCGCCCGGCGCGTGGAGTTCGTTCGCGAGGCCGCCGGGGAACGTTTCGCCGATCTCGAACTGGGCCTGACCGTCCAGGCGATCGAGGTGCAGGGCCACGAGTCCGATCTGGGCATGGTGCGCAGGTTCAATCCGGGTCTGACCGAGGAGCAGTACCGCTATCTGCCCGGCGTCCTGCACGGCACCGCCCGCGATATCGCCGACACGCTGCGGCACTACCGCGACGAGTACTCCATCACGCACTATTCGGTGTCCGAGACCCGGATGAGCGGCCTGGCCGAGGTGATCGCCGAACTGCGCTGAGCCGCACGCCGAATCGTCGGCAGGGGAGCGGCTGGACGAGTTCGACCTCGTCGAAACCGACCGTCATACGGTGCCGCCGCTCCCGCAGCACCCCGCCCTCGCGGTGTGCGAGACCCTCGCCGAATTCGAGGCGAAGTGTCGCGCGGTGCGCGTCCACCTCGTGCACGACACCGCAGATGCCGATGAACGGCCCCGCCGGGAAATAGACGACATCACCCGGTCCGCAATCGCTGAACCCCACGCCGCCACAGTAATACGGACCGGTGACAGATTCGGGTTGCGGCTGGTCAGCTCGCCCGGAGCGTCGCGGTGGCGATGTCGATGAATTCGCGGACCGGTTTCTCATGGCGGTCCGCGGGAGCGACCAGACATGTCTGGACGGGCGGGACATCGGTGAGCGGTCGGTGTACCAGGTCGGCGCGCGAGTAGGCCTGCGCGACGCTCGACGGGACGATGGCGATGCCGTGTCCGGCGGCGATGAGCTCGAACTTCTGCTCCAGCGAGGCGGTACGGCGCGTCGTGGCGTCGAGCATGTGTTCGCCGTCGAGATCCGTGCGGGTGAGTTCGCCGTGCGCAGCGAGCGGGTGCGTCGCGGGCATACAGGCGACGCGGGATTCGTGACCGATGGGTATGGTGCGCAATCCCGAATCGTCGAACGGTCGTCGCAGATAGCCGACCTGGGCGCGGCCGTCTCGCAGTGGCGTGTCGGGCTCCCACCAGCGCACCGGGATCAGGTCGGTCTCGACGTCCGGATGACGCGCGGTGAACGCCCGAATCGCCTCGGACACATGGAGTCCGGGCGAGAAGGCCACCACGAGCCGCTGCACGCCGCGGTCGATGTCGTGCACCCGCCGCACCGCGGCGTCGACGGCCGCGAGCAGCCCCTGCGCCTCCTGGTAGAGCTGCTCACCGGCCGGGGTCAGCGCGACACTGCGGGTGGTGCGTTCGAGCAGGGTGCACGAGAGTTCCTGTTCGAACGCCCTGATCTGGCGACTGAGCACCGGTTGGGCGATGTACAGCCGCTCGGCCGCTCGGCCGAAGTGCCGCTGCTCGGCCACCGCGACGAAATAGCGGAGCTTGCGCAGATCGAAATCCATGCCCTCAGGGTATCAATTGTCGGCAAGGGTATTGGACCTCCTCGCGCGGGATGCCGAGACTCGAAGCATGATCGTCATCACCACTCCCACCGGAAAAATCGGTGGCCGAGTTCTGGAAATCATTGTCGCCCAGCAAGATACGAGCGGCGAGAAAGTTCGTGTGATCGTGCGCGATCCGGGGAGACTGCCCGAGGAGATCCGTGATCGGGTCGAGGTCGTCACCGGTTCGCACGGTGATCGCGAGGTGCTGGACCGTGCCTTCGCCGGTGCGGATGCGGTGTTCTGGCTGGTTCCCTCGAATTCGCCGGCGCCGAGTCTCGAGGCCATGTACACCGGGTTCACCCGGCCCGCCGCCGAGGCGTTCGTGGCGCACGGAGTCGGACACGTCGTCACCGTCTCGGCGCTCGGGCGCGGCACCGCCGTTGCGGGCCGGGCCGGGCACGTGACCGCGTCGCTGGCCATGGGCGACCTGATCGCGGGCACCGGCGTGGCGCATCGCGCGCTGGCGAACCCCGCCTTCATGGACAACCTGCTGCGGCAGGTGAATTCGATCCGGGATCAGGGCGTGTTCACCGACACCGTCGACCCGGACCACCGACTGCCCACCGTCGCCACCCGCGATATCGGCGCGGTCGGCGCGCGCCTGCTGCTCGATCGCTCCTGGACGGGAACGGGGGAGGTCCCGGTGCTCGGCCCGGCGGACCTGTCGCCGAATGATATGGCGCACACCATGTCCGAGGTGCTGGGCCGCCCGATCCGCTACGAACGGCAGGGCTTCGAACAGCTCCGGGACTCGCTGACCGGACATGGGCTCCCGGAGCCGATCGTGCAGGGCTACCTCGACATGATGCGCGCGGTGAACGACGGCCTCAACGAGGGCGTCCCCCGGACTCCGGAGAATACGACCCCGACCAGCTTCCGGGAATGGTGCGATTCGGTGCTGGCGCCGGCGGTACGGGCATGAGCGAGGACCGCACGGCGCTCGTCGTCGGCGCGTCACGCAGTCTGGGCCTGGCGCTGGCCGCGGAGTACGCGCGGCGAGGCTGGAACGTCATCGGCACGGTCCGGGGCGAGCAGCGCACGGGACTGCACGAGCTGGCCGAGGCATCCGGCGGGCGGGTCACCGTCGAGACGCTGGATATTACCGAGCCGCAACAGATTTCGGCACTACGCAGACGTCTGGCCGGTTGCACTCTCGACCTGCTTTTCGTCAATGCCGCAGTGACGCGGGGGAACATCCCGATCGGAGAGGTGCCCGAGGAGATGTTCGTCGAGGTGATGCTCACCAACGCGCTGAGCCCGATGCGCGTGGTCGAATCCTTGCGCGCACTGGTCGCACCGAGCGGCACCATCGGCGTCATGTCCTCGCGCCAGGGCAGCATCGCCCTGAACACCAACGGCGGCCAGGACGTCTACCGGGCCAGTAAATCCGCGTTGAACCAGCTGATGCGCAGTTACGCCGTCCGCTATGCCGACGCGGCACACACCCTGCTGCTGGTGTGCCCCGGCCATGTGCGGACCGAGCTCGGCGGCCCAAACGCCCCGTTGACCATCGACGAGTCCATCCCGGGCGTGGCCGACACTCTGGAACGTCACCGGGGCGAGGGTGGATTACGGTTCGTGAACTATCGGGACGAAGCCGTGCCGTGGTAGGTGCTCGGCGAATGCTGCTGTGCCACAAGGGTTAGCGCAGACGCATCGGGAATGGGTTCGGCGCGTGGCCATGGTTCGTGGTGGTGCTGTCTCGAATCGGCGGCCATGGGGGTCGTGGGCGGTCGCTCTCGACAGGGTGCAGGGCGGCGCCGGTCTTGTCGCTCCGTGGTCCCGCTGACCGGACGGCCTGGTCACGGCACGCGCCTACGGCGGTAGCGTGTGCCGCGCGGAATACCTGCGCGAGCGCAAGTGGGTGCCCTGCGCGGTCCACGGCGGGTGATCGGACGGGAGACGGTGTGACGGTGCGGATGGGGATCAGTACTCCGGTGGTGCTGGATATTCCGGGGCGTTCGGCCGCGTGGGAGCAGACGGCCGGGATCGAGGAGATCGCACGCATCGCCGAGGTGGGTGATCGGCTGGGGTTCGATCATCTCACCTGCAGTGAGCATGTCGCGCTGGGTGAGCGTTCCGCGTCGACGATGCTGAAAGGCGGACGCGGAACACGGTATTGGGATCCGTTGGCAACGTTGTCGTATGTTGCCGCCCGGACGACGCGGATTCGCTTGTGCACCAGTGTGATCGTGCTCGGATACCATCACCCGCTGGCCCTGGCCAAACGATACGGAACTCTGGATCGCATCAGCGGCGGGCGCGTGGTGCTGGGTGTCGGAGTGGGCACGGCGCGGGAGGAATTCGAGCTGTTGGGCGCGTCGTTCACCGATCGGGGGCGGCGTGCGGACGAGTCGATCGCGGCATTGCGCGCCGCTCTCGGGCAGCGGATGCCCGAGTTCGAGGGGAAATATTTCCAGTTCGCCGATCTGGTGGTCGATCCGTACGCGATGCAGGACCGGATGCCGATCTGGGTGGGCGGTGTCAGCGATGCCGCGCTGAGGCGGGCCACCCGGTTCGGCGACGGCTGGATTCCCGCGGCCGTCACCGCCGCTCAACTGCGTGACAGATTGCGCGAATGCGAGCCAGCGGCAACGGAATTCGATGTGGTGGCGGGCACCGCCCAGGAGCTCGATCCGAGTTCCTCGCCGCAGCGGGCCGAAGAGGTGATCGGCGAGCTCGGTGCGGCCGGAGCCACCATCGTGCAGCCTCGCCTGCGGCATCGCTCGCTGACGGAATATCTCGAGCAACTGGATGCGCTGTCCCGGCTCGAATGCTTCACGCCCGCCTAGCGCACACTGAAATGCGTGGTGGCGAGATGCGCTGCACCGAAGCTGAAAATTCTGCGCCGCAACGCAATGCAATGCACCACTACAAAATGTAGTGCGCCGCAGAGCGATACGGTGTGCCGCAACCGAATTTGATCCGGAGCATCGAAATGCGGTGCGCCGCAGTGAACGCGGGCGATTCGGCGGATCGATCCTTCAGTCGTCCGAGCCGGTGAGAACCTGCCGGGTCACCGCACTACCGTCCAGTTGGCGGCTGATCCGGTGCACGATGCGCCAGCCATCGGGGGTCCGCCGCAGCCGGATGCGATGCGCTCCGGCGCGCCAGATGTAGGGCCCGTCGTCGTTGTGCCGCACCAGGATCGATTCACAGACCGCGACGGCCTCGTCGCCGTCGATGCTGATACTGGGCGGGCCGAAGAAGTGCGCGCTGCCGGTGCCGATGATCCGCTTATGCGCATCGGATCGGAGCATCGCGCGCACCTCGTCGCGACCGCGCATACGCCAGCCGTCGACGTCGTATTCGCCGTCCTCGGCCCAGAGTTCGGCGGCGTCGGTGCTTCCGGCGTCGGCGAGCGGTCCGTAGGAGGTCAGCAGACGCAGTACCGCGAGTTCGTCCTCGACGCGCTGGAGGCGTTGTTCGAGGCGGGCCAGTGTGTCATCCATGGCGGGCCGCATCGGCGGACTGCTCGCCGTTCATCAGGCTGGTCATGGCCTTGTGCGTGGTCAGCACGATCTTCGTCCGGTCCGGGCCGGTGCGCCACGCGACGGACTTCTCGTTACCGGTGACCACGTGCACCGGGCCGTGCGCCAGATGCGCCAGCCCTTCTCCCGCGACGTCCGCGGGCTCGGACACGACCATGCCCGGGGCGTCGAAGTTCAGCCCGACGCGCTCCATCGCCGGTGTGCGGGTGACGCCGAGCACCAGCGTCAGCACATCCACGCCGTAATCGCGCAGCTCGAGCCACAGCCCCTCGCCGAAGATCCGCACGAACGCCTTGACCCCGCCGTAGATGGTGTGCCGAATCGAACCCGCATACTCCGACAGGGATCCGACCAGCAGAATTCCGCCACGCTGCCGGTCCCGCATGAGACGTCCGTAATGCCGCACCAGTGCCAGCGTCGCGGTGAGGTTCAGATCGATCACGCGCTGGAACTCGCGCGGATCTCCGTCCAGGAATTCCATGCTGTGCGTATTGGCCCCGGCATTGCAGACCAGCAGACCGACTTCGAGATCCGCGGTGGCCTCGATGATCGCCTCCACCCCGCCGTCGACGAGATCGACTGCGAGCGTGCGCACTTCGACTCCGAGCGCTCGACAGGACTCGGCGACCTCGGTCAGCGGCCCCGGCTTGCGCGCGACCAGCACGACATTGATGCCACCGTGCGCGAGCCGCCGCGCGAATTCGGCCCCAACCCCCTCGGACCCACCGGCGATCACCGCCCATGGACCGTATTTCGACAGGTCGGGTTCGGGTGGCACAACTGCGTCATCGGTCATGAGCGCCAGTATCGCGCGGCGAACCGCACCCGACAGCCCCCGTTCCGGTGACCGAGACCTCGACGCGCTCGCCTCGCGTAGCCGCGCGGCCGGACCGACTCACAGGAAGGGCAAACCGGACGAATGGCACGGCTCGGTGGCCGAAATCCGTTGTGCCCCTGATTTAAACGGCTCGACGGAGGATCCTGCTGGGCATACCGTGGAAGGTATGGTAGGACACGGGGGAAGTGCTTCGGAGCGCCCGATCGCGGTAGTTCCCGACGAGGTTGCGAAGATGGGCGGCTACGCCCACGACCAAGCGGGAACCCTGCGCAACGCACTGGATTCGATGGATCGCGAAATCACCGACCTGATGGCGGCCGGCTGGAGCGGTCCGGCCGCCGACGGATTCGCCCGCGGTTGGGCCGAATGCCGCGACGGCGGCAATCAGATCTTCGACACCCTGACCGAACTGGCGAGCAAGCTCGGCGGCGGGAGCCGCGAATATCGGGACGGCGACGACGGATCCGCGGCTCGCATCGCGGAGGTGAATTCGTGAGCACCGAAGGTTTCGCGGTGGATCTGGGACATCTCGATCGGATCATCTCCCGGATGCGCGGATTGTCCGGATTTCTGACCGATACATTCGACGAGATCGATCGGCAGGCGAAGGTGCTGCGCGCACAGCACTGGGACAGTTCGGCTGCCGACGCCTATGTCGCGGCACACGCGAAATGGATCGGCGAGGCACAGGAATTCGTGCAGGGCGTCACCGATGCCAGTGCGGCCGCTGATCGGGCGCACGGGCGGTACGGCGACGCGGTGAACGTGAACGTCCGGATGGCGCGAGGCTGATCGCGATGGCGCCGGACCCCTCGCTGAAGGTCGATCCGACGGTCTACACCGCGGCGGCGACCGAGTGCTACAACCTGGCGAAGGATTTCGGCACCGCCTTCGATCCCTTCTATCAGGTCCTGTTCGATTCGAGCGGGATGGCCGGTGACTACGCTCAGGTCAAGACGTGGGCGGGCGCCTACGACAAACACGTCAGCGATTTCGTCACGATGGCAACGACATTCGCCAATGCCGTGCAGAACATGGGCGATCTGCTGTCGTACGCGGCCTACAACTACGCGTCCAGTGAATACTTCAATACCGTCGATGTCCGGGGCGACACGTCGAACAATCCGCCGCCGGTGCAGCCGCAGGTGAGCAGTCCGCTCTACGGTGCGGAGAATCCGGTCCTGATCCCCGATTCGGTGCTGGGCCACCCGGGCGCAGGCATAACGACCGATATCCCCGGCTTGCTGGACCATATCTCCCATCCGGTGCCCAACGGCGACACCACCCTGCTGAAGACCGCCGCGGATGCCTGGAAGAGTTTCACCGGTAATCAGACCGTGCAGAATGCCTCCAGCACGCTCGGGAAGATTTCCACGACGCTCACCACCGATCTGAAAGCGCCCGATCTCGACCACTTCGCCGATCACTTCACCACCCTGGCCAAGGGGGCGGGCGATCTGCACAGTGCCGCAACGGATCTGACCCCGTTGGTGACCGACCATCACCAGAAGCTGGATGCTCTGCGCGGAGATATCTCCTCGCAGACCAACGGCTTGCTGGTGGAACTCGCCGGAATCGCCGCTGCTGTGGTGGTGGTCGTGGTGATCACGACGATCTTCACCGCCGGGCTCGGCCTGGCCGGTGGCGACGAGGCCGAAGTCGGCGCGGGCACCGCCGCGGGGGCATCGGCGATCGCCGCTGTCGGAGAAGCGATTTCGACCGCGATCTCGGGGTTCGTCGCCGCCGTCCTGGAAGGGGCGGCGGCCGCCTTCGCCGGTGTCACGGCGCTGAGCGTCACCGGCCTGGCGGCCATCGCCGCGATCTCGGTGATGACGGTGTCCGGTGACAGCGCCGAGTCGAGCGATGATTCCTCGGATGCCACGCCGAAGGTGAACGACCGCACGGGCGCGCAGGACATCCTGAACAAGGACGCGACGCTCGAGAAGGACAAGGATTCGGTGATCCGATCCAAGGCGGGCGGGCGCACCGAGGCGCAGCGGGAGTTCGATGAGATCGCCGAGGGACACGAGGTCAAGACGTATCCGAACGGCACCAAGGTCGTCCGGTTGCCGGACGGCAGCGATGTATCATTGCGCGGCTCCTCCGACGGTCGAGACACCATCTCGATCCAGCAGAAGGGTCAGCCCGACGCCAAATATCGTTTCAACCCGTGACCGAGGACGCCGATGAAATATCTCAATGCCGATGCGGCCGTTGATATCCGGGCGGCGCTGCTGCAGTCGGGTCAGGCTTTCAGCCCGGCTTGGATCGACGCGGGGCGCGTCGTCGTGCCCGCGGCCGAGATCCCCGATCTGTCGGACAACGAAGCCGGGGTCCGGTTGCTGGACGCGTTCCGGGCCGCCGGTCACAGTGAACTGGTCTGCCTGAGCACCGAGGATCTCGGTGCGGACGAGCCGCAGCAGGCGGTACTCGCGGACCTGGGCGAGGTCGCCGACTGGCGGTGGGACCTGGCCCCGTTCGACGTGCTGCTCACCACCGCGGACCGGTCGGTCGCGGCGCTGCTGTCCGTCGACGAATTCGTGCTGATCGGCGGCAGCCCCGACTTCGTGGAGTCGGCGCTCGGGGAGTCGATTCCCGCGGCCAGGGCCGCTTTCCGCGCCTACGCGGCGAGTACCGCCAACGCCTCGCGGCACCTGCCGCTACTGGCGGATCGGTACGACAGCTGAATCGGCCTGCCGGACAGGGCATCCGGGGCCGAGCCCGGCCGGCGCTCGGGAGTTACTTCGCGCCGCGGGCGGCGGCTCGTTCGATGGCGTCCATGCACTGGCCCAGGGCGAAGGCCGGGTTGATCTCGAGCGCTTCGGTGGCCTCCTCGTAGATCAGGACGTGGCCTGCGGGGAAGAAGTACGCCTCGCCCGCGGTGGCGGTCTCGTCGGGGTTGCCGGTGCCCGGATAGGTGGCGCGGATGGTTCCGGAGAAGATGTAGCCGTAGTGCGGGCAGGGGCAGACGCCGCCGGGCATGCCGCCGGCGCGGTAGAGCTCGGTGCAGTCGCGCGCTCCGGCCGAACGGGTGAATCCGACCTCCATATCGCCCCAGCGTTCCGAGCGGAATCCCTGGGCGCTGCGCGGCCAGCGCCCGCCCCCGCCGGGCGGCAGCTCCTCGGGACGTGCATGCGGCATGGTCGGCTCCCTTCCGTGGGTGCGGTCCGTCTCCCGATCATGGGTAGAACAGAACTCTCACTGAAAGTATAATATTATTTCCGTTTATGGGAGCAGAATTCTCGAACTGCGAGGTGAGCGATCACCCGGGTCGGCTCATCGTTCGAACTCGGTGTGGTGAGCCAGCCACCACCGGGCGATATCGGCACGTCGCGCGAACCACACCTCCCCGCGCCCGAGTACGTGATCGAGGAAATCGCGCACCGCGCGGGCTCGTCCGGGCATTCCGGCCCAGCGGCCGTGCAGGCCGATCGTCATCATCCGGGGATGCGTCGCGCCCTCCTCCCACAGATCGTCGAAACCCATGGTGAGGTAGCGCGTGAAGGAGGTCGGGTCGGCATAGCCGGGGAAGGCGAAGCGCATGTCGTTGAACGTCAGCGAATACGGCACGACCAGATGCCGCCCCGCGGCCGTATCGGTGAAATAGGGCAGATCGTCGTTGTAGGCGTCGGAGTCGTAGAGGAATCCGCCCTCGGCCGCGACCAGTTCGCGCGTGTGGACCGACGGGGTGCAGCGGGAATGCCAGCCGACCGGCCTTGTCCCGCACAGTGTTTCGATGGTGGCGACCGCGCGGGCGATATCCTCGCGTTCCTGCTGTTCGGACAGCCGCCACGGCTCCTCCCACCGCCAGCCGTGCGCCATCGGCTCGTGCCCGCGCGCCCGGATGTACTCGCCGAACGCGGGATTCTTCGTCAGTGCGCGACCACAGCAGTTGACGGTGGCGGGCAGGCCGTACTCGTCCAATATCCTGGCCAATCGCCAGCTGCCGGAACGGCTTTCGTATTCGAAGGCCGATTCCACACACAGATCCCGGATGCCCGGACGCGTCGGGTTGATCGCCACACCGAACTCGCCCACCGCCTCCCGGCGTCCGTCGCCCGCGGCGAAGCTGTACTCGGCCCCGGCCTCGTAGTTGATCACCAGGCTCACCGCCACCCGCGCGCCGTCGGGCCACACCACCCGGGGTGGCACCGGACCGTAGCCGACGAAGTCACGCCGCGGCCCGGCAGCGGGGACCAGATCTTTCGGTTCAGACATGGGCGGGCTCCTGTCCGGAGTCGATCGGGTCGGCGATGTCGCCGCGCCGCAGGGCGAGATAGCTCACCGCGGCGACGGCCGCGCCCAACGCCCACGAGAACGGCGCTGCCGCATGCCAAGCCGGGATCAGTGCGACCGGTATCGCGATCACGGACCCGGCTGCGGCCGACAGCATCGCCCGCGGATTCACCCCGCGCCGATACCAGTAGGGCCCGCTGCCCTCGACATACAGGGCGGGCACGTCGACGCGGCCCCGGCGCACCAGATGGAAGTCGGTGAGGATCACCCCGAACAGCGGTCCGAGCAACGCGCCCAGCCCGCCGATGAAATAGTCCACGACCACCGGACTCGAGTACAACGCCCACGGGCACACCAGGATCGAGCCGATCGCCGCGAGCATGCCGCCGCGTTCGAAGGTGATGTACCGGGGCGCGATATTGGAGAAGTCGAAGGCCGGGGAGACGACGTTGGCGGCGACGTTGACCCCGATCGTGGCGATGGTGAACACGATCGTGGCGAAGATCAGGACGGGAGTGTTGTCGATGCGCTGCACCAGTTCGATGGGATCGGTCACCGGATGCCCGAACAGTTTCGCGCTGCCGGTGGTGACCACGGCGACCGTCACCGCGAACACCAGGAAGTTCACCGGCAGCCCCCACAGATTCGCCCGGCGCATGGACCGTTGTGACGGACTGGAGCGGGTGAAATCGCTGATGTTGAGCAGGAAGGTGCCGAAGAACGCCACGATCAGCCCGACGATCGACGCGAACTGCAGGACCGCCGATCCGCCGTGCACCCGATCGGGGGAGACCTCGACACCCGGTGCACCGCCGGTGCGGATCAGCACCCAGGCCAGCAGCACGAACATCACCAGATACACCGCCGGTCCGGCCCAATTCTGGTATCGGCGAACGGCTTCCATACCGTGTCGCACGACCAGTAGCTGCACCACCCACAGCCCCAGGAAGCAGCACCAGCCCAGCGCCGACAGACCCAGCAGCCGGTGCGTCTGCCAGGACGCCAGCCCCGGCAGCAGCCGCAGTGCCAGCGCCGAGACCGCCACCGAGCCCAGATAGGTCTGCACCCCGTACCAGAACACGGCCAGCACCCCGCGGATCAGCGCGGGCAGATTCGCGCCGAAGACGCCGAACGAGATGCGCGCCACGACCGGATACGGTACGCCGGTGCGCTGCCCGATCGTGCCGCTGAGATTCATCAGCACGTAGACGATGACCAGGGCCACCGCCATCGCGGCCAGGACCGTCCAGGTGTTCAGGCCGCGGAAGAAGAAGCCGATGGCGAAGGTGTATGCGCCGACGTTGTGCAGCACCGACATCCAGAGCGCGAACACGCTGTACCCGTTCCAATCCCGGGTGGTCGCGGGCGCCAGATCCGGATTGTGCAACCGGGAACTGACCGGTGGTGAGGTGGACATGAGAACTCCTGGAAATCAGTCGGCCAGAGTGGCTTCGATGCGCTCGCGGCAGCTGCACACGGTCGCGATGTCGGATGCGGAGAATTGCCGGGGCCGGTCCTGGAAGTGGACCGAGAGGGTGCCGACGATCCGTCCGCCGTGCCTGATCGGCGCCAATATCTGTGCGTAGACCCGCAATTCGTCGATGAGCGATTGCGGCGGGCGGATCGGATGTGTTCGGGTGTCGGACTGGATCAGCAGTTCACCGGTCTCGACCAGATGGCGATAGGTGGGGAAGTCCGCGGGATTGATCCGGGTCGAGGTGCGCATCGACGGCACGCCCGCTGCGCATTCCTCGGTGACGAGTTCGGGAAATCCGGTCGCGTCGACCAGCCGGACGGTGACGCGGGAGGCATCGACGTCCGAGAGCAGTCGGCGGCAGTCGGCCGCATGGTCCGGGGCCATCACGCACCCGCCTCGAGGTTCGCGCCGGGACGCACCCGCGGCGAACCGAACATCAGCGCGGCAGCGACGGCGCAGGCCACGACCCCGGATCCGGCCGCGGCCGTGGCGGTCCATCCGACGTCCTGCAATCCGCCGTACAGCAGTGGCCCGACGATCCCGCCGAGCGGTCCGACCGCGCCGACCAGGGCCGCGCCACTGCCGCGCACCCGCGTGGGAAACACCTCGCCGAGATAGGTGAACAGCGGTGCGGCCGCGCCCTGAGCGAAGAACAGCGTGGCGGAGTAGCCGATCACCACACTCGCCGCACCGTGTGCCGCGAAGATCAGCCAGGCGGTGCACGCGGCGGCGGCGCACTGCGCGAGGATGATCGTCTCCCGCCGTCCGATCCGGTCGCCGAGGTGTCCGAGCGCCAGATATCCCGCGATCGCAACGAGATTCGCGACGACCACCATCCACAGCGCGTTGGTGATCGACACGCCTTTGACATCCCGCAGCACCGTCGTGGCCAGCACGGTCAGCTGTGAGTCGGCGATCAGCTTGACGAAGAACGCCAGGCACAGCACGAGCGTCGGCCGCAGCAGCCGACCCCGCAGCAGTTGGGCATAGGTGACCCGCCCCGCGCCGGGCTGTTCGATTCCCCAACCACGCGCGAGCGTCCCGGCCTCGGAACTCGCTCCGGCGGACTGTAATTCGCGCAGCCGCCGGACCTTCAGGAAGTGCGGCGACTCGCGTAATCCGGTGCGCAGCAACAGAATCACCAGCAGCGGGAACGTCGCCACCGCGAATACGCCGCGCCAGCCTACGACCGGTTCGAGCACCGCGGCCAGCCCGGCGGACAGCATCACCCCGACCGGCCAGCCCGCCTGCACCATGGCGTACATCAGGCCCTTGCGCCGGGATCCGTAGATCTCGTTGAGGTATGCGGCGTTGACCGACTGCTCGGCCGCGCCGAAGCCGGACAGCGCGCGTGTGAGCACCAGGCTGATCGGCCCGATCGCCAGCGCGGCCAGGCCCGAGCTGATCGCCGCCCCGGAGGTCGTGATCAACAGTGCGGGGCGGCGGCCGAGCCGGTCGATCACCGGTCCCACGGTGAGCGCGATCAGGACCGAGCCCGCCGAAACCGCCGTGGCCACATAGGATCTCGTACTCGACGACCAGGAGAAGTCGTCACCGATCACCGGCAGCAGATTGCCGAAGGTGATCTGGTCGTAGACCGCCAGCGTCCAGGCCAGGAATGCCACCACGGTCGTGTAGGCCACCCGGCGGCTGCTCAGCGGCGCGAACAGCGCCTCGTCGTTTCGTGTGGATGTGCGAATCACGCTGCCTCCCCGGCTCGTTCGAATTCGGCGGCGTGCTCGTACCACCAGTGCGCGATATCGGCCTTGCGGGCGAACCAGACTTCGCCGCGCTCCAGGCAGTGCTCCAGGAAGGTCCGCAGGGCGTGCGCTCGCCCCGGCTGCCCGGCCAGGCGCGGATGCAGCCCGACCGACATCATCTGCGGGCGGTGTTCGCCCTCGTCCCGGAGCATGTCGAACGTGCGTCGACAACTGTCCAGGAAATCCGCCGGGGACGAATACGCCTGTCCGGGATGGAACAGCGAATCATTGGTGACGAAAGTGTACGGAATCACCAGATGACGCTTGTCGCCGACGCGGGTGAAATACGGTACGTCGTCAGCGAAAGAATCGCTGTCGTAAAGGAATCCGCCCTCCTCGACGAGTAATTCTCGGGTGCTCAGCGAGGGCGGGCATTTGCTGTACCAGCCGACCGGGCGCTGCCCGCAGGTCTGCTGGATCGAGGCCACCGCCAGGGCGATGTGCTCGCGTTCGACCTCGCGCGGCAGTCGGCTCACCTCCTCCCAGCGCCACCCGTGCGCGCACACCTCGTGTCCGGCCTCGGCGATATAGGCCCCGACCTCGGGAACCAGTTCGAAGGCGCGGGCGCAGCCGTGGAAGGTGACCGGCAGCCGATATCGATCGAGAATGCGCTGCAACCGCCACACGCCGGTCCGGCTGCCGTATTCGAAGATGGATTCATTGCCCAGATCGCGTATCGGCGGCGGGGGATAGCCGAATTCCTGGGGCGGTTCGTTACGGGCGTCGCCGGCCCAGTACGAGCGTTCCGCACCGGATTCGTAATTGACGATCAGGCATATCGCGACCCGGGCGTCGCCGGGCCAGCGCACCGGCGCTCCCTGCCGTCCGTAGCCGGTGAAATCGCGGTCTGGACCGGATCCGGCGGGTGAGTCGGGACTCATGAAACTGTTCCTCCGCTATCGGTTCCGCGTAGTTCGATGCCGATATTCTGGGAATTGCGAACAGTCGAAGTCAATGAATTGCGACGTATACTTCGGCACGTATACGAAGCCGGAAACACGACCGAAACATGAATGGCGCGAACAATTAGCATTCCGGTGTTAACAATGGCCTATGGAGTTTTCCGCGGCAGTCGTTCCCGGCCACGCGCCGCTTCCGGAGGTGCCGCCCGGTCTGCGCAGCGCACTGCACCGATGCGGTCCGGGTGCGCCGCCGCTGCGCGCCCGGGTGCGTGACGTGCTGCGGGAATGGATCATGGAGGGCCTGCTCTCGCCCGGAATGCGGCTGTACGAACAGGACGTCGCTGTGGCGCTGGGGATCTCGCGGGTGCCGATCCGGGAGGCCGTGCGCATGCTGGAGTCGGAGGGGTATGTGACGGTGCACGGCCGGCAGGTCCGGGTGCGCACCCTGGACTCGGTGTCGGTGGCGCATCTGTTCGACGTCTGCGAAACGCTCGAGGCGCTGGCCGCGCGCCAGGCGGCGCAGTCGATCACCCCGGCGGGCGCACGGCGGTTGCGGGAACTGCTCGAGATCGGTCGCGCCGGGCTGACCGGTGGCGGTCGTCCGGTCGCGGACGGGGTGAACATGTCGCTGCACGAGGAGATTTCACGGCTGGCGGGCAACGAGGTCCTGGACGGCGCGCTGGGCCCGCTGCGCGGGCGGGTGCAATGCCTGTTGCGGCACAGCGACGACGGTCATCGGATCTTCGACGAGCACGTCGCCATCACCGAAGCCGTCGCGACCGGCGACAGCGTGCGTGCGGGCGAACTCGCCGCGAGTCATATGCGTGCCACCGGACAGGAGATCCTCGCACACCTGCCCGGCTGAGCGGGGGGGCGTCCGCGGAGCTTGCGGCGCGAGTTTTCCTGTACGGCAGAATGATTCGCGTCCTGCTCGACCGTCGAATTCACCCTGCGAACGTTGCCGTCAGTGGGAAGCTTCCTCGAATCTGCGGAAATTGCGCAGCAAGATCATTGTCGGGCAATGTATTCCGGACTCATGGGGTACTGTCTGCGAGCGCCGGCCGGCGGGTCGGCGGCGTGCGTCAGTGTTGTCGTAGTTCGGAATCGAGGCAAGCGCATGAACCACAAACTCTGGTTGCTCGGGCGATCGGCCACGGTCGGTGCACACATGGCGAGCGAGGCGATCACGCGGCCGAAAGCTCGCGCGCTCCAGGATGTTCCGGTCTCGGGTGAGACCGTCACCGCCGAATGGCTGACCGCGGTGCTGTGCCGCGACGTCCCCGGCGCGCAGGTGCTGTCCTTCGGCACCTCGAACGGCAGTCGCGGAACCTCCACCCGCGTGGCGATCCGGGTGGAGTACAACGATGCCGGAATCGAAGCTGGGCTGCCGCGGGAGCTGTTCGCGAAGACCACGACGGCGTTCAGCCAGCGCATTCTGCTCGGCGGCGGCAAGATGATCGACGGTGAGACCCGATTCTTCAAGGACTTCCGGCCGCGCGTGGACATGGAGGCGCCGATCGGCTACTGGGGTGCGTCGGATCCGGCGTCCTGGCGCTCGATCGCGCTGATGGAGGATATCGCCGCCACCCGCGGTGCGGTGTTCAGCGAGCCGACCGCGCCGATCGCCCGCGATCAGATCGAGGATCTGGTGCGCAATCTCGCTCGCCTGCACGGGACGTTCTGGGAGAGTCCGGCGATCGAGGTGCTCAACACCCCGGCCTACATGCTCGACGCCTACCTGGCCGCGATCGATATGCGCAAGCGCTGCGAGGTCGGCCTGGGCCGGGCGCAGGAGGTCGTCCCCGAAACCCTGCACGGACAGGCGGATCGGCTGTGGGCCGGTGTCGAGCGCGCCATCGCGATCGCGACGGAGGATGTGCCCGCGACCCTGCTGCACGGCGATCCGCACATCGGGCAGACATACCTGACCCGGGAGGGCCGGATGGGATACGTGGACTGGCAGGTGGTGATGCGCGGCGGCTGGGCGCACGATTTCGCCTACACCGTCAACTCCGGCTGCGAGCCCGAGGATCGCCGGGCATGGGATCGTGAACTGCTGCAGGCGTATCTGGAGGAACTGGCCAGTGCCGGAGGCGTCGCGCCCTCGTTCGAGGATGCCTGGCTGCTGTACCGGCAGCAGTCGATGTTCGCTTATGCCGCTTGGGCTTTCACGATCGGGCGGGCGGCGTATCAGCCGAGGATGCAGTCGAACGAGACCTGCCTGACGTTGCTGAAACGCATCACCACCGCGATCGACGACCACGATTCCCTGGACGCGCTCGGCGTCTGATTCGTCTTCCGCGACGGCATCGGCGGCATCCTCGACCCGGGGTGCCGCCGATGCCGTCGTCGTAAAGCTCCTGTGTCCCTGCACATATCGGCCATAAGTCACATTGGAGACAGTGGCGCGGGTGGGGCGAGCACGCCGCGCAGCGTCGGTACCTGCGCACTTGCCGATATGACACGACAACCCGCAAAAAGATTCCGGCAGGCCGGTTTTCATGCTTTTGCGCGCAGTTGCGGACCCGGTTGTACCATCGACCGGTCGTTGCCGAGGAACGTTCGACGTTGATCGCCGCAGCAGCGATTCGACACGGTGCAGTACTGCAGCAAATGTGTAATCCGAACAGTCTGGAGTTGTCCTTGAGTACGCCGCAGTCCCAGGTGCGCGCCGGATCGTGCCCTGTCGCCCACGATTCGCTCACCCACAGTTCGCCGATCGACACCGACGGTCCCCGAGTGCCGCTGCACATCCCGGAATTCGCCGACGACCCGCACACCGCCTACGCCGAGATGCGCCGGCAGTACGGTTCACTGGCCCCGGTCGAACTGGCCCCGGGCGTTCCGGCGACGCTGGTGATCGGTTATCGCGCCGCGGTGCGGATCCTGAACGATCCCGAGCACTTTCCCGCCGATCCGCGCACCTGGCAGCAGACGGTGCCGCAGGACTGCCCGATCCTGCCGCTGCTGGAGTGGCGTCCGATGGCGAGTCGTTGCGCCGGAGCGGAATTCGAGCGGTACCGGCGCGCCATCACCGCCAGTGTGCAGGCGGTGGACCTGTACGCGATGCACGACATCGTCGAGGAGATCGCGATCCCGCTGATCAACGGCTTCTGCCAGGACGGCCACGCGGAGTTGATCAGCCAGTACGTGTACCCCCTGGTGTTCGAGGTGGTCAACGCGATGCTGGGCTGCCCGCCGGAGATCGGCCAGCAGGTCGCCGCCGGTACCGCGGCCATGCTCGAGGGCGTGGACGCGGAGAAGGGCAGTCAGATGCTCGGCCAGGCGCTGATGAGTCTGGTGACGCTCAAGCGATCCACCCCGGGTAACGACATCACCTCGATGTTGCAGCAGCACCCGTCGGGTCTGGACGATGTGGAAGTCTCACACCATGTTTCGCAGGTGTACGGGACGGGGATCGAGTTCGAGCTGAACTTCATCGTCAACAGCCTGCTGCTGGTGCTGGCCGACGACCGTTTCGGCGGCAGTGTGCTGGGCGGGAATCTGTCCTCGCGCGATGCGCTGGACGAGGTGCTGTTCAACGACCCGCCGCTGGCGAATCTGCTGGTCACCTATCCCCGTCAGCCGATCCTGATCGAGGACGTCTGGCTACCGGCGCATCAACCGGTCGTGATCAGCATGGCCGCTTGCAACAACGATCCGGCCATCCGCTCCACCGATCTCACCGGGAACCGCTCCCATCTGGCCTGGGGCATCGGCCCGCATGCCTGCCCGGCACAGTCCCTGGCCTACCTGATCGCCCAGGACGCGATCGACCAACTCCTGGACGCCCTGCCCGAGATCCGCTTCGACACCACCCAGGGCGAGCCCAGCTGGCGCCCCGGCCCCTTCCATCGCGCTCTCACCGCGCTCCCGGTCACGTTCCCGGCCACCGCTCCCTTGAACGTGCGCAACGAGCACATCCTGCAGCCCTGATCCGCCGGTCGTCCCGGCGCGGGGACGGGCGTGTTGTCAGCAACGGTGACACTGCCGCCGCACGGCTACGATGTCGCGTCCGCAAGTTCTGCTAGCGATTCGAGGGTGAACGAATGAGCCTGCCCGGCAAGCGATTTCTGGATGTGACGAGTAGTCGTGAGATGGCAGTGGTGGTGCTGGCGACGATCACCGGGGTGTACTACCTCATCGTCGCGGTGACCAACTGCACCGATACCGATACCAATCGGCGTGGGGTGGCCGAGGTGTTCGCCATGCGCCGCACCATCCACAATCCGGGAACCGACTGGCGGTCGATGACCAACGGCACCGTCGCGCTGATCGCCTACATCCTGATCGTGGTGTGGGAGTACCTGATCGCCTTCGTGCTGCTGGCCGCCGCGGCGAACGGGTGGTGGGGACTGGGCCGCGGACGGCGGGGCGCTGTGGTGATCTCGGCGAAGCTGGCGAGCCTGGGGTGGATCATGGTGACGCTGCTGTTCGTCGGCGGATTCCTGACCATCGCGGGCGAGTGGTTCCGGATGTGGGCGAACAAGCAGGTCGACGCGTCCTCGGCCGCCCTGCAGAACTTTCTCATCGCCGCTGTCGGCCTGATTCTGGTGCATCTGCCCGAGCGTCGCGAAATATTTTCCAGCTCAATGGAATCCGGCGACTAGCGGAATCCGGCGCGCGGATCGCCGTGCCGCACCGGCGGCACGGCGATCCGCGCGTTCATCGGGTGTGCGAGCTACTTCGCCAGGGCGGCAAGGGCTTTGTCGGCGTGCACATTCATATTGATCTCACTGTGCACCGCGGCCAGGATCTTCTTGTCGGGGCCGATGACGAAGGTTGCGCGCTTGGCGGGCAATCCGGGAATCAGGCGCTTGATCCCGAACTCGCGGGCGACGGCCCCGCCGTTGTCCGCCAGGAGTGGATAGCCCAGTTTGTGTGCGTCGTCGAAGCGCTTCTGCTTGGCCACGTCGTCGGCGCTGATGCCCAGGATCGTCGCACCGCGATCGGCGAATTCGCTGACGATATCGCGGAAATGGCATGCCTCGCGTGTGCATCCCGGGCTGAGCGCGGCCGGATAGAAGAACAACACGACCGGCCCCTTCTCCAGGACCGTGGCCAGGCGCACGGTCTCACCGTGCTGATCGGAAAGTTCGAAATCGGGCGCGGTGTCGCCTACTTGCAACATCGGTTCTCCTGAGCAGTTCAGTTGTCGGTCCGCGGTGCGGCCGGCGCCGACCGGCCGGGCGGGGCGTGCACTTGAATCATGCACCACGGTGGCGCGGGTGATCTTCGCGAGCCCGCCCCGGCCGAAATCTCCGGCGTCGGACGACGGCTCGGGCGATTCCGGAGAAGGCGGGTGTTCGGGCCGGTCCGCTGGTGCGGCTCAGTGCTCGTCGTAGTGGCCGTCGTGGGCGGCGTGGCGGTGGCCGTCGTGAATGTAGTCGACGTGGTCACCGTGCGGGACCGCGACGTGGCCGCAGCCCTCGCCATGCTTGTGGGCGTGCTCGTCGTGCGGGTTGTGGCCGGACGGTTCGCATTCGTCGTAGTGGTCGCCGTGCGCGCGGTGCAGGTGGCCGTCGTGGACGTAGTCGATATGGTCGCCGTGCGGGACAGCTACATGTCCGCAACCTTCACCGTGCGTGTGCTCGTGGTCGGTGTGCGGAGCATGCGTCGTGCTGGTCATTGTCGTCCTCCTTCGTGTGCTTACCGTGCTCTCTGTTCGATCATCACATCATCATGTGCGCATTCATGCGTTTCCGGGGTGGAGTAGCTGTGCTGTCCGGCTGGATAACCGGCGGACGGACTGCTAACTTGATGACAATGGTTTTCAGTTTCATATTCTGATGAGGGTTGCGCGATGGTTGGTCTGAGTTACAGCAAACGTGTGGCGGCAGCGGTGTGCGGTACCGCGCTGGTCGCGGTCGCCACGGCCTGCGGCACATCGAACACGTCCGAATCCGGTACGTCGTCCGGCAAGCTCGAGGTGGTCGCGACGATCAATGCGTGGGGCAGCATCGCCGCGCAGCTCGGTGGCGAGAAGGTCCATCTGACCAGCATCATCACCAGTCCTGATACCGATCCGCACGATTACGAGCCCTCCCCGGCGGATGCGCGGACCGTCGCGGAAGCCAAGGTGTTCATCGAGAACGGTGTCGGCTACGACGCCTGGGCCGAGAAACTGCTGGCCGCGAATCCGGGTGCGGGGCGTACGGAGCTGAACGTCGGCAAGCAGCTCGGCGTGCCCGACGACGGCAATCCGCACCAGTGGTATTCGCCCGACGCGGTGAGCAGGATCGTGGACGTCATCACCGCCGACTACGCGAAAGCCGATCCCGCCGACGCGGCGTATTTCGAGGATCGCAAGAAGACCTTCGAGAACACGACGCTGGCGAAGTACAAGGGCCTGGTCTCCGAGATCAAGACCAAGTACGCCGGAACACCGGTCGGCGCGAGTGAATCGATCTTCTCGCCGCTGTCCGATGCGCTGGGGCTGAACCTGATCACCCCGCAGGAGTTCCTGAAGGCCATCAGCGAGGGCGCCGATCCCGCCCCGGCGGACAAGGCGACCATTGATCAGCAGATCGCCACGAAGGCGCTGAAGGTCTACGTCTTCAACAGCCAGAACAGCACACCCGATGTGCAGGCGCAGGTCGATGCCGCCAAGCGGCAGGGCATTCCGGTCACCACCGTCACCGAGACGCTCGCCCCGGCCGGTGCGACGTTCCAGGACTGGCAGTCCGGTCAGTTGCAGTCGCTGGCCGATGCGCTGCACACCGCCACCGGCAAATAAGTGATGACTCGTTCCGAGGCGAAGGCCGCATCGCAGGACGATGCGGCGGCGCCCGCCACCGCCGTGGTCCGTATGAGGGGGACTGCGGCGGTGGTGGGCGGCAAGCGGATCTGGTCGCAGGTCTCGCTGGATGTGCGGGCGGGACAGTTCGTCGCCGTGCTCGGCCCGAACGGTGCGGGGAAGTCCACGCTGCTCAACGCGATTCTGGGACTGACGCCGGTCGAGGGAGCCGTGGAGGTGCTCGGCGGTTCGCCGGGACGCCGCAATGCCGGAATCGGTTATCTGCCCCAGCGACGCGCCTTCGATGCCGGTGTGCGCGTGCGCGGCATCGATGTCGTGCGGCTGGGGCTGGACGGGGCCCGCTGGGGTACGCCGATTCCGTGGTTGTCCAGAGCGTTCGCGCCACAACGTTTCCGGGACGAACGAGAACGGCTGCGACAGGTCGTCGAGATGGTCGGGGCGAGCCCCTACGCGCACCGCCCGATCGGGCAGTGCTCCGGCGGCGAGCAGCAGCGGCTGCTGATCGCGCAGGCGCTGGTGCGTCGTCCGAGCCTGCTGCTGCTCGACGAGCCGCTGGACAGCCTCGACGTGCCGAGTCAGGCCGGGATCAGTGCGCTGATCCGGGACATCTGTCGACGGGAGAACATCGCGGTGCTGATGGTCGCGCACGACGTGAATCCCATTCTGCCGTACCTGGATCGACTCGTGTACCTCGCGCGGGGGACGGTGGTGAGCGGAAGTCCCGAGGAGGTGATCACGGGGGAGCGGCTCTCGGCGTTGTACGGCATCCCGATCGAGGTGTTGCGTGACAGCGCCGGGCGCCTGGTCGTGGTCGGCCAGCCCGACGCGCCGGCGATGCACCATAGGCCGAGTGCGGGGCGGGGTGCGGTGTGAATCCGGTCGCGACCTGGAATCTGGTGGATGATCTGCGTCAGATGACCGCATATCCGTTCATGGTCAACGCTTTACGGGCGGGCACGATCGTCGCGGTGGTGGCGGGTGCGGTGGGCTGGGTGATGGTGCTGCGACGGGAGAGCTTCGCCGGACACACCCTCGCGGTGGTCGGCTTCCCCGGTGCCGCGGCAGCCACATGGCTCGGAATATCGTCGGGCAGTGGGTATTTCGTCGCCTGTATCGGTGCGGCTCTGATCATCGGGGCGCTGCCCGCGGCGGTCCGCGGCCGCGGCTCGACGGAGCAGTCGGCGGTGATCGGCATCGTGCAGGCGTTCGCCCTTGCCGCCGGCATGCTGTTCGTCAGTCTCTACAAGGGTTTTCTGTCGGGGCTGACGAATCTGCTGTTCGGGACCATCGCCGGAGTGAGCGCGGATCAGGTGAATGTCCTGCTGGCTGCGGCTGTTCCCTGCCTCGTGTTGCTCGTCGTCCTCGGTCGGCCCCTGCTGTGGGCCTCGATCGATCCCGGAAGCGCTGCCGCGCACGGAGTTCCGGTGCGATCGGTGACGGTGCTGTTCATGCTGCTGCTCGGTGTCGCGGCGGCGGGCACGAGTCAGGTCACCGGCAGTCTGCTGGTGTTCGCGCTACTCGTGGCCCCCGCCGCTGCGGCGCATCAGCTGACCAGTCATCCGGGGCTGGGCGTCGCGGCCTCGATCGCGATCGCGATGGCTGTCACCTGGGTCGGTATGGGTTTCGCGTACTTCTCGCCGTATCCGATCGGATTCTGGGTCGCCAGTTTCGCTTTCGGGGTCTACCTGGTGGGCCTTGCGACTCGTACGTTGCTGGACCGGCGCGGACGTCGCGTTGCCCGGCCCGACCGCAACGCTGTCGAGGTGATGGCATGACGAGCATGTTCGCGCACCCGTTCATCGTGCACGCCCTGATTGCGGGCACCGCGGTGGCGCTGCTGTGCGGTGCGGCCGGATATTTCCTGATGCAACGCGGCGAGGTCTTCGCCGGAGATGCGCTGGGGCACGTCGCCTACACCGGTGCGATGGCGGCGCTCGCCGTCGGAATCAACTTGCACGCAGGGCTTTTCGTCGCCAGCGTGATTGCCGGGTTCGCTCTGGGGATCGGTGGCGCGCGCGGCGGCTCGGACGACGTGGCGATCGGCTCGTTCTTCTCCTGGATACTCGGGCTGGGCGTGCTGTTCCTGACCTTCTACACCACGCACCGCAGCGGTGGCAGCAACGGCAATGCGAATGTGAATGTCCTGTTCGGCAGCATTTTCGGCATCGACTCCGCCGCCGCACGCACGGCCGTGCTCATCGCCGTCGCGGGTATCGTTCTGCTGCTGGGGATTTCGCGACCTCTGCTGTTCGCCACGATCGATCCGGCCGTCGCGCGGGCCGCAGGCGTGCCGGTGCGCCTGCTCGGTGCGGTATTCCTCGCGCTGATCGGTCTGGGCGTCGCCGAGGCCACCCCGCTGGTCGGCGCGGTCGTGGTCCTGGGGTTGTTGGCGGCCCCGGCGGCCGCGGCGGTCCGGCTCACCAACCGGCCGTGGCGGGCGTTCTACCTGTCGGCGGGTCTGGCGGTGTTCGCCGTCTGGGCGGGTATCACCGCCTCGTACCTGCTGCCCGCCGCCCCGGCCAGCTTCACCATCATGGCGGTGGCCACCGGCTGCTATCTCGCCGCTGTACTCGGTCGGCCGCACCAGCGTCCACCGAGCCGTGTGGCTCGAAGCCGATTCGTCACGCGACGACGGAACGTTGTGGCACGCCGACGTATTCGCTCAACGGCCGGATCAGGGCATTGGATTCGCCCTGCTCGATGATGTGCGCGGTCCAGCCGGTGATGCGACTCATCACGAAGTCAGTGAATTGGTTTCCGGCACCACCTTGGAGATGGCGGTGGTGTCGACGACGACGCCGGCGAGTCTCTTGGCGATGGTCGGTATCGGCGCGCTCGTCGCCCGGCCATCGCCCCTGGCCGCCTCACCGAGTGATGCTGGGCTCATCACTGATTCCTTCCGAGAGCGAAATTGAAGATGTCGGAGTCGAATTCGTTGTAGCGCTCGTATTGCAGGAGTTCGTAGAGCCTGCTGCGGTGCTGCATGCGGTCCAGGAGGCCGGATTGTGTTCCCTGCTCGTAGATTTCGCGCAATCCTGCCTCGGCGGCGTGCATGGCGAGTCGCAGCGTGGACACGGGGTAGATGACGGCGTTGTAGCCGATCCTGTCCAGGGTCTGCGCCGGGATCAGCTCGGACTTACCGAATTCGGTCATATTGGCCAGCAGCGGCGTCGAGACCGCGGCCCGGAATTTCTCGAAATCGGCTGGGGTGGTGAGCGCTTCGGTGAAGATGAGGTCGGCACCGGCCTCGGCGTATGCCTTCGCGCGCTCGATCGCCGCATCGATGCCCTCGATTCCGGCGGCGTCGGTGCGTGCGCAGATCACGAAGTTGGGGTCGCGTCGCGCGGAGATCGCGGCTCGTAACCGGCGCACCATGTCCTCGGTGGGCACCACCGCCTTACCGTCGAGATGGCCGCAGCGTTTGGGGTTGACCTGGTCCTCGAGGTGGCAGCCCGCGATTCCGGCGTCCTCCAGGACGGTCACGGTGCGCGCGGCGCTCATCGGTTCACCGAATCCGGTGTCGGCGTCGATCAGGACGGGCAGATCGGTGACGCGTGCGATCTGCTGACCGGGCCCGGCCACTTCGGTCAGGGTGGTCAACCCGATGTCGGGCAGCGCCAGATCGGCCGAGACCACCGCACCCGAGACATATACGCCTTCGAAGCCGATTTCCTGAATCAGCTTGGCCACCAACGGATTGAACGCGCCGGGTAGCCGCTGGATCCGCCCCGAGGACAGACCCGCGCGGAAGGCGGCGCGCTTGTCGGCGGCGGAGGTGTCGGCGGCGAGGAGTCCGGTCATCGGAACAGTCCTTTCGGTGCGTGGGGTGCGCGGGCGAGCGCATCGGCCGAGGCGGTGCAGGTGAGCTGTGGCAGCTCGGCGGCGGACAGCTCGCCCGCGCGTTGGACGACCTCGAGGAAGCGGTCCTGCTCGGCGGGCGTGATGACGCCCTCGGCCAGGGTGCGGAACTTGGCCATGTATTGCTCGCGCGCGAACGGTCGCGCACCGAGCGGGTGGGCGTCGGCGACAGCCAACTCGTCCACGATCACCTCACCGCTTTTCAGCGTGATCTCGGCGCGGGCGCCGAACGCCTTCTCGTTCGGGTCGGTCGAGTGGTAGCGGCGGGTCCACTCCGGATCCTCGGCGGTGGAGATCTTGCGCCACAACGCAATCGTGTCCGGGCGCTGCGCGCGCTCGGGTGCGTACGAGCGTTCGTGATGCCAGGTCCCGTCCTGCAGCGCGACCGCGAAGATGTACATCACCGAGTGATCCAGGGTCTCGCGCGAGGCTTTCGGGTCGAACTTCTGCGGATCGCCCGAGCCGGTGCCGATCACGTAGTGGGTGTGATGGCTGGTGTGCAGCACGATCGTGGCGATCTGGTCCAGGTCGCCGATCCGGTGACGCATGCGCCGGGCCAGGTCGATCGGGGCCTGGCTCTGGTATTCGGCCGAATGCTCCTTGGTGTAGGTGTCCAGGATGCCGCGCTTGGGCTCGCCGGGACCCGGCAGTGGCACCGAATACTCCGCGGTCGGGCCGTCCAGCAGCCAGGCGATCACGCCGTCCTCGCCCTCCCAGATCGGGGCGGGCGCACCCTCACCGCGCATCGCGCGGTCGACCGCTTCCATGGCCATCTTCCCCGCGAACGCCGGTGCGTACGCCTTCCAACTGGAGATCTCACCCTTACGGGACTGGCGGGTAGCGGTCGTGGTGTGCAGCGCTTGGCCGATGGCCTGATAGATCGTCTCGGTGTCCAGACCCAGTAGCGTGCCGATACCCGCCGCGGCCGAGGGGCCCAGATGCGCGACATGGTCGATCTTGTGCTCGTGCAAGCAGATCGCACGCACCAGGTCCACCTGGATCTCGTAACCCGTTGCCAGACCGCGAATCAGGTCGCGTCCCGAGCGTCCGGCATGCTGGGCCACGGCCAGGATCGGCGGGATGTTGTCGCCGGGATGCGAGTACTCCGCGGCCAGGAACGTATCGTGAAAGTCCAACTCGCGCACCGCGACTCCGTTGGCCCACGCCGCCCACTCCGGCGAATACCGACCCTCGACGCCGAACACCGTCGAACCCGGCCGGTACGGATGCGCCAGCGCCTGAGCACGCGCGTTGGCGACCGGACGCCGGGTCAGCGAGGCCGCGGCGACGGCCGCGTTGTCGATGATCCGGTTGACGATCATCTCCTCGGTCTCCGGACCGACCTCCACCGGATCCGCGGCAACCTCGGCGATCCGCCACGCGAGATGCTCCGTACGCGGGAAATTCTCCGCCGAACGATGAGTGCGAACGAGATGATTCTTCACGGTCGGGGCCTCCCAGGGTCTGTACAACCGGTGCGTTTCGCACGCTACACAGCAAGATCACCGCCCCGAAGTACCACGCAAATGCTTATTTTTGCGGAATCCGTTCTGCGAATCCGCCAATGTTGCGGAGATCGGACCGCCCGGACACGAGCAGTGCGTCGCCGGAGCCCGGCGCGCTCGACGCCGAGTGGGAAGTGCGGACGAGGTGAGGTGTTCAGCCGGCCGTCTCGGGCCGGTCACTGAGCCCGAGACGGAGATGTTCGCTGTGGTAGACCGCTTCGTCGAGAAGCTGGGCGACGTGGTTGTCGTAGAGGCTGTAGATGATGCTGCGTCCGGCGCGGGTGCCCACGACCAGACCGAGGTTGCGCAGCAGGCGGAGCTGGTGGGAGACCGCGGACTGCTCCATGCCGACCGCATCGGCGAGTTCGGTGACCGCCAGGGGGCCCTGGCGTAGCTGAGTGAGGATCAGCAGCCTGCTCGGTGTGGCGAGAGCTTGCAGCGTATTGGCCACGTGGGCGGCGGCATCGGGGTCCAGACGCGTCACGGGCCGGTCGCGTCCCTCGACTCCGTGTCCCATGCCGAGGCAGTTTACCCTGAGGGTGAGACATGAAGACATCTTCATACTTTCTGTTATTGTGGGCTCGGTCGGCAGTACCCGTTCCTGGAGGTGATCCGTGGCAGTCCCGATCCTTGCCCCACATCCCGCGGCCCCGGCGGCCGTGCGGGTGCCGGGGCACCGCACGAGACTGTTCGCGTTGCCGGAGATGCGTTGGGCCGCAGCGGCATTGGTCCTGTTTCTGCTGGGACTGGCAGCGCAGCTGGCCGGTGCGCCTTCCTGGTCGTGGTGGGGGCTCTACCTGATCTGCTACGTCGCGGGCGGGTGGGAACCGGGTCTGGCGGGGCTGCAAGCCCTGCGCGAGAAAACCCTGGATGTGGATCTGCTGATGGTGGTCGCCGCGATCGGCGCGGCCGGAATCGGGCAGATCGCCGACGGTGCGCTGCTGATCGTCATCTTCGCCACCTCCGGCGCCCTGGAAGCCCTGGCGACCGCGCGCACCGAGGATTCGGTGCGAGGACTGCTGGATCTGGCGCCGGAGACCGCAACCCGCGTCGGCGCCGACGGTGCGGACGAGACGGTGGCGGTGGCCGACCTGGAGGTGAGCGATGTGGTGCTGGTGCGCCCGGGTGAACGCATCGCCGCGGATGCCACCGTGATCGGCGGTGGTAGCGAGGTCGATCAGGCCACCATCACCGGCGAGCCGCTGCCGGTGGACAAGACCACCGGTGACGAAGTGTTCGCCGGAACCCTCAACGGCACAGGCACATTGCGCATCCGGGTGGACCGGCGCGCACAGGATTCGGTGGTCGCGCGGATCGCCACCCTGGTCGAGCAGGCCGCCGCGACCAAGGCGCACACCCAGTTGTTCATCGAAAAAGTCGAGCAGCGGTATTCGCTCGGCATGGTGGCGGTGACGATCGCGGTATTCGTGATCCCGCTGCTGGCAGGGGATTCCGTGCAACGGGCCCTGTTGCGGGCGATGACGTTCATGATCGTCGCCTCCCCGTGCGCGGTGGTGCTGGCGACCATGCCGCCGCTGCTGGCGGCGATCGCCAACGCGGGTCGCCACGGCGTGCTGGCCAAATCCGCGGTGGTCATGGAACAACTCGGCAGCGTCGACCGGGTGGTGTTCGACAAGACCGGCACCCTCACCCGGGGAACCCCCGAATTGGCCGAAATCCACAGTGTGGACACGGCTTTCACCGATGACGAGATTCTGCGCCTGGCCGCCGCGGTCGAGCATCCCAGCGAACACCCGCTCGCCGCCGCCGTCGTCCGTGCCGCCCGCACCCGAGGACTCGACCTGCCCGTAGTGGACGAATTCACCGCCCACCCCGGTAAGGGCGTTTCGGCGGGGGTGAGCGGACAACGTGTCGGCGTCGGATCGATCGCCGCACTCACCCATGGGCGAGACGATCTCGCCACGACGGTGTCCGATATCCAGGCCCGCGGCTACACCGCAGTGGTGGTGACCTCCGATACCCGTCCGATCGGCGTACTCGCCCTCAGTGATCGGCTACGCGCCGAGGCCGAGATCGCGGTCGATGCGGCCGCGCGGGTGACCGGGGGCGCCCCGGTACTGTTGACCGGTGACAACGCCGCCACCGCTGCACGCCTCGCAGAACAGGTCGGCATCCCCGACGTTCGCGCGGACCTGCTTCCCGAAGGCAAGGTCGAGGCTATACGCGCACTGCAGGCCGACGGGGCGAAGGTCGCCATGGTCGGCGACGGAATCAACGACGCCCCCGCGCTCGCCGCAGCGCACTCCGGCATCGCCATGGGCGGTGCGGGATCGGATCTCACCTTGCAGACCGCGGACGCCGTCGTGGTCCGCGACGACCTCACCACCGTCCCCGCCGTCATCGCCCTGTCCCGGCGAGCGCGTCGCGTCGTGGTCGCGAACCTGATCATCGCCGCCACCTTCATCAGCATTCTGGTTCTGTGGGACCTCCTCGGCACACTGCCCCTGCCGCTCGGTGTGGCGGGACACGAAGGCTCCACCGTCATCGTCGGTCTGAACGGTCTGCGGCTACTGCGGGATGCCGCCTGGAGACGGGCGGTCCGCACCGGCCGGCCGTGACGGCAGGCGCGGTGATCGGGCTCTGCTGCCGGTCGGTGCGGTGTTGCGCTCGATCGCGCAGCCACTGGTCTCGTGAATGGTTCAGCGCAACAGGGGGAGTAGTTGCTCACCCTGACGCTGGAGCTCGCGCAGGTACGGGGTGTCGGACAGGACGAAGTGGGTGATGCCCAGATCCTGGTATCGGCGAAGGGATTTGGCGACGTCGTCGGGGGAGCCGACCAGCCAGGTGGTTCCCGCGCCACCGCCGCCGACCCGGCCGGGTGCGGTGTAGAGATTGTCGTCGAGCACCTCGCCGCGCGTCGCGAGGTCGTAGAGGCGCTGTTGGCCGACGGCGGTCTTGCGTTGCGAATCCAACTCCGCGGCAGAGTGTTTCGCCATGTCCGCCACCCGGGCGCGGGCATCGGCCCAGGCTTGCTCGGTGGTATCGCGCACGACAGTGGTGACCCGCAGGCCGAATTGCAACGGCGGTAGTTCGCGGCCTTGACGGTCGCTCAACTGCTGGAGGCGTTCGATGCGGTCGCGGATGTCGGCGAGGGGTTCGCCCCAGAACAGCTGCACGTCCGCGACGCTCGCGGCGACTCGTTCGGCGGCGGGTGACGCGCCACCGAAATAGAGAGTGGGATGTGGTCTGCCTTCCCGCGTGGGAACTCGGGGCAGCACGGTGGAATCCTCGACGCGGTAATGCTTTCCGTGATGGGTGACGTTCTGCTCGGTCCACAATCGGCGGACCAGCCGGATGAACTCCTCGGTGCGAGCGTAGCGGTCGGCCTGCTCCGGTTCGGTCTCCCCGTAGGCCGCCGCGTCGTCGGATCCGGAGACGATGTTGATCCGGACCCGGCCGCCGGAGAGCTGATCGAGAGTCGCTGTGGCAGAGGCGAAATGCGCGGGCCGCCAGTAACCGGGCCGGGCCGCGACGAGCGGTTCGAACGTCCGGGTGCGCGCGGTCAGGGCGGTCGCGACGGTGAGCGTGTCCGGCCGCCCCCAGCCGGTGCCGACCAACGCGCCCTGCCAGCCGTACTGTTCCAGCGCCTGTGCCTGGGCGGCGAGGATGTCGAGGCTGTTGTGGTCGGCGGTGACGGGTTCCCCACGGTGACCCGGCGCCGACTGATTGGGGATGTACCAGAGGAATTCGGCGCTCATCGGGCGGTCCTGTTCGGTGGTCGTACTCTGCGGCGGGTCACGCCGCAGACCACGATCGGTGCGGATCTGTTCGGCGGGGCGAACACCGAAAGTATGACCCGCACACGAGCGGCCGATCCGGATCCGTTCCGCGCACCGATCCTCCGAAATATGCTGTGAACTGCTCGGATTCGACTGCGACAGAGATAAATTCCGGTCGATTCGAGAGTCTCGCCGGAATCAGACCCAACCTTCGAGCGCGGCCAGGAAGCCCTCGAAGTCGTCGGTGTGGATGCTGTGCCCGGTGCCGGGCACGGTGCGGGTATCGAAACCCGCCGCGCGATACCGCTCGGCGAGCGGGGGCGTAATCAGTGCACTCGGATCGGCCAGCAGAATGAGCGAGGGAACCACGGGAAAGGTTGGCAGGTAGGCGGTTTCGAGATATCGCATGCGCGTGGTGTCGGGATCCCACGCGGCGAGTGCGTCGAGTTCGGCCTGCACGTTCGCCTCGCTCCAGTGCGGGGACAGGGTCCGGAGGTGATCGGCATCCCAGTCCTTCATCGCCCTGATCGCCGGTTGGGCTGCGCCGAATCCGGCATCGGCCGGGTACCAGGCGGGGTCCTCGTAGATCGCCCGACGGGGCCGCAGATATTCGACGATCATGGCCAGCAGGACACCGCCCAGCGAGTGTCCGATCGCGAGATCGACGTTTTCCGGAGCGGCTTCGAGCAGGTCGTCGGCCCACTGCTCACGGCTGTACCCGTCCCGCGGACTGAGCCCGTGCCCGCCGAGATCGGGTGCGAGGACGCGATATCCGCGCTGTCGCACCATCTGAAGGTGCTGCGCGAGGCGGGACTCGTGCGGGTCAGCCCGGAGGGCAGTCGCCGCCGCCACGAACTCCGTGACGAGGAGTTGGAGAGCCGGTATCCCGGCGTCTTGAGCAGCATCATCGCCGCGAGTCGCAGCGCATAGGAGTACGGACCGGGCCGAAGCTCTCTCGCACCACAGCTGACCCGTTGGTTGTGGGGTGACTACCGGGAGCCGGTGATCACACAGAATCGCTGTGATCGTAAGGATTTCCTGGATGCCGGTCGGCGTCGATCATGAATCTCGGTTGTCCCGCAGTCGAAGTGCGGGCCGAGTACGACGCCGAGAGACGGTCTCGCGGTGCGTCACGGTCGAACCGGCATCCAGGGCGCCGGACCGGACGGTTCGGCCCGTCGTGGGCCTCATTCGGTGACGGCTCACCCCGTCGGGCCCCGAATAGTCCTGGTTGCGGCGGATCTCGGCCCGGCCGGACATTTCTGAATCGGCCCCGGCCGAGGCACATCGAAGGAGTGAACGAGATGAGCGACCCGGAGAGAATCCACACCGACGTCCTGGTGATCGGCGGGGGACCGGCGGCGTGCTGGGCGGCGTTGTCGGCCCGGGAGACCGGTGCGGAAGTGGTGCTGGTGGACAAGGGCTACTGCGGAACCAGCGGCGCGACCGCACCGGCCGGTACCGGCGTGTGGTACGTCGCACCGGATCCGGCGGCGCGTGCGGCGGCGAAGGCGAGCCGCGAGGAGCTGGGCGGATATCTGGCCGAACACCATTGGATGGATCGGGTGCTCGACCAGACCTACGAGAACATGGATCGGCTGGCGCGTGAGGGGCGCTATCCGTTCCCGGTGGATCCGGCGACCGGACGGGAGATCCGCACCGGGCTGCAAGGTCCGGAGTACATGCGGCGCATGCGAATATGGGTGCGACGGAGAGGGATTCGGATCATCGATCACGCCCCGGCATTGGAATTGCTCGTGGACGATGCCGGTGTGGTGCGCGGTGCGGCCGGACATCTGCTGCGGGCGGATCGGGACTATCGGATCCACGCCGGCGCGGTCGTTCTCGCGACCGGTGGATGCGCCTTCCTGTCCCGGGCGTTGGGCACCAACGTGGACACCGGTGACGGTGCGCTGATGGCGGCCGAGGTCGGGGCGCGTTTCTCGGGGATGGAGTTCTCCAACGCGTACGGGATCGCGGTGAAGGGATCAACGATCACCAAGACTGCCTACTACGGGTACGCCACATTCTTTCACGAGGACGGGCGAGTGCTCGACGGTGCGGGATCGGCTCGCGGGCGGTCGGTGATCGCGCAAACCCTTTTGCACGAACGGGTTTTCGCGCAACTTGATCGCGCCGACGAGACAGTGCGTGCCCGGATGCGCCTGGGGCAGCCCAATTTCTTCCTCCAGTTCGACCGCCGCGGCATCGATCCGTTCACCCAGCGGTTCGAGGTGGACCTGCTCGCGGAAGGCACCGTCCGCGGCACCGGCGGTATCGATGTGATCGACGATGCCTGCGCCACAACCGTTCCCGGCCTCTATGCCGCCGGTGATGCGGCCACCCGGGAGCGGATCTGCGGTGGTTTCACCGGCGGCGGCAGTCACAATGCGGCGTGGGCGATGTCCTCGGGCACCTGGGCGGGTCGTGGTGCGGCCGGACATGCGTTGCGCAGCCGTTCGCTCGGGCCCGGCAATCTGCGCGGCGCGGGACGAACAGGGTTGCGGCCCAGCGGATCCGGCAAGGTCAGCGCGGCGGACATCCTGGCGGCCGCCCAGGCCGAACTGCTGCCGCTGGAGAAGAACTATCTGCGGGAGGGTGCACGGATCGAGCACGCGGCTCACGCGCTGGACGAGGTGTGGCGGCATGCCGCCGAGGCGCTGGTCGGCACGGACGGACCCGAGCGGGTTCGTGCCCGGCGCGCGGCCGCGATCACCGCGGTGGGACGACTGATGTACCGATCGGCTCTGGCACGCACCGAATCTCGCGGTATGAGCAGACGCTCGGATTTCCCGAATCAGGATCCGACGCAACACCATCACATCGTCAGCGGCGGACTCGACACGGTGTGGACCGGAAGTGATCGGCCGCATCCCGCTGTCGCGGCGGTGGCATGATGATCGAACTCGTCCAGGCCGACGCCTGCATCTCCTGCGATGTCTGCATCCAGGTCTGCCCCACCGATGTCTTCGATCCGGGCCCCGGCGGAATCCCCGTCATCGCAAGGCAATCCGACTGCCAGACCTGCTTCATGTGCGAGGCGTACTGCCCCGCGGACGCGCTGTACGTGGATCCCGAATCGACTCCGCTGCCGCCCGATCGAGCGATCCCGGCCGAGCATCTCGGGCACTACCGTCGCGAGATCGGCTGGGGCCGAGGGCGTCGCCCCGGCAGCCTGACCGCGATCGGACCGGCACTGCCCGCGAGCCCGCCGCCACGGCTGAACCGATGACGGCCCAGCGGCCGGATCTCGGTGTACGAGGGTCGGAGGGAATGTGAAATGACTTATCGTGCAGATATTTTCCGGTCGGACACCCTGATCTCGGCCGAGGAGTTGCACAGCCGGATGGAGCTCGGGCAGCCGCTGACGATCCTGGATGTCCGGTGGCGGCCCGATCGGCCCGACGGGCGTGTGGACCATGCGTTCGGTCATATCGAGGGCGCGGTGTACGTCGATCTGGAGAACCAACTGGCCGATCGTTCGGTGCGCGGGCAGGGGCCGTATCCGCTGCCGTCCGGGCGCTCGGTACAGACGGCCGCGCGAGGATGGGGCGTACGCAACGGTGTGCCGATCATCGTGTACGACAACTGGAATCGTGCCGGGTCGGCACGGGCATGGTGGATTCTGCGTGCGGCGGGCGCGACCGAGGTGCGCATCCTGGACGGCGGCCTGACGGCCTGGACCGCCGCGGGACACGGGATAGTCACCGGTCCCGAACATCCGGACCCGGGCGATATCGACCTGACCCACGACGACCTCCACCGAGGCGAACTGCCCACCCTCACCGAGATCGCCGCCGTCCCCGCCGCCGGTGTCGTGATCGACGCCCGCGGCAGGTACGACCGCCCCTTCGAACCGATCCGGCACCCGATCCCGGGAGCCCGGCACATCCCGGGCCGCGCGCTGCTGGATGCGCACGGATTCCTGCGTCCGGTGAGCGAACTCGAAGAACTCTTCGCGAGAGCCGATGTCTACCAGGCTCCTGTCGTCGGAGTCTGCTGCGGATCCGGTGTGATGGCGGCCGTCGGCATCGCGGCATTGACCGTCCTGGGCGTCAACGCGGCCCTGATCCCCGGCTCCTGGTCACATGCCGCGGCCGCGGCCGATCGAATCGCCGCTCCGACACCCTGATTCGGGCGGAGGTTGCGAGGGGCGCCGCGGGTCGGTTGTCGGCGCGGCCGCGATCGCCGCCGCACCCGACCAGCACGCGGCGCAGATACCTGTTGACCGCGCCTATGGGTCGCGCAGGCCGATGTTCACCGGCGCAGGGCGATGGCCCCGCAGGTGGGCGCGGGCCAGTCCAGGGCGGCGGATCGTGCGATGTAGTCGTCCAGTCCCGCGGCGATGTCCTCGGGAATCGCGACGGCCCGGCGTGCGGTGAGGTCGACGTGCAGCAGCATGATCTCGAGGGTGTTCGACAGACGCTCCCGGCCGCGGTCGACCAGGAACGTCATCAGGTGCACGGCCTTGTCCGTGCGCCCGAGGATGCGCGTGTGCACCGAGAACTTGTCGCCTTCGCGCAGTTCACTGAGGTAGACCAGATGGTGTTCGGCGGTGAACATGGTCATCTGCCGTCGCGATCGGTAGGACGTATCGACCCCGATCCGTTTCATCACCGCGTCCGCGCCGACCGACCCCTGGTACAGGTAGTGCACGACGTTCATGTGACCGTTCATGTCGATCAGGTCCGAGGTCACGGTCGCCTCGGTCGGATCCGGTATCGACAGGACCTGTTCGAAGGTCGGGAACACAGTTGCCATGACTCCATGTTCGCCGAGGGGTGTCGACCGGGCCGACACCGGGGGACGCTGATCAGCTGATGACCTTGTCCACCAACAAGAACAAGACGAACAACCCCCCTACGACCACGAGCCCGTAGTGTCCCGCGCTTTTCCCGTAGTCGAACACCGAGGCGCAGACGATGATCGCCATCACAAGAAAGAGAAACCGCTGCTTCACCGTCGACTCCCTGGAACTCTTCCTCAGCCTAGGAAGCTCGGCTTCGATTGTGCCACAGGGGAATAAGCCAGTGGCGGCGTAGGGGCGACGGCAGGACAGCGGCAGTTCCGCACGGATCGACTGTCGTGCAGCCGATTACACGTCCTCTCGCGCGGTCGAGTCCGCACGTACCTTACGGACCTGGCTGGTCAGAGCCGTAACGGCCTTGCCCGCAACATTTTCGGGTCGCAGGTCGGCGAGCGGGCCACCTTCGTCGTCGACTAGTGTCGAGCGGGGTTCGTCGTCGGTGAAGGCATGCCGTTCTCCCCACTGACGCAATGCCACGACGACGGTGAACAGATCCTGTCCGGCCTCGGTGAGTGCGTACGTGTGCCGCTTGCCGCCGGAAGTTGCGCTCGTGGTGAGGATCCCGTGTTCGACGAGCCGCCGCAGCCGGTCGGTGAGGATGTTCCGGGCGATGCCCAGGCGCTGGTGGAATTCGGTGAAGGACGCGGCCCCGTCCATGGCCTCCCGCACGATCATCAGACTCCACCGGTCGCCCACCAGGTCCACGGTGCGCGCGACAGGGCAGGTGGGATCGGTCCATTCGCGGTCGGAGCCGAGCGCTGCGGTCATGACTGTCTCCCGATCGGTTGCAATTCGAAACCATTATGCCCTACCGTCGAAGAGTTGCATTTTGCTACTGATTGAGAGGTGTGGCGGCGGTGGAGATCACGAGACCGCAGCGATTCATCCTGGCGCTGGTGTGCGCGGTGGCCGTCTCGACGATCTATGCGATTCAGCCGGTGCTCGAGGTCGCGAGTACCGGTCTGGGGTTGGCCCGCGGGTCGTCGGGTTGGCTGATCGCCGCCGGTCAGCTCGGGTATTTCGCCGGTCTGGCGGTATTGGTTCCGCTCGGTGACGTAGCGGATCGTCGACGGTTGATCACCGTGCATCTGGCGCTCACGGCCCTCGGGGCATCGGTGGTGTCCGTCGCGCCGAACGGTGCGGTCGCGATGACGGGATTGCTGATCGCAGGACTCTTCGCGGTCGTGGTGCAGGTGACGGTCGCCTACGTCGCCGCGATCGCCGGGCCCGGTGAGCGGGGGAGGGCGATCGGTGCGGTCACCTCGGGGGTGGTGACCGGCATTCTCGGTGCGCGCGTGCTGGCGGGATTCCTGGGCGAGGTGCTCGGGTGGCGGGTCGTGTACGCGCTGCTGGCGGCGCTGTGTGTGGCGCTGGCCGTGATCGTGCGCGTGATGTTCGGTTCGGACCGGCGAGATCGCGGCCTGCGTTATGTCGACGCGATGGTGTCGATGGGTCGTCTGGTGCGCACCGATCGCCTGTTGCTGAGCCGAGGGCTGATCGCCTTGCTGCTGTTCGCATCCTTCGGGACACTCTGGAGCGGGCTCGCGCTCCCGCTCGGTGCGCCGCCGTGGCACCTCGGTACCGCGGATATCGGCTTGTTCGGGCTCGCCGGGCTCGCCGGAGCCCTCGGGGCCGCCCGTGCGGGGCGATGGGCCGATTCCGGTCGGGCACAGGCGATCACCGGTTCGGCGCTGGTGGTGCTCACCCTCTCGTGGGCTCTCATCGCGCGGGCCGAGGTGAACTTGTGGCTACTCGTCGTCGGTATCGTCCTGCTCGATTTCGCCGTTCAGGCCGTACATGTCAGCAGCCAGCACCTGTTGACCGGTGCGCACTCGACTCGCGCCGGGAGCGTCATCGGCGCCTATATGACCTTCTACTCCCTCGGGTCCGCTCTCGGCGCGATCACCACGACCCGGGCATACGGAATCTGGGGCTGGGTGGGCTGCTGTTGGTGCGGCGCAGCCTATTCCGTGTCCGCGCTGATTCTGTGGGGGCTGGTTCAGGTCGTCGGCAAGTTTCGCCGTGGTGCTGCGAGTCCACCCTGTCGGCGTCCGGGTTGTGAGGACGCGATGGATCTGGAATCCTGAGCCGATCGACCGAAATCGCCTGGGCGCGTTGCGGTTCAGGCCGGTTTCGGTAGGCCCATCGGATTGTCTTCGGCGAAGGCGTTGCTGTTGGCGATGGTGCGGGTGAGGGGGTGGATCAGCTCTGCCAGACGTTCGGTTCCGTTGGGGCCCAGGACGTTCCACGGCTGCTGGGAGGCTTGATCGGTGCGGTCCTCGACCCAGGCGCGCAGGGCGCGGCCGTCGGGGGTGAGAGTGTCGGAGCCGTCGAGCAGGCCGCGGTCGCGCAGACGGGTGGTGGCCGAATCCCATTCGGCTTCGGTCCAACTGCGTGAGGTGCGGACACGCTCGGCGGTGACCTTGCCGTCGGCGGCGAAGACGACCAGGGCCTCGCACGGATCCAAACCGCCTGACAGCAGTGCGGCGACGTGGGCGTCGCCGCGCGATTCGCGCAGAATCGTCTGGGCGTGCCACAGGATCAGGTGCGGCTCGCTCGGCCAGTGCAGTGCGGCGTTCGCGGCGCCGAGCGGGCGGCCCGCGATCGGCGCGGCGAGTGCGGCCGTGCGAGCCAGCTCAGCGGCCTCGACCAGGCCTGGCGCGTGGATCTCGTCGCCGAGAAGCCGATGCAGGACCTGCGAGACGCTCTCCCGACGTGCCCGCAGATAGTCCGCGGGGGAGGCGGCCTCCCAGGCGGCGGGGACGGCGTGCCCGACCTTGCGCGGATGGAAGTTGTAGAACGTCGCGACGACCACCTCGGCCGGCACCGGGCCCAGCGGCGCGGCCCGCAGTGCGAAGTAGCTCATCCAGAAACCCTTGGCACCCAGCGCCTCGCATAGCTGCTGGGATTCCGGCGCGAAGTAGGTGACCGCGTGGTACGGCTCCATCAGTTCCCACATGCGCCGCGAGGTTTCGCTCATCGATCCACCATAACGACCGCCGGGTTCGTGCGGGCGTCGCGGATCATGCGCGGCCCGCGGAACTCTCGCGGTATCGCCGGAACGGCGCGAGCGCCTCGCCGCCGAGATGCGGGCCCGAGACGACCACGTCCGCGTCACTGGAGCCGACCACCTCGGCGCAGCGCAACCCGAAGCGCGGATACCCGCCGATGACGGCGGCGAACTCCGGTTCGGCCGCCGCGAATACGATCCTGCCGATTCCGGCCCAGACCGCCGCCGCACTGCACATCGGGCACGGTTCACCGCTGGCGTAGATCGTCGCGCCGACCATCCCGCCGGTCCGCCCGGCCCCGGTCGCGGCATCGATCGCCACGAGTTCGGCGTGCGCGGTGACGACCCCGCTCTCGGCAACCTCGTTACGACCCTCGCCGATCACCGCCCCCTCGGAGGACGCGATCACCGCACCGAATGGACGATTACCTCGATCGGAAGCCTCGTCGGCAAGCGAAATCGCCTGTCGCAGAAGCAGTTCCTCACGTTCGTTCATCGTGCCTCCATTTCCGATGGTCATGCGGCATGCCGGCCGTCGTGCTCCTGGCGACATCCCGTCCAGGTCGTGCATCCGGACCGAACCTACTACGCATCGGACCGCGTGTGCGGGCCGGAAATCTCCGCGCGGCAACCGAGCAGCATCGCCGTGCTCGGGACGGCGAGCCCGGTGTGTTCCACCGTGTGGGATCCAACTGTCAGGAATCGGGATCGAGTAGGTATTGTGGAGCGGGTTCGAAAAACCAAACGGTCCGCTCATGAACCGAGAGTGCGATGGACTCCTGTCTGGACAGTTCTATGGAGTCAGGTGTAGCGTCCATCGCTATACCTGCCGGAGCCGCACTCCGAGGAGTGCAGCAGAGCCGGTCACCTGCCAGAGAACGATATGTGCCATGAGAGTTCCGGGAGCCCGGTGATGCCGCGGGCGACCACCGCGACGATCGATCACACAGACGTCGCGACCACACCGGCACCGACACGCGCGCAGGACGAGTCCGACGGCGAACCACTCGAATCGCTTCCCGGGTCGAGTATCAGCTGCACGAACGGGCGGGAAGATCTGACCATCGCCGAAGCCCACCTGATCATGCAGCGACACCGGACCTGCGCGGGTACCGAATGTTCGGCACGGCGGGCAGCGTTGCAGATACTGGTCGATTCGGGCCGCTACGTGCTGAGCACCTCGCGGCGGCACGTGCACATCGTCTTCGGCTCGGTGGGAATCCATCTGGACTATCAATGCCCGCAGGCGGTGGCCGAGGAATTCGCCGAGCGCATGCGAGACCATCCGGACGCGTCCGTCACCATCGATCACGATCTGAACCCCGACCTACCGCCGCTGCCGTGTGGCGGGCTGTGGCCGGGGACGGGCGTCGACGGTGAACGCACTCGAACCGATCTACCTGTGCAGTCGGCGGATCTCATCTGAGCGCACCTCGGCAGCAGCCGGGCGGCGTGGGATTCCGGTCCCGCCATGATGCGCGATCGGGCGGCTGGCTTCTGATCGGACCAGCTTCACTCTCTGGGTTCGGGTGTCCCCGGAAGTTGCGCGTTGATTTTGTCGAGGTGGCGTTGCAGGCCGATTCGCTCGGCATCGTCGAGTGGAGCGAAGATCGCCTCGTCCACTTCGGCCATCGCGGCGTCGAGCCCGGCGATGAGTTCGATACCCGCTGACGTGGCGTAGACGCACTTGCTGCGTTCGTTGCCGCCTTCGGTGCGGCGCTCGACGAGTCCGCGGCGCTCGAGCCCTCTGAGCAGGAGGGAGACGTTCGCCGGTGTCGTGTGGCTCATCCGGGCGATCTCGCGCTGGATCGCGCCCGGTCGCTGCTGTAGATATCCGAGCACCATGGCCTGCTCGAAGGTGAGGTCGCGGGTGCGGATCCATGTCTCGGCGGCCTTGCGTTGTGCCGACAGGATCGAGCGGAAGAGTTCGAGGCTGCGTTCGGTCGTGGGCACCGGATCTGCTGCGGCTGATTCGCTAAAAGTTAAGGAGTTAACTGTCTGAGGCTGAACTGTTCGTCGATGGGCGGTCTCGGGTCGTCGGCTGTCACCCTCCGGGCCCGTTCGGTCGACGTGCGTGTTCCGGCCTGCCTCGAAGTTCTGCACCAAAGGCAGGAAGAGTTCGTCGACGATCGCGCGGATGCGTTCGGGTCGAAGCGGTTCGAGTTCCATGAGCATGTCGTGTCGAACCAGGTCGAAGGGCATCGCGAGAACCGCGGCGGGGATGCGCTCCAGATCGACCTCGCCGCGGTCGTGGGCGCGGCGGTAGATGGTCCGAACGGGCGGGAGTGACCGGCCGGCCAGGATCTCGTCCCGGACCTGCGCGGGAGTCCGGCCGGTATCGGCGAGCAGGCCGGAGAATGCGGCCGCCGCGGCAATCGCGAAAAATCCTGCGAGAGCTTCGCTTTCGGTCGTGAGCTCGGCGAGCAGATCGCCGCGCACGCTGCCCGTGTCGGGGGTCCGGATCGGGTTCGCGTCGCGGTGATGGTCGATCGCGGCGACCACGAGCTGGTCCTTGTTGGCCCAGCGCCGGTAGAGCACGGCCTCGCTGGTCTGCGCGCGAAGGGCGATCGACTCCATCGTCAGACGGGCGTACCCGACCTCGACCAGCTCGGCCCATCCGGCCTCGAGCAGTGCGGATTCGAGCTGTGCGCCGTATCGGCGGCGACGGACCGGTTCGGACGCCTCTGTGGCCATCATCCCACAGTAGAAAGGATTGCATTTCCAGACAAGAGCCCTACTCTGTAAGAGAAGTATTTCCTTTCTTATCAGGAGACGGGCGATGACCGAGACAGCGAAGCAGTCGCCGAATATGCCGACGGTGCTGATCGTCGGGGCCGGGCCGACCGGGCTGACGTTGGCCTGCGAGCTGGCTCGTCGCGGTATCTCCCTGCGCCTGATCGAGGCCGAGCCGGGTCCGCGGCCGGGCTCGCGTGGCAAGGGGATCCAGCCGCGCACCCTCGAGGTGTTCGATGATCTCGGAATCGTCGATCGCGTGGTGGCCAACGGCCGGATGGCGATGCCGATTCGTTCGACCGCACCCGACGGCCGGGTGACGCTCAGCAATGCCACGACGTTCGAGAATCGACCCGACATCCCGTATCCCGCGAGTCTGCTCACGCCCGAATGGCGGATCGAGGAAGCGTTGCGACTGCGCTTGGCCGGACTCGGCGGCGAGGTCGAATTCGGTACGACGCTGGAGGGTTTCGAACAATCGGACGAGGCCGTGTCGGCGGTGATCAGACAAGACGGAAAGCTCGAGACGACCACCGCGCGCTGGTTGGTCGGCTGTGATGGTGGCCACAGCGTCGTGCGCAAACAGGCGGGTATCGCCTTCGCCGGGGAGACCCGCGAAGAGGTGCGGATGATCGTCGCCGATCTCGCCGTCGAGGGCCTCGATCGCGACGCTTGGCACATGTGGCGGCATGACGAGGGGCTGGTCAGCCTCTGCCCGCTGCCTTCGACCGACGTCTTCCAGTATCAGGCGATGATCGAGCCCGGCCAGGATGCCGAACTCGACCTGGCGAACATGCAGGCGATCCTGAACCGGCGCAGCGGCCGTACCGATGTTCGTCTGCAAGAACCGACCTGGAAATCATTGTGGCGGGCCAATATTCGACTCGTCGACCGATTTCGCCAGGGGCGGGTGTTCCTCGCAGGCGATGCGGCGCACATCCATTCGCCCGCCGGCGGTCAGGGGATGAACACCGGTATCCAGGACGCGCACAACCTCGGCTGGAAACTCGCGGCCGTCGTACGAGGTGGATCGGCGGCGCTGCTGGACTCCTACGAGACCGAGCGGCGACCGGTCGCCGCCGGTGTCCTGGCCCTGTCGAACGCGCGGCTCGAGCAGACGATCGCGCAGAGGGGCCTGGTCACCCGCGGCGATGCGAACACGATGCAGCTGACCATCGGCTATCGCGACTCCGCTCTGGCACGCGACGACCGCGACTGGACCGCCCCGCTCCGCGCCGGTGACCGCGCCCCCGATGCGACCGGACTGTACACGGCGAACGGTCCGCACCGGCTGTTCGACTTGACGCGCGGCGGGCGCTTCACGTTGCTGAGCTTCGGGGGCACGTCCGAGGTCGAGACGAGGCTCGATCTCAGGACTTTCCACGTCGTCGAAGAACCGACCGGCCCCGGCGAGATCGCCGATACCGAAGGCCACCTCGTGGATGCCTACGGTGCGGGTGGCCGTACCCTCGTGCTGATCCGTCCCGATGGTTATATCGGGCTGATCTCCGATTCCGGTGACGCACAAGCGGTCTCGGACTACCTGGCCGCGATCGACGGACGCGCGGAGACGTACAGCTCGACTTCGGGAACCGCCTCCGGTGTGGCGGGGGTGTAGGAGACGACCTCGAACTGCTCGATCGTGAAGCCCGCCTGTTCCACGACCGAGCGCAGTTCCGCACGCGGATAACCACTGACGCGCACGTCGGTGGTGAGGAATTCGATCGGCGTGTCATCCAGATCGGCCTGGACCATACTGAGCAGAACATAGCCGCCCGGCTCGACGGCATCGTGCAGAATCGACAGTGCCAGTGGGATTTCCGAGCGGGGAAGCATCAGCAGCGAGAAGAAGGCGACGGCGGCGTCGAAGCCGGTTTCGATGAGATCCACGATATCGCAGCAGCGGATGCTCGCCTCGGGAACCGCCACGGTGGCGGCCGCGACCATGGCAGGTGAGATATCGATCCCGACCACCTCGAGTCCGGCATCGGCCAGTTGGCGCGCGGTCGGCACCCCGGTCCCGCAGCCGACATCCAGCACGCGCGCCCCGGGGCGGAGCCGCTCGATCAGCCGGGCCACCGCGCGATCCTGCTCGGGCCGGTGTGCGAAGGCCGAATCATACTGTTGCACAAGATGATCGAATGCGGCAGCCTGCTCGGCCCGGCGCCGCAACCGATGCTCCAAGGCCGCGATGTCCTGCGGTGAATCCGGCTGTTCCATGGTTCGCACCCCAACCCTCGCCTGTGCCGACATCGAGACGATACCTGCCACGGGAGTTGCGGAGGCAGCGTTGATGCCAGTGCGTACCGCACACGTCAGCGGCCGGTCGATCGTTTCGCGGCTGATCCGGGACGGCGTGTCCGACGGGCACGTCCGAGCATGCTACGACGGATACGAGACGATGCCGCACAGGCGGTTGTCGGGTGCCCGGCCGAAACTCGGCGGGTGTGCGCCGCGATCATGTATTTCGGTGACGTGGATTTCGGAGGTCGGATGATGGCATCGACACGGCGGATCGGTTCGCCGGACGCGAAGAACCGGACGGTGCTGCTGGATGCGGCGGAGCAACTCATGCTCGAGGAGGGCTATGCCGCGGTCAGCTCGCGCAATGTCGCCCGTAAGGCGGGATTGAAGTATCAGCTGGTCTATTACTACTTCCGGACCATGGACGATCTGTTCCTCGCGGTGTTCCAGCGGCGCGCCGAGGAGGGCCTGAAACGTCAGGCGACGATTCTGGCGGCGGAGAATCCGTTGCGCGCGTTGTGGGCGTTCGACCTCGAGGCGGCCTCGAGCGGGGCGCTGACGATGGAGTTCGTCGCACTGGCCAACCACCGCAAGGTGATTCGTGAAGCGCTGGTCGACTATTCGCGCCGCTTCCGCGAGGCCGAGATCGATATCGTGCGGACCGTGCTGCGGCGATACCGCATCGATCCGGAGGTGTGGCCCCCGGAGGTGGTGGCCTTCGTGATGGCCGGAGTGTCCCGGACGATGGCGCTGGAAGGTGCGCTCGGCATGACGACCGCGCACGAGGAAACCCTGTCCTTCGTGCGGGAACATCTGGCGCGTCTGGGTGACCCGCCTGCGGAAACGGTTGTGGACGAGTAACTTTCGCGCCTCTCACGTCGGTCCTGGTCAGGGCCGGAAACCTTGACCGCCTTCGCCCGGGTGTGCTAAGCATGTGCTCAGCATTGCTGAGCACATGATTAGCATTCGGGCGCGGAGAGCGCCGATGCTGCCTCTTCACCAGGAGTCCGTCGTGAGCATGTTCGATGAGATCGACTTCTTCACCGACAAATCGATTGTCGAAAACCCCTATCCCTATTTCGAGTCGCTGCGGTCCCGGTGTCCGGTGGCGCGCGAGCCGCACCACGGCGTACTGGCGGTGACCGGGTACGACGCCGCCGTGGAGGTGTATCGCAACCACGGGACCTTCTCCAGCTGTATCGCACCGACCGGGCCGTTCCCGGGCCTGCCGTTCGATCCCGCCGACGGTGACATCGGCGCGTTGATCGAGAAACATCGCGAGGCGTTCCCGCTGCACGAGCACATGGTCACCTTCGACCAGCCGAAGCACACCATGCACCGTGACCTGCTCAAAGCCTTGTTCACGCCGCGCCGGCTGCGGGAGAACGAGGAGTTCATGTGGGTGCAGGCCGATCGCATGCTCGACGAGTTCGTCGAGCAGGGCCGGACCGAATTCCTGCGCAACTACGCGCAGCCCTTCGCGATGCTGGTGATCGCCAATCTGCTGGGCGTACCGGAGGAGGACTACACCGATTTCCGGCGCGCGCTGTCCGACACCACGCCGCCGGGCGCGATCGACGACGAGGTGATGGTCGGCAATCCGCTGGAATTCCTGGCCGAACGTTTCACCGGCTATCTCGCGGAGCGTCGGCGCGATCCGGGCGCAGATGTGTTGTCCGCCTTGGCTTCCGCGCGATTCCCGGACGGTTCGCTGCCGGAGATCGCCGACCTGGTCCATCTTGCCTCGTTCCTGTTCGCCGCCGGACAGGAGACCACCGCCAAGCTGATGACCGCCGGGCTGCGGGTGCTCGCGGAGAACCCGCGGATCCAGCAGGAGTTGCGCGAGGACACCGACCGCATCGGCAGTTTCGTGGAGGAGTGTCTGCGGCTCGAAGCGCCGGTCAAGACCGATTTCCGGCTGGCCTGCCAGGCCACCACGCTGGGCGGTGTCGAGGTTCCGGCGGGCAGCATGGTGATGGTCCTGCCCGGTGCCGCGAACCGGGATCCGTCGCGATTCGACGATCCGGGTGAATTCGTGCTCGATCGTCCCAATGCGCGCGAGCACATCTCGTTCGCCCGCGGCATCCACACCTGTCCGGGAGGTCCGTTGGCGCGCATGGAATCTCGGGTCAGCTTCGAACGGATCCTGCACCGGATGCGCGACATCCGGATCTCGGAGGCCGAACACGGCCCGGCGGATGCGCGCAATTTCCAGTACGAGCCGACCTACGTCCTGCGCGGCCTGAGCTCGTTGCACATCGAATTCACGCCGGCGGACTGAAGTCGCGAGATGACAAGCGAGGAATACCGATGGTCGAGACGAACGGCAGCGAAAGTCCGTCACGCGTGGCAATTGTTACCGGTGCTGCTTCGGGCATCGGTCTGGCGATTGCGCGAAGGCTTGCACAGGAATCGCACCGGGTAGCACTGTTCGATCTGAGCGCGGAGGCCGCACAGAAGGCGGCGGCCGAACTGGTCGCGGATGGTCTGCAGGCGGTCGCCTACCAGGTGGACGTCGCGGACGCCGACTCCGTCGAGGCGGCGGTTCGCTTGGTGCGCAAGGATTTCGGGCCGGTGCAGATCGTGGTCACCAGTGCCGGAGTGGAGGAGTACACGGCATTCGAGGAGATCACCCGGGAGCAGTGGAATCGCATTCTGGCGGTGAATCTGAACGGGACGTTCTCCTGTATTCAGGCTGCGGTTCCCGACATGGTCTCGGCAGGCTGGGGCCGTATCGTGACGATCTCCTCGTCCAGTGCGCAATCCGGGGCCAAGAATATGGCGCACTACGTCGCTTCCAAGGGCGGCGTGATCGGCCTGACGAAGGCGCTTGCGGCCGAGCTGTCGCCGAAAGGCATTACGGTCAACAGCATTCCGCCCTCGATCATCGATACGCCGATGGCGCAGCAGGCCACCCAGGCGGGATTCTTTCCCGGTGTGGAGGTCATCGCGCCGATGACACCGGTACGGCGGGTGGGCACGCCCGAGGATGTGGCGGCCGCATGCGCCTACTTGTGTTCCGACAGTGCGGGTTTCGTCACCGGTCAGCTGATCGGTGTCAACGGCGGTCTGTACATCTGAACGGTCGGAGCATTGGCGGACCGGTATTCGGAGGAAGTCATGGAGATACACATCGATCAGCACCGGTGCGAGGGTCACGCACTGTGCGCGAGTATCGCGCCGACCGTATTCGAGGTCGGTGCGGACGATCTGTCCACCGTCGTGGATCCGAATCCACCCGATGACATCGAGCCGAAGGTTCGCATGGCGGTGGATGCCTGTCCGACACTGGCGATTTCGCTCGGAGGGTCGCGATCATGAGAGTGTGTTCCGGGCGCGGGAGCGAGTGAGCAGTGTCCATCCTGTTCGAGCCCGACGGGCGGGGCCCCTCGGCGCTGCGCCTGCTGCTCAGCGGCGTCTGTTTTCTCCTCGTCGTCGCCGGGATCGCCACGGCGATGGTCGCGGTCTCGCGCGGTGCGTTCCGCCGGACGGTGCCGATCACCGCCGTGCTGGCCGACGTCGGCGACGGGCTGCCCGCCAAATCGGATGTGAAGTACCTGGGTGTTCGGGTCGGGCTGGTGACCGGGGTCTCGCCGGCGCCCGAACCGGGGATGAACTACGTGCACATCCGGCTCGATCCGCGATACTCCGGGCAGATCCCGCGCTCGGTGACCGCTCGCGTGGTGCCGAGCAATGTCTTCGCGGTGCCCTCGATCCAGTTGCTCTACAACGGATCCGCCCCCGCGGTGACCGGCAACGCGCTGATTCGGCAGGATCACAGCCAGGAGACCGTGCGGTTGCAGACCTCGCTGGATCAGCTGCGCCGGATCCTGGACGCGGTGGGTCGGGACCGGACCGATACCGCCGTCGGAATGCTGGCGACCCTGGCCGAGGCCACCTCTGGGCGAGGCGCGTCGCTCGCGGATGCGGGTGCGCAGCTGCGCCGGATCGTCGTCGAGCTGAACAAGGTGGTATCGGTCCAGGCCGCGCCGTCCACACTGGACGCGCTCTCGACGTCGTTGCGCGAGGTGCAGGCGACCGCGCCGGAGCTGCTCGATACGCTGCACCACACCATCGGGCCGATGCTGACCGTCGCCCGAGAGCGCGAGCAGCTGACCGATCTGCTCACCGGCGGGGTACACACCTTCGATACGATCGGAAATACTCTGGGGCACAATACCGATCGCCTGATCTCCATCACCACCCACTTGTCGCCCGCGCTGGATGTGCTGGGCGACGGGGCGAGCCACTTTCCGCAGATCAGCAGTTCGGTCATCCGGATGAGCGGCAAATTCAACCAGACCTTCGATCCGCGCGTCCAGCGGGTGACCGCGAAGGTGATCGTGCAGCTGACCCCGAACCGGCAGTACACGCGGGCCGACTGCCCCCGCTACGGCACTCTGGCCGGGACCAGCTGTTCGACCGCGCCGGAGATCGCCGCTGCGCCGGGGCCGATGCCGAATCTGCTGCGACCCGGTGAATTTCGGCCCGTGGATCTGTCGGTGACCGATATCGGTCCGGTCGGCAGTGCGGCGGAACAGCAGCAGATCGCCGACATACTGGGCGGGACGCCCAATGCCGCCGCCGACATTCTGTTCGGACCGTTGGCGCGTGGGGCGACTGTGGCGGTGGCCGCGGATCCGAGCGGAGGCGCGCGGTGAGCTACCGACGATCTCTGCTGGTGCTGGTCGTATTCGTCGTGGTGTCGGTGCTGTTGTCCTGGACCGTCATCGTCACGCTCGAACGTGGGGTGAGCGGTGCCACGACGAAGTACTCGGCCATGTTCACCGATGTCTCGGGGTTGAGTACCGGGGACGACGTCCGAATGGCCGGTGTACGGGTCGGCCGAGTGGGTTCGATCGAACTGGACGGCGATCTGGCCCGGGTCGGATTCGAAATCCAGCGTGATCAAACACTTTTCGGCACCACGGTGGTCTCGGTGACGTATCAGAATCTCATCGGTCAGCGGTATCTCGGTCTGTCCCGGGGCACGCACGGCTCCCCGGCGGCACTGCGTGCGGGAGCGGTCATCCCGGTGCGGAACACCGAGCCGTCCTTCGACATCTCCAAGCTGCTGAAGGGATTCGAGCCGCTGTTCGGGACATTGGACCGCAGCGCGATCGACAACATCACCCAGGCTCTGATCACCGCATTGCAGGGCGACAACGGAGCGCTCACCGCGCTGGTCGCCGAGACCACCGAACTCGCGCAGTCCTTCGCCGGTCCGGATCAGGTCCTGGGACAGGTGATCACGAACCTCACCACGATCGTGAACGGCCTGGCCGCTCGCAGCGGCGATCTCGGCACCGTCATCGATCAGACCCGCGCGATATTCGAAGGGCTGCAACGGAACAAGGATGCACTGCTCGGGTCGGTGGATCATCTCTCGGGGACGGTCGAGCGCGTGGCGCGGATCGCCGACGCCGATCAGCCCGCACTCGATGCTTTCCTGAAGCGGAATCCCGGGTTCGCGCAACATCTTCTGGACAACAAATACAAGTTCGGTGTCATGGGGTTCAACCTTCCGTTCATTCTCAAAGGGCTGGCGCGCATCACTCAGGAGGGTGGTTATGCGGATGCGGACATCTGCGATGTGACCTTCTCGCTGGCTCCGGGCATGTCACCGTTGATTCCGGGGATCCTCGCCGCACTGACTCCGGGTGGAGTCGTCCAGCACACGGCCAAGTGCAGGTGAGCCGGATGCCACGACTGTTCGGCGAGTTGCGGAAGAGACTGCCGCACTGCGCAATCCGTTGGCGCGGGAAGCCGCTCGAGGAGTACAACCGGGTATCGCTCGGCCTGCTCGCGCTCGGTGGGCTGATCGTCGCGATCGTGATCGCGCTGACGGTCAATTCGATGAATTTCGGGGACAAGGATGTGGAAGTCGATTTCGCGCAGGCGGCGCAGTTGGGGGCGGGGGATCGGGTGACCATCGCCGGTGTGCCGGTCGGGCATGTCACGACGATCCGATTGACCGACGGTCATGTGGCGGTGCGGTTGAGCGTCCATCACTCGGTGCGCCTCGGCCCGGATACCACGGCCGCGATCAAACTCACGACCCTGCTGGGCAACCGATATGTCGAACTCGACCCGGCAGGTTCGGGCAACTCTGACCGAATTCCTATGCAGCACAGTAGTGTTCCGTATGATCTGGAATCCGCGCTCGCTGACGCAACCACGACCTTCGGTCAGGTGGACGCCGACCAGGTGGCCAAGGCGCTGACCGATCTGTCCGGCCGGTTGAACGGCCTGCCCGAACTGATTCCGTCGGTGATGCAGAATGTCCGAACGCTGTCGACCGTCATCGCCGAACGACGCGGGCAGATCGGTGCGCTGCTGGCCTCCACGAGCAAGTTGACCGGCGTGATCAACAGTCAGCGAACGGATCTGGGAGCCCTGTTCGATCAGGGCGGCGATCTGCTGCGCGAACTGCTGACCCGCAAACAGGCGATCGAATCCATGGTCGCCGCCACCACCACGCTGGTGGACCGGCTCGCCCCGCTCGCGGTCCGGGACAAGCCCGAAATCGTTGCGCTGCTGGGGAATTTGCGGGAGATCACCGCCATGCTGAGCCGGCACGACGATCTGCTGCGCAATATCCTGCAGGTCCTGCCGGTGCCCTGGCAGTCCTGGGCGAATCTGACCGGCACCGGACCGGAACTGGATGCGACCGCCTCCTCCGGCGCATTCCTCGACTCGTTCATGTGCGCGCTGGTGGGCCGCGCACCGCAGGTGCACATCTCCCCGTACTCGCAGGAGTGCCGATGAGCGCGGGTATGCCCCGGTGGGTGAAGATCGCCGTCCTCGTCGCGGTCGCCGCGATCCTCGGTGTGGCGAGCGTGCCGTTGACCCAGTTGGGCAGTGGAACCATCACGGTGGCTGCACAATTCGCCGATGCCGCGGGTCTGTACACCGGAAATCCGGTGGAGGTGCTCGGCATCCGGATCGGAAAGATCGAGAGCATCACGCAGCGAGGCGATTTCGTCGAGGTCAGGATGAGCCTGGATCGGGCGATCCGGATTCCTGCGGATGCGAAAGCGGTGACGGTCTCGGATTCGGTGCTGACCGATCGGCACATCGAATTCACGCCCGCCTATCGCACCGGCCCGGTGCTGGGCGATGGAGCGGTGCTGTCCCTCGATCGGACGCGCACGCCGGTCGAATTCGACAGCCTGCTGTCCACGGCGGACAGCCTGTCCCGCTCGCTCGGGGGAGACGGCAAAGGTAATGGGCCCCTGGCGAATATGGTCGATCTCGGCGCATCGGTGACCACACACAACGGCGGGGATATCAAGGCCGCCCTGGACGAGCTGTCCCGGGCGTTGCGCATGGGCGACGACGGCGGTGCGGCGACCAGGAACGCCATCACCGAGATCGTGAACGATCTGAATGCACTGACCACCACCGCCGCCGACAATGACGGGAAGGTCCGCGCATTCGCCGCCGCCGTGCACCGGATGAGCGAGATGCTCGCGGATCTGAACCTGGGATCGGGGGACACGGGCGCGAAACTCGACCAGATCATCACGCAGACAGCGGATCTCATGCAGCGTGAACGCGCTACGGTGTCCGGGACCGCGACCGGTGCGAATGTGCTGGTGCGGAGTCTGGCGGACTATCAGCGCAATATCGGGCAGTTCCTGGATCTGTTCCCGCTCGTCACCGACAACGCGTACAACGCGATCGATCAGCAGGCCGGCGCCGGGCGCGTGCACGTGAACGTCGACAAGATCGCTCTGGACGGCCAGATGGTGAAACAGGTGTGCAATCTGCTCCAGCTGAAACAGTTGGGGTGCGCCACCGGGAAGGCGTCCGATATGGGCCCGGATTTCGGAGTGACGGCGATGCTGGCCGGAATTGCGGGTGTGCGGAAATGACGGCGAAGGTTATGCGGACAGTGCGTCGCGGCGTGACAGCGGCCGCAGTGGTCGGTGCGCTCACGACGACGGCATGTTCGGCCGGACTGGATTCGCTGCCGCTGCCGGCGCCGTCGGTCGGAGCACACACGTACACGATCACCGCCGAGTTCGCCAATGCGCTGAACCTCCCGACCAAGGCGAAGGTGAAGTTGCAGGGCGCGGATATCGGCGAGGTGGAGGCGATGAATGCGCACGATTTCACCGCCGTGGTCTCCCTGCGAATCCGCTCGGGCGTAGAACTTCCCGTCGGCACCACCGCTGAATTGCGTTCGGCCACACCGATGGGCGATGTATTCGTGGCATTGACCACGCCCGCCGCGGCGGGATCGGCACTGCTGCACGACGGTTCGGTCATCCCGGAACCCGCCACGTCGGATGCGGCGACGATCGAGGCCGTGCTGAGCCGGGCAGCCCTGCTGGTGAATGGCGGCGCGGTCCGCGATCTGGCGAAGGTCGTCAACGGGCTCGGTGCGGATCTCGACGGTCGCGGAAATCGCCTGGCGGACTTGATTGCCCAGACCTCGACGCTGGTTCGGACGTTGTCACAGCGATCCGATCAGATCCAGGCGGCGATCCGCGACACCGGAACGCTGACCGATACGATCGCCGCACAGCAGTCCACGGTGAATGCGGCGGTGGCCGCCGCGGGGCCCGCGGTGCAGGCCGTGGGCAGCAATACGCAGAACATCGTCGATCTCGCGGCCCGATTGAGTCGCATCGCCGGGGAGCTCCAGAGATTCCCGTCGGTGAACGGAACCGGAAAACGCAGTCTCATCACGGATATGAACAATCTGTCGGCCGGTTTGAACGCCGCGGCCGAGCAGCCGGGACTGGATCTCAACGTCCTGAACGCGTCGATCGGGATCGTCGGCGGCAAGGTGGCCTCCTCCACCGGCGCGGGCGCGGATGCCGACGTCACGAAGATCGCGGCCGGTGTGGTGCCCGATCCCAACTTCCCCGGAAATCCGGACGCCCGGATTCCGGACGGGACCGATTGGGCGAACTTCGTCGGCTCGTTGGCATATACGTTGCAGCGCTTGCACGATCGGGTGATCGGACCCGGACGATGAACGCCGCGCCGGCTATCCGAGGGCAGCGGGCGACGGACGTGCTCGGTGCGGTCGTGTCGTACCTTTCCGGCCATCGGCTGACCGTCTCGTGGATCGCACTGGTGCTGACGACGGTGCTGGGGGCGAGTTATCTGATTTTCGGGTCGCTGCAGGCAGATCCGTTCCGGTCGACGTATCTGGTTCGCGTCCGGTTCGCCGAATCGGGTGGGCTGCAACCGAATCGGGATGTCACCGTGCGCGGGGTGCGGGTCGGGGTGGTGAAATCGGTGGATATCGCCGACGGCGTCGTCGTGGCGGTGGCCGCGATCGACGCTTCGGCGAAGATACCCGCCGACAGCACGGCCCGGGTGGCCGCGCTCTCGCCCGCCGGTGAGCAGTATCTGGACTTCGTGCCACGGACCTCGACCGGACCGTATCTGGCCGATGGCGCGACCGTCGGCGTGGACCGGACCTCTGCGCCGGTGACGCTGGCGAAGCTGCTCGGCGATATGAACGGCGCTGTCGTGCAACTGGATCCGGCGAAACTCGCCTCGATCGTGCAGGAGCTGGGCGGCAGTCCGCAGGCCCCGGAGAAGCTGGCCGCGATCATCCAGGGTGGCACCTTCCTGATCACGACGCTGGGTTCGGTTCTGCCGCAGACGGTCAGCCTGTTGCGTAACAGCGAAATCGTGCTGTCGACGGTTCGTGATCTGTCTCCGGGCCTGGCCGCGACGGCTGCCGATCTGGATCGGACCGCCGCGGGCGTGGACAAGATGACCGGCGGATACCGAACTCTGGTCACCGAAAGCCCGCGGGCTCTTCATGCGATGGATCAGATCATCGCCGACAATTCGCCGACGATGGTGCAGTTGCTCGGGAATCTCGGCACTGTCGCGCAGATGTCGTATCTGCACGTACCGGCGATGCGGGAGTTCTTCTTCCCGAAGCAACGTCCGGGTTCGGCGGTGGACGCGCTGGCCGGGGCGTTTCACGACAACGCGGTGTGGGCGCTGGTGAATCTGTACCCCCGCAAACAGTGCGATTACAACCTGCCCCGCAAGCCCATCACCGTGCCGAATTATCCGGAGCCGTATCTGTACACCTATTGCACGGATCCGGATCCGAGTGTGGTAGTGCGTGGCGCGCGCAATGCGCCGCAGCCGCCCGGTGACGATACGGCTCATCCGCCGCCCGGGGTGAATCCGCTCGCGACCACCGACCCGACACCGCAGGGCAGATGGTCGATTCCCACGCCGTACGGCGGCGTGCCCGAGCCGTACATACCGCCCAAATGATCAGCTCGGCAACGTATTTCAGGAGTAGACCGATGTCGACAGCACAGTTGGAGTCGGAGGTCCCGGGGACCGATCCCGATTCGACGGTCACCGAGAAGTCCGAGAACGACGAGCCGGAGAGCGTTCGATCCGATGACGCCCGATCACAGGGCGACAGACTCGGGGACGACGACCGGAAGGACGGCGAAGCCGGATCGGACGAGACCGTATCCGACCTCGGAAAGCGCAGCGCGAGAAGGTGGTTCGTGCGTGCCGCCGCCGCACTGATCATCGTCATCGCGATCGTGTCCTCGGTGTTCGCCGGAATTTTCGGCTGGAAACTACGGCAACGCGACGAGGTCGATTCGGCGGCCCAGCAAGCACTGTCCACCGCGCAGACCTATGCCGTGACGCTCACCAGTATCGATTCCCAGCACATCGATGACGACTACACCCACGTCCTGGACGGGGCCACCGGGGATTTCAAGAATATGTACGCGCAGTCGAGCAGCCAGCTGAAGAAGATGCTGATCGATAACAAGGCCCGCAGTGTCGGCAAGGTCGTGGACGCGAGCGTGCAGAGCGCGTCCGGAGATCAGGTCGTGGTCATGCTGTTCGTCGATCAGGAGATCACCAACGCGGTGAGTCCCGATCCGCGGATGGATCGGAGCCGGATCATCATGACGATGCGATCGGTCGCAGGCCGGTGGCTGGCCGCGAAGGTGGAGATGGCCTGATGACGATCACGGCAACGGATATCAGAGGCTGGGGACGCGGCTATCTGCGTCGTCACCCCATCGCCTCGCTCGATACCGTCGGCTCTCAATTCGTTCTGGGTGTTCGTGCGGTGCAATACCTGATCTCGGATATCGCAACCGGGCGGTTCGTATTCCGGGAGTTCGTGCAGCAGGCCGCATTCATGGTGAAAACCTCGTATGTGCCGACCATCGCGGTCGCATTGCCGATCAGCGCGACGCTGTCCATCCAGTTCGGGCTGATCGCCGGACAGGTCGGCGCGAGTTCGCTCGCGGGTGCGGCGAGCGGGCTGGCCGTCATCCGGCAGGCCGCACCGGTCGTGACGGCGATGCTGCTGGCCGCGGCGGTGGGGTCGGCCATCTGCGCGGATCTCGGGTCTCGCACGATTCGCGAGGAGATCGACGCCATGACCGTGATGGGCGTGGAGGTCATCCATCGGCTCGTGGTGCCGCGGGTGGCGGCCGGTGTGGTGGTCGCGGTGGGGCTGACCGGATTGAGCGCCTTCGTCGGATTCATCGCCGGATATCTGTTCGACGTCTACGTGCAGGGCGGGACGCCGGGCAGTTTCGTGGCCACCTTCTCCTCCTTCGCCACGATCGGGGACATGTATCTGGCGGTGGTGAAATCGGTCGTCTTCGGGCTCATCGTGACGGTGGTCGCGTGTCAGAAGGGGCTCAGTACCAAGGGCGGTCCGAGTGGTGTGGCGGATTCGGTCAACGCTGCCGTCGTGGCCTCGATCGTGCTGCTCATGGTGGTGAATGTGGGCTTCACCGAGATCTACACTCTGCTGTTTCCGCGAGAGGCGCTGTAGCGATGGCGGCACCGTATTATCCGATCGGCCTCGGTGGTCTCGTGCGGATCAGTGCCGCACCGTTGCGGCTGGTCATGCGTTTCGGGCATATGGGGCGTTTCTTCGTTCGCGCCATCTTTTCGATACCTGTGGTGCTGCGGCACTATCGCAATGAATTCCTGCGCCTGGTCTCGGTCGTGGCCTGGGGGAACGGGTCGTTCATCGTGGGCGGCGGGACCGCCGGAATCATCATCGTGCTCGGCGCCAGCGCGGGCGCGCTGGTCGGCATCGAGGGATACAGCGCGTTGAAACTGCTGGGTCTGGGCCCGGCGACCGGGCTGATCTCCGCGACGGCCTCGACCCGGGAACTGGCCCCGATCATGGCCTCGATCGCCTTCGCCTCACAGGCCGGATGCCGCTTCACCGCGCAACTCGGCGCGATGCGCATCTCCGAGGAGATCGACGCGATGGAAACGCTGGCCATCCGATCCATCCCGTATCTGGTCACCACCCGGCTGATGGCGGCGGTGGCGGCCATCGTCCCGCTGTATCTGGTGTGTCTGGCGATGAACTTCCTCGCCGTCCAGATCGCCATCGGCGTCGCGGGCAGCCGGACGCCGGGCACCTACGAGCACTATTTCCGGATGGTGCTCAGTGGCTCCGATATCGCGTACTCGCTGGTGAAAGCCGTTGTGTTCGTGGTGATCACGACGACCATCCAGTGTTATTACGGGTATTACTCCAGCGGTGGGCCGGAAGGTGTCGGGGTGGCTGCCGGTCGGGCGATGCGCGCGAGTATCACGGTCATGATCTGCGTGAATCTCCTTCTGACGCTGGCACTCTGGGGATTCGATTCGGGCGCGCGGCTCAGCGGCTAGGGAGCGGTGAAAGTTACCTCGGGGCTATCGCGCAGAATCGTCTGTGCCCGCACGATTCGGGACGGGCCGAGAGTGTGGAAGGAGCAGCCGATGAGTTCGCGCGTATTGAGTCAGTGGGAGGAGATCACCGCCGCCGATCCGACGCATTCGGTGCGGTACGCGGAGCGGTTCCGGAATCTGGCGGCCGAGGGGCAGGACATCTTCGGCGAGGCACGCATGGTCGATGCGATGCTGGAGCGCGGTTCGCGGGTGCTCGATGCCGGCTGCGGGGCCGGACGGTTGGGTGGCTATCTGCATCGGGCCGGACACGAGGTGGTGGGCGTCGACGTCGACCCCGTACTGATCGAAGCCGCCGAACTCGACTTCCCGGGCCCGCGCTGGCTGGTCGGTGATCTGGCCCAGCTCGACCTGCCCGAACAGGGGATCGCCACGAAATTCGACGTGGTGCTGTGCGCGGGCAACGTGATGGGCTTCGTCGCCGTTTCCACGCGACGTGATGTGCTGGCCGGATTCGCCCGCCACACCGCCCCGGACGGTCGAGTGGTCGTCGGATTCGGCAGCGGCCGCGGATACGACTTCGACGAATTCCTCGCCGACGCCGAATCGGTGGGCCTGCACGCCGACGTACTCCTGTCCACCTGGGACCTGCGCCCGTTCACCCCGCGATCCGATTTCCTGGTGGCGGTGTTCTCCCGGACCGCCTGAGCGCGCGAACACCGGCTCGCACATTCTGTGGCGAGCCACAAAAGTCCCGGGCGTCGCCTACACCCAGATCGTGACCAGGCTGGACGAATTGGTGATCCCCTACACCAGCGGCATTGTGGCGGAACCGAATTCCACGAACATCACGGTGCAGGACCAGTGCCCTCAGGATCTGGCCGACCACCTGGCCCTCGCCTCGGACCCCGTCGCGGCCCGCGACGTGCTCAACACACTCGACCCGGCCCACGCGGCACCCGTGACGTGCAGTCTGGTGCTACCAGCGGTCGGCGCGATCCCCGGCGGATCGTCGTAGCACCGATCTCGGTGACAACCTCGTTCTCGCCTGGTCTACGCGGCGGGTCGGAGCTGCTCGGTCGCTGTTTTGCGGATGTCGACGTGCGATTGCCGACGGCTCTCGGAACGGATTCGTCTTCGCGGCCGATTCCTTTCGACGATGGCGGTGGTCTACATGGTGAGAGGGAAACGGCCCGTGCCGGATCGCCCTCTCACACGTGTCGAACGAAAGGGCCGATCGCCGATGAGTATTCCCACGACCATGCGTGCGCTGCAGCAGACCTCCTCGGACGGACCGCAGGATATGCGGCTGATCAACGATGCGCAGGTGCCGAGTCCCGGTCGGGGTGAGGTGTTGATCCGGGTTGCTGCGGCGGGGGTCAACTTTCGAGATGTGATGCAGGCCCACGGGACGTCGCCCGGCGGACCGGAGCCGTCGTATGTCGCAGGGTTCGAGGCCGCGGGTGAGATCGTCGCGGTCGGGGAGGAAGTGAGCGGTCTGCGATCGGGTGACCATGTCGCCGGTGTCGGTGCGGGCGCATTCGCCGAGTACATGGTTCTGCCCGCGGTCGCGGTGATGCCGGTGCCGTCCGGCTGGACGGATCGCCAAGCGCTGGGGCTGGTCGTGAACTGGCCTACCGCGCTGGCCGCGCTCGTGCCGCTCGGCAGGATCACCGCGGGACAGACCGTGCTGATCCACGCGGCGGCGGGCGGCACCGGACAGGCCGCGGTGCGGATGGCCAAGCATTACGGTGCGACGGTCATCGCGACCGCCTCACCGGACAAACACGAGTCCGTTCTGGCGCTGGGGGCCGACCACGTATTGGACTCTCGTGGTGGTGATCTCGCTGCCGAAGTGCGAATGCTGAACGGTGGTTGCGGCGTCGATCTGGTGCTCGAATCGGCGGGCGGGGCCATGTTCGCCGAAAGTCTCGCGGCGGCCGAGCTGGTCACCGGACGTGTCGTCGTCTACGGGCTGGCAGGCGGCGAAGTCCCGATCACCAACCGGGAGTTGGTATATCGGCATCAGGTCCACGTCGTCGGGCTCGATATCGGTGTGCTGATGCAGGCCGCACCGGCGATCTTCGGGGAGGTGATGGGTGAGCTGTCCGCGCTGATCGCGGCCGGTGTGCTGACCCCCGTCGAGCCCGCGGTGTACGACCTGGCCGATGGACCGAAGGCACTCGCGGAACTGGAATCCAGGGCGACGGTCGGCAAACTCGCCCTCGTGCCCTGAGTACTAGGCTTTCGCCGGTGACATCGCATCCGCAGGCGGATCGAGACCGGTTCACCGCCGAAACCCGGCAGTTTCGGCGTGAGCTGTTGGCGCACTGCTACCGGATGGCGGGTTCGGCGCAGGACGCCGAGGATCTGGTGCAGGAGACGTACCTTCGCGCGTGGCGCGCCTATGCGGGTTTCGAGCGGCGTTCCTCGGTGCGGTCCTGGCTCTACAAGATCGCCACCAACGTCTGCCTGACGGCCTTGGAACCACGCTCGATCCATGTCCTGCCCTCCGGCCTGTCCGGTCCGTGTGACGCGGTCGATCGACCCCCGAACCTCCTTGGGCCGGGCGAGGTTTCGTGGCTGGAACCGATTCCGGAGGCTTGGCTGACCCCCACCGCCGACGATCCGGCCGCGGTGGTGATCGCGCGCGAGTCGCTCCGGTTGGCGCTCATCGCGGGCTTGCAACACCTGCCCGCGCGACAGCGCGCGATTCTCGTCCTGCGTGAGGTACTGGCGTTCTCCGCCGCCGAAACCGCCGAAATCCTCGACACCACCACCGCCGCGGTGAAAAGCGGCCTCCAACGCGCCCGCAGCCGCCTGAACGACCTGGACCCGAACCGCGAAACTCTGCTCGAACCAACCGATCCACGAGCCCGCGCCCTGCTCGACGGTTACATCGCCGCCTTCGAACACTCCGATGCCCGCATGCTCGAACAGGTCCTCCGTGCCGACGCCACCCTCGAGGCGACCCCGTTCGCCGACTGGCAATCCGGCCGCCGCAGCTGCATCCACATGCTCGCCACCTACGTCCTGGGCGCCCCCGGCGACTGGCGCATGCTCCCCACCACCGCCAACGGCCACCCCGCCGCGGTCGTCTACCGCCGCTGCACCGACGGTTCCCTCCGGCCCGACGGCGTCGTCGTCCTGATCGCCACTCCCACAGGCGTTTCCCGCGTGCTCAAATTCCACGACCCGGCCCTGGTCACGACATTCGGCTTCCCGGCGGCGATTCGGGGCGGGTGATTCGGTCTCAGATTCGCTGATCGGGCTCGAGGCGGACGGTGGACAGGTCCGGGAAGACCTGGATGGCTTCGAGGGCGGCGGCGAATTCGGCGTGTTTGATCGGGTCGTCCAGGGCGATGCCGAGGCGTTCCTCCACGCGGCGCATGCGGTAGCGGACGGTGTTCTCGTGGCAGTAGAGGATGCGTCCGGCCTCAGCGGCCGAACCGTGGGCGCCGATCCAGGCTTGTGCGGTGGACAGCAGGGTGCTGCGGTCCTCGTCGGGCAATGCCAGGATCTCGCCGAGGACGCGTCGGACGAAGCGGCGGGTCGTATCCGGATGGCTGAGTACGAGTTCGCCCAGTGGGGTGTCGGGTAGTTGTTTCATCCCGGTGGATCCGGCGGGCATCGTCTCCAGCGCGATGCTGGCGAATCTCGCGCCTCGGGAGGTCCGGTCCAGGCAGGTGTACTCCGGACTCACGCCGACTCGGGAGGTGGCGGTGGTGGAGATCAGTTCGAGCAGGCCCTCGGTGGTGTGGCGGCGGTTGCGGTGCACGATGCCGATCTCGCGATCCGGTTGCGAGCGCCACGCGGATCGGATGTCGCGCAGCGACAGGTGGTCCTCCAGATGCGGCAGGGCGTGGCCATCGGTCGGCGGGGTTTCGGCCACGACCACCAGGAACGCGCCTTCGAAGGGCATATCCAGCAGTTGCGCGATCTCCCACGGGGTCTGGTGGTCGCCGAGGGTGCCATCGATGAGCCCGGCGACCAGTGCCGAACGGCGTCGGTCCAGGGCCACTGCCTGTTTGGTCTTCTCCCTGCGGTAGCTCTCGGTCACGGCGGTGGAGAATTCGTCGCTGAGCACCCAGAGTTCGGAGACCATATCGGTCAGCGCGGTGACGGCGCGCTCGTCGCGTTCCCGGGCGGCGGTGAGCATCCAGTTCCAGAAGCAGACGAATCCGAGCCGGAAGGCCCGCAGCACCTCCGGCAGCGCGATGTCCTGCGCCGCGCGCTCCTGACCGGTGCGTCGAGCGGCGCTGATATCGGCCTCCTGGCCGAACTCGAGGAAATTCAGGATGCCCTCGAGGTTGCTGCGCGCGGATCGTCGCAGCAGGGCTGTGGGAACAGCCGCTTCGTCCCGGTACATCTCGATGCTGTCCCGGATCATCACGACGAGTTCGGTGGCGACTTCGTCGAGTCGCCGTCGTTCTGATTCCAGCAGATCCCGAAGGTCCGGATGCGGTTCACGGCGACGCACCCACGCGATGTTACCGGGCCGTTCACCGGAGACCCGGATCCTGCCGACGGCGCTGAGCAATCGGCGAGCGTTCTCGTGTGCGGGCCGTCGAGGCGGGCTTGTCGGCACCGACAAAATACGGCGGATCGAGTTTGTCGGCGTCGATATGGGGTTCGGCGGCGCGGTCCGCGAGAATTGAACTCGCACGCGGAGATCGGTAGAGCATTGAGCCGCCCGGCCGGTCTCCGCAGGCAATGGATTATGTGGTTCGTGCCCTCGAAACGTGTTCGCGTTCCACGGTACTGGCGGAATCGGTGATGGCCGGGCCCTCTATCCGAGGGGCTCGGCCATCACGGTTTCGGGGGGCAGGATCGGCTCGGGTCAGGTCGGCGGATTCTCGTAGGCGCGCAGGAAGGTGTCGACCGCGGCGTCGGCGAGTGTGCGCAGCTCGGCGAGAGCGAGTTTGCGGGTACCCGCCCGGGAGCGGATCTGCAGCGGCCCGGTGAGCAGGGCGAGGAACTGTTCGGCCGCCGTGGCCGGATCGGCCGATCGCAGGCGACCGGCGAGCATCAGATGAGCCATTCGATCACCGATCGCCTCGGTGACCCTGCCGGACGTTCGATCCTGCACGATCTCGAGCAGATCCGGAAAGACCGGCATCTGCGCGCTGGTCAACGAGCGAAGGGACCGGGACCGGTCTCCCGCACAGATCTTCAGCAGCCGAAGTGCCGAATCATTCAGTGCCGCAAGCAGATCCGGAACCGGATCGCGCAACGGCGCGATGGCGTCGACGCATTGCGCGCCGACCGCGTCGGCAACGGTTTCGATGGCGTGCCGGAACAGGGTCTCCTTGTCGGTGAGATGGTTGTAGACCGTCGGTTTGGCGACTCCCGCCTCATCGGCGATCTCCTGTACGCACGCCTGGCTGTAGCCGCGGCGCGCGAAGACCGCGAAGGCCCCGTCGAGGATGGCCTGCCGCTTATCGATCCGGCCGTGTGCGCCCGCAGCTTTCGTCACTCCCACAGATTATCGGCCGGTGCAAAGCCTTGAACTGACTGGTGCAGCCCAGCTATGTTCTCAATCGGTTCACAAAAGTGAACCGGCAAGTTCAATACAGGAGATCGTCATGATCGTTCACATGCTGCGCTTCGGATTCCGCGACGAGACCAGCGAGGAGCAGAAGGCCCAGGTTCTGGCCCTGATGCGGCGCACCTCGACCGTCGCATCCGTATCGTTCTCGGCCGTCGGCCAACACCTCGGCGATCCCACGGAGGGCTACACCCACGGCTACTGCGTCGGCATCGCCGACATCGCGGCCCTCGAGCGATACATGTACGACCCGGTCCACCTCGCCGGCGATCCGGACATCATCCCGCACCTGTCCCGCCTGGCCATCGGCCCCGACGTCTCCGACGACCTCGACCCCGACCTGGCCGCGAAGATCATGGCCGTGCACGACCGCAAACTCGCCGACTACCCCGAATGGGCCGAACTGATGAAAACCATCCCGGACTTCCGAATCGCCTGATTTCGAGTGGCCACTGGGCGGGAGGTCTCGCCAAAGTAGAACGTGTTCCTATAACGTCGGGGTGTGCAGAAAGAACAACGCCCTGCAGTGGCAGATTGGTTCACTGCGGACGACGGTGTGGTGCGTCTCGTGGGAAGTCGGTGCGGGGTGTGTGGCACGCCGTACTTCCCGCGGAACACGCTGGCCTGCCGGAATCCGCAGTGTGCAAGTCCGAAGGACGGCTCCGAGCTGGCCGAATACCTGTTCTCCACGCGCGGCCGGATCTGGTCGTACGCCGATGCGCGGTACAAGCCGCCCGCGCCGTACGTCTCGCCCGATCCGTTCGAGCCCTACGTCGTCGCGGCGGTGGAACTCGAGGTCGAGCAGATGGTGATCCTCGGACAGGTGGTGCGCGGGCTGACCGTGGACGACCTGGCCGTCGGCATGCCGGTCGAGTTGACCCTCGGCGTGCTGTACGAGGACGAGGAAGCGGAGCACACGGTGTGGATGTGGAGGCCGGTCGATGCCTGATACGAACAATCGCGACATCGCCGTCCTCGGTGCGGGTATGCACCAGTGGGGCAAATGGGGCCGCAATTTCGTCGAGTACGGGCTGGTCGCGGCGCGTGCGGCCTTGGCGGACGCCGGGGTGGACCACCGCGACGTCGGGTATATCGCGGGCGCGGACACCATCCGCAACGGCTATCCGGGTTTCGTGTCCGGCGCGACCTTCGCGCAGGCGCTGGGCTGGTCGGGTGCGCGGATCTCCAGCAGCTACGCCGCCTGCGCCTCCGGTGCACAGGCCATCGCCAACGCACGCGCCCAGATTCTGGCCGGACTGACCGACGTCGCGCTGGTGGTCGGTGCGGATGCCGCCCCGAAGGGCTTCTTCCAGCCGGTCGGCGGGGAACGCCGCGACGATCCGGACTGGTTGCGCTTCCACCTGCTCGGGGCCACCAACCCGATCTATTTCGCGCTGTACGCCCGTCGCCGGATGGCGCTGCACGGCGCCACGCTCGACGACTTCGCCGCGGTCAAGGTGAAGAACGCCCGCCACGGCCTGAACAACCCGTACGCCCGCTACCGCAAGGAGGTCGCGGCCGAGGAGGTCGCGGCCTCGGCGGTCGTATCGGATCCGCTTCGGCTGCTGGACATCTGCGCGACCAGCGACGGCGGCGCGGCCCTGGTGCTGACCTCGATGGAGTTCGCGCGTCGCCACGGCATCACCGATCCGGTCCGTATCCGAGGCTTGTCGACGGTGACGCCGACATTCCCGAAAACCGTTCTCGACCTGCCGGATTTCGCGACCGACTCCGCCGTGGCGTTCGACGCGCCGCCGCGCGCATTCCGCGCGGCGATCGCGGACGCCGCGTACGAGGAGGCCGGTCTCGGGCCCGACGAGTTGTCCTTCGCGGAGGTCTACGACCTGTCCACCGCACTGGAACTCGACTGGTACGAGGACATCGGGCTGTGTGAGGTCGGCGGCGCCGAAGAGTTGTTGCGCAGTGGGGCAACGACTTTGGGCGGTCGCGTGCCGGTGAACCCCAGTGGTGGACTGGCCAGCTTCGGCGAGGCGATTCCCGCGCAGGCGATCGCGCAGATCTGCGAGCTCACCTGGCAGTTGCGTGGTCAGGCCGACGGGCGTCAGGTGGAGAACGCTCGGGCGGGCATCGCGGTTAACCAGGGGCTGTTCGGCCACGGTTCGGCGATCATCGCCACGCGCTGATCCGCAGCGGACACACCGAAAACCCGGGCCCTGCCCGGGTTTTCGGTGTGTCCGCGGCGAGAACGGCACCGTCGCGGCCGGATACGGGGGAGGTATGCGTAATATGTCGCATGTCCGTGGGGAAGTCCGGTGCGAATCCGGCGCTGTCCCGCAACTGTGAGGCTCTCCGAGCCGAGCCAGATACCTGCGGACGGCAGTACCGGGACGGTCACGATCACGTGGATATGGTCGATGCGCCGAGAGAATCACCGCAGGTGGTTCGTCTTGTGCATGTTTTCCTCGCGTGAAGTGCCAGACGCGATGGGAGTCGGACATGCGGTCGAGATTGAGTCGGCGAGATCTCCTGCTGGGCAGTGCGATTGCCGCGGGAGCGTTGGCTGCGGGCTGCGGGACCAGGTCCGGCGCCGCGAGCACCGACACGTTCACCGCCGCCTTCCAGGGCTCCGGCGCGGCCGAGAGCATCGATCCGGGTGTGGCCTCGCTGTTCATCGACGAAGCGCGGATGAAGACGGTCTACGACGGACTGTTCGAGATCGACCACACGATGGCCCCGATACCGCGTCTGGCCGCGTCGAGTGAGCCGAATGCCGACGGCACCCGATGGCGGATCGCCTTGCGCGATACGCACTGGCACGACGGGAAGAAGTTCACCTCCCGAGATGTGCTGTACACCTTGGCGCGAGTGCTCGGTCCGCCGCAGAAATCGCCGTTCATCGCCGCGGCCACCCTTGCGCAGGTGGATCTGTCGCAGTGCCGGGCCGTGGACGACCGGACCGTCGAAATCGCGCTGCGCACATCGTCGTTCGAATTTCCGCTGGCGTTGTCGGCGTACGGCACCAAGATCGTCCAGGACGGGGCGACCGACTTCTCGAAACCGGTGGGTACCGGCCCGTTCGTCTTCGAATCCTTCGAGGCGGGTAGGCAGTTCACCGCTCGGGTCAACGAGAAGTACTGGGACGGTGCGCCCGCCATCCACCATCTGCGGCTGGTCAGCGCGGATGCGGACGCGCGTCTGTCGGCGGTGCAGAGCGGTCAGATCGACTACGCCGACAATCTGACCCCGTCCGCGGCGCGGGTACTGCGGGGCCGGGCGGGAATCTCGGTTCGGTCGACGCCGAACAGCGGCATCTATTTCTTCGCCATGAAGACCGATCGCCCGCCCTTCGACAACCCGGACGTGCGCCGCGCCGTGATGCGCATGGTCGATCGCGACGAACTGGTGAAGGTCGCGCTCGAAGGGGACGGTGAGGTCACCAACGACGTCTTCGGCGAGGGGTATCAGTACTATGCCGAACTGCCTCAGCACACCTACGACCCCGACGAGGCGGGCCGTCTGCTGAGCCGGGCGGGTGCGCGTGATCTGTCCTTCGATCTGTTCACCGCGCCGGTGGATTTCGGATTCGTCGAAGCGGCAAGACTTTTCGCTGATCAGGCCGCGAAATGCGGTGTCCGGGCGAACGTGGTCATCGGGTCCAAGGACAGTTATTACGCCGACGCGTTGAAGACCGGTCAGCTCACGATGGGCCAGTCGGGCCCGTTGGCGATTCCGAACCATTTCGCCTCGCGGCTGCTGACCGCGGCCCCGCAGAATCGCACGAAATGGTCCGATCCCGAATTCGACGCGCTGTACGCCAAGGCCCAGGCGACGCCGACCGCGGCGGCGCGTGCGGCGATCTACCGCACGATGCACGAAATCCTCCACGACCGAGGCGGATTCGTCTTCTTCGGCAGCACCCACTGGAACACCGCCGCCCGCGAGGGTTTCCGCGATACTCCTGCCGCGGTGCCCAATTCGCACGAGTGGGCCCGCTTCGACGAGGTGACGGCGTGATGGCCGGGGAGTTGGACGCGGCGCGGGCGCAGTACTGGGTCGATCGCTGGGATCGGCAGCAGGAGTTCTACATGCCCGATCGTGAGCAGCGTTTCGAGGTGATCGGTGACGTCCTCGCCGAACTGCTCGGCCGCGTCGATCCGTTGATCGTGGATCTCGGCGTGGGACCGGGCACGCTGTCCGCGCGGCTGCTGAACCGGTTCCCGCATGCGCGCATCGTCGGCGTCGACGCGGACCCGCTGTTGCTGGGACTGGCTGATGCCACGCTCGGTGGCGACCGCTTCCGGACGGTGAAAGCCGATCTGCGCGAACCGAATTGGTTCGACACCCGGAAACTGGACCGGGCTCCGGACGCGTTCGTGAGCACCACCGCACTGCACTGGATGAACCGGGAGCCGCTGCGCGCGCTGATCGAAACCTGCGCGGTGGCGCTCCCGGCGGGCGGGCTGTTCCTCGATGGTGATCATCTCTACGAGGGTGCGCACGCGCCCCGCCTCGACGGACTGGGCAAGGCGCTGACCGCGCATCGTGCGCGCCGCACGGCGACGGCCGCGAACGAGGACTGGGCCGCGTGGTGGGATGCGGTGGACCGGGCGCCCGAACTCGCCGAGCTGGTTCGATTGCGGGCGGGTGGATTCGAGCACAAGGTGCACGATCGGCCGAGCGTGCACGACTATCTCGCCTTCGCCGCGGCCGCCGGATTCGCCGAGGCGGGAACCGTGTGGCAGTACGGCGACGACCGCATCGTGGTCGCGATCCGGTGACCGCTCGCTTCGTACTGCGGCGCGCTGCGATCGGGGTTGGGCAGGTGGTCGTACTGCTGGTGTCGGTGTTCGTGCTGTCGCTGCTACTGCCCGGTGATGCCGCGGACGTGCGCAGCAACGACATCCTCGGCGCGGATCAGCGCGCCGAGGCCCGGCATCTGCTGGGGCTGGATGTCGCACCGGCGCAACGCTTTGCACACTGGCTCGGACATGCGGTGACCGGTGATTTCGGCGTGTCCTACGCCAGCGGACAGGAGGTCGGGAGTCTGATCGCGGAGCCGTTCCTGATGACCGGTCTGGTGGCCGTGCTGGCGTTGGCGCTGCTGGTGCCCGTCGCGGTGACGGCCGGTTTCGCCGCGGGGCTGCGACCGGGTTCGGTGCGCGACCGGGTGATCACCTCGGTCAGCATCGCCCTGGATTCGATACCGGATTTCGTGCTGGCGGTGCTGCTGGTGACCTCTGTGGCGGTGGATCTGCGGCTGCTGCCCGCGACCTTTCTGGGCGCCGATCCGCAGACGGTGCTGGCGCGGCCGGAATATCTGGTGCTGCCGTTGATCGTGATGGTCGCCCGGGTGGCCGCACCGCTGGTGCGGCTGGTGCGATCCGGTGTCGTGGACGTGATGGACCAGCCGTATGTGCAGCAGGCGCGGCGGCTCGGGGTCGGGCGCGGATCGCTGCTGGTCCGGCACGTCGCACCGAATGCGCTCGGACCGGCATTGCAGGAGTTGGGCCGCACCGGTGACGGACTGCTCTCGGGTGTGCTGATCGTGGAGGCCGTGTTCGTCATGCCCGGGGTCGCCTCACAGTTGATCGGGGCGATCGGCAATCGGGACGATCCGGTGATTCTGGCGATCGTGCTGATCACGGGTGTGCTCGCGATAGTGGTCAACCTGGGGATCGATCTGCTGGGTGGCCGGATGGTTCCGCGCTCGCGCGAAGGCGTCGGGGCATGACCGCGCGGCGGTGGTTCGCGCTGACGCTGGTGGCTGTTCCGCTGGTGATCGCCGTGGCCGGGCCCGCGCTCGCCGGATCCGCACCGCGTGAGCGGCAGGCGCCGTTCGGTCCGTCGTCGTGGTCGCCACTGGGCACCGACCGGCTCGGCCGCGACGTGCTCGCCACGGCTCTGGTCGGTGGGCACACCTTTCTGCTAGTCGCAGCGTTGACCGTAATCGGTTCCTACACTGTGGGATTCGTGCTCGGCGTGGCTGCCGCGGCGGCTCCGCGCGCCTGGCTCGACGAGTTGCTGATGCGGCCGATGGACGTCCTGCTGTGCCTGCCCTCGCTGCTGATCATCATGGTGGCCGCGCTGCGCACCCGTGGGTCGGCCGTGGCGATCGCCGTGGCGATCGGCATCGCGCTGGTCGCGCCGATCGCCCGTTTCGTGCGCATGGCCGCGCGTCCGGTCGTGCACGGTCCGGTGATGGACGCGCTACGGATGCAGGGCGAGAGTCGTCGCTACCGGTACGCGAATTATGCTGCGCGCGAGATGATCCGGCCGATCGCCGCCGATCTCGGGGTGCGGTTCACCGCGGCGGTCTACTTCCTGGCGTCGGCGAACTTCCTGGGGCTCGGATTCGACACCACCTCGACCGACTGGGCGGTCTCGGTCGCGGCGAACAAGGACGCGCTGACCATCGCGCCGTGGTCGATCGCGCTGCCCGCCGGGTTGATCGTGCTGTTGCTGATCGGCGTCAATCTGCTGTGTGATGATCTGCTCGCCGATCCGCGCACGGTCGCGGTGCGCGATGCGCGGCGGCGGGTGAGCCGAGATGGATGAGGTTGGCGGGGTGCTTGTTTCGCTTCGTGGCGTGCGGGTGTGCGCCGGGGACGCCGTGCTTGTCGACGATATCGATCTCGAGGTGCGCGCGGGGGAGATCCTCACCCTGTTCGGGCCGTCGGGAGCCGGGAAGACGACCATCGCCTGTGTGCTGGCCGGTATCGAGCGGCCCGGGATCACGGTGTCCGGGGAGGTTCGGCACGGCGACGCCGAGCCGCGGATCGGGTTGCTGCCACAGCATGCCGCGGCGACCCTGAACCCGGCCCGCCGCATCGGCGCCGCGCTGGGCGAGCTGGCGCAGCTGCATCACGTTCGGCCGGGGCGGTGGCGGGATCGCCGGGAGGTGCGCAGAAAGCGTGTCGCACAAGCACTCTCGGCCGCGGGCTTCCACGCCGATACGGCGGAACGCATCATGCGCCGGTTCCCGCACGAGTTCTCCGGCGGGGAACGCGCCCGGCTCGCACTGGCCCAGGTGCTGGCCTGCGAACCCGACGTCGTGGTGGTCGACGAGCCGACCGTGGGACTGGACCCGATCGCACGGGCCGCACTCCTGAGCGGACTGGCGGCGCTGCGACGGTCCGGGAAGGCGGTGGTGCTGATCACCCACGACCGGGTCGCCGCACAGCAGATCGGTGACCGGACGGAGTTCGTGCGAGACGGTCGACTGGCCACCGACGAGCCCGCCGCACCGGCCGCGCCGTCACAGCCTGCGCGGCCACCGGCCGGTGAGACGATCCTCCGGATGCGCAATGTGTCTGTGACACTGCGAAATTCGGCCGCCCTCCACGAAGTTGATCTGGAGCTGCGGCGCGGGGAGTTGGTGGGCGTCATCGGCGCCTCGGGTGCGGGTAAGACGACGATCGCGCGCTGCATCGCCGGTCTGGTGCGCCCGAGCACTGGTGAGATCTGCTTGGACGGCGAGCCGATCCCGGTGCTGCGCAAGCGTTCTCGCGCGCAGGTCGCCGCTGTGCAATACGTGTGGCAGGAGTCCGCGGCCTCGTTCGATCCTCGACGCACTGTTCTGGACCAGGTCGCGGCCACCGCCGTACGCCTGCGCGGACTCGACCGGACCAGTGCGCGCGGCGAGGCTGTCGAAGCCCTGAGCGACTTGGAGATCACCGCGGACCAAGCCGCCCGCTACCCGTCCGGACTATCGGGTGGTCAACTCCAACGCGGCGCCCTCGCCCGCGCCCTGCTGGCCCGGCCCCGGGTACTGATCTGCGACGAGATCACCACCGCTCTGGATCACCCACTGGCACAACGCATTCTGGACCACCTCGAGCAGCGCCGCCGCGACACCGGCACCACCGTACTGCTCATCGGTCACGACCTGGTCGGTCAACTGAACCGCGCCGACCGCCTGGCGATGGTCGACGACGGCCGAATCGTCACGACCGGCACCCCGCAGGAATTGCTCGCCGACCCGCAATCTCCGGTGCTCGGCCACCTGCTCGCCGCGGAAGCTCCGGCGTAGGTAACCGCTGATATCAGCCTGGTCGCGGGGTCGAGCTGGAAATGGCGGTGGTGGGTTCGAGAGCCCAGCCACCCGAACATCCTGCGAGATTTCCGGCCTACGCTGCGTCATCGGGCAGATCGGCGGGTGTCATTCCCGGCGGGCCCAGGATGACATCCCCCTGTTCGGCGGTGATCCTGTCGAACAACGCGAGGTCCCACTCGGTGTCCGGGGTAGCCTCGGCCTGCGGTGTGCCGGCTCGTCGGATGAGGTCGACGAAATATGCGGGGGAACTCATGGTCAGAACCCGTGCGCCCGCGGCACCGGCTTCGAGCGCGTGCGGGGTGTTCATCGTGATGGTGTAGAAGTCGCCCGGTCCCAGCGTGTAGGTGTCGGCACCGGCCCACACGGTCACCGCGCCCTGGACGACCCAGATCCGCTCCTCGTAGCGAGTGTGCTTGTGCAGCGGGGTATTCGAGCCCGGCGGCAGGGTGACATCGGCCAGATCGTGGCGGCCATCGGTCTCCTCGGGCGCGGTGAGCACGGTCAGGCGCAGATGCGTGCCGAGAACGAACCGGCGGTCCTGTGCGGGGGCGGGCGGAGCGGGAAAGGTGGTCATGGAGTGTTCCGTTCAGTGAGTATCGTTGCCGGATCGTCGTGCTGGTTTCCGCTACTCGAAGTCTGAATCGAGTGAGGTGGCGGCGGCATCGGTCGTATGACGCTGCCGGTGACGTAATGCGTGCGCGAGTCGTCGGCACACCGGCCTGTCCGCGGCGACCACGACAGCAGACAGGCTGGGGTGCAAGGGGATTGGCTGGTGTCGAGGGCGGTAGAGGTTATTGCGCAGATATGTGCCTTCGGGACCTGCGATGCGGGAGATAATCAGGCGTACCGGCCTGTATGCGCGGACGCCGGGGATGCACTGCCGTTGTCCGGGCCGGTGTGGGTCGATTGTGCAGGTAGAAATGTAATTGCTTGTGGCCGAAAGAGTTCGGGCACGATTCCGGTCATACCAGGTGAAATGGCGGATTTCGGATATCGATCGGCCGATTACGGGAAGCGCGCCAGCACCAGATTGTCGATCGTTGATATGTGAGTTCGATTCGGGAATTGATCCGGCCGCGGGATGTCGGCGACGGGGTGGGGCATTGGCGGCGGATGCGAGTCTGGGCGACAGCGCATGCTGTCGACGACTTCTATCAGGGCCTCGTGCCCGCTGCCGTGCCGTATTTCGTGTTGGAGCGGCATTTCGGTTATGTCGAGGCATCGGGACTGGCGCTGGCCGCGACGTTGGGCAGTGCGCTGCCGCAGGTGGGGATCGGATTGCTGGCGGACCGTCGGCGGCTGCGGTGGATGGCGCCGGTGGGGGTGAGCCTGGCGGGTATCGGAGCCGGTCTGTCGGGGCTGGTGCCCAGTTATCCGCTGGTGTTCGGCCTGCTGTTGCTGGCCGGGTTCGGGATCGCGATGTTCCATCCGCCCGCCGGACGCGATGCCCGGCGCGCGGCGGGTGGCAGCGCCACCGCGATGAGTTATTTCGCGGCCGGGGGCAGTGTCGGATTCTTCGTCGGACCGGCGCTGGTGACACCGGCCCTGGACACGTTCGGGATCGGCGCGACCGCGTTGTTCATTCCGCCCGCGGTGCTGATGGGGTTCATCCTCTTCCGGCAGCACGGCCGCCATGCCGCTACCGTGACCGGACCGGTCGAACGTGCGGGCCGGGATCGAATCGGGCTGTTCGCGGGGCTGACCGCCGTCGAGGTCGTGCGATCGACGATCTCGACGGGACTGAACACTTTCATCTCGCTGTACTGGATCCGGCATCTGGGCGCGAGCAGCGCGCTGGGCGGACTAGCGCTGACGCTGGAACTCGGCGGCGGCGTGCTGGGCACACTGCTGGGCGGCAGGCTCGCCGATCGGATCGGGATGGTGCGCACCGTGCAACTCGGCAATGCCGCCATGCTCCCGGCACTGTGGCTCATGCTGGCCTGCCACGACAAATACGCCGCGTTGCCGCTGGCTCTGGTTGTGGGCCTGATCTCGAACATCCCGTTCGCCGTGCTCATCAAACTAGGCCAGGACTATCTGCCCAGCCGTCCCGGCACCGCGGCCGGTGTCACGCTCGGGCTCGCGGTGAGCGCGGGAGGGTTGTTCATGCCGCTGCTGGGGCTGGTCGCCGGACATTATGGTCCGCGCGGCGCGCTGGTGGTGCTGGCCACGGTGCCGGTGCTGGCGATCGCGATCTCCACGGTTCTGCGTGAACCGGTATCGCCTGGTGACGAGTCCGTGGCATGAGCGACCCGTGTTCGGATCAGGCGTCCCGAGGCGGATTCGCCGGTGGCGGATTCGCCGTATTCTGACCGATGATGACTGCGATCCGCTATACGCCGGTTGCGCCGACGATCTCCGAGGCCCGCGCGGGCGGCGATGTCATCGATCGGCACCGGCACGACGATCATCAGCTGATCTATGTCAGTTCGGGCGTCCTGGCGATCCACACCGAACGCGGATCCTGGATCGCCCCGAACGACCGGGCGCTGTGGATTCCGGCGAACACCTGGCACGAACATCGGTTCTACGGCCGCAGCCGATTCCACACGGTCGGCTTCCCGGCCCGGGGGACCGCTGCGCTGCTCGACGTCCGGACGCCGACGATCATCGCCGTCGACGCACTGGTGCGTGAACTGCTCATCGCCCTCACCGACCCGACGCTCACTGCCGCGGAGACCCGGCACCTGCGGGCGGTGTTGCGGGATCGGCTGCGCTGCGTCGCGGAACAGCCGTTCACGCTGCCCGCGCCGCGGGATCGCCGGCTCGCCAACGCGTGTCGTCTGGTGGAGTCCGATCTGCGACGACCGTGCACGCTCGCGGATCTCGCTCGCCGAGTGCACACCGGCGAACGGACGCTGTCCCGGCTGTTCCGCACCGAGTTCGCCATGACCTACCCGCAATGGCGCACTCGCACAAGGGTTTTCGCCGCGATGGTGATGCTCGCCGAAGGTGCGGCGGTCACCGAGACCGCGCACGCCTGCGGTTGGGCGACCACGAGCGCGTTCGTGCACACCTTCGCCCAGACGATGGGAACGACTCCGGGTGCGTACCGCGCGGGCATCCATGCCCGGCACGGCGACTGAACGCACCCGGAGTCGGCCTCGTCAGGAAATCGTGGTGGCCTGCGCCTCGGTCGTTTCCGGCTCCCGCTCCGGTTCGCGGGTGCCGAACAGCATCAGCCCCGCGCCCAGCAGCGCCAGCACCACCATGACCACGAATCCGCTGGCGAACGTCCCGGTGCTCTGCACGATGAAGCCCATCACCAGCGGAGCGGCCACGCCGGAGAGCGCGAAGCATGCGTCGGCGAATCCGGCGGCGGTGCCGGGCTGACTCGGTTCGGCGTCGATCGCGGCCACCCACCAGATTCCGCCGGTGACGAAACCGCAGCCGACCCCGATCGAGATGAACACCACGGCCGTGACCAGCGAGGGCGCGCTCACGATCGGGATCAGCGCGGCGCCGGCCAGCAGCAGTGCGATACCCATGATGGTGAAGCGACTGCGAATGCGTCCGGTGCGGGCGTACACCTTGTCGACCAGCACACCGCCGATGAGCGCGCCGACCACACCCGCGGCCCACGGTGCGACGGTGAACGCGCCGACCTGCTTGACGCTCAGGTGGTATGAGGTGGACAGGTACTCCGGCAGCCAGTACATGAACGCCCAGAAGATGTAGCCCCAGGCGAAGTAGCCGACGCCGACGATCCACAGGTTGCGGTTGGTGAAGATCCGCCGCCAGTTCACCTTCTCCTGGCGTTCGGAGGTTTCCTCGGCCAACTGCCCCGACTCGATGTACGTGCGTTCGGCCTCGGAGACCCGGGGAGAGGCGGCCGGGGTGTTGGCGAGCAGTCCGACCGCGATCAGCGCCCACAGCACACCGAGTGCGGCCAGCACCCAGAACATGCCGCGCCAGCCCAGGCTCGCGATCAGCTGGGTCACGATCGGCCCGCCGATCAGCAGGCTGCCCGACACCGCGACGCCGCCGACCAGAGCCAGTGCGAAACCGCGCTCCACACTCGGCAGCCAGCGGCTGATCACGCGGGTTGCCGCGGGGAAACCGGGGGCCTCGCCCGCGCCGAGCACGACGCGGATCAGCAGCAGACCGGTGAAACCACCGGAGATCGGCGTGATCGCCGTGGCGACCGACCAGAACACCATGCCCACCAACAGAATTCGGCGTGGACCGAATTTGTCGACCAGTGGACCGGCGAGGAATGCGAACACCATGTACCCGATGGAGAACGCGGAACTGATGACGCCGTAATCGGCGGAGTCGATGCCGAATTCGGCCTCGAGCGGTTTGACCGCATACGAGACCGCACTGCGGTCGATGTAATTGATGATGACGAGGACGACGATCATCGAGACCGTCGCCCAACGGAAATGTTGGCGCATGGTGGTTACCTCATTGTCCACCGTTCCGCTTGGCGGAACATATTGAATAAAAGGTGCTGAAACTATGCGTCATGAATTGTTTCGGCACAGGGTTTTCGCGTAACTACCCGATGAATTCGGGAAATTGCGCGGGTTATGTTCCGCTGATAGGAACGTTCTGGAAAATATCGTTCACCGGACCGCCCGCGGGCAGCCGCCAGATCGCCTCGGCGAGGCGATCGGCCGTCTCGGGCGGAACCGACCGCGTGGCATTCGAGGTGAACTTGAGCGTGAGCTCCTCGGGTGACAACGGGTTCGCCGGACCGCCCCGATTCTGCGAGACCCGTTCCGTGCGGGTGGTTCCGTCGTCCAGACGGACCGTGAGCACGGCGGGGAACTGGCGGGGGAAGATCCGGGTGCACTCCGCGTCGGCGACTACGTTCACCTTGTCCGCGATCGCCAGTCGAGCTGGATCCCGCACGGCGCTGTCGGTGAAATCCTCGTGGAATACGCCCAGTCCGCCGCCGCCGAGCAGGGCCGCAGCGACGGTGTACGGGCCGCTGAACGCCCCGTGGTACCCCGAACGCGGGCGACGCTTCTCCTCGATCGGCTCGCCGATGGTGCGCAGAACCGGTTCGGGCACACCGAGTGTCAGCTCGGTGATCCGGGCCGGATCGATACCCGCGCGGCGCAGTCGCAACGCGGCGTCCACGCCCGCGTGGGTGAAATGGTTGCAGGGGTAGGGCTTGAAGAAGATTCCGGGCGTCTCCCAGTGCTCGCCGAGACCTCGGGTGACCTGCTCGATGTCGAACCGGTCGCCGCAGAACGCCTGCAGGAAGCCGAACCGGCCCTCCAGCACCGTGGGCGGTCCGGTGAGCCCGTGCTGCGCCATCTGTGCCGCGACCACACCGGCGTGCGCGGCCCATCCGCAGTGCACGCGTTTGACGGTGCCGCCGGTGCGATTCGCCTCGATGACACCCGAACCCATACTGCACGCGATCCCGATGGCCGAGGTCAGCTCGTCCGCGTCCAGGCCCAGCAGCATGCCCGCGGCGACCGCGGCCCCGACCGCCCCGCAGATCGCGGTCGCGTGCTGGCCGCGATCGAAGAACACCGAATTGGCATTCTCCTCGTCGTAACCGGCCATGCCGAGCCGGCAGGTCACCTCGATGCCGACGGTCGCGGCGTCCAGGAAGGCCGGACCGCTCGCGCCGGTCCGTTCGGCGACCGCGAGCGCAGCCGGAATCACCGCCGAGGACGGGTGCAGCACCGAGGGCAGGTGGGTGTCGTCGAAATCCAGGCTGTGCGCGAGGGTTCCGTTGACCAGCGCGGCCGACGGGGCGGGCAGCCCGCCCTCGATGCCGAGCGCGGTGGCAGCCGGTCGGCCGCCCCACTCGGCGACCACCGCGCGGACGATCTCCGCCGGTTTCTCGCCTAGCGCGGCCAGGCAGTTGCCCAGCAGGTCCAGCACGCGTCCGGCCAGGTCGGTGCGCAGGTCGGCGGACAGGCCGTCGGTGTGGACGCGGGCGGCGAGTGCGCCGAGTTGCTGTGCGGGAGTGGGTGTCACGCGCCCACCACCGCGACCGGCCGGATCGGGGAACCGGTGCCGCCGACGATGCGCAGCGGCGCGACCACGAACAGGAATTCGGCCAGACCCGCGGCGGCGACCTGCTCCAGGTTCAGATGCTCCATGATGTAGATTCCGTTCTCCACCAACAGAACTCGATGCACCGGCAGTTCGCGGTGTCCGGCGCCGGCGGGGATCTGCTCGTAGGCGGTGGTGTCCGCGCCGGTGGCGACGACGCCGCGGGCGGCCAGCCACGACGCGGCATCCACGGTCAACCCCGGGACGCCGGTGTTGTGGCCCAGATACGTTGCGGCATCGTCGAAATTGCGCGCCCACCCGGTGCGCACCAGCGCGACGTCACCGGCCTCGGGGCGCACGCCGGCGCGCTCGGCCGCGGCGATCAGGTCGGCCTCGGTCACCCCGTAGCCGGGTTCGAGGGTGTCCACGCCCTTGGTTCCGGCGACGTCCAGCAGCACGCCGCGGGTGATCATCGGCGGGATCTTCTCGGCGCCGTGCTCGCTGAACTTCCCGCCGCGCTGCGCGGCGTCGGCGTCGATGTCGCCGTGCAGTTTTCCGTTGTGGCTCACGTGCGAGAGCGAGTCGATGTGGGTGCCGACGTGCCCGCCGGTGATGATCACCTCGTTGCTCGCCGAACCGCCGTCGGGGCGCATCATGTCGCCGTGCCGGCGGGCCAGCGTCATCCGGAAGCCGGGGTGGTTGGGCGAGCACGGCATACCGGTGAACAGCGGCTGGCCCAGCTCGATTGTGCGGAGTCCTTGCGCGACGGCCTCGAGCAGGGTGCCGGTTACGGCGTCGGTCATGATGTGGTCCCTTCTGTTTCGAAATGCTCGGCGAGGTCGAGCACCCATCGGCTGCGGGCGACGACCGCCGGGTCGACGAACCGGCCCTGCTCGTCCAGCCAGGCTGCAGAATCCTTGCCGTGTAAGGAGTTCAGGAGTTGCCGAGCGTCGTCGACCTCGGTGTGGCTCGGGGTGAACACGGCGTTGACCGGTTCGATCTGTTTCGGATGCACCACCGAGCGGCCGAAGAAGCCGCGGTCGCGGGCGGTCGCGCTGTCGGTGACCAGTCCGTGCAGGTCCGCGACGTCGGTCCAGACCGCATGCGGCGGGCTGGGCAGCCCGGCCGCGCGGTTGGCGGTGACCACGCGCTGGCGCGCCCATTCCAGCGCCGTGTTATCGCGCACGCGCAGATCGGCGAGCAGGTCGGCCTCGCCGAGGGAGACCGAGGCGACCAGCGGATGGCATGCGGCGAGCCCGAACGCGTTCTCCACACCCAGCGCGGATTCCACGAGCAGGTGCAGGGGAGCCGCGAGGCGGTCGGCGATCCGTGCCACGGCATCGGGATCATCGCATTTGGGCACCCGGAATCCGGCCACTCCGCGCCCGGCTAGTTCGGCGACATCGCTTTGGCCCCAAGGGGTTTGCGGTGAATTGATCCGGATCCACAGGGGTTTGGGCCAGGTCTGCGCCGCCGCGGCGACGGCGTTCGCGCGGGCGGCGGCCTTGTCCGGTGCGGCGATCGCGTCCTCGAGGTCGTACACCACCGCGTCGGCCGGACCGGCCATCGCCTTGGCGAGCAGTTCGGGACGATGTGCCGGGACGTACAGCCAGCTGCGTGCCTTGCCGATCACGCCACACCCTGCTCACGCAGCTCGCTCAGGTGCTGCTCGTCGACACCGAAGCGGGCCAGGATCTCGGCGGTGTGTTCGCCGAGTTTCGGTCCGGTGGTGCGGATTTCGCCCGGGGTGTCGCTGAGCCGGAACGGGATGTTGGGCATTTTCAGCGGGCCCAGTTCCGGATCGTCGATCCGCAGCACACTGCCCAGCGCGGCGTACTGCGGATCGGCCATGATGTCTGCGGCGGTGTAGATCGGGGCGACCGCGGCCTGCGCTTCCTCGAAGGCGGTGACCACCTCGTCCCGCCCGCGTGCGGCGATCCACGAACCCACCGCCTCGTCCAGTTCATCGGCGTGTTCGGCGCGGGTGCGACCGGCCGCGAACCACGGCTCTTCGATCAGTTCCGCGCGGCCGACCAGTCGCATCACCCGTTCGGCGATGGACTGTGCGCTGGTGGACACCGCGACCCAGCTGCCGTCGTTGCACTGGTAGGTGTTGCGCGGCGCGTTGTTGGTGGATCGGTTGCCGGTTCGCGGTTGCAGCACGCCGAGCTGGTCGTATGCGGTGATCTGCGGGCCGAGCACGGTCAGCAGCGGTTCGATGATCGCCATGTCCAGGACCTGTCCGCGGCCGGTGGCCTGCCGGGCGTGCAGGGCGGTCATGATGCCGAACGCGGTGGTCAGCGCCGCGACGCCGTCGGCGAGACCGAACGGTGGCAGGGTGGGCGGGCCGTCGGGCTCACCGGTCAGCGCGGCGAATCCGCTCATCGCCTCGGCGAGCGTGCCGAAACCGGGACGCGCGGAGTAGGGACCGAACTGGCCGAATCCGGTGACCCGGGCCAGCACCAGTCCCGGATTGTCCTGGGCGAGTACGTCATAGCCCAGGCCCCAGCGCTCGAGGGTGCCGGGCCGGAAGTTCTCGATGATGACGTCCGCGTCGGCGGCCAGCTCACGGAACAGTCGCTGCCCCTCGGGCGAGCCCAGATAGAGGGTGAGCGATTTCTTGTTGCGCCCCAACATCTTCCACCACAGCCCGACCCCGTCCTTACTGGCACCGTGGGTGCGGGACGGATCGCCGCGCGGATGCTCGACCTTGATCACCTCCGCACCGTGGTCGCCCAGCAGGGTGGCGGCCATCGGCCCGGCGAACAGGGTGGCCACATCGAGCACCTTGATCCCGGCCAACGCTTGCACAGTCAACTGAATTCCTCTCGTACAGCGGCATTTTCAGCCGCGATGACCCATTCGGCGGGAGATGCGCTCGGCGGTGTCCACCACGCGCGGCGCGATCTTCTCCACGAATTCCTCGGTGACCCGGTAGCGCGGACCGCACACCGAGATCGAGCCGATCACCTCGCCGGTGATGCCGAAGACCGGCGCGGCCACCGAACCCGCATCGGCCTGCCGCTCGCCGCCCGATTGTGCGAAACCGCGTGCGCGCACATCGTCGAGTTCGGCGGCGAGTGAATCGGGATCGGTCACGGTGCTGGTCGTGAGCGCGGCCAGTGGTCCGGCCAGGGCTCGTTGGCGCGCGTCCTCGGGCAGGAAGGCGAGCATGCACTTGCCGGAACTGCCCGCGTGCAGCGGGAAACGGCGGCCCAGCTCGACGGTCATCTTGATCTCGTGGGTGCCCTCGACCTGGTCGAGGTAGATCCGGCCGTCGGGGACCAGCGCGGTCAGGGTCGCGGTCTCGCCGGTTTCGTCGCGCAACGCCCGGAGCAGGTCCAGTGCGCTGGCGCGCAGGTCCGAGTCGCGGAACGCGCGCGCTCCCAGTGCCGTGGCGGCCGCGCCGAGCCGGTACTGCCTGCTGTCCGGATCCAGCACGACCATCCCGCGGGTCGCCAGGGACTGCAGGATGCGGTGCACCACGGCCTTGCTCAGGCCCAGCTCGCGGGCGATCGCACTGACCCCGAGCCGGGACGGTCCGTCGGTGAACAGCAGCAGCACGTCGGCGACGCGTGCGGCGGCCTCGGTGCCCGGCGTGGGCTCGGTCATGACTCTCCCGGGAAGATCGTACCGTTCAGCGGAACGGCTCGGATGTTGTCGATTTCCAGGAAAGCATCAGGTAGGCCCCTGCTGTCAAGTGGCTCTTTTGGATTTCGCAGCTAACGGTTGACGTTTAGTCCGGCTAAGTGTCAGGATCGAAGACATATCGAGCGGTCCGCTCAGCGGTACGGCTGAAATTCTGGAAGGCGGTGAAGGTCGCAGATGACCTCTTCGGTTACCGAATCCGTTACGGCACTGGGAACCTGGGTGTCCGGACTGCGCTGGGACGCCGTGCCCGAATCCGTGGCCGAGCGGCTGGGCACAGTGCTGTTCGACGTCCTGGCCGCGAACGCGGTGGGCGCGCGCACCGAAGGTCAGCGGGCGTTGCGTGCCGCGTGGCCCGCGCCGCCGGGACACAGCCCGGTCGTCGGCGGTGGCTGCTCGACCGATCCGGTGACCGCGGCCTGGCTCAACGGCCCCGCGACGGTGTGCCTGGAGTTGGACGAGGGCAACAAGTACGCCAAGGGGCATCCGGCGGCGCACGTGTTTCCGGCCGTTCTCGCACTGGCCGCTGAACTCGATGTGCCCGGCCCGGATCTGGCCGCGGCGCTGCTGGCCGGTTACGAAGTGGCCGCGCGATTCGGCCGCGCGACGTCACTGCGTCGCGGTGCGCACCCGCACGGCAACTGGGGTGTGGCCGGTGCCGCGGCGGGTTGCGCCCGACTACTGGGCCTGGACGCCGAACGCACCGCGGCGGCGATCGACGCCGGTTCCGGGTTGCCGGTGGCCGGGCATTTCGATTCGGCGCTGGACGGCAATCCGGTGCGCGACGCGTGGTTGGGTGCGGCGAACGCGTCCGGGATCGCCGCCGCGCGCCTCGCCCTGGCCGGTTCGGCACGCAACACCGGGACCGCCGCCCGCTCACTGGGTGAATTGCTCGGAAGTTTCGCGCCGGAGGAACTGAGCCGGGAGTTGGGCACCCGCTTCGACATCACCGGCAACTACTTCAAGCGGCATTCGTCGTGCTCGTACACCCATCCCGTGGCGGACCTGCTGATCGACGCGCGCGCCGCGCTGTTCGGCAGGCAAGCCGATGCTGCCGAAATAGCAACTGCGACAGTGGGAATCGACGTGCAGACCCACGCACTCGCCGCCGGACTCGATCGGACGACCTGGCACAACCAGTTGTCCGCGATGTTCTCGGTGCCGTTCGTCGCGGCCACCGCGCTGTTGTATGGAGAAGTCACGCCCCGCTACACCGCACTGCTCCCGGACAACGCCCCCGAGATCGCGAAAGTCGCTGCCGGAGTGAGGATCAGCGAGGATCCCGAGCTGACCGCCAAACTCCCCGACAACCGTGCCGCCCGCATCTCGGTGCGCCTCGCCGACGGGCGCACACATACCGCCGAGGTCGGAAATCCGATCGGCGACACCGACTTCCAGCCCTTCGACCGCGACCGCCTGGCCGCGCTCTTCACCGGGCTGCTCGACCAGACCGCAGTGCGCGCGATCGGCGCGGTGGTGGACGGGATGATCGCCGCCCCCGGCGCCCGCGCACTGCTCGCCCCGCTCGCCGCATGACCGTCCCATCGCACGAAGGAGTCCTGATGCGCCGTATCTTCTCGGTGACGCCGATCCACGTCGACCCGGAGGAACTGGACCGCCGACGCCGCCGCTACAACGAGCTCGCGCCGGACGGAATCACCGTGGAACTCGTGGACGCCGGACCGCAGGCGCCCGCCCAACTGGCCAGCGCCGCCGATCTGCACGCCTCCGAACAAGCCGTCGCGGCCGCGTTCGCCACCGCCGAAGGCTACGACTTCCGGATGCCGGACTGCGTACTGGATCCGGGCGTGCCCGCCGGGGAGCGCGGCATGTTGCAGGTCGTCGTGGAGCGGCTCGTCGCCGACGGGCACCGGGTCGCCGCGGTCACCCGCAACCAGGTGATCGCCGACGAGCTGGCCCGCAAGGTACGCGAATACGGTTGCGGCGAATCGTTTCTCGGCGTCGCGGTGCTGGATCTGGATCTCGGCGCGGTTGCCGACGGCGCACGCTGGAACGTCGCGATGCGATCCGCGCTGGACGATCTGTCGGCCCGGGGTGCGACAGCCGTGATCAATGGCTGTTCCGCAGTCGAGGTCGAGCACACCGAGGGCGGCCCGCTCGTCGTCGATCCGGTCGCCGATGCCCTGCGGCTCCTGGCGGAAACCGCATGAGCGACGTCGATCTCGTGGTGGCCGGGGCGGGCGGCGGCCTGGCCGGGGCATTGCGGGCGGCGCAGTTGGGCGCGCGGGTGCTCGTCGTGGAGGCCAACGAGCACTACCTGCGCGGTAACAACACCTCGATGTCCACCGCGATGATTCCGGGCGCGGGGTCGCGCTGGCAGCGCGCCGCCGGAATCGAGGATTCGCCGGAGAAGTTCCTCGGCGACATCGCCGCCAAGACGCACGGCGATTTCGCGGAACCAGTCGCCGAGGCGCTCGCCGGTATGAGTGCCGAACTCGTCGAATGGCTGGGGGACCACGTCGGGCTCCCGATCGAACTGCCGACGGATTTCGACTATCCGGGCCACAGCGCACAAAGGGTGCACTCCATCCCCGGGCGGCACGGTTCGCGGCTGCTGCACCACCTCGCCGACGCGGTGGCCCAGGAGTCGTTGATCGACACGCTGATTCCCGGCCGGGTCGCCGCGGCACGACGCACCGAGGAAGATCTCCTCGTCACGGTGTCCTATCCGGACGGTCGCGAGGAGGAGATCTCCACCGGCGCACTTCTGTTGGCCACCAACGGTTATGGCGCGAATCGGGAGCTGGTCACCGAACATCTGCCCGAGATCGCCGATGCCGAATACCACGGCAGCGAGTACTCCACCGGCGACGCTCTGCGCATCGGCGCGGATTTCGGCGCGGCAGCCTCCTATCTGGACGCCTACCAGGGTCACGCCGGACTCTCGGCGGAGGCGCGCACACTGGTCACCTGGACCGTGGTGATGCACGGCGGTTTCGTGGTCACGGCCGACGGCCGCCGATTCGGTGACGAATCGACCGGTTACTCCGAGTACGCTGCAGTGCTCGCCGGACAGCCGGGCGCATCCGGCTGGCTGATCTACGACGAGCGAATCCACAGTGCCACAATGGCTTTCGGAGACTACGTCGATGTCGTGAACAGTGGCGCGGTGCGGCACGGAGAGTCGGTCGCGGAACTCGCGGACAGCATCGGCGTTCCCGTGGAAGCCCTGGCCGCCGAACTGGTCGAGGCGTCCGCGGTCGCCCGCGGCGACGAATCGCGAGATCGGTTCGGCCGCACCAGATTCGAGCAGCCGCTGAGCGGCCCGCTGTACGCGGTGCGAATCCTGCCAGCGCTGTTCCACACCCAGGGCGGACTCGTGGTCGACCGGCACGCTCGCGTGCTGGATGCGAATTCCGATCCGATTCCGGGTCTATATGCCTCCGGCGGCGCGGCCGTCGGCATCTCCGGTCACGGCGCGGCCGGATATCTGGCCGGTAACGGGCTGCTGCCCGCGCTGGGCCTCGCCTACCTCGCGGCCACGCACTCGGCGGCCGAATTCCCTAGAAGTGAAAGGTAATCCATGACCAACCACGACCTGATCATCCGCAATGTGCGCGTAGTCCGTCCCGGGGTGGAAGACACCCCGCTCGCGGATATCGCGGTGAGCGACGGGAAGGTCACCGAAGTCGGTCCGGACCTGGATGTCTCTTCGGCCCGTGAGGTCGTGGACGGTGGCGGCAAGCTGGCCTTTCCCGGCGTGGTCGACGCGCACCAGCACTGGGGCATCTACAACCCGCTCGACGAGGACACCCGCACCGAGAGCCGCGCCTGCGCGCAGGGCGGGGTCACCACCTCGCTGACGTACATGCGCACCGGGCAGTACTACCTCAACCGGGGTGGCGACTACTCGGAGGTGTTCCCCGAGGTGCTCGCCGCGTCCGAGGGAAAGTCCTTCGTGGACTATGCGTTTCACCTCGCTCCCATGCAGTCCTCGCATATCGCGGAGATCCCGGAGCTGATCAGCGAGCACGGCGTGAGCTCGTTCAAGATCTTCATGTTCTACGGCAGCCACGGTCTGCACGGCGCATCCAACGACCAGAACTCGTTCCTGATGATTCCCGAGGGCGAGCGCTACGACATCGCCCACTTCGAATTCGTCATGCGCGGGGTGCAGGCGGCGCGCGAGCGTTTCCCGGAGATCGCCGACTCGATCTCGCTGTCGCTGCACTGTGAGACGGCCGAGATCATGACCGCGTACACGAAGATCGTGCAGCAGGAAGGCAAGCTGTCCGGGCTCGAGGCGTACAGCGCGTCGCGGCCGCCGCATTCGGAGGGCCTCGCGGTCACCATCGCCTCCTATCTCGCGCACGAGACGCAGCTGCCGAATATCAACCTGCTGCACCTGTCTTCGGCCAAGGCGCTCGAGGCGGCCATGCTGATGGCGAAAACCTTTCCGCACGTGGACTTCCGGCGCGAGGTCACGATCGGGCACCTGCTCACCGACATCACCACCGCGGACGGCATCGGCGGGAAGGTCAATCCGCCGCTGCGCCCGCGGGCCGATGTCGAGGCGCTGTGGGAGCATCTGCTCGCCGGTGACATCAGCTGGGTGGTCTCGGACCACGCGTGCTGCAAGGAGGCCACCAAGTTCGGCGACGATCCGGCGGACATCTTCGCCGCCAAGTCCGGATTCGGCGGCACCGAATATCTGCTCGCCGGTCTGGTCGGTGAGGGCCGCAAGCGCGGTCTGTCGATGCGACAGGTCGCGGAGCTGACCGCGTGGAACCCCGCGCAACGCTACGGCCTGCACACCAAGGGCGATATCGCGCCCGGTTTCGATGCCGACATCGCCCTGGTCGATCCGGACCGTTCGTGGACCGTTCGGCCCGAGGACTCCGAATCCACCCAGGAATACAGCCCGTTCCGCGGCCTCGAGGTCGGCTCCACGGTGACCGACACCTTCCTGCGCGGTGCGCGAATCTTCGCCGACGGCAAGGTGATCGGTCAGCCCACGGGCCGCTACGTGCGTCGTCCGGCCACCCGCTGACGCTGTGATGTCCCGGGTCCGGACGTTCGTGAGGGGATGTCCGGCCCCGGGCGTCATTCGGCGGTCGCGGACACCTCGGCCATCGGCATGGCGAACGCAGCACGGCGGAAATGGCCTGGGGCAACACCGTACTCGCGGCGGAACGCATTGGAGAAGGAGAATTCGGTCGAGTATCCGACCTCACGTGCGATCGTGGCCAGCGAAGCGTCGGTCTCCCGGAGCAACCGGGCACCGCACCCGAGCCGCCAGCTGATCAGGTAACTCATCGGCGGCTGGCCGACAAGTGCGGTGAACCGTCGGCTGAACGCGGTGCGGGGCAGCCCCGCGACATCGCTGAGCCTGCCGACAGTCCACTGGTGCTGCGGGTGCTCGTGGATCTGCCGCAGCGCGGCGGCGATTGCGGGATCGTCCGTGCCCGGCGCACTGCCGTGCTGCTCGTGCCACTGCCGCAGCACCAGGACCAGGATCAGGTCCAGCAGCGATCGCAGCGTCGCCCCGCTACCCGGCCGTGCTCGGCCCACCTCCGCCTCGAGTATCGCGACCAGCGCCCGCATCTCGGGGTACCGATCGTAATCCGGTGACACCGCGATGAGGTCGGGTAGCGCGCGCAGGTACTGAGGCGCGTAACCGTGCTCCAGTCGGTAAGCGCCGCACAGGAACTCGAAGTCGCACGGCCCCGGCGCGGGCGGGATCGGACCCATCGCCGAGGGCGGCAGGTCGGCCAGCGCTCGTCGGGTCCGGGCGAATCCGTGCTGGGCGCCGGACGAGGTGAGCACGATGTCGCCCGGCCGCAGCGGAACGGGCGGCCGGTCCTCGGTGATCAGCCAGCAGGTGCCCCGCAACATGATGTGGAACCCACTGCCCGCGAAGGCGGGGAACCTGAGTCCCCGAGGGTCCGAATGCCTGATCACGCGACTACCCACGCTGCCGACCCGAACCATGCGGATGACCTCGCTCATCAGGTCCATACGGCCGATTTTAGCCAGCCCCGCCGCGCACAGCCGCGTATGTACCGAGGTCGCTCGCGTATGGCCTGCCTGGCTAGTGGCTGGTTGGGTTGAAACCGTGATCGATGACGCGACAGGGGATGAAATCGGTGCGGTCCTGCGGACCAACGCCGACAAGACCGAGCAGGGCGGGCGGCCCGCGGCGGAAAGCCTGGAAGCGCTGCGTGGCGGCGGCTTGTTCGGGCTGCGGACACCGAGCGAATACGGCGGTGGGTGGGCGAGCGTGGAAACAGTCGCCCGGTGCCTGACCCGGCTGGGCCGAGCGTGTCCGTCCAGCGCGTGGGTGGCCGGGACCTGCCTGACCGCCAAGAACATCGCCGTGCGGAACCACCTGGAGGGGGACCTCTTCGCAGACCCGGATGCATTGTGGTGTGGATCGGGAATTCCAGGGGGACAGGGTGAACGGGGGGTTGGCGGGGTACGGATCAGCGGCCGCTGGCCGAACGTGTCCGGCTGCGAGGACGCCGTCTGGGCGTTGCTCGGCGTGGTCGTGGACGGCGTGTTCTCCTTCGCCGTCGTCCCCGTGGCCGATCTCGCCGTCGAGCGAACCTGGCACATGGCCGGCATGTGCGGCACGGGCAGCCAGACCGTGGTCGCCGACGATCTCCTCGTGCCGGCCGAGCGGGTCGCGACGGCCGCGCCCTTCACGACCGCGGACCTGATGTTGTACTCGATGACGGTGCTGAGCCCGGTGGTGGGCGCGACGCTGGGCGCGCTGGATGCGGTCGGCGCGATGTTCGCCTCGGACCGCAAGCCGTTCATGACCACCTACACCCGGATGGGTGAGTCAGCAGGCGCCCGGCAGTGGCTGGCGGAGGCCACTCACCTGGTGCACCGCGCCGAGACCACCATGCTCGCGGTCGCCCACGACACCGACACGACCGAACTGTCGGAGAACGACAGCCCTCGCCTGCACATGGACCTCGCCGACGCCGCCCGCACCTGCCGATCCGCCATGGAACGCATGCTCGACCTGCACGGCGCGAGCGGCTTCGACACGGCGAACGCGCTACAGCGGTACTGGCGGGACGTCGCCGTCGGCAGCCGCCATCCCCACCTGAATCCTTATCTGGCAGTCGAGCGGTACGGGACAGCCCTGACCGTCTGACACGGTGCTTCGGAATCTGGTGCGCAGATGGGCATTTCGGCCGCGCGACCGGGCGAGGCTGCTTCACTTGGTGGCCGAGGACGCACACGCTCCGGTTCCCTGGGCACGGTATTGCGGCGGTAGTCGATTTCTGGGACGGTGTGCTTTGTATCACATCGACTGTAGTTCTCGGCGTCGACGTTCGCGTCGGCACGTTCAATCCGCAGAGGAGTTCGTGTGAGTAGTTCCTACACCTTCCCGGCCGTCGAGACTCTCGCCCCGGCTCCGCCTCGGACCGCGTACCTGATCGCCAGCGGTGATCTGCGTCCTGCGGCGAACGAGATGGGGTGGCCCACCCAGGTCGAGTTGGAGCGGATCGTGACCGAGGCGTTCGGTGGGTTCGGCTGGAATGTCGTGCGCGGCAACGAGATCGATCCGGGTACCGGACACGGGTTCATCAGCGGTCAGCGGATGGGGCTGGACGTGTTCGCGACCATTCCGTCCGATGCGCCGTTGATCGTTGCCGAGGCCGTGTGGCAGTACAGCCATCATGTGCTGGCGGGCCTGCGCACGCACGAGGGGCCGATCCTGACGGTGGCGAACTTCGCGGGCAAGTGGCCGGGGCTGGTCGGATTGCTCAATCTCAATGCCGGACTTACCAAGATGGGCAAACCGTATTCGACGATCTGGACGATCGACGGCACCGACGAGTGGTTCCGGGACGGGATCGGCAGCTGGATCGAGACCGGAACGATCGTGCACGACGCATCGCACGTCCGTCCGCTGCCAGCCTTGGCTGAGAGTGCCGAGCGTGATCTCGGCGTCGCGCTGGCGCGACAACTGTTGCGGGACAAGGCCATCATCGGAATCTTCGACGAGGGCTGCATGGGCATGTACAACGCCATCTTCGACGACGAGGTGCTGAACAGGATCGGCATCTACAAGGAACGGCTGTCGCAGAGCGCGCTGTGGGCCGAGATGCTCACCGTGGGTGACGAGGAGGCCGCGGGGATCGGGCGTTGGCTGCTCGATGCGGGGATGACCTTCAAGATCGGCACCGATCCGCGCACCGAGTTGACGCAGGATCAGTTGGATCTGCAGTACAAGATGTACATTGCGGCACTGCGGATCGCGGACGACTTCGGTCTCGATGCGGTCGGGATCCAGTATCAGCAGGGGCTGAAGGATCTCGCTCCGGCCTCGGATCTGGTCGAGGGGCTGATGAACAATGTCGAGCGTCCGCCGGTGCGCAGTCGTGACGGGCAGCGTGTGCTGTGGGAAGGCCGTGCGATACCGAATTTCAACGAGGTCGACGAGGGAGTCGCGGTCGACTCGCTGGTGACCAACCGGGTGTGGACGGCCATGGGGCTGGACCCGGCCACCACTCTGCACGACATCCGCTGGGGTGAGGATTACGACGGGCAGTTCGTCTGGGTTCTGGAGATCTCCGGTTCGGTGCCACCGTCGCATTTCGCGAACGGTTACGCCGACGCCGAGGGCTGGCGTCAGGGGCCGATGTTCTTCCCGGCCGGTGGGTCCACGATCAACGGCATCTCCAAACCGGGTGAAATCGTCTGGTCGCGTGTGTATCTCGCGGACGGGCGGCTCAATGTCGACATCGGTCGCGGGACCGTGGTCGAGCTTCCGCGGGAGGAGAGTCTGCGGCGCAAGAACGCGACCAATCCCGAGTGGCCGATCATGAATGCGGTGCTGCACGGGGTGTCCCGGGATCAGTTCATGGCGCGGCACAAGGCGAATCACGCGAACGTGGTCTACGCACCCGATGCCGATACCGCGGACAAGGCGCTGCTGGCCAAGGCGGCGTGCTTCGACGCGCTGGGAATCGCCGTGCACCTCTGTGGCACAACGGCTTTGACGACGGGCTGAGCACGGCCTTCGCCGTGCGGGCAGATCGCCCGCGCGCACCTACCCGGGTGCGAGGGCCGTTGTGCGTCACCGGAGTTCGGTGTGGACGGGGCTCGCCGGTCGGCGGTGGTCGTCGAGGGCGGTACTATGCGGGCCGCTGTCCGCTCTCGACGATCACCCGCTGCGGCCGGGCAGCCCGAGTGCATCGATGCGAGGCTTGTGGTGTTGAGTTTGACCAGCGACGCGCTGCTCTACACGGTCGTCGTCACGGCTGTGGTGGCAGTGGGCGTCACCCTGGTGGGATGGAACCGATTGCGCGGGCCCCGCGCGGTGCGGTGGCTGACCCGGCTGTCGATGATCGTGTGCTGTCAGTGTGCCGCAGTGGTTTCCGTCGCGGTGTGGGTGAACGATGCCAACGGTCTGTACACCTCGTGGAACGACCTGCTGGGCCGCACACAGATGCCCACGGTGACGGCCGCCGATGCCACCGAGGAAGCGCCGGTGACCTTCCGGGCTCTCGGTGACCGGGTGGCCGAAACCGACTATCAGGGGCCCGAATCCGGGCTCACCGGCGAGGTATTGGTCTGGACGCCACCACAATACGATCAGGCCGCCTACCGAGACCACCGGTTCCCGGTGATCGTGCTGCTGCACGGCGTGCCGGGCAGCCCGCTGGCATGGGTCCGGGGTGGCCGCGCCCCCGAACTGCTCGGGGCGCTGATGCGGGACGGGACGCTGCCGCCCGCGGTGCTGGTCATGCCGCGCATCAACCCGGGCAGCAACACCGACTGCATCAACGTTCCCGGCGGTGCGCAGACCGCGACCTGGCTGGTGCGCGACGTGCCGCGAATGATCCAGCGGCAGTTCCGGGTTCGCGCCGATGCGAAGGGCTGGGCGCTGGCCGGTGACTCCACCGGCGGTTACTGCGCGGCGAAACTGCCGCTGCAATACCCGAAGGTCTTCGCCACCGGACTCGCACTGAGCCCCGACGACTTTCACGGTGATCCCGCCGTCATCGATGATCCGGCGCTGCGCTCGGCCAACGATCCGACTCAGCTGGCCGCCCGCGGCGCAGCCGTATCCATCATGGTGGCCACCAGCGTCAACGATCCGTCCAGCAGCCCCGACAACTCACGAGCCCTGTTCGAGGCCGCACGCGCACCCACCCGGGTCGCGGCCCCGCTCATCCTCCGCGAGGGCGGCCACAACTGGGGCACCTGGCAAGCCATGTACCCCACTGTTTTCGGCTGGCTCGGCCCGCACCTGAGGCCGTCCGCCGACGAGCCGCTCATGAAACAGGCGACGAACGCCGCCCACGAGAACGCGAACTATCTGTGTCCCACCGGTATGCAATGCCCTGGTACCCGTTGACCGAGCACCGAGCACCGGTCTCGGTCCGTCGCGGCAGGGGCCACCGCGCGCGAGTAGTGCCGCCGACAATCGGTGGTGCCCCTAGGAGCGTTGTACCGCCTCGGAACTCGCGAACTGCCGAGGTTGGGCCTGAGGGAGTTTGCGCAGGGTGAATGCCAGGATCAGCACCCCCAGCACGAGTGCGCCGACGTAGATCGTCACGCCCGACCAGCCGTGCGCGCCGTAGGCCAGGCCGCCGAGGGACCCGCCGACGCTCGAGCCGAGATAGTAGCAGAACAGGTAGACCGCGGGACCCTGCACGTTCAGGGTCGCCGCGCGCGGGCCGACCCAGCCGCTGGCCACCGAGTGGGCCGCGAAGAATCCGGCCGTGGTGACGATGAGCCCGATCACCACGAACACGATGTTCGACGGGAACATCAGGGCGACGCCCGCGAGCGTGATCAGCGCGGTGACAGGCAGCATGCGTGGTCGGCCGAGCACGTCGACCAGGCGACCGGCGACGGTGGAGGACACCGATCCGGCCAGATACACCACGAAGATCAACCCGACGATGACCGGCGCCAGCGCGAACGGCGGGCTCAGCAGCCGGAAGCCCAGGTAGTTGTACACCGTCACGAAGCAGCCCATCAGCAGGAACCCGCAGGCGAACAGGCGGATCAGACCGGAGTCGGTGAAGGAGCGGCCCACCGCCCCGGCCAGATGTCGCACGCGCGGGGGGCTCGGGACGAAGTTCGCCGACGGCACGATATTGATCCGGAACACCACCGCGCACAGCAGCGCGAGGACACCGACCACCGCCAGCGCCCACCGCCAATTCGACAGGTCCAGTACGAAACTCGCGATCAGGCGGCCCGCCATCCCGCCGATGCCGTTGCCCGCGATGTACAGGCCCATCGCGAAACCCAGTGAGCGGCGGTCGATCTCCTCGGCCAGATAGGACATCGCGGTGGCCTGCAGTCCGGCCAGGGCCAGACCTTGCAGGGCGCGCAGGACCAGCAGTATCGCGAAGCTCGGGCTGAATGCCTGGGCGATCCCCAGGACCGCGGCGGCGAACAGGGAGGCGGTCATCATGGACGTCCGCCCGACCACTCCCGACAGCGCCGTCAGCGGGATCACCCCCACGGCCAGCCCGGCCGTTCCCAGCGATACGGCCAGGCTCGACGCGGCCGGGGTCAATCGGAACTGGGTGCTCAGCGCGGGCAGCAGCGCCTGCACACAGTAGAGCGTGGTGAAAGTCGCCAGCCCGGACGCGAACAGCGCCAGGGTGATGCGGCGGAAACCGGAGGTGCCGTGCAGATGCCGAAGCGCGGTGGGCTGGGGAGGCGTACTTCTCACGTGTATTGACCGTAAGCAGTGGCATATTATTCGTCCAATACGTAAAAATCCCTTCAATCATCCATTGGTGGATTATTTTGCTGGATGACGCACTGACCACGAACCTGGTGGCCCTGGCACCGCGCCTCGCGCTGCTGGAGGCCCTGGTCGATGAGAGCAACCTCACCCGCGCGGCCGCGCTGGTGGGCGTCCCGCAGCCCACCGCGAGCCGCTGGCTCACCGAACTGACCGAGAATCTGGGCACGCCGGTGGTCAGCCGGATCGGCCGGGGTATCCGGCTGACCCACGCTGGACAGCAGTTGGCCGAATCCGCTCGACGAGCGGCGGGCGAGCTGCGGCTGGGTCTGCGGGCCGCGCTGTCCGAGGCCGATCCGGAGCGGGGGCACGTCTCGCTGGCTTTCCTGCACACCATGGGCGGTGTGCGCGTCCCGGAGCTGCTGGCCGGATTCCGCGCCGCGCATCCCGGCGTCCGGTTCACCCTCGTGCAGGGCGCGAGCGAGGACCTGTTGCAGCGGTTGAGCATGGGTGAGGCGGATCTGGTCCTCACCGCGCCGCTGCCGGTCGAGGATCCCGGTTTCGCTACCTCCGGGATCGCGAAACAGCCGCTGGTTGCTGTGGTCCCGACGGGGCATCCGCTCGCCTCCCGCGCGCGCGTCGGGCTCACCGAACTCGCCGAATCGGAATTCGTCTCGCTCAAGCCGGGTTTCGGCCTGCGCCGCATCATCGATGATCTGTTCGTCCAGGCGGGCTGCACACCGCGGGTCTCGTTCGAAGGGGAGGAGGCGGATACGCTGCGCGGCATGGTGGCGGCGCATCTCGGTGTGGCGATCCTGCCGGAGTCCGAGCCGCTGCCGAACCCGGGCACCGTCGAGATACCGCTGCACCCACCGGCTTTCCGGGAGATCGGCCTGGTTTGGTCGGCGGATCGTGCGCTGCCGCCGGCGGTGCGCATGTTCCGCGATTACGCCGAGGGTTCGGCCGACCGCAGCTGAGATCGTTGCAGCACCGTGTGCTCCGCGGATGCACAGCGCGACAGGGCTTCTCGGATCGTTCGGCCGCTGCCCCTCGGACGCGTTGTGGCACGGCGCATTCTACGGGACGACGGGCCGGTGACCGTTGTGAGTGACACCAACACCACCGGCACCCGGCAGGGAATGGGGTCAATTGTCGAGCGATGCGGATGCGGGCGGGGGACCTGACGTTAGGTTCGAACAAATCTCGGGTCGATCACTCCCCGCTGCCGGTGCGGTGTGCCGGGGAGGAGATGAGGCGACAATGGTGTCACGGTGGGGAATTCGCTCGGCCTCCGGTCGCGGGGTGGCAGGCCGAGCCGGTGTGCTGGCATGTGTGATGGTCCTGGTCGCGGGCGGGGCCTGGGGTCTGCGGGCCGCGTCCGCGTCGCCGGTCGGCTCGGGACCGGCCGCGTGGACGGCCACCGCGGACGCGCCGCAGCGCTACCCCGACGTGCACATCGACTGGGATGTGCCGATTCGGATGAGCGACGGAGTGGTGTTGAAGGCCAACATCTATCGCCCGATGGACGCCGCCGGGCGCATCGTGTCGGACCCGTTGCCGACCGTGGTGAATCTGACGCCGTACACGAAACTCGTGACCAATCTGATCGATTCGGCGATGGCGGTGCCGAAACTGCAACCGCTCGCGGTCCAGCTGGCCCGGTCGATCGATCTGACCGGCACGCCGATCAGCGGCTTCGGCGATCTGGTGCACGCCGTCAGCGGCGGCGCGATCACGATCTTCGGAGTGGATCGCAACCTCATCCGCGGCGGCTACACGATGGTGGTGGCCGATGTGCGCGGAACCGGGTTCTCCCAGGGAGATTGGAACACCCTCTGCGCGCGTGAACAATTGGACACCCGCGAGGTGATCGATTGGTCCGCGCACCAGCCCTGGTCGAACGGCAAGGTCGGCATGAGCGGCATGTCGTATTCGGGCATCAACCAGTTGCAGGCCGCCGAGAACGCACCCGGGCCGTTGAAGGCCATCTTCCCGGTCGAACCGGGCAGCGATCTGGTCCGCGACGTGGTCGCACCGGGCGGCGGTCTGGGGACCACGTTCATGCCGCTGTGGTTGTCGCTGGTCGATGCGCTCAAACTCGTTCCGGACGTGCGGTCCATGGTGACCGGGACCTTCGATTGGAAATGGCTCTCGGACCGGGTGGCCGATCCACTCACCATGTTCGACGCACTGCTGGCGGCGCTGACCGTGCCGACGGTCGACGCGGTGCCTCCGACGCTGGCCACTCTCCTGCACTCCGATTCGCCGTTCCGCCAAGGCGTCCTGGGGCATCCGGAGCGAATCACGGTGCCGACGTTCGTCTACGACGGATGGCACGACATCTTCGCCAACAGCGCCGCGAACATCTACAACGCCATTCCGTTGCCCGCGGGCGAGAAACAGTTCCTGATGGGCGACACCTACCACATGAATCCCGGCTCGGGCACCGGAATGCCCGGTGGGCCACCACGATTGGATGTTCTGCAGCGAGCGTGGTTCGACCACTGGCTCAAAGGCGTCGACAACGGCATCACCTCGTACGGTCCGGTCACGATGCGCCAGCAGGGCGGCGGCTGGGTGACCAGCAGCGGGTTCCCGGAGCCGGGTACGGAATATCGGCGGGTGTATCTGTCGGCGACACCCAGCGGGACCGCACCCGCCACCGTGCACGACGGCTCGCTGACCTCGACCGTGCCGGGCCGCGACCGGCTCACCGTGGCACCCGGCCTGACCAATGCGTGCTCGCGCGATGCCGCACAGGGTTCGATGGGTATCAGCGCCGTACTCGACCTGTGCGCCAAGGACAATCGAGTCGCCGAGACGAACGGCCTGACCTTCACCAGCCCGCCGGTCGCGGCCCCGACGGTGATCTCCGGCCCGATCAACGTCCACCTCAACACCGTGCAGGACACCACCGACGGATACTGGGACGTCACCGTCGACGACGTGGCCCCGGACGGCACCTCGACCGTCCTGACCACCGGCCAGTTGATCGCCTCACTGCGTGCGATCGACGACGCCAAGAGCCTGCGCTCACCCGACGGCGACCACACCCAGCCCTACAACCTGCTCACCCTCGACAGCCTGCGCCCCACAGTGCCGGGCCAACCGACCCCGCTCGATATCGCCGTCATCCCCACCGATGCGGTGCTCCAGCCCGGCCACCGCCTCCGCATCGACGTATTCGCCGGAAACTTCCCCAAATCCCTGGCCCTACGCCCCCTGCTCAACAACACTCAACTCGCACCCCAACACCTCGACCTGGACCCCGCCGCCCCCAGCTTCGTCAACCTCCCCACAAACACGCCGATCCCGTAGTAGCGATCGATTACGAACTGGCGCAGCATGTTTCATGCCTGCAGCGAGGTCCGATCGCATCCGCAGTCGTCCGGAGGACCGCTACCGCGCTAGCAACCGGCTCAGTGGCTCGAGCCGCTCTCCAGAAATTCTCGGATAAAGCAGAGGGGACAGATGGGGTCGAAGGGAGCTGTCGTATGGGTTCGACCGGTGAGTTCCGGACTCGCTGTCGTTCCGCTCGTGGCCGCCGCCATGGCGGGTTGGAGAACCAGCGCCAGAGCGATCGCTCCGGCGGCAACGACCTTCGACACGACACGACGCACGAGATCCTCCATTCCGGGTGGGATGGGCGCTCAGGATATCAAGGCTGCACCACTCTGTGGCATTGTCTAGTGACCGACGGATTCTGCCTCTGCGGTGGGGAGTGTTCGATAGTCCTCGTTGTCGGCGAGTTCGCAGATCCGAGTGTCCGGGGTGCCGATGAATCCGGCCCGAGCGATGGTTTCGCGCAGGGCGGGATCGGCGAGGAAGTTCTCCGCTGCGGTTTTATCGGGGAATTCCGTCAGCACTGTGACGTCGTCGCCGATTCGGTAGATGCGATGGCCGGTCGCGCCGTGTGCGCGGCGGTTGTCCTGATGTCCGGCGAAGACCGCGCGCCAGATGTCGAAGTCGCGCACGCGGTGTCGGGTGATGAGGGTGGTCACGGGTGATCGCTCCGGGAGTTCACGCGTGGCTGGCGGCGGTCGGGTGGGTGGTGGGGGCTCGATGTCCGAGCCGTTCGCGTTTGGTCCGCAGATAGTGCAGATTGTCCGCGGTCGGGGTGGTGTGGATCGGAGTCGTGCGCGGGACGGTGATGCCGAACGAAGCGAGTGCGGATTCCTTGTGCGGGTTGTTCGTCATCAGGTTGATCGAGCGAATATTCAGTGCGGCAAGGACTTTCGCTGCCGTGGTGTAGTCGCGTGCGTCGACGGGCAGGCCGAGGGCGGTGTTGGCGTCGACGGTGTCGTAGCCGTGTTCCTGGAGGTGGTAGGCGCGCAGCTTCTGCATCAGCCCGATCCCGCGGCCCTCGTGGCCGCGCAGGTAGATCACCGCACCGGCCCCGACTCGCGCGATCTCGGCCAGGGCCTGGTCGAGCTGGGGGCCGCAGTCGCAGCGGTGTGAGCCGAAGATGTCTCCGGTGAGGCATTCGGAGTGCACTCGCACCAGTACGTCGTCGCGGTCGGCGAGATCGCCGAGGGTCAGGGCCAGATGTTCGGCGCCGTCGTCCGCGGTGACGGCGGTGGCCTCGAACACCCCGTGCGGGGTGGGCAGGCGGATGGCGGGGCCGGTGGTCAGCGGCGCCTGCCATCGGCGGTAGCGCACGAGATCGGCGATGGCCAGCCGGTGCAGGTGGTGCGTGGTGCAGAACTCGTCGAGATCGGCGCCGCGAGCCATGGTTCCGTCGTCGTTGACGATCTCGCAGATCGCCCCGGCAGGCCGCATACCGGCCATCGCGACCAGGTCGGTCGCCGCCTCGGTGTGCCCGGCGCGTTCGAGGACTCCGCCGGGCCGCGCCCGGAGCGGGAACACGTGTCCCGGGCGGGTCAGCTGGTCGGGACGAGAGTCGCCGGCGGCGAGCAGCCGGATCGTGCGGGCGCGGTCCGCGGCCGAGATCCCCGTGCTCACACCGTCTTTCGCATCTACGCTGATCGCGTACGCGGTGCCCTTGGGATCCTGGTTGTCCGCGCACATGGGCGGCAGCCGCAGCGCGTCGAGCCGGTCACCCGGCATCGGCACGCACAGCACCCCGGATCCGTGCCGCACCGTGAAGGCCACCAGTTCCGGTGTCGCGCATTCGGCGGCGAAGATCAGATCGCCCTCGTTCTCCCGGTCGTGATCGTCCACGACCACGACCGCGCGTCCGGCGGCGATGTCGGCGAGCGCGCGCTCGACCTCGGCGGCGAACGGCGCCGACGCGGGCGGCACCGGACGAAATACCTTCTCGCTCACAGTGTCTCCTCGCTCACCGTCATCGGCGCGGCGACCGTCCCGGCGGACTCGGTGAACCTTTTCCCGGCCGTCGATCCGGTGCTGCGGCGCAGACCGGGAAGCCGATAGGTGAGCAGGTAGACGACCGAGGCCACCGCGAAGCCGACGACATAGGTCAGATCACCCCAGCCGGGATGGTGGACGCTCACCCAGCCCTGGTAGAAGGACAGATTCCAGAACGGAACCGAGGCGATCACACCGGCGACCCAGGCGACGAAACCCCATTCCAGCATGCGTGTCTCGTCGTACAGTTCGCCGATGCGGGCCTTGTCCTTGCGGCCGCCGGCGAAGTAGTCCAACAGCAGGGCCGCACCGAACGGTGCGATCAGATACGCGCCCAGGAACAGGAAGTTCTTGAATTTCGCCTCGAAGCCCGCGTCTGCCCACAGGCTGATGATGTACGAGATGACGCAGATGGCGATGACTGCGGTACGGCGGCTCACCGGAATCCGCAGTGTCTGAATGGAAATCGCGCCGCCGTAGACGTTGAGGAAGTTCTGCGAGAATGAGGAGAGCATGACTACGATCAGCGCCACCGGGGCCCACGATCCGGTCAGCCGGGCCAGTGCGTCGATCGGCTGCTCACCCGATACCGCCGATCCGCCCAGTACGGCGCCGGCGATGCCCAGCCAGCTCAGCGTGATGAAATTGCCTGCCACCGTGTAGACCCCGGCGCGCTTGGCGGTGCGGTCGTCGTCGGGCAGATACCGCGAATAGTCCGATGCGAAGGGCCACCAGGCGATCAGGAACGACAGGAAGAAACCCGCGAAGGTGATCCAGCCACCGGCTCCGCCGATGTAGAAGCGCGCGTGCGGATTCGCGTGGAAGCCGACCGTCGTGCTGTGGGTGATCGAGACGACGGTGATCATGACGAATCCGAGGAACAGCACGACCGACAGGATCTTCTGCAGGAAGTGGATCATGTTGTACCCGAACACGGCCACCACCAGCTGAATGCTGACCAGCACCAGAGCCGAGAGCCAGAACGGGACGGCCGGCGCGAGCCGGTGGATGGCCTGCGCGCCGAGGATGATCGTCACCGCCGCCCAGCCGATCCCGGCGAAGATGTTGATGTATGCCACGGGAACGAAGTTGCCGAAGAAACCCAGCGGCCCGCGCGACTGGATCTGCTGCGGCACGCCCAGGCGAGCGCCCATCTGGGACAGGATGCCCATCACGGCAGCGCCCAGCAGGGAGCCGAGCACGATCGCCGTCACCGCCGCGGTCAGCGACAGTCCGTAGCCGACGGCCGAGAATCCGAGCACCATGATCGGGAAGTTCATGCCCGCGGCGAACCAGATGGAGAACTGCGAACGCGGTGTGCCGTGCCGTTCGACGTCGGGGATGTGGTCGACACCGTACGGCTCGATCGCGGCGACCTTGCTGCGATACCGTCGGTCTTCGGTGTCCGAGGACGGGGTCTGGGGCATGGAAACCTCCGGAAATGCCACCTGATGTGGCAGAGAACGAGTGAAATCTGTTGGGCGGGTGGTGGATTGCCTGATCAAGGGAGCGGGGTGAGCGCCCCGCCGTCATAGAATCCGCCGGAGCTGTAGACCATCGGCGCCTGTTCGCCGACCTCGGCGTGTACGACGCGGCAGATGAACACCGTATGGGTGAGGGTCTGGAGCCGTTCGCGGATCTCGGTCTCCATCCGCGCACTGCTCAAGTCGATCAGCGGGCTGCCGAACGGGCCGGGCCGCCAGGCGAGGTCGCGGAACTTGTCGTCGGATTTGCCGGCGAACGTCGCGGCGACCGGGCCCTGGGCCGCGGACAGGATGTTGATCGCGAGGTGATCGGCGCGGAACAGGCAGTCGTGCGTGTTCGAGGTGCGCTGTACGCAGACCATCACGGTCGGCGGGGTCGGGGAGATACTGGCGAATGCGTTGACCGCCAAGCCTTTCGGGGTGCCACCGTCCAGGGCGGTGATCACGGTGACGCCGGTGACGAACTTGCGGTTGACCTGCTTCATCAGGTCGATGTCGGCCGTGGGCTGCGATAGCTGCGACATGGTGTGAACTCCAGGTTGTTGCGGTGGATTCAGTCCTGGCCGAGGCTGATGATGCCCAGCGCGGACAGCAGTGTGCGGGGATCCCACGTCACGAACTCCTCGGTGATGCGGTCGTCCTCGAAACGGGCGAACGTCGCCCCGCTGACCTCGACGCGTCGGCCGGTGGTGGGGATGCCCAGGAATTCCCCGGTATGGCTGCCCGTGCTGTGCCAGCGGATCGCCGCGGAGTCCTGTTCCAGCACGATGTCGTCGATCGTGGTGGTCAGATCGGGGAATGCGGCGCGGGTGGTCAGGACCGAGGCTTTGAAGGTGTCGCGATCCTGCGCCGGGCCGTGGGCGCCGTGGCGCTGGTATCGCGGACTCAGCAGCGCGTCGAACGCGTCGAGGTCCCCGCGGTCCCAGGCGTGGTGCCACGCGTTCGCGATGAGCGCGCGCCGGGCGGTGTGGTCGGTCATGGTGTGCTGCTCCTGCGGATTCCGGGTGTTGTACCGGCCAGAGCGGACCGGCGCGCCGATCGCTCTGGCCGGGTGCTCGATGTGACGTGGCCCGTTCCCACGGCCGGGCGGCGGTGTGGCAACCGATGGCTCGACGCGGGGGAGGGGTTCGCCGAGCGACCCTCTCGCCGCTCTGCCATGCAAGCGATTATTAGGCGCGTCACATTCCGGTGTCAATGGGTTCGTGGCACACAGTTGCTTCGATCGGCCAGGAATGGCGGGGTAAGTGTGCATTACCTGTGTTTATGTGGCCTATTGTGGTCGCCTCGGCACCTTGGAGGTGCTGTCGATGACGGCCTCTTGACCAAAACGACACCCCGCTCTACTGTTCCTTGTATGCAAGCGTCCAATGGTGGCGGGGCCCACATCGAGATCCGGAAGCTATCGCTGTATCGCGAGGAGACCCTGACCGAGGCGGGCCGCCCGCCCGTCCGTCCGGCATTCCGCGCCAGCGTCGCGGCCGTGGTGTCCAACCCGTGGGTGGGTACCCCGGCCACCACCGACCTGTCCGCGGCCGCCATCGCGATGGCGCCCCGGCTCGCGAAGGTGTTGACCGACAAGCTGATCGAGGCGCTCGGCGGGGTGGATCGGATCGAGGCGTTCGGCAAGGCCGCCATCGTCGGCACCGCCGGGGAGATCGAGCACGGCGGCGCGTTGATCCACACCCCGTATTTCGGAAATCTCGTCCGGGAGTTCCTGCGGGGCGAGTCGATCATCTGCTTCGCCGACGCTCGCGCGGACGCGGGCGAGACGCTCGTCGTACCGCTCTGGCACAAGGAACACGCCGCGACCCGGAGCCACTACCAGACCGTGAGCACCCGGATCCCCGACGCTCCCCGTGCCGACGAGATCGTCGTCATCGCCGCCGCGTCGACCGGGCCGCGCCCGCACCCGCGCATCGGCGACCGCACCACCGACCCCGCAGTCACCGCCCAGAAATTGGAGGAAGTCCGTTCATGAACGTCCGCAAGATCGTCACCGTCGTCGAGGAGATCCTGACCGAGGGCGGCCGGGCCGTCGCACCGGCCGCGCGTGTCGCCGTCGTCGCCGCCGTCATCGAGAACCCCTGGGCCGGACAGGGTTTCGTGGAAGATCTGAGCATCGGAATCGACGACAACGCCGCACCGCTGGGCGAGCTGCTGGCGCCCCGGGTCGTCGAGGCGCTGGGCGCCGAGCCGCAGGCGTACGGCAAGGCCGCCATCGTGGGGCTGAACGGGGAGATCGAGCACGGTTCGGGCCTGATCCACACCCTGAAGTTCGGTGACCACTTCCGCAAGGCGGCCAACGCCACCACCCTGCTTCCGGCGGTGGAGAAGCGCGGCCCAGCCGGAATCGTGTTCGACATCCCGCTCAAGCACATCACCGACGCCACCATCCGTTCGCACCATCAGACGCTGGAGGTGCGCATCGCCGACGCGCCGCATCCGGACGAGATCGTGATCGCGCTGGCCGCCGCCGCGCAGGGACGTCCGCAGCAGCGCCTCGCGCCGCTGACCACCGAGCAGTAGTCATGAGCAAGCCAGCCATGGTGCTGCTGCACGGCGTCGGGCTCGATCACACGGTCTGGGAGCAGGTCGCCGACCTGCTCGCCGACCGCTACACGGTGATCACTCCCGACCTGCCGGGGCACGGCGCGCGTCCGCCCGCGCCTGCGGGCACCACACTCGCCGACCTCTCTGAGGGGGTGGTCGGCGAGATTCCGCCGGGTTCGCATCTGGTGGGCTTCTCGCTCGGCGCGCTCGTCGCGCAGTACCTCGCACTGCACCGGCCCGGCCTGGCGGCCACGCTGACCTCGGTGAGTTCGGTCTGCCGGCGCACCGAGGCCGAGCGTGCGGCCGTGCTGTCCCGGTTGCAGACCGCGCAGACCGACTTCGAGGCGAGTACCGCCGCATCCATCGGCCGGTGGTACGAGGGCACCGAGGTCGGCCTCGAATGGGTCCGGCGAACGCGAGAGATGTTGGCGGGCAACGATATCGCTTCGTTCGTGCACTGCTACCACGTCTTCGCGACCGCGGACGCCGAACTCGCCCCCGCACTCGGCGGCATCACCGTTCCGGCATTGGCCGTCACCGGCGGTCAGGACCCCGGCTCCACCCCGGAGATGACGCACCGCCTGGCCTCGGCACTGCCCGACTGCCGCGAGGTGATCATCCCGAACGCACGGCACATGCTTCCCGTCGAGCGCCCGCGGGAGCTCGTCGATGCCATCACCACTTTCATCGGAGAGCACGTACATGTCTGATCTCGACCAATTGCAGCACTTCATCGGCGGCGAGCCGGTGGCACCCGAATCCGGCGAGTACTTCGCGAGCACCAACCCGGCCAACCGCGAGACGCTGTACCAGGCGGCGCGCGGCAATTCGGCGGATATCCAGCGCGCCGTCGCCGCGGCGCGGGCGGCGTTCGAGGACCCGCGGTGGCGCGATCTGAGCCAGACCCGGCGTGGTCGTCTGCTGCGCCGCCTGGGCGACCTCATCGGTGAGAACGCCGAGGAACTCGCCCGCATGGAAGTGCTCGACAACGGAAAACTGTTGCGCGAGATGCGAGGTCAGCTCGGCACCGTTCCGGAGTACTACTATTACTACGCCGGTCTGGCCGACAAGATCCACGGCGAGGTCGTCCCGGCCTCGGATCGCCGAGTGCTGAACTACACCCTGCGCGAGCCGCTCGGCGTGGTGGGTGCGATCACCCCGTGGAACTCCCCGCTGACCCTGACCACCAGCAAGCTGGCGCCCGCGCTCGCGGTCGGTAACACGGTGGTCGTCAAACCGTCGGAATACACCTCGCGAACCGCGTTGCGCCTGGCCGAACTCGCGCTGGAAGCGGGCTTTCCCGAAGGTGTGGTCAACGTCGTGACCGGATTCGGTGCCGAAGCCGGCCAGGCCCTGGTCGATCACCCGGACCTGGCGAAGATCTCGTTCACCGGCAGCACGGCCACCGGGGCGCGGATCGCCGCGGCGACCGCACGGCGGTTCATCGGGTCCACGCTCGAACTCGGCGGCAAGTCGCCCAATATCGTGTTCGAGGACGCGAACGTGGCCAATGCCGCGATGGGCGTGGTCGCGGGCATCTTCGCCGCGGCCGGGCAGACCTGCATCGCGGGCAGCCGCGTCTTCGCCCAGCGCGCGGTCTACGACGAACTGCTCGAACGAGTCACCGAGCGCGCGAAGACGATTCGGATCGGCGACCCGCTCGACGCGGAGACCGAACTCGGGCCGCTGGCCTTCGAGGATCAGCGCGACAAGGTCGCCGGGTACGTCGACCTCGGTCGGAGCGAGGGCGCGCGGGTACTCACCGGCGGACGGGCCAGCGACGGCGGGCTCGGCGGCTACTTCTACGAGCCCACGATCCTGGTGGACGTGCACAACGACATGCGCGTGGTGCGCGAGGAGATCTTCGGCCCGGTCGTGGCGATCATGCCGTTCGACACCGAGGACGAGGTGGTCCGGCTCGCCAACGACACCGACTACGGCCTGGCCGCGGGCGTGTGGACGGCGAATCTTGCTCGGGCGCACCGGATGGCGGCGCGACTGGACGCGGGCACCGTCTGGGTGAACACCTACCGCGCGATGTCGCCGATGTCGCCGCGCCAGGGATTCAAGAGCAGCGGCGTCGGCATCGAGCACGGCACCGAGACGGTCAAGGAGTACACGCGCTTGAAGAGCGTCTGGATCAACACGAGCGAGGATCCCGTCGCGGACCCGTTCACCATGCGGAGCTGAGGAGAGACAGCCATGAGATTTTCGTTGTTCGCGCATATGGAGCGCTGGGACGAGAACGTCACGCACCGTGAGCTTTTCGAGAATCTGGCCGAGCTCGCCCTGATGGCCGAAGCCGGTGGGTTCGAGACCGTGTGGATCGGTGAGCACCACGCGATGGAGTACACGATCTCGCCGAGCCCGATGCCGCTGCTGGCCTATCTGGCCGGGCAGACCTCGACCATCCGGCTCGGAGCGGGCACGATCATCGCGCCGTTCTGGAATCCGATCCGTGCGGCGGGCGAATGCGCGCTGCTGGACGTGATCAGCAACGGGCGGATGGAGGTGGGCATCGCCCGCGGCGCCTACCAGATCGAATTCGACCGTCTGGCAGGCGGATTGCGTGCCACCGACGGCGGAAAGCACCTGCGCGAGCTGGTGCCCGCGGTGCGCGCGCTATGGCAGGGCGACTATGCCCACGACGGCGACATCTGGCAGTTCCCGACCGCGACCAGTGTGCCCAAGCCGGTGCAGCAGCCGACGCCGCCGATGTGGATCGCCGCGCGTGATCCGGACTCGCACGACTTCGCCGTCGCGCAGGGCTGCAACGTCATGGTGACGCCGCTGATGAAGGGCGACGAGGAGGTCGCGGACCTCAAGCGCAAGTTCGACACCGCCGTGACGAACCACCCCGAGGTGCCCCAGCCGCAGATCATGGTGCTGCGGCACACCTACGTGCATCCGGCCGACGATCCGGACGGCTGGCGTCCCGCGGCGGAGGGGATCCAGAAGTTCTATCGGACCTTCGACGCGTGGTTCGGGAACAAGACCGTCCCGGACAACGGCTTCCTGGAGCCGAGTCCGGTGTCGAAATTCGCCGACAGGCCGGAATTCGCACCCGAATCGCTGCACAAGACCGCGATGATCGGCACACCGGAAGAGGTGATCGATCGGCTGCGGTACTACCAGGAACTCGGCATCGACGAATTCAGCTTCTGGACCGACAACACGCTCTCGCACGAGCAGAAGCGCAAGTCGCTCGAGCTGTTCATCAACGAAGTGGTCCCGGCGTTCCGCTGAGGTCGTGGGAAGGATCCGCACCATGCAAGCATCCGGTCGCCGGAACGCCGAGCCGTTCGCGGCCGGCGGCCGGGTGTGTGGTGATCACGTTGTGCGCGCGCAGGACTCGGCGCGTCATCGCGCCGAGTCCGCCGCTGTGGCCGTCCCGCCACGTACCGTACCGTTGACATGCAAGATACATATGAGACCGCCGAGGGGGTCATGATGGTCGCCGCATCGCGAAGAATCGATACGAGCAATTTCCAGGAACGCGCGGCCGACGGGCTGCGCGAGATGATCATCTCCGGCGAACTCGCTCCCGGACAACCACTGTCCGAGATCACCCTGGCCGAGATATTCGGGATCAGCCGCACACCTATCCGCGAAGCACTCAAGCAGTTGCAGATCGAGGGGCTGGTGGAGATCCGTCCGCGGATCGGCACCTTCGTCACCGTGCCGTCCCGGCGCGAAATCAACGAGCTGTTCGAGATGAAACAGCTGCTCGAGGGTGGCGCCGCCCGGCTGATGGCCGCCCGCGGCGACGTTCCCGAACTGACCGCGATGAAGGCGAACGTCGGCGCCGCCGACGCCGCCGTCGAGGCCGGGGACGTCGAACGCTACGCCCAGCTGGTGCACGAGTTCCACGAGATCCTCATCGCGGGCGCCGACAACGGCAAACTGGCCACCCACTATCGGCTGCTGATGAACCAGCTGGCCTACGGGCGTCTGGTGAAAACCTCACTCGGCCAACCTGGCCGCTCCATCGAATCCGAACACGAACACCACACCGTGCTCGAGCTGATCATCGCCAAGGACGGCATCGGCGCGGAGAACTGCATGCGCCGGCACGTCCACGCCAGCCAGCAGGCCCTGATGTCCCAACTCGAAACCTGGCCGCCGCCACTGCCGCAGCCCACACCCTGATCCGCGCGCCGCGGTGATTGGCTCATCCGAGTGCCGGTGCCGATCGCGTCTGCGCTGCTGGGCCGAATTGCGAGGTCACCGCGTGGCTGTGAGTCGGTGGTCGATGTCTTCGGCGTGGCTGGAGCGCGGATCTGCTCACAGTGGATCGAGCCGGGCTCGTAGTAGGCAGAACTCGTTGCCTTCGGGGTCTGCGAGGACGTGCCAGGGCTCCTGGCCGGTCTGGCCGATATCGGCTCGGCGCGCCCCCAGATGCAGCAGGCGTTCGAGTTCGGCGGCCAGGCGGATCGGTGGTCTCCGCCAGGTTCACGTTTCATAGAGAGTTCGGAATATGTTGCTGCTCAGCCGATTCGGCAGATGATCTCGCTGCAAGCGGCCGTGGCATACTGGCGACATGCCGGAGTACGACGAATTCGGAATGTTCCAGGACAACGCCGCCGAGGCGGGGCTGACGTGGTCCGGGCCGCCCGTGGTGCGGCGTCGGGCGGCGCAGATCGCGTCGGGGCGGCAGGTGAGCGCACTGCAGTGGGGAGAAGGGGAGCCCGAGTTGGTGCTGCTGCATGGCGGCGCCCAGAACGCGCACACCTGGGACACCGTGGCGCTGGCGCTGAATCGTCCGCTGCTCGCGGTGGATCTACCCGGGCACGGTCATTCGGATTGGTGGCCCGACCACGATTACACCCCGGAGCGGCTCGCCGACGCCGTCGCCGAGGCTTGTGCGGTGCTGGCTCCGGACGCGCGAACCGTCGTCGGCATGTCGCTGGGCGGTCTCACGGCGCTGCGTCTCGCGGCCCGGCATCCGGCGGAGGTGTCGCGGCTGATCGTCGTGGACGTCACTCCCGGCGCAGGGGACGCTCCCGGCAAGACTGCCGCTATCACCGCATTCGTCCACGGACCCGAGGATTTCGCGAGCTTCGAGGAGATCCTCGAGCGGACCGTCACTCACAATCCGGGCCGTTCGGTGTCGTCGCTGCGGCGTGGTGTGCTGCACAATGCGCGCCCGCGTCCGGACGGCCGCTGGGAGTGGCGCTACGACCGGCTGCGCCCCAGCGCCGACGCCCGATTCGACTTCAGCGGTCTCTGGGATGACCTGTCCACCCTGCGGATTCCGCTGCTGCTGGTGCGGGGTTCGCGCTCGCCGGTGGTCGACGACGCCGACGTCGCGGAATTCTGCCGCCGCCAACCCGACGCGCAAGTGATCACCGTCGAGGACGCGGGCCATTCCATCCAAGGTGACCGCCCGGTCGAACTGGCCGGAATCATCGACCAATTCGGCTGAGCCCGAACCGATCTCGCCTCACACCAGATGCGAAGCGGGATCGGCCGTCGACTCAGGCGGCGGTGGTGACGGCGTGCGTGGAGACGCGCAGGTCGCTGCGCCGGATTTCCAGAATTCGCCCGTACGGCAACGTCTCCCACTCCTCGCCGGTGGCTATTCCGTTCGAGGTGACCACCGCGTCGGTGGCGCCGATGCGGTAGTGCATGCGGAAGAATTCGGGGCCGCGGCGTCGGCTCACCTCCGATTCGGGATCCTCCTGCGCGTAGGCGTAGAGCGCGCTCTCGGTGAGTAGCAGGCAGTTGAGGCTGCCGAAGGTGGCTCGGGACCCGATGTCGGCCGCGGTGTGGGCGAGGGCGTCGACCGGATCGGTGTTCTCGCTGCGCAGTCGGCTGAGCACGCGCAGGAAGAAGCGTTCGGAATCGGTGTCACCGGTCGCCCCGGCCAGGAGTTCGGGTTCGATCAGGTCGTCCAGCGCCTCGCGCGGGGAGAAGAACCCGTTGTGCGCGAAGGCCAGTGTGCCCGCGACGAACGGATGGGTGTTGCCCGGCCGGATCGGCAGGCCCGGGGAGGCCAGGCGAAGATGCAGCAGGGCCGCGTCCGCGAGGCCTCGGGTAGCCGCGCGGTACGCCGGGCTGGCGTGGGCGGGATCGGTTCCGCGCGTGATGATCTGCTCACGGCCGCTGCGGACGGCGATACCCCAGCCGTCGGCATGTTCGTGCGACAGTGCGGTGAACGGTTCGAGCAGACCGCCGAGCGTCTCGGTCAGTGGTCGGGGGACGCGGGTGACCACGCCGAGCAGACGACACATTCGCCAGAGCCTTTCGATCGGGGGCACCGGGCCGCGACCCGGTGCGGGGGATGTCAGAGATGACGTTCGAGCGAGTCCGCGAACTTCGCCAGTGATGCGTTGACCAGGATGAACGCCGCGGCGGTGACCAGATAGGCGGACAGTAGGGTGTGCTCGTACTCACCCAGGACCTGTGCGCGATGCAGCAGTTCCAGGAAGCTGACCACATAGCCGAGGGTGGAGTCCTTGAGCAGGCGGACCAGTTGGCTGACCAGCGCCGGGACGAGTCGCCGAATAGCCTGCGGCAGAATGACATAGCGCATCGACTGCCAACGCGTGAGCCCGAGACTCTCCGCGGCTTCGCCCTGTCCCGGGTCCAGCGCCGCCACGCCCGCGCGGACGAGTTCGGCGACCACCGCGGCGTTGGTCAGCACGATGGGAATCACCAACTGCCAGAACGGCGGCAACCCGATGCCCAGCCGCGGCAGACCGAACAGGAACAGATAGAGCAGCAGGAGCAGTGGCGTCGCGCGCAGCAGTTCGGTGCAGGTGCGTGAGAGTGCGCGCGGTATTGCGTTGCGGCTCGACCGCATCAGTGCCAGCGCGCCGCCCAGCGGGAAAGCCAGCGCCGCGGCCACGGCGGTGACCAGCAGGGTGTTCCCGGCGCCGGTCAGCAGGTATCGGCAGATCGGCGCGAGCGTGTACACCCGCCACTGATCGGCCGACAGCTGACCGTGTGCGGCGAACTGGCGAATCACGAAGGCCGCCAATGCGATCAGCGCAAGAGTCGCGAGTGCCGTGGCGATCCGGATTCGGCGGCGTCCCCGGGGGCCGGGTGCGTCGAACAACGTGTCGCCCGTACGCGATTCGCTGATGCGCGGTCGTGTGTGTTCGGTTACGAGTGTCGTCATCGGTGAATCGCCACCCTCTCTTCGATCCGACCGGCGATGAGCCCGGCGGCCAGCGCGATCACCACGTAGATCGCCGTGACCACCACGAAGGAGGTCAGCGGACTACCGGCCTGATTGGCCTGCTGCTGATACCAGAATGTGAGTTCGGAGACCCCGGCCGCGGCCGCCAGTGCGGTCGCCAGGGCCGATCCGATGAATATGTTGGCCAGCGGCTGGACCATCGTGCGCAGTGCCTGCGGCAGGATGACGAGTCGAAGGCACTGGCCCAGCGACATGCCCAGTGCGCGGGCGGCCTCCACCTGGCCGCGCGGGACGGTCCGCACGCCGCTGCGCACCACCTCGCAGACGAAGGCCGCCCAGTACAGCGCCATCGCCAATGCGGCGTTGTAGTACAGCGGGACGAGCAGTCCCACGGTGGGCAGGCCGAAGGTGAACAGCACCAACAGCACCAGCAGGGGCACGTTGCGGAATACCGTGACATAGGCGGTGGCCGCGCCGCGCAGTGGCGGCACCGGACCGATCCGGCATATCGCCAGCAGTATGCCGAGCGCGAGTGCACCCAGATAGGTCAGTACGACCAGGCCGAGCGTTCGTTCCAGGGCCGGGCCCAGATCCGCCCAAATCACCTCGGGTCTTCCTTCCTGCTTCGATCTGTTCTGCGCTGTGCTCGAAGGGATTTCGCCGGTCAGCTGCCCGCGACCGAGCCGATGGCGGGCGGCGCGGGAACCGGGCCGGGCAGGACCGCGCCGACGGTGGCCTGCCACAGGGCCGCCCACTCGCCGTCGGCTTCGATCTTCTTCAGCCAGTTGTTCACGAAGGTCTTCATCTCGGGGTGGTTCAGCGACAGGCCGATGCCGTAGGGCTCGGTGGTGAACGGCTGGCCGACCACCTTCACCTTGTCCGGCTCCCGGTACGCATCGCCCAGCAGAATCGCCTGATCCAGCACGTACGCATCGGCGCGGCCCTGTTGAACGGCCTGCACGCACTCGGAATTGGTGTCGAACAGCACCAGCTCCGCCGAGGGCGCATGTTCCTTGACATCCTGTGCGGCAGTGGAACTGGACTCGGTGCAGACCTTCCTGGCGTTCAGATCGGCGACCTTCGTGATCGAGTTGTCCGCCTTCTTCACCAGGATCGCATCGCCCGAGGAGTAGTACGGACCGGCGAAGCCGACCACCTGCGCGCGTTTGGCATTGATGGTGTAGGTCGCGAAAACCGTGTCCACAGCGCCGTTCTGCAGCAGTGCCTCCCGATTGGCGACCTGGACCTGCACCAATTTCATATTGGTCCGGCCGGTGATGTACTTCGCGAGCATCGCGGCCAGACCGGCATCGAAGCCGCTCGTCTTACCGGTCATCGGGTCGGTGAGGGAGAACACCGCCGCGGTATCGGTTCCGCCCACGATGAGCTGCCCGCGCGCCTTGATCGTCGCCATCAGGCTGCCCTCGGGGATCTCCGCGGGATCGGCGACCGGCGCCTTGTCCAGGACGCGTTGGTATGCGCCCGAATCCGAGGCGCCGCCGGGGCCGTTGACCGCCGGCAGGGAGGATGATCCGCAGGCGGTCATCAATAGGGCGGTGGCGGTGGCCAGGATCGCGGCGGGCAGTGCGCGGCGCGGCACGGACGTGCTCATGAGCGTGCTCTTTCGACGGTTCGACGGGATGGCCGAAACAGGCGAAATCTGTTTCGGCGGGCGAAATATGTTCAGCGGGTGAGAATTTCAGTGCGTGAGGATTTTGGACAGGAAGTCGCGGGCGCGGTCGGTGCGCGGTCCGGCGAAGAAGTCCTGCGGCGGCGCGGATTCCACGATCCGTCCCGCATCGAGGAACACCACCCGATCTGCGACGCGACGGGCGAAGCCCATCTCGTGGGTGACCACGAGCATCGTCATCCCTTCGGTCGCCAGTTCGCTCATCACGTCAAGGACCTCGTTGGTCATCTCGGGGTCCAGCGCGGAGGTCGGCTCGTCGAACAGCAGTACCCGGGGATCCATGGCCAGTGCGCGGGCGATCGCCACCCGCTGCTGCTGGCCGCCGGACAGTTGTGCGGGATAGGCAGATGCCTTGTCGGCCAGGCCGACGCGGGCCAAAAGTTCGTGCGCACGCTCCAGTGCCTGGCGCGCCGGTACGCCCCTCACGCGCACCGGGGCCAGGGTGATGTTCTCCAGTACCGTCTTGTGCCCGAAGAGGTTGAAGGACTGGAACACCATGCCCACCTGCGCCCGCATCCGCGCCAGCTCGCGTCCTTCCAGCGGCATCGGGACACCGTCCAGCTGGATCTCCCCGGAGTCGATCGTCTCCAGTCGGTTCACGCAGCGGATCAACGTCGACTTACCGGACCCGGACGCGCCGAGCAGCACGACCACCTCACCGGCGCGCACCTCGAGATCGATGCCGTGGAGCACCTGATGCGCCCCGAACGATTTGTCGACTCCGGCGAGGCGGAGCAGCGGGTGTGATGCGGAATCGGCAGGCATGGGAAAAGCATGACGAGCCGGAATCCATAGGTCCAATGAAGGTTTCGTCACCTTCGTGTGGAATTTGTTTATGTATCCGCTTAGCCTGGGCCGATGTACGACCCGCGGCAGCTTCAGGTCCTGGTCGAGGTCGCCCGGAGTGGCACCTTCACCGCCGCGGCGGACGCGCTCGGTTACACCCAGCCCGCCGTCAGCTACCAGATGCGCACCCTGGAACGCGCTGTCGGAGCGCCACTCACCAGCCGGTACGGGCGGCGGGTGCGGCTGACTCCCGTCGGCGCGGCACTCGCGCGGCACGCCGAAACAGTCCTTGCCACACTGCGTACCGCGCAGAACGAACTGGCCTCGCTGGTGTCGGAGGGTGGGGGACAGGTGCGGATGTCCGCCTTCCAGAGCGGCTGTGTCGGCCTGGTGCCCTCGGCATTGGCCAGGTTGCGGCGCACCCATCCCGAACTCGAGGTCGTGCTGACCCAGACCGAGTGCGCGATCTCGCATCGGCTGGTGCTCAGCGGTGAGGTGGACCTCGCGGTGGTCTGTGATCTGGACGACGCGGAGAACCCGCCCGATCCACGGCTGCAACGCATTCCGCTGCTGAGCGACCACCGCTGTGTCCTGCTGCCAGCCGATCATCCCGCGGCGAACGCGGCCTCGGTCTCGCTCGACGAACTCGCCGGGGAGCGCTGGATTCTGGAGACCGTCCGCACCCGCTTCCTGGCCGCGTGCCGGGAGGCCGGTTTCACCCCGCGAATCGCCGCGACCTCGGATGATCAGCTCACGATCCACTCCCTGGTGGCGCATCGGATCGGGCTGGCGATCATGAACGAACTCGGCATCGCCGCGCATACGCACCCCCAGGTCGTCGCCCGGCCGCTGCGCGGGTGGCCGACTCGGCACATCTACGCGATGCTGTGGCCGGATCTGCTGAAGTCGGCGCAGGTCTCCGCGATGCTGTCCGCGCTCGGATCGGCGGCGAGTGCGTTGGGGTTGGGGGCGGCTGTCGAGGTCTCCGGGGATTCGACTCAGCCCGATCGAGACTGCTGACGTTCCAAGGTATTTGCGCGACGATCACGTTGTTGGTGTCCGGTTGTAACCGGTAGAGCGTGTTTCGCACGGCCTCGGCTCATGCATCCGGGCGTGGCCGGGATCGATCGCGAGGGGCTGTCGACAAGGTGCGTCGTCGGCGATCTCGGTGGCCGGGGCGCTTGCCTGATGTCGCCAATTGAGTTGCATTGCAGACGCATTCGCTCTTCATGTCCGCCGTTCGGAGTGTGTGGTAGAGGTGTCGGTCTCGCATCACGTTGTCGCTGTTGAGGATTCGACTCACGGTGATCGAGACTGCTGACGCCCCAAATAATTTGCATGAAGATCATCTTCTGGTCATCCAGGCGTAACTGGCTGACCATCTCGCGCAACTCGCTGCGACCCGGTCGACCGATCCAGGGGGCACCGCCGGGGCCGAAGGAGGGTGATCTTTCGATGGTGTTCGGCAGCAATGGCTTCGGTGTCCGAGGTGAGCGCCTCGGCAGGAGCGCCGGGTTCGGTTCGTGGCGGACACGTCCTGTCGAGATGTGACCGATGTCGCTGGAGATGCCCCAGGGCCTGCGCTGGCTCGGTTATCTGGCCGGTACGGCGTGGCCCGAAGGTGACGAGGACAAGCTGTTCGCGTTGGCACAGGACTGGCACACCGCGGCAACGGATCTGCAGAACCTGATCTCGGCGGTGCAGGCCGCATGCGACACCGCGCTGGACAACTATTCGGGCAGTGGACGCGAGCAGATGGCATCCCAGTTCGAGGCGTTGCTGTCCGGTGATCAGTCGGTGGATGCGATCGCGAAGAATCTGCAGCAGATCGGCGACAGCGTGCAGGACTGCGGCACTCAGATCGAATATACGAAGCTGCAGGTCATCAGCACGCTGGCGATCATGGCCGCGGAGATCGCGTGGGCGCTGGCGACGCTGTGGGGCGCCTTCGCGGTGCCCGCGATCGAGGCCGAGGGCGCCGGGATCCTGCAGATCGTCGGTCGTGCGCTGACGAACCGGTTGATCGCGCATGCGGCGCGGGTCGCGGAGATGCCGTTGTGGAAGCTGGCGGCGATCGAGGTCGTCGAGCAGGCCGGTATCGGTTTCGTGCAGGACCTGGCCATTCAGGAGTACCAGAAGAACAAGGGGCATCGCAGCGGGATCGATTGGAAGCAGACGATCACCACTGCGGCGGTGGCCGGAATCTCAGCTGGTGTTGCGACTCCGGTGGGGCATTATCTCGGTGCGGGACTGGGGAATTGGGTCGGCCGCGATTCGATGACCTGGTGGAAGTCCAGTGGTATCGCGGTGGCCTCGGCCGTGCCCGCGGGGCTGGCCGGAGCCGGAGCCGGGATCGTGGCCAATGGTGTGATCACCGGGGAGTGGGAATTCGATCCCGCAGCGCTGCTGGGTGGTGTCGGCGGTGGTTTGGTCGGTGGTGTGCACGGGGTCATCGGGCATGCCACTCAAACCCGTTTGAACTCACTGTCTTTGGGCGGTGGGTTCTCGGACGGAAGTTTCCCGAAGGGTGACGATCCGGCGGGGAGTCTGTCGGATTTGTCGGGCGGAGAAGAGAAATGGGGTGGTGGCGCACTCGTAGCGGGACGCTCCGGTGGTCCGGACTCCGAGCCTGGTCCCGGCGCGGGTGATCGGTCGCGATTCGCGACTGCGGCGTTTTCGCGCACACTCGAGCCGGAAGGAGCCGACCGGACGCGACCGGCTTCTGCGATGTCCGCACGTTCGGCGAGTAGTGCCAGTATTGCCGAGGTCGCGCACTCGGGAAGGGTTTCCGCGACGCAGCCGAAGTCGTCGGAATTCTCCCCTTCGACGAGTACTCGTAATGCGGCGGTGCCGCGGCGCTCCGGTGGTAGCGACGAAACATCCACGAAGACAACGGTTTCTGGATCGCGTACGAGCATCGGTGCGACGCGCTCGCAGACGTCGCCGTTCGGACGTGGCCGAAGTGTCGATGCGACGTTGCCACAGTCGCGGGTGTCCGCGTCTCGTACAGGCATTGACGAGGCGCGTTCGCAGCCGCCGTTGGCGGGACGCAGCCGGAGTGTTGATGAGGGGTCGCGGCAGTCGCGTGTGTCCGCGCCTCGTGCGGGCGTGGATGAGGCGCGTTTGCAGCCGCCGTTGTCCGAACGTAGTCGGAGTGTGGATGAGACGCCGCAGCCGTCGCGGGTCTCCGGGTCTCGTGCGAGCCTCGATGAGGCGCGTTCGCAACCGCCGTTGTCCGGAGACAGCCGGCGTGTTGACGAGATGTTGCCGCAGGAGCCGGGGTTCGCGCGGTCGGAGAACGTCGACGAGACAACCTCCTCACGCGGCGGGACCGGCAGCGAGATCTCGTCGCAGGTGTCAGTATCCTCACGCTCGATCGATGATGGGGATGTGCTGTCCCGGGCGTCGTCCATGCGCGCGTCGGAGGTCGAGGAGACTTCGGGGGATCGCTCAGCGAAATCCCTACCTAACGGGGGGATTTCGAGCACTTCACGTGAGTCTGCCATTTCGAGGCTTCGGGGCGAGTCGCGGGCGAATATCTCCTCCGCGAACGGTGGGGACGGGTCGTCGGTGCGCAGAGCGCCGGTGGCTACCTTGCAAGCACGCCCGCAGCCGGTCGACTCGATGCGCGCGACCAGCCCTCTGGCCGAGTCCGTACTGAAATCGGCTCCGGCAGTGCGGGTGTCGGATCAGACTGCCGAGTCCACCGAAATCACCCGCTCCCTGACGGGGAAGCACGATGATTCGGGGCCGTCGCTCGGTGGAAGTCGCACGTCCGATTTCGTCGACAACTCGCGACGGGCGGGTCTTGCGGGTGATGGAAACGACTCGGAGACAAAGGATCCGAAGGTCGGATCGAGCCTTCACGATAGTGCGGACCGGTTGTCGACGCCGGAACTTGCGCTGGTGCACCACCTTCCGGCAGACCCCGATCACCAGTTGCGGTCACCGGACGACGACGGTGCCGCGAATCTCAACGCCTGTGGACCGCTGGCGCTGGCGAAGATCGTCGAGCTGACCGGCAGCACCGTCGCCCGGGTGCCGCAGGACAGGGTCGGGCGCAGCGGTATGAGCGCGCTGGAACTCGAACACGCCGCCGGTGCGCCACTACATCCCTTCGACGACCACGACAGCATCGGTGACCATCTGCTGGACCTCGGTCCAGGCTCCGTCGCACTCGTCGTGGACGCTTACCGCGGTCGCACGGACCGGTACGGTGTCGGCGCGCACGCCTACCTGATGCACAACAGCGGCGGCGAGATACGGGTCGTCGATCCTGCCACCGGGCAACGGCATTCGCGGACGTCGTCGGACATCCGCTCCACCCACGCGATCCTGTACACCGAGCGCGGCGTACCGCATCTGCTGCCCGAGCAGCGCACGAGCCGTGCCGAGCGTTTCGGCGCGGTCCGCATCGGCACACACCGGCGGACCGACGGTGACGATATTGCCGAGCGCAGGCCAGGAGATCCTCCGCTGGAACAGGACAGCACTGTCGGGCGTCTCGACGGCGAGGAGAAGCCCGAAACCATTGCGGCGGAACTGAATCGCCAGCAAACGGATGGCCGATCGAATTCCGAGAAGGAGTCGCCGCTCCTGTCCGACAAGGCCGTTCGTGTTGCAGAAGACCTGGATTCACCAGCGCCACCCGAGGATTCGACCGCGTCCGAGGTCAAGTCCGATGTAACGAGCACGCAGCGGCAGGATCCGGAGTTGAAGAAGCAGTCGGAGAAGGAACCGGACCGGAAGGAGCAGCCGGAGCCGAAGAAGAAACTGGAGTCGCAGAAGAAGCCGGAGCCGAAGAAGAAGCCGGAACCGGAGAAGGAACCAGAGTCGCAGAAGGAGCTGGAGCCGAAAGAGAAGTTGGAACAGGAGCCGGTACATGAAGAGGAGGCCGAGCTACCCTGGGATATCCCCAAAATTGTGATCACGCCCTCGGGTGACGACCTTCCCGTTGCGGTGCGGGAATTCGGCTCCCAGCGTGATGGGGCGAAGGACCTGACAAATATCGTTCCGATTCCGCAGGAAACGGTGGAATGGCTGCACGAGCAGATATTCCATATGGTCGAGGGTGATCGGGGTGTGGACGAGAAGTTCCGTGAATCCGTGCGTCGGGTGCTGACTCAACGTCTACTCTCCAGTGACGCCAGTGTGTGGCCGCAGTTGATGAGCGCCACGGGGATGCCGCTGCGGGTGAAGTATCGGGGCAGTCGGTATCCGATCTCGCTGCGGGTTTCGCTGCGCGCGCTCGGACCTTCGAAGGAGCAGATCGCACCGCTGTCCGACGGGCCGCCGGTGGGTATTCAGCAGTGGGCCTTCGGTATCGTGTCGTCTGCCGACACCAGCAGCAACGGCGATTATCGAGCTTTTTCGTATGCCTACAATCACACCTTTCCCGCGGACCATGGTGCATTGACCTACGTCGCCCTCGGCGGGGAATTGGACCTGGTCAACAATCAGGTATCCACCTCCGTCACGGTGACCTCGACCGTGCAGCCGATGGTCATCATCCGCAGCAAGGGCCGCTCCTGGCCGTTCGATTACGCGATGACCTGGGAATTGAGTCACGGTGACAGCCTGGCCGATTCGTTGTCACCGACTCCGTCGGACCGGGTGTGGTATCCCACGGTGAGCGATCCGGCGAAGGGAATGGCCGGCGATCCGCCGAACAATATGCTGGTCTGGTTCCCCAATTATCTCAAGGTCGGTGCGATCCCGATGGTGAACGAAAAGATCGCCAGCACGGTACCCGCTCCGATGAGCCGTGCCGTGGGGGAGTTCCATCTCTACGGTCCGGTCACTATTCCGAATCACTCTCGGATCATGGCCGATGTCATGTCGTCGTTTCGCGCGGATCTGAGCGGTATGTCGGACAACTCCATGGCGAAATTTCGTGAATTCTTCGGCGAGGGGAATTTTCGCAGTCTGATCACCGCTGCCGCGCGCACACCCGACGATCTGCCGTCCGCCGACGAGACGGAGAAGACGGGCGACGAGGTGGCGACAACGGGCGACGAGAAGGAGAAGGACGAGAGCACGATCATTTCGCCGACCTTCTACACCTCCTCGGGCAAGACGATCGGCGCGTTGCAGATCAGCGTCGTATTGCACGGCGGGGAAGAAATCACCGGACCGACCACGGAGAAATCCGTGCTCGAATCCTTCGTCCTGCGCTCGCTGGGCATGCAGGGCAGTTCCGTGACCGCCAACTCGCTCGGTTTCAATCCCTCGCTCGGTTTCGGTTTCGGTGGTAAAGAGAAGGATCCCAGCACCGGAATCCAGTCGCTCGGCGGGCAGTTCACCATCAAGGGCGGCGCATCCCAGAAGTTCAGCCATACCCTCAGCTACGGCGGCAGTGCGCGCATCGCACATTCGCTGCGCACCGGCGAGCCCCTTCTGCACGTGACGCCCCAGATGACCGTGCACGTCAAGCTGATTCGTCCCAACAGTCGTGCCGTCGACCCGGCTCCGGGCACAGCGCTGGCGGGCGGGCACGACTATCCGGTGAACATGCTGGTGCCCTCGCTGGAGACGTTCGGGCACGCGCCCGCCGCGCCGCTGTACCTGCCTTCCGAGATTCTTCATCTGCGCCAGCTCGGTGTATCCACGACGCCGCTCGCCGTGCACGGGGCGAAACCGCTGTTCGCCGAGGTGAAGAAATGGATGTCCGGCCTCGGCTTCTTCCCGCCCGATCGCGATGCGCCGAGCTGGGGGCAGAACAAACTGGGCTGGCTGTCGGACAAGACCACTCTGGAATCCACGCACACCGAACGCTTGGACAACCTTCGCAAATTCGAGCAGATGAGCAATCAGCTCGGGCTGCGCGGCGGGCTGGACGAGGCGATCGAGGGCGGCGAGCGAATCGGGAAGGATGGCAAGCCCACCTGGGACGGTGGCGCGCCCACCTGGTTCGAACTACCCACTTCGACTGGTACCAAGCGAATCTCGGTATTCCTGATCACCGAACGGCGCTATCTCTCGGACGACCCCCACGAAGGCGTATCCCACGAGTGGACGCTTCCGAAGGTTCAGACATTGAATTACAGCGGTTCCACGATCCCCGGGGACGAGCAGTTCTCCAAGACGCCGGCCGCGTGGAATGTAGGCGGCAACTTCTCGGTCACCAGTCCGTTCGACGAGAAGGCCCGGCTCTTGTTTCAGGGCTTCACGCCCGATTACACTCTGTCGGGAGGAAAATCCGAGATCCGGGACTCGAATTCCGGGACAGGTCACGAGTACTACACGCTCAGTCCCACCGAGAACGGCACCCAGATCTTCGGCGTGCCGGTCCGGCACCGGATCGTGCTGACCTACAGCCACGGTTCCGCACCGGACGACCTCGTCCGGGACGGCGATGTTCGCCTGGCCGTGCCCACCTACCGCACGCACACCGAGAAGTTCGACGAGATGCCGGTACCGACATTCCGTGAGTTCGAGGACGAGGATGCCCGGCGTCTGGCGCTCCCGTCTGCGGGACGCAGCCTCGAGGACAACGTATTTCGTCCCCCGGACACCACCATCTACGATCGGGTCGGCGGGAGCAGGGAAGTTCGCAGGGCCGCATTCGATCTCATCGATGACATCGCACTGGAGCTCGAGCAGGAAGCCGCCTCCTCCACGTCCTCGGAGCGCTCCGAGGAGACGTCTCCGGAATTGGAATCAATTCCGGATGATCCGTCGCCGGAGGAGGACGCCGTCGTTCCGCGGATCATCCGTACCTTCCCTGACGATTCCGAAGAATTCGAGCTGTCGTTCGTGGACCCGGCCACCGGGAGAGCCTTCCCAGCATTCGATTTCGACTTCGAGGACGACGCCCCAGCTCCGGGCTTCGGCGGGAGCTTCCGCCCTCGCGAGGTCCCGCGGATCACCTTCACCCCACCCGAGTCGCGGGACGGGCACGACGAATGGCACGAAATAGATCTGCACGATGACTCCAGCGATAACGGGCACGAGGTGGATCTTCGCGATGCGGGACACGACGATTCGCAGGAACACGAGATTGCCGAAGCCGACAACCGGCCGATGCCCGGCACCTTCCCGCTCGACGACGACACGGCGGGCGAGGGATCGGAACCGGCGCTCACCTGGCCTCAGGTGCGCGATTTCCTACAGAGTTCGACTCACTGGGCGGTGGGGCAGGCGGGTGATATGGGATATCGAGTGGGTCGGTGGCTCTGGCGCAATGCCGTCGGTGAGCCCGCCACGAATCCGGAGTCGATGGCGCACGAAGCCATCCATACCGGGCTGTCGCCGTATCATATGAATGCCGATGCGCCGCGGATCTTCCGCGACTCCTACGTCGCCGTCGAAGGGGCCTCGACGCCGGGTACGTTGGCCGGCACCGACATCACCGTCAAGACGACCGGTTATCTCACGAATGTCAGGGTGCGGCCGCGGCCGCCGAAGATGGACGCCGAGCGCTGGCTGCAGTCCGTGAACGGTGCCGGGCACACCGACACCAATCAGCTCGGTCACCAGTGGGGCGCGTCTCTGACCGAATCGGTCGGCAAGGTCGACCGCAACGTAATCCCCGGTGCCGCATACCATTACAGCACCAGTTATTCGCACAGTGACACCGTCAACGACAACTCCGCCGTATTCCGCGTCACCACCGAGGACACCACCCCTGTCCACTGGTTCGTCGCGGATGCGCACTACCTCGTCAATGTCCGTGTCGGCGTTCGCAATCTCGCCCGCGGCCTGATCGCGGGCGGGCCGCACATCGACCGCACCCGCGTCGTGGATATGCCCGACGCCGTGGAGTTCCTGCTCGTCGACAACGACCTGCAGAACAACCCCGATCTGCTCGCCCTGGTCAACGATTCCAACCTCGAGGCCGGGTTCGGACAGGAGTACGGCGATATCGCCGAGGCGAATCCGCCCGACCGCGGACTTCCGATCGCCTATGTGAAGGGAAAGCGGATCGGGTACGGCGCGGTGACCAACGTCGAGGTCGAAGGCGGCCGGGACGCCTATCAGAAGCTCGCGCTCGAACTCGTGGAGAAGTACGCCCCCGGGATCACCAAGCCCGGCTCGGCCAACTACCTGGCCGGGGTGGAGACCCGGATCAACGAGCACACCACCACGCTGGCCCTGCGCACGCTGCCCAACGCCGGACCCGACGGCCGCACCGCCTTCCACCTGATCGACCGCACTCGACCGTTCGATCCGCATCTGGTGGAGGTCACGTTCTCGGCTCGTCCAGACCCGTCCGTCGATCTGAGCACGATCCGCGGGAAGCGGGTCACCAGCACCTCGGGCGTGGACAATATCTTCGGCCACTCCAATGGTGACGGCGCAGCCCTGGAGGTGCCGGGGGCCACCCGTATGTCGGACTCCCGCAAGCGCGGGCACCAGATCGACTTCACACTCAGCGGACAGCACGGTGGTCACCGGCCCAAATTCGACCTCTCCGTGCAGCGTCAGAGCAATCTGACCGAAATCCAGACCTCCAGTCGGGAACGTCGCGCGTGGCAGCGCAGTTTCGGCAATACCAGCGAATTCCCCGTTCCGCACGAGTACGTGGTGGAAATCCGCAAACGTCCTCTGGCGGAGGCGCGACTGGCAATGCTGGTGCGGCGCGGCATCAGTGGCTTCGCCATGGCCGGAGGCGGAATCGGACTCCTTCCGCCACTGCAACTTTCGGACCTGGCCGGATTGGCCGCGCCGACGACGGAATCCCGGAAGAGCCTGAAAGCAGGCACCCTCATCCGGTTCAACACCTCCGAGACTCCGGAGGCCGACACTCTCGCCGAACTTCCCGAGCCCGGCCTCTACCGATCCGATCCTTCGATCCGCCCCCCGGCCTCGACCGAGGGCGACGCCGTCATCGAGATGGAGGTCGCGCCCGCCGTACAGAAACTGCTGTCCGGGCCGACCTGGGTGCCCACTCGCGGCATCGAGATCTACGAATTCGAAGGTGTGCCGGAATTGGCGCAGGCTCTGCGCCAGGTCGACCCCTCCCTCGACATCGATGACCGGATGGTGTCGAATCGTTCCTCGGAGGGCATGTTCATCCGCCTGACCACGCTCGTCGAGAGCAACCGCCTGACCCTCCTCGGTCCCGCCGCCACCGCACCTTTCCTCAACACCCGCTCACAGCGGGAAGCGGTCCTGTCCGGACCGGCCCAACCGGACGGCGACCACGCCGGACCCACCTCCGTCAAAATCACGCTCTACTCACCCCAGATCGAGAAGTCCGGCAAAGACATCGCGATCGACGACATCTGGTGGGCGGGTGACGGATTCGAGACCGAGGCCGACAACTCGATCAACACCACCGCCAATTTCAGCCTCAGCAGCCCCTACACCGGGGAGGGCAACGACCGTGGCGCGTTCACGATTCCGCTCACCGGTGAGCACGCCGGCGCCGGTCAATTCAACGTCATCACGTCGAACCGTCGCGAACTCCTGCGTTTCGGCACGCCCATGGAGGGGCCCGCTCCCGAGGAAGGCGGCGATACCGTCGGCACTATCGGCCATCGTCTGCGCGCTCTCGCGAAGATCGAAGTGCGCGGTCCCAAGGGCACCCTCTGGGTTTCCGGTGATGCGCTGATCCGCACCACCGAGACGCCGCCGGGCCTGGAACTCCGTCCGGTACCGCCCGTGGAAGACCGGTTGACCAAAGAGGACTTGGATACCCGCGAAGAACAGCAGGAGACCGATACCCCTCCCAATAAGTCATCCGACCACGACGACAGCACGGAACCCGAAGACCCCGAGTTCATTTCGAAAAAGTCGGACTCCGAGGCCAAACCCGACACCGAGACCGAGACCAAATCGGAGGCTGGGGCGAAGGCCAGGACTGAAGCCGAGTTGAGGGCTAAGGCGGAAGCTGAAGCGCGGGCCAAGTCACAGGCTGATGCCAGAGCGAAGACGGAGGCCAAGTCGGAGACCGAGGCGAAGGCTAGGTCGGAAGTTGAGGCGCGGGCTGAGTCGGAGGCTGAAGCCAGGGCGAAGGCGGAGGCTGAGGCTCGGGCCAGGTCGGAGGCTCAGGCGCGGACCAGGGCTGAAGGTGAGGCGAGAGACAAGAGTGACGCTGAGGCCAAAACCAAAGCCGCCGAAGCGAAGTCGGGAGCCAAGGGCATCGAGACGGAAAGTGGTGACCACCACCCAGCTCCGGCATCGGGCGACGTACGGCGTCCAGGTCTGCGGTCGGGCACGGTAGGCAGAATCCCCGCGCCTGCGGGACATGTGTGGGAGTCGATGCCGCCGGACGGCGACTGCTACTTCTATGCCATGGAACGCGTTGTCTACCACGATGATCCGCCCGCAACGGCGGCCGAACTCGACCGGCGGATCCGTGGCCTGCGTGCGGAGGTCGCGCATGAAATGCGCGCCGACCCCGACACCTACTTCAGGTCCTTCCACACCATCCTGTCCGCCGCGGAGGTGCCCGGTGCCAGGGACCTCGAACGCACGGAACTTCGGGCTCTGCTGCGGGCCAGAAACACTGTGCGGCTTCGAGATCGCTTCTACGAGCAGATCGAGGCGATCACGAATCGGCGGGTGTGGCGCAATGCGGTCAGTCACCTCGTCCCGCAGGCGGCCACAGCTGTCCTGGCACGTCGCGGGCTGACGCTGCGAGTCCAGAACGACGAGCTCCGGGCGACAGGCGGATGGACTCTCGGCGAAAACACCTCCGCCACACCGGATGCGACGACCCTCGTGCACGGCAGTCACTACTACCTCGCCGTACCCACCGGAGACCACACGCCCGGCTCGGCTCCCCGCGCGGCGGACGCCACGTTGCAGTCGACGCATCCACCGGTCCGAGACTGGGATGAACTCGACGATCTGCTCGGCCCCGCCGTCCAGCAGCACACCCCGCGTTCCTACCGCGAATCGTCGCCGCAGACAACAGGAATCGTGGTCCTGGGTGATGAGTCCGGGGCACGCTACATCTGGCTCCCGCCGGCCGATTCGTGGCCCGGTGAGATGCACGACGCCACGGACCAACCGGTATCGCTCACCCTCGAGCAAGTCCTCACCGACTCTGCTGTCACGGTCGTCCGCACCCCCGGCCTGACCGAGGACCCGGCGACAACCCACGACCCGGACCTGTCGCTGTCCGACCGTTCGTCGGCAACCGACAGCAGCGCGCCGCACGCCCCGGCCCCTGTGGTGGAAAGCAAGTCGCTCGAGGACGACGGGTCGCTCGACACCGATCCGGTCGAGAAGTCGTTCGATCCGAGTCCCACGCCGCCTCCCTCGCCCACCGGCACAGCCGTGTTCGCACCTGTGCGGCAAGAAGATTCGGCCCAATCCGGCAACAGGTTGGTATCCGGCGGAGAGGACTGGACCGAGTCCCAGTCGTTCGATTCGAGCGCCATGTCGCCTCCTTCGCCGACGGGCACTGTTCGGTTTGCCTCTGTGCGGCAGGATGATTCGGATCTCTCCGACGACAGCTCGGTGTACGGCAACGACGATCGAGGCGTGCGGCCGTCCCCGCCGGACGGCCCGCTGCATTCGACAGTCGGTGGAGACGGCCATGAGTTCGACATACCGTTCCGGATGGGGAGCGAGCTGCCGACCGCATCGGAGGTGAATCGAACCGATGCCGACCCGAATTCGACTGGCGGCGCTGAGCGGTCCCCGGCATTGCAGCGGCCGGTGATCAGCAGCGAACCGCCGCCGCGGCAACAGAGTGACGACGAAACCCGAACCGACATAACCGTTTCCGACAAAATGCAGGAGAAGTCCGACCCTCGGATCGAGCCGGTGCGCGACGACGAATCCGAGGTGACCGATGTGGTGGATCGGCCGTTCTCTCTGCGTCCGAGCGAATCCGCGCTGTCGGACGCAGCCGAGTCCACTCCGCTGCCGGGCGCGGAATCAGTGCTCCCCGCCAAACCGCTGGCTCTGGAAGACATCCGGTCCGCGCTCCGCTTCGACAGCGATGACGACGATGCGGGACACGAAAAATCGATGGTCCCGGCCGACTCCGCGGTGCTGTCCCAGGAAACGCCCCCATCGCACCCGGTATTCGAGCCGATCACGGCCACCGAGCCGCGGACGTCCGGAGATCGGATGCGGGAAGAACTGCGCACCGCTGATAGTGCTGCCGTTCAAGCGTTCCCGTTGTCCCGGGACTGGAACGGCAGCCGGAACCAGTGGGATTCGTTCAGACGATCCTCGCCCGTATCGAACGAGTCGATCACCCATACGATGTCGCCGCTACCGCGCCGCCGGACTCTGCGAGGGTGGGACCACATATCCCCGAGCCCGGTCACCGGACTGCGCTCGTTCTCGCTACTTCCCGCCGAGACATCGCTCGGTCAGGACCCCCGTTTGTCGGACTTGCTCGACGTCACGGTGGTGCCCTCCGAACCAGAAAGCCGAGACATCACAGATCCGACGATCCCCGCATCTGACATGAGACCCATGTCCGACGGAAGTACGGAAGTCCGCACCGATGATGCACTGCGGCACACCGATGACACACCGTTGCCTACGGAAGGCAGACCATTCGGCACCAACGGCAGATCGCTGCACACAGATGGCACACCCTTGCGCATCGACAATGAACCGTCGGGCATCGAGGACAGCTCGCTGGGCACCGATGGCAGATCGCTGCGCACCGACGATGCAGCCCTACGCACCGATGACACACAGTTGGTCGCGGACGGCAGACCTTTGGGCAACGACGCCAGATTGCTGCGCTCTGATGGCAGGCCGTTGGGCATCGATGGTGGATCGTTGGGCACTTACGGTAGATCGCTGCGCATTGAAGGTGCACGCTTGCGCACCGATGACAGCTTGTTGGGCGCCGATCGTAGACCATTGCGCGCTGACGGCAGATCCGTGCGCACTGACGACGCACCATTGGGCACCGATGGCAGATTCCTGCACACTGACGACGCATCGTTGCGCTCCCACGCAACAGCTCGGACGGACGGAGCACTACACGCCAGCGGCTCGCCGAAGCGGGCCTCGAACTCGCGCACACCCTTGCAGCGCCTTCGACGCCTCGTTTCCCGACTGCACGGCCGCGAAACCTCCGGCGACACGACCGCCGGGGTGGACCCTCGTTCGGTCGGGCACGCACCGCACCGGCATCTGCGTGACATTTTCCGTCGCCCGCTGAGTCGGTTCCGTAGCCGCACAACGACTTCCACCGGCACCACGCAGGGTGACGGCGCAACTCCGCGCACGTCGGTAACGAACTTCGAGAGCCTGACCACCCGGCGGATCCGCACACCTTCGGACACCGTCGCCGACGCGCTCAGCGGTATTCAGCGCGACACCGGAAGCACCGTCATCCGCCCGCCGAAGCAGCCCGCACCCTTGACCGGTCGCTCGCGCCGGGACGTGGAGCGAGCCGCGGGCGGCAGACTCCGCGGCTACCCGGACGACCACCGAATCTCCCGCCAACTCGAGCTTCTGGGACCCGGAGCCCAGGCTCTCGTCGTCGCCGTGCACCCCACCGGCGACGCCAACGGTGTCGGCGCATACGCATACCGAATGTTCGACCGCAACGGCACCACCTTCGTCCACGACACCACCGACCACACCCACACACTCCCTGGCCAGCGCACCCCCGCCAGCGTCCACGCCATCCTGTACACAGGCGAGGGCGTCATCAGCCGTCCCGTGCGCCTGCGCGACGAAACCATCCCCGAATTCCCGAGGAACGCCCGCATCGGCGCGCGCCCCGATATCGACGACGACAACTGGCAGAGACCACAACGATCCCCGGCCACGATTGACCGACGATCACGACTGACCGACGATCACGATTGATCGGCCACGGTTGACCGGCAACTACGGCTGACCGGCGATCATGATTGCCCTGCGACCACGGTTGACCGGCGACCATCGACGGCTGATCGGCGAGGACGATCGACCGGTGATCCGCTGACCCGCGACCACGGCTGATCGGCGACTGCGATACCCGCACAGCCGAGTGCAACGCCGAGCCCATCCGCTCTGCCGGACGCACATCGGCCCCGTGCAGCCCATGTCGTACCGCGGTACCACGCCCCGCCCGGAATTCCTGCCGCGGTACCACCGATCGCAGTCGCAGCGCTCCTACCTTGGGATATGGAGGCGAGCCGGATCGGCCGGACCGCGTGAACACAGGGACGAGTGATGATCGAGGCAGATCGGCTCACCAAGAGGTACGGGGAGAAGACGGCGGTGGACGGACTGGATTTCACCGTCCGGCCGGGGGTGGTGACCGGATTTCTGGGACCGAACGGCGCCGGGAAATCCACCACGATGCGGATGATCGTCGGACTCGACGCGCCGAGCGAGGGAACGGTCACGGTGAACGGCCGCCGCTACGCGGAACATCGTGCGCCACTGCAGGAAGTCGGCGCATTGCTGGAGGCTCGATCGATCCATCCGGGCCGGTCGGCGTTCAATCATCTACTGGCACAAGCGCAGACGCACGGAATATCTCGTCGGCGCGTGGCGGAGGTGATCGAGCTGACCGGGCTGGAGGCGGTGGCCGGTAAGCGCGCCGGTGGTTTCTCGCTCGGCATGGGGCAGCGGTTGGGCATCGCCGCGGCGCTGCTGGGCGATCCGGAGACCGTCATGCTCGACGAGCCGGTGAACGGTCTGGATCCCGAAGGTGTGCTGTGGATCCGCAACCTGCTCACCACGCTCGCCGACGAGGGGCGCACGGTCTTCGTATCCTCGCATCTGATGAGCGAGATGGCTTTGGTCGCAGAGCATCTCATCATCGTCGGCCGTGGCAGACTGCTCGCGGACACCACCGTGGCGGATCTGGTCCGCCAGGCCGGTGGCGATACGGTCACCGTCGCGAGCGCGGATCCGGTGCGGTTGCGCGAGGTGCTGGCCGGGCCGAGTGTGCGGATCACCGGACGATCCGGTTCGGAGACCCTGCAGGTGAGCGGATTGTCCACGCGCGCAATCGGATCCACGGCCGCCGAGCACGGAATCGCACTGTACGAACTGACCGCGCGGACCGTCTCGCTGGAACAGGCGTTCATGGACCTGACCCGGGACTCGGTCGAGTACCACGGCAACACCGATATCGAAACCCTCGGGAGGGCAGCATGACCACGACCGTCACACAGGCTCCCGCGCCGACATCCGCGCGGTCCGCCCGTCCCGTCTACCGCGTCACCGCGGCGCGGGTGCTGCGGTCGGAGTGGACGAAACTCTGGTCGCTGCGTTCCACCTGGATCACGCTGGCGCTGGGGCTGCTGTTCCTGGTGGGCTTCGGCGTGATCGCCGCGGTCCAGTACAAGTCGAAGGTGAACTCGGGGCAGACGCTCGATACGCAGTGGGTCGGTTCGACCGCGTTGAGTCTGTCGCTGTTCGGGATCAATTTCGCGGAACTGGCGCTGGGGGTGCTCGGTGTGCTGGTCGTCGCGGGGGAGTATTCGACCGGCATGATCCGCTCCACGCTCGCCGCGGTTCCGCGTCGGCTGCCCGTATTGTGGTCCAAGGCAGCCGTTTTCGGCGCGGTGGCACTGGTCGTCGGGACGGTCGGCGCATTCGTCACCTACTTGATCGGCCGGAGCATCGTCGCCGGAACCCCTGCGGCGCAGTCGATCACGGATGCGGGTGTGCTGCGCAGCCTGCTGGGTGCGGGGCTGTATCTCGCACTCGTCGGTGTCATCGGGGCGGCGCTGGGCGTGCTGATGCGGTCGGTGGCGGGGAGTGTCGCGGTGCTGATCGGTGCGCTGCTGCTGATTCCGAGCCTGGTTTCGCTGCTGCCGCACAGCTGGCAGAACCACGTGAGCCCGTATCTGCCCAGTAATGCCGGGCAGGCGATGTTCGCGCTGCACCACGACGCGAGCACGTTGTCGCCGACGGCCGGACTGCTGATCTTCCTCGGGTGGACGGTCCTGGCGCTGGCCGGCGCCGCATACCGTCTGGCGCGTACCGACGCGTGAGGGCAACTCGGCGAATCGCGGCAGCGGGCGTGGTCCCGGTGCCGCGATTCGGGTGGTCATCGGACACGATGGGCAGGTGACATCGATGGGCACCGACCCGACAGCCGGGATCGCCGCCCGGTCGCTGCCGGGATTCGCCGCGCCGGTGATCGAGCGGTGCGCCCGAGTGCGGCAGCGCCTGCTGCGCGTGGACCGGGCGCATCCGTGGATATTCGACGCCGCCGTGACCGCGGTGGTCTTCCTGCTGTTCGGCGGACCGGATCTGTGGCGGCCCGCGCATTCCGGCGGCCCGCACGATCCGCAGGTCGTGCTCACCCAGCTGCCCGCACCGGTCAGTCTGCTACTTCAGGCCGGGTTGCTGCTGCCGCTGTTGTGGCGACGTCGCGCGCCGACGCTCGCGTTCGGCGTGATGGCCGCGGTATTTCTGGTGCAGTGGTTGCTGGGTGCGGGTCTGCGCGCCGATGCCGCACTGTTGATCGCGCTGTACAGCGTGGCGCTGCGGGCCCGCCCGGATCGGGTGTTGTGGGCGTGTGTCGCGGCGGCCGCGGTCATGGTGCCGCTCTCGTTCCGGGTCGCCAGTGGAGCGTTGCGCTGGGAGGTGCTGTTCTTCCTGCTCAGTGCCGTGACGGCGGCCGTCGCGCTGGGACTGGTCGTGCGTTCGCGCCGGGCTCAACTCGTCGCGTTGCGTGAGCGTGCCGCTCAACTGGAAGTCGAGCGCGACCAGCGCAGCAGACTTGCCGCCGCCACCGAACGCACCCGGGTGGCGCGGGAGATGCACGACATCATCGGGCACAACCTGTCGGTCATCATCACCGTGGCCGACGGGGGCGCCTATGCCGCCGAGACCGATCCGGCGCGAGGCCGGGAGGCGCTGCTGCTGATCGGTGACGCCGGGCGTCAGGCGCTGGGCGAACTGCGTCGCATGCTCGGCGTTCTGCGGGAGCGCGGCACCGAACACGCCGAGGCCCCCGAACTCGAACCGCAACCCGGCATCGCCGACCTCGAGACGTTGTTCGCCCGGGTGCGAGCGGCCGGGACGGAGGTCGTCTATCACAGCGGCGGCGCATTGGACGGCCTCGATCGGGGTATGCAGTTGATGGCGTACCGCATCGTGCAGGAAGCTCTGACCAATACGCTCAAACACGTCGGCCCCGGTAGCCGGGCCGATGTCACGGTCGGTGCGGACGCCGGGCAGCTGCGGATCCGCGTGCGCGACAACGGACGACGCGATGGCTCCACGGTATCGGCCTCCCCCGGAGAGGGGCACGGGCTGGCGGGGATGCGGGAGCGCGCCGCACTGTACGGCGGCACCGTCACCGCGGGCCCCACCTCCGGCGGCGGCTGGGACGTGGAGGCTATTCTCGACCTCACCGACAACCCCCCGCTCCCGAATTCCGCAGGCGGACAACCGTGACCACCGTCCTGATCGTCGACGACCAGCCGCTGCAGCGATACGGCCTGCGCATGCTGCTCGAGGCCGCGCCCGAGACCGAGGTGCTCGGCGAGGCCGCGCACGGGGCCGAGGCCGTGCGCGCCGCGGCGGAACTGCGCCCCGACGTCGTACTCATGGACATCCGGATGCCCGGTATGGACGGTATCGAGGCCACCCGCCGCATCGTGGCCGCCGGGGGACGCTCGCGCATCCTGGTGATGACCACCTTCGATCTCGACGAATACGCCTATGCCGCACTGCGTGCCGGGGCGAGTGGCTTCCTGCTCAAGGATGCGCACCCCGAGGAACTTCTGGCCGGAATTCGCGCGGTAGCCGGAGGGGACGCGGTCATCGCTCCCACCCTCACCCGCCGCCTGCTCGACACCTACGCCCAGCACCTGCCCGCGGGCCCGCCCGGACCGCCCGGCGGTGACGACCCGCGCTGGCTGTCCCTCACCGACCGCGAGCGCGAGATCCTCGTCGCCATCGGCCACGGCTGGACCAACGGCGAGATCGCCGAACGTCTGGTGCTGTCGGAATCCACCGTCAAGACCCATGTGGGCCGGGTGCTGTCCAAACTCGGTGCCCGCGACCGTATTCAAGCGGTCATCATCGCCTACGATCTCGGTCTGACCCAACCCAATTCGCCGAGCTGAGCGCATGTCGGTGGTCAGCGATCGTCACCCATGGTCGCTTGGACGGCCTGAGCCATCATCTCGACCGTCTGGTTGCGGGTGAGGGTGCCCAGCATCCGGTAGACGGTGCGCATCTGTTCGCCGACCATGAGGGTGGGGCCGTTGGTGAGGTTGGCGAACGCTTCCTCGATGACCTCGCTGATCGATGCCGCGTCGGATGGGCTGTCGTCTTCGGAATCCAGTTGTCCGCGAGCGTGTTCGAGGCGGCGCAGGGACGGGGTGTCGGTTTTGCCGAGGATGAGGCCGAGGACGTCGATTCCCTTGTCGTGCAGTTCGGCCCACAGGGCTTCGGCGAAGACCATGTCGAAGGCTTTGGTCGCGCCGTAGGCGACCATGTTGGGCGCGCCGGCGAATCCGGCGCCGGAGCCGAACAGCACGATCCCGCCGCGGCCGCGGTCGACCATACCTGCGGCGAAATGGTGGCACAGCTGCATCGGCACCGTGCAGTTGCGGTGCAGCATCGCTTCGGCGGCGGCGATCGGTGCGGACAGGAACGGTTCGAATCGGGAGTCGGCGCCGGCGCAGTAGGTGAGGAAGCCGATTTCCAGGTCCGTGGTGGCGGCGATGATGGTCTCGGCCGCATTCGGCTCGGTGAGATCGACTGCGAGGGTGCGTGTTTCGACTCCGGTGCGATCGGTGATTCCGGCTGCGAGTTCGTCCAGGACGGTCTGGCGTCGGGCGAGCAGGACGAGGTTGATGCCGTGTTCGGCGAGTCGTTCGGCGAAGGCCGCACCGACGCCGTCGGAGGCTCCGGCGACGAGTGCCCAGGGGCCGTAGCTGTCGGCGAAACTCATGCCGCGCCTCCCACGGTACTGATCCGCACGACGGTGAAGCGCCGTCGGGCGATGCGCCAGCCGTCCGGTGTGCGGGTGAGCCGGTCGTCGTAGTAGCCGACGGCGTTGACTCCGGAGTTGTTGTCGGAGGCCATGATCAGGCCGTCGACATAGGTGCGGGCCTCAGCGACGTCGCCGTCCGGCGTGATCGCCTGATTGGTGAGCCGATGCAGGGTGTGCCCGGCCTCAGCGTGCGAGGTCCGCATGAATTCGGTGACCGCGTCGACGCCGCGCCAGCTGCCGATCTGCCCGTAGTCCAGTTCGCAGTCCTCGGTGAACACGGTGCGGAACAGCGCCCAGTCACGACGGTCGATGCCCGTCGAATATCGCACCAGCACCTCCGAAATATCTTGGCGGTCTTCGTATTCGCTCATGCGGGGGCTCCGTTCGGGTGGACGATGATGCGGGCCGGACCTGCGGATCCGCGTGCCTGGTCGAGTGCTTCGGGGACCTCGTCGAGGCCGATGGTGGCTCCGATGCTGGGTGTCGGGTCGAGTCGGCCGGTGACGATGGCTTCGAGGGTGCCGTACCAGTCCTGCGGCATCGGTCCGCCGCCGAACTGGATGGTGACGCCCTGTCGCGTCGCGGCGGTGACATCCAAGGTGTCGCCGGTGTACCAGCCGCCCGCGCAGTACAGGCGGGTGCCCATATCCGCGCTGTCGACGAGGTGCTGCAGCAGGCCCGGGGCGCCGACGCATTCGAATACGACGGCCGCACCCCACATGTCGTTCTCGGCTCTGACCTGGCGCCACACGTCGAACGGTGAGTCGACGGCGGGGTCGAGGAGAACGTGCGCGCCGAAGGCGTCGGATGCCAGATCGCGGCGGGCACTGTTGTAGTCCGACACGATGATCGGGCTCACCCCGCGCGCGGCGAGGGCGGCCACCGCTGACAGCCCGATCGCACCGGCTCCGATGACGATCGGGATCTCATCGGGCTGCACGTTCGCTGATCGCACGTAGAACTCGCCCACCGCGAACGCGTCGGTCAGCGCCACCGCATCGCTGGACACCGCACCGTCCACTTGCCGTGCGACCACTTCGGCGACGACGACCAACTCGCCGAAGCTGCCCTGCGCCAAGGGGTGCTGGCCGATGATCCGGGTACCGTCGCCGCCGCCGTTCACCAGGCGAGTGGGAATCGAAGTGACCCGGGCGCCGATCGGGAACCGGTCGGAGCAGCCCGGTCCGTGGGCGAGGACTTCACCGACGAACTCGTGCCCGAGGACGATATCGCGGTCCGCGTCGTACAGGGAGCGGCCGGTCGGATCGTCGGCGCCCAGCTCCGGGTGGTCGATGAAATGCACATCCGAGGCGCAGATCGCCGTGCTCGATGTCTTCAGCAGCAACTCGCCCGGTCCGGGTACCGGATCCGGCGTCTGTCGGACTTCGAGCCGCCCCCGCCGTAATACCACTGCGCGCACCGGCTGCTCCCTCGCTTGCAGAACCTCGAATATTCGAGATAAGATTTCCGATATTCGAAACGAGAGTAGGATTCTCACCAGTAGGAGTCAAGATCTCCGGAGCGACATCCGCCCCCACCGCTCGCGCGCTCGACGTGATCGAGCTGCTCGCGCGGGCCGAGGAGACGCGACTACGCTTTTCCGATATCGTGAGCGAGTTGGGGCTGACGCAGGCGACCGCGCACGCGATCCTGACCACGTTGCGCGATCGCGGTTGGGCGGAACGTGATCCGGTCGACAAGTCCTTCTCGCTCGGGCCCGCCGCGGCGGTGGTGGCCGCGCGCCTGGATGCCGCGCGTCCGCTGACCCGGTCGGCGCGCGCCGCGGCGGCCGTGGTCCATCGCGACGTCGGCTATCCGACCTCGGTGGTCGAGCGGATCGATGACGCGTTGGTGATGACCGCGATCGAAGGCGGCGATCCGCGCCACCCCGCGGGCATCCCCGGCGATCGCATCCCGTACGCGCCGCCGTTCGGCGTCGCCTTCGCCGCCTGGGACACCCTCGACCAGCAGCGGGCATGGATCCACCGTGCCGCCTCGACCGACCCGGAAGTCGAAGGGCGTCTGCACGGAATTCTCACCCGTACCCGCGAACGTGGATTCGACATCGACTGGACCACACCGGCTCTGGCGCAACACGCGCAACTGGCGGGCACCATGCTCGGTGCGGGCCTGCCGCCGCACATACGCCGGACCCTCGAACAACTGCTCGCCGAATTCGCCACTGTCGGTTACCTTTCCGACGACGACCCCGCTCGGGAGACCCGCCCCGTCGTCACCATCGCGGCCCCGGTACTCGACGACCGGCAGAGGGTGCGGCTGATCGTCGGCGTCCACCCGTTGTGCGCCCTGAACGCCGTGCAGATCGATGCGATCGGGCAGCGGTTGACGAAAGCCACTGCCGCGGTCGACTGTTCGTAGCGCGGCACGGGCGGGTCGTCCGCTGCCCGGGGATGAGCACGCTCGCTGCTGTTGTTCGCCTTTCCGGCGACGATGCCGCTCGGGAGACCCGCCCGTCGTCATTATCGTGGCCCCGGTGGTCGATGACCGGCAGGGGGTGTGGCTGGTCGTCGGCGTCCATCCGTTGTGCGCCCTGAACGCCGCGCATATTGATGCGATCGGGCAGCGGTTGACGAGAGGCACTGCCGCGGTCGACTGTTCGTAGCGCGGCACGGGCGGGTCGTCCGCTGCCCGGGGTGAGCATCGCCGGCCTTCGGCGAAGCGGCGCCATGCCGACCGGCGTAAGCGAGACCTCGTCCGAGCCACTGCCGCGATCGATCGTTCGCAGCACGGCACTGGCGGGTCGTTCGCCGTCCGGGTGGGCATCGCTCGCTTTCGGCGAAGCGGCGGCATTCTGGTCGGCCTGAGCGAGGCCGCATCTTATCTTCAAGTGCGGGAGAGCGTTTCGTGACGTCGCCGGAAGTCTCTCGGCGTGCGGCGACTGTGGTGGATCACAGTATCGAGGTGCTCAGGTCCGGAGAGCGGACAGAGGCGATCCGGTCCGGGGATCGCCCGCCGACCGTACGCTATCGAGCGAAGCCCGCGAGAATCTCGATGAGGAGAGTGGTTCGATGCGGCGAGGTGTCACCGGACCTGTGTCCAGGGTGCTGGTTGTAGCGGCGAGTGTGGTCGCGGCCGCGTTGCCGGTCGCTCCCGGTGCGGGGGCCGACCCGGCGGGGACGGATCGGGTGGAGACGCCGGTGCACATCGCGTCGCCGATCAGCTCCGTGGACGAATCCGTTGTGCGCGTGCATATTCCGCTACCGAACTCGATCGGCCCGCATCCCGCGGCCTGCGATTGGCTGTCGTATCTGCGATACCGGGATGTGAATGGGCCCTCCGCCGCAGCCGCCGCGGACCGGATTCTGATCGCCCAGCCTGGCATCCTGGAGGGCGCCGGGGCATTCGACAGCGTCGCCCGCAACACCGTCGCCGCGGCGGCGCGAAACGGTGCGCACATCGAGTTCTGGGCGCTGGATCGGCGGTCCAACTGCCTCGACGACCACAGCGGCGTGCGCGCGGGCCTGGCGGCGCACGACTACGACGTCGCGATCGACTACTACTATCACCATCGCCCGGTCGAAGGGCACACCTTCGCGGGCTTCCTCGGCAACGACCAGGTGGGGTGGCTGGCGAACGTCGGTATCGCGCAGACGATCACCGACCAGTACGACCTGCTGGTCCACGAACTGCCCGATCTCGCACTGCGGCAACGGAAAGTGTTGTGCGGCGGGCACTCCCTGGGCGGCGTGGTGACGGCCTTCTTCGCCGATGCGGATTTCGGCGGCAATCCCGGATATCGGCAGTGCGCAGGCTATTTCGCGCTGGACACCGCGATCTCCCCGTCGTTGTCCGCGCTGTCCGGGCTGCCGTCACCCTCGGCGATCCTGCCCAGCGGCGGACTCGACTACGAGGCGACCCAGGCCGCGCTGCGTTCGGGCGTTGCGCCGCGCACGCTGAACCTGCCGGTACTCATCGGACCCGAGACCATGACCCTGCTGGGCATCGTCGGCCTGGCCGCCGACGTGGATCCGGGTGGGCTGAGCCACCTCGCGGCGGCGCTGCCGCTCACCCCGAATCTGGACACCACGTTGCGCTTCCTGTTCTCCCGTGACGCGGCCGCATTCGCCACGGGGTCCCCGTCGGTCCGGCAGTTCCGGCTCACCAACTCCGCGGTGCTGGGCGCGCTCCTGGGCAACGCCTCCCAGCCACTGGCCTTCCTGCAAACCAGTCCCGGCTTCTTCGACGGGGGACCGGTGCGCGACAAGGACTTTCCGCTACCGCAGGATCTCGCGCACAACCCGGCGCTGACCCCGCTGACCAGTGCGGCACTGGGCCCGGACACCCTGGGTATCCCGGATCAACCGGGTGGCCCGCTGTACACCTGGCGCAACTACGACCGGATCGGCGCACCCGGCGCGCCGGTCTACCGCGACCGTGCCGGAAAGCCTTACGCCACAACGGAAACCGAGGTGACCGATATCGGCGAACTGGCGCGCAGCCTGGCCGAACAACCACTGCCGTTCACCGAGGACTACTTCCCGACCAAGCTGGCGACCGATCTGTTCCAGGCGTCCGACCCGCAGATATCCCGTCTGCTGGTCCATCCCGAGGGCAGCGCGGCGAATCCGACGATCGATCTGCTGGGCGGATCGGGTCTGGTGGTCGCCAACGGCGTGCCACGGTCGGGTCGCCTGGTCGTCGCGCCGGGCTATCACCATCTGGACGTGCTCACCGCGGCTGCCGATCAGAACGACCATCGGCCCGAACCGATCTCCACCGCCCTCGCCGACTTCGCCAGCGTGGTCCGGTAGCCCGCTCCGCGTTCGGTCAGACTGCCGGTCCGGGCGGTGCGGGCAAGGTCACCGGTACGTCCTCGATGAAGTCGACCACGAGCTCGCGACGGGAGAACAGCCAGGTGTCGCCGTCGCGGGCAAAAGTGTCCTGGTATCGGATGGCGATCCGAGCGTCCCGGTGACCGCCGTCGCGCGAATAGATGTGGTGTGCAGTGCAATACGCTTCGCCACGCGCCCCGTTACGGGAGATCATCTCCAGGGTCTGTTGCTCGAGCACGTGTCGGGTGGCGACGAAGCGTGACACGGATTTCAGGACCGAATCGACCACCTCCTGCCTGCCCGTCAACTCGCTCGGCGCGTCCGCCCCGTTCAGCTCGGGCGGCAGGACGAGGACCACCTCCGGCGTGAGCAACGATGCGAGCCGCGTGGCATCGCGGCGGTCCACGCTGTGCGCATATCGAGCCGCGAGCATGGTCACGGCAAGCGTGTCGGCAGGTTCCACGGTGCCAATCTCAGCACGGGCACAGGAGATTCGCTGGTAGGAGCGGCGGATGTGTCCACTGGTCGAGACTCGGACGATCGGCTCGTGTCGGTGTGGATAGCATCGGGGCGACGTGCTCGAAGAGGCCGACGCCGGAGAGGTATTCGTTCATGAAGATTCTGGTCATCGGCGGAACCGGCATGATCGGCGCTCACACCGCGCTGCATCTGCGCGAACACGGTGACGACGTCACCGTCGCCGGCCGGGGCCCGCTGTCCGACGACTCTCCGGTGCGCGAATTTCCTTTGCTGATGGGCGATTACACAGTTCCGTCCTGGACTCGGGAGCAGCTCGCGCCGTTCGACGGCATCGTCTTCGCCGCGGGGCAGGACGTGCGGCACAAGAAACCCGAGGACGACGCACAGGAGTTCTGGCAGACCACGCAGAGCGTCGGCGTCCCCCGCATCGCCGAACTGGCCAGAGGGGCCGGGGTGAGTCGGTTCGTGCAGGTGGGCAGCTACTACCACCAGCTGCGACCGGACCTCGCCGAGCACAACCCGTACATCGCGGCGCGCAAGGCCGCCGACGAGGGCGTACGTGCCCTGGCGGACGACTCGTTCATCGCGTGCACCCTCAACCCACCGTCGATCATCGGCGCGGTGCCGGGGTCCTCGGCACGGCGTTACCGGCGGATGGTGTCGTGGGCGGCCGGAAACGAACCGGGTATCCCGGACTTCGCACCTGTCGGCGGAACCAACTACATGTCCGCTGCCTCACTCGCACAAGCGATTCGCGGTGCGCTGCGGCACGGGGAGTCCGGCGCGGCCTATCTGGTGGGTGATGAAAACCTGTCCTACCGGCAGTTCTTCCAAATGCTCGTCGACGCTGCGGGCGGTGATCGGGTCATCGCCGAGCGCGACGAACAACACCGGCTGCAACCGGACGCCTCCATCATCCAGGGCCGCGGAAACACGCTGGCCTACGAGCCCGACCCGGACGAGGTGCGTCGTCTGGGCTACATCCGCGACGACTGTGCCCGAGCGGTCCGAGCGCTCGTCGACGTCGTCTCGGCAGCGCACTGAATTACTGACGCGGACAGATGATCCGTGCCTGCGGCCGATGGTCGAACGGCAGGAAACCGGTGGAGCCGGCTCCACCGGTTCTTCCTCGGTGCCAGAACCCGTCGGCAGCGGTCAGTGGCCGATGTAGACGGACTTGAGGTTGAAGTAAGCCTCGATGCCCTTCTTGCCGCGCTCGCCACCCCAGCCCGACTGCTTGTGTCCGGAGATCGGCATCGAGGGATCCGAGGCGAGTGCGGAGTTCACCCAGATCTGGCCCGCGCGAAGCTCGTTGACGACGCGATGGGCCCGCCCGAGGTTCTCGGTCCAGATGGATCCGGCCAGGCCGTAGTGCGTATCGTTCGCGGCGGCGATCACCTCGTCCTCGTCGTCGAACGGGATCACCGAACCGACCGGGCCGAAGATCTCCTCACGGATCAGGCGCATATCGGGCGTGGTGCCGGTGATGATCGTCGCCTCGTAGAAGTAGCCGCGTCGATCCAGCACCTGACCGCCGGTCACCACCTCTGCGCCCGCGGCCACGCCGTCCTCGACGATGCCTGCCACGCGTCGGCGCTGTTTCTCGCTGATCAGCGGTCCCAGAACCGAATTGGGATCGTCACTGCCGCCCATCGGCAGCATCTCGGCGAAGGCGGCCAGACCCTCCACGACCCGGTCGTAGATGCCGCGCTGCACGTAGATGCGCGAGGTGCACGAACAGTTCTGTCCGGAACCGGCGAGCAGGCCCATGCCCGCACCCATGATCGCCTTGTCCAGATTGGCGTCCTCGAACATGATCAGCGGTGACTTGCCGCCCAGTTCGAGCGTGAGGCGCTTGAGGTTGCCTGCGGCCGCATTGACGATCAGCCGCCCGACCTCGGTCGACCCGGTGAACGAGATCTTGTCCACGTCCGGATGCGCGGTGAGCGCCGCGCCCGTGGTCTCGCCGTAGCCGGTGACGACGTTCAGCACGCCGTCGGGCAGCCCTGCCTCGCGGAAGATCTCCTCGAGTTTCAGGGCGGTCAGGGGCGTCTCCTCGGCGGGCTTGAGCACGGCGCTGCAGCCGGCCGCGAGGGCGGGCGCGACCTTGAGCATCGCGACGAAGAACGGCCCGTTCCAGGGGATGATGAGGCCGACGACGCCGACCGGCTCGTACTGGGTGAAGGTGTGGTAGTTCTCGAATTCGCCCAGCAGGCCGTCGGATACGAGATTGGCCGACTCGCCGTGGATCTTGCCGACCCACCCGGCGTAGTACACCAGCATCTCCAGCGACACCTTGATGATGTGGCTCGCGGCGGTGGCGTTCATCCCGTTGTCGCGGGCCTCGAGCGCGGCGAGTTCGTCGATGCGGTCCCGGATGATGTTCGCGGCCCGGAACAGTACGTCCGCGCGGTGTGCGGCGGGCAGCTTGCGCCACACGCCTGATTCGAAGGTTTCGCGCGCCCGAGCCACCGCCTCGTCGACGGCCTTGCGGTCGGAATCGGCAACCTCCGCGATCAACTCCTCGGTGGACGGGTCGTAGACCGGGATGATCCCCGAGCTCGGGCTTTCGACCGCAGTTTCGACGTCGATGGCGTTACTCACTGTCCGTTGTCCTTTCGCCGAGCCGCTCCGACATGTGCAAGCGCCTCTCCGTGGGTGCGAATGCGACGAGAATAACACTCTCTTCAAAGGGGAATAGCAATTTCGTCAGACAAGAGTGTTGATCTACTAGGTCGGTGAGCGATGAGTTTCCGCGCGCCGCGGTGTCTAACCTGTTGAGGCCGTGACGGTCTCGGGGAGACAGGCGAGGAGGCCCCGATGGTGATGGATTCCGAACCCACGAGACCGCGGCGGTTGGCGGAGCATCCGACCGTCCGGCGGATGGCCGAGCAGGGCAGGGCGCGGCCCGCCGCCGTGCTGAGCGCCGCTCGGCTGCGCGAGATATGCCGGGAAGCCGGCGCCGACGATGTGGGCTTCGTCGCAGTGGACGATCCGCGGGTGGCTGCGGAACTGGAGCATGCACGCGGAATCCTGCCCGCCGCACGGACTTTCGTATCGTTCTGCGTGCGGATGAACCGCGACAACCTGCGCAGCCCGATGCGCAGTCTGGCCAATACCGAGTTCAATCATGCCGACGACGAGACCAACGAGGTCTCCCGCCGGATCACCCGGGCGCTGCAGGATGCCGGATACCGCGCGGTATATCCCGCGCCCGGGTACCCGATGGAGGTCGACCAGTTCCCGGGACGCATCTGGGTGATCGCGCACAAGGTCGTGGCCGAGGCCGCCGGACTCGGTGTGATGGGCATCCACCGCAACGTGATTCACCCGAAGTTCGGCAACTTCATCCTGCTGGGCACGGTGGTCACCGACGCGGTGGTCGACGAGCCGAGTGCGGCGCTGGAGTTCAACCCGTGCCTCGAGTGCAAACTGTGCGTGTCCGCATGCCCGGTCGGCGCGATCGCCGAGGACGGCGGCTTCGATTTCCAGGCGTGCTACACCCACAACTACCGAGAGTTCATGGGCGGCTTCACCGATTGGGCCGAGACCATCGCCGACAGCGCGGACCGCGACGAATATCGCGAGCGGGTGGCCACGGGCGAATCGTTCTCGATGTGGCAGAGCCTGTCGTTCAAACCCAATTACAAGGCCGGGTACTGCATGGCGGTGTGCCCGGCGGGAGAGGACGTCATCGGAGCCTTCCTGGACAACCGGCGAGAGCATCTCGACGAGGTCGTGCGCCCGTTGCAGAACAAGGCGGAGCCGGTCTACGTACTGTCCGGATCGGCCGCGGAAGAGCATGTCACGCGCCGGTTTCCGCACAAGACCGCCAAACCGGTCACCAACGGCTTCCCGGATGAGGTCAACGACCTGCTCGACCAGATCGGACCCCGGCCGCGCCCGCGCGACCCGTCGGCGTGATCTGCGCATAGGCAGGCGATCGAATTCCCCACTGCCACAGGCGAACCGGTAGCCGATGGGCCGAGGCCGGGCGACGTGCACGCTCAGCGCCCGAGAGCGTGCACGGTAGCAGGCGAAGCGGACCGGCAGCCTGGCTGCTCGTACATGATCAGGGTGCCCAGCGGCTCAGGTCCGGCGAAGTATGCAGGGCGGCGCCGGTACTTCGAGCGGCAGACCCACAGAATCAGTTGGCGACGCGCTGAAATGCCGAGTTTCGGGTGTTCGATCCGGCAACCGACAGCATCACAAGGTGTGGGCTGCCCGAACCTGGTGCCGGTGGTTCGCGGCCGCCGATTCCTGGAAGTCGACGAGTGCTTCTCCGTATGTCTGCGCCCACTCCGTCAGCATCGCTATCGGCGCCTGGAGCGTCCGGCCGAGCGGGGTCAGGCTGTATTCCACCCGTGGGGGCACTTCGGCGTACCGCTGTCGATCGATGAGGCCGTTGCTCTGCAGGCGGCGCAGGGTCTGGGTCAGCACCTTCCGGGAGATCCCGCCGGACAGAGCGACAAGTTCACTGTGCCGCTTGGGGCCCTCTGCCAGCGCGTACAAGGTGACTGCGGCGTGCTGGGCGGAGAGTTCACCCGCCCGTCGGCCTGATCATCCAGCGCCGCGTCAGCGGGAAACGGCCTCGCCCCGAACAGGTTTCGGAGCGAGGCCGTTCCGCTGTCGACTCCGGCCCGCACGGGCTGAAGCCCGGCTCGGTGGTTCAGAGTAGTTGGAGCAGTTGGAGATCGGTGATGTATTTGACGATGATCGGGGCGGAGACGTGGGGGATGTCCTTGTCGTGGCCGATTTTCGCGGCTTGCACCGCGGAGCGGAAGTGGTCGGTCGGCGCGATCGACCCGCTGATCGGCTTTGCGGGGTGTCGGTAGCTGTGCAGCAGGGGCAGTAGGGAGTACTGGCGCTGCTGTTCGGGCAGCGCACGCATGGCGGTGTCGAAGCGGTGTAGCCAGGCGGCGTAGTCGGGGATCCGCTGGATTGCGTACCCTGCCTCGGTCAGCCAGTCGACGTATTCGTCGAGTCCGATGCCGTCGTCGTACGGATTCATCACGTGGTAGGTCTCGAACCCGTCGGCCGGATGCTGGCCGAGGGTGGCGATGGCCTCGGCGATGAAGTCGACGGGCAGTCCGTCGTAGTGCGCGCGTTGTCGGTGGCCTTCGGCGTCGAGTTCGTAGAAGGAGCCGGGCGCGATGCCGGTGGCGACCAGGCTGAGCATCAGCCGAGTGAACATGTCCGGCAGATTGAGCTGGCCCAGGTATTCGGTGTCGGTCAGAATCATGTCGCAGCGGAAGACCGAAACCGGAAGCCCGCACAGGTCGTGGGCCTCCCGCAGCAGGACTTCGCCCGCCCACTTGCTGTTGCCGTAGCCGTTGGCATAGTCGTCGTTGATCGCGCGGTCCGGGCTGATCGCCCGGATGTCGGCGTCCTCGGTGAATGCCGAGGGCGTGATCTGGTCGCCGACGCCGACGGTCGACAGATAGATGAACGGCTTGAGTTTCGTGGTGAGCGCGATCCGGATCAGCTCCGCGGTGCCCAAGGCGTTGGGGCCGAAGAGCTGGCTGTAGGGCAGGACATGGTTGACCAGCGCCGCGGGATCCACGATCAGATCGACGGTGTCCGCCAATTGCTGCCATCTTTGTCGGTCCAGGCCCAGATCCGCCTCGCCCTTGTCACCGGCGACGACCTCGAGATGATCGGCGGCCAGCTCCCGGTAATGGCGCAGCAACTGCGTGTCGCCGCTGTCGAACACCGCGTCGAGGCGTGCCCGAGCCGCCGTGTCGTCGGTCGCCCGTACCAGGCAGATCAACCTGCCGCCGACCAACGACAGCCGCTCCAGCCACTCCAGGGCCAGGAATCGGCCCAGGAATCCGGTGGCTCCGGTCAAGAGCACGGTCCGCACCTGCGCACTCGCCCGCGGCAGCGTTGCGGCGGTGTCCAGCAGCTCGGCATCGATGAACTTGTCCAGTGTCAGGTCACGGGCGTGGACCTCGGTGGCGTCGCGGCCGTGCACCGTGGCGAACGTGGGCCGTTTCCCGTCGCGCGCCCGCTGGGCCTCGATGTAAGCGGCGAGGGCCCGCAGGTCGGTGGCCGGGCTGACGATCACACCGACCGGAACGTCGACGTCGAAGATCTCGTGCAGCAGGTTCCCGAATGTCAACGCCGACAAGGAGTCTCCGCCCAGGTCGGTGAAGTGCGCGTCGGGACGCAGGTCACCGGCCGCCACCCCCAGTAACGCGGCTGCGGCCCGGCCGACGGTCTCCAGCACCGGCCGGTCGCTGCCGTTCCGGCGCAACGCGCGCAGTTCCTCGGCCTGGCCCTCGGCGGTCTCGGTGTAGAGATGTTCCAGACGCTCGCCGTAACGCTCCTTGAGTTTCGGTCGTGCCAGCTTGCGAATGCCGGTGAGCAGGCCGTTCTCGGGCGTGAATGGTGTTGTCTCCATGATGAAGTCGCGCGGGATCTCATAGGACTGAAGTCCGGCCGTTCTCCCGATTTTCTGTAGCTCGTCGCTGAGGAGTCGCTCGAGCGCGGACGTATCGCCGCCGCTGCGGGCCGACGCGTCCTTGCTGGGCACCACGACTGCCAGCAGGTAGGCGCGCGCGCTGTTGCCGTAGATGTAGATCTGTTCGATCAGCGGGCTGTCTCCGAACACCGCCTCCAACTTCGAGACGGTCACGAACTCGCCTTGCGAAAGCTTCAACACGTTGTTGCGGCGGTCGAGGTAGACGAGCCGGTCGGGACCGACCTCGGCCATCACGTCTCCGGTGCGGTAGTAGCCGTCCTGGTCGAACACTTCGGCGGTGACGTCGGGGCGCTTGTAGTAGCCGGGAAATACGGTGTCCGACTTGACCAGGAGCTCGCCTCGCGGATGTGGCCGATCGGTGTGGAAGTAGCCGAGATCCGGGACGTCGACCAGCTTGTAGTCGATCACCGGTGGGCGTTGCACCAGTCCGTCGATGTAGATGGGCCACGCCTCGGTCGAGCCGTAGCCGTCCATCAGATGCATGTCGAGATAGGACTCGACGAACGCCCGCAGCTCGGTCGAGATGGGCGCCGAGCCGGTGAACGCCACGACGAACCGCCCGCCGAGCATGTTCTGCCGCTGCTCCGCCATCACCTCGGCTTCGAGTGCCGCGCGATCGACGCCGTCGAACGAGCGCCGTGCCAGCTCGCTGTGGAATTCCTGGAACAGCATGTCCCAGATCCGCGGCACGAACGTCAGCTGGGTCGGCCGCACCAGCGCAAGGTCTTCCAGCAGCGTCGACAGATCGCTCTTGGCCGTGAAATAGACCGTGCCGCCGCCGCCGAGCGCTCCGTACATGGTCCCGCGTCCCAGGACGTGGCTCATCGGCATGAAGTTGAGCGTGATCGACGGGTCGGCGCCGCGCCGGCCCCACACCGCGCCGAACGATCTGCGCCACAGATCGGCGACCATCCGCTGCGGGTACATCGCGCCTTTGGGCGCGCCGGTGCTGCCGGAGGTGTAGATCAGCAGTGCCAACGAATCGTTGTCGCCGGTAGCCATCTCCGGTGTCCCCGGTAGCGCCCTTCCTCGTTCGACCAGGTCGGCCAGTGTTTCCACGACCACGTCGCGGTCCGCTCGAGCCAGCCTCGCGCGGGCGGCGTCGAACGCCTCGCGCTCGTCGTCCACTTCGGGGTGGTAGTCGAACACGACCAACCGTGCCAGCGTCGGGCCCGTCAGCACCAGTTCCACGGCGTCGGACAGATTCTCGATACTCGCCGCGATCATCCTCGGCTCGGTCTCGGCCACGATGGCCTGCAGTCCGGTGACCGGCGCACTGGTCTGCAGTGGCACCGCCACCGCGCCGAGCCGGATCATCGCCGTATCGAGAATCGTGTAGTCGACGCTGGTGAAACCCAGCATGCAGACCCGATCCCCGGGCCGCAACGGACTCACCGCATTACCGGCCGAAGCTCTCGCGACCCACCCGGCGCGGTCCCACAACTCGCGGTAGCTGATGGTCTCGAACCGGGGCAGCACATCGAGCGAGCGGCGGCCGGTCTGCGGGTCGATGACCAATTCCACCGCACGCTGACCGAGCGCCGGCCGGTCCGCGTAGCCCGCCGTGATCGTTCGTACGATCTCCGCGAGCCGGAGCCCGGGTTGCTCGATCGCCTCGGTCACCGCTTCGTCCGGCCGGGCATCGGCGAACTGCCGGTCAGTGGCGCACAAATCGGCGACGCGGCGTGCGAGCCGCTCTTCACGCATATCAGCCGACACGATGGGTCCTCCTCCTACGGTCGATCGCGGGTAAAGCGAAAACATCCTCCGTTGTGCTGGGGGCGAAGTCTTTTCGAACTCTCCGACTGCAATTGCCGTCAGCCGAGTCGTATGCCGGCATCTCGGTGCTTCGGGCGACCAGACGCCCGGTCCGATCCCAGAACGTGTTCGTCTCGTCGACACGCTGTCCGTCGATCGGGTGATCCCGCTGCGGCAGGGCCCGTACGCAGACGGTGAGCTCGAACCTGGGGACTCGGCCGGAGACGTCGACCACGAACTGCAGCGAAATCGGGTCGAACGGCTCGCCGTGCGGCAGCGCCGGTCGAGCGGCGCCACCGGCCACCCTCGCAGTTCGTCCCGTCCGCCGGGTGACCACTGGCAACACTGCCGAAGCTCGGCTCGAGCCGGACATCGACCTCCCCATCATAGCCACGCGCTCTGGGGCGGGAAGCCGCCGACCGAGACGCGCGGCAGTCCTGGCCGGCGATATTGCCGGCATCGTGCACACACTGCGATTCCGCGCCGGTGCACCGGCCAGCCACCGCTCACCGGGCGGGAGCGCGGGGCAGGTCGGTGACGATGCCGGTCACGTTCCGGCCGAAGGACAGTACGACCCGCAGGCGATCGGTGGCCGGGCCCGGGTGCCGTCCGGGCTCGGGGACGACCGCGGGCAACTCGGACAGTGCGCGGCCGAGCTCGTCTGCCGCGTCGCGGGGTTGGGTTGCGCCACATGCCAGTACGACGGCATCGAACTCCGTTCGGAGCTGAGTGATGGAGATGTCGACGCCGATTTCCGTGCCGCGGACGACTTCCACGCGGTCGCAGTCGCGTCGGGCCGGCGCGCGGGCGAGCTCAGTCGACCTCGGATGCGCCGAAGAGCAGGCCGATGGTGACCGCGCCCGGGTCGGGGACGCCGACGGCGTGGTCGCCGACGTAACTGGCCCGGCCTCGGCGGGCGCGGATATCCCTGGTGCTCCGGGCGCCGTCGACAGCGGCTGCTGCCGCGGCCTCGAATGCCTTGTCCACTCCGGTGTCCGGTGCGAGAGATCGGAGTGCGTCCACGGCGGGGGAGAGGGCGTCGACCAGGGTCTTGTCGCCGACCTGGGCTTCGCCGACGCGCTGGATGGCGGCCAGGCCCTCGGCCGTGCCCTCCGTCAGCGCCGCGGGGGTCAGGGTGTCGCCGACGGCCCTGCTCAGAGCCTGGAACAGCAGACCGAACAGGGGACCGCTGGTGCCGCCGACGCGGTCCAGGAAGACGGTCGCGGTTGTGGTGAGAACATCACTCGCGGGGGCGGTTTCGGGCAGGGCGGCGAGTTCGGTGCGCACCAGCGCGACCGCGCCGGTGATGTTGGTGCCGAAGTCGCCGTCGCCTGCGGCCTGGTCGTAGGCGGTCAGCTGCGGTTCGGCGGCGGTGACCCGGTCGGCGAAGCCGAGGATCCAGTGGCGGGCGGTGGGTTCGGTCATCGTGCGTCCTCGCCGGTTCGGGGGGTTGTGGGCCAGGCAGCGGTGTGGGCGGGTGCGTCCCACAGCTGGGTCAGTTCGTCGTCGGTGCGGGTCAGCGACAGCGAGAAGCCTCGCATATCCAGTGCGGTCACCAGGGAGCCGACCACCTGACGTTCCAGGACGACGCCGTGATGGTCGAGAACCGTTGCGAGACGGTCGAATACGCCGTACAGCTCCATCGGGATGGTCGCGCCGAGGCCGTTCGCCATCGCGATGACACGGGACCCCGAGCCCAGGCCCAGCGCGGACACCAGCGCGCCGGTCATATCGCTGACCAGGGCGTCGATTTCGGTGTCGATACGTATCCGGCCGGAACGTTCGCCGTGAATGCCGACTCCGTATTCGACTGCGCCACTGGGAAGTTCGAATGCCGGTCGGCCGGTGCCGGGCGCGGTCTGCGCGGCGGAGGCGATGGCGATGCTGCGGCTGGCGTCGACGATCCGCTTGCCCAGCGCGGCCAGTTCGGTCAGCGAGCGTCCCTCGTCGGCGGCCGCGCCGAGCAGCTTCTCCACGATCACCGTCGCGCCGGTGCCGCGGCGGCCCACCGCGATGTCCTCGGAGTCGGTGGCCACGTCGTCGTCCACCAGCACCCGTTCGCAGGCGATGCCATCGTGCTGCAGGCGTTCGGCGGCGATGCCGAAGTTGATCCGATCGCCGGTGTAGTTCTTCACGATGTGCAGCACCCCACCGGATTTCGCGACCGCGCGGGATGCCTCGTACACCTGCCGATTGTGCGGGGAGGCGAAAATCCTTCCGGGACAGGCGGCGTCGAGCATGCCGCGCCCGACGAACCCGGCATGCATCGGCTCGTGCCCCGAACCACCACCGGAGACCAGCCCGACCACCCGGCCCGGCGCGGGATCGACGGCGCTCAGATAGCCCGGATCCGCGGTGTACGAGACCGATTCGGCGTGCGCGCGGGCGAAGCCTGCGAGTGCACGGTCGACCAGGTCGTCGGGGGAGTGGGCGAAAAAGCTCATCGAGCGGCTCCTGCGGGAGAGGGGACGGGGTCATCGACGGTGTTGTCGCCGCAGACCAACGGTAGCGCGCAGTTCCGTTCCCTACGGTGCGACCGCGTCCGGTTCCGGGGATCGCTCGGCCGCGGCGGCCAGACGCTGTTCGAGGCGCTCGCCCTCGATGTCCGGATTCGGGACGTACTTGGCGAACCATTGTGGGTGGTACCAGAATTGGCGGTGCGCGATCGCCATGACCGCGGGGACGAGGGTCAGGCGGACGACGAAGGCGTCGAGCAGCACACCCACCGCGAAGCCGAATCCGATCGCCTTGATCGTCGGATCCTTGTTGATCATGAAGGCGACGAAGATCGAGAACATGATCAGCGCGGCAGCGGTCACCACGCGCGCGGAGTACCCGGTGCCGCGTTCGACGGCCAAGCGCGCGTCGCCGTTCTTGGTGAAGTCCTCCTTGATCCGCGAGACGACGAAAACCTCGTAGTCGCTGGACAATCCGAAGATGATGCCGAGCATGACGATCGGCAGGAAGCTGATGATCTCACCCGGCGCGATACCGAAAATGTGCTGGCCCCAACCCCATTGGAACAGCGCCACCTCGGCCCCGAACGCCGCGCCCACCGAGAGCAGGAAGCCGATGATCGACTTGATCGGCACCCAGATGGTCCGGAAGGCGAAGGTCAGCAGGATGAACGCCAGTCCGACGACAACGACCAGGAATACCGGCAGCGCCCCGGACAGCTTCGCCGAGACGTCGATATTGGACGCGGTCGTCCCGCCCACCAGAATCCGCGTGCCGGTGGAACCCTCGATCTCGTTGCGCTGGTTGCGAATCGAGTGCACGAGGTCGGCGGTCTTCGGATCGTTCGGGCCGGACTGCGGAACGACCTGGATCGTGCGCAGGGCGCCGGCGCCGGATCCGGGGACGACGGCCGCGACATCGGGCAGTTTGCCCAGGGCCTGCGTGATCGGGGTGAGCTGGGCGGGATCGGTGACGTTGTCCACCACGACCAGCAGCGGCCCGTTGTATCCGGGGCCGAAATTCTGCGCGACGATGTCGTAGGCCCGGCGCTGGGTGTCCGAGGTCGGCTTGGACGAGCCGCTGGGCAGGCCGAGATTCATCTGCGTCGCCGGAGCCGCGATCACCGCGAGCAGTACGATGCCTGCAATGAGCACCGGGTACCGCCACCGCACGACGAAGCGCGCCCAGACCGCGCCCGCGGTGCGTTCGGGCTGTTCGACGGCCTGGCGGGCGATCGCCTCGGGACGTCCGGGACGCAGCGGGGACTGCAGGAATTTCGCCACCGTCCACCCGGCGAAGCCCAGCAGCGCGGGCAACAGCGTGAGCGAGACGAGCAGGGCCACCAGAACCGCGGCGGCGGCCGCCAGGCCCATCACTGTGAGGAAGGGAATGCCCGCCACGGCCAGCCCGCACAGCGCGACGATGACCGTGATCCCCGCGAACACCACCGAACTGCCCGCGGTGCCGACCGCCAGCGGAACCGAATCCTCCACGCTCATATCCGTCATCAGGTTGTTGCGGTGGCGCGAGAGGATGAACAGCGCGTAGTCGATGCCGCAGGACAGGCCGAGCATGATGGCCACGGTGGTCGAGGCCGAGGCGATGGTGACCACCGAGGCCAGCGCGGTGACGCCCATCAAGGTGACCACGATCCCGACGATCGCGTTGAGGATCGGCAGACCCGCGGCCACGAACGCGCCGAAGGTCACCAGCAGGATCACGAACGCGATGAGCATGCCGACGATCTCGGGCACCTCGGATACCGAGATGAGCCATCCGGGATAGGCGCTGCCCGAATACTCCACCTGCACACCGGAATTCTGCGCGGGTTCGACCGCGGTCCGCACGGCGTCGAAGGTCGAGTCCGGCACGTCCGCCGGCGCCTGCGAGTACTGCACCGTGGCGATGGCCGCCTGCCCGCTCGGTGCGATCATCTTGGTCTGGAAGGGGTCGCCGACCGCGACGACGCCCGGAATAGCCTGCAGCTTCGTGATCATCGTGTCGATCGCGGTCACGTTCCCGGCGTCGGTGATCTTCGCGTTGCCGTGCGTGGCCAGCACGATCTGGGTCTGCCCACCCGCGGCCGCGGGCATCTCGCGGGTGAGAAGTGTTGCCACGTCCTCGGATTCGGTGCCGGGAATGGTGAAGTTGTCGTTGGTCTTCCCGCCGCTCACCGTGCCGAGCACGATCATGAGCACTGCAAGCAGCAACCACAGGGCAAGCACCAGCCTGCGGTGGTGGAAGGACCATTTCGCCAAGCGATACAAATAGGTGGACATCCAGTGGCCTTTCCCATGGCAACGATCAGTCGAACCGGTGGCCTGTTTCGCTTCTGTGCGAGTGCCGCACCGGAATCGATCACCGTGCCCGAACAGCCCGCAAACTCGGAGCATACCGACTGATCGCGTCGGTTCAGGGGATGTGGCGATGCGCTGGGTGCTTGCGGCCCAGCGTGTTCTACTGCGCGGTCCGCAGCACGATCTTGCCGCGAGTGTGCCCACCGGCGACTCGCGTGAGCGCCACACGGACCTGATCCAACGGCAGCACGGCCTCGATCGTCGGCCGGAGTTTGCCCGCGTCGACCAGGCGACTCAATGCGTCCAAGCGCTCGCGATCGGCGTGTGCGGCGAACGTGTCGCCGGTGATTCCGCGCTCCAGATCGGGCAGCGGGTCCTGCATGATGATGGAGATCGCCCGGCCGCCGTCGCGGATCGCGGTCAGGGCCAGGTCGCGGGTCGGTCTGCCGGACCCGTCGAACAGCAGCTCGACACCGCCGCCGACGGCAGCGCGCACCTGCTCGGCCCAGTGCGCGTCGTGATAGTCGAAGACCTCGCCGGCGCCCAGGTTCCGCAGGTAGTCGTGGTTGCGCGGGCTGGCCACCCCGAGGACGCGGGCCCCGGCGGCCGCCGCGATCTGCACGGCGGCGCTGCCGACGCCGCCCGAGGCCGCGGTGATCAGTACGGTTTCCCCGGCTCGCAGTCCGCCGCGATCGATGAGTCCTTCGTAGGCGGTTCCGGCGCCGATCGCCAGCCCCGCCGCCTCGGGGAAGTCGGTTGTGGCCGGCATCGGGGCCATCCGGGCCGAGTCCACCACCGCCAGTTCGGCGAACCCGCCGCCGACGGGGAACGTCGTCCCGTACACGCGTTGGCCCGGTTGAAATTCGGCTCCGTCATGGATCGCCTCGACCACTCCGGCGATCTCCTGCCCCGGGACGAACGGCGTGCTCAGGCCCGGAAAACCGTTGTTGAGCATCCCGACATCCCACGGCCCGACACCCGCGCAGTGCACCCGCACCAGCAGCTGTCCGGCCCCGGGCGTCGGAGTCGGCTGATCGGTCAGGTGCACGCTGTCGATCCCGCCCAGTTCCTGCGCTACCGCCACTCGCATGATTCGCCTCCAGTTCGTGTTCGGACCATCGACGTTCCGATCTGCGCTCCGGCCGTTCGACCTCCGCGACGGACAATCCACCGGCTGGTCAGCCTGCCGGGCGTGCTCGAGATTCGTGACGAATCGTCAGCCTGGCACGAGTGCTCCGAACCTCGACCGCACTCCAGGAGTCTCGGGCGTGTCGGTGCGATGCTCTGGAGATACCGGCGGGTATCCGAGGGATCGGTCGGTCTCTGAGGTTCGTGGCATAATCGCTGGCATGGTCGAGCGCTGGACGAAGGAGCGACGCCTCGAGCGCACTCGCGCACTGCTCCTGGACGCCGCGCAGGAAGTGTTCGCCGAGAAGGGCTTCACGGCCGCGACCATCGATGACATCGCCTCCGCGGCCGGTTACACCAAAGGCGCCGTCTACAAACACTTCACGACGAAGGAAGAACTCTTCCTGGCGCTGAGCGACAGGTTCTGGCGTCGCTACTTCGACACCTTCACCGAGGTGCTGTCCGCGGCAGGCGAGGTGGGCGCCCGCGAACTCGACGAAATCGCGCGACGGTGGCGCGATCTGAGTCGCGATCGGGGCGCCGAGCACGCCGCCCTCGGGCACGAGTTCACGCTGTATCTGATCCGCAACCCCGACGCCCGCGCGCGAGTCGAGGCCAAACGGACCGAGGTCGCCGAGGAATTGGGCAAGTTCGTCACCGAGGGCCTGGACCGCATCGGCGGAGCCCTGTTGGTCCCACCCCTGACCTTCGCGCACGCGCTCATCGCCACCAGTGATTCGGTCGTGCTCGGCAGCGAACTGGTCGACATCGACCTTTACCGGCCGGTCCTGGAAATGTACATGTCGGCGATCAAACTCCCGACCACGCGGACAACTCCCACACCTGACGCAGCCGGTTCGTAACGGCTGTCCGGCCGGGTCGGTCGTGTCGGATCGCTGAAGATGCTCGAGCTGCTGCGCAAAGCTATCGACCCGGGTGAATTGATTGTGCTGTAAGTGTTTTCAGGCGAGGCGGCTGTCGTCGGCTGGAGCCGCCCGGGTATTCGAGGCCGTGGGTGATACCTGATCCGTAATCGTCGCTACGCCAACATGTTATATCGATGGGCGATGAGATCGTCTGTGCCACAGTATGGTTGGATGATCTCGATATCGGGAGTCCGGCTGCACCTCGGACCGTGAGTGCGGCCGACGACGGTCGACTCCGGTTCGGCGGCCGGACCATTCTGCTCGTCGTGCCCTCGGTTGTGCCGAAGGGTGGAAAGGTGGGGAAAAATGCTTGGAATCACCCTGTGCACAGCGAGGCGCGCGGTGGCTTTCGCGGCTCTGCCGCTGGCCGCGACGGCCGTATTCGCCGGGGTTGCCTCGGCCGACACCGGTCGGGCTGCCGAGCCCGTGGCCGGAATTCCGTTGCAGAAGGACACTTCGACCAACCCTGACGCGCTGATCCCCGACCCGGTGCTCAACGGTGCGTCCCTGGGCGGTTCGGTCGGCTCCGCGGTCGGGTCGGCCGTCGGCTTGGCGACGGGTTCGGTGACCGGTTCCGCGGGTTCTGCCCTGGGCACCATCATCGGCGCCATCGTCGGCGCGACGAACCCGAGTGTCGTGCCGCAGGTCCTGCCCTGACGTACCTGCTCGACGGTGGTCGAAAACCGTTGATCAACCACGTGTTTCGCTGGTGCGCTCGGGTCGGCGCAAGGCCACCGCGGGCACCAGCCGGGGTACCGGCGGCAGCGGCGCGGACGTGGGCGAGGCGTGGAATGCCTGCAGGATGTGGGCGGCGAAGCGGCGCGAGGCCGCCAGGCGTGCGGCGGGCGTATTCGCGTGAATTCCGTTGTTGGCCATGATCATCAGGATGAGGTCGTCCAGGACGATATCGGGCCGCAGTTGTCCGCTGTCCTTGGCGCGGCGGATCAGTTCGGCCGCGCCGGTCAGCGAGGACGTGCGGATCGCGGCGAAGTCCATCGCGTGCGGGAACGTGGACATGAATGCCGCGGTGAAGCCGTGGTCGCGCGCCTGCAACTCGCAGAGTTGTTCGACCGCGCCGCAGAAGCCGCGCCACGGATCCGGGTCGGCCAGTGCCTCGTCGACGATGGATCGGCAGGCGAGCATCTGATCGGTGAACGCCTCGGCGATCAACATCTCCTTGGTCGGGAAATGGCGGTAGACGGTGGCGGGGCCGACCTCGGCGCGGCGCGCGATCTCCCGGATCGGTACCTCGAGGCCGTCGGTGACGAATACCGAGCGCGCCGCATCGAGGATGCGTTCGCGGTTGTCCCGGGCGTCCGAGCGCAGGTTGTGAGGCAAATAAGCGGTCACCGCTCTCAC
>NZ_BAGB01000172.1 GCF_000308615.1 Nocardia jiangxiensis NBRC 101359
AGACGACCTATCCGCTTGGGGACCATTTGGGGACCACACGTCATTCACGCCACCGAACATCCGCAGGGCACACGAACATCCAGCGACCTATCCGAACACGCATGACGTGCGCAAACGCCTGGTTTCCAGTCCTGGGGGTCAGGTGGTCGCAGGTTCAAATCCTGTCAGCCCGACATCGAAACCCCCCTTCCGGCCAGCGCCGGGAGGGGGTTTTCAGTTTGTTACGGTCGCTACCACGGCGGACCTGGAATACGGTCCCTGCTCGATACGGCTGATCGCGCCCATCACTCAGCATCGACGCCGCCCCACGAATATGCTTGGGCAACAACGCAACCGAGATCGTGGCCGTCGTCGCGAAGTACTCGTCGGCACCTCACGTGCCCCGCCGCCACCGCGAAACTCCCCTCGCCTCAGAGTTCGTCCCTGCTGTCCACTCGGGACGTCATCGTGGGCCGGATTCCGGGATAACGTTGTTGCACTTCACCATTGGGTCGGGGCACTCGTTTGCTCCGGTGTCCAGTGCGCGGAGTACCCATTGGTCTTTGCCTCTGGCCTTGGCGCGGTAGAGGGCACGGTCGGCGGCGTCCACGAGGGCTGCGGCGGGGGTGTCGGCCGGGGTTGTCACGGCTCCGATGCTGGCCGAGACCTGGAGTTCGTATTCGCCGATGACGATCGGGGTGGACAGTGCGGACAGCAACCGGTCGGCGACGGCGGTGACGCGCAGGTCCTGGGCCGGGGGTGCGAGGAGGACGACGAATTCGTCGCCGCCGATGCGCGCGATCATGTCCTGGCCGGCGGGCAGGCTGTCGCGCATGCGGGTGGCGGCAGCGGCGAGGACTCGGTCGCCGATGCCGTGACCGTAGCGGTCGTTGATCTGTTTGAAGCCGTCGAGGTCGACGAAGCACAGTCCGATCCGGTCGTGATCGGTGGCCGTGGCGGTGAGCGTCTCGAGTTGTTCGAGGAAGTGGCGGCGGTTGGGTAGGCCGGTGAGCACATCGTGTCGCACCTGTCGGTGCAGTTCGGCATGTAGTTGGTGCCGGTCGGTCACGTCCTCTCCGACGGCGAGGAGATAGTCGGCTTGGTCGGCGGATCCCTTCACGTAGGTGATGGCGAACGCGGCCCAGCCGGTGCTGCCGTCGGTGCGGGCGAATTGCTGCTCCAGTTTCACGGTGCCCTCGCGCGCCGGGACCAGGGTGTCGAAGACCAGTGTGCAGATCTCGCCGCGGGCATCGGGGTGGGCGAACCGATAGACCGATGTGCCGCGCAACTCCTCGGCCGAGACGCCGATCATGGCGGCCAAGCCGGGGTTGACCTCCAGGAGGGTGCCCGCGGTGTCTGCGATGGCGATCGCGATCGCGGCGTTGTCGAAGACGATCCGGAATCGTTCGTCACCTGCGCGCGACGACTGCCGCTGCGCGGTGTCGACCGCGTGCGGCCACAGACTGCCCATCGGGTGACGTGGCGCCTGACAGCCCCGGATGACAGCAGCGAGCGACCCGACCACCCGTTGGGCGGCGGCGATCGGCAACCGGCAGACAGTGGCGAGTGTCCGCCACCGCCGCGATGTCGATGCCGTCCGGTCGGGTCCTGTTATCGAGATCGGCCCGCCACCGTGGCCCGCAACCGCAGGCACTCGCTCGGGTGAGGGGGATCTCAGCATGTCGTCCGCCGCGTTCAACTTGCGTCGGGAAGTGCGGTCGCGGAAAGCCTGCCGGTGAGCACCTGCTGGTGGAACTGCCCGAGCGCATCGATCGCGGCGCGGGCATCGGACAGCAGATCCGATCCGGCGTGGTGGACGTGCGGCGCACGGTCCCAGATCTGCAGCAGCGTCGGCACCTGAGCTTCGGCGCAACGCCGGGCCAGGATCTGCGAGTCCGGCAGCAGGCATTCGGTGGAGCCGACCTGGATCAGCACCGGTGGCAGGCCGGTGAAGTCGCCGTTGACCGGCGACCATGCCGGGTCGAGTGGCCCGTCGGTGGCGAAACCTCGGCGTGCGATGACATCCAGAGCCTGGGCCGGGATGTAGGCGTCGAGTTGCCGGTTGGGGTGGGCGTCGCGCACGGTCGAGTCCAGATCGGCCCACGGTGCGATCGCGGAGATGCCACCGGGCATCGGCAGCCCCCGCTCACGGGTGGCCAGCGCGAGCCGGAAAGCGAGCCCGCCACCGGCGGAGTCGCCGGACACGATGATCCGCTCGGGCCGGAAACCCTGCTCGAGCAGATATCGGTACGAGTCGACCGCGTCGTCGAGCGTTTCGGTCAGATGCGCCTGCGGTAGCTGCCGGTAATCCACGCTGAACGCGGGCATCGCGCTGGCCTGGGCGATCTTGGCCACCATGCGCCGGTGGGTGTTCAAACCGCCGCAGATGAACCCGCCGCCGTGGAAATACAGCAGCACCGAGTCCTGCCGCTGCCGGGGATCACGATCGCCCTGCCACAACCATTCGGCCCGGAACTTCTCGAATCGCACCATCCGGCGCCTGGTGCCCTTCGGCGCTGCCAGGGCCGCGGCCGGAAGATCGAGCAAGCTGCCCAGGCGCACCAGTTGCCGAAACCGGCCGTGGTCGGCGACACGGGTCAACGTCGACAATCCGAGCCCGACCGTGCCACGCAGCAGCGGATGGGCGATTCTGGTGCCGATACCGGCCCGGTTCGGCCGCTGCACAGTCAGCGTCGACTGCGGGGCCGACTCGGCGACCCGCGACTCGCCTCCGGCCCGGACACCACTGTCCGAGCCCTGTGCACACCCCGAACAGCACTGGACGGGTGTACGACCACTATCTTCTACACGGCGCAACGTCGATCCTTCGTCAGACGATCTACAACATGGCGATGGCCAATCCTGACCGAGCAGGGACATGCGCACAGCGGCGGAAATACCTATAGAAGTACCTATCCGCACACAACTCGCCCGTCACGGCAAGGGCAGAATGTCACCGAATGCGCCACCCACCGGCCCGGCCGTCTGCCAGCAGACCCCGCGAACTTCCGAACTCCGTCCCTGTTCGACACGCCGCCGACCCTCGCCCGCCACGGCGCCGCTCGACGTTCGCGTCTGTCCGATTCCTCGACAGGAGGACGATGGTGCCCATGCAGAGCATGGTGATCGACGTGAAGACCGGGCGCGAGGAAGTCGTCCACGACCTCACACCGCATTGTGCGGCCTTCCTGCGCGAGGCAGCGGCAGGGCGCGACGGTCTACTGCACGTCTTCGTCCCCCACGCCACCGCGGGCATCGCCCTGATCGAACTCGGCGCAGGCAGCGACGACGACCTCCTCGCCGCCCTACGGGATCTGCTCCCCGCCGACGACAGCTGGCGGCATGCCCACGGCTCCCGCGGCCACGGACGCTCACACGTCATGCCCGCCCTGATCGCCCCCTACGCGAGCATCCCGGTTCTGAACGGCGAAATGGCGCTGGGCACGTGGCAATCGGTCGCAATGGTCGACCTCAACATCGACAACCCCGTCCGGCAGGTGCGGTTGTCGTACCTGGCCGGATGACCACGCGATCATCCGAACAGCGAACCGGCACTCGGCTCGAAGCAGTCGAACCGATCCTCGATCCGGCCGCTGCGCCCGATCGTGCGCTCAGTCCAGCCCGGTCACGATCGGCCGGACATCGGATCCCAGTCGCAGCGACTCGAGGAACAGCACGATGGTCGCCGCGACGGAGCGGTGTGCGACATCGTTGAGCACGTCGTGTCGGCCGCCCTGTACGAGGCGGACATCGGTGTGCGTGGCCTGCGCGTATGCGTCGAGCGCCGATGCGAGCGGGGTGATGCGGTCGTCGGTGCCGTGCAGGGCGAGCGTCGGGCGGTTCTGCGCTCCGATGGTTACGGTCTTCCACGGCAGCGGCGAGGTTATCGCGCCGCGGGCGAAGCTCTCGTCCGCCGATATCACGGCGCGGTGCACCGGGCACGCGGTGCGGGCGTCGACCTCGTCCGCCCAATCGGCACCCACTGTGTCACTTGGTTGCGCAGACGCCGGGAGCGCAATCGCCGCCAGCACAACACCTTCCACGGGTAGCTCCGACTCGAATCGGGCCGCGAGCGCGGCACCGCTGTCCGAGCCGAGCAGGACTCGGGGCGTCGGCAGGGACTCGTCCGCCAACAGTTCTTCGACGGCTGCGCGGGCCCCGGCGACGTCCCCGAGTTCCACCGGGACGAATCGCACCCGGTACCCGTCTGCGGACAGTCGCCGACCGAGGCGCGCGTACGACGCGGCGGTCTCACCGCGCCCGGGGAGCAGCACGATGGTGCCGCGCGGGGTGGCGCCCTCGGACTCGTCCCAGACGCCGGTGGTCGTGTGTGTCTGCGCCGTTGTCATTCGCTCGCTCCTGCCGCCCACGCGGAGGTGAACCAGTGCACCGCACCGGTTTCCGGGTTGTAGGACCGCCGGGGCAAGGTCCCGATGTCCGCGCCGTACACGTGGATTCCGATCACCGGCTCGTCGCCGCCGCAGCGCACCTGGTGCACGTCGTCGTCGGTGGTGCAGCACACCGTCACCTGGCCGGTGGTCCACTCCGAGGTGCCCGCCTCGACCAGGGGCACGTTCTCGGCCGAGGGCTTCCGGAACCGGGTCTCGACCTCGGTGCCGCGATGGATTCCCACGACACCCCACGTTTCGTGGCCGTGCACCGGAGTCCCCTGGCCGACGCTCCACACCGCGCTGGCGATGGAGAATGCCCCGTCCGGGGCGACGTGCAGCGGGTACATGACGTAGTGGTCTGGATCGGGTCGCGTCTTGTCTGCGGGCAGGTCGAAACCCGTGGCCAGTACGGCGGCGAGTTCGTCGCGGATGGCTGTGGTCAGCGCGCGCTCGTCGGTGATGTCGTCGATCAGCTGCGCGACGGTGTCGGCGAACGCTGCCAATTCGGGTACGTCGGTCTGCACCGCGACGATCGGGGGTCGGGTCATTCCAGCTCCTGGTTGTGGGATCGGGAGGCGTGCTCGGGACTGGACCGCGGCGCGGTCGGGACGAGTTGCCTTGCGGTGGGCCAGTTCCTGCCGCACCAGCGGCAGCAGGTCCCGGCCGTAGTCGATCGCATCCTGGAGTGGGTCGTACCCGCGGATCAGTACGGTGTCCACCCCGATCTCGATGTAGTCGAGCAGGGCCGCGGCCACCGTCTCGGGGGAACCCACCAGCGCTGTGGAGTTGCCGCCACCGCCCACCGCCTTCGCGGTCGGGGTCCACAGGCACCGGTCGTGCAACTCGCCCTTCTCGGCGACGGCCAGCAGCCGCTGCGAGCCCGCGTTCTGCGGGTCGGCGCCGCGCGGGTGGAGTTGGTTGGCGCGCAGGTTGTGCGCCCCGCCGACGCCGGTGGTGATGGTGTCCAGGATGCGGTGCGCCCGTTCCCAGGCGGCGTCGTCGGTGGGCCCGAGGATCGGCCGGAACGACACCGAGATCCGCGGGCGGCGATCACGGCCTGCCGCCACCGCACGGTCGGCGACGGTGGCGATCTGCTCGGCCGTCTCACGCAGCGGCTCACCCCAGAGCATGTAGGTGTCGGCGTGCCGGGCGCCGACCGAGTACGCCGCCAGGGAGCTGCCGCCGAAGAACAGCTCGAGGTGCCTGCCCTCGTGCGGCTGGACCTGCGGGTGGAATCCCTCGAATCGGTAGTACCCGCCCGAGAAGTCACGAGGTCCGGTGGTATCCCATGCGGCGCGCAGGATTTGCAGGTATTCGTCGGTCCGCGCGTAACGCTCGTCGTGCGGGAGGAAGTCCCCCTCGCGACGCTGCTCCACGTCGGTGCTTCCGGTGACGATGTTGAGGGCCACGCGCCCGCCGGAGAACTGGTCGAGCGTGGTGAACATGCGTGAGGCCAGCGTGGGGTGCACGACGCCGGGCCGGTGCGCCACGAGCAGGCCGAGTCGTTCGGTGTGCGCGGCCACGGCGGCCGCGACCTGGGAGCCCTCGGGCCAGCCGGAGCCGTATCCGATGAGCACCCGGTCGAATCCGCCGTCCTCGTGGGCGCGGGCGAACCGAATCGTGTAGTCGGGATCGATCACCGCTCCGTCGCCCGCCCGCGTCTCGGAGGCGTCGGCGGTGCCGATCATGCCCAGGATCTCGACATCGTCGTAGCTCATCGGTCGCCCTTCGTGAGTGTGCCGGTGTCACCCGGCCGGATGTGGGTGTTCTCGGATGGCTCGTCGGGCCACCGGGCTGCGATGTGGCAGGCGGCGGACCACCGCTCCCCCACCTCGAGCAGCGATGGCTGGGTTGCGCAGTCGGCGAACGCGAATCGGCATCGGTCGGCGAACACACAGCCGTCGGGGTCCGGCGCACCGGTAGCGCGGTCGACGCGGACGTCGTCGGGCCGGATCGCGGACTGTTCCCCGAGGCTCGGCGCGGACGCGACCAGCAGCGCGGTGTACGGGTGGGCCGGGCGCGTCAGGACTTCGTGCAGATTTCCCTGCTCGACCAGCCGGCTCCGGTAGAACACCGCCACCCGGTCGCCGATACCGGCCAGCGAGGACAGGTCGTGCGCGATGATCACGACCGCGAGGCCGAGGTCGCGCCGCAACCGGTCCAGGAGGTTCAGCACCAGGTTGCGGTTGGAGACGTCCAGCGCACTGACCGGCTCGTCGCAGATGAGCAGCTGGGGTTCGGTCACGATGGCGCGCGCGAGGGACACCCGCTGCCGCTGGCCTCCCGACAGGTCGCGTGGGCGGCGATCACGCACCACGTCGGGGTCCAGCCCGACCTCACGCAGCGCGCGATCGATCCGCTCGCCGCGGGTCGCGTCGCGGCCACCCGCCACCTCGAGCGGCTCGCCGACCAGACGCGCGACGGTGAGATCGGGGTCGAGCGAACGCAGGGGATCCTGGAACACCAACTGGATCCGGCCCTGCCGCCGGAATTTGCGCAGTTCGCGGCCGCGCAGACTGGTCAGATCCCGGCCGTCGAACTCGATGGTTCCGCCCGCCGGAGCGGTCAGCCCGACGGTTGCGCGAGCCAATGTCGTTTTGCCCGAACCGGTTTCGCCGATGATCCCGACGATCTCACCCGGGTACACCTCCAGGCTCGCGCCGCGCAACGCCGCGCCGGTGCCCAGGCCCACTCCCCTACGCGGCACGCCGTAGGTGACGGACAGGTCGGTGACCCGCAGCAGTGGTGCGGTGACCGCGGTACTCATGCGGCCACCCGATCCCGGACGCACCGCGCGAGATGTCCGGGGCGGACCTCACGGAACGGGATCACGCCTTCGGCGCAGCCGGGCCCGGAATGCGCGCACCGCGCGGCGAAACGGCAGCCGGTGATCTCCTCCCCCGCGGCCGGTGGTTGCCCATCGATCGTCTCCAGGGTGCGCCGCGACCAGTCGCCAAGCGACGCGACGCGCAGCAGGGCCTGCGTGTACGGGTGGCGCGGATCGCGCAGGACCTCCTCGGTGGGCCCGCTCTCGACGAGTTCACCCGCGTACATCACCATGACGCGGTGACTCGTCCGGGCGACCACGGCCAGGTCGTGCGTCACCAACAGCAGGCTGAGCCGGTGGCTGCGCTGCAGCCGGTCGAGCAGGTCCAGGATCTCGGCCTGGACGACGGTGTCGAGCGCGGTCGTGGCCTCGTCGGCGATCAGCAGTTCCGGGCCGAGCGAGATCGCGATGGCGATCAGAACCCGCTGCAACATGCCTCCCGAGAGTTGGAACGGATACAGCCGATCCACGCGCTCCGCATCGTGAATCCCCACCTCGCGCAACAACTCTCGGCTGCGTTCCCGGGCGGCGCGGCGGGCCAGGCCCCCGCGTACGCGCAGCTGTTCGGCGACCTGGTGGCCGATGGTCAGCGAGGGGTTGAGATACGAGCCGGGATCCTGGAAGACGGCAGCGATCCGGTTGCCGCGCAACCGTTTCCAGGTGGCAGGGCGAGCGCCGGTGAGCTCGACCGCGGACTCGCCCGAGCCCAGCGTGACGGCGCCGCCCTCGATCGTGACGCCGGGCGGCAGCAGCCCGAGGACAGCGCGGCAGGTCAGCGTCTTACCGGACCCCGATTCGCCGACCAGGGCGACGGTCTCACCCTGCCGGATCTCGAAGGACACGTCCCGCAGGGCCCGCCGGCCGTCGGCGATATCGACGTTCAGGCCGTCGACGCGCAGCACCGGCCGGTCGATACCGATGGTCGGATCATCAAGCAGTGACACGGTCGAGCTCCTTGGTGGGGAATGCGGGATTCGCCGCGACAGCCGGGGTCGACGGAGTGCGGCCGAGCAGCCGCGCGAACAGGCCGCGCCGCGCGCGCGGCGCATCGGAGCCCGCCTCGCGGACGCAGTCGGCCAGGATGTTGAGGGCGCCGACGGTGAGCATCATCGGCCCGCCCGGCAGCAGCGGGGCCCACGGCTGCAGTTCCAGGTAGCCGAGGTCCGAGGACAGCATGCCGCCCCAGGTCGGGGTCGGCGGCGTCACGCCGACGCCGAGGAAGGCGAGCGAGGCGATGATCAGCAGCGCGGCGCCGGTGGCCTGTGCCGCCGCGACCGCGACGTTCGGCAGCACCTTGCTCCACATGTGCGTGCGCAGGATCCACCAGGTGGACGCACCCATCAGCTCGGCGGACTCGACGTACTGGGTGCTGCGCAGCCCGAGGGTGACGGCGCGGCTGATCCGGAAAAAGGTCGGTGCGGACAGGATTCCCACCGCGATCATGGCCTGGCTCATACCGTTTCCGAGAGTCGCTGCCACCGCGATCGTGAAAACGGTGAACGGCAGCACGGTCAGTGTCTCGGACATGCGCAGCGCGAACCACTCGCCGGCCCGCCCCGCCCACACGGACGCGAGTCCGGTGGGCACGCCCAGGCACAGTCCGACCAGGACCACCTCCAGCGCGCCGACGACCGACAGCCGCGTCCCGGCCATCAGGCGGCTGAGGACGTCGCGGCCGACGTAGTCGGTGCCCAGCAGATGGGCGGTGCTGGGGCCCTGCAGGATCTCCGGGGATTGGCGCAGCGCGTCGTAGGGCGCCAGCGCCGTGCCGAAGACGGCGAGGAACAACACCGCCGCGAGGATCACCAGACAGACCCGTGCGCTGGGGATCGAGAAGAGTCTGCGCAACGTCGTCATCGTCGGCCTCCTGAGGCGGTGCCGCGGCGTGCGGCGGGGTCGAGCAGGATCTGCAGCGCTCCGAGCGCCAAGGTGCCGAGCAGCACGACGGCGGAGGTGACCAGCAGCGTGCCCAGGACGACGGGCACGTCGCCGCGCTGGGCGGACTGCAAGGCCAACTGGGCGACCCCGGGCAGGTTGAACAGCTTCTCGGTCATCACGGCGCCACCCATGATCAGCGGGAGCGCATTGGTCACTACGGCGAGCGTCGGCGCGACGGCATTGCGCAGCACGTGGCCGAAAAGCACTCGGCCCCTGCTGTATCCGCGCATGCGCGCGCCGATGGCGTAGTTCTCCCCCTGTGCGGTCACCAGGGAGGTGCGCAGTTGGCGCGCGATGTTCGCCGCGACCTCGAGTGCCAGGGCGAGTGCGGGCAGCGTGGCGTAGCGCAGCCAGTGCACCAGGTCGATGGCGTACGGCGAGTAGCCGCCGGCCGGGAAGAGCCGGGCCTTCACCGCCAGCAGCACGATCAGCGCGATGCCGATGACGAAGGGCGGCATCGTGGCCAGCACCGAGCAGACGACGGTGACGATCCGGTCGGCCACTCCGCCGGGTCGCGCGGCAGCGGCGACACCGGCGCCGAATCCTAGGACGAGCGCAAGTACCAACGCGTACAACGCGATCGACAGATCCACCGGAAACGCGAGTTGCACCGACCGCGCGACGGGGACCGTGGTGAACCACGACTGTCCGAGGTCCCCGTGCAGCGCGGCCCGGACCCAATCGACGTAGCGCACCACGAGCGGCCGGTCGAGCCCGAACTGATGGTTCAGCCGCGCGATGTCCTGCGGCGTCGCGGTCTCGCCGAGCACCACGGCGGCGGGGTTGTTCTTGCTCAACGCACCCAGCGCGAACGTGATCACCGACGCGAGGAACAGCACGGTGACCGAGGTGAGGAGCAGGCGCGCGAACCTGCGGACCGGGGCCAACAGCCTGAAGGGCGTGCGCCTCGATGCGACCGGCGGATCGCCGGGCACCGATGTCACTGCCGTCATGCGGGAACCCCTTCCCAGCGGAGCAGACTCGGGTGTTGTTTCAGCGGCGCAAGCGATTTGCGTCGAGCGAGGATGCTCGGCACCTCGTACAGAAACGTGTTGGGGAACCGGGTGACCGCGATGCGCGTCGCCTCTTGCAGGGTCGCGGGGTACGACGGGGCGTCGGTCGGGGTCGCGGCGACTTTCGCCAACTGCGCGACCAGCTCCGGGTCGCCCGAACGCGCCGGATTCATCAGCCCGGTGGAGCTGAACAGGACCTGGAACGCCTGCACCGGCGACTCCCGGCCCGCGAAGCCGTCGTAACCGAGCGCTTTGCCGCGATTGAGGTAGACGATCTGCGTCCACTGCGACGTCGGCACCGGGTCGATGGTGAGCTCGATCCCGATCTCCGCGAGTTGGGCCTGAATCTGTTCCACCGCAGCCGGAATCGGGGCCGCCGCCGACAACGTGGAGCGCACCTTGCCGGACAGCCCGGCATCGGCGAGGATCTTGCGCGCCTTGGCGGGGTCGTAGGCGAACGCACCCGTCAGCGCCGGGTTGAAACCGACGTATCCCTGCGGGAAGGGCTGGTAGTCGACGTCGCCGATGCCGAAGTTGGCGATCTTCCGGATCGTCTCGCGGTCGATGCCGTACTTCAACGCCTCGACGACCGCGGGGTTGTCGAACGGCGGCTTCGAGGTGTTGACATCGAGCACGGCGACGTACATCGAGTCCAGCACCTGCACTTCGAGCCCACTGGCCTGGGCCGCCTTGATGCCCGAGGGCGGAATTTTCGCCACGTCGTACTGCCCCGACGCCACCGATGCGACGACGGTCGCCGGGTCGGCGGCCGGATAGAGCAGGAACCGGTTGATCCCGATCTGATCCGCGAGGTGGAAATGCTGGTTCTTGCGCAGTTCCGCGTGGTCGTTGTCGACGTAGGAGGTGAGCGTGAACGGTCCGGACCCGGCGGGCCGGGTCGCGAGAGCATGCGCGTCCTTCTCGAACACCGCGGGGTTGACCACCATGCCCGTCTTCCCGGCGAGCAGCAGCGGGTACTGGTAGTTGGTCCCGGTCAGATCGATCACGACATCCAGGTCTCCCTGCGCCGCAACCCTTTTCAGGTCGGCGATCTGCGGGGCGATCAGGGAGCCCGGCGCGGATCGGCCGCGTTGGATGGACTTGGCCACCGCCGTGGCGTCCAGTGGCGAGCCGTCGGAGAACTTCAGCCCCGGACGCAGCGTGAAGGTGACCTGGGTGCCGTCCTGGTTGTAGGACCACTTCTCGGCGAGCCAGCCGACCGCGTTGCCGTCGCCGTCCAACGCGGTCAAGGCGTCGTAGGCGAGCGCGAGCATCGTGACGTCGGACCCGGCGGAGGAGGTCACCGGATCCCAGGTGGTCGGCAGCTGCCAGGCCCACGAGATGGTGCCCGGACCGCCGCCGCCGACGGAACCTGCGCCGGCATCGCTGCAGGCCCCGAGGGCGAAGAGGGCCCCGGCACCGAGGCCCAGCCGGAGCATTGCCCGGCGGCTGACGGTGACGGGAGCGGAGCGATCGGTCCGCTGAACGCTGAGAGACATGAACGGAGCTGGTTCCTTCTCGGGAGGGCGACGGGTGTACCCGGCGGCGTCAGACGGCCGCGCTGTAGCGGTTCGGCGGGACCGGTAGGCCGAGGTGACCGCGAAGGGTCTGCGCGGTGTACTCGGTGCGGAACACGCCGCGCTCCTGGAGGATCGGCACGACCTCCTCGACGACCCGGCGGAAGTTGGCGGGGTGGTCGACAGCGATGTTGAAGCCGTCGCACGCACGCGCCTGCCACCACTCGATGAGCTTGTCCGCGACTGTCTCCGGGGAGCCGACGAACTCGCTCTTGCGCCGCTCGCGAGTGGCCTCCACCGCCTGCCGCAGTGTCCATCCGTTGCGCTGGGCTCGCTCGGTGATCGCCTTGGCCTGGGTGTAGAAGGAGCGTTCGCCGTGTACCAGCGCCTCGACGGGGAACGGCGCGTCGAGGTCGTAGCCGGTGAAGTCGTGCCACCCGAAGGGTCGCCCGAACTCCTCGAGCGCCGCGGTGAACGTGTGGTCCGCGGCGTGGTTCGCGGCCTCGATCTCCCGTGCGTCCGCGTCGGTGTCACCCACCACGATCTTCACACCGGGCAGGATCAGCAGATGGTCCGGATCGCGGCCGAAACGCTGTGCCGTCCTGCCCTTGATGTCGTTGTAGAACGCCTGCCCGGCGGGGATGTCGGCGGCGTGGGTGAAGATGCCCTCGCCGACGCTCGCGCCGAGGTCTCGCCCCTGATCGGAGTCGCCCGCCTGGAAGATCACCGGGTGCCCCTGCGGCGAGCGGACCAGGTTGAGCGGACCCTGCACCCGGAAGAAGGCGCCGTCGTGGTCCAGCCGATGTTGTTTGGCGCGGTCGAGGAACCGCCCGGTTGCCCGGTCCCGCACGAAGGCGTCGTCCTCGTACGAATCCCACAGTGCCCGAGCGAGTTCGACGAATTCCTGCGCTCGCCCGTACCGGGTGTCGTAGTCGTAGTGCTCGTCGAGCCCGTAGTTGCGCGCGGTGCCCGCATCACCGGTCGTGACGACGTTCCACCCCGCGCGACCGCGCGAGATCAGGTCCAGCGATCCCAGCCTGCGCGTCAGGTTGAACGGGCTGTTGAAACTGGTCGTCGCCGTGCCGACCAGGCCGATCCGGCGGGTCTGCACCGCCAGCGCGCTCAGCAGCGTCAGCGGCTCCAGGCGGTTGAGGTAGTGCGGCGGCGAATACGGCGTGATGAACTGGCTGTCGACGATGAACACCAGATCGAACAGGCCGCGCTCGGCCAGTCGCGCCACATCGGTGAACCAGTCGATGTTCACGCTCGCGTCGCCGGGGATTTCCGGATCCAGCCAGAGAGTATGAGTGCCCGGACCGCCGGTCCCGTAGGGAACGGCGCCCAGATGAATCTGCCGTCTGCTTCGCACGCCGCTCCATCCCATTGATTTCCTACGTCATCGAAATTACGGGAATTCGCGCGGCCTATCCAACGAGCATTCATGATGAGAACCATCACGATTCGTAATGAGAGGGCATAATCGTGAGAATCATGCAAAAGAATCTCGACATCGCTCCGTTGCGAAGCTTCGTGGCAATCGCGGATTGCGGCGGTTTCCAGCGAGCGGCGACACATCTGCACCTGAGTCAGGGGGCAGTCAGCCAGCACATGCGCCGACTGGAGGATGCGGTCGGCCGCCGGCTGGTGCAGCGGCACGGCCGCGGCTCGCGGTTCACCCCGGACGGCGACGAGCTCCTCGTCGTGGCCCGGCAGATCCTCGACCTGCACGATGACGCGCTGCGCCGCTTCGGCACCGAGGCCGAGGGCACAATCACGATCGGGTCGACCGAACACGCCGCCGCGCAGCTGCTACCGGCCCTCGCGGCCGCGATCGAACGCGCGGCCCCGCGGTTGTCGTTCCGGTTCCGGATCGACCGCGGCATGGCTCTGCGGGAGGGCCTCGCGAGCCGCCGGATCGACCTCGCACTGCTGCTCAACAGCGACGATCCGAGCGCGATCCGCGTCGGCGAACTGGAGCTGACCTGGTACTCCGCCCCGGGCTGGCAGCTCCCGCCCCGGCCGCATCCGGTGCCGATCGTCGCCTTCGACAGCCCCTGCGCACTGCGCAGCCGCGCCTTGGAAACCCTGTCCGAGGTCGACCTCCCCGCGTCGATCCGCGCCGAGGCGCCGCAGCTGGGCGGCGTGCACGCGGCGGTCGCGACGGGCGTCGGAGTGGCACTGCTGGCCACACTCGGACAGACGCCAGAAGGACTCGTTCCGCGCTCCGACCTCCCCGCCGCCAAACCATTGCACCTGTCCGTGGGTGCACGTCCGGGCCTGCCCGCGGCGACGGCGAAGATTGCCGCGGACGCATTACGCCCACTGCTTTCACCGCACCTACGTTTGGCCGCGGGAGCATGAGCCCTGACGCACGACCACTGTTGCAATCATGACGATTCGAATAAATCCGTCCTCGGACAGGAATTCCCGGGGCCTGAATTCGTTCGAATCGTCGTGATTTTATTTATTCTCCGAGAGAACCTTCCCATGTTCGCCCCTGGGTCGAAAGCCGCGCGAAGTTCTCGGAGTCGACGAAATCCCCCGGCATCGCCGTTTATCTCGCGCACCACGGGGTACCGCGGTCGATGAGGCGAATCGCCACCACATCGGATCTCACCGACACCACCGGCCGATCACCGAGGAGGACGAGATGAACGACGGCACGAACGGAACACCGAACATCCTGGTCATCACCTCGAACACCGGTGTCGAAGGGGACGAGCTGCTGCTGCCGCTGCAACGCCTGCGCGAACGAGGAGCCCGAGCGGTGCACGCCGCCCCCGACAAGGCCAGGGTGCAGACCTTCGTGCACGACACGGACAAGGATGTGACCGTCGACCCGGACATCGACCTGAGCGCGGCCTCCGCCGACGACTACGACGCGGTCGTGATCCCCGGCGGCACCGTGAACGCGGACAAGCTCCGCGTGCGGCCCGAGGCCGTCGAGTTGGTGCGCGCGTTCGCCGCCGCGGGCAAACCCGTCGCGGCCATCTGCCACGGCCCCTGGCTCCTGGTCGAGGCGGGACTCGTGGACGGGCAGGCCCTCACGTCCTACTTCTCCCTGCGCACGGACATTCTCAACGCGGGCGGCCGGTGGACCGACCAGAAGGTCGTCCACTCCTGCGTGGACGGCCACACCCTGATCACCTCGCGTAACCCCGGAGATCTCGAAGCCTTCTCGGCAGCAGTCGCGGGCGCGACCTTCGGCACGGTGTCGATGCTCTGAAGCGTCGTTTTCCAGCGCGCCGAAGGCGGCAGTGCCGCAGACGTTCTCGCGGCGGACGGTGCTGTGAACGGATACCCGCCCTCCCGGAGCCGGGTCACCTCGGCAGGTACTCGTTGGTCCAGTTGGTCGACGGTAGCTCGGCGCCCCGAGGGACCGCGTTCGTCTTCTTGATGAAGTCCATGCTGGTGTTCCATCCGTCGACGCTCATCGCGCCGGTCTCGGGCCAGTCCACCTGCCGCAGGCTCGCGAGCAGGATCGGATCGGCCATGCTGGAGAACGTCGACTTCACGATGTCGACCACGTCGGACTCGTGCCCGCGGATGTACGCGCCGCCCTGCTGGACCGCCCGCACGAAACGGCGCACCAGCGCGGCGTTCTGGGTGGCATAGTCCTTCCGCACCGCGACGATCTGGCCGTACCCGGTCCGGGTCACCGACCATGCGGGCACGGTGTCCGGACCCGCCACCACGACCCCGTCACCGTCGTCCTGCACCGCCAGCGGAGTGGGTTCGGAGGTGACGAACCAGTCGATCTGATTTCTGGTCAGTGCTGCTTTGTCGGCCGCCGGACTCGGCAGGGACACGTAGCGAACGGTGCCCGGGGACACCCCGTACTCCCGCAGGAAAATGCCCGCCTGTCCCTGCGTGGTGGTCGAACTCGCGCCGCCGGTGGATCCCCGCAACGCCTCGGCCACCTGCGCGGGTGGCGTGCTGCCGGTGAGATGGTGCGCCCGCGAGAATTTCGTGCTGAAGATCAGACCGAGCGGCGCACCCGCACCGTCCATGGACACGGCGAGTTGCGGGATCCTCCGGTTGACCGCGTTGATGAAGGTCGTCGGGCTGGAGTTGAGGAATTGCACGGAGTTCGATTCCAGCGCAGCAGCATCCAGCGACGACGGCAGGTCGACGAACTCGACCTTCAGCCCTGCCGCGCGGAAGTACCCCTTCGCGTCGGCCACCCGTAACGGCGCGTCGAAGATCGTGTCGGCGACGCCGACGGTCACCTTCGTGGTGCCGTCGGCCTCGCCGGAACCGCAGGCCGCGAGCAGGCTCGAGCACAGTGCGAGTACCGCGGGGATCACGATGCCCAGCCGGACGCCTCCGCCGCCGAGGCGTCGTTGCCTGTTCGTGTCGATGATGCCCATGGGCCGGCCTTTCCGTTGTTGCACAAAATAATCAGCTGAACTCGCGCGCCCACTCGGCGGCCCGGACCGTATTGGCCATGAGCATCGCGATCGTCATGGGGCCGACTCCGCCCGGCACCGGAGTGAGCCGATCGGCGTGGCCGACGAGTTCGTCGGCACGCACGTCACCGGCCAATCCGTCGGGTGTGCGGTGGATGCAGATCGCGCATGCCCAGCGTGCGCACCGTCCGTCGTTTGCTCGCCACGTACACCGCACTCGCCGGGTCCTGCCCCACCAGAACCGTGGCCAGCCCCGGCGCCGTATCCGGCGTGAACGACATCGTGATCTCCCGCGCGACCCGCTCGCGGATCCGTCGCGCCGCGCCCGTGCCATCGATCCATCGCGTCACCCGAACCCCCTTCACGCGAAGACGATCGTGTGGTTGCCCTGCCGGAAAACCCGGTCCTGCGCATGCCAGGCCACGGCCCGGGACAGCACCGCGCGCTCCACGTCCGCCCCGCGACGCTGCAGTTCCGCGGCACTGTCCGCATGCGATACGCGCACCACGTCCTGCTCGATGATCGGCCCCTCGTCCAGGTCCTCGGTCACGTAGTGCGCCGTCGCGCCGACGAGCTTCACCCCGCGTTCCTTGGCCTTCAGGTAGGGCCCGGCGCCGACGAAGGCGGGCAGGAACGAATGGTGGATGTTGATGATCGGGACGCCGACGCGGTCGATGAAATCTCCCGACAGGATCTGCATGTACCTGGCCAGGACGACGAAGTCGACGTTTCCGCGCAGCAGGCGCAGGTGCTCGGCTTCCGCGGCGGACTTGTCCGGCCCGGCGGAGGGCACATGGAAGAACGGGATCCCGAAGGCACGCGCCTCGGCCGCGGTATCGGCGTGGTTCGACACGACCATCGCCACCGATACGGGCAGTTCACCGCGCCGGTGCCGCCAGAGCAGATCCAGCAGACAGTGCTCCGACTTCGACGCGAAGATCGCCACCCGCTTGCGCACCGCCAGGTCGCGCAGGGTGAACTCGAGGTCGAATCCCTCGCGCAGCACCGTGTCCAGATCCTGCCGGACCGCGGGCAGCACGTCGGGCAGATCCCGCGCGGAGAACACCGTCCGCTGAAAGAACGCGCCGCCGCTGGGATCATCGGAATACTGGTCCAGCGACACGATGTTCGCGCCGTGCTTGCTCAGCACATCGGTCACCGCCGCGACGATGCCCGGCCGATCGAGCCCCTGCACCGTGAGCGACGCCAAGGGTTCCCGCCTGGCGGTCGTCGCAGTTGCGGGCCGGAGATCCTGCACCGCCGTCACGACATCGCCTCCTCGCCGAGGCATGCGGTGAAGTCCGCGATCCACTCCACCGTGGCTTCCACTCCTCCGAAACTGTAGAAATGGATCCGCAGGTCGCCGTGCCGTTGTGGTTCCCACCGCCGAGCCAGATCCCGCAGGAACCGGTCCGGCCCCGCGGTACCCATGAGGTTGGTGATCGAGAACCCGTACTTGCGCACGATCCCGGCACTCGTACCCACCCCGAACCGGGTCGCGTACCGCACCAGGCGGCGGATGCCCGCCGGGCCCGGCACACCCACCCGGATCGGCAGCGTGATGCCTCGCGACCGGACCTGTTCGACCCAGTCCAGGACCGCGTCCGAGTCGAAGCCGAACTGGGTGACCACCGAGCCCGCCAGCCCCGTCTCCGTCAGCAGTGCGGCCTTGTCCTGCAGCGCCCGCCACAGCACGTCGGCCGGGATGTCGGGATGACCTTCCGGATATCCGGCGATGCCCGCCTCGGCCATGCCGAATCGCTGCGGCACAGCGCTTTTCAGCACCGACAACGCGTCCGGGTATGGTCCGAGCGGGACGGCCGGATCACCGCCGACCACGAACAACCGGTCGGCGGCGGACACGTCGGCGAGGCCCGCCAGGAACTCCTCGAGCTCGTCGGGTGACCGCAGCCGCCGGGCTGCGACGTGCGGCACCGGGATCAGTTCGAGGGCGCGGCACACACCGGCCGCCTTGACCCGCGTCTCCAGATCCTCGCTGTCCAGGTAGGTCAGGTGCACCCGCGTTCCCCGGGGGATGTGCGCCGCGGCCGCGGTCAGCCGGTCGATGTCCTTTCCGGTGATCTCCAGGGAGAAATCCGTCAGCAACGAGATCTCGCGCCCGCTCATGACTGCGCGCCGCGGTAACGGGTGCGGGCGAAGCTGTCCAGTGGGGCGGCCTCGACGGTGGCGCGAACCTCGACCTGGTCGTGCGGCTCCACGGAAGGCTTGTCCGACACCGGATCCTCACCCCACACCACGCGTACTTCCGTACCCGGACGCGCGAACTCCTCGTCGATGACCGCGAGCGATACGACGGCCTGATCACGCACGACGTATCCGCAGTCCATCGAAATACCCACCCGCCGACCGCCGACCAGCACCTCGTCCATCTGGAACTGGCCGTACCGCGCCTTGGGCAGGGAGAAGTACTTGTAGGTCGGCCCCGGAGTCCACAGCGAGGAGAAGATGCGCCCGGCGTCCTCGGGGTGCCACACCAGAGTCACCTTGTGCCGCTGCGGTCCCTCGGCCCGAGCACGCAGAGCGTCCATCCCCACGAACTCGTGGTCGAATTTGACGTGTCGTCCGTAGCCCAGGTCGTAGGGCGTGACGTAGTAATCGGCCACATTCTGCGAAAAGAGGCTGCCCGCAAGCGAACCCGCGCTGTTCGCGGGGAGCCACTCGCGGTAGCCGGTCAGGCTCGGGTCGGTGGGCCGTCGACGTGGTCGAGCTGATCGAACTGCTCGGCAACCTCAACGAGGGCATCGACCGGCACGGCCTCCGCCTGGAAACCCCGACGCATTTCGACATCGGCGTCCGCATCCGCGCGGTTCCCCGGCTCACCGCCGCCGACCGGACCCGTATCCGCCGCAAGATCGACGCCGGCGCGCACTTCATCGTGACGAGCCCGGTCTACCGTCCCGAAGCTCTCGAACCGCTGCTCGACGTGATCGACGGCGACGTCCCGGTCGTCGCGACCCTGCACGCGCTGGGCTCGGCCGCCGAGGCGAATCTGCTGCGGCACGAACTCGCGCCGGACTGCATCCCGGACAGACTCCTCCACCGCCTGGAACGCGCGGCGGACGGTGCGGCCCAGGAGGGCGGAAACATCGCCGTCGAGATGGCGGCCGAAATCGCCACCGCAACCCAGGGCCTGCTCCTGTCCCGCTCCGACCGGCCCGATCTGGTCTCGCGCGTCAAGAACGTCCTGCCGCGTCCGGTGGTCAACTCACAGTGAGAGTGGGGTTCACACCGCCTCGTCGCTGTCGGGCTCCTCGTCGTCTTCGGTTTTCCGTCTCCGTTCGCCGACGGTTTCGCCGGTGGCCAGGAAGACGATGCGGCGGCCGACCTCGACGGCATTGTCGGCGAACCGCTCGTAGTAACGTCCGATCAGGGTCATGTCGACCGCGGCGGTGATCCCGTGATCCCACGCCGGGCCCAGGACCGTGGCCAGCAGTTCTTCGTGCAGGTCGTCCATGAGATCGTCCTGCCCCTCGAGCGTGCTCGCGGTCTCGGGGGTCGGGGATTCGAGCACGGTCGCCGCGCTGGTAGCGATCTGCACGGCCACCCTGCCCATCCGAATGATCAACGGCCGCACCGGCTCCGGGACCGTGGGCTCGGGATGACGACGGCGCGCGGCGGTGGCGATATGGGTCGCGAGCACCGCCATCCGCTGCAGGTTGCCGGTCAGCTGGGCCGCGGTCACCACCTGCCGTAGCTCCCCGGTCGCGGGAGAATCCAACGCCAGCAGCCGGATCGCTTCGGCTTCGACGTCCCGCGCCATGGCCTCGACGCCACCGCCGAGATCGATCGCGGCCTGCGACTGTTCCAGATCACTCGCGACGAGCGCGTTCGTCGCGGTCGCGATCGCGGCGCGATCCCGCAGGCACATCTCGTGCAGCAACTCGGCCAGCCGCTGCAGATCGCGATATCGGATCCGGACATTCGACTCGCCCCCGCCCGACCGGTCGGCGTCGGCCGGAACATGCAGCGGCAGAACAGATTCGGCGGCTTCCCCGGACGAACCGACCTGCCAGTCCGCGCGCACCGGCCAGCCGCCCGCCCGAAGCCGATCACGCACGCGCGCCAGATCCGATTCGCTGGGCAACTCCTGGGTGTGCCGGGTGATCGCCACACCGGCGTCTACCCGCTCGGCCGGCAGCGCCCCATGCACGATCAACTGGTCCACGACCTGATCGATCTCCTCGTCGCTCAACCGCCGCCCCAGCACCGCCAGCAACGGCACATAGTCCTGCGCCGGCACCCCCTGCGGATATCCGGCCCGAAGCCACGCCACGATCCGGGCCAGAAAATCCGACCATTCCACCACTGACCTCCCGTACCGTGCCCGGTCGTCTCGACGACGCAACGTCTTCGACGAGAAGTCTGCCGCAGTCACCGCATCCAGTACACCGGAGCGGCCTACGACGAGCCGATCACATCGCTCCCCGCTCCCGAACGACGATCACCGGACAGCGCACCGATTGCACCAATGCGGTGCTCGTGGAACCGAGCAGCAATCCGGTGAAGCCGCCGCGGCCGTGGCTGCCCGCGACCAGCAGTTGAGCGGAGTCGGACTCGGTGAGCAGGGCTCGGGCGGGGGCGTCCCGGACCAGGATTCGGCGGACGGTGACATCCGGATACTGTTCGCCCCAGCCGGCCAGGCTCTCCGCCAGCGCCGCGTCCTCGGATTGTTTGGCCGATTCCCATGCCGGAAGGGGGACATACGGTCCCGTCGTGTCGCTCCAGGCGTGCAGCGCCACCAATTCCACTTTTCTTCGGGACGCTTCCTCGAAGGCGAGGTGGAGGGCGGGCTCGCTGTTGGCGGTGCCGTCCACGCCCACCAGGACCGGGTACTCGAGCAATACCGGATCGGTCGCCGAATTCTCGTGGACGACGGCGACTCGGCAGTGCGCGTGGTGCAGCACCGCCGAGGAGACCGATCCCAGCAGCATCCGGCGGATGGCGCCCAGACCGTGGCTGCCGACGGCCATCATCCAGGCCCGGCGGGACGATTCGAGCAGGAACGGAATCACCGGCTCGGACACCACCGCGCTGGTGATCTCGAGGTCTCCGGGAACGACGGTGCTCGCGACGCGACGAGCCTTCACGACCACACGTTCACCCTCGCGCTGCAACTCGTCCAGATCGATACCGGCGACAACGGGTGCGGGGCCGAAACCGGCGCGCACGGCGGTCGAGGTGACCACGTGCAGTCGGCGGCGATGCAGCGATGCCTCGGCCGCTGCCCAGGCCACAGCCTCGTACGACGCGGCCGAGCCGTCGACCGCCACCACCACGGGGTCGCTCGATCCCGCTGTGTACGAATTGGATTCGGTGGTCATCGCGTGATCTCGCACGGCTATTCGCCGGACTTGACGTCGACCCTGGTGACCTTCTCCTTCGATTCGCCCACGGGAACGCTGACGGTCAGGATGCCCTTGGCGTAGCTCGCCTCGATGCCCTCGTCCTTCGCGCCTTGGGGCAGGGAGACGGTGCGTTCGAACACGCCGTAGTTGAACTCCGAATGTCCCTTCTCCTCGTGGGTCTCGGTGCGCTCGGCCTTGATGGTCAGCAGCCCGGCGTGCACGGACACCTCCACGTCCTTGGCCGGGTCGATGCCGGGGATCTCGGCGCGGACCACATAGTGGTCGCCGGTCAGGGACTCCTCCACCCGCAACATGTGGTTGCCGAACACCGGCGCGAGACCTGGGGTGAACGCATTCCACCAATCGGTGAGATCGGGTAGCAGCGAACCCGGACGGTGACGGGCAGGTAGCAGGTTCATGATCACTCCTCGGATAGGTGGCGGTACCGGTTCCTACCTGGTCGATTCCACCGTTCCGGAGCTCCCGCTCCTAGGGCACCGCGTCGGCACACCACAGTGACCGAAGTCCTCGAGTCCGGCACAACCGACATCGGCACGACCGATCGCCCATGCAGAGGCCACATGATGCACGGTCAAGTGACTTTCGCCCATCACGAAAACGACGACGATCGGCGAAGCTGGTGACGATGGAACCCAATGTCGCCTTCGCCGCGCTCGCCGAAACCCATTCGGCCGTGGTCGTACTCTTCGGGGATCAGGCGTACAAGATCAAGAAGCCGGTTCTGACCGACTTCCTGGATTTTTCCACCCGCTCCGCGCGCGAGGTCGCCTGCGCTCGCGAGCTCGAGCTGAACCGTCGATTCGCCCCCGACGTCTATCTCGGCATCGCGCGGCTGACCGAACCCGCCGACAGCGCGGGCGAGCCGGTCCTGGTGATGCGGCGGCTACCGGAGGCCACCCGCCTGTCGGACCGTCTGGCCGACCCGGACGTCATCCGCGATACGCTGCCGACCCTGGTGCGGCAGGTGGCCGCCTGGCACGACCGCGCTCCCCAGGGGGTCGACGTCGACAACGCGGCAACCGTGGACGCGGTGCGCAGGCGTTGGCGGTGGCTGCTGTCCGGACTGCGCTGTCCCCCGATCGAGCCCGCGGTGGTGCGGAGTCTGGCCGACTCGGCCATGCGCTATCTCGACGGCCGCAAGGCGCTGTTCGACAAGCGAATAGCCGCCGGTCGCATCGTCGACGGCCACGGCGATCTGCGCGCCGAGGACATCTTCGTCACCGACGACGGTGTGCGGGTGATCGATTGCCTGGACTTCGACGACGAACTCCGCCACGTCGACCGGCTCGACGACGTCTGCTTTCTCGCGATGGATCTCGAGCTGCGCGGCCACCCCGAGCTCGCCGCGAAGTTCGTCGACGACTATCTCGAGCTCACCCACGATCCCGCGCCGGAGTCGCTGCGTCACCACTACATCGCCTACCGGGCGACCGTGCGCGCGAAGGTCGAGTGCGTGCGCCAGTGTCAGGGCGGCGCGACCGATTCGGCGGCGAAGGCCGTCGCGCACGCGGAGATCGCGCTGCGGCATCTCGCCGCCGGTGCGGTCCGGCTCGTGCTGATCGGCGGGCTGCCCGGCACCGGAAAGTCGACGGTCGCTCGCCGCCTGGCGGACGCCACCGGCGCGGTCCTGGTGTCCAGCGACCGCATTCGGGCCGATGCCCGCGCCCGCGGCGTGCTGGCGGGCGGAAGCGGCGAATACAACCAGGGTGCCTACACACCCGTCGCGCGGGAACATGTCTACGCGGTCATGCGCGCCGAAGCGCAGGCACTGCTCGAGACCGGACGCTCGGTCATCCTGGATGCCAGCTGGATCGATGGCGAACAACGCCGCCACGCCAGCCGCATCGCGACCGAGACGTCCGCCGATCTGATCGAGATATGTTGCAGTGCACCGCAATCGATCGCCCACGCACGAATCGCCGCCCGCACCGGATCCGCCTCCGAGGCGACCCCGGCGATCTCGGACGCGATGGCCGAGGATCACGCGGCGTGGCCCGACGCGGTCGTTCTGGACACCACCGCATCGCCGGAGAACACCACCGCCGCGGCCCTGTGCGCCTATCGCCGAGCGGAGCGGAGAGGACCGTCATGACCGCGAGAACGCCCACGCCCGTGACGGGGTCCACCTTCCGCGGACTCATGCCCAGCGACGTGCGGAGGTCCTGCCCACGAACTCGACAATGATGCAGCTCTCGAGGGAAATCAATATGCCGATCGGTGTTCGGCGCGCGGACGGTGTGGTCAGCGTCGTTCCGGAGTTCGGCCGTGTATGAGGAGCGTGACGATGAGTACCGGAGTGATCCTGCCGTCCGATCAGGGGCCGGGCGGTGGTGAACCCTTCGAGACAGGACCCGATGCCGATGAACGCCTCGCCGTACCCGCCATCGATGTTCGCCTCGGTGATCGAGTACCACTCATGTTCGGCGACCATGCGCGACAACGCATCCGCAGAGCGGTCGATCGAGCGCCGTCGCCGATAACGTCGATTCGCGTGCGACTGTCCGACCATCATGATTCGGCGGTGGCCAACCCCTTCGTCGCGCAGGCGGACATCGCGACCTCGCGGGCGATCCGCGTGCAGGTGACCGGCATGACGCTACCCGACGTGGTGGAGGCATTGCAGGCACGCACGCGCTCACGGCTGCGCAGCCTGGCCTGCTCCGGCGCACTGGGTTGGGAACGCTGCCGGCCGCAGGCCTCGACCCTGCTCTACGTGCGGCCGGTTCGCCAGCGAACCGTGGTGCGCACCAAGTCCTTTCATCTGTACCGACGCACCGCCGCGGACGCCGCGATCGATATGGCTCTGATGGACTACCCCTTCGAGATGTTCCACGAATCGGGTGTGCGGACCGAGAGCTTCCTGTACCAGACCGCGAAGGGCGACTATCGACTCACCCGGCTGGATCCGCGGCCGCCCTCCATCATCCCCGGCGATCTCCCGATCACCGTCGACAAGGCTCCCGCTCCGGAGCTGGACCGGTACGAGGCTCTGGACCGACTCGCGTTGAGCGGATCGCCGTTCCTGTTCTACCGCGACCGCGCTCTCGCACGCGGCTGCGTCCTGTACCACCGCTACGACGGGTACTACGGATTCATCACCTCACGCCGGTGATCGGCGCGGACGAGCCGGAACGCGGGCGAGTGGGCCATTTCGCCGCCCGTTCGTCCGACGTGCCGCAGCGACCGTCGAGCGGCAACCGCACCGTGGCTCCGGCGGCGAGCCGGTGCCGCCGACCGTCGAATTCGATGGTCAGGGCCGCGGCCGGGCCGGGCTCGGAAGCGACTTCCAGGACGTCGGTATCGATGCGCACGGTGAGCCGGTGGCCGCGACAGCTCATCGGAAAGCTCAGTTGCCCGAGCGCCCGGGGCCAGCGCGGGTTGAAGATCAGCCGACCGCCCCGGATCTCCAGCCCGGTGAAACAGCGTTGCAGCAGATCGATACTTCCGGCCATGGCGGCCAGGTGGATGCCTTCGGCCGTGGTGCCGCCCTGGATGTCGTGCACATCGGAGTTCAGCACCATGTCGAAGAAGGTCATCGCCTGATCGCGGTTGGCGCGGGCCAGGACCCAGGAATGTACGACGGCGCTCAGGGTCGAGCCGTGTGAGGTGCGCGCCAGATAGTAGTCGACCGTGCGCGGGATCGCCTCGGGTGCGAGCCGATACCCCATGTGCCCCAGCAGATCTCGTAGCTCATCGGCCGAGAGCAGATAGAACAGCATGAGGACGTCGGCCTGTTTCGCGGCGCGATACCGGTTCACGTCGTCGCCTTCGGCCTCCAGGATTCGGTCCAGGCGGCCGATATCGCCGTACCGCGCACGATAGGCGGGCCAATCCAGTTCGCGGAGCCGGTCGTAACCGGCGAACTGGCTGATCACCCCGTCGTGGAACGGGACGCACATCCGATCGGCGACCGCGCGCCACCGCTCGGGATCCTCCGGGGGGATGCGCAGCGACCGCAGGAGTTCGGCGCGGTTGCGCGCGGGCATCCGGTGCAGCGCATCGCGGGCGCGCCGAATCACCCACGCCGCCATGACATTGGTGTAGGCGTTGTCGTCGATGCCGGGTTCCGGCGCGTCGGGATAGCCGGAATGGAATTCGTCCGGGCCGATCACTCCGCGGATGTGGTATCGGTCGTCGCGATGATCGTAGGTCGCGGTGGCGGCCCAGAACCGCGCGATCTCGACCAGCAGTTCGGCGCCCATCCGGACGAGGAACTCCCGATCGCGGGTGAGTTCGTAGTACTGCCACACGTTGTATGCCACGGCGATTCCGGCATGGTGTGCGCGTCGGCTGGGGTCCGGGGTCCAGTGTTCCGAGCGCGGATTCAGATGCAGGCGCTGACTCTCCTCGCGGCCGTCGCTGCCGGACTGCCACGGGAAAAGCGCGCCCGCACAACCTATTTCGCGGGCCAGTCGACGCGCCTCGGGTAATCGGTGATACCGGTATTCGAGCAGCGACCTCGCCGCGGACGGAAATCGCAGATTCAGCACCGGCAGCACGAACAGCTCGTCCCAGAAGACGTGGCCGCGATACGCCTCCCCGTTCAGGCCGCGCGCCGGGACACCGGCGTCGAGGAACGCGGTGTGCGGGGACACCGTCTGCACCAGATGCAGCAGGTGCAGCCGTAACGTGCGGGCCGCGGATGCGCTGCTGTCCAGGTCGATCCGCAAGCGTGCCCACAGATGTTCCCAGGCCAGGGCGTGGCTATCGAACAGCGCGTCGAGGTCGTCGTCGGTCTCGAGGGCGCGTCGCGCCTGGTCGCCGGGGGCGGAGATCGCGTGATCGCGGCCGGTGTAGAGGGCGGCGATCTTGTCCACCGTCACCGACTCCCCCGCGCTCAACTCGACGTCGCCATCGCTTCCGGACAGCCCCGCTTCCGCGCACGGATGCCACACCACCGGCAGGTCGATCCCGTTCGCGCGCAATCGGGTTCGCGTCCCGGTGGCGATCGGGATGCCCGACTGACGCGTCCGCACGAGGGCCAGCACGGTATCGGGTGCGGGCCGGAACACCTCGGCAGCGTCGAGATGACGTCCGGACAGGTTCCGGTACCGATCGACCAGCCCGTTCTGCACGGCCGTGTCGATACCCGAACGAATCGTCAGGATGCCGCTCCAGTTCTCGGCGGTGATCCGGATCCGCAGACCGCACAGGTGCGGTGCGTGCATGGCCGCGAACCGGCGCTCCGACACCGAGGTGACCCGTCCGGCACCGTCGCGGAACCTCAGGCGCCGGGTCAGGACGGCGTACCGCAGATCGAATTCGGTTCGGTAGGAAAGTAATTCGACCGCATCGAGGTCGTACCGGGGGCCGTCGTCGATGCGCCAGGTGACCGGCAGCCAGTTCGGCAGATTCACCAGGCTCTCGTTATCGATCTCCTGTCCGGCGATCGTGTCGCGCACGCGGTCGTAGATCCCGGCGGCGTAGGTGCCGGGATAGTGGTGCGGGCCAGCCGTGGAGTCTGGCGTGGCCCCGCGGACGCCGAGGTACCCGTTGCCGACGCTGCACAGCGCCTCGCGCAACTTCTCCGTCGACGGGTCGTACCCGTCGAAGGCCAGAATCCACGACTCCGGCGCGGCGGAGGTGTTCGACTCGCTCAGCAAAGTGGTGAGCCGGGCGAGCAGATCACGCACGCGGGCGGGGCCCTGGACACCGAATTCGGCCGCGGTCCGCCGGTCACCGGCGTCATCGTCGCGGACGCACACGGTGATTCCGGCCGCACCGATTGCGTCGAAGGCGTCCTCGTCGGTCAGGTCGTCCCCGGCGTAGACCGGAATGCCCGGTGCGACAAGGTGTTCCAGAATCCAGCCGACCGCGCGGCCTTTGTCCCAGTCCACCGGTGGACGCAGTTCGGTGACCTTGCGTCCGGCGACCACCCGCAGGCCCGCCTCGTGGCCGACGCGGTGCACGGCGGCCAGCACATCCGCGACCTGCTGCTCGGGGACCGAGCGGTGATGCACGGCCACCACGAAGCGCTTGTATTCGACGACGACTCCGGGAATCCGCCGCAACTCGTGGTCGAGCCGATCCGCAGCGCCGCCGAGGGTGGCTTCGGCCGCAGCACCCGCCGCATGCCGATGCCGACGTCCCTGCGGCGACATGAGTTCGAAGCCGTGACATCCCGCGTACCAGATGCCGGGAATGCCGACGCGGGCGCGCAGATCGTCCAGCTCCCGACCGCTCACGATGGCGATCGGGCATCGTTCGGCCAGTTTCGCGAGCACCTCCGCCATCCCCGCGCGAAGCGTCGCGGCCGCCGGGTCGGGGACGATATCGGACAGCGTGCCGTCGAAATCCAGCAGTACGACCGGCTTCCCGGTCTGCAGCTGATCCGCGATCCGCGGCCAGAACTCCAGTGCGTCAGGGATTTCCGACATCCGGGGGAATCCGCTCCGCAGCCGCACCTGCGCCAGGTCGGTCACGATCTCGTCGGCGCCGCACGCGCGCAGGCGGTCGGCACGTCCGATCCGATCCACGCCGATGACCAGACCGAAACCGCCGCGGCGCCCCGCCGTCACACCCGCCTCGGCATCCTCGACGACCACGGTCCGTTCCGGTCGCGCGTGCAACCGATCGGCGGCCGCGAGCAGGACCGCCGGATCCGGTTTGCCGCGCAACCCGAGTTCGTCGGCGACCACGCCATCGATCCGAACGGGAAACAGCTCCGCCAGACCCGCCGCGGCCAGCACCTCGGCGCAGTTGCGGCTGGCGGTGAACACCGCGGTCGCGATCCCGGCATCGCGCAGGCATCGGACCAGCGCGACCGTGGAATCGAACGCGGGCACACCGTTTCTGTCGATACGCGCGAGGAACAGCTGGTCCTTCCGCTTGCCGAGACCACAGACGGTCGCGGCGCCCGGCGGATCCGACGGATCCCCGCGCGACAGAACCACCCCCCGCGCCGCGAGAAAGTCCACGACCCCGTCGGAGCGCGGCTTGCCGTCCACGAAACGCTCGTAGTCGCTCTCGATGAACGGTGACCGGTTCTCTCCCGGCAGTACCGGGCGGCTGCCCAGGAACGCGTCGAACAGCTCGCGCCAGGCCGCCTCGTGCATCGATGCGCTGTCGGTGACGACTCCGTCCATATCGAAGATCACCGCGTCGTAAACACGGGAGTCGATCAGCGGGCCCGCCGAATCCTGCTCGTGCACCAGTCCAGCCTGATCCGCGCGGGAGCTCCCGGCCAGGGCCACAGGTCGACAATCGATGCGGCGATCACGAGGCCGACACCGCGACGGATTCGGACAACGGGGACATTGGTCCTCGGTGCAGAGGCTGGCCGGCCCTGCCTTTCGCACGCGCGTTCGCACAGGCTGTGTCCATGGACACGACCGCATGCCGAATCGTCCCCATCCGCGTTCACCGATTCCGCCCCCCGGAGCGCTGACCCATGTTGCACGGAACCATCCCCGTCGGCCGCATCGCGGGCATCCGGATCGGCGTGCACTGGTCGCTGCTGATCACCGCGGCGTTGTTCGCAGGAATTCTGCGCACCGAACTCCCGCACCGGGGCAGTCCGGTGACGAGCTGGGCCGTGTCCGTGGCCGGCGCGGTCGTGCTGCTGGCCTGCCTCGTCGCGCACGAGCTGGCCCATTCGGTCGCGGCCCGGCGACGCGGCGTCCATGTCGACCGGATCGTGCTGTGGCTCCTGGGCGGAGTGTCGGAGTTCGCCGACGAGCCCGGCGACGCGCGCACCGAGCTGCGAGTGGCACTGGCCGGGCCCGCGACGAGCATGTTGATCGGGCTGCTCTGGTATGCCGCCGCGGTGGTGACCGCACCCGTGGCCCCGTCCGGCATTCTGGCCGAGGCGTTCGGCTGGCTCGCGGTCATGAACATCGCTTTGGCGGTGTTCAATCTGCTGCCGGGTGCGCCGCTGGACGGTGGGCGGGTGGTCCAGGCCCTGATCTGGGCCCGGACCGGCGACCGACTGCGTGCGGCGACCACGGCCGCGCGCTGTGGCCGGGTACTCGGGGCCCTCGTGATCGCGGCGGGAGCGGTCGAGGTGATCGTGGCCCGGCATCCGGCCGGGCTGTGGTTGATCCTGCTCGGCTGGTTCCTGCGCACCTCGGCCAATGCCGAGATGTCCGTCGCCGGACTTCGACATCGGCTGGGCGACATCATGATTCGTGATGTCATGACGAGCCCGCCGCTGGCGCTGCCGATCCGCTGGCCGGTCGCGGACGTGCTGCGCTCGCACGCCGCCGACAGCGGACACCGCGTCTTCCCGCTGATCGACCCGGCGGGCCACCCGGTCGCGCTGCTGGCCTGGTCCGATCTGTCTCGCATCTCCCCCGCAGCGCGCACGACAACCGAGCTGTCCGCGCTGGCCCGGCGGCTGCCACCCGCCGCCGTGGTGCACGAGGACGAACTACTCGCCGACGCCGCGACCCGGGTGCTGCCGCGCCCCGGACTGGATGCGCTCGTCGTGGTCGACGAATCCGGTCACCCGACCGGGATCGTCACCGCCACGGACCTCGTCGCCGCGTGCGACCGTTCGACGCTGGGACTTCCGCTGCAAACGTAACCAAAGACACTGCGCCAGTACAGCTTCGGAAGATCGGACCGCGGCCGTCGGCACGGTCCGGAGCCACCGAACCAAAGGACCAACGCCCCTTCGACAAGCGACCACCGGACCTGCCCCGCACGCCCGACGCGTCGCACCATGAAAACACCTGCGGGAAAACCGGTGGGGCCGACCTGCGAACATCAGGTTCATCCGCTACCGATTCGGGGTATTCACCCCCCGATGACCCCGGTTTCGTGCGTCGGCCCGTGGTTCCGGTGCGCGGCTCTCTGTGAAGGGCACCGCGTACCGGCGAAGAAGTCGAGTACGACGAGGTAGAGGAAAGAGACGGTGCGCCATGGTGACGTCCGGGATAGATGGTGACCGCCGCCCACACCGCCCGATGCCCATCAGCGATTCGGAGGCCATGCAACTGCTCGCCACCACGTCCTACGGACGGGTGGTCTTCACCAGAGATGCGCTGCCCGCGATCCGGCCGGTCAACCACCTGGTCGAGGACGGCATGATCATCGTCCGATCCCGGATCACCTCCCGGCTCACCGCGGCCGTGCGAGCGGATCAGAAGGTGGTCGTCGCGTACGAGGCCGACGATATCGACCCGATCCGGCATATCGGCTGGTCGGTCGTGGTGACCGGTATCGCGCGCACCGTCAGCGAACCGGACCGGATCGCCCGGTACGAGGATCTGCTCGTGTCCTGGGTCGACCGGATGATGGACGTGGTGGTGGAGATCGAGCCGTCCATCATCAGTGGGGTGCGGCTGGACGGAATCGGTAACGGCAACGGAATCGGCAACGGCAACGGATTCGGCAACGGCACCCGCATCGCTGAATCCGGTTGATCCTCAACGATTCTCGCTCGGCGCATCCCCGCGCCGCCACCCGGTCGCAGGATGCCCGAGGACCGCACATCCGGTGACCTTCGGCCGTGCCGCGCCGGAGCGGCCGAAACGACGATGGGTAATCAAGGCACACCCTCGTCGACGGGACTCAGGAGGCCGCGATGACAGGCATACCCGGCAAACACAGGACGGCCCGGCTCGACGACGACATTCATCAGCTGGTCTCGGCGAAGGTGGTCGTCGGCATCGACGAATCCTCCGGTTCGGACACCGCGCTGCGGTGGGCGGTGCACTACGCCGGTATTCACGGACGCGGGCTGCACATCGCGCACGGCATGAACACCGCGGGCGTGACGACCGTCGGCGCCTATGCGGTGAGCAGCCCGTGGGTGCTCGACGAAGCCCGCGCCAACGGCGAATCCGTCGTCGCCCGCGCCGCCCAACTGGCCCGGCTGCTGGCCCCCGACCTGCCGATCACCACCGAATTGGTGGCGGACAGCGCGTCCACCGTGCTCATCGACCGCAGCGACGCCGCCTTCGCGGTGGTGCTCGGCGCGACCGGGTCGACCGGGACGCTCGGCCACCTGGGTTCGACACTGCTCGCGGTCGTCGCCCATGCCCACGGGGCCGTCATCGTGGTCCGCACCGACCCCGACGCCGGTGACATCGTGCACTACTCCGGGCCGGTCGTGGTCGGCGTCGACGGTGGGCCGCTCAGCGACGCGGCAGTGGCGGCGGCCTTCGCCGAGGCCGCCCAGCGCGGCACCGACCTGGTCGCCGTGCACGTGTGGAACGACCAGAACTTCGGCCATTACGCGGGGTACGACACGGTCCGGCTGCCGGACGGCAACCCGGGCGAGGCCGAGAACGCCGTGCTGGCCGAGCGCGTCGCGGGATGGCAGGAGAAATTCCCGGACGTCCCGGTGATGCGGGCGTCCTATGCGTTCGCACCCACGGTCCATCTGCAGACGTGGTCACAATCCGCACAGCTGGTGGTCGTCGGTAGCCGGGGTCGCGGCGGCTTCGCCGGCCTGCTGTTCGGCTCCACGGCCAATTCCCTCGTCCAGCACGCACGGTGTCCGGTCATGGTCGTGCATCCGTGAGTCTTTCAGCCGATGGTTTCATCGGCCTTGCGCTGCAACCATTCCGACAGCGGCGGCGCCTTCGCCTGTCCCGGCGCGGGCGGCGACTCCGGAACGGTGTGCGCGTCTTCGACACCTTCCACGGTCATCGCCAGCGCGGAGACGGTGCGCTGCTCGTCGGCGTCGGCGAATCGACCGCGAATACTCACCCGGCCGTCGGCGACGGCGATGGTCCACTGCCTGCGGCTGCCGGTGTAATTGTCCAGGCGGGCGCGAACTTTCGATTCGATCGAGGCATCGTCACAGATCAAGGCGCGCAACAGATCTCGTCGAGCCACGATGCCCACGAGCACGCCAGCCTCCACCACCGGCATGGACCGCAGATGCAACGCCAGCATCCGCGCGGCGATCACGCCGGTGAGGGTACCGGGTTCGACCACCATGGCCGGACTGGTCATCACCGCCTCGACATTCGTTCCGGTGCGCGCACTCTCCGCGGCGAGAGCATCGGATTCCGAGAGCATGCCCACCACGTGCTCACCGTCGTCGACCACCGGAAGCGCCGCGAAACCGTGCTCGGCCAGCAGGGCGGTCGCCTCCCGCAGCGGGGTCTGCGGTCGCACCGTCACCACGGGACGGCTCAGGATATCGCGAGCGTACATGGTTTTCCTCCTGTTTGCTTATGCCACAATGGTTTTCGAGAACTCTCGGCGCTCACGGCATGACCGTCCCGTTCCGATCGACCAACCGCCACTCGGCTTCCCACCGGACGCTGCGCCGCCAATCCAGCAGCCGGTCGACGCCCCACGTCGCGAACACGACGGCCGTGACGACCACGGCCAGCAGGGCGACCCCGGAGCCGATGCCGCGGAAGGCGGCCGCGCTGGTGGGCAGTGGACCGGCGGACGGCCTGCCGTCCGACCCGAGCCACACCTGCACCTGGCCGCCGCGCCGCGCCGTGGCCGGCACCGTGACCGTCGCCGAATCCTGCTTCCCGTCACGGATCCACACGACCGGCGCATGCCAGTCCTCGTCGACCACGACCCCGGAGCCGCGCGCCGCGGTACTGCTGACCGCATCCGCCGGATCCGCCTCGAGCGTCCCGGTCACCGCGGTTTGCGCGGCATTGCCGGCCTTGATCTGCGCGACCCCCTGCGTGTACAGAGCTGTGCCGAACGAGCAGGACACCGGCACCGCCCCGAGAATCACGAGTGCCGCGAGTATCCGGAGGACAGCCTGTAGCCGATCCGAGGACCGCAGCAGCGGGTTCCGGCCCCACGGCCAGGTGATGCGGTGCAAGCGTGGTGCGGAGGGTGTCCCGGTCGGGTGGATGCTCCACATGACATATGTCCTCTGCTGTACTAAGGCTCCAGTCTCAGCATTGCCTGCGCAGGCGCCATCCGGCACGGCCGAATGTCACCGGAGCGGCGGTGAATGGGAAGGTATCGGCGGCCCTGCCACTCGAGGCCCTAAGACCCCTCCCGCACGACCCGGCGCGGCAATAGCGTGAATCCATGACCGTGCTCGCCGCCGACGTCGTCGCGAAGGTGGTTCGTTCCGCCGGGCAGGCCCCGTCGCTGCACAATTCGCAGCCGTGGCGCTGGGTGTTCGGCGGCGACCATCTGGACCTGTACGCCGTACCCGAAAGGATGCTGCCCACCACCGATCCGACCGGCCGCCAGATGCTCCTGAGCTGCGGTATCACCCTCGGCCATCTCCGTACCGCCCTGACCGCGGCGGGCTGGCGCACGACCGTCGCGTACTGTCCGGATCCGAATCGCCGCACCCATGCCGCCACGGTCCGATTCGCCCGGCACCCCTCGGTCACCGACGACGAACGCGATCGGGCCGAGGCCATTCGCGAGCGATACACCGACCGCCTGCCGATGCGGCCGCCGACCGGCTGGGCGGACTTCGAAAAGGTCCTGCGATCGACCTTCGATCCGGCCGACGCGGTGCTGGATGTGGTCCCCGAAGCCGGTCGCGCCGTGCTGGCGCACGCCAGCAGCCTCACCGCCGCGGTGCGTTACCGGGACGCGGAGTACCAGTCCGAACTCATGTGGTGGACCGGAATCGCCGACCCGGACGCCGGAATTCCCGAGTCAGCGCTGTTGTCGGCGGACGAGCGCGCCCGCGTGCCGCTGGGCCGCACCTTTCCGCTCACCGAACACCGTCCGCGTCGAACCGCGCTGCCCGATGCGGCGACCGTGCTCGTGCTCTCGACCGATTCCGACCGGCGGGCGGATCTGTTGCGGGGCGGTGAGGTGCTCTCGACGGTCCTGCTCGAATGCACCGTCGCCGGTTACGCCACGTGCGTGCTCACCCATTTGACCGAATATCCGCGCAGCCGCGATATCGTCCGAGATCTCATCGGTGACACGGCGCTGCCGCAGGCCCTGATCCGCGTCGGCAGAGCGGCCCCCGACAGCGACCGGGAGCCCCGCACGCCACGCCTGGCGCTGGGCCAAATTCTGCACATCACCGGGTGATCTTCCCTGCCCCGCAACGGCATCGGCCACCTGCGGGGCAGCCGCAAGCATCCGCTCACATGCCGACTGTCGCGGTCGGCCTTGTTGGCTAGACTGTGTGTGTTCTCCGAGATCATCTATTCCGCCCGAGACCACAGAATCGCCAGCAGAAGGGGCGGCATGCCACAGTCCTCGGATGCCTACTTCGTGCGCGACACACTCTCGCAGCTACGGTTGCGGGAACTACTCGACGAGGTCAAAGACCGCATCGAGCAGATCAGTAATGCCCGCGAGCGGATAGACGGCCTCGTCGAGGCCATGCTGACGGTCACCTCCGGACTCGATCTGGACGAGACGCTGCACACCGTCGTGGATACCGCGAGAACCCTGGTCGGCGCCCGCTACGGCGCGCTCGGCGTGCGCGGGCAGGGACATGAGCTGACCCAGTTCATCTATCAGGGCATCGACGACGCCCAACGCGCCCTGATCGGCGATCTTCCGCAGGGACGCGGTGTGCTCGGCGTTCTGATCGATGAGCCGAAACCGATTCGGCTGGACTGCATCTCGGATCACCCGTCGTCGGTCGGCTTCCCGCCGAACCATCCGCCGATGAACAGCTTCCTCGGCGTGCCGATTCGCATCCGCGACGAGGTGTTCGGCAATCTGTACCTCACCGAGAAGCTCAACGCCCAGCCCTTCACCGAAGACGACGAGATCGTGATGCAGGCGCTGGCGGCCTCGGCTGGTGTCGCCATCAGCAACGCCCATCTCTATGAGTCGGCCCGCAGGAGACACGCCTGGATTTCGGCGACCCGCGACCTGACCGCCGAATTCCTCGCCGGCGCCGGCTACCACGAGGTGCTGGGTCATCTGGTCGAGCATGCGCGACAGCTGACCTCCTCGGAGCGGGCGATACTGGCTGTCAGCCCCGACCCGGAGGCACCTGCCGACCGGATCACCCACCTCGACATCACCGGACTCACTCCCGTCGCGCCGGTCCCGTCCAGGGTGCCGACCCCCGATACCGATATCGGCCACGTCTTCCGCACCAGAACCGCACAGCAGCTCGCGACCGGTTCGGGCGATGCCCTGCTCGGCGACGGACCGGTGCTCCTGGTTCCGCTACACACCGGTGACGCCGCACTCGGGGTGCTGATCACCACACGCCCGAAAGGAGCGGCGGCGTACACCGACGAGATCATCGACCTGGCGGCGGGTTTCGCCGTTCAGGCAGCAGCGGCGATGCAGATGGCCGCCACCCGAGAGCGGGTGGAGGAACTGAGCGTGCTCAGCGACCGTGATCGCATCGCCCGAGATCTGCACGATCAGGTCATCCAGCGACTCTTCGCCGTCGGCCTGCTGCTCCAGGGCACGGTGCCGCGCAGCAACAATCCCGAAGTGCGGCAACGGATCAACGAGGCAGTCGAGGAGATGCAACAGGTGGTTCAGGATATCCGCACGACCATTTTCGATCTGCACAGCAACGATCCCGTATTCGGCCAGTTGCGGCGGCGTGTGGATGAGATGATCCGACAGTACACGGCGGATGTACCGATCACGACCTCCGTGCGCGTCACCGGCTCGCTGTCGACCCTGGGCAGCGAACTGGCCGATCACGCCGAGTCGGTGATCCGCGAGGCGATCAGCAACACCGTGCACCACTCCGGCGCCGACCACCTCACGGTCGAGATCCACATGGGCGAGGACCTGAGCATCATCGTGGAGGACGACGGCCGGGGCATATCGCCCGACCGGACTCCCAGCGGTCTGGCCAATCTGGCAAACCGCGCGAAGCAGTGCGGCGGCTCGTTCGACATCAGCCCGGCGGAGCATCCCGGCGTGCTGGGGCCCGGCACCCGCATCCGGTGGACCGCGCCACTGCGCTGAGGTCGGCGACAGATGGACCAAGGGCACTGCACAACAGACGAAAAGCCCTGTCCTGCGCACGCGGTTGCGCGTTGACTGACCATTGTGCGGACATCGGTCACGGCTCCGCCGTCACAGCCGGTGAGCGGACCAGCCCCGGAGGCGGCCATGGAATATCGAGTGAACGTGTGCGAGTCGACCCCGCAGACCATGTTGCGCCTGTCCTGGGAACTGCGCCCGGACCAGCTCGGCGCGGATATCGCGGCCGGGATGCGCGAGTTGACCGCGACCAAGGATCGCATCGGCCTGACCGCCTGCGGGGCCCCGACGATCACCTATCGCGAGGACCCGGACTCCGACGGGAGCATCGAGGTCGCCTTCGGGGTGCCGGTGGATCTGGGCACGAGTCTGGGCCCGTGGTCTCCCGCCGAGGTCGTCGCGGAGCCTGGCACCTTGGTGGCGCGCACCTGTCACCGTGGCGGATACGATCGCCTGGACACGGCGTATCGGGTGCTGGACGAATGGATACGCGAGTGCGGATATCGACCGGCCGGTCCCCCCACCGAGGTGTATCTGATCGGTCCCGAAGAGACGAACGACCCGCGGCGGCTGGTCACCGAAATCCGGATCCCGGTGACCAGGTCACCGGTCATCGCCATACACATGGACAGGCCGTTCGACGAAGCGGTCGAATTCACCCGGCAGGCACTGGCACGGCTGGGTTTCGAGGTCGTCGCGGAGACCGATCTGCAGGCGCTGCTGCGCAGTCGGCTCGGCAAACACATCGAGGACCATCTGGTCGTGCATGCCTGCCATCCACCGCTCACCGCACGGGTGCTGGGCACCGATCCGGAGGCAGCCTGGTTGTCCTCGGTACTGGTGGTGGTGCGGGCGGACGGCGTCCGCACGCTGGTCGAAGCCCGCGATCCCACCGCCCTGCCGGCCGCCTTCACGGGCACCGCCCTCGCGGAGATCGCCCGAGAACTCCACGACCTGCTCGCCGACGCACTCGGCACTCTGCGACTGTCCGGGACGGTGCGATGAGCTGACGATCGAGAGAGGACCATCGGCCCGCCACCTGGCCCGAAAGGCCGTATCAGCGGCTGCCGCCAGCGCGGAGGCTTGCCTTATGACTGCAAGCGATCACCTCACCACCACACCCGATGTCCGCACGATCGAGATCGTCGTAAGCCGGGCCGCCCGTGCTCCGTCGCTGCACAACTCCCAGCCGTGGCACTGGATCTTCGACGGCGCCCGCTTGCATCTGCGCTCGGATCCCGATCGCCGACTCCCCGCCGCCGACCCGCACGGCCGGCAACAGATCATCAGCTGCGGCACCACACTGCATCACGCGCGCACGATGTTCGCGGCGCTGGGCTGGCACACCGACACCACCCGGCTGCCCGATCCGGATCGCCCCGATCATCTCGCCGTCATCGACTTCCGGCCCTGGGCCGACCCACCCACCGGTATCGCGCGACGCGCGGCAGCGATCGAGCACCGGCACACCGACCGGCTGCCCATGCTGCCTCCCGCAGGGTGGACCGATCTGCTTCCGGCGCTGACCCGCCTGGTCACACCGCACGAGCTCAGCTTCGATGTGCTCGACGACGAGATCCGCCCCCGCCTCGCGGAGGTATCGGAGCAGTCCGCGGCGGCCCGCAGGTACGACATGTTCTATCAACAGGAATTACGTTGGTGGTCAGGACATTCCGGGCCGTCGGAGGGCGTGCCGACGACCTCGCTGACCTCCGATGCGGAGTTCGCCCGCGTCGACGTGGGGCGCTCCTTCCCGCGGGCCCCGCATTCCGAGCGGCGCGCCGACATCCGTGATCACTCCAGGCTCGTGGTGCTCAGCTCGTACGAGGATTCGATGCCGCAGTGGCTGCACACCGGCGAGGCGCTGTCGGCGGTGCTGCTCGAATGCACGGCGGCCGACCTGGCCACCTGCCCGCTGACGCACATCACCGAACTGCCCGCGGGACGTCAGGTCGTCGCCGCGCTGCTGCCGCACCCGGCGTCGCCGCAGGTGATCATCCGCATCGGCACCGCACCCGATACCCAGCCGCAACAGCCGACCCCGCGACGCCCGCTCGCCGAGATATTCGAGCTGGGGACACCACAATGACCACGGTGTTCCTGGTCGACGATCACGAGATCGTGCGGCGAGGATTGATCGATCTGCTCGAGCAGGATCCCGAACTCAGCATCGTCGGCGAGGCGGGCGATGTGACCCACGCGCTGGCCCGGATCCCGGCATTGCGTCCGGACGTCGCCGTACTGGATATGCGGTTGCCCGACGGCAACGGCATCGAACTGTGCCGGGAACTGCTGTCCAGAGTCGATGGGCTGCACTGCCTGATTCTGACCTCGTTCACCGACGAGCAGGCCATGCTGGACGCGATCCTGGCCGGCGCCAGCGGTTACGTCGTGAAGGACATCAAGGGTATGGAGCTCGCGGCGGCGATCAAGACGGTCGGGTCGGGGCGCTCACTGCTGGACAACCGGGCCGCGGCCGCGCTGATGGACAAGCTGCGCCGCAACACCCGCCCCGACGGCCCGCTGGCGGATCTCACCGAGAAGGAACGCACACTGCTGGATCTGCTCGGCGAGGGACTGACCAACCGGCAGATCGCCCAGCGCATGTACCTGGCCGAGAAGACGGTCAAGAACTACGTGTCGCGCCTGCTGTCCAAACTGGGCATGGAACGCCGCACCCAGGCCGCCGTTCTGGCGACGAAACTCCGTGCGGAGGAATCGGATTCGCGCTGAGCCTCAGCCCTCTTCCGCCCGGACCACCAGGATCGGGCAGCCGACCGAGTGAACCAGCGCATTGCTGGTGGCGCCCAGCAGCATTCCGGCGAAGCCGCCGCGCCCGTGACTGCCCACGACCACCAACTGCGCAGACTCCGCCTGCTCCAGTAACGCCCGAACGGGCCTGTCCTGCACCATGATCCGCCGAACGGACACGTCCGGATACTGTTCGGACCAACCGGCCATGCTCTCGGCCAGCACCATCTCCTCGCTGTCGCGCATCGCGGTTTCCCAGTCCGCCGACATCGGGCGGGTCACCGGGATATCGCTCCAGGCATGCACCGCGGTGAGACCGACCTTGCGCAGTGACGCCTCCCCGAAGGCCACCGCCAACGCGGGCCTGCTGTTACCGCTCCCGTCGACACCGACCAGCACCGGTCGGCTCGCGACCGTCGGATCCACCGTCTGCCGGTAGTGGATGACGCCGACCGGGCAGTGCGCGTGCCGGAGCACCGCGGTGGTGACCGAGCCGACCAGTCCGCGTCGCAGCGCGCCGAGTCCGTGGCTGCCCAGCACCAGCATCCGCACCGTGCGGGATCGCTCGAGCAGATCCGGAATGATGCGCGACCAGCTCACCTCCGTGCTGATCGGCGGCTCCTCGCCCGGTGCGGCGGTGCGTGCGGCTCGGGCCGCCTCGGTGAGTATCCGTTCTCCGTCGGACCGCATCCAGTCGGTGTCCGCATCGGTCAGCAGCGCTCCGGGCCCGTACTCCGCGGGCAGCGCGATCGAGGTCACCAGGTGCAGCCCGCAGCCGTGCAGAGCCGCGGCGTCGGCGGCCCAGGCGGCAGCCTGATACGACACCGCCGAGCCGTCCACCGCCGCCAGGATCGGCGGGTTCGGCTGATGCGGCCGCACGACCGGTCCACTCATGATGTTCTCCTCACGATGTCGGCGCCATGGCATCCGACGCGCCGCAGGGCCACTGCCAGTCCCGGATCTCGGGCGGATCCGTACCGAACCGGCGCGCGTAATCGTGTGCGCGGGAAGACCATTCGAGCAGTTGCTCACGCAGATGGCCGATCCGATCGGCGACCCGGGGCACCTGTTCCAGCGCCGCCAAGGCCAGGTGGTACCGATCGATCCCGTTCATCGCGCACATCTGGAACGGCGTGGTCGTGGCGCCGTTGTCGCGGAAACCGAACACGTGCAGGTCGTCGTGTCCCGGACGCCGGTAGGTGAGCTGATGGATCAGCCACGGATAGCCGTGATACGCGAAGATCACCGGCCGGTACTGCGGGAAGATCTCGGTGTAGGCGGTATCGGATATGCCGTGCGGGTGGCGATCGGGCGGGAACAACCTGGTCGGATCCACCACGTTGACCACGCGCACCCCCAGGGCCGGGGTCAGCTCCCGCAGCAGCGCCGCGGCGGCCAGGGTCTCGCGGGTCGGCACATCACCGGCGCAGGCGAGCACCACGTCGGGGCTGCCGTGCAGGTCCGAACTCGCCCAGCTCCACACGCCGAGCCCCTCGGCGCAGTGGCGTCCGGCCTGGTCGGCATCGAGGTACTGCAAGGCGGACCGGCCACTGCCGCCGACGACGACATTGACCCGGCCGCGGCTGCGCAGGCAGTGCTGGAGAACGTGCAGCAGACAGTTCGTATCCGGCGGCAGGTAGACCCGGCAGACCTCGGGCCGTTTGCTCAGCACGTGATCGATGAAACCCGGATCCTGATGGGCGGGGCCGTTGCGGTCCTGCTGCCACACATGCGGGGTCAACAGGTAGTTCAGGCTCGGAATCGGTTCACGCCAAGGGAATTGCGCGGACTGATGCAACCACTTCGCGTGCTGGACGACCATGGAATCGACCACGTGGGCGAAGGCCTCGGAGGTCGAGAGCACCCCGTGTCGTCCGGTGCGCAGATATCCCTCGAGCCAGCCCTGGCACAACTGCTGGGACAGCACGTCGAATACGCGGCCGTTCGTCTCCAGCCGGTCCTCGCTGTCGCGGGTCCCCGCCCGCCAACGGCGGCCGGTGACCTCGAGGATGGCCTCGAGCCGCTCGGACGGCTGTTCGTCCGGCGAAAAGTACAGCAGCTCATATGGATTGGCCACCAGCGCGTCCCGAAGGTATTCGCCGAGCGCCCGGGAGCCGTGCTCGGCCGGGCTGCCCGGTGCGCGCACCCGGACCGCGTGCTCGTGCACGGCCGGTAGCCGCAGATCCCGCTGTGTGCGGCCGTGCGCGACGGGAGCGGCACTCATCCGGAAATCACCCTCGGGGTGCAACTGCCGAATCTGTTGCGCGGGTGCGCCATCCGGCTCGAACAACTCCTGCGGCCGGTAGGAGCGCAACCAATCCTCCAGCAGCGCAAGATGTTCGGCATTGTCTCGCACCCCCGGCAAGGGCACCTCGTGCGCCCGGGCCGTACCTTCCACCGGAAGTTCGTCGACGGTCACCGGACCGGTCCAGCCTTTCGGCGTGGACAGCACGATCAGCGGCGGTCGGGCATTGCGCGCCCCGATGTGCAGCCTGGCATGTTCCCGGATCTCGTCCAGCCGATCGAAGACCTCGTCCAGCACCGACCGGTACCGCAGGTGGACCGAGCGCGGATCGTCGCCCTCGACATGGATCGGATCCCAGCCGTATCCGCTCAGCACCCCGTCCAGATCCCGCCGCGGGACCCGCGCCAGGAGTGCGGGACCGGCCGCCTTGTACCCGTTCAGATGCAGGATCGGCAGCACGACGCCGTCGTGGACCTGCCGCAGGAACAACGGTGCATTCCAGCTCGTCGCCAAGGTGCCGGTCTCGGCCTCCCCGTCGCCGATCACGCAGGCGGCCACCAGATCCGGATCGTCCAGCACCGCGCCGGTCGCGTGCGCCAGTGAGTAGCCCAGCTCGCCGCCCTCGTGGATCGAGCCCGGCAGGTGCGGCGAGGCGCATCCGGGTACTCCGCCGGGAAATGCGAACTGCCGGAACAACTCCCGCATACCGGCCGCATCCTCGGTGACCTCCGGATGACGTTCGCTGTAGCTGCCCTCCAGCCACGCGGCCGCATTCAGGCCCGCCGCACCGTGTCCCGGACCGCAGACGAACAACATCCGACGACGACGGTGCATGATCACCCGATTGAGGTGCGCGTAGGTCAGCGTGATGCCGGGCACGCTGCCCCAGTGCCCGATCAGCCGTGGCTTGATGTGTTGCGGCAGAAGCGGTTCGGTGAGCAACGGGTTGTCCAGCAGATAGATCTGCCCGGCCGCGAGGTAGTTCGCCGCCCGCCACCAGGCATCCAGATCCGCGACCGACCCGGTGGTTCCGGCTGTCGCGGAGGTCGGCGCCGCGGTCATGAGCGATCCCGATCATCGGGGTGCGCGACCATCACCGGGCACCGGGCATGCTGCACCAGCGCATTCGATGTCGAGCCCAGCAGCAGACTCGCGAGCCGGCCGCGCCCTCGGCTGCCGGACACCACCAACCGCGCGGACCGCGACCAGGCCAGCAGGGTCGCCGCCGCATCGGTGGGATAGACCCGGCTGTTCACCAGGACGTCGGGATATTTCTCCCGCCAACCGGCCAGCCGTTCGGCGACCAGCGCCTCCTCACGTATTTCGACGTTCGGCGGCGGATACAGCGAGTAGGACTCACCGGCGTACCGACCGAAATTCATCTCGTCCCAGACGTGCACCGCCACCAGCTCGGACCTTCGCTCGGCGGCCTCCTCGAACGCGACCGCCAGCGCGCGCTCCCCCGCCGGGCCACAGTCCAGGCCGACCACGACCGGTCCTTCCCGGCGGACGTGCCCACCGGCTTCGGGGTCACCGCGCACGACCACCGTGATGCCCTCGGCGTGCGAGGTCGCGGCCAGCATCGTCGAACCCGCGTGCGCGGCCAATCCGGTCGCCCCGGACGCGCCGATCACCACCAGATAGGCCATCCCGCCGTACCCGAGCAGCATCCGCACCGGATCCGACTTGGACACCTCGGTCCGCACCCGCAACCCCGGCGCGGTGTCCAGCGCACGCTGCGCGCAGCGCGTCACCAGTTCCGCGCCGCGGGCCCGCAGGGTGTCGAATACCGACGGTTCCAGGACGTCGTACGGCTCGAATATCCGCCGCATCTCCGCCAGATCCAGCCCGTGCACGATACGCAACTCTCGCCCGCGCTGCGCCGCTGTCTCCGCGGCCCAGGTCACGGCAGCGTCGGCGGCCTCGGAGCCGTCGACACCGACCACGACCGGCGCCGTCGCGAGGTGGCGCGTGTCATCCTCGAATCGAATGCTCATCACCGATACCCCGATCGATCACCGGACGATGTACCTGTTCCCAGCGTCACCCCCGACAGGCTCGCGCCCACAGGGCCGAAAGACCCGGCGCACCGGGCACACCAGCCCCGTGTCCGGCAAACCGGGCTCCGTCCGGGACGCTTCGGCAATTCGGTCGTTCGAGAAGCCGACAGGCGAGACCGCGCGGTCCGGCCACGCACGACGTCACGACCCGCGACCGCACGACCAGCAAGCACTCGAGCCGACCTCGGGCAGCGAAATTTCCTCGGCCACAACGCTTTCGAGCCACACGCGGATTCCGTGCGGTGTCGGACGGGCGATCGACATTCGTCCCCCGCCCGCGGCTATGCCATCGGCCCGGGGCGCGGGAGGTCACCTCACATGGACGGGTCGAGTTCGGTCCAGTCGAACGTGCCGTTGGTGATGTGCCGGGACAGGACCGAGATCGGCAGACCCTGCGCGCGGGCGTGGCCGTCCAGGATGGCCCCGGCACGGTCGGCATCGACATTCAACCGCCCGGATGTCAGTCCGAGAGCGTGCTCGTAACGGACCCGATCATCCAGGATGGCGAGCGTGCGCCGGGCCAGCAATTCCTGCCGGGTCTCGTCGCTCTCCTGGCACAGCGACAGAGTTGTCAGATCGGCGAGAGTTCGCACGAGTGCGCGGTGGTCGGCGTCGAGGGTGCGATGCTCGCGATAGAACAGGGCCAAACTACCGACCGGACTGTCGCCCAGCACCATCGGCGCCGCGTAGCACGCGCGATAGCCGATCGCGATGGCATCTCGGGTCAGGGCGGGCCACTGACCGTTGTCGCCGCCGCTCCCCGAACCGACGACGTCCATGGTGGCAACGCTGTCGTTCCAGGGGCCGCGCTGAGCGTGGTCCTCGAGCAGACGAACCACCCGCGACCGATCGTCCGCGGTGGACAGCACCTGCATCCCGCCACGCGGATCCATGATCATGACCGCCGAGGTGGCGGTATGCAGTGTCTGGGTGCATATCCGATCGACCAGTCGCAGTGCGCTCGCCAGATCGGCGTCGCGAACGAGGTTCGCGGTGATCTTCGAGAGCGGTTCCACCAACTGCTCCTGTGCACCCCGTTCTTCCGCCACACCAGCAAGCTTACGATTCCGCGTCGAATCGGTGTTGTCGTCGTTCACTCGGCAGCCCCATCCAGGTTTACGCGCCGTTCGAGGACGTCTCGCGCGACGTCCAGGAGTGGCCGTTCGGCGGCGAAAGCGAATGCTCGCAGACGCACGAAGGCCTCATCGATCGCGATACCCATCTGTGCGGCGATCATTCCCGTCGCGACGTTGATATCTCGACGAGTTGTCGCGAGCGGGGGAATGTCGAGCCCGGTGACGGCGCCGTCGTTCACGGCGGCGGCTTCTTCGATGAGGGCGTAACTGATCAACGCCGCGAGCAGCGCCGCATCGGTCGTCGATCTGGTCGACAGGGCGCCCGGTCGACGGCGGTAAAGATCCAGCACACCGAGCCGGATGCCACCGACCTGGAGCGGAAACACGAACATCGCGCCGATCCCGAGACGAGCGGCTTCGGGCACGAACACCGGCCACCGTTCGCCCTCCGCTTCGAGGTCCTCGACCATTGCGGTGGCGCCGGTGCTGAATGCCGTCCACCCGGGTCCTTCACCCACGACGACCTGAGTGTCCTCGATCAGTTCGGCGAACGCGTCACTCACCCCCAGCAGGTCCATGGACCTGTTCGCGTCGTACAGCACCAATGCCGCCGAATCGATGCCCGGTACGGCATCCCGACAGGCCGCACACACTTGGCGTGCCCAGTCGTGGTGTCGGCGTGAACGTCGGATCGCGGCTACCGCCGTACGCAGCCGCCCCCGTACTCGTTCGTCCACTGGTCCCTTCCTGGGTTCCCACGACACCGGCCGCAGAGTGTGGAGACCCGACAGCCACTTCGTTGCCCGGATATCACCATGAGGCTAACCGAATCGCCGCGCTGAGCTGCACCGACCACGCAACTTCGGCCGAACGGAAAACATGCGGCGACCGCCGACGCGTTCATCATCCCAACGCGAGCCCGTCGCCCATAAGGGCCGAAAGGCATCCCGCGGCCGGGCGATGACGCCGGGCGGCGGGCAACACGATGGCATACATGAATGCTCGTCGAAATTACCGAGCGGATGAATCATCGTCGCGAATTCACAGCCGATTCATAGTCACCGGAAGAATTCACAGCTGGAGCATATTCACGGCAACGGTGATGCACAGTCGAATCGGGCACGGTGAATTACCTACAGCATTTCCGTCGAGGCTTTCACATTCCGATATCGACGTGACCTCGGTCACGCTCCTCGCGGACTGCGAGGAACGAAACACGCAGGCGGGCGACCTGCGGAAATGTGCAGCCCGCCTGTTTCACAGCGTGCGCACAGGTGCGGGATAGCTGACGCAGAGGTTGCGTCCCCAGAATGTCCCGCGTGTACGCGACTGGCATCCCCTTCCCGACCGAACGCTCGGCTGCGCACGACGCCGAGCGTGATCCCGTGACGGTGCTACTCGTCGATGACGAAGCGATGCTGACCGAAATGATGGGGATGGTGTTGCGCTTCGCGGGGTGGGAGGTCGTGACGGCCGCCGACGGGCGCACCGCCGTCGCGAAGGCCCGCGAATTGCGACCCGACGTGGTGATCCTGGACGTGATGCTGCCGGATATGACAGGTCTCGAGGTGCTGACCCGGATGCGGGAGCACCAACCCCACCTACCGGTGCTGCTGCTCACCGCCAAGGCCACGGTCCAGGACCGCATCGCCGGTCTCACCGCCGGCGGCGACGACTACGTCACCAAACCGTTCAGTGTCGAAGAGGTGGTGCTGCGGGTGCGCGCGCTGCTGCGCCGTTCGGGAGGCGAATCCCCGGAGCCCGGCGCCCGGCTGCTGGTCGGTGATCTGATGCTCGACGAGCACAGCCGCGAGGTGCACCGCGACGGCGAGCCGGTCACGTTGACCGCCACCGAATTCGAGTTGCTGCGCCTGTTCATGCGCAACCCGCGACGGGTGCTGAGCAAGACCCACATCCTGGAACAGGTGTGGAGCTACGACTTCGGCGGCCGAGCCAATGTCGTCGAGCTGTACGTCTCGTATCTGCGCAAGAAGATCGATAACGGCCGTGCCCCGATGATCCACACCATGCGCGGCGCGGGCTATGTGCTCAAACCGGCGTGAGTCCCGGCCGCGCACACGCTGGTCGCTGCGTACGCGCCTGCTGACCGGACAGGGGCTGCTGCTGGTGGCCGTGGTGGTCGGCATCGGCGTGGCCAGCGAGATCGGGCTGCAGAGACTCGTGCTGGATCAGCTGGACGCGCAGGTGGTCGACCTACAGGATCGGGCGCTGCTGGAGCTGGGTGGCGGGCCTCGGCTGGGGCCGCCGCCCGCGCAGGCCACCCCCTCGACGTCGCCCGTCACCGCCGCACCGCCTGCGGTGACCGTGGCGCCCACCGCGCAGCAGATGCCTTCCAGCAGCGATGCTCCGGAGCCGAATACCGTTGCACCCGAACGCGAACCGAGACCGACGGCCCCGGGAGCGCCCGGTGGCCCTGGTCGGCATCCCGGCGATCCGGCGAGCGGACCGGTGTCGCCGGGCAACGCCCAGTCGGATCAGCCCTCGACCGACACTCCCGCCGCGCCCGGAGGGGGCGGGCACGACGGCGGGCCGCCACCCGGTCCGGGCGGTTCGCCGCAACATGCCGGACCAGCGGGCGGGGGTGGGACCTCGACACACTCGGCGCAGGTGTCCCCGCAGCCGGACACACCGGCCCCCGAACCGAGCCCGGTCTTCCTGGGCCGCGGCGGAATTCAACCGGGCGCCCTCGGCGCGATCATCGATCACGGCGAGGTCGTGGCCGCCGGGCGGATGGGATTCGACGGGACACCGAGAAACCTGTCGGATCGGGCCCGCAGCCGCCTCGCGTCGCTCGCGGTCATCGGTCACCCGACCACCGTGACCCTCGACGGTGTCGGGAACTACCGGGTGATGGTCGATCCGACGTGGCGGGGCACGACGGTGGTCACCGGACTGCCGATGGCGGCGGTCGACGCGACCCTGATGCGCGGGCTGATGATCTCCGGCGGCATCACCGTCGTCGCCCTGATCGTCTCGATCACGGTGGGGGTCTTCGTGATTCGACGGGCCCTGGTCCCCCTGGAACGAGTCGCCGGAACCGCCGCCCAGGTGGCCGATCTGCGATTGGACCACGGCGAGGTGGCCCTGCCGGTCCGGGTCCCGGCCGCCGACGCCGCCTCGAATACCGAAGTGGGCCAACTGGGTTCGGCGGTCAACAAGATGCTCGACCACATCGCGAACGCACTGTCCGCGCGCCACGCCAGTGAGACCCGGGTGCGGCAGTTCCTCGCCGATGCCGGCCACGAGTTGCGCACCCCGCTGGCCGCCATCCGCGGCTATGCCGAACTGGCGCAACGCAATCGCAGCCTGGTGCCCGCGTTCATCGGCACCGCGATGGTGCGGCTGGACGCCGCGGCCCGGCGAATGTCGGATCTGGTCGAGGACATGTTGCTGCTGGCCCAACTGGACGCCGGACGCCCGCTCGGACACGAACCGGTGGATCTGTCGCGGCTCACCGTGGACGCGGTCGCCGATGCGCACATCGCCGCCCCGGACAAGACCTGGGATCTGGACCTGCCGGAGGATCCGGTCGTGATCCACGGCGACAGCATGCGACTGCACCAGGTCCTGGCCAACCTGCTGACCAACGCCCGGGTGCACACCCCGCCCGGCACGATGGTCACCATCTCGCTGGGGACCGACGAACGGGCCGGTGCGGTGTGGTGTGTGTGCGACAACGGGCCCGGCATCCCCGACGATCTGCGACCGGAGATCTTCGAGCGGTTCGCCCGCGGCGATTCCTCCCGATCCCGGCACGCGGGCAGCACCGGACTCGGCTTGTCCATCGTCGCCGCGGTGGTCAAGGCGCACGACGGGACGATCACCGTCGACAGCGCCCCCGGATGCACGGCCTTCACCGTCCGCCTCCCGGTCGGCGATACTCATAGCTCAGCCATAGATCGGCCACAGCTCGCACCGAAATAGCACCGACAGGGTGACTGGCGTTCGAATGCTCAACCTGGAAGGTCACCACATATGTTTCCGCACGGTTCCCCGGTCCCGCCCCCGTTTCCTCCCTTCGGCACCGGCAGCGCCGTGATCAACGGGCTTCACGGTCTGCTCGGCTTGTTGTTCACCGGTTCGTTCGGGCACGGAGGCTCGTTCTGATCGCACCGGCACAGACCGGACGCCCGATCCGTGGACGGCGCTGTCCACGGATCGGGGAACCGGCGGAGATGCTCAGGTCGTACGCGTGTCCAGCATCGTCGCGCGAACCTCGCCCTTGAGGATCTTGCCGACTTTGGAACGCGGCAGCTCCGACCAGATCTCCACCTCCTTGGGGGCCTTCACACTGCCGATCCGCTGCTTGACGAAATCGATGATCTCCTCGCCCACGACCCGCTGACCGACGCGCAATTCGACTGCGGCGGTGACGCGTTCGCCCCATTTCGGATCGGGGAGCCCGACCACGGCCGAATCCTTCACCGCGGGATGGGCCAGCAGAGCCTGTTCCACCTCCGCCGAGTAGACGTTGAACCCGCCGGTGATGATCATGTCCTTCGCGCGGTCCACGACGAACAGCAATCCCTCGTCGTTCAGATAGCCGATATCGCCGGTGTGGTGCCACCCGAAGGCGCCGACTTCCGCTGTCGCCTTCGGATTTTCGTGATAACCGTCCATGACCAGCGGTCCGCGCACGACGATCTCACCGCGCTCGCCCCGGGGAAGCAGCACACCCTGCTCGCCCATGATGGCGACCGTGGTCAGCGGCGTCGGCCGCCCCGCCGAGGTGAGCCGCTCGGTCGCCACCGACCCGTCCGGGCGGAAGTGCTCGCCCGGCGCCAGTGTGGCGATCATGTTGGGCGCCTCGGTCTGTCCGAACAGCTGGCCCAGCACCGGTCCGATCCGCCGCAGCGCCTCCTCCAGCCGGGTCGGCGACATCGGAGCCGCCCCGTACCAGAGGCATCGCAGCGAACTCAGGTCCCGCTCGTCCAGATCCGGATGATCGAGGACGCCGTAGATCACCGTCGGCGGCAGGAAGGCGTGCGTGATGCGGTGCCGCTCGATCAATGCGAGGAACTCGCCGATATCGGGCGCGGACATGATCACGACCTCACCGCCGAGGCTCAGGATCGGAAAGGTCAGCACGCCCGCCGAATGGGTCAGCGGCGCGAGCGCCAGATACCTCGGCCGATCCCCGAACGGATAGCTCATCAGCGCCAGCGCCGTCGAGGTCATCATGTTGTCCTCGGTCAGGCGCACACCCTTCGGCCGTCCGGTGGTGCCGCCGGTGCCGGCCAGCATGCACAGACCGCCCTCGGGTCGGCGCGACTCGTCGGGTTCCGCGGGATGTGCGGCGACCCAATCCTCGAATCGCGTCGCCCACTCGACCTCACCGTCGAGGCAGACCAGCCATTCCAGGCGTGGCAGATCTCCGCGGATCCGGTCCACGAGCCCGGCGAACTTCTCCTGGAAGAACAGCAGCCGACAGCCGAACAGATCGAACAGCTGCCGGTTCTCGTCGGCCTCGTTGCGAGGATTGACCGGGCACCACACCGCACCTGCCCGGGATATGCCGAATACGCAGGTGAGTGCGAGGGGGTCGTTGGCCGCCAGCACCGCCACCCGATCGCCCGCCCCGACGCCGGTGTGCTGCAGCGCACCGGCGATGCGGACGGATCGATCCTGGACTTCGCCGTAGGTGGCGGTCACGCCGCCGGTCGTGAGGCAGGGTTCCGCACGACCGAGCGACGCGCCCTTGTCGAGATAATCCGCGAGACGCATCGTCGACCTCAGTGGTGAACGGTGACAATCGGATCCAGCACGAGCCCGAACGCCCGCAGCGTCCCGAGCAGTTCGCGGTGTCCGAAAGCCTGGCAGCTGGAAGCGAATCCGACGCGCCGCGGCGCAGCCTGCACCAGTGCGGCGGCGGCGTGTGCGTTGAGCAGGGCCGTCTGCTTGTAGTTGCAGTTGCCGTGAATCACGCAGTGCGCGCGTCCGAGCGGACCCGACGCGTACACCGAATCCAGCGAGGTGTTGATCCGCGGATTCTCCCGCGGCGGCATCTCGCTGCGGATCGCCGCGGACTGCTCGTCGATGATCCGGTACTTCTCCTCCTCCGACTTGCCCTCCATCTGCTGCAGCGCCGCGGCCACCAGCACCGGAACACCTTGCATCAGTGGACGATTGAACACACCGCCCAGCGCGCGGGCGTTGGCGACGCGCGGATCGTTCTTGAACCACACCGGGTGCGAGGTGCCGCCCCACGGCAGCGCCAGGCCGAGTTCGTGCTGTCCGGGCACGCTGACCGTGTACAGCCCCTCCTCGGGAGGCCACTCGACGTACTCGTTCTGCTCGAGGTAGTACGCCTTGGCGAAGGCTGCATTGGTGAGGATGGTGTTGGTCGAGGCCACGGTGGGGTGGCCCTTCCAGAACACCTGGATGTCGAGAGTGTCCAGGCCCGGATTCTCCAGACAGATGTTCGCGGCGATCTCACCGATCGAATACATCTGCGCCAGGCCCGGGGTGAGAAGCAGTCCGCGCGAGGCGAAGTCGGCGCCGTACCGAGCCTCCGCATCGATCATCCAGTTCTGCTCACCGTTGGTATCGGTGTAGTGGGCCCCGATCTCCAGACAGGCCTGCACGACCTCGTGGCCGTAGCGGGCGAAGGGGCCGACGGTGTTGAGCACGACGCCCGCGCCACGGAACGCCTCGGCCAACGCGGCGGTGGTGTGCTCGACCTCGACGATCTCGTGGTCGACGGTGTCGATGCCGGGGACGGCGTCGACCGCGGCCTTGACGCGCCCGTGGTCGCGCCCGGCGGCCAGGAACGGAATGTTGTACTCGCGCAGGTACTCACAGATCAGACGGCCGGTGTAGCCGGAGGCTCCGTAGACGACGACGGGCTTGTCGGTAGGCATGGCTGAACTCCTCGGAGAATTCTGGTGTCGGTGAAAGTTGTTGCAGTAAAAGGCAATTGCCGAGCTACATGCCCATCCCGCCGTCGACGGGCAGGCCCGCTCCGGTGATGAACTTCGCCGCGTCCGAGGCGAGGAAGACCACGGCGTCGGCCATATCGTCGATCTGGCCGAGGCGGCCGAGCGGGGTCAGCTCGGCGACCGCCTGCGCGGCGGCCTCGGGCGAGGGGAACAGACCGAGCTCGGCGCAGTCGACGGCGAGCTTGTTACCCATCGCGGTCGGGGTCAACGCCGGGTAGATGCAGTTGACCCGGACGCCGTACCCGAGCTTGCCGGATTCGGCTGCGGCGACCCTGGTCAGACGATCGATACCGGATTTGGTCGCCGAATACATGCTGATGCCGGGGAATGCGATCGTCGCGGCGACCGAGGCGATGTTGACCACCGCTCCGCCGTTCCCGGCCGCGCCGCCGGGACGCATCGCACGAAAGGCGTGCTTGATGCCCAGGGCCGTACCGAGCAGGTTGACCTCCAGCATCTTCGACGCCGCGACGGGATCCAGGTCGACCAGCAGATCCGTGACCTCGATACCGGCGTTGTTCACGACGATATCCAGCCCGCCCAGGGCCTGCACCGTCGTGCCGACCGCAGCCTCCCAGGCCGCGTCGTCGGTGACGTCGAAGGCGACGAACTCTGCCTTGACCCCGGTCTTACGGAGGGCCTCGACGGCCTGCTGACCACCGTCGACGTTGACATCGCCGATCGCCACCGAAGCGCCCGCCGCCGCCAGCGCCTGCGCCATACCCGCCCCCAGGCCCTGCGCCCCGCCGGTCACCAATGCGGTTCGTCCGGCCAGGTTGTAGCTCGTCATATCGATACCTCTTCATTGAGATCCGCAAGCGTCGCGGGCTTGCGAGTGCGATGTGAGACACAGTCACCGAGCAATGTGTCGCAGGCCACACTAGGTGGAAGTCTTGACAGTCGTCAAGACTTTCCTTGACAGTCGTCAAGAGTTTCTTGGACACTCGTCAAAAGGATGCCGCTCCGACACCGCTACACTCACAGGACAGATATGACGTGACCCGGCCGACAGGAATCGACGTGACGCAGGTCGCCGACCCCAAAGCCCGTGTGGAAGAACGCGCTCGCGACAAGTTCCAGGCACGGCGTACCGAGCTGGCCAGGGCAACCCTGCACACGCTGGCCGAACTCGGCTATGCCCGCACCAGCCTGCGGGAGATCGCGCAGAACTCCGAGTACTCACACGGCGTGCTGCACTACTACTTCTCGGACAAGCTCGACCTGATCGCCCACGCCGTGCGCGAATACGAGGCGGTCTGCGTCACGCGATACGACGAGGTCGTCGCCGCGGCCGACAGCGCCGATGAGTTGCGCACCGAATTCGCCGCGACCTTCTTCGGCACGCTGCAGGCCGACGCCGCCGTCCACCGCCTCTGGTACGACCTGCGCAACCAGAGCCTGTTCGACGACTCCTTCCGCGCCGACGTGCTCGACATCGACGCCCGCCGGGAACAGATGATCTGGCGAGTGGTCTCGCGCTACTGCGAATTCTCCAGTGCCGCACCCGCGTTGAGTTCGGCCACCGTCTACGTCACCATCGACGGGATCTTCCAGCGCGCGCTGCTGCACCACATCGCCGGGCGCACAGCGGAGATCGACCAGGCCCGCGATCAACTGGACGCGGTGTTCACCCTCTTGACCAGCGCTGCACCCGGATCCAGCGATACGTCGAGTTGAGTCATTCCTCGAGGTTGCGGGCGACCTGTTGGTCGGCTTGGTCGACGGTCGCGGCCCAGGAGGCCAGGAGCCGCAGGCCGTCGGCGGACGGAGTGCCCGCGGGCGCGGTGTAGACCAGCAGCGTCAGGCCCGGGTGCGCGGGGAATTCCATGGCTTCGAAGTCCAGCTCGAGGCGGCCCACTTCGGGGTGGCGGAGGTTCTTGTGGCCGGTGCGGTGGAAACGGACGTTGTGCGCGGCCCAGCGGGTCCGGAATTCCGCACTGCACGTGGACAATTCGCCGATCAGCTCGATCAGTTGCCGGTCGTGCGGGTTGTGTCCGGCCTCGGAGCGCAGCATCGCGGCGATATCGTCCGCGGCGCGATCCCAGTCGTCGAAGAACTCGTGCGAGGCGGGGTCGAGATAGATGAAGCGCGCGTTGTTGGCGGGGCGGCGCGGGTCCGCGAGCATCGGCGCGTAGAGCGCTCGGGCGAGGCGGTTGGCGGCGAGCATGTCGTGGCGCGCGTTGCGCACCCAGGCCGGGGCGTCGGTGATGGCGTCGAGGAGTTGCCGCAGGCCCGGGGTGATGCCGGTGGCGGGTTTCGAGCGCCGCTGCCGGGCCGGCGTGGGGGTCGCGGCGCGGGCGAGATCGAACAGGTGGGCGCGTTCGGCATCGTCGAGTTGCAGGGCTCGCGCGAGGTTGTCCAGGACGACATCGGAGGCTCCGGCGAGGTTGCCGCGTTCCATCCGCACGTAGTAATCGATGCTCACCCCGGCCAGCAGGGCGACTTCCTCGCGACGCAATCCGGCAACCCGGCGGTTTCCCCCGTAGGCGGGTAGTCCGGCCTGTTCGGGAGTGATGCGGGCACGACGGGAGGTCAGGAACTCCCGAACCTGCACTCGGTGATCGTCCATGGTCTCCACGGTAGGCGGCCCACGGCCGGTCGAGGGAGGTACTGCGATTACCTGGAAGATCCGTAACTCCCACGACCGTGGTTCAGGGCGTGTACTCGAAGTGTGATCACGACCGATGCGCCGACCTTCGCCCGGCAATGCCGCGGCGATCGGAGTGAACATCGGCTCGATCCTGCCGGACAGCTGCAACACTGAAGGTTGCTGACGTGTAGCTGCCCTCGGTGTCCGGATCACCGACCAGCAGCACAACCAGCCCAGAATCGCGGCCGCGAGATCCGCGCACGCCGCTGTTCACCACAGCGACAACGACATACATCCGAACACCATCAGGAGACTGATCATGCGAGCGACCTACATGTACGGCCCCGGCGACGTCCGGGTCATCGACGTCCCCGATCCGATCATCCAGAACCCGACCGATGCGGTCGTGCGCGTGGTGCGCAGCTGCATCTGCGGCTCGGACCTGCACCCCTATCACTCGATGCCGCCCACTCCCGAGGGCAGTTCCATGGGCCACGAATTCGTCGGCATCGTCGAAGACATCGGCAGCGATGTGCACACGGTGCGTAAGGGCGATTTCGTGATCGCACCGTTCGCGTGGTCGGACGGCACCTGCGACTTCTGCCGCGAGGGTCTGCAGACCTCGTGCCGACACGGCGGGTTCTGGAACGCCGGCGACGTCCACGGCGGCCAGGCCGAAGCGGTGCGCGTACCACTGGCCGACGGCACCCTGGTCCCGGTCCCGGTCGCCGAGGACTCACCGCTGATCCCGTCCCTGCTGACCCTGTCCGACGTCTACGGCACCGGCTACCACGCCGCGGTCAAGGGCCGCGTCGGTCCGGACACCTCGGTCACCGTGATCGGTGACGGCGCGGTCGGGCTGCTGGCCGTGCTGTCCGCCAAACAACTCGGCGCACAGCACATCATCCTCATGGGCCGCCACAAGGACCGCACCGACCTCGGACGGGAGTTCGGCGCCACCGACATCGTCGCCGAACGCGGCGAGGAGGGCATCGCCGCCGTCCGCGAACTCACCCGCGGCGACGGCACCCACGTGGTCATCGAGGCCGTCGGACATATGCCCGCCTACCAGCAGGCCATCGGCGTCGTCCGCCCCGGCGGCGTGATCAGCCGCGTCGGGGTCCCCCAATACTCCGACGCGCCGATCGGCTTCGGCACCCTGTTCGGTCCGAACATCACCCTGACCGGCGGTCCCGCGCCCGCCCGTGCCTACATCGACACCCTGCTGCCGGGCGTGCTCGACGGCAGCGTCCACCCGGGCAAGGTTTTCGATCGCGAGATCGACCTCGACACCGTCCCCGAGGGCTACCGCGCCATGGACGACCGCGAAGCCCTCAAAATCCTCGTCCGCGCCTGACCCGCACCGGCCGTCGTGAACGGGCGGCCGGTTCGATCCCCAAGTCCCCCAGTCGATTCGAAGGAGAGCCGCGATGACCGCATGGACCCGAGAGCAACTCGACACGATCACCCGCGTCGACGAGATCGAGATCTCCTCCCGCCGCGACGACGGAACACTCACCAAACCGCGGATCATCTGGGCGGTCCGCGACGGCGACGAGGTCTACATCCGATCGGTCAACGGACCGGCCGCGACCTGGTACCGGTCCACCCGTCCGCACCACGAGGGCCGTCTGCGGGCCGCCAACCTCGGCGTGGACGTCACGTTCGTCGACGCCGACGACACGGTCGGCGATCGAGTCGATGCCGCCTATCGCGACAAGTACCGCCGCTACGCCACCTCGATCGTCGACTCGATCAACAGCCCACTCGCCGCCGGCACCACCATGCGCGTGGTTCCCCGGTGAAGGAGAACTCACCCATGACCGAACGCACCTGGCTGATCACCGGCGTGAGCAGCGGCTTCGGCCGCCGCCTCACCGAACAGCTACTCGACCGCGGTGACCGAGTCGTCGGGACGGTCCGCAAACCCGACGCCGTGGCCGACCTGCGCACCGCACATCCCCACCGGTTCCACGCCGAACTCCTCGACGTCCGCGACACCACCGCACTGCGCGCAGCGGTCGACCGCACCGTCGAGGACTTCGGCCGCATCGACGTCGCGGTCAGCAATGCCGGTTACGGATTGTTCGGCGCCGCAGAGGAACTCGCCGATCAACAGATCGACGACATGATCGCCACCAACCTCACCGCCTCGATCCAGCTGATCCGCGCCGTCATCCCGCACATGCGCACCGCCGGAGGCGGACGGATCATCCAATTGTCCAGCTACGGCGGACAAGTCGCGTTCCCCGGCAACTCGCTCTACCACGCCACCAAATGGGGCATCGAGGGCTTCGCCGAAGCCGTCGCCCAGGAAGTCGCGCCCTTCGGCATCGGCGTCACCATCGTCGAACCCGGCGGCGCGCGCACCGAATTCCGTTACAAGGGAGCACAAATCGCCGATCCGCTGCCCGCGTACGACGACAACCCCGCTCACGCGTTCCACCGCATGCTCGACCCCGCCAACGGCCTGGCTCCCGGCGATCCCGCCCGCATGGCCGCCGCCATCATCGACAGCGTCGACACCACACCCGCACCCCAGCGCCTGGTACTCGGCTCCCAAGCTCTGACCAGCACACTCGAAACCCTCCGTCACCGCATCGCAGGCTTCGAAGCCCAGACCGACCTGGCCGCCGCCACCGACTACCCAGCCGGACAATGACATGCGACGGCGGCGATATCGAATTCCTCGCCGCCCGAGCGGATCGCCGATGCCGTTCGATGGTTGCTGACCGGGTATCGACCGCATCCACTCCTGGTGATTCCAACGATGGCCACCGTTACCGGCTCCGAGGACACTGCCCGATGTGCACGAGTGCGAGTCGCTCGTCGGGAGGTCGGCGCTTCGTCCGCTACCGTCCGATATGTTGCACTACAATCTATTTCGGGGAGGTCTACCAGTGCCGGACGACCAGGCGCCCATCGAGTTGCGGGTGGCGACGAGTCTCGACGACATCCGTTCGGCTGCGGCGATATTCCGCAGCGCGATGGTCGGCCTGCCGCCGCTGCCGCCGGATGCCGAGGACCTGAGCGAGCCGGGCCGCACGCTCACCGCCCGCCTGGACGGTCGGCTGGTCGGCGCGGCGGACTCCTATACGAGCGGACTCGTGGTGCCGGGCGGGCATCGGATCCCGCATGCCGCGGTGACTCATGTCGGCGTGCTGCCCACGCACACCCGCCGCGGTGTGGTCAGCGCATTGCTGCGTCGTCAGTTGGGCGATATCGCCGCGCACGGGGAGGCCGTCGCGACCCTGCGCGCCACCCAGGGCGGGATCTACGAGCGGTTCGGCTACGGCGTGGCCAGCTCGTACGCCACGGTCGAGGTGGATCGGCGGCGAGCCCGGTTGCGGGAGAGCGTGCCGGACGGTGGACCGGTGCGCTACCTCGACACGGACGAGCAATGGGAGCAGTTGGCGAAGATCTACGACTCCACCGCGGTCTCGTGGACCGGGGCGATCGACCGGCCCTCGTATTGGTGGCGGCTGCAGGAGCTGTGGACCCGCGATACGAGCTGGACCGTAGTGCACGGCGAGCCCGGCGCCGAGGACGGATTCGTGCGGTACCGCCCCCTCGACTCCGCGGGCTGGCCACGTAATCCGCAGCGCGCCATCGTCGTCGACGATTGGGTCGCCACCACCCCGGCCGCGTATCACGGCCTGCTGCGACATCTGCTCGCGCACGACATCGTCGATCGGATCGTGTTCACATTCACTCCGGTGGACAGCCCGCTGCGGCACATGTTCATCGACGAACGTGCCGTCACGGTGACGGGAATTCACGACGAAACCTGGCTGCGTCTGGTCGATGTGCACACCGCGCTGGCCCGGCGCGACTACCGACAGGGAGATGCGGTGACCCTCGCGATCACCGACCCGATCCTGCCCGCCAACACCGGCGCCTACCGCATCGGCCCCGAAGCAGTGTCGCGCGTCGACGCCCCCGCGGACCTCACCACCGACGTCGCGACACTGGCGACGATCCACCTCGGCGGATCCACCTGGCGGCAACTGGCACTGGCCGGTCGGGTCACCGAGAACCGCAGTGGGGCAATCGAAGACGCGGACACGCTGTTCACCACCGGAGTGCAACCATTCGCGGGAACATATTTCTGAGCACCGCGTCGACTCGGCTCACTGCGCGATCGCCGCGTCGGCCGCCACCCGGTACCGATTCTCCGGACGCGCCAGCCCGTAGTGTCCGCGCAGGGTGGACTCGGTGTACTCGGCCCGGAACAAGCCGCGCTCCTGCAGGATCGGCACCACCCGATCCACGAAGATGTCCAGCCCGGAGGGCAGCGCGGCCGGCATCACGTTGAATCCGTCGGCAGCACCGTCGGTGAACCACTCCGCGATGGTGTCGGCGACCTGTTCCGCGGTGCCCGCGAAGGTCCGGTGACCGCGGCCGCCGCCGAGACGGGCGATCAACTGCCGCACCGTGAGTCGCTCGCGGCGAGCAAGATCGACGATCAGCGTGAACCGGCTCTTGGCACCTTGGATCTCCTCCTCGGTGGGCAGGTCGGCGGGCAGCTCACTGTCGAGATCGAGTGCCTCGACGGGCAGGTTGAATCGCTCGGCGAGGGCGCGGCGCTGGAACTCCGGCCGGATCAGGTTGGTGAGCTGGTCGTCGAGCTCGCGCGCATGCGCCTCGGTATCACCGATGACGGGGACGATTCCGGGCAGAATCTTGACCGTGTCGGGGTCGCGGCCCAGTCGGCGAGCCCGGTCCTTCAAGTCGGCGTAGAACTGTCTGCCGTCCTCGAGGGTCCGCTGCGCGGTGAAGACCGCCTCGGCGTAGCGTGCCGCGAATCCCTTACCGTCATCGGACGAACCCGCCTGCACCAGAACGGGATACCCTTGCGGCGAACGCGGCACGTTGAGCGGCCCGGCCACCCGGAAGAACTCGCCGACATGGTTGATCTCGCGAACCTTGTCGGAGTCGGAGTGGATGCCCAGTTCCTTGTCGCCGATATAGGCGTCGTCGTCCCAGCTGTCCCAGAGTTTCGTTGCGACGTCGACGAATTCGGCGGCCTTCTCGTAGCGCAACCGGTGGTCGGGAACATCGTCGAGGCCGAAGTTTCGGGCGGCGTCGGCACCGGCGGTGGTGACGATGTTCCAGCCCACCCGGCCACCGGATACCCAGTCCACCGAGGCGAATCGACGGGCCAGGTTGTAGGGATCGTTGTAGCTGGTCGAGGCGGTGGCAACGAGTCCGATCCGGCTGGTGCGCAGCGCGATCGCGGTCAGCAGGATCGTCGGCTCCAGTTTCCCGACCGGCCGACGGCCCGGATCTCCTTGCAGCACCGGAGAATCCGCGAAGAAGATCGAGTCGAACCTGCCTCGTTCGGCGGTCTGCGCCAGCCGGATGTAGTGCTCGATATCCAAGTGCGCCAACGGGTCCGACTCGGGTAGCCGCCACGACGCCTCGTGGTGGCCGGTGGACATCAGGAACGCGTTCAAATGCAGGGTTCTGCTCATCGGGAGAGGAAATTCCTTCCGGTAGTGGGTGAATCGGCGCTCACGCCGCGATCGGATCGGCGCCCAGCGCGCTCAGCAGCGAACGCCGGAGCTGTTGGAACTGCCGCTGGGCCGGGTCGCGCGGGCCGTCGATATCGATGTCGATGTCGACGCCGATGCGCCCGCGGTCCAGGATCAGCACCCGCTCGGCCAGGGTGATGGCCTCGTCGACATCGTGGGTCACCAGCAGGACGGTCGGGCGATGGGCCGCGACCAGGCGATGCAACAGCGCGTGCATGCGCATGCGGGTCAGCGCGTCGAGGGCGCCGAAGGGTTCGTCGGCCAACAGCAATTCCGGCTCGCCGACCAGCGCGCGAGCGAGCGCGGCCCGCTGCTGCTCGCCACCGGAAAGTTCACCGGGCCAAGCTTTTTCACGTCCGGCCAGGCCCACTTCACCCAACAGCGCCGAGGCCGCTGCCCGGCGCGAACGAGGCTGGCCGAAAAGGATGTTCGGCAGCACCCGCTTCCAGGGCAGCAGCCGCGAGTCCTGGAACACCATCGATGTCCGCGAGGGCACCCGCAGCAGGCCCTCCCCCGCGACGCCGTGGTCGATGCCGGCCAGTGCCCGCAACAGCGTGGACTTACCGGACCCGCTCTTACCGAGCAGCGCCACGAACCGGCCCGCGGGAATCGTCAGATCGACGTTGTCGAGTACGGCCCGGCTACCGAACCTGCGGGTCAAACCGTCCAACTGCACACCCGCACCGACATCCGCAGGTCGTTCGGCCGATATCAGTCGGCCAGAGTCTGCCGCCACGACAACACCTTTCGCTCCAGGATCCGGATTCCCGAATCGCACAGCAGGCCGAAGATCCCGTAGACCGCCAGGGCGACGAGGATGACGTCGGCCTGACCGTAGTTCTGGGCGTCCTGCATCATCTTTCCCAGACCGTCGGTCGCATTGACCGACTCGACCACCACGAGCACCAGCCAGGACGTATTCACCGCCAGCCGCAATCCGAGGAAGAATCCCGGTAGCGATCCGGGAATCACCACCTGCCGGATGAAGTCGAATCGGGAAACACTCTGAATCTCCGACAATTCGACGAGCCGCCGATCGATGCCGATCAATGCCGAATGCGTCGGCACGTAGAGGGTGACCGCGGCGGCGAGCATGATCAGCACGACCTTGAAGCCGTCGCCGATGCCCAGCCACAGGATCATCAACGGCACCAATCCCAGGGTGGGGATCGAGCGTTTGAGCTGGACGACACCGTCCACCAGGGACTCTCCGACGCGCGAGAGTCCGGCGATGAGGGCGAGGGTCGTACCGATCAGCACGCCCAGCACCACCCCGGTGGCCACCCGCTGCACGGACACCGCGATATTGCTCAGCAGCTGACCGTCGGTGACCAACTCCCATGCGGTCGCCACGACCGTCCACGGCGCGGACAATTTCCGCGGGTCGAGCAACCCGAGGTATGCCCCTGCCGACCAGGCCGCGAGCAACAGCACCACGCCGAGCAACCTGGCGAACGGGACCTGCCGACGCAGGCCGAGGCGGCGGCGGGCAGGTCGCGCGGTGAAACCGGCTGCGGGCGCGGGCAGCGCGGATAGATGTGCGGAGACGACGGTCATCAGGTCACCCCTGTGCCTCGGTGCGATACTGCGGAGCCACCGCTTGCGCGGCGATCTTCTCGAATCGCCGGTCGAACAGCTGGTGAGCGTCGAAGGATTTCCCGAACGCACCCGAGCCGGTGATCAAGTCGATCGTCTTCTGCTCCCAGTCGATCGATCCGTCCCAGCTCTCCGGAAAATACGGGCGTTCGGTCGTGGCCATGATGCGGCGGCCGTCGGACTCGCTGACGCCCTGATTCCGGACGTAATAGTCGGCGATCCACCGGTCCTGGTTCTCCCATTCCCAGACCTTCGCGCGAGCCCAGAACTTGACGAATTGCGTTACGGCCGCCAGCTTCTCGTCATCGCCGAGCACCGAGGTCGGCGCCCACAGCACGCTCAGTGCGTCGACCGCGTCGGACTGCACCGTGGTAGCGCCCGCGGACCGGTACTGCGCGAGGTATTTCGTCAGCGATGGTTCGGCCAGCGGCGCCACATCGACCTGTTTGCCCTGTAGCGCGGTGAGGAACTGCGGGCTGTTGAGTCGAACGAGCGTGACGTCTTTCGTGCCGAGCCCGGCCTGTTGCAGACTCCGCAGCACCACACCACCCTGGGCCTGGCCGGGTGAGAAGGCGATCTTCTTACCGCGCAGATCCTGCAAGGTGTGGACAGCGCTGCCCGGGGCGGTCGCCAGGCCGTAGTTGGGGGTGCTGCGCCAGAGCACGGCGACGATACGGGTGTCCAGACCCTGTGCGTGCGCTTGGATGGAGGGAATTCCGGCGTTACTTGCCAATTCCACCGCGCCGCCCTTGAATGCCTGGATCACATCCGGCCCGGCCGAAACATTCGGCCAATCCGACACGGTGAACGGCAGTCTGCCGATCTGACCGCTACTGGTCAGGGCGACCTGCATATCGGTCGCCGAGATCTTCAGCGACGTACCGGGCGGGACGCCGGCCGGGAGCGGCTTGCTCAGGTCGGACGACCCGCCGGAAGTTGCACAGGCCGAAGTGGCACAGGCTGCGATCGACACCACGAACAACGCCGAGCCGACCCTGCGGATCAGGCGTGTCCTGCGCGTCGACCGTCGCGGTTCGATGAGCTTTCTCATCTGTCGATCGTCGCGAATTATGTTGCGGCCCACAATATTCGACCGACTTAAAATTACCGGGACTCGAACTGCGGCGCCGTCGCCGCCACTCGGTGCGTACCGAAACCGTCCGCTGCGACGGCGAGCGGATCGGTGTAGAGGCGATGCAGCAGTACCGTCGCGGCAGCAGTCTCCAATGAGCGTCCCGGGAACGATGTGCCCGTGATGCGGTGCCGGGCGGACGAACGCATCTGCGCCCGTGCGGCGATGGCGTCCAAGTAGGTGGCGCGCACCGCGGGCAGGCCGGTGAAGGCCCGGTCGGTGATGATGAGCGTCTCCGGATTCAGCACGTCGAGCAGGGCGGCGGCCACCGCGGCGAGCCCGCGAGCACGTTCCTCGAACAGGGCATGCGCCCGCGGGTCGGTTTCGGCCGCGGCGATCAGCGCCGGAATCGTCGGGCTTTCGACGAGTCGCAGTGCGGCAGCGCGTCTTTCGAGCGACCGATCAGAGTAGGCGTCGAGCAGGCCCGTCCCCTCGGATCCGACGCCGGACGGTACGAGGGTGGCCAGCGACCCTGCGGAGGAGCCGGGGCCGTAATGGACTCGGCCGTCGACGGCGAAGGCGGCATCGATGACATTGCCGACGAACAGCACCGCCGCCGAGGCATCCGAGCCCAGGACGCCGAACAGCTGTTCCGCGTGCACCATCGCGCGAGCATGGCTGTCGAGTTCGACCGGTAGTCCGGTCAGCCGCACCAGCAGGTCCCGAATGGGCGTGTCCTGCAAACGCAGCAGCGGATGCGACAGCACCACACCGGCTTCCGGGTCGACCCAGCCGCCGGTCGCGACGCCGACGCCGAACAGTCGGATGGCGCCGGGGAGTTCGCGGCGCAGCGCAGCGAGCGCGGTGGCCGCATCCTCGACCAGATCGTCGCCCTCGAGCGTGCGGTGCGGAACCATCGCGTCGGCCACGATCGTCCCGGCGATGTCGATCACCGCGACCCGGGTCTGACTGGCCGCGAAATGGATGGCCGCCACCGCATTTCGCCGGTCGAGCTCCAGGGGCGAATGCGGCCGTCCCACTCGCTGCGAGCGGTCCGCCGGGGGCGATTCGCGCAGCAGACCCGCATCGAGCAGCGCCCGGGTCCGACTCGTCACCGTCGCCGGGGACAGGCCCGCGTGCGCGGCGATCACCGAACGCGATGCGCTGCCCGATTTCAACAGCGCGCGTAGCACCGCGCCCGCGGCCGTCGGCCACTGCATCGCCGGTCTCATAGGCCTCCGGTTCCGTCCGGTCCCCACTCGTCTCGGCCCGACCATACGAGACCGGGCGGCATTCGGGACCGTTCCGCCTCAGCGTGATCCGAACTCGGGCGAATCGGGCGATCGACGGCCGCCCGGCCGTCCGGGATGCCATTTCGGAACCGGTCCGAATTAATTTGCCGAGAAAAATAAATATCGCGGATATTTGAAATCACAGCGAAGGCAACGAGTGCGGTTCAGGAGTGGGCGGAATTAATATCCATTGCACTGCGGAGGTCGAACAAGCTGTCCCCCAAGGTATTCCGGCACAGGTCGCGACGGTCGACCGGATGCATCCCGAATGGAGCACAGAGATATGACAGAAACCATCGAACATGTGGATACCCTCACCGTGCGGCGGGTTGCCGGACATATCGGTGCGGAAATTTCCGGTGTCGACCTGAGCCGCCCCCTCGACGACGAGACCGTCGCGCGGCTGCGCCGCAAACTGCTGAAGTACAAGGTGCTGTTCTTCCGCGATCAGCATCTGGGCCACGCCGAGCAGATCGAGTTCGGCCGTCGCTTCGGTGAACTCACCCACGCCCACCCGCATGAGGACGCGCCGCCGAGTGACGCTCCGCAGATCCTGACCATCGACCCGAAGAACTACGAGAAGCGGTACGGCAAGCCGCAGGCGGAATACCAGCAGCGCCAGTACACCTACTACGGCGGCTGGCATACCGATGTCACCGCAGCGGTGAACCCGCCGGCCATCTCCATCCTGCGCGCGGAGGTGGTACCGGACTTCGGCGGTGACACCACGTGGACGAATCTCGTTGCGGCGTACGAAGGTTTGTCGGAGCCGCTGCGCACCTTCGTCGACGGACTGCGCGCGGTGCACCGATTCGGCGCGAGCCGCACAGCGACCGACGACGACGCCCAGTCGCGCCGGATCCGGGACAATCTGCTGATCTCCGAGCACCCGGTGGTGCGGGTCCACCCCGAAACGGGTGAGCGGGCCCTATTCGTCAACCCCGGCTTCACCGATCACCTCGTGGGGCTGTCCCCCGCCGAGAGTCGCAAAATCCTCGAGCTGCTGTTCGAGCACCTCAGCAGTGCCCAATACACGGTGCGGTTCCGCTGGGATCCGACCAGCCTCGCCGTCTGGGACAACCGCGCCACTGCCCACCTCGGCCCTCAGGACCTCGGCCACCTGGACGTGCCCCGGACCCTGCACCGGGTGACGGTGGTCGGCGACCGCCCGGTGGGACCGGACGGATTCGTCTCGCAGATCATCGCGGGCGAGGAATTCAAGACCGAAGCGAACGTCAGAGTCTCGTGAGCGATCGAGTCTCGTGAGCAATCGGCGGCCCACCGCCCCGGGGCCGCCGCTTTCTCATACCACCACTCGTACCGGGGCCGCGGTGGCGGCGAGTACCTCGTCGACGGTGATACCGGGCGCGGTCTCGACGAGTTCCAGACCCTCCGGGGTCACGTCCAGTACGGCGAGATCGGTGATGATGCGCTGTACGCAGTGCTGACCGGTGAGGGGCAGGGTGCAGTGGGACACGATCTTGGGATCGCCCTTGCGGGTGCGGTGCTCCATCATGACGATCACCCGGCGCGCGCCGTGCACCAGATCCATCGCCCCGCCCATACCCTTCACCATCTGTCCGGGGATCATCCAGTTCGCGAGGTCGCCCGCGGCGCTGACCTGCATGGCGCCCAGGATCGCCACATCGACCCGCCCGCCGCGGATCATCCCGAAGGAATCCGCGGAATCGAAGAAGGACGCGCCGGGAACGACGGTGATCGTCTCCTTACCGGCGTTGATCAGTTCCGGGTCGACATCCTCGTCCAGCGGATAGGGGCCCACGCCGAGCACGCCGTTCTCGGAATGCAGTACGACGGTGATGTCCTCGGGCAGGTAGTTCGGCACCAGGGTGGGCATGCCGATGCCGAGATTCACGTATTCGCCGTCGTGCAACTCCCGCGCGACCCGCGCGGCCAACTGGTCGCGGGTCAGCCCGGCCTGTGCCCGGTCTACAGAACTCTGAGTCATGCTCGCACCGTTCGGTTTTCGATACCCACCTGCACCGGTCCGACGGGGACGACGCGGTGCACGTGGATACCGGGGGTATGGATGGCTTCCGGATCCAGTTCGCCGGGTTCGACGAGATGTTCCACCTGGGCGATGGTGATCCGGCCCGAGGCCGCGGCCGCCGGGTTGAAGTTGCGCGCGCTGCGGCGGTAGACGAGATTGCCGTGCCGGTCGCCCTTCCAGGCGTGTACCAGCGCGAAATCCGCGACGATGGCGCGCTCGAGCACGTGGGCCACACCGTCGAATTCGCGGGTCTCCTTCGGCTGGGTCGCCACCGCGATGCCGCCGGCGCCGTCGTAGCGCAGCGGCAGACCGCCCTCGGCGACCGGAGTGCCGACACCGGCCGGGGTGAAGAAGGCGGGGATACCGGCGCCGCCGGCGCGCAACCGCTCGGCCAGGGTGCCCTGCGGGGTCAGTTCCACCTCCAGCTCACCGGCCAGGAATTGGCGCGCGAACTCCTTGTTCGCGCCGATATAGGAGCTGATGGTGCGGCGGATGCGGTGTTCGGCGAGGAGGACGCCGAGGCCGAATCCGTCGGTACCGCAGTTGTTGCTCACCACCTCGAGCTCCTTGGCGCCCTGCCGTAGCAACGCGTCGATGAGTATCTCGGGCACTCCGACGAGACCGAATCCGCCGACGGCCAGGGTGGCGCCGTCGGGCACGTCGGCCACCGCCGCATCCGGGGAGGAGATGACTTTGTCCAGCACGCCGTCCACCCTACAGTGGTTCGTGCGTATTGTGAACACCTATCCGCATGGCGAACATTTCCGGGCCTGAACTGTTGCCCGGGGCACATCGCCGGATTATCGTGTTCACATAGCGATCAATCGTCCACATACCGAACAAGAGGTCGTGATGCTTCACCTCCCCCCGGGCTATCGACGGCCGGACGCCGCCGAGTCGACACCCGCCGACTTTCCCGATTACCGGACCACCGGATTGCGCTCGCCGCGCCGCCCGCTGACCGTGCTGCCGCACCGGCTCACCGAGCTCACCGGCCCGGTGTTCGGCGAGGACCGGGTGCGGCCCGGCGATGCCGATCTGACCCTCGCCAACGGCGGCGAGGCGGTCGGCCAGCGGATCATCGTGCACGGGCGGGTGCTGGACACCGACGGAAAGCCCGTGCCGAATACACTGCTCGAGGTGTGGCAGGCCAATGCCGGCGGTCGCTACCGCCACACGGTCGACAACTGGCCCGCGCCGCTGGACCCGCACTTCAACGGCGCCGGTCGCTGCGTCACCGACGCCGACGGGCACTACCGGTTCACCACCATCAAGCCCGGCGCCTACCCCTGGCGCAACCACGACAACGCCTGGCGGCCCGCGCACATCCACTTCTCGCTGTTCGGACGCAGTTTCACCCAGCGACTGATCACCCAGATGTACTTCCCGGACGATCCGATGTTCTTCCAGGATCCGATCTACAACTCCGCGCCCGCCGCGGTGCGCCACCGCATGGTGAGCGTGTACGACCACGAGGTCACCACCGACCACTGGGCGATGGGGTTCCGCTTCGACATCGTGCTGCGCGGGCGCGAGGCCACCCTGTTCGAGACCGAGGAGGACGACGATGACGAGTAGCGCCACCCCCGGAATCGGTTCCGGCACCGACACTTTCACCTATCCGGTCACGCCGGGCGATTTCACGACCGCCTCGTTCGGCCCGACGCCGTCGCAGACCGTGGGACCGTACTGGCATATCGGGCTGCCCTGGTCAGACGGCCCCGACGCCGCCCCGGAGGGCACGCCGGGCCGGATCACTGTGCGATTCACCGTGCTGGACGGTGCGCGCGAGCCGGTCGCCGACGTCATGGTCGAGACCTGGCAGGCCGATGCGGAGGGGCGCTTCACACATCCCGACGATCCGCGCGGCGCGGTGCCGCCGGTACCCGAGGGCTTCCGCGGATTCACCCGTGCCGCAGGCGATTCCACCGGCACGGCCACCATCCACACGGTCAAGCCGGGCGCACTGCCCGCCGAGCAGGATCGGGTCGAGGCGCCGCACATCGACGTGTCGATCTTCTCCCGTGGCATGCTCGATCGCGCGGTGACAAGGCTGTATTTTCCGGAGGACACCGCAGCGCACGCCGGCGACCCGGTGCTCTCGGCGCTGCCGGAGACACAGCGGCGCAAGCTGATCGCCGAACGTACCGACGACGGCTACGCCATGACGATCCATCTGCAGGACAGCGACCCCGACGGCGTCGAGACGCCGTTCTTCCTGGTGTGAGGTTTCCTGGCATGAGGCTCTGTGAACGAAGTACGCATGGGTGAGCATCGCGGCACTCGCGGGGACCTGTTCGATCCGCTGTTCGGAGCGGCACGTTCCGGCGAGGCGGTGTCGGATCGAGCGTTCGTGGCGGCACTGCTGGAGGTCGAGGCGGCGCTGGCCGTGGCGGCGGCCGAATGCGGCGTCATTCCCGCCGATCAGGCCCCGGTGATCGCCTCGACCGCACGGTCCCTGGGCGAGGACATCGATCTCGCCGCCCTCGGGACCGCGGCGATCGCGGGGGGTAATCCGGTGATACCGCTGGTGCGCCTGCTGCGCGACCGCTGTGCCGCCGCGGGCATCCCCGCGTCGTCGGTGCACACCGGGGCGACCAGCCAGGACATCACCGATACCGCGCTCATGCTGCTCGCCGGGCGTGCGGGCCGGATCGTCGTGGCCGATGCCCGCGCGGCCGCCGAGGCTGCCGCCGGGCTGGCCCGCACCCATCGCGACACGCTCATGGTCGCGCGGACGCTCGGGCAGCAGGCCCTGCCCTCGACCTTCGGCCTGCTGGCCACCACCTGGTTCACCACTCTCGATGCCGCCGCCGACCGACTGGAGACGGTACTGACCGGCCTGACCGTCCAATTCGGCGGCGCGGCAGGCACTCTCGCCGCCCTGTACCCGCGCGGGACGGCGGTCGCCGACACTCTCGCGGACGAGCTGGGCCTGGCGCGCCACCCGATCCCCTGGCACACCGACCGCACGCCGATCGCCGAATTGGCCTGTGCACTGGGTGTTCTCGCCGGGGCGGTGTCGAAACCCGCGACCGATGTCGTGGCGATGTCGGCGATCGAGCTCGGCGAGGTCACCGAGGGAACGCCGGGCGGGTCCTCGGCCATGCCGCACAAGCAGAATCCGGTCGCGGCCATCACCGCGCGCGCGGCGGCCCGACGCGTACCCGGACTGGTGTCGACCGTGTTGTCGTCGATGGACCACGAATTCATGCGGGCGGCGGGCGGCTGGCACGCGGAATGGGAGACCATCACCGATCTGCTGCGACTGACCGGCGGGGCGGCGCACCGGCTGGCCGACAGTCTGCGCGGGCTGCGAGTGCACCCGGAGGCGTTGCGGCACAACCTCGATCGCACCGGCGGTCTGCTTCTGGCCGAGCGGGTCACCCTCGCCCTCGCCGAACACACCGACGACGCGCGAGCCATCGTCACCGCGGCCGCGACCTCGGGCAAACCGCTCGCGGACGACGAGACGATCGCGGCATACCTCTCCCCTGAACAACTGCGCGAACTACTGGATCCGGCCAATTACCTCGGCCACGCCGGTGAATTGGTGGACCGCGCGCTATCCGGCAGGAACATCGCGCCGACCGGCCACTCCCCGTCCACCCCTAGCACCGGAGGTCCGCGATGACGGCCGATCTCGCCTACCGCGAATACGGCGATCCGGCGAACCCTGCGGTGGTATTCCTCGGATCCATCGGCTCCGATGCCACCATGTGGGCCCCGCAGGCACATGCGCTCTCGAATCGTTACCGCGTGGTGTGCGCGGACCACCGCGGGCACGGCGGTTCGCCCGCCCCGCAGGGGCCGTACACCGTCGCCGAGCTCGGCGGCGATGTCCTGGCGCTGCTGGACCGCCTCGAACTCGGCGCGGTTCATCTGGTCGGCCTGTCGCTCGGGGGCGCAGTGGCGCAATGGCTCGCCGCACGGCACCCGTCGCGGGTGCGTACGCTCACCCTGCTGTGCACTTCCCCCGCGTTCACACCCGCGCAGGGCTGGATCGATCGCGCGGAAACCGTTCGCACGCAAGGTCTTTCGTCCATCGCCGAACCGATCGTGGAGCGCTGGTTCACCGCGGGCCTGGCCGAGCGCGATCCCGAGCTGATCCACCGTCACCTGGAGATGGTCCGCGGCGTCTCCGACGAGGGCTACGCGGGCTGCTGCGAGGCCCTGGCCGACTGGGACGGCCGCGGCGATCTCGCGCGAATCGTGGCCCCCACCCTCGCGATCGCCGGAGAGCAGGATCCCGCCACTCCCCCGGCCACACTGCGCACGATCGCCGAGGGCGTCGCCGACGCACGACTGGAGGTGCTGGATCCCGGCGCGCATCTGGTCAGTGTCGAGCAGGCAGGCCCGGTCACCGCCCTGATCGCCCGCCATATCGCCGCCACGTCCACCTCCGGATACACCGCCGCGACGGTCCCTGCCGTGCCCGCACCCACCGACCGCGCCGACGCCCACGCCGCCGGAATGCTGGTCCGCCGCACGGTGCTCGGCGACGCGCACGTGGACCGCTCGATCGCCGCGACCACCGAGTTCACCGCTCCCTTCCAGGATTTCATCACCCGCACCGCGTGGGGAGATGTCTGGAACAGGCCGGGGATGGATCACCACACCCGGCGATTGCTGACCCTCGCCGTCCTCACCGCCCTCGGCACCGAGCACGAACTGGATATGCACATCCGCGCGGCCCTACGGGCGGGGACGGACCCCGGCGAACTCGTGGAAGTATTCCTGCACACCGCGATCTACGCGGGAGTACCCCGAAGCAACCGGGCCTTCGCCCTCGGGCAACAGGCCCTGGCCGACCTAGGAGAGCCATGAGCCGAGCGAACGATCGGGTGCGGCCGAGCCGCGCACTCACGCCGGAACCGACCACCGGTGAGGTGACGGCATGAGTGAGCCCGACTTCGTGCGTGTCCCGCCGGTGGAGGTCACCCCGTCCTCGGATTACGTCCAATCGCTGGCGCGTGGACTGGCGGTGATCCGGGCCTTCGACGCCGACCATCCCCGCCGCACCCTCAGCGAGGTCGCCAAACACACCGACCTCACCCGCGCCACCGCGCGCCGATTCCTGCTGACGCTCGCCGAACTCGGCTACGTCCGCACCGATGGATCGGTGTTCTGGCTGACCCCGCGCGTGCTCGAGCTCGGCTACAGCTACCTGTCCAGCCTCTCGCTACCCGAACTGGCCGGACCGCACCTCGAAGCCCTGGCGGAGCAGGTGCGCGAATCGTCGTCGGTGTCGATCCTGGACGACGGCGACGTCCTCTACGTCGCCCGAGTTCCGGTGCGGCGCATCATGACCGTCTCGATCAACATCGGCACCCGCTTCCCCGCGTACGCCACCTCGATGGGTCGTGTGCTGCTGGCCGGGCTGCCGCCGCACGAGCTCGACGCCTACCTCGACCAGGTGCACCTGAACATGCTCACCGAGCACACCGTGCTCACCGCGGAGCAACTTCGCGCCGAACTCGACCGGGTGCGCGAGGCCGGGTACAGCATCGTCGACCAGGAGCTCGAGGCCGGGCTCCGATCACTGGCCGCACCCATTCGCGACGAGTCCGGCGCGGTCATCGCCGCAGTGAACATCTCCACCCAATCCGCGCGCTACACCGCCGCGCAGATCGAGGCCGATCTGGTGCCCGCGGTGCGGGCCACCGCCGACGCGATCACCGCCGATCTGACCCGAACCCGATCCCAATCCCCAACGCACCCAGGACGTTCCCTTGTCTGATGTAGTCATCTGCGAACCGTTGCGCACGCCCGTCGGCCGATTCGGCGGCGTATTCCGCGATATTCCGCCGGAGACGCTCGCCGCCACGGTCATCACCGAAATCATCTCCCGCACCGGCATTTCCGGCACCGACGTGGACGATGTCATTCTCGGACAGGCCGGTCCGAACGGCGAGGCGCCCGCCATCGGCCGGGTCGCCGCGCTCGACGCGGGCCTGGGCATCGACGTCCCCGGCCAGCAGGTGGATCGGCGGTGCGGCTCCGGATTACAGGCGGTGATCACCGCGGTGGGCCAGGTGCAGTCCGGCGGTAGCGATCTCGTACTCGCCGGCGGCGTGGAGAGCATGAGCCGGACCGAGTTCTACACCACCGGTATCCGCTACGGCGTGCGCGGTGACGACGCCGGTCTGGTGGACCGGCTCGCCCGCGCCCGGATCACCGCGGGCGGGCACGACTTCCCCGTACCGGGCGGGATGATCGAGACCGCGGAGAATCTGCGCGCCGAATTCGGCATCAGCCGCACCGATCAGGACGCACTGGCGGTCCAGTCCCATCAGCGCGCGGTGGCCGCGCAACGCGACGGCAGGTTCGCCGAGGAGATCGTCCCGGTCCCCGTCCCGCAGCGTCGCGCCGAACCGATCCTGGTCGACACCGACGAACATCCGCGCGCGGACACCGATCTTGCAGCGCTGGCCAAGCTGAAAGCCATTCGCGCACAGCTGGATCCGGAGTCCACGGTGACCGCGGGCAATGCCAGCGGGCAGAACGACGGCGCCGCGCTGTGCATCGTCGCGACCGCCGAGAAGGCTCGCGCGCTCGGACTGAAACCGCTTGCGCGCCTGGTGAGCTGGTCCGCGGCCGGGGTGCCGCCGCGCACCATGGGTATCGGCCCGGTTCCCACCACCGAACGCGCCCTGAAGCGCGCCGGGCTGACGCTGAGCGATATGGGCGTCATCGAACTGAACGAGGCATTCGCCGCCCAGGCGCTCGCGGTCACCCGAACCTGGGGTCTGGCAGCCGATGACGCGCGACTCAACCCGAACGGTTCGGGCATCTCGCTCGGGCACCCCGTCGGCGCGACCGGCGCTCGCATCCTGACCACGCTGCTGCGCGAGATGCATCGCCGCGAAGCCCGGTACGGGCTCGAGACGATGTGCATCGGCGGCGGGCAGGGTCTGGCGGCGGTCTTCGAACGTATCGGCTGACTCAGCAGCCTGCCCGCAGGTGTGCGGCCACCCGCACCGCGGAATTCAGCTCGCCCTGGCCGCGGTAGTCCCCGACGCGCTGGACGATCTCGAAGAACAGGTCCGCACCGACGGTCTCGGTGAACAGCTGAAAGTACTCCCCACCGCCGTCGGCATCGTAGAGGATGCCGAATTCACGCATCTGCCAAAGGATTTGGGGATCCAGGTCGAAGCGGGTGACCAGGTCGTCGTAGTAGTTCGCGGAGATCGCCGGACGGCGATGCCCGAGCGTGACGAGTTCGGCGGCGGTGGCGAAGATATCGGCGCAGGTGAACGCGACATGGCTGACACCGCCCCGGCGGATCGCGGTCGGGTGCTCCGGCCCGGCCGGGCAACCGGGCACCATGTTCAACGAGATGCGCAGCGGCGACGCGGATCCGGTGCCGGTCATGGTGAGCGACTGGCTGCGCAACTGCCCGACCGAGTCGGGAATGTCCACCCCCTCGTTCGGCTGCATACCGAACACCGACCGCAGCCGGAGCATGATGCCGTCCCAATCGTCGGGCCGCACCGCCAGGGCCACATGATCGACGCCGGTCAGCAGGGACGGCAGCGCGAGCGGCTGTGACTGCGGCTCGAATGCCTCCCGCCAGGCGGCCCGGCTCGCCGGTCCGCGCAGATCGATCGAAGTGGCCTCGGTCACCCGCAGCCGCACCACATCGGCGGCTGGGTCAGCGGATTCAATGACCGCACCGGGCAATTCGACCTCGTGCGCAGGCACCTCGAGGGCCAGCGCCCGCGCTTCCCAGGCATCCGGATCGGCGGAGCGGATGCCGATCTGCGAGAGCACCGGCAGCGGCGTCCCCGCCGCGGGCGCGGTCCACGCCGTGTCCGAGGTGGCGTCCACGGCGACGGTCAGCTCGCCGTGCCGCCACAGTTCCAGCTCGTGTTCGCGATGCCGCCCGGCGTATCCGAAACCGATACTGCCCAACATCGTGCGCAGTTGCGCGGCGCGGTCGGGACCGGCGGCGATGCGCAGCGACACGACCCCGTCGATATCGGGACGGGCGGGAGGCACGAAAAGTCCTGCGCTGCCCGGCATCCGGGTGGCGACCTGTTCCTGCAGATGTCGCAGCGAGCGGTGTGCGTCGGCGGCGGTGCGTCCGGTCGAGGACTGCCGGAACACGTCGTTGAAGATCTCCAGCGACCAGGGCCCGGCATAGCCGGTGGCGTGCACGTGCGCGCCGAATGCGGCCAGATCGAAGGTGCCCTGCCCGGGGAACTTGCGGTAGTGCCTGCTCCACTGCAGCACATCCATCGCCATCGCCGGGGCGTCGGCGAGTTGCAGGAAGAAGATCTTCTCCCCCGGGATGTCGCGAATCCCCGCGGGATCGTCGCCGCGCGAGAGGATGTGGAAGCTGTCCAGGCAGGTACCCAGCGCCGGATGATCCACCGCCGCAACGATATTCCAGGCATGCCGGTAGGTGTTCACATGCGCGCCCCAGGCCAGCGCCTCGTACGCGACGCGGATTCCGCGCCGGTGCGCACGTTCGGCGAGGCCGTGCAGCTGGGCGGCGAGACGGTCGTCGTCGCGCACCGCGCTCGGCAGCGGCGACGAGCAGACCAGGATGGTGTCGCAGCCGAGCTGTTCCATCAGGTCGAATTTGTGTTCCGCGCGAACGAGATTGCGCGCGTACTGGGCCTCGTCGGTCGAGTCGAGGTCCCGGAACGGCTGGTACAGGTCGATGCTCAGGCCCAGATCAGCGGCACGGGACGCCAGCGCGGCCGGGGTGAGCGCGGAGCCGATGAAATCGGGTTCGAAGATCTCGAATCCGTCGAATCCGGCCGCGGCGATCGCGGTCAGCTTCTGCTCGAGCGTTCCGCTCAACGACACGGTGGCAATGCTGGTGCGGATCATTTCGCGGCCATCGCTTCCCGCGACAACAGCGCGTCCATGTGTGTGGCCATCCGGTCGGCGTCCGGCGCGATGCCGGTGAAGATCTCGAAGGCGTCGGCGGCCTGATACACCGCCATCCCCGCACCGGTCAGCGTGCGCGCCCCGGACGCGCGGGCCGTGCGCACCAGTTCGGTCTCGACCGGGCGGTACACCACCTCGGCCACCCACAGATCCGCGCGCAGCAGTTCGGCGGGCAGTGCCATTCCCGGATGCTCGGCCATGCCCATCGGCGTCGCGTGCACCAGTCCGTCCGCATGCTCGAGCACCTGGGCGAGCCGATCGGGTGCGGCGACGGACAATCGGCGGTCCGGAAAGTGCGTGCCGAGCGTCTCGGCCAGTTCACCGGCCCGGCCGGGATCGGCGTCCACGAGAGTGAGCTCCCGCGCACCGCGGTCCAGCGTGGCGTAGCCGACCGCTGCACCCGCGCCGCCCGCACCCAGCTGCACCACCTGCTCGAACCGCGCGTCGGGCAGGCCCCGGTCCAGCGAGCGCCGGAATCCGGACCAGTCGGTGTTGTGCCCGATCGCCCGATCCCCTTCGAACAGCACGGTATTCACCGCGCCGAGCCGCGCGGCCTCCGGCGACAGCTCGTCGAGCAGTTCGATGACGCGCTGTTTGCACGGGTGGGTGATGTTCAGGCCCCGGCATCCCGCACCCCGCACACGTTCGAACAGCTCGGGCAGATCGTCGACGCCCAGCCCGAGCTCGGCCAGATCCAGGATCCGGTACTCGTAGTCCAGACCATGGTGAGCGCCCTCGGTCATATGCAGCGACGGCGTCAGCGATGCGCCGATTCCGGTTCCGATCAACCCACAGAGCAGCGAAGACATCCACACCTTCTTATGTACGGAATAGTTAGTTAATTGGAGCGTACTACGTCACGCCGGTTCGCGACAGTGCCGCGGCCGGACCGGGCCGACGCCGGATACAGTGACGGAATGTCGCCGAACCGGACGGAAACCGCGCCCGCACCGAAGCGGCGGCGCAACAAGGACCTCACCCGCGAGGACATCCTCGACATCGCCACCGCCGAATTCGCCGACAAGGGCTATTCCGGTGCGCGCGTGGACGATATCGCGCAGCGCACGCACACCACCAAGCGGATGATCTACTACTACTTCACCGACAAGGAAACGCTCTACCGTGCCGTCCTGGAGCGCTCGTACCGGCTGATCCGCGAGCTGGAACAGACGCTGGACATCACCGGACTCGAACCGATCGCCGCGATCCGCGCCCTGGCCGAACTCACCTTCGACCACCACGAGCAGCACCCGGAGTTCATCCGGATGGTGGCGAACGAGAACATGTTGCGCGGCGAGCACATCCAGCGCTCACCGGCGCTGGCCGGACTCGGCGCACCGGCGGTCGATCTGCTCACCCACATCCTGCGCCAGGGTCAGGACTCGGGCCTGTTCCGCACCGACGTCGACGCCCTCGACATCCACATGCTGATCAGCAGCTACTGCGTGTTCCGAGTGGCCAACCGATACACCTTCCAGGCGCTGTTCGACCGCGACCTGACCGCACCCGACCTGCGCGAACACCTGCGCACCATGCTCGGCGACGTCGTGGTCAGCTTCCTGCTGACCCGGCCCGACTGAACTCACCCCGCCGACGCCGCGAGCCCCATCGACCCGTCCCCTGTGGGGCTCGAACCGGTGAACAACCGACCCGCCTCTACCCGTTATGAACTATTTAGTTAATACTATTGCAGAACCCGAGTGACGGTGGTTACAGTGCTTACGATCGCATGACGAACATGTGTTTGCATTGCGAACACATGCGCCCACGCGGCACCCCGCAGAGTGCATGTGCGACAACCCCGGACCCGAACGGCCGGGCCGAGCAATACCCGGCCGGACACTGCCGAACATCGCACCGCCCACGCCGTACCGAGTCCGCACAGCACCGAGCCCCAGCAGCGCAGTGCACCGCACAGCGCAACAGCGCTACACAACCGAAGTGCAGCGCAGATAGATCAGGAGTCAGATATGTCCGCCAGCGTCGACGCGCACCGCCCAGCACCCACGCCGCCCGACACCCGGCGCGTCACCCGGGCCGCGATCGCGAGTTTCCTTGGCAGCACGCTCGAGTACTACGACTTCTACATCTACGCCTCGGCGTCGGCGCTGGTCTTCGGCAAGGTGTTCTTCCCGGCGGCGAATCCGGCCACGGGCACGCTGCTGTCTCTGGCGACCTTCGGCGTCGCCTACATCGCCCGCCCGGTCGGCGCGGTGATCCTCGGACATTTCGGCGATCGCGTCGGTCGCAAGCGGATCATGCTGCTGACCGTGACCGCGATGGGATCGGCCACCTTCCTGATCGGCTGCCTGCCGTCCTATCGGACCGCCGGTGTGCTCGCGCCGATTCTGCTGGTGATATTGCGTGTGCTGCAAGGTATTTCCGCGGCCGGGGAGCAGAGCGGCGCCGGATCGCTGACCCTGGAACACGCACCTGCGGGCCGCCGCGCCTTCTTCACCAGCTGGACGCTCACCGGCACGCAGGCCGGATTCATCCTCGCGACGATGGTGTTCCTGGTCGTCGCGGATCTGCCCGACCGGCAGCTGATCAGCTGGGGTTGGCGAATTCCGTTCTGGTGCAGCGTCGTCGTGGTGGTCCTGGCCTATGTCGTGCGCAGACGACTCGAGGAGCCCGAGGTGTTCCGGGCCGAGCAGCGTAGTGACGCGATCGCGAAATTTCCTGTCGCACAGTTGCTTCGGACCCAACCGGCCGATCTGCTGCGCGTCGTGCTGTGTTCGTTCATCGCGGTGGTCAGCACGGTGTTCGCGGTGTTCGGCCTGGCCTTCGCCACCGGACACGCGGTAGGGGTGTCCAAGACCACCATGCTGCTGGTCGCGGTGGCGGCCAACGTACTCGCGCTGATCATGCAGCCGTTGCTGGCGATACTGGCCGACCGGATCGGACGTCGCCCGGTGTTCATCAGCGGTGTGATCGGTTGCGGCATCATGATTTTCGTCTACTTCACCGCGATCATGTCCGGTGACACCCTGCTGATCTACCTGGCCGCGCTGATTCTGATCGGTGTGTGCTACAGCGCGCCGAATGCCGTGTGGCCCACGTTCTACGCCGAGATGTTCGCCACCCGCGTCCGCTTCTCCGGCATGGCGATCGGCACCCAGATCGGTTTCGCCCTGGCCGGATTCGCCCCGACGATCGCCTGGACGCTGGTCGGCAACAGCCGCACCCACTGGCTGCCGGTGGCGATACTGGTCGCGGTCGCCTGCGCCCTGTCCGCCGCAGCGGCGTTCACCGCCCGGGAGACCTACCGCACCCCGCTCACCGAACTCGGCACGCCGAGCGCTCGCGGCGAATAGCCCGCAACGGGTCGAATTCACTTCTTCCACTGTGCGATGTGCCGTTCGGGATATCCTGGGTGAGCCTCTGGCAAACCGATATTCCTTGGTGAGGCTGATGGGCTCGGACAGTGGAATGCAGAACAACGACCCGTTGACGACTCAGCGGGCGATCATTCCGAAGGTCGCCGATGAGTTGCGAGCGGCCGGATTCGACGACGCCGAAGAGATCGGACGGGGTGGGTTCGGCGTCGTGTACCGCTGCACCGAGATCAGCCTGGACCGCACCGTTGCCGTGAAGATCCTGACGACCGACTTCGACGAGATCGACCGGGCGCGGTTTCTTCGCGAGCAGCGGGCGATGGCCCAGCTCACAGCCCATCCGAACATCGTCGGTGTACTACAGGCCGGGGTGACCGAAGGCGGACTCCCCTATCTGGTGATGCCGTATCACTCCCACGGCTCGCTCGAGTCGCAGATCCGGCAACGCGGCGCGCTGCCGGTCGCGGCGGGGCTGCGGCTCGGGGTGAAGATCGCGCGCGCTGGAAACCGCGCATCGGGCGGGCATCGTGCATCGCGACGTGAAACCGGCGAACATCCTGTGGACCGATTACGGTGAGCCGGCCCTGGCCGATTTCGGTATCGCGCATATCGCGGGCGGTTTCCGGACGACCTCCGGCGCCGTCACCGGCTCCCCCGCCTACACCGCGCCCGAGGTGTTGTCCGGCGATCCGCCGAGTCCGGTATCCGATGTCTACGGCCTCGGCGCGACGCTGTTCACCGTGCTGTCGGGGTACGCCGCATTCGAACGGCACAGCGGCGAACAGGTGGTCGCCCAATTCATCCGGATCACCGGTCAACCGGCGCCCGACCTGCGCGGGCACGGTATGCCGGAGGAGGTCGCCGCAGCGGTCGAGGCGGCCATGTCCGCCGACCCGCGCGACCGCCCGACGGCCGAGGCGTTCGGCGAGCGGCTTCGAGATATCCAGTCGCTGCACGGCATTGCGACCGATGCGATGGCCCTGCGGGCAGATCCACCGGCCGGGAATGCACTGTCGCCGCTGCCGTTCGCGGCGCGGCGGTCCGGACCGGTGGCTCGCCACGGCGACGAAGCGCTCCCGGTCGAGCTGACCAGTTTCATCAACCGCCGCAGCGAACTGTCCGAGCTGAAGAACCTGCTGTCCGCATCGCGGCTGGTGACGCTGACCGGCACGGGCGGTGTCGGTAAGACGCGGCTGGCGTTGCGGGCGACTTCGAGTATGCGACGGGAATTCGCCGATGGAACCTGGCTCGTCGAGTTGGGTGAGCTGCGAGACGCCTCCCTCCTGATGAATGTGGTGGCGACTGGAACGCCCAACCGATGCAGGATGTCCTGCTCGGCTTCTTCGGCGAACGAAAGAGCCTGCTGATCCTGGACAACTGTGAACACGTCGTCGCGGCCGCGGCCGACCTGGCGACGACACTGTTGCGCGCCTGCCCCGAGTTGCGGATCGTGGCGACCAGCCGCGAGCCGCTGGACATCCGCGGCGAAGCCGTGCTGCGCGTGCCGCCGCTGACGGTCCCGGCCGAGGACCGGGAGGCATCGCTGCGCGGGCTACCCCGATACGATGCCGTGTCGTTGTTCGCCGAACGCGCCGCCGAGACCGTGCCGGGCTTCGAGATCACCGAATCGAACAAGGCCGACATAGCCGGGATCTGCGCCCGTCTCGAAGGGCTGCCACTGGCGATCGAACTCGCCGCGGCTCGACTGCGGGCGATGTCGCCGGCCCAGATTCTCGAGCGATTGACCGACCGCTACGCACTGCTCACCCGAAGCAGCCGGGATGCGCCCGTGCGGCAACAGACCCTGCGGTGGAGCATCGACTGGAGTTACGAGCTGTGCACCGAGGCCGAACAGCTTCTCTGGCAACGACTCTCGGTATTCGCCGGTGGCTTCGAACTCGACGCGGCCGAGCAGGTGTGTGGGCGCGACCCCGCCGCGCAGAGCACCCTCGACACGCTGAGTTCCCTGGTGGACAAGTCGATCGTGATCCGCGAGGAGACGAGCGGTGTCGTGCGATTCCGGCTGCTGGACACGCTTCGCGAATACGGCACGGACAGGTTGCGGCACGGCGGGCACTATCCACGCCTGCGAAGCGCCCACCGGGACTGGTACGCGCGGATGGCGTTCGACGCGGAAGCCGGGTGGCTCAGTGATCGGGAACTCGACTGGATCGAACGCATCGACCGAGAGCAGTCGAATCTCCGCGAGGCGCTCGAGTGGTGTCTGACCGATCGCGGCGAAGAGGCGGCCGATATCGGATTGCGCATGGTCAACGCGCTGATCCTGTATTGGCAGGCGCGGGGCCGCTACGACGAGTGTGGACGGTGGATCAGCCGCATGCTGAACCACCCCGGACCGCAGTCCCCGCCGGACCGGGTCGAAGCCCTGTTCTCCGCGAGTTCGATGGCCGCACTGCAGGGCGACCTCGACTCGGCAGCAACCCTGATCGCGCAGGCTCGAACGATCGGCGACCGGACATCGAACCCGATGTCCCGCGCCTTGGCCGATATGGGCGAGACGCTGTGTGCCCTGCTGCGAGGTGAGTTCACCGATGCCTGCCTGACATTGGAGTCGGCCGCCGAGGTATTCTCCTCGCTCGGCAAACGCCGTCTCCAGGTTTCCGCCGCGATCATTCGCGGACTCGCGTACCAGGCAAGCGGCGATTCCGAGCGAGCGATAGCGACACTGCGCGAGGTGATCGCCGTCACCGCGGCCTGCGAAGAAACGGTTCAGCAGTCGTACGCACTGCTGCTCATGGGCCAGGTCGCCTGGCAACGCGGCGACGCGGACCACTCGAGACGATCGCTTGAGCAGGCGCTGCGGCTCGACTCCAGAATGCACAGCCCGGTCACCGCTACCACTGGTATCGAATTCCTGGCCTGGATCGATGCCGGTCAGGGTCGCGCCGAGCGTGCGGCGACGCTGTTGGGAGCCGCCGAACACCTGGGCCGATCGGCGGGCATCGGTTGGATCAACACCCCCGAGATGGTGTCCTGCCACGAGCAATGTGTGCAATCGGCGCGGCACGACCTCGGAGATCGCGGATTCGACCGGGCCGTCCGCGCCGGGCACGCGATGACCAGGGACGCAGCAGTCGGTCTCGCGCTCGGCGATCCGCCCTCCCCCGGCGGTACTCCCGCACCGGTCTCCACCGCGCTGACCAGACGTGAGGAGCAGGTTGCGCAACTGGTCGCCCAGGGCATGACGAACAAACAGATCGCCGCGAAGCTGGTGATCTCGCAGCGCACCGCGCAGGGCCACGTCGAGCACATCCTGACCAAGCTCGGATACACCTCACGCGCGCAGATCGCGGCCTGGGTCGTCGGGCAGAACGACAACGGCTGACCATTACGTCCTCCCCGGCGCGTGATCCGAACATACGCATGCTCCAGAAGCAGGTATGTAACCGGTAGTTCTACCGATGTGCGGATGTGTTCTGGATCGCATTCTTTTTCTGGATATTTTGTCGCCGCGCTCACTGCAGGACCCCTGATGGAACATCACGAACCGAACCAGCCACGATCCACCGATGATGCTGCCGTTCGGCACCGTGACGGAGCATTGCTGATCCGGCACTGTCTCACCTGCGGATTGCGGCTCGCTCCGATGATCGTCACCTGCACGGGGTGCCGGTCCACCGCGCTGGAATGGGTGATCTCATCCGGCGAGGGCTCGATCGTGTCGTGGAAGGTCGTGCACCGGCCGCGCAACCACGCCGATTCCGACGAGTGGGAGACATCCACGATGGCCATCATCGAACTCGACGACGGTCCGTGGATGTACACGACGATCGACGGCGAAGTCCCCGCGCCGTCGGAGGGGCCGGTGCGAGTGCAGTTCACGCCCGATGCGGCCCGCGACCGATTCCCGGTGTTCACGATCCGTTCGACCGACCCGGCCGTGCCGGACGAGCCCGATGAACCACCGATCCGACATACCGACGTTCGAAAGGGAAACACACCGATGACCGAGATGACCGGCGAGAGACCCTGCGACCCGATCTGGGTCCGATCCTGCCTGCACCAGTGCGATTTCCTGGCGAAGTCCAGATCGCTCGACGCCGATGCGAAGGCATTGATCCGCTTCGCGATCCAGTGGGCACCGTTCGGCGGAGCGAGCGCCGATGAGCTGCTGGTGAACTTCGGCATCACCCGCTGGCGATTCGTGCAGGTGATTCGGGAAAACCTGCGACCCCGCGCCGGCGACAGCCGCACCGCGCGCACGTTCAAACGGAATCTGCTGGACGCGTTGTCTTTGGGGTGGCAGATCTTCCCGGACTCCGCGACTGCCCTTCCGTAACGTCGGCGCTCGACGCGCGCTGGAAGCGATCGGCCCAATTCTGTACGTGCGCAATCAGTTCCGGGGGATGCAGGATACGGAACTCGGCGTCGACCACACCCAGGGCCATGGTCGCCCAGTCCAGCGAGTCGGCGGTTATCGAGATCCGGCAGTGCTCGGGATCGAGTTCTTCGATGGTGCACCAGCGGCCGATCCGTTCGCGGATCGTGTCGGCGGGGGCATCCACCAGCGCCTCGACCCGATGGAGTCCGGGCAGATTGTCCATGCCGGACCGGACGAACTCGGCGGCGTCGGCCGCCGGGAGATCGCGGGGCAGGAAACGGGAACCGTCGGTTTCGGAATCGGCGACCCGGTCCACCCGGAAACTGCGCCAGTCGTGGCGGGTCAGGTCGTAGGCCACGAAATACCACCGCCGACCCAACGAAACCAGCCGATGTGGTTCCACGTGCCGATCGGTCCGGCGGCCATCGGCGGCGGTGTAGCCGAAACGGAGCCGTTCGGTGTCGCGGCAGGCCAGGGCGATCGTGGTGAGCACACCGGTATCGACGGCCGGACCGGGCTGACCGCTCCAACCGCCCGCGATGGTCATCGCCCGGACGGCCTGCACCCGGCGGCGCAGCCGCGGCGGCATCACCTGCACCAGCTTGGCCAGCGCGCGCACCGACGCCTCCGCCACGCCGGGCGCGGTCGTCCCCGTGGCGGCCTGCAGACCGACCACCAGCGCGACCGCCTCTTCGTCGTCGACCATCAACGGCGGCAGCGCGGCGCCCGCGGCGAGCTGATAGCCGCCGTCCGACCCGCGGCGCGCCTCCACCGGATAACCCAGCGCCCGTAGCCGATCCACGTCCCGGCGCAGGGTTCGCGCCGACACCTCGAGCCGCTCGGCCAGTTCGAGGCCGGGCCAGTACTTGTGCGTCTGCAACAGGGACAGCAGGCGGAGCGTCCGCGTGCTCGTATTCGCCATATTTCGATTATGGGTTTCCTTTAGGTCAAAAAGTGACCGCTATGGGTCATAGCGTTGTCCTCGAACCGAACAACACCGATCACACGGAGGACGAACACCATGGCCGACCACGCCACCCTGAGCACCCCGAAGACCGGCAACGCACTCACCGGCGAGCGCGTGGACCTGCTCGCGGAGCTCGCCCAGGCTCGGTACTTCCTGCGTTTCACCGTTCGCGAGCTGTCGGACGAGCAGCTCGCGCTGCGCCCGACGTCCAGCGAGTTGTGCCTGGGCGGCCTGATCAAGCACGTGTCCGCGGTGGAACGCGGCTGGGCGGACTTCATCGTGCAGGGCAGGTCGGCGATGAAGGATTTCGAGGATATGACCGAGGAGGACTTCGCCCGGCGCGCCGACGAGTTCCGGATGCTACCGGGTGACACCCTGGCCGATATTCTCGCCGCCTACGCGGAGGCCGCCGCGCACACCGACCAAATCGTCGCCACCGCACCCGATCTGGACGCCGTCCACGAACTGCCCGCGGCGCCGTGGTCCCAGGAGACCCATTGGACGGTCCGGCGGGTGCTGCTGCACATCATCGCCGAGACCGCCCAGCACGCCGGCCATGCCGACATCATTCGCGAGGCCATCGACGGCGCCAAGACGATGGGCTGACGCGGGCACCTGGACCTTCCGGTCGAGACCGAGCGCCGGGGCCGTCATCGGCCCCGGATCACCTCACGGTCGAACCGGCTGGGTCTTCCAGCAGGTCGCGAGGAAACGGCGGATCTCCCGGGTGCGTTCGTCGTCCTCCGGGGCGCGGCCCAGGAAACCGCCGTGTCCCGCGGCTTCCCAGACGTGCAGGTCGGCGGGGATGTCGGCGGCGCGCAGGGCACGATGCAGGCGGACGGTGTCGGACAGCAGCACGTCGCGGGTGCCCGACAGCAGGAGGGTCGGCGAGAAGCCCCGGTGGAAGTCGGCGAATACCGGCGACAGATACGGGTCGCGCAGGTCCTGACCGGCGGCGTACAGCTGTAGAGGCATGGCCGAGCCGAGCAGATTATCCAACCCCAGGTTGGTCTGCCAGGTGTCACCGGATCCGCTCAGATCCGATGGGGGCGTTGCCAATACGACTCCCGCGGGCCTCGGCAGTCCCTCGTCGCGGGCGCGCAGCACCGTCGCGGCGGCCAGGTTCGCGCCCGCGGAGACGCCGCCGACCACGATCTCCTCCGGCGACCGCTGCGCCAGCAGGGCACGGTAGGCAGCCAGGCAGTCGTCCAATGCCGCGGGGAAGGGATGATCCGGCGGCATCCGGTAATCCACCGACCACGAACGAACACCCACCCGATACGCGTTGTCGATGCCACGGATCCGGCAGATCTCACCGCCGCCCTGGACGAATCCGCCACCGTGGATTTCCAGGTAGACGCGACGGTCGTCCGGTGCGATGCCGTCCGGGGTGATCGCGTACACCCGGGCCTGCCCGACCGTGATCTGCTCGACCTCGGCGGTCGCACCCGACCCGGGCGCCATCCGCAGTGTGGCGCCCTCGAGTTCGGCGATCAGTGCCCGCCAGGCATCCGGATCGTCCAGTGGCGGCCACTGCGGTTCGGGTGCGATCCGGCCGAGCGCCAGCACCGCCTGCGCCTGCGCGCTGACCGACTCCGGCACCGGGATCTCCCGGGCCGGCAGCCGCAGCACCGGCCGGGTATCACCAGCGGTCATCATCGAACTCCTCGGTAGCGACGATCTTCGAGCCCCGTCATGCGCCGGTCCACCGGTCAGCGCCGGATTCGAACTCATTCATGGTGCGGCACTTCGATACCCGCCACGATGACCGCATTGCAATCGGCCGCGGCCTGCCGCAGCGGCTTGGCCTGCCGATAGCTCTCCGAGTCGTACCAGGCGTGCGCGGCCTCCACCGAGGCGAACTCCAACACGACCGTCCGGGTGCCGTGCCACGAGCCCTCCAGGACCTCCGGATTCGAATCGACCGACAGCACCGAGACACCGCCATCCATCATCGATGCTCCCGCTGCCCGCTCGTACGCGGTCATGCCCGCCTCGTCATGCACGTCTTCGGTCACGATCACATACGCCTTGGCCACCGAGCCATCCTTCCTTCGACCCTCCGCGCGATGAGCGGAGATTCATGATCCTGATTCTGGATGATTTCGGAGCCGAACACCAGAGATCAAGCATTTATCGAAGAGGTGGGCGACTGCAGGCTCGACAACCCAACACAATCAGAGTACTGATCTACAGAAAATGGCAGACCATAGCAGCGGTCGACAGGCGAATCCACCCTTGCACCTATGCATGATACATGTAGCGTGCATATGACACACCGGTTCGGATCGGCCGACGGACGACCCGTCCGACCCGACACCGCCTCGTCAGCAGCCACAGACCTCCGAACCATCGAACAGATGAGGACCGACATGGACGATTTCGCACACCGCTACGGACCGGTCGCGGTGATCACCGGCGCATCCTCGGGCATCGGCCGCTCGTTCGCGACCCAATTGGCAACGCGCAAGCTGGATCTCGTGCTGGTCGCTCGCCGCCTGGACAGATTGCAGCAGCTCGCCGAGGAACTGAGCAGCGCGCACGGCGTCCGGGTCACGGCGCAGCAGGCCGACCTGGCCGATCCGACGGCCGCGGCCGGGATCGTGGACGCAGTCGCCACCCTCGACGTCGGACTGCTGGTCAGCAACGCCGGATTCGGAGTGAAGGGCGCGTTCGAACTCGGCGAGGCCGGAACCCTCACGGACATGATGACCGTGAACTGCCACACTCCCACCCAACTCGCGCACGGGCTCATCCCGCACCTGAAACAGCGCGGACGCGGCGGAATCCTGTTCACCAGTTCGGTCGAGGGATTCCTCGGATGCCCGTTCTCCGCAGGCTATTCGGCGAGCAAGGCGTATATGACCGCGCTCGGCGAAGCCCTGTGGGGTGAGCTGACTCCGCTGGGTCTGGACGTCCTGACGCTGTGCCCCGGCGCGACCGACACCGAGGCTCCGCGACTGCAGGGCATCGATCCCGCCGACCTGCACGATCTGATGTCCCCCGACGACGTCGCCGCCTCGGCACTGGAACACCTGCGGCACGGGCCGACGCACGTGCCCAGCGAGCACTACCGGCGACAGTTCGAACAACTCCTGGCCATGCCGCGCGACCAGGCGCTCACGGCCATGGCCAAGGCCGTGAGCAGTGTATGAAACACGCTGCCGGGGTGAATGATTCGATCATCACCCCGGCAACGTGGCGAGTCACCCGAGTACGATGGCGCGCTCCGGACAGCCGCGCTCGGCCTCGCGAACCGCATCCTCGAACCCGGCGTCGACCTCCGCGGTTGGGCTCCCTGGTGGGCCGCCGGATGGCCGACGGCGAGGGCGGCTCGATCATCAACATCTCCTCCTCGGGTGCCCTGTTCCCCCAGCCCAGATTCGGCCCGTACGTCGGCGCCAAGGCCGCACTCAACGCCCTGACAACGGTTTTCGCCATGGAGTACGGCCCGAAGGTCCGCGTCAACACCATCTCCGCCGGACCGTTTCTCACCGATATCTCCAAGGCATCGGCCCCGAGAAGCGGCAAATCACCCGCAGCGCCCTGGGACGCCCAGGTGATCCCTCCGAAATAGTCGGCACCGCACTGCATTTGGCGAGCCCGGCCTCCAGTTACACGACCGGATCGCTGATCCGGGTGGACGGCGGGCTCTACTGGTCCGTTCGTCATTCGTTGTGCCGGTTGGGCAGCGGTAGCCCAGCTACCGAGATCGGGCCCGGCCGGTACTTCGATCCTCGGCAATTCCCACTACCGGGAAGCGTATTCCCACTGTCGGCGATGATCCCCTCGGCCGACTGTACGGTATGTCCCCAATGCACAATTTCACGACCAGTTGTTGGGGAGTATGTCGAGATTCACGAAGCTACTGACGGTTGCGGCCGCGGCCGCGGCTCTGTCGCTGGTGGTGGCGCCGGTACAGGCCCAAGAGGATAAATCCGGATACGCGCCGACGATGCTCGTGCTGGACGCGTCCGGCTCCATGCAGGCGGCCGACCCCGGTGGTGGCACCAAGATGGATGCCGCCAAGGCGGCCGTGCACACATTCGTGAGCGCGGCGCCGGCCGAGGCGAAGGTCGGCCTGACCGTGTACGGGACCGGAACCGGATCCTCGGATGCGGAGAAGTCGGCCGGTTGCGCGGATGTGCGGACGCTGCGCGACGCCGACACCATCGACAAAGCCGCATTGAATTCCGCGGTCGACCAGATCCACGCCAGCGGATACACCCCCATCGGGACCTCGCTGCGCAAGGCGGCCGAGGCGCTGCCGAAATCGGGTCCGCGTTCGATCGTGCTGGTGTCCGATGGCGAAGACACCTGCGCCCCACCGGATCCGTGCGAGGTCGCCCAGGAGCTGAATCGCCAAGGCGCGACAATCGTCGTGCACGCCATCGGATTCGGTGTCGACGCGGCATCGCGCGACCAGCTGACCTGTATCGCCCAGAAGACCGGCGGTACCTACACCGACGCGATCGACGGCAAATCTCTCGAACGGATACTTCCGCGCGTCACCCAGACGGCCTTGCGCACCTACAAACCGATCGGCACGCCGATTTCCGGCACCGCGACCTATCGGGACGCACCGACCGCGACACCCGGTCAGTATCTGGACACGATCGGCCAGCGCGAGACCAGGTTCTACGCCATGGATGTCCCGCAGGGCGCAATGGCGTATTTCAGTGCGACGACGGCGTTCCCCCATGTTCGGCAGCCGAGCGGCGCCAACGACAACAGCGTGCTGTATCTGCGGGTCTACGGCGCCGATGGCCAGGACTGCAACGTATTCCAGTTCGAGCAGGTGGTGAACACCGGCAACGGAGTGGCTCTCACCGTCACCAAGGCTTGGGACGGCGCAACGAAGACGAAGTCGGCGACCGGCGGTTCGGCGGACCAGTGCCGTGGCGGCGGGCGCTACTACTTCGCGCCCGAGTGGCACGGCGTCGCGGACAACATGCCCCAGCGGGTGCCGATCGAGCTGCTGTTCGGAATCGAGCCGGCCGTCACCGATGCGGGCGCGGCGTCCTCGACGACACCCACGGTCTTCACCGCGCCCACCGGAACGCCCGCGCCGGTCTCAGGCGGTGGATCATTCAATGCCGCAACGATATTGAACGGTTCCGGCAGCTACACCGATACCGTGCAGCGCGGGGAGTTCGTGTTCTATCGAGTCGAGCTGGATTGGGGGCAGGGCCTGGCGTACCGGGTGAACTTCCTCGACTCGGGCAGGCACGGGCTCGATGGCGTATCCAATATCACCTCCACGCTGTACACACCTGTACGCGAGAAGATCGACCACGATTTCGGCTCCTTCGACGGTGACCCGGACAGTCTGCCGACAGTTCATCCCGCTTTCGCAACCCTGCCCGTGCGCTACCGCAACCGCGACGCAAGGCCCACGGCCGGCAAGGAGCAGAGCCTGGCCGGCTGGTACTACATAGCCGTCTCCGTCGGCCCGTCCCGAACCGAAGGAGTCGGCGGGCCCGTGCCGATTCGCTTGGACCTGACCGTGGCAGGGCAGCCCGAACCGGGACCGCATTACGAATCATCCACGGCAAACGGCACTTTCGGCGAGAATGCGACGCACTCGTCGACCGATCCCGCCAAGTCGGGCGGCGGGAGCGGGCAGTCGACGGTGTCGGCGTCGCCGGAGTCCGACGACGGAATATCGCCGGTGATCCTCGCTGTCCTCATCGCGGTCCCGGTGGTGTTGCTGGCACTGATCATCGGCGCGGTATTCGTGCTGCGCAGCCGTAAGTCCCGGCGCAATCCGGGGAACTCGCGGTGAACCCGAACAGCGCACTGAGGCGGTTCCAAGCTCTGTACGAGCGGTAGAAGGATTCGGTGTGGCGGCCACCTGCCGCCACACCGATGTCGTCAGGACTTGCCTGCCTCGATCGTCTTGGCGGAATCCCCGGCTCCGGTGATGCTGATCCGGCGGGGTTGGGCTTTCTCGGCGATCGGCAGGGTCACCGACAGGACCCCGTCGTTGTAGGTGGCGCTGATGTTGTCGGTGTCGATACCGTCGCTGAGCGACAGTTGCCGCATGTAGCTGCCGGCGAAACGCTCCGATGCCACCCATTGCACATGTTCGTCACTGGGCAGACTGCGTCGGGCCTGCAACGTCAGCGTGCCGTTGTCGACATTGACATCGATCGAACCCGGGTCCACACCCGGCAGGTCGGCGTTGAGCACATAATGATCCCCCGCTTTGAACAGGTCCATCGGCATGAATCGTGGAGCACGCGTGGATCCGACGGTTTCGCCGAGAAGTTGACGAGCGACGGTGTCGATGTCGTGGAATGGATCGAACCTCAGCACAGAAATCACCTCCGTGGCGACGATGGCGCCCACCACGGCGGTGAGCGCCGTGAGCTGTGCACCACCCAAGTTAGCACTCACCACAGTCGAGTGCCAGACCGATCGGGCCCGGGCAGCGCATCGCCCTGGAAGCCAAGTCCGGCGAGCACTTTCTCGCTCTCGATCCACAGTTGGGCCGCGGCGGCATCATCCTGCGCGGCGGGAGCAGGTGTCTCCTCGGCCTCGTTGTGGAAGTACCGCCCGCCCGCGCGGCCGCCCTCGTCCGAGGTGGCCAGCCACACCAGCGTGCGCGCCGGCTCGTCGGGCGAGACGGTATCGGCCGCGGCCATGTGCGCCTGCATTCCCGCATTCCCGTGCGCGGCGAAATTGCTCGCTACCACGCCGGGATGCATTGCCTGCGCGACGATTCCGGCCGCCCGCTCGCGACGGGCCAGCTCGCGGGTGAACAGGATGTTGGCGAGTTCGGCCCGGCACAGCGTCCCGGATCACGGCCGACGCCGATCACCTGCCAGCCGAGTGCGGCCAGCCGCCCTGCGGTGGACCTGCCGATCCCGGAGCTGGCACCGGTGACGACCGCGACGGGAAGAGTCGAATCGATGGGCAAGATGTTGTCTCCCAAATACTTTCAGCACGATCTCGGGCATCGCGCACAGTGACGAAGCAGGTTAATGATACGCTTCAGTCGTCATTTTTGGCACGCTTCACTCGCCTCGTCGAGGCGCCCCCGCCGAGTGGATTGCCGAGCGCGCCGATGGGCGTGCCGCCCATGTGCAGGAAGGTCACATCGGTGCCGCAGATTCCGATCCCATGTCGCGGTCATGGAGACGGTCGGCGAGGGCATCAACCAGATCCAACGAAATATCATCGCGCGCAACATCCTTCGCGCCGTCCCGCACCGGGCGTAGTGCGGATCAGGCCGGGCGGGCCCGGCGCAGCCACAGCGCCGACCCCGCGCCCAGCGCGACCGCACCCATGCCCGCGCAGGTGACCACCTGCTGGATCCCGGCCGCACCGACGGCCTCGGCGACCGGGGCGAACCCGACGGCCAGGGCGACCGCGGCGTTGAACAGGAACAGGAACCAGAGCGTGGACTTCTTGGCGAGCAGCGATTTCATGACGGGTCCTTCGGAATCGAGGGTGGTGAATGTCTGCGGTGAACGATTCCGTTTCTCGCCTCGCGCGACGAGGGAGCGCGATCCCGAGTCCGTGGTGTAGCGGGCTACACCTCCGGTCGGTACCGGACTTCACCGGATTGCGGCTCGCGCTCGCATAGCCTGAGCTCATGCGAAGGACAGTGCGACAGGCGGCGCGGGCAACCCTGCAGCTGGCCGATGCCGCCGCGCTGGCGATCGGCAATTATCTGTTCATCACCGTCCTGCTGCTCACGGTGGCCGGCGCGGTGGTGATCGTCGGCATCGGCATATTGCCGGTGACCGTCACTCTGGTGCGGCGGTTCGCGGGCGCCAAACGACGGCAGGTCACGGCGTGGACCGGCACTCCGGTTCCGGAGGCGTATCAGCCGATCGAGGGCTCGCTGCGGGAGAGCCTGCGCGCGGTCCGCCACGACTCCACCGCGTTCTCGGATCTGCGGTGGATGGTGGCGTACTACGTCTACGGGCTGCTGGCCGTCGTGGTGATTCCGCTCTGGATAGCCGGGATCCTCGTCGACGGCGTGTGGTGTGGACTACTCGGCCGGACGGCTGTCGTTCTGCCGCTGATCAGCCGGGTGGCAGATCTGGATGCCGAATGGTCGCGGCGGCTGCTCCAGCCACCGCCCAAAGCGCTGCTGGCCGCACGGGTGGCCGAACTGACCCAGACGCGAGCGGGCGCGATCGCCGCCCACGAGGCGGAGCTGCGGCGCATCGAACGCGATCTGCACGACGGCACCCAGGCCCGGCTGGTCTCCCTCGGCATGCGGATCGGCCTGGCCGGACGCGCCCTCGACAACGACCCGGTCGCCGCGCGAACCATGCTCGATCACGCACAGCAGCAGGTCGAACAGGCATTGGCGGAACTGCGCCACATCGTGCGCGGCATCCACCCGCCGATCCTCACCGATCGCGGTCTACCCGGCGCGGTCCGGGCGCTGGCAGCCGACAACGGACTGGAGGTCACCGTGGACGCCGATCGCGCACTCGACACCGCACGCGCACCCGCGGCACTCGAAGCTGCCGCGTATTTCGTTGTCGCAGAAGCGTTGACGAACGCGGCCAAACACAGCGGGGCCAGGCATGCCGAAGTGACCCTTACGCACGTGCCGCGCGGATTGCAGGTGTCGGTGCGCGACGACGGCGTCGGCGGCGCGCAGGAGAGGCCGCCGGACACCGGCAGCACGCCGGGCGGCTCCGGCCTGGCCGGGATGCGCCGTCGCATCGCCGCGCTGGACGGCACGTTTTCGCTCACCAGCCCCGACGGGGGCCCGACCGTGATCGAGGTGGAGTTGCCGTGCGTGTGGTGATCGCCGAGGACAACGCGCTGTTACGTGAAGGTCTGGTGTTGCTGCTGACCTCCGCCGGACACGAGGTGGCGGCTGTCGCGGGTAGCGGTCCGGAGATCCTGCCCGCGCTGCGCGAACATCGGCCCGATATCGCGGTTCTCGATGTGCGCATGCCGCCCGACTTCCGAGACGAGGGGCTGCGCGCCGCACTCGCCGCCCGATCCGAACTGCCGGAGCTGCCGGTGCTCGTGCTGTCCCAGTACGTCGAACACGCTTATGCCACAGAGCTTCTCGGTGGCGGCGCGGCCGGGATCGGCTATCTGCTCAAGGACCGGGTCGGCCGGGTCGACGAATTCCTGGACGCGCTCGAACGGGTCGCGGCCGGGGGCACCGCGCTGGATCCGGAGGTGGTGAGCCAGTTGCTCACCCGACGCAAGAACTCGCCTTTGGACTCGCTGACGCCGCGCGAACGCGAAGTGCTCGAACTGATGGCCGCCGGACACGACAATACGACCATCGCGACAACCCTGGTGGTCACCGAGCGTGCGGTCAGCAAACACATCGGCAACGTCTTCCAGAAGCTGGGACTGCCACCGACCGACAGTGGGCACCGCCGCGTCCTGGCGGTGCTGGCCTATCTCGAGAACGCCTGAACTCAGGCCGTCGCGGAGGTCTGCTCGAGCAGGGCGAGGATCTCCTCGGTAGTCCCGGTTTCGCCGAGGGACGGGAAGATCCGGCTGACGCTGCCCTCGTGCGCCTCGACGCTGAAATCCGTCATCGCATCGGTGGCCAGGGTGACGTGGTAGCCGTGCTCGTACGCCTGGCGCGCCGTGGACTCGACGCCGAAACTCGTCGCGATACCGATCACCACGACCTGGGTGACCTCCAGTTCCCGCAGCAGCCGGTCCAGTTCCGGGTTCATGAATGCGCCCCAAGCCTGCTTGACCAGCTCGTAGTCGGAGTCCTGCCGATTCAACTCCGGGATGAGGTCCGCCGCATCGGCCGGTGGGCGCGGACCGTCGGGCCTGCTCAGCGATCGTTCGGTGCGTCCCGGAGCCATGCCGGTGGCGCGGACCAGGATCACCGGCAGCTTCCGCGACCGGAACGCCTCGGCCAGCCGAGCCGCATTGCCCGCCACCTCGGCGACCGGATGTGCCAGGGGCAACGCCGCGACGCCCTTCTGTAGATCGATGACGATCAGGGCCGAATGCGGATCCAGTACAGTCAGCGACACGGTGACTTCCTCTGCGGGACTTGGGAAAAGACTGATCCGACGGTCACTCTACGGCAATCGCCCGCTCGGGACGTGCCAACAAAGTCCTCCCGGGCCGCGCCGGCCAGCTCAGCGGGGACCTCGCCGTCGTAGGCGAACGCGTGGCCGTCGTCGAGTTCGACCCGAACAGTCATCTCGGCCCGGCGAAACAGTGGCCCGTAATCCAACTCGTCTCACCAGCGGACCACACGTCACGCCCGCCTCGGTCGCTCCGCTGACTACACTGAGCATCCGCAAACCACCCCGAGGAGTGTCCATGGCGACTGCCATCGAGACCGAGCCCGCAGACGGCGAGCCGCGTGTCGAGACCGAAGCCGTGGGCGGCAAGCTGGCCGCCCAGATCGCGCACCGCATCGAGGAAACCGTCATCCGGCAGGGCTGGCCGGTCGGCGAGACGCTGGGTTCGGAAGTCGGGTTGCGCGAGCAGTTCGGGGTGAGCCGGTCGGTGCTGCGCGAGGCGGTGCGGCTGGTCGAACACCATCAGGTCGCCCGGATGCGGCGCGGACCCAACGGCGGCCTGTTCATCTGCGCACCCGACGCCGGTCCCGCCACCCGGGCCATCGTCATCTACCTGGAATACGTCGGCACCAGCGTCGCGGATCTGCTCGAGGCCCGGCTGCTGCTGGAGCCCATCGCGGCGGGCCTGGCGGCCGAGCGGATCACCGAGGAGAGCATCGAAACCCTGCGCGCGATCCTCGCGCAGGAGTCCGCACGCCGGGAGGATCCGGGGGTCTCCTCCGAGGACCCGCTGCATCTCATGCTGGGCACATTGTCCGGAAATGCGGTGCTGCAGTTGTTCATCGACGTGCTCACCCGCCTGACCGCCCGCTACGCGCACACCTCCCGCAGGCTGTCGAAGGCGGAGGTCGCGGAGTCCAAGACGGTGGCGCACGAGGCGCACCGCGCCGTCGCCGACGCGGTGATCGCGGGAGACGGCGCACGCGCCCAGACCGAGCTGACCGCGCACCTGGAATCGGTGGCCGCGTGGATCGAGAAGCATCGCGTGCGACGCACCTCCCGGATCAAGGGCGCGGTGGTCGAACCCCAGGTGGTGGAGGGGCCCGGGGCCAAGCTCGCGGAAATCGTCGCGGGCCGGATCCATGAGGACATCGCCGCGCGCGGCTGGCAGGTCGGCATGGTGCTGGGCTCCGAGGCCGATCTGCTGGCCCGCTACGGCGTCAGCCGCGCGGTGCTGCGGGAGGCGGTGCGGCTGCTGGAGTACCACTCGGTGGCCCGGATGCGCCGCGGACCGGGGGGCGGGCTGATCGTCGCGGAACCCGAAGCGCAGGCCAGCGTGGACACGATGGCGCTGTACCTGGAGTATCAGGGCGTCACCGCCGCGGATCTGCAGACCGTGCGCAACGCCATCGAACTCGGCGTCGTCGCCCGGGTGACCGAGCGCCTGGCCGAGGGCGATCCGGAGGCCGCCGAGCGGCTCGGCCGGGCCGTGCGCTGGCCGTCGGAGGGACCGCCGGAGGATCCGCGCAAGGCCGATCGGTTCCACACCGAACTGGCCGCGCTGGCGGGCAATCCGGTGCTGTCGCTGTTCCTGGCGATCCTCACCGAACTGTTCCGACGGCACGCGGCCGGAAACGAACAACCGCTGCCCGGTGCGCGGGCCGCCGACGAGGTCGAACAGGCGCACGGCCGCATCCTCGACGCGATCCTGCAGGGCGACGCCGGGATGGCGCGGCACCGCATGCGCCGTCACCTCGACGCCCTCACTCCCTGGTGGCACTGAAAATCCTTGTGGCACAAACATTGGCGAACCATCACCGAATCCGATCGGCCGACCATACCTGAGCTGCGTCGCGGATCCGTCCGGAAATCCGGCAGGGTTCCGGCCACGCCCTACCGCTGGATCGGCATATCCAAGCGGCCGAACGCTTCTCGCACGATGTGTTCGGCGATGGCCAGCGCGGACGTCGCGCCGGGCGACGGGGCGTTGCGCACGTGCACGGTTCGGGCGGTGCCGCTGATGGCGAAATCGTCTTCCAGACTGCCGTCGCGGTTCATCGCCTGGGCCCGGACTCCTCGCGGTCCGCGGTGCACATCCGACGTCGTGATGGCCGGGACGTAGGCCCGGGCCTGTTCCACGAAGGATCGGGTGCTGAACGCGGTGCGCGTCTCGCGGATCGCGGCGGGGATGTTGCTCGCCGCGAATCGCCAGAATCCGGGAAATCCGATGGCACTCACGGTGTCCGGGAACGAAATCCGGCCACGGCGGTACGCCTCGCGACCGAAGGACAGGAACGCGTTGGGGCCCAGCACGACGGTGTCGTCCACAGTGCGGGTGAGGTGTACGCCAAGGAACGGGTACTTCGGGTCGGGGACCGGATAGATGAGCCCGTTCACCAGATCCGTCTTCGCGGCATCGAGCACGAAATAGTCACCGTAGAACGGCACGATCCGCGGATAGGCGGCTTCACCGGAGGACACCGCCAACCGGTCGGATTGCAGTCCGGCACAAGCGATCACGAGATCGAACGATTCCGCCGAGCCGTCGCTGTGCACCAGAACCTCACCGGAGCGCTCCTGAATCCGGGTCACCCGACGACCGAGCCGGACGGTACCGCCGGGCGTCTCGATCTCGGTGGCAAGGGCCCTCGCCACCGCCGGGTAATCCACGATGGCCGTCTCGGGTGAGTGCAGTGCCGCGAGGCCGCGTGCGTTCGGTTCGATGTCCCGGATTTCCTCCCCCGAGATCATCCGGATCCCCGGAACACCGTTGGCCACAGCACGTTCGTGGATGCCCCCCAGCCGCACCTGCTCCTCGGTACTCTGGGCGACCACGAGTTTCCCGCACTTGTCGTACCGGATGTCGTGGCGGTGTGTGAATTCCTCGAGGAGTCCTACCCCGCGACGGCACAGCGCGGCCTTGAGACTCCCCGGCTCGTAGTACAGACCCGCGTGGACCACACCACTGTTGTGACCGGTCTGATGCGTGCCCACCGCCGTCTCCTTCTCGAAAACGGTGACCTCGGCGTCGGGAGCGTTGCGGACGATCTCACGTGCCACGGCCAGACCGATGATGCCCCCGCCGACGATCGCGGTCTTGTGCACGGACATGCAGCTGCTCCTTTCTCTCCGAGCCGGAGGAGTCTCAACGGTATCTCCTGTTTCCCCCTGCCGTATCCGCACCCGGCGAGCACCGCACCGCCGCCCTGCGGGAACACGTGATCTGGTCAGCTCCGGACCCGGGCGTCGACCACTCCGGGCTGATTGTCGTTGTGTCCGACCGGATTCGGTTGGGCGGGCGGCCGAACTCGGTGCAGGACCCCATAGCCCGGTGTGGCGATGACCAAGGCGACGAGAATCCCGAGGTCGCTGTTGCCCAGACTTCCGGCGCGAGCCGTCGGGGTGAACAGATAGCCGAGCAGCGGGCCGATCTGCGGGTCGGGAGAGGAGTACAGGCCGATGATGGAGCCGGACACGAAGCCGACCAGTGCCAGGATCAGGTACGGCACGAGAAACCAGGTCGGCAGATGGGTCGACAGTGCGGCGATCGGATCGGTTTCGGCCATGGCCGCGATCTTCGGGTCACCGGAGGCGAGCAGTGTTCCGAATCCCATCGACACGACGGCGGGTGCGGTGCCTCCGAAGGTGGTCCAGCCGACCAGTGCACGCTTGCCGGATTCGCGTGGCAGGTATCGGGTGTAGTCGGCCGCGGTGTTGACCCAGCTCAGGCCGAGCAGGCTGGCGATCAGCAGGACTCCGCCCGCGAACGCGCCCACGCCGGCTCGACCATGGGTCTCGAACGAGATATTCGGCATCGTCAGCGCCATGTAGACGACGGTCAGTGCGGTGAACGTCAGCGCGAACCACTTCCGGATCCGCAGGATCACGTGGCAGCCGTACATTCCGACCACCGCACTGGCGAGGATGACCGTCACGAGGATGGCCACCATCAGCGGCGTGGTGGACATGTTCGGATCGAGCCGCCGCGCCACTGTCGCGCGCCGCGAGGGTTCACGTACGTGCCGCCAGTCCCATTATGCGCTCTTGTTCATCGTGCTGTTAAACAACGACTCATTATATGACGGCCTATGCACCGTTGACATGATCGTTGACGTAACATCGTTGCGCCACAACGAATCCGGCAATGCTCGAAAACGCCGAGATCGGTGTAATGGCAGCGGCACTCGTCGCTGCCGTCGCCTCGGCCGTAGCTCTGACACCGACCGATCGCCATATCAGGATCTGAACCGTCACGGACGTCGCCACATCCGGTCGCGAGGACGAGGATGGACGGATGTCGCAAACCACGAATCCACTGCCCCGAGAGGTCGCCGACGCCCATGTCGACGAGCTCATCGTCCTCGATCCGGTGACCGGCACTTACCTTGGCGTACAGGAGAGTTCGAGCAGACTGCCCGATCTGTCGCCCGCGGGTCAGGAAAAGCTCGCCGACCTGGCGCGGCGGACGCTGGCCCGGCTCGACGAAGCCGAGCGAGCGCCCGGCGCCGACAGTGACATCGAACGCCGGTGCGGTCGTCTGCTGCGGGAGCGGCTGACCGCGGAGTTGGCCGTGTACGAGGCCGGAGAGGGCCTGCGGCAGGTGGGCAATATGGCCACGCCCGCACATTCGGTGCGCGAGGTGTTCACCGTGACGCCGACCGAGACCGACCAGGACTGGGTCGCCATCGCCGAACGGCTGCGTGCCGTACCCGACGCGTTCGCGGGCTATCGCGAATCCCTCGCACTCGGCTTGGAGCGCAACCTGTTCGCGGCACCGCGCCCGACCGCCACCTTCGTTCAGCAGCTCACCGAGTGGTCGGATCCGGACGGCACCGGCCGCGGCTGGTTCGAGGACTTCGCCTCGGCGGGCCCGGAATCGCTGCGCGCGGACCTGGACGCCGCGGCCCGCACCGCGACCGCCGCCGTCGTCGAGCTGCGCGACTGGATGCGCGATGTGTACGCACCGGCGATCGAGGGCGCGCCGAACACCGTGGGCCGCGAACGCTATGCGCGCTGGGCGCGCTTCTTCAACGGCGCGGACCTCGACCTGGACGAGGCGTATGCGTACGGCTGGTCCGAATTCCATCGCCTGCTCGACGAGATGAAGCGCGAGGCGGAGAAGATCCTGCCCGGCGCCGAAACCCCGTGGGTCGCACTGGCATACCTGGACGAACACGGTAAGCACATCGAGGGCGTGGACGAGGTCCGCACCTGGCTCCAAGGTTTGATGGATCAGGCCATCGACGAGCTCGACGGCACGCACTTCGACCTCGCCGAACGAGTGCGGAAGGTCGAGTCGTGCATCGCGCCTCCCGGCGGAGCCGCGGCGCCCTACTACACCCAGCCCTCGGAGGACTTCTCCCGGCCGGGCCGCACCTGGCTGCCGACCATGGGGCAGACCCGTTTCCCGGTCTACGACCTCGTCTCGACCTGGTATCACGAGGGCGTCCCGGGACATCATCTGCAGCTCGGGCAGTGGGTGCACGTCGCCGAGAACCTGTCCCGCTACCAGGCCACCATCGGCGGCGTCAGCGCGAACCTCGAAGGCTGGGCGCTGTACGCCGAACGACTGATGGACGAACTCGGCTACCTCACCGACGCCGAACAGCGACTGGGCTATCTCGACGCCCAGATGATGCGCGCCGCCCGGGTCATCGTGGACATCGGCATGCACCTGGAACTGCCGATCCCCGCGGACTCCCCCTTCCACCCGGGCGAACGCTGGACCCCCGATCTGGCCCAGGAATTCTTCGGCGCACACAGCAGCCGCCCGGCCGACTTCGTGGAAAGCGAACTGACCCGCTACCTGACCATGCCGGGCCAGGCGATCGGCTACAAACTCGGCGAACGCGCCTGGCTCACCGGCCGGAACAACGCCCGCACCCGACACGGCGAGGACTTCGACCTCAAAGCCTGGCACATGGCCGCCCTCTCCCAGGGGTCCCTGGGCCTGGACGATCTGGTGGACGAGCTCTCCAAGCTCTGAGTCCGCAGTGCCTGCGCACCTCGATCACTCGAGGTGCGCAGGTCCGCCTCGTCCGGGCGGCGAGGCGAATCACCTTGCGCCGCTACGGTTCCGCGGTCAGTCGATCGTCCGTTGCCAGTTCGGTCAATTCGTCACGAAGCCGATCGGCACCCGGTGAGCCCAGCACCGCGACGACGCGGTCCTGGGCGGAGCGCCACAGCTCGAGTGCTCGCTCGAACTGCCGCCGCCCCTCCTCGGTGAGCGTGACGTTGACGCTGCGCCGATCCGCGGCGTCCTTGTCCAACCGCACCAGACCGTCGCGCTGCAACGGGCGCAACGAGTGCCCCAGACCCGAGCGGTCGAGTACGAGAGTCCGCGCCAGTTCGTTGATCGTGACCGGCTCGCCGTCGGCGAGTTCGGCGAGGATGGCGTACTGCGTCGAACGCAACCCCGCCGGGGCCAGCACCTCGTCGTAGAGCGAGGTCAACCGGCGCGATGCCTTGCGCAGCGCCGTGGCATAGCACTCGCGCGTCACCGAAGCTCGCGGATCCACCATCTGCACACCTCCGGTCCGTCGCGGATCCGCTGCGGATCCGGTCCTCGCGTACCAGGTCAACGTCGCGTATCCCAGCCGCATGCCCAAAGTACGGGCATGTGCCCCTGATAACAACGGGCATATGCCCCTATCTCCCGGCGTTACACGAGTCGGTTGCTCAGTCATCCACTCTCGGAAGGGACTCCGTCATGACCGGCCACATCCTCATCACCGGCGCCACCGGCAAGACCGGCGCGTACGCCGCGACCACACTCCTGGACCAGGGACAGCACGTTCGTGCCCTGGTACACCGCGCCGACACCCGGGCCGACCGGCTCGCCGACGCCGGCGCCGAGATCGTGGTCGCCGATCTGCTCGACATCGATGCCGTCAGCGCGGCCGCCGCAGGCATGGACGCGGCCTACCTCACCTACCCGATCGCGCCGGGCCTGCTCGAGGCCACCGCCACCCTGTTGCAGGCCGCCGAGGAGAACGACCTGCACGCCATCGTCAACATGTCCCAGATCTCCGCCCGACGCGATGCCGTCAGCAATGCCGCCCGCCAGCACTGGCTCGCCGAACGCATCCTCGACCACTTCAGCGGTGCGGTGACGCACATCCGGCCCACCTTCTTCGCCGAATGGCTCACCACCTTCTACGACCCGAAGACCGCACAACTGCGCCTGCCGTTCGCCGACGCCCACCACGCCCCCATCGCGGCCGAGGATCAGGGGCGCGTCATCGCGGCCATCCTCACCGACCCCGAACCCCACGCCGGGAAGACCTATCCCCTCTACGGCCCCGTCGAACTCGACCACCACCGGATCGCCGCCGCCATGAGCCGCACCGTGGGTCGCGAAATCACCTACGTGCCAATCGAACTCGACGAATTCCGAGCCGAACTCGAACAGCGGGGCATGCATCCCCATCTGGTGCAGCACCTGGTGAACGTCGCGGTCGACTACCGCAACGGCATCTTCTCGGGCACCGACGACACCGTCCGCAAGATAACCGGCATCGATCCGCTCACCGTCGAAGCGTTCACCGAACGAAACAAGCAGCACTTCGAGCAGACGTGAAGGCCGGTCAGCTCCCCGAAGTTCGGTTGCGGGACGAGCGAACCGCTCGCCCGTCCCGCAACGTGATCTACCGCTCCTCGACTCCGTCCTCGTGCGCCATCCAGTGCACGAACCGATGTAGCGGATACATCGCGTCGTGCGGGTTGCCGATGGTGCTGGGGCCCGCTTCGCCCAGGTGGACGATGCGTTGCGCACCGCCGCTGGCCAGCCGGTCGCGGTAGTCGGACATGCGGTCGAACGGGTAGAACCCGACCGTCTGCGTGGCCACGTCGACGTACCGCATCGCATCGTCGAGCGAGTCGACCCGAACCACGTTGGAGATCTTGTTGATCGGATGGAAGTCGACCGGTTCGTCCGAACGGATCACCAGACCGGTGCCGTCGGTCTTGCCGAACACCCGGAACTCGTCCAGCATGGTGAGCATGTCGACCTGATCCCGCAGTTCGCCGTCCAGCGGACGGGCGTCGCCGGAGGCCGCGGCCTTGGCCACGATGCGCGCGTGCAGCCGCTGCCCGAACCGGTCCACCTCGTCCGCGCCCGCCTCGACGAATACGAAACGGCTTGCCACACAGGCCTCTTGGTTGAGCACCATGACGTCGGAGGCGGCGAGTTCGGCGGCGATGTCCAGCGACTCCTCGGACTCGAACGCCTCTCGCCCCACCATCGAGATCGAGGTCTTCGGGTCGAAGGACACCAGCTGGAAACCGGGGCCCAGGTACTTGATCACGTTGTCGATGGCGTCGCCGCCGCCCCACGCCACGATCTTGTCGAAGTACTGCGGACGGTACAGCGCCCGCTCCACGGTATCGTCCCCGCCGCGCCAGTAGGCCGCCGACATCGATTGCACCACAGCGTGATCCGGATCGATATCGGCCATCGTGCGCAGGATCGCGACGGTGGTGAACGGGTCACTGGAGGACATCTTGAACAGGTTGACCGCCTTGACCAGCGCCCCCTGCGCGATCGACTTCACCGCGGTGCCGGGCGAATTGCCGGGCAGCACGTGCACCAGCCGCGGGGCGAAGGCCCGCACGAAACTCTTGCGGCCGGTGAAATCCCGCTTCGGAATCCACTCGTCCAGCGCCCGCGGATCGGGGAAGTTCTGCTCCACAACGGTTTCCAGCAGCCGCTTGTCCAGATAGTAGGCGGCGCCGGTGACCTGCGCCTGTAGCACCGAGCGCGGCAGTACATGGGTCGAGGTCATCCGGTCGATGCAGTCCTGCACGAACGGATTGTTCGGGTCGCGCAGGCGATCACCGGTCGCGACCAGGAAATCGATGATCTCCGCCAGCGGCACGTTCAGCAGCGGCGGCACCTCGGTGCGCGGGTGCACAACCTTGTTCAGATCGATGGCCGGGGTGGCGAAGGTGACGCCCAGATCGCGCGAACGATGCCGCGCAGCACCGCCCTCGACCAGCTCGCCGCGCAGGAAGAACGGTGCGGAAACAACGGGCTCGGAAGCGGTTTCGCGAATATCGGCAGTGGTCACGACAGTCCTCGCACATAGGCATCGACGGTTCCGGCGCAACCGATCTTGTCGTCACCGGCGATGTCCGCGTAGCGGACGATATTGTTGCGCACCGACGGACCCTTTGCCCCACAGGCACATTGATCGAAATCCAGCGAGATCTTGTCCCCGGTGATGACTCCGCCCCAGCGTCCGTCCAGGGACAGATCGAAGAATCCGGCCCGGCCCTCGACCTCGCCGGAGGCGTGCGGCACCAGGGCATCACCGGACTCGTCCAGGATGATCGGCACCACCCACGGCGGCACGTGGTACCGATCGCCCTTCTGGCACTTGGGCATTCCGGAGTTGAGCTCCTGCATCGAGTAGTTCTGGAAGTCCCGGTTGTGCGGGATGTTGAACGTCTCGTGCACGAACTGCTGGTAGTCCGGCGGCAGCTGAGCACGTTTGAGACCGCCGCCGACGTAGATGCAGTTGTCCGGATGGAAATCCGCTGCCGCATAACCACGTTCGCGCACCAGCTTGGCGACCTGGTACAGCGCGTTCCACATCCCGCCGATGTAGAGCTTGTCCGCGCGGTATTCGATGAACGCCTCGGCGGCCGCGACCAGCGCGTTGTCCAGCGACTCCTGACGCTCCTTCGAGGTGCGTTCGAACGCCACCAACTCGGCGGGCGTGGCGGTGCCGTCGGCCATCTTCTTGCGCAGCACCACCATCATGGTGAGCGCGCCGACGGTCAGCGGCGAGATCGGCAGCCGGAACCGCTTCTTGTCCGGATCACCGAACGCCGCTTCCTGGGCCTCGCCGCTGATCAGATTCTTCGGCACCGCGGCAGTCGGCGCGACGCCCATCATCCGGCGGTCCCGGCCCGGCTGCACGCCCGAACCCCAGGAGAAGACATTGACGGTGTCCTTGCGGGACCACGCCATATCGCGCTCGGAGGCCAGCAGCATCGCGGATTTGCCGGTGGTGCCGCTGGAGCAGGAGACGTAGTGACCCGCGGCCTGCAAGCGCGCGATCCACTCATCGATGTCGCCGATATCGGAGGTCTCGATCGGCGCGATCGGATACGGGGAGATGGTGCCGAGCCATTTACCCAGCCGGTCCCACCGCTCATCGATCAGGAAGCTCTCCGGATAGCTCTTGTAGGCGGTGTGCGGAAACAATAGCGGCACAACATCTTCGAAGGCGTCGACCGCGGTGACACCGGCTTCGGCGGCCCGGTGGCCGAGGAGCCTGATCCGGTCCTTGCGGTCCTGGAACCGCTCGTCGATCGCCTCGATCTGCGTCTCGCGCAGATCGGCGTGCGAGTGGTCGAACCGGTCCTCGGCATCGACGAGTCGCGTCAGTTTTTCTATAGCTGAGCCCACAGGGAGCGTCCTTCCTCTGTTGCCGTCGGTACGCGTCACACCAGGTTCAGTAAATGGCATCTCATGCGTATCATTATTCGCGCAAACTGGGTTTCGGCGCAAGAGGCAGCGCGAAAGGGCTGTGCCGGAACGGATCTCGTCGACGACGGTGTCAGGCAGGCAGATTCGCGAGGAGGCTCCGCGCTGCTCGCACACACGGCGCGAGTCGTTCCTCCGGTCCCATCCCGGCCGTCATCCGACTACGCAGGGGGACCTCGAGTCCGAACACCCGGTCTGCGGGCAACGCCGCCAAGACCTCCGACAGACCCAGCTCCCCTTCGCCGGGCACCATCCGCTCGCACATCGCCTCTTCGAAGTAGTCCTCGATCCGGGGCGTCCACAGCGCGTCGGACACCTGGACGTAGCCGATCAGGGCGGGGTCCAGGGCCGCGAGGTCCTTCGGGCCCGCCCCGGAGCGGACCAGATGCATGGTGTCCACGAGCAACCGGAACCGAGGGTCATCGACGTGCTCGATCGCGGCCAGCGCGATGGGCAGATCACACACGGCCAGGCACGGCGCGAATTCGAGTGTCGTTTCCAGATCTCGCCGGGCGGCCATCGCGTGCAGCGCGGCGAACTGGTCGAAGCTGCGCACCAGATCGTCGTCCATGCTCACGACATTGATGCGGGGCGCGCCCAGCTCGCAGACGATGTCCAGATCCTTGTCGTACCGGACGGCATCCACCCCCGGCCGCACGACGAATCCCTCCGCCAGCGATATCGACACCCCTGCCGCGTCCATCGCATCGATCATCCGCCGCCGCAGCGCACGATCCTCGCGCAGCGAATACTCCGGGTAGTAGCGCTGCCCGTACGGGAACGACGCCAGTCCGGCCGAGATGTGCCGACATCCGAGTCGTGCGGCCAGTTCCACGAATTCGACCGGCGGCAGGTTGAATACGCTCGCCTTCTCGATCCCCAGCTCGGCCATCGGGCCTCCTCCAGCACGGGCGCGCTCACGCGCCCAGCAACTGCAACCCTCCGTTGACCGCCAGCAGCTGCCCGGTCATGAAACGCGCGCCGGAACCGGCCAGGAAGACCATCACCGGCCCGAGATCCGCACGCGGATCACCGAGTTCGCCGCGCAGCGGCATGGTCTGCCGCAGGCGGTCCCGGAACGCAGTCGCGGCGTCCGGGCCCAGGTGCTCCCACAGCCGTTCCGCACCCGGGGTCGCCATCGCGGGCGCAAGCGCGTTGACCGTCACACCGTGCGGACCCCAGGCGGTGGCCGCCGATCGGGTCCACGCCTGCACACCCGCCTTCGCCGCCGCGTAGTGCGGAGCCATCGGATTGCCCCGGATCGCCTCGCCCGAACCGAGATTCACGATCTGACCGCCGCCGCCCCGCATACGCGCGAATGCGGCTTGATTCGTCAGGACGGTCGTGCGCAGGTTCGCGTCCAGGACGAGCGTCAGCTCGTCCTCGGTGAGCGTTTCCGGTGTACTGGGCCGCCACACCCCCGCCGCATGCAGCAGCACGTCGAGCCCGCCGAGGATCTGCACGGCCGCATCGAAGGCGTCCTCGACCGAACCGCGATCCCGGGCGTCGCACTGCACCCACGCGCACGAGCGCTCCAGCTCGTCGGACGGACGCGTGTGGTGGAACAAGCCGACGACCCGCGCTCCGGCTTCGGTGAAACACGCCACCGCCGCCGCACCGATCCCGGTCGCGGCTCCCGACACGATGATCCGCCGACCGGCCAGCGGCCCGTCCGGGCTCGCGGGCAACCCCTCGTCCACCACTGACCGGCTCCCTTCGACATCCTGCCGACATATTGCCGCGCGAAGTCTCACGGCCAATTCATTGCACTATATCAGTGCGTCATCGAGGGTAGATCGATCAAAATCGACACCAGAGCCATATTAGGTGCCCTTTATATCCTCCACTGTCGCGGAGTTGAACTCACGCCACTCGACACCGGTCGCAACGCCCCACACCCCTCCGGTTGCGGGCTCGCGGCCGTGACACACGAATAACAGTCGTCTGGAGGCCACCTGTGCCGCGGACGCGGCTGGGTCACCAGTGACGGCGGTCGCGAAACCTGCCCGGACTGCCATGCGCAGGCTCTACCCGGAACTCGGAACTACCCCGAACAGCTCGCGCGCTGGTGACTATCGCGGGTGTTCGATCTGCTCGCGCAGGATGTCGGCGTGGCCGCAGTGTCGCGCGAGGTCCTCGATCACGAACAGGTAGATGAACCGCAGGTTGACCTCGCCGAGGCCGGGGTGCGTCCGGATCTCGTCGAGCTCGAATTCGGCGGCGATCGCGCGCGAACGCTCGTTGACCCGCTCGAATTCCGCGATCACGTCGGCCACGGTCTCGTCCTCGCCGACGACGAAACTCGCATCCCCCGACGTCGTGCCGCCGTCGCAGTCCGGCTTGGGGATTCCGGCCAGAATGTGCTGAAACCAGATCCGCTGGGCGACCGCCGCATGTTTGACCAGTCCGATCGGCGTGGTCACCGACGCGACCAGCCGACGACGGGCATCCGCCTCGGACAGCCCGCGCAGCGTGTTCGCCAATTCGGCCCGATTGCGATCGAGTACCCCCTCCAGCAATCGACGCTCACCACCGATGGTGACCACCGGTCTCGTCCAGGTCATATCCACTCGATTCTCTCGGCGTCGTGGATCGGCAGGGGCGGAGGCGAATTCACCGCGGCCGAACCGGACCGTCCTTCGTGTGCACATGATCGCAGATCCGATTCCGGGACAGGGCGCTGACCGGGGCGAATGCCACTCGGCGGGAATGTGTCGGTGCTCGGGCCTATGCTCGGTCCCGCACACGGATATCGGCCCGCGCACGAGCATCGTGTTCGGTCGCCGAGATCGGGCTTGCGGCAACAGCTTTCGCCGAGCCATGGGTATGTCGTCGTGCCGCCGTGGACTTCGTTTCGGCGTCCGGATGTGATGAGGAGGATCGGTGGGGTCGGTGTCGGATGAGGTGTCCGCGTTCGCATTTCGGATGTGGCGGCGTGCCCGGGGGTCCACGCGATGGGAGCCCGCGGCACGGCTGCTGGTGTGGGTGGGCGACGACGATCGCGCGGTGCCCGCACGGCTGTCCTGGGTCACTCGGGACGGGGCCCGCTCCGCGCTGGGTTTCACGCCGGACATGGCGAGCTGCTACGGGCATCGACAGGACGGCGGCGAGGTGCAGGAGTTGCGGGGCGAACTCGACGACCGGCCCGCACCGGCTACCTTTGCCGCGCGTGGGTACGAGTTCGACACCGAGACAACGGATCTCGACAATGCAGACGCGGCCGGGCGGTTACGGATCCTGATCGACGACGGCAGCGCGGCCGAGCCGGGCTCGGTGGAGTGGTCGAGCGGATCGGGTCACGCTTGTTCGATCGTGCTGTTGTCGCGGGATGTCGGCGACCTCGTCTCGGGCGTTCGGGCCAGTGCCGAACATCGTGACGCCGACGAGGTGGCCGCGAATCTCCTTCGCGACTCGACCGACAAATGGTTCGCCGGGCAGCGCCGGGCGACCCTCGAGTTCCAGCTGTCCGAGCCGATCGCGGTCGATCACTACATGCTCACCTCCGCCAACGACGCACCCGACCGCGACCCGTCGGCGTGGACGCTGCGCGGTTCGGCGGACGGGCGGCGCTGGCGCATCCTCGATACCCGCTCCGGCCAATCGTTCCCCGAGCGGCACCACTCCAGGACCTACCGGATCGCCGAGCCGTGGTCCTGCACGCACTATCGCCTGGACATCACCGGCAATCACGGCTCACCACACCTCCAGTTGGAGACCGTGCGATTCCTGGTCGACGACGGTTTCGTGGGCTTTCGGCACCCCACCGGGCACATCCCTGCCCCCTACCGCGGCACCGCCAGGGCGCGAGCGTCGTCGGCGGCATCTGCTGCGACGCTGCTCGGCGGGTCGGCGGCAGCGAAATCCGGCGGCACGGCGGCATCCACGCTGAACAACGCGACAGCAGCACTGGCGGGCGATGCGACGGGATCCACGCTCAGCCGCGCGGCAACCCCCTTCGCCACACGGGTGCTGCAGCCGCTCTCCCAGCGATCGGAGCAGGAGCACACACCGATGCAGGTGCAGGAGAGCCTGCCGACAACGCACGGCTCAGCACCGTCGACACCCGCTCAGCTGCACTCGGCCCCGGCGACACCGGCTCAGCTGGACTCGTCACCGTCAACTCCCGCTCGGGCGGACGCCGCACCCGAGATCCGGCCGGGCGAGTCGTCGCAATGGCAGCAGGGAGACTCGTGGCTGCCGTTGGGGGGCGGCCTGTCGATGCAGTCACTGACCTCCCCGTCGGGGCGATTCACCGCACTGCACTCACCGTATGAACCGTCGTTCGCGGTGCGGGACAACCACACTCGCGATCGGGTGTGGATCAGCGATTCACCGTCGTCGAGCTTGCTGTGCCTGGGGCCCGACGGCGACCTGGTGGCCTGGGACCACCACGGCAACCACGTGTGGAGCACCGGCACGGCGTGGCTGGGGGTACAGCGGCTGGAGCTGCGCGACAGCGGTGAGCTGGCCCTGATCGATGCGGACGGTGCGGTGGTGTGGAGTTCGGGAATTCCGGACGTACCCGCGGGCTACGCACCCCGCCCGGCGCCCCGGGGATCGACGTTGCGCCGCGGCGAGAGCCTGTACGGCCAGTCACTGACCAGCGACGACGGGTCGACCGTACTGTTTCACGACGGTCGCGTGGCACGGATCATCGTGCACGGACGCACCTCGCACTGGGACGAGTTCCCCGGCACCGAGAACGTCCTGATCCTCGACGACGACGGGTTCCTGTACCTGCGCGATCTGAACGGCACTGTGCTGCACCAGATTTCCGGGCCCGGCACCGAGCTCGTGGTCGAACGCGGCGCGGCCGAGCTGCGCGACGACACGGGGAACCTCGTGTGGACCTCGTGCCCTCGCTCGCAGCGACCGGGCCCGGTCCGGGCGCCGGGGCTGGCGCAGGAGGCGGCCCTGACAGCCTGGTTCAGCGCGCTGATCGGCGACGGTCACTGCATAGCGGTGGCACGGGACACCGCACCACAGGAGATCCTCGGGCAGCTCGGTGTCACCCCGGTGACGGGAACCTGGACCGATCTCCAACGGCACAGGGACGCAACGTATCCGGACGGCGGAACCATCGTGGCGGCCCTCGCGGTGGACTCGCACGTTCTGCTGCTGGCCGACGATCCGGATCTGCCGGTGACGGCACTGGCGCCGTGGGTGGCAACCGTGCGACAGCAGGACGAGGACTGCGGTTTCGCGGCGTTCAGCGTCCATCAGGACGGTGAACTCGTCACCGAACTTAGGGAATTCCCGCATCGCCGCAAGGGAATCCGGACGCCGGAGGTCGCCACCGCACTGACGGAGCTCGTGCACGATCTGGACCTGCGCACGCTGCTGTTCCGCACGGCCGGAATCGTCCCTGACGCAGCCGAATTGGGCGGCGAGCTGCTCGGCGGCGTCCTGTCCCCGAAGCCCGAGCCCGAGTCCACGAGCGCCGCGCCGCTGTTGGTGATCGACGGATGGGAGAGTATGACCCCGTTGGTGATCCGCACCGACTTCACCGACGACGATGCCTGGAATCGCGTGATCGAGCAGATGCGCTCGCCGTGGATGGACAACGATCCGGTGGACCCGCACCCGATCACCGATCCCCGATTGGCCGGAGCCCCCGCCGAACAGGTGCTGCACGAGGTGTGCGAAGCACTACCCCAACCGGCTACGCCGGGAGCGATATTCATCGCCGACGAGGTCACCATGCGCGAGCCCGGACACCCCCTGCTGGCCGTGACGACCGAGTGGGACGGCCGGCCCTTCGAGGACGATGACGAGGAGTTCATCACCCAGTTCCGCCTGTTCCCCGACGCCGCGATCGAGATCAGCACGAACCTGGACCTGGCCAATATGGACTTCGAGGACTTCGCCGACGAGGGGGTGTACGAGCGCATGACGTGAGCGCGGGGTCACCTGGCGTCTGATGTCGAACTCAATTGGTGGGCATCGTGATTCCCCCGTCTGCGACCATGCGCTCACTGAGTTCCCAGAGCCGCCGGGCCGACTCGTCGTCGGTCGCGGCCGCGGATGCGGTGGCGGGCTTGCCGTTCGCCCAGTAGCCGCCATTGGTCGATACGACGTCGCCGCTGGTGGCAACCTGGATCACCGTCTCCGCGCCCTGTTCGGGCGACCTGCCGAAAATCCGTGCGATCGGAATCGTGAGGATGCTCATCACGCCGCCCATATGACTGTTGTGGTAGAAGTTCGACGCGACGAAGCCGGGATGCACCGCGGAGGCGTGCAGCCCGGATTCGCCGAAGCGGTGCGCGAGTTCGCGAGTGAACAGGATCTGCGCGAGTTTGGCGTTCGCGTAGGCGGGCAGGCCGCTGTACCCGTGCTCGAAAGTCGGGTCCTCCCAACGGATTCCCTTGGTGTACTTGTGCCCGTTGGAGCTGACGTTCACCACCCGGGCCGGCGGATCGCGCCGCAGGTGAGCCAGCAGCAAGCGAGTCAGCGCGTAGTGCCCGAGGTAGTTGGACGCGAAGGTCTCCTCCACTCCCTGCGCGGTGAGCCTGCGTTCGGGCACCGCACCACCGGCGTTGTTGACCAGCACATCGATGCCGTCCGTACTCGCGATCAGCTCACCCGCACACCGCTCGACGCTGCGCAGATCGGCCAGGTCGAGTTCCACCGACCGCACCGAATCGTTACCGCTGAGCCGCCGCAGTTCGGTCACCGCATCGCGCGCCTTGACCGGGTTGCGGCAGGCGAGAATCGTCGTCGCGCCCCGGCCCGCCAGATCCGCAGCCACCGCCCGCCCGATACCGCTGTTGGCCCCGGTAACCACCACGACCCGACCTGCCCAGCCCTGTTCGTCCGCCATCATCACCCTCCTACGCGCCCACATCGTTCGGCTGCGAACGCCCTGCCGACCGACGCAGGATAGCGCAACACCGAATCGCACGCAGACCCCGAAGACAGATCATCTGCACTCGAATTACTTAGCAGCCCAACAGATCTGGATGCCCTGGAACAACACTTCCGCCCCAGCGCCCGACGCCCCCGCTCACCAGCGACCCCGGCCGCACGCGACGAGCACACCTCGACGCACCACCCCGTGACGAATCCGGACCACCGTCGAGCAGGTGGCGAGCAGCACCGGGACTCCCTACCTTGGTCGGTGGCGCCGCACCTTCCCACGGATGACAAGGATCCCGATATGAGCAATACCCTCACGAGTTCCCCCGCCGCCGACGTACTCGCACGGCTGTACACGAACGCCGAACGCAGCCATCGCGAGCATCAGGAACGCCTCGCCGCCGTGCCGCCCGAGCAGCGGCCGCAGACCACCAACTCCCGCGAATTCTTCGCCGCCGCAAAAGATCTGTACATGGCGGTGCGTCCCGACACCAGTCGGCTGCTGTACATCCTGACCCGCACCCGCCGAGCCCGCACGATCGTGGAATTCGGCACCTCGTTCGGGGTGTCCACACTCTGCCTGGCCGCCGGGCTGCGCGACAACGGCGGCGGCCGGGTGATCGGCACCGAATACGAGCCGACCAAGGCCGCCGCCGCTCGGGCGTCCCTGGCCGAGGCTGGCCTGGTGGACCTGGTGGAGATTCGCGAGGGCGACGCGCTCGAGACCCTCGCCGGCGATCTGCCCGATCAGGTCGACATCCTTTTCCTGGACGGGGCGAAGGAGATGTACCTGGATGTCGTGAAGCTCGTGGAACCGAACCTGTCCCCCGGCGCACTGCTCGTCGTGGACAACTCCAACCGCAGCCCGGAATTGCTCGCCTACCTGCGCGACAGCGAGGACTACCTGCCCACCGCCGTCGCCGACGACGTCACCGTGGCACTGCGCACCACACCGTAATCCCCCGTGCACCTCGATGACCCGGCAGCAGATTTACGTCAAACGTTTGACTTAGAACGAGCCCGACACGTTTACTGGTTGTAGGGACAACCTGGAGGAATCCGATGCCGGGTATCGAGGCGCGGACGACACGAGCCGACAGGACGCGGGAGTCGATCCTCACCGCCGCCGAGCGGCTGCTCGCCGAGCAGGGAGTGGCGGCGGTATCGAGCCGCCGGGTCAGTGAGGCTGCGCGACAAGGGAACAACGCGGCCGTGGGCTACCACTTCGGCAGTAAGGCCGACCTGCTGCGGGCGATCGTGCGCAAGCACACCACGGCGATCGAGCAGATCCGATCGGACCTGCTCGCCGCTGCCGCGGACTCCACCGAACTGCGCGACTGGGTGGCGTGCCTGGTCCGCCCGTACACCGAACACCTTGCGGCACTGGGTAATCCTACCTGGTACGCCCGCTTCGCCGTACAGGCGATGACCGACCCGACGTATCGGGAGATCATGACCGACGAGGCGTTCAGCGCACCGTCGTTCCAGCAGACCGTCGAAGGCTTGAACCGGTGCCTGCCCACGTTGCCGTTGCCGGTGCGCCTCGAACGTCAGGAGATGGCGAGCCATCTGCTGCTTCAAGTTTGCGCCGAACGCGAACGATCGCTCGCGCGCGGCGTGCCGCCGACCCGCCGCAGTTGGGCGGACGCGGCGACAGGTTTGATCGACGTGCTCGTGGCACTCTGGTCGGCGCCGATCACCGAATTTTCCATTGAATAAAAATTGCTGGGAGACAACAGAATCCGGGAGACTAAAGCATGACGAGCACCATCAACTCGGTCGAGGACGGCACGCCGGAACTGTCGATGTTCCCGATGCCGCGCGCGGCATCGGCCCCGTTCGATCCACCACCCGAACTCCGCACCTTCCAGCAGGCAGGTCCGCTCCGCAAGGTCAGGCTGTGGAACGGCGAGTCCGCATGGCTGGTGACCCGGCACGCCGAACAGCGACAGCTGCTGGCCGATCCACGGGTCAGTGCGGACATCAACAGCCCCGGCTACCCCCACCAGACTCGGCTCGACACGACCGCCGGGCCGCGCAGGGGGCTCAGCTTCATCTCCATGGACGACCCCGAACATATGCGCCTGCGGCGCATGGTCACCGCGCCGTTCATGATCAAACGGGTGGCGGCGATGCGTCCCGCGGTACAGCAGATCGTGAACGAACTGATCGATGACCTGTCGGCGAGCCCGCACCCGGTCGACCTGGTCGACGCGTTCGCGCTGCCGGTGCCCTCGCTGGTGATCTGCCGACTGCTGGGCGTGCCCTACGCGGACCACGATTTCTTCCAGACCAACACCAAGATCGTGATCAAACGCGACACGCCCCCGGAGGAACGGTCCGCGGCCACCCTGCGGCTCCAGGAGTACCTCGATGACCTGATGGGTAGGAAGATCGCCGACCCGGCCGACGATCTGTTGTCGGAGTTGGCCATCGAGCGGGTCCGCACCGGCGAGTTGTCCCGCGAACAGGCCGCCGACATCGCACGCCTGCTGCTCATCGCCGGCCACGAGACGACCGCGAACATGATCGCGCTCGGCACGCTGGCGTTGCTGCAGCACCCCGACCAACTCGCGCTGTTGCGCAACACCGACGATCCCGCCACGGTCGCCGACGCGGCCGAGGAATTGTTGCGCTACTTGAACATCGCGCACACCGGGCGACGCCGCGCGGTGACGGCGGATATCGAGATCGCCGGTACGGTCATCCGCGCGGGCGAAGGAATCATCCTGGTCAACGAGATCGCCAACCGCGATCCCGCGGTGTTCACCGATCCGGACCGTCTCGACATCCGACGTAAGTCCAAGCAGCACGTGGCCTTCGGCTTCGGCGTCCACCAGTGCCTCGGACAACCGTTGGCGCGCATGGAATTACAGGTCGTCTACGGCACCCTGTATCGCCGCCTGCCCGGCCTGCGGCTGGCGGTCGATTTCGATCGCATCCGGTTCAAGCACGACGGATTCGTCTACGGCGTCTACGAACTCCCCGTCACCTGGTGAGATGATTGCGCGGCGGAATGCGGGGTAGCCGCCGACCATGACTCGCCCGTTGCCACCGACTCCCGACCCCGCGCCGCCACAGCCCGTCCCGGACCCGCCCCCGGAGCCGCCGATCCCGGCCCCGCCGCCCCCGGACCCGTACCCGTCGCGGCCCGAACCCGAACCGCGCCCGGTGCTACCGCCGGTGCCCGACCCGGCCCCACCCGCCTGGTCACGGCGCACCGACCCGCCCTGCTTCCACCAGCGTCGGATACCCCAACCGACGTAGCGCGGGTCCAGGCCGTGTGATCGGTCGTGGCATGTGTCGATCGCCGATGAGCGGGTAGGCGGGCGGTAGTACCCCGGCGGACCCGATCCGCGGGTCCTGCCACGACAGGAGGTGTGTCATGCCCAAAGCCTGGACCGACAAGCAGGAACGCGAGTACGAGCACATCCGCGACTCGGAGCAATCCCGGGGCGCGAGCACCCGGCGGGCGAAGGAGATCGCCGCGCGAACGGTCAACAAGAACCGCGCGCAATCCGGCCGGACGCGCACCGCAAGCCGCTCCACGATCCAGGACATGTCGCCACAACGCCGCGGCGGACAGCGCTCCCACTCGGGCGCACAGGGGCCCACCCGCGACCAGCTCTACAACGAAGCACGACAGCGCAAGATCCAGGGCCGCTCCAAGATGAACAAATCTCAGCTCGCGCACGCCCTGGACCGCGACTGACCTGCTACGGCGGCGATGTGCCGGACCGGATCACCGCGACCGGGCCAGCCGCGGGATCAGCCCACCGGCCAGCACATCGCCCACTTGACAAGCCGACCAGCGATGACCGACGCGGAACGAACGCCCCTTTCGGCAGGTTGCGCACCGCCAGTGTGTCCCGGGCGGGCAGTGCCAGGACACCGAAGTTGGCCAGGTTCTGCCAGTGGATGCGGGCGAAGGGTACCGCGATCACAGCTTCACCCGGATCGATGCGTCGTATCCGGAACGGGCACAACAGATCACGGATTCGGGCCATATCGTCGTCCCCGATCGTCGTCCTTGGCCGAACACCATTGGCCGAACACCATTGCGGCAGTTCACCTTCCAGCCGCACACCTCACACACGAGGCATCCGCCGCCGGAGCGGGTGGCCCGAAATCGCCAGCGCCACTTCCAATCCGCCCACACCGATCGCGAGCATTCCCAGTGCACCGGCGGCGGGCGTGTGGGAATCCGAGCCCGCCATGGTCTTTCCCGGCACACCGAACCGTTGCATGTGGGTCGGTTGCCCGATCAAGGTCGAGCGCCTCCAACTCCTGCATCACCACTGTGCCGCTTGCGTCCTGGGTCAGCGCTTGATCGGTGCGGATCGCGATCTCCGCACCCGGCGTCATCTCACCGGACACCAGGTGCGATCCGATCAGCTCGTGCGCGCGAGTGTGGCGCCCATGACCGCGGCTCCTTCCCTTCCCGGGTGGGCTGTCAGCGGGCGCCGTGGCTGTGTCTGCCACCCTTGGACTTGGCTTCGGCGGGCTGCGCCTGGGCACCCTTGCGACCTGCCTCGTGCGGGTCGGCGCCATTGCGCTGACCGAAACTCCCGCTGCTCGCCCGGCCGCCGCGGCGGGCCTGTTCCTCGGTATCCGAACGGTTCCCGAACTGACCGGGATTGTTCTGGTCTGCCATTACGGAACCTCCTTCAAGGTCGGAATGCGACGCGGTGACGAACACCGCGCCCGTGGCTCCGATTGCCACAACCACGCGCTACCCGACCGCTCCCGAAGTTATGCACCCGAATACCGACCCGAATCAGTCGAGCTGTTCATGGCTGGCTGGGACATCCGGCGTCGTCACCCGAATATCGTTGTGCACCAGCAGTTTCGGTGCATGCTCCCGCACGATGTCCTCGAGTTGCCGACATCGTCGCGAACTGGCCACCTCACCGCACAGCACCACCGCGTTGTCCCGAACGCTCACCCGGACACCGAGTTCGGCCGTTCGGGGGTCCTCCGCGAGGGCTCGGCGAAGGTTGGCCGCCGAGTACTGGGGCGAGAGGTCGTCGGTGGTGACATCGCCACCGTGGCCGATGTGCAGATCGTCGAGCAGGCCCAGGAACGCTCGCGCACACGGCGACATCCCGGCCCGCTCGGCCACCCGCGACCAGTCCACCTGCTCTCGCAATTCGCGGGCGGTCCGCAACAGTCCGGTGTGTTCGAGCCGGGCCGCGCACCCCCGCGCGACAGCGAACGGAATCTTCGCACTCAGCAGGGTCTTCGCGACCCGGGTGGCCGAGTGCAGGAGCCGATCGATCCCTGTGTGCATACCCGCCTCCTACCCTTCGGGGACCGGGTTGTTCGCCGGGACGCACAGCCCGCTATCCGCGATTGACCTCCCGGCTCAGACCACGCCACTCGCGAGTCCAATCGGCGCGGCGGCGGATTTCGAGCAGTGAGTACAGCACGGCCAGCACCGCGCCCACGACGAGGGCGACGCTGCCGAAGACCTTCATGGCCCGGTCCACGCCGTCGCCCAACGCCAGATCCGTCGGTGACAGATCGTGCAGCGGACGGCCGTCTCCGCCTACTCGCACCGGAAACCGATCGCCGGGCCTGGCAGTCGAGGGGACGTCGATCGTGGCCGTGTGGGTGTGCCCGGCCCGAGTCCACACGACCTGTGTCTGCCATGTCCTGACGGCGGCGACACTGTCCTGGCCGACCACCGTGGGACGTTCGGTGACGGTTCCGGCGACCGTGACCGCCGAGGCGATCACCGCGCGTTCGTGCACGAGAGCTTCATCGTAGCGAGCCGTTCCCGCGTGCACAGCGAATGGGATGGCGGCGAGCAGCAGCACGACCGCGACGATGCGGGCCCCCGCCTCCCAGCGGTCCGAGGCCCGCATCAACGGGTTGGCGCTCCAGGGTGCGGTGCGCCATAGTCTGCGTGGCAGAGATGGGCGGTTCGTCACGTCGATTCCCATCTATTCGGATTTTCAGTTCATGCTGGGTGGCCCCCGAAACCACCCGCCGACACGCCCCCGGGGCCTCGCCATTGAGCACCTTCGTCATCATCGACGATAGCGACGGCGCATTCGGCCTCGGCACCCGCATACCCCGGCCGACGATGCGAACACAGCGCGACATCACTCCGTCGGCACCCGCTCGTGCGCTGTGAGCAACCGGCGGGCGAACCGGGTGCGCGACTGCACGGTGACCCGTTGCTCGATGTAGCGCCCGTCACAGCCGGGCTGACGTAGCGGGCGCTTTCGGCCATACTGGAGGCCGCGACGTTCTGATGTGGTGACGTTCAAACCAACAGCGCTCCGAACCGCAAGCGACCTCGTCGCCCTGGAGGTACACCATGACCTCACACCTTCCGACCAGCTCAGCGCGCTCCCACCGGGGAAACGACCCGTACGACGGTATCGAGCCGTGGCTGGAGAAAATGGCCGCCCTGCCCGATGACGATCCCGAACGTGCCCGGCTGCGCGGCGAGATCATCGACCGGTGCCTGCCGCTGGCCGAGCACATCGCCCGCCGCTACATCCGACGCGGGGAAACCTACGAAGACCTCTATCAAGTGGCAGCGCTGGGACTGATCCTCGCCGTCGACCGCTACGACCCGGCGAAGGCCGCGACGTTCGTATCCTTCGCGGTGCCCACGATCATGGGTGAGGTGCGTCGCCACTTCCGCGACCGCACCTGGGCCGTGCGCGTGCCACGCCCCGCCAAGGAATTGCAGGCCGATATCGGGCCTGCCGTGGAACGCCTGGCACACCGGCTGCACCGCATGCCCACCAATTCGGAACTGTCCACCGAACTCGGTGTCGATCGCCTGGACATGACCCAGGCGCTGCTGGCAGCCAACGCCTATTCCGCCGACACGATCGACACCTCACCCACCGACGCCGACCGCGCCACCACCCGCATCACCGACGAACTCGGCAGCGAGGACACCGGGTACCGGATCACCGACGAAGCACTCACCGTCGCCCCGCTCCTGGCCGATCTACCGTTCCGGGAACGCGAGGTCCTGCGGCTGCGGTTCTTCGAGAACCGGACCCAGACGCAGATCGGCGAACAGATCGGCCTGTCCCAGATGCAGGTGTGCCGCATCCTCACCCACACCCTCACCAGGCTGCGAGAACAAGCAGTCCCGAGTTGAGTCCGGACGCGCACCGCCGCAACAGATTTCACCGATGTCGCCGCTGCCACCACGGATACACCACCCACAGACCGGTGAACAACGCCGCGAATCCCACACCGGCGATCACCCCGGCGACCGGTCCGACGACCGTGTCGAAGATCAGCACCGCCACCCCGGTCAGCGCGACCCCCAGCAACAACAGACCGGTCAACGCGTAGTAATGGGCGGCGGCGACCACACTCTCGAGCCGATGCCTGCGGAACAACAGCCGATGCGCGGCCACCGGAGCGGTCAGGAAAACCGTGGCCGCGATCGAGGCCACCACGACGACCAGATACACCACCCGCATCGCAACCGACACGGATTCGAATCGCGCCTGGAACGGCAGCGTGAGCAGAAAGCCGGTAAGTAGCTGAACACCGGTCTGGACGACACGCAATTCCTGGAGCAGCCCGGTCAGATTCCGATCCAGCTGCTCGGGTCCGGTCTCGCCGCGAACCCGCCGATCCCACTGTGAATCGGGTGCGGCCTCGTCGTAATCATCCCGTGCCATCGATATCCTCAACCTGTCGAGGGAATACGAGCCACCATGGGAAACAATTCATTTCACGGTTTACCCAGTAGTTGCCACAGTATTATGGAACTGGTTTTTCCCACGTATCCACACCGTAATGCGGGGCACGACGGCACCCCGCAAACGCACTGAGCCGAGGGAGAAAAACAATGTCGGACCAGGGAACACCCACCGCGCAGGTACCACCGGTGGACCCGAATGCCGGAACCGAGCCCGCCGCCCCGCGAGGCCGCCACGAGGGCGGCGCCTCGAACCTGCAGCAGGGCGCCGCGGCCGTGGGCACGATGGCCGCGGTGGTGTTGATGCTCGTCGCCGGAGCGCTGCAGATTCTGGAGGGGATCTCGGCGATCGAATACGACGACATCATCGTGGTCGGCCCCCGGTACACCTACCAGTGGAACGCCACCGGCTGGGGCGTGGTCCACATCGTCATCGGCGCACTGCTGGTACTCGCCGCGCTCGCGCTGTTCACCGGCAGGCTCTGGGCACGAACCCTGGCGATCGTGCTGGCCGCGGCATCGATCGTGGCGAACTTCCTCTGGCTGCCGCACAACCCGTGGTGGTCGATCCTGCTCATCGCCCTGGATGCATTCCTGATCTGGGCAATCGCGACCTGGCACCATCCCGGACAGGGCGCGGCCACACACAGCGCGTCCTGAGGCGGGATCGCGACAGGACCCGGCACGGAGGTGTGAGAATCAGCCGCCGAAGGGCCACCATGCCCGTTTCGAGCTATCGGCGGCACACGCACAGCGCTGGGCCGGGGGCACATCGCCGAGCACTTGCTCGACGTGCTCGCCACAGCCGGTGTAACCGGGTTTGCCGCATTTGCGGCAGACGATGCGTTGGCACATTGCGTCGATTTCCTCGTCTCTGGAAGGGGTCAGGGGTGCGGCGCTGCGGTGGCCGCACACCAGGTCAGATATCCGCCGTCGAGATTGACCGCATCGTGGCCGAGCTGGGTCAGCAGACGCGTGGCACTGTTGCCGCGCTGGCCGACCCGGCAGAAGACCAGCACCGGGCCGGCAGGTATTTCGGCGGCCCGATCGCGCAATTCGTCGAGGGGAATGTTGACCGCGCCCGGTATCGAGCCCTCGGCGTACTCCTCGGGTGAACGCACATCGAGCAGACAGGTTCCGGCCACGATCGCATCATCCACCTCGGACCACTGCGCCGTGCGCAGCACCCCGGTACGCAGATTGTCGGCCATATAACCGAGCATGTTCACCGGATCCTTGGCGGAGCCGAACTGCGGAGCATAGGCCAGTTCCAGATCCATCAGCCGCGAGGCCGTGATGCCACCGGCCATGGCCGTGGCCAGCACATCGATGCGTTTGTCCACGCCGTCCGCACCGACGGCCTGCGCGCCGAGAATCTCATCGGTGTCCGGGTCGACCAGCAGTTTCAGGGAGATCCCCCGTGCGCCGGGGTAGTAACCGGCGTGCGCGAGCGGATGCGAATGCAGCGCGCGGAATCGGCGCCCCGCGGCACGCAGTCGCTTCTCGCTCCATCCGGTCATCGCCGCGGTGAGACCGAAGACGCCCAGGATCGCGGTCCCGGAGGCGGGCGGGTCCACGGCCGGGAGCCCGGCGATGACGTCGGCGACCAACCGCCCCTGCCGATTCGCGGCATTGGCCAACGGGACCGGCATCGGCTCCCCGGACAACGCGTCGGTCTTCTCCACCACATCGCCGACGGCGTACACGTGCGGCGCCGAGGTTCGCAGCCGGTCGTCGACCACGACTCCCCCGGCCGAACCGATGTCGAGACCGGCTCCACGAGCGAGGGCGCTCTCGGGGCGCACGCCGATCGCCATGATCACCAGATCCGCCGGGACCACGCGCCGATCGGCCAGGGTCGCGGTGTCGGCACCGATGCGCACCAGCTCGGCGCCCAGCTCCAACTGGATCCCGTGCTCGCGCAGTTCGGCGGCGACGGGCGCGGCCATCTCGGTGTCCAGAGGCGCGAGCACCTGCGGGCCGCGTTCCACCACCGTGGTCGAAATCCCGCGCCGCACAAGGTTTTCGGCCATTTCCACCCCGATGAACCCGGCCCCGACGACGACCGCCGAGCCGACCTCGGAAACAGCGGCGGACATGCGGTCCACATCCGCGACGTCCCGCAGCACCAGAGCGCGGTCCGCACCCGGCAGCGGCGGCACGATCGCGCTCGCTCCGGTGCTGAGCACCAGTTCGTCGAAGGATTCGAGATACTCCCGACCGGAATCCAGTTCGCGCACCACAACGGTCCGGCTTTCCGGGTCGAGGGTGATCGCTTCGCTGCGCACCCGCACATCGAGCCGGAACCGCGCCGCCAGCGATTCCGGCGTCTGCAGCAAGAGCGATTCCCGTTTCGGGATCACACCGCCGACGTAGTAGGGCAGCCCGCAGTTCGCGAACGACACGTGATCGCCTCGTTCGAGGACGATGATCTCGGCCGTTTCACTCAGCCGCCGCAGACGCGTCGCGGCCGACATGCCACCGGCGACTCCACCGACGATCACAACCTTCATTCCACACCTCCCGACAAGCCAGATACCCATGGGGGTATCTTGGATTCGAGTACGAATATACCCCATGGGGTATCTAAACCGCCCTGTCGACCGGCTCACACACGGAAATTCACACGCGTCCACCAGGTGTGTCGATCTTCACAAAAGATCTCGACTGTGATAGTTCAGGCGACCGAAATGGTTCCACGCAGTACATTCAGAGACGTTCTATCGTGAAAAGACCGCTGGGTCGCTCTCGGAGCGGGGTTGTCCGCGAGCAACCCGACTGCCGAGGGGATTGTGGGTGAACGACGTCGCGGAAGTACTCGCCAGGGCGTGGTTGAACGCCCTGGCTCCTACTACTGCGGTGTCCGAGTCCACTACACAGGCCCGGTATCTGCTGCGCGGTCTGATCATGGATCTGCTCGCCGCCGTGCGCACCGATCCCTTCGACGTATCGGCGGGCATGCAGATCGGGCGGGCGCTGGTCGCGGCACACTGGGTCGACGAGCAGGTTCCGTCGGTATCCGCGCAGGTGTTGCATCGACTCGGCGAGCATTGCGACCACCCCGACGCGGCTGCCCGGTCGGCGGCATTGCTCGCGGCGCTCGGACAGGGCCACCAGGCCGGGCTGGACGATCTGCGGGACCGGGATCGCCAGCACACCACGGCCCCGCACGAGTCCAGCAACGATCATGATTCCCGGTTCCGGATGGTGTTCGACAACATCGCCGCCGCGGTCGCCATCGGCGATACCGAAGGCAGGCTGCTCGAGGCGAACAATGCGCTGGCGGACATGATCGGCGTCCCGGTCTCCTCACTGCAGGGGATTTCGGTCTACGACTTCGCACACCCCGACGACCGGGAACATATCCGCAAACTGCTCTACGACGAGCTGGTTCCGGCCAGATCCGGCACGGTCGCTCTGGAGCGCAGACTCGTGCGCGCCGACGGCACGATCGGGTGGATGTCCTTCGCCATCACCTACGTGCAGGGAATCAACGACCACCAGTCCGACTACCTGCTGGCGGTGGGCGCGGACGTGACCGAAATACATCAGCGGCACGAGGAACTGCACCGCGAGGCCCGGCACGACCCGCTGACCGGGCTACCCAATCGCCGCCTGCTCACCGAACGGGTCGACGAACTGATCGCTACCGCGCACCCCGACGATCGGGCCGGATTCTGTTTCGTCGATCTGGATCATTTCAAGGCGATCAACGACCGTTACGGCCACAATGCCGGGGACAAGGCCCTGTCCGAGGTCGCGGCCCGGCTGCGCAACAGTGTGCGTGACTACCACTGCCTCCTCGCCCGCATCGGCGGCGACGAATTCGTCGTACTCATCCCGCCGCCGGCCGGTATGTCCCGCACCACGGTCATCGCCGACCGGTTGCTGTCGGCGCTGGCCGATCCGATCATCATCGATGGGCGTCCGCTGCGGATATCGGCCAGCATCGGCGTGATCGTGACCCCCATCGCCGACGCCGACACCGAATCCCTCCTGGCCGCCGCCGACACCAGCCTCTACAACGCCAAATCCAACGGCAAGGGCCACTGGGTCCTGCAGATCCTCGGCGCACCCGTCTGACCGACGTTCGCCACGTCGACCACGAGCCGGAGCGATCAGGGACCGAGGAACAATCGCTCGTTCGGCAGACGGGTCTCCGGCAGACATCCTTCACTGGTGTGCGCGATCAATTCGATTGCGCACCAGCGCTTTCGATGCCAATCGCGGATCAGGTTGCGCGCCACGCCCTGTGCGGCGCGATAGTCGAAGGCCATTCCGTTCACCCAGACCCGCACGTGCATATCTTCGCGGGTCAGGACTGCGACCCCGGCTCCGGCTGTCATAGGACCGGGGCGGTCGGGGGCGCCTCGTCGAACCGCCATGCCGACCTCAACGCGTTCAACAGTGTCCGCTTGCGCAACCGGATTTCCGGGGTGTCGGTTCGGCGCGGCTCCAGACCGGTGCTCAGCATCTCGACGAACCGGCGGCGTCCGACACCGAAGACGACGAGCAGTTCGCCGGTGCTGGCGCCGCCGAACGGCGCCCAGCGGATGGCAAATGCGATCACCTGCGACGCGTCGATGTCGACCGCGTGGGACCTGCGGAAAGAGTCCAATTGACGCAGCGACGACCGGACCCACGACGAGCCGTAGTCCACCCGGGCCGCCGCGGGGTCCGGCCCTGTCCTCGCGGTCACCTCTCGCCCCGGCAGCAGCGGCTGCGGTCTCCCCCGGGCCTCGCGAACCACGCGGGACCAGCCCCGTTGTCGATCGTGTCGATCCATGAGTGTCCTTGCACGAGAGTTCTGGACTATCGCGCAAAGTATTCGTTGCGCGCGCACGATCCGGCGACCGGAAAACTACCTACTCGTATACCTGTTCCGCCCGGCACCGCGGCGGCGGTGACACCGATACGACCGAGGGGTCGGCGAGGGGCCTCGACCTCCACACCGCCGCGACGGCGATATCCTGTAGCCACATGGTAACGAGGTGACTCAACAGATGGCCGTCCGCGATCCATTCCAGGAGACCCAGCGTGATGTCTCACCGACGGTCGCGGCGGAACTGCACGCGGCCGGGTTCGACGACGCGCAGGAAATCGGGCGCGGCGGGTTCGGGGTGGTGTACCGCTGCGTGCAGCCGGAGTTGGGCCGCAGTGTCGCGGTGAAGGTGCTCACCGAGGATTTCGACGACGACAACCGGTCGCGATTCCTGCGCGAGCAGCAGGCGATGGGTCGGCTGACCGGGCACCCGAACATCGTCGGCGTCCTGCAGGTGGGCACCACCGAGAGCGGCCGGCCGTACATCGTGATGCAGTTCCACCCGCAGAATTCCCTGGAAGCGCTGATTCACCGGGACGGACCACTCGACGCGGCCGGAACGCTCCGGCTCGGCGTGAAGATGGCCGGCGCGCTGGAAACCGCGCATCGCGCCGGCATCATTCATCGCGACGTCAAACCCGGGAACATTCTGATCACCGATTACGGCGAGCCGGCGCTCACGGACTTCGGTATCGCCCACATCGACGGCGGATTCCGGACCAGCACCGGCACTGTCGCCGGATCTCCGGCATACACCGCACCCGAAGTGCTGGAAGGTAACCCGCCGAGTCCGGCCGCCGACATCTACGGCCTGGGCGCCACACTCTTCTGCGCGCTCACCGGTCACGCCGCTTTCGAACGGCGAAGCGGTGAGCAGGTCGTCGCCCAATTTCTGCGAATCACCACGCAGCCGGTCCCGGACTTGCGCGGGAAGGGAGTGCCCGCGAACGTGAGCGCCGCCATCGCCTGGGCGATGTCGCCCGATCCGAAGGATCGCCCCGCCTCCGCCGCGGAGTTCGGCGCCGAACTGCGGCGGCTGCAATCCGTCAGCGGGCTTCCCGCCGACGAGATGGCAGTGCTGGCAGTGCCCGCGGCAACTCCTCCTGCGGACGATGCGTCGCACTCACCTAGCTCGATGACGGGGCCCGCCATGGCCGAGGCGCTCTCCGGACCCCTGCCGACCACGGTGGGCATGCTCCCGCTCGAACTCACCAGTTTCGTGGGACGACGCCGCGAACTGGCCGAGCTCAAGGAGCTGCTGTCCTCGTCGAGACTGGTGACCTTGACCGGGTTCGGCGGGGTCGGGAAGACGCGTCTGGCCTTGCGTGCGGCCGCGGAAATGCAAAAGCGGTTCAGTGGCGGGGTGCGACTGGTCGAGCTGGGCGAGTTGTGGGATCAGGCCGTGGTCGTCGATGTGGTGGCCACCGCCCTGGGCGTGCGCAATCGACTCGTGCCATTGACCGAGGGCGCCGAGACGTCGGTGGAGCAGGTGGCGACGAGCCTGGCCAACCGGCATCTGCTGCTCGTGCTGGACAACTGTGAGCATGTGGTCGACGCGGTCGCCGCACTCGTCGAGACATTGCTGCACCACTGCGTGAAGCTGCAGGTCCTGACCACCAGCCGCGAGCCGCTGGGCATCGGCGGCGAGGTGGTGCTGCAGGTCCCGCCGCTGACCGTCGCCGACGCGGAACCGCGATCCGGGCGGCACGACGAGCCGCTCGACGACGCCGTCTCCTTGTTCGCGCAGCGGGCCGCGGCGATCGTGCCGGGATTCGCGATCACCGAGTCGAACCGGGAAACGATCGAACAGATCTGCCGACGACTCGACGGGCTGCCGCTGCCGATCGAATTGGCCGCCGCGCGCTTACGCGTCATGTCCGCCGAGCAGATTCTCAAACGGCTCACCGACCGGTACCAACTGCTCACCCTCGGCCCGCGCGGCGTGCCTCCGCGGCAACAGACCCTGCGCCTGTCCGTCGACTGGAGTTACGAACTGTGCGAGCCGCGCGAACAGCAGCTGTGGGCTCGGTTGTCGGTCTTCGCTGGAAGTTTCGAACTGGACGCGGCCGAAACCATCTGTGCCGGAGATCTGACGGCCGACGAACTACTGGACACCCTCACCTCCCTGATCGACAAATCCATCCTGCTCCGGGAGCAGGTGGACTCGGCCGTACGCTTCCGAATGCTGGAAACCCTGCGTGACTACGGCCGGGAGAAGGCCGAACAGGCCGGAGAGTACGCGGCCCTGCGCGCGAAGCACCGCGACTGGTATCTCGCGATGGCTCTGCGGGCGGACGCCGAGTGGATCGGGCCCGACCAGGTGGAGTGGATCGCGCGGCTCGGGCGGGAGCAGCCGAACTTCCGGGAGGCGATGACGTCCTGCCTGGCCGTCGCCGGCAGTGCCGACATCTCGGCCTGCCTGCAGATGGCCGCCGCCCTGTACCCCTACTGGCTCTCCCACGGACAATTGCGCGAGGGGCGGAGCTGGCTCGACCGCGCGCTGGCCCAGCAACCTCGCTCGGACACCAACGCTCGCGTCAAAGCGCTGGTCGCCGCGACCTTGCTCGCCGGTACCCAGGGAGACCTGCCCGCGGCGACCGCCCTGCTCACCGAGGGACAGGCCCTGGTCCGGAACATGACCGACCCCGACGCCCACGCTCGGATCGGACTCGTCACGGGACTGCTGGGCCTGCTGTCCGGCGACGTCGGTCCGGCCTGCACCCAACTGCAGGAGGCCCTGGCCGTCCTGGATACGCAGGACGACACCTCCCAGATCCGGATGGGAATCCTGCAAACGCTCGGCTGGGCCTACGAACTGCAGGGACTCACCGAACAGGCGACCGCCTACAACGAGCAGGTCCTCGCGATAGCGGAAGCGCACGGGGAGGCGGTACACCGGTCGTACACGGTCTGGGCGATGGGAGTCACCGAGTGGCAGCAGGGTCATCTCGACCGAGCCGTCGAACTCATCCAACAGGGCCTGCACCTCACCCGGCTGGTGGACGACCCGTTCATGACGGCCGTGGATCTGGAGGCCCTGGCCTGGATCGCGCGCGAGCAGCAGGATGCCGAACGAGCCGCCACGCTGCTGGGCGCCGCCGCATCGCTGCGCGGTGTCACCGGCGGCACCACGGTGTTGTTCCCCCACTTGCTCGTTCACCACGAGACCTGTGAGCGCCTCACCCGGGAGATGCTCGGCAAGCGGGCCTTCACCGCGGCGCGGCGCAAGGGCCAGGCCCTGCAGTTCGACGAAGCGATCGCGTACGCCCTCGGCGAGACGACGACACCGGCCGCGGATGCCGCACCGACGCTCACCACACGTGAGATGGAGGTCGCCGCCCTGGTAGCCGAGGGATTGACGGACAAGGCCATCGCCACCCAACTGGTGATTTCACAGCGAACCGCGCAAGGCCACGTCGCGCACATCCTGACCAAACTCGGTTTCACCTCACGCGCCCGAATCGCGTCCTGGGTCATCGAACAACGGAACTCCGAGCCCGGTTGACAGCGGCGGGCCGACCTCGACCGGCCACCGCTGCTTGTTTCGGCTCCCCTTCCGTAGCACTGTCCGTACAGTTGTCCGACATGACCGACAACCTCGTACTCGTCGAGAGACCGCGGCCGCACACGGCGCTCATCACATTGAATCGGCCGGAGCGAATGAACTCGATGGCTTTCGATCTGATGCTGCCGCTGAAATCGGCGATCGAGGAGATCCGGCACGACAATTCGGTACGAGCGGTGGTGCTGACCGGCGCCGGGCGAGGATTCTGTTCCGGCGCGGATCAGAAGGCCGCCGGCGCCATCCCGCATCTGGAGGGGCTGACAGCGCCGACCATCGCGTTGCGTTCGATGGAAATGCTCGACGAGGTCATATCGGCGTTCTGCCGCCTCCATCAGCCCGTCATCGCCGCGGTCAACGGCCCCGCCATCGGCGGCGGCCTGTGCCTGGCCCTGGCGGCCGACATCCGTATCGCCGGTGACGAAGCGTATTTCCGCGCCGCCGGGATCAACAACGGACTCACCGCCAGCGAACTGGGCCTGTCCTACCTGCTCCCCCGATGCATCGGAACATCCAGAGCGTTCGAAATGATGCTCACCGGCTGCGATGTCGACGCGCACCAGGCCGAACGCATCGGCCTCGTCTCGCACTGCGTCCCCGGTGCCGAGCTCCTCGACTACTGCTACGACATGGCGGACCGGATCGCCGCCTTCTCCCGGCCCGGAATCGAACTGACGAAGCGAACCTTGTGGAGCGGGCTCGACGCCTCCTCGCTCGAGGGACACATGCAGGCAGAAGGCTTGGGACAGCTGTTCATTCGCCTCCTGACCGACAACTTCGAAGAGGCCGTCGCCGCGCGCGCGGAAGGGCGCCCGGCGGTGTTCCGCGACAAGAAGTAGTTGTAGAATAGTCGTTAACTTAACAGGTACGATCGGTCACCATGAACGATCCAACGAACATCCCGTAAGAGAGAACACCCGATAACTTACAGATGACTCCGAGACCGGTGAGTCCGCAGGCAGAGAGCACGATATGCGCACGACGACCGACCACCGATTCATCACCGACGTGGCACCCGACCGAATACTGCAAGCGCTCCTGGCGGTCGAGCGAATCCCGGATTGGTCTCCCGCACACCGCGACGTGCGCGTGGCCACCCGCGACGAACTACATCGCCCTCGCCGCGTGTATGCGACGGTGACGCCGCTGAACAATTCCGACCGACAGGTCCTCGAATACACCTGGGCCCCGGACCATATCGCATGGGAGGTCGTGGAGAGCGCGGCAGGCGGCGGAGGCAAGGGGTGGTTCGACATCGAGGAGATCGACGAGGGCACGGAGGTCCGATACCACTCGGAGGTCTACCTCCCCATCCCGGTGCCCGGCCTGCTACTCAAACGCACCGTCTCACGAGTCAACCACCGAGCGATGCAGAACCTCATCGAATACCTCGGGGAATTCCGCTCCGAACAACAGCCCGACCCGACCTGAGTGGGCTGGTCCCGGCATCGACCAGCGCTCTCACCACGGCCCCGGCGTCGACCGAGCCTGTCAGGCGCCTGCCGATACCAGCTGAATGGGGGAACGGGTGTGTGCCGGATCGGGTATCGGCACCGCGTCGAGCAGCCGGCGGGTGTACTCCGTGCCGGGATGCGCGAATACCGCTGCCGCCGGACCGGTTTCGATCATCTCGCCGCCGCGCAGCACGACGACGCGGTCGGCGACCTGATGGACCACCGCCAGATCGTGGCTGATGAACAGGCAGGCGAAGCCGTACTCCTCACGCAGATCGGTGAACAGATTCAGGATCTCGGCCTGCACCGAGACATCCAGGGCGCTGGTGGGTTCGTCGGCCACCAGCAGGCGCGGTGCGAGCACGAGAGCGCGGGCCAGGGCGACGCGCTGCCGCTGTCCGCCCGACAACTCGGCGGGGCGACGCGTGGCGTAATCCCTTGGTAGACCAACTGATTCGAGCAGTTGCCCCACTCGGGCACGCATCAGCGAGCCGGTGGCGACGCGGTGCACCAGCAGTGGTTCGCCGACGGACTGTTCGATCGTGCGGCGCGGATCGAGGGATGCGGTGACATCCTGATGCACCAGGGCCACGTTCTTGCGGACCGCGCGCAACTCCCGGGCGTTCAGGCCCCGCAACGAGGTGCCATGCAACTCGACACTTCCCGCGGACACCGGCACCAGGCCGAGCGCTGCCCGGCCGAGAGTGCTCTTGCCGGAGCCGGATTCGCCGACCACACCGATCACTTCCCGGGGCGCGACCGCCAGTGACACCTCGTGCAGGGCGCGAAAGCGCTTGCCGCGCGCGCGATAGACGACCGTGAGACCGCCCACCCGCAGAACCGGGTCCGATTGTCTCGGCACATCCGGCCCGGAGTCCACGGTCGAATTCGAACGCGGATCATCCACCGAGACAGTGGGATCCGGATCCCCCGACGGCTCGGGCAACCGTGGCACGGCCGCCAACAGCGTCCGCGTGTAGCTCTCTCCTGGCGTGTGGAACAGCTCGCGCACCGGCTGCTGTTCGACGACGCGACCCGCGCACATCACCACGACCCGGTCGGCCAACTCGGCGACCACCCCCAGATTGTGACTGATGAACAGAATCGCAGTTCCCCTGCGCTGCTGCAGGTTTCGCAGCAGATCCAGGATCTCGGCCTGCACCGTGACGTCGAGGGCGGTGGTCGGCTCGTCGGCGATCAGCAGATCGGGGTCACCCGAGAGCGCCAGTGCGATGACCACACGCTGCTTCTGGCCGCCGGACAGCTGATGCGGATACCAGTCCAGGCGGTGCCGCGGCTGGGGAATATCGACCAGCTCGAGCAGTTCCACGGCACGGTCACGGGCATCGGCATGCGAGATCGGACCATGTGCCCGCAATGCCCGCACGAGCTGAGTGCCGATCTTCTGCACCGGATTCAGCGCGGTCTGCGGATCCTGGAACACCACGGCCGCACCGGTACCGCGCAGCGCGCGGAGCCGAGCTTCCTCGGCCCCGACGACTTCGACGCCACCGAGCAGGACCGAACCGGATGCCCGCGCACCCTCGGGCAGCAGTCCCAGAACGGCCCGAGCGGTCAGCGATTTGCCGGAGCCGGATTCACCGACCAGGGCGACGATCTCACCGCGCCGGATATCGAAGCTGACCTCGTCGACCACCGTGCGGCACCCGAAAGTCACCGAGAGCGAATGGATATCGAGAACAGTCGAGGCGGGCTCGGGCCCCCGGGCGGACGATGGCGCAGCGGCGGAACTCATCCGATTCTCCTCGCTCGGCCCAGCGCCTGGGCGATCAGCAGGAATCCGAGGGTCAATCCGCCGACGACGACCAGCGGCCCGACAGCCAGGGCCCAGTTGGCGTCCATATTCGACATGGATTCCGAGAGGATGGATCCCAGCGACGGATCGGGCGGGCGCACGCCGATGCCGATGAAGCTCATGGCGCCTTCGATGAACACCGCCAGCGACATCGACAGGGCCAGCTGCACGGCGAGCGGTTCGATCACGTTGGGCAGCACGTGCTTTCGCAACGTCCACCAGGTCCCCGCCCCGATCACCGCGGCCGCCTCCACGTACGGTTGCTCACGCACCTGTAGGACCGCGGTACGGATCTGGCGGCCGAACACCGGCACCTCCGCCGCCACGACGACGATGAAGACCGCATGGACACCCGGGCCGGTGATCGCGGTCAGCGCGATACCGAAGATCAGGGCCGGGAAGGCGAGAATCAGATCGAACACCCGCTGTGCCAGCACATCCGCGACCGCGTTCGTACTCGCGAGCAACCCGGCCAGCGACCCGATCAGCGCCGCGAGCGGCACCGCGCCGAAGACGATGAACGCGTCGATGCGGATGCCGTGGAGCACACGCGAGAACACGTCCCGGTTCAGATCGTCGGTGCCGAACCAGTGCCCGGCACCGGGACCCACCAGATTCGCGCCCGGAATCTGTTCCAGCGGACCGTATTTCGTCAACCACCCGGCCAGTCCGCCCGCGACCACTATGACGACGACGAGCAGCAGCCCGGCAAGTCCCTGCCCGCTGCGGAACGCACGCGTGACCGTGGAACGTTGTCCTGCTTCGGCTTCGGGCGCGTCCTGATCGGCGGCACGGGCCTGCTGCTCGGCCGCAACGGCGAGGTCGGTCATCAGCGTCCTCCGATCCGGAGACGTGGATCCAGCCACGCGTGTCCGACATCGGTGAGCAGTTGGATCGCCACGAACGCCGCCACCGACAGCAGCAGCACCACCTGCACGACCGGATAGTCCCGGCGACTGATGCCCTGCTCGATCAGCTGTCCCAGGCCGGGCCAGGCGAAGATGGCCTCCACCAGTACCGCACCGCCGAGCAGCTGCCCGGTCTGAATCCCGAGTGCGGTCAGCACCGAGGGCAGCGCGTTGCGCAGTGCACCACGAATCACGATCTGCCGGTGCGATATTCCCAGGGCGGTCATCGTGAGGATGTAGGGCTTGCCCAGTTCGGTGCGCAGGGCCTCGGTCAGGAACCGCGTGAGCGCCGCCGAGACGGGCAGTGCCAGACACACCGCGGGAAGTATCAGGTATTGCACCGCGATATCGGGCCGGGCGATGAACCCGGCGGGCGGCACACCACCGGCGGGCAGGATCGGCCACGCAATGGCGAACACCAGCACCAGCAGTACCCCCGTCACGAAGGTCGGCACTGCCACCGCCACCGTATTCGTTGCCGCCACAACAACATTCAGCCATCTGTTCCGCAACGTCACCGAGGCGACGCCGACGACCAGGCTCACCACCACCGCCAGCGACAATGCCGCCACGGTCAACACCGCGGTATTGGCCAGACCGTCGCCGACGAGTTCGGTGATCTGCCCGCCGATGATGTAGGAACGGCCCAGATGGAAGGTGAACAGACCACCGAGCCAGCTCACATACTGCGCGGGAATCGAACGGTCCAGACCCAGCTGATGACGGATGGCGGCGACGGTATCGGGCGTCGCGTCCGCACCGGCCAGGGTGGTCGCCGGATCCCCGGGAACCAGCCGTAGCAGCAGAAAAATCAGTATCGATGCGGCGAACAGGATCAGCACAGCGGAAGGCAAGCGGCGCAACAGGTATCGGATCATGCCAGGAATGCCTCGCTGAGTAGGGTTTCGCGGCTCTTGGTCCAGGCGTAGCCGTGCACTCGCTTGGTGGCCGCGTACTGCTGTATGTGAGCACCGATTTCGATGAGGAACAGCCCGTCGAGCAACTGGTCGCTGAGCTCGAGATAGGCACGCTGCGCGTCGGGGCCGATGCCCTGCTTCACCTGCCACGCCGCATCAGCGGCGGCGACATACCCACCGGATTCGAAGTGCGAGGCATTCTTTCGCGCATTGAACGGATACGCGCTCACGGTGAGCGTGGACGGCACGAATTGCGCCCACGAATGGTCGAGGATCCACAGACCCGGATATCGGCCGCCGATCAGTTTCTTCACCGCGGTGGCGGGATCGTTCGGATCGAGGATCACCTCGATGCCCGCCTCGGCGAGGTTGGCCTGCACGATCTGGGCGACAGCCTGGTAGGAGGGGATGTCGGTGCCATAGGACAACGTCAGCTTCGGCGGTTTCCCGGTCTGCGCCACCAACTCTCGCGCCTTGCCGAGATCACGTGCGTAGCGGGTGTTGCGGACGCTGTCATAGGCCGGAGAGTTCCTGGGCCACGGCAGATTCAGCGGGTAGCCGGTACCGCGGTACACCTCGGTGATGATGCGATCCCGGTCTATCGCATGGGCGATCGCCTGACGCAGCCGCACATCGGCGAGTTCGGGGTTCGTCACGTTCACGCCGACGTAGATCTGCAGTTCCGCCCCGTCGAAATCAACGGTCTTGAATGCCGATGAGCGGGCGAGACTTTCGTTGTCGCGATAGGTCAGGCTCGTGGCGACCTCGATCCGCCCGGAGCGCAGCGCGTTCAGCTGGGCCTGACTGTCGGGAATGATCGACAGCTCGACCCGGTCCAGGTACGGGCGGTCCGGGATTCGATAGTGCCGATTGCGTTCGAACACGATGCGAATGTTGGGGTCTCGCTGCGTCAGTCGGAACGGGCCGGTGCCGACGAAGGTGTTCTCGGTCGTCACGGCGCCGAGCGTCTCGCTGTCCAGGATCGGCACGGTGTCGAGCAGATCGAAGATATTGCCCAGCGGGTGTGCGAAGTGCAACACGATCTGATGCGGTGTGCTGGTGTCGAATCCGGTCACCGCCGCGGCCGTGCTCTTCATCTGCGCGGACCACTTCGGGTCGGCGTAGGTGCGCAGCGAGAACTCCACATCCGCGGCGGTGAACGCGCGGCCGGTGTGGAAGACGACATCGTCGCGCAACTGCAGCGTGATCGACAAACCGTCGTCGGCGAGCGTCCACGACTTCGCAAGCAGCGGTGCGGGTTCCAGGCTGTCGTGCGGATATCGCACCAGCGTCTCGTACACCAGCCCGATGACGAATGGCACGGCGCCGGTATTGGTGAGCAGCCCCGCGGGCGACAGGTCGACCGGAGCGCCGATCTTCAGCGTGCCGCCACGCACTGGTTTCGCATTCTCGTCCGCGGCTGCCCGCTGCTCCCCGACCGCCGAGGTGCACGCCGCGAGCGTGCCGGCGCCGAGAATCGCCAGCGCGGTAACGCTCGCGGCGCGCAGGAGATGCCGACGATCGAAGCCGGGAGGTGAAGTCATCGAACAGTCCTTGTGACAACGAACCGCTCGGAGCGGAACAATCGGATGCGGGCGCAGAAATAGCGTCAGCGACAGCGCATACCTGCCCGGCAGGGCAGACGGAAGCCACCGGTGATCATGCCGTCGACGTTATCCACGGCGGCGTTCCACGACATCTGTTGCGCGCACCGTGCGTGAAACCCTGGCGATCGGGGCGCGCCGCCGGATTGGGTGGGCGCATGCCTGTGCCCGAGTACGCCCGCGGATACGAACACTTCACCGGTTCGGTCGGCCGCACCACCGCCGATTCCACCCCGCAGTGGACCTACCCGCCGACCGCGCCCGCTGGTGCGCCGAACATTATCGTGGTGCTGGTCGACGACATGGGCTACAGCGACATCGGACCGTTCGGATCCGAGATCGAGACGCCCACGCTGGATCGGCTGGCCGCGCGGGGCATCCGGCTCACCAACTACCACACCACTCCCCTGTGCTCGCCCTCACGCGCCGCGCTGTTGACCGGAATCAATTCCCACCGTGCGGGTTTCGGGTTCGTCGCGAATGCCGATCCTGGCTATCCCGGGCTCCGGCTGGAACTGGCCGACGATGTGGCTACTCTCCCGGAGATCCTGCGCGACAACGGATACGCCACCTACGCGGTCGGCAAGTGGCATCTGGTGCGCGATGCCACCATGAACCCTGCCGCACACCGGGATTCGTGGCCGACGCAGCGCGGTTTCGACCGCTACTACGGCTCGTTGGAGGGCTTCAACTCCTACTTCCATCCGAATCAGATCATCTCCGACAACTCGGTGGCCGACGTCGAGGAGTATCCCGAGGGCTACTACGTCACCGATGATCTCACCGACAAGGCGATCTCCTATCTGAGGGATCTTCGCGCGCACGACGCCACCAAACCGTTCTTCCTGTACTTCGCCCACGTCGCGCTGCACGGCCCGCTACAGGCCAAGGAGGTCGACCTGGCGAAGTACCGCGGCCGCTATGCCGAGGGCTGGGATCGGGTGCGGCAGCGGCGTTTCGACTCGCAGATCGCACAGGGCCTGTTCCCCGCGGGCACCCGGCAGAAGCCACGCAACACCGAGCCGGGATACGAAGCGCAGGAATGGGATTCGCTCACCGACGCCGAACAACGCCGGTTCGCCCGGTACATGGAGGTGTACGCGGCGATGGTCGACAACATCGACCAGAGCCTGGGTCGACTGCTCGATGTGCTGGAACAACTCGGCGAGTTGGACGACACCATCGTGGTGTTCACCTCCGACAACGGTGGCACCGCGGAGGGCGGCCCGGTCGGAACCCGCAGTTACCTGGCGGAATTCGCGCACGTCGACGATCCGGACTGGGTCGGTGACGTGCCACACGACGAGGAGTTGATCGGCACCGCGCGGCTCGGCGTGCACTACCCGCGCGGCTGGGGGCAGGCATCGAACACGCCGTTCCGGTTCTACAAGGGACAGACCTTCGCCGGTGGAGTGCGGGTGCCGTTCGTGGTGTCCTGGCCGAGGGGGCTGCCCGCCGGGGAGATCCGCACCGAATACACCTACGTCACCGATCTCGCACCGACGTTGCTGGAGCTGGCCGGCCTGAACCGATCCGGCACGCGAAACGGTCTGCCCGCCAAGGAATTCGATGGCGTGTCGGCAGCAGAGGTGTTGCGGGATCCACAGGTGCGCTCGCACCACGTCGAACAGTATTCGGAGATGACCGGGCACCGCGGCTTCTATCGTGACGGCTGGAAGCTGCTGGCTCTGCACGAACCCGGCGCCGATGTGGACGATCCACGCTGGCAATTGTTCGACGTGCGCACGGATCCGACGGAGTTGCACGATGTTTCGGCGGCCTTCCCGGACAAGGTGGCCGAACTGGCCCGCGCCTGGGACGAATCGGCCTGGAAGAACACCGTTTTCCCACTGATCACCCGCAAGGATCTGGCACAGCGGCGGCCGGAGGAGGCTCGCCTGTCCGAACCGGTGCGTATTCTGCCCGGGACGCCGACCCTGGAACGCTATCGCTCGCAACGGTTGATCGCGTACCGCGATTTCACGATCACCGCCGAACTCGGCGAGTACGAGCCCGGGAACGAGGGAGTACTTGTCGCACACGGTGATCCGCAAGGCGGCTACCTGTTGTACATCGAAGATGGCCGAGTAATGTTCGGTTTCAACAGCTATGGGCGGTACGCCGCTGTCGAGACACCCATTTCATCTGGCGCACAGCGGATCACCGTGTCGGCACTGGTACGTCCGCGACTGCGGTGGGACTTCACCGTCGGCATCGACGGCGACACCGCCGCGCAACTGCCCGATCAGGTGCAGCTGGCCGGAATGTCGCCGTGGACAGGCATTTCGGTCGGCGTGGACGCACGCGGCCCGGTCTCCTGGGATCTGCGCACGCGCCGGGGACCGTTCCGCTACACCGGTGACCTGCGGGCCGTCGTCTACACCCCGGGCCGCCGGCGGGTTCCCGAACAGACCGCGCACGCGCTGGAAGCCGCCGCCGAACTCGTCGCCGAGTAGGTTTCAGCCTCCTGCCGGAAACGGTCGATTCGGCCGAGCGAGGAACAAAACGGAGGTCTGGCCCCCTTGCACCGAATACATCGACCAGAAGGAGTCCTGTTGTGACCGAGCTGCTTCCGCTCACCCCGGACGAGTTGCTGACCACCACCCGCGCCGTGCGCCGCAGACTCGATCTGACCCGGCCGGTGCCGCTGGAGGTGATCCGCGAGGCGCTGGAGGTGGCCCTGCAGGCTCCCTCGGGAGGTAACCAGCAGCGATGGCACTGGATCGTGCTGACCGATCCGGCGATCAAGGCGAAGGTCGCGGAGCACTATCGGCGCTCGCATCTGGCCTACCGCGAGGCGGGGGGCGAGCCGGCCGACGAGAGCGCCGCACGGATCGCCACCAGCTCGGACTATCTGCGCGAGGTGATGGCCGAGGTGCCGGTGCTGGTGATCGGCGCGATCGACACCGGAAGCACCGCCGAACTCAGCGGCAATCAGGCCGGACTGTGGGGTTCGCTGCTCCCGGCCGCGTGGAGCCTGGCGCTGGCGCTGCGCGCGCGGGGCCTCGGGACCACCTGGACCACACTGCATCTGCAGTACGAGCGTGAGGTCGCCGAAATCCTCGGCATCCCCGACAACGTGCGTCAAGGGGTGCTGCTGCCGGTCGCCTACACCAAGGGCACCGACTTCCGGCCGGGCCCGCGCGTCGACCTCGACTCGGTGCTGCACATCGACCGCTGGTGAGGCTCACCCGTGCCCGGTGGCCGACGAGGTGGTCGGCCACCGGCGCGGAGTGCGCCCCGCGCTATTCGGTCCCGGTGTGACGCCGAGTGATCACGACCGGTTTGATCTCGTCGGGGATCTGGTCGAACGCCGATACCGACACGCCGAACGACGCGGCGAGCACCGAGCGGGGCAGGCTGTTGAGCGTGCCGACGATCCCGATGTCGTCATTGGGCTCCTGGGTGCTGGTGTTGAACACCACCAGCACATCCAAACCCTCTGTATCGCTGGCATTTTCGAAGTAGTGGAAGAATCCACGCGGAGCGAACACCAGGTCGCGCGGGCCGGCTTCGAACAGGTCGTTGTGGTAGGTGCCGTCCGGATGCGTACCGAGCATGGTCCATCGGGCGAGCCCGGAGATCACGAAGTTCAGCTCCCAGGCCGAGGGGTGCCAGTGCGGTTCGCGGATTCCGCCGGGCTCAAGATGGATCAGATACACCGATCCTTCCTGATCCCGCAGAACGGGAAAGTTCTGCTCGTGCGCGCCCTGCAACTCGCCGCCGTCGAATCTGTTCGGCTCGGACGCCGAGAAACGGAAGACATAGGGGTGATCGGTTGTCATGCCAGGCTCCTTGAATGTCGAAACCGCATGGGGGCAATAGCTTTCGCAGTCACGCGCCCGAGGTCACCGACCGCGGATGCTCAGAGTGCGGCCTTCTCCGGTTGGGTGGTCACCACGATGACGGTGGTGGCGCCGGATTCCAGCGCGAGCCGGAACTCCTTCTCGAGGTCGCCGGCGGAGCTGACGTCGACCGAATGGCAGCCCAATCCTCTTGCCACCGAAGCGATATCGAGACCGGGCAGGTCGAGTCCGGGCACGCCCGGCGTCTGTTCCAGATCGGCGAAGGATTTGAGGATGGAGTACTCGTGGTTGCGCATCACCACGTACACGATCGGCACCTCGTGTTGTACCGCCGTCCACAGCGCCTGGACCGAATACTGGAAGGAACCGTCCCCGATCAGGCCGATCACCGGGCGCGAGACACCGCGGTCACGATCACCCAGCGCGACCCCGACCGCCGCCGGCGCGGCCCAGCCGATACCGCCACTGGCAGTGGCGAACATCGAATCCGGCTCCACGGTGGGCAGCCACTCGGCATGCTGGGTCATCGTCGAGGTGGACTCGTTCACGAACACGGCATGTTCGGGACGGACTTCGCTCAGAGCCGCGTAGACCTCGTCAGGGGTCAGCGTCCCGTTCGACGCTTCCGGCAGGCTCCGCCGGCGCGGCATCGGCTTCGGCATCTCACGGCCTGCCCCGTCGCCCACCAGTCCGGTGAGCAGCTCGATCGACAGTCGCGCGTCACCGAGGAGGCTGTCACCGGCACGGGCGGCCGCGGCAACCGCCGGGTCGTCGGTGATCTGCAGCAATTCGGTTCCGGCAGAAAGGATCTCGCCGGGCACGTAAGGGTAGTAGCGGAAGACCTCGGCCCCGATCACCACGACGAGGTCGTGTCCGGCCAGGCGCTCGCCGATGGCCTTGACCGACATACCGACCGAGCCCTGGAACAACGGGTGGTCCTCGGGGAAGGCGGCACGATCCGGGAGCGGAGGTGCGTACACCGCGGCCCGCATCTTCTCCGCCAACGCAATCCCGGCGTCCCATCCGCGGGCACGGTCCACATCCGGCCCGAGAATCAGGGCCGGCCGCCGACTCATCGCGATGCGCTCGGCGAAGATTCGCAGCCGCTCCGGATCGGGCGCATACCTCGTACTGACATCCCGCACCACCGCCGGGCCTTCCAACGGCTGATCCCAGTCATCGAGCGGAACCGACAGGAACACCGGCCCGGCGGGAGGCTGCACGGCCATCGCATAGGCCCGCATGAACGCCTCGGGCACGGCCTCGGCACGTGCGGGCTCGTAGGACCACTTCACCCACGGCCGCGGCATCGCCACCGCGTCGCGGTTACTCAGGTACGGGTCGCCGATCAACAGTTCGCGATGCTGCTGACCGGCCACGATGATCAGCGGCGTGTGCCCGTGATAGGCCGCGACCAGGTTGCCGATGCTGTTGCCCAGCCCCGCCGAGGAGTGCAGGTTCACCAGCGCCGGACGCCGCGTGGTCTGAGCGAAGGCATCGGCCATGGCGATGACGGACGCTTCCTGCAGCCCCAGGACATACGTGAAATCATCCGGGAAGTTCTTGAGGAACGTCTCCTCGGTCGACCCCGGATTCCCGAAGATCGTGGTCAGACGTAACGACCTCAGCAAATCGTATGTAACGCTCTGCACGGACGATTTCGCGGTCATCATGATCGGTCAACTCCCTTCGCCGGTGGGAGTCGGCAATCGAGCGAGGAGTGTCCGTGTGCGCACGGAAATGATGCCAACGACCTTGTCGGCCAGGAATGCCACACAATCCACTACAGACTGCCGACTGCGGGGTGTAGCGCTATGACGAAGATCGATGATACCCACTCCGAGCGCAATTCTGAACAATTCCAACCATTGTCAGCAACCATCCAGCGACAGTTCTGCACACCTCGCTGCGCGACAGCTACCATCGGCGAGGACGCGCTGCGCGATCACACGGCGACGGTCCGGCAACGGCTCGGGACGTGATCGAATGCGACAGAGGAGTCGACTTCCATGTTCGATGACACCATCGGAATTCTCGGAGCGGGAAATATCGGCCAGGCGGTCGCGGACAAGGCCGTACGTCATGGCCACGAGGTACTCATCGGCAACAGCCGGGGCCCGGACACGCTCCGGGCCGTGGTGGAGCAGTTGGGGCCGAAGGCCCGCGCGGTGACAGCTCAGGAGGCAGCGCAGCCGGATCTCGTATTCCTCGCGGTGCCGTTCTTCGCCGTGCCGGATCTGACCGGCCTGACCGATTGGTCCGGGAAGATCGTCGTCGACACGACGAATCAGTTCGCCACGGCGAACCCCTGGCAGGGCCGCTACGACGTCGGTGATCGTACGGGCAGCGAGTGGGTCGCCGAGCACCTTGCGGGCGCGCGGATCGTGAAGGCGTTCAACACGTTGTTCGCCGCGTTCATCGCCGCGGACCCCCGGCATGCCGAGGGGCGGCAGGTGGTCTTCTATGCGGGCGACGATGCCGATGCGAAAACCGAAGTGGCCGCGCTGTTGGACGAATTCGGGTTCGCCGCGCTGGATCTCGGTGGTCTGCGGGCGGGCGGACAGCTCATGCAGCTGGACGGTCCGCTCAATGCGAAGCACTTGCTGCTTCAGGATGTCGGTTGACGCCCTGGCCATCTCGGTCGACTCGACAGGTCGCGAGGCGCCTGCCCGAATGCACTGATGTCGACCACTCCGCACGGAAGGACTCGTTATGACCAGCTCCCCCGCCGAGCTCATGCGAAGCAACTTGCTCGAAGTCTTCGACGAGCCCGATGCGAACCGCCGGGCCGCGGTCATAGCCGCGAACTATTCCGACGATGTGCTGTGGCACGAACCGGATCGAATTATCCACGGGCGCAAGGAATTCGAGATTCGCGCCGCGGAGTTGCGGGCCGAGCACCCGGACTGGGTCTTCCGGCCCGCGGGCCCGGCGTCCGAGCTGGACGACATCGGCCACCTCGGATTCCGGTACGGTCCTCCCGATCAACCGCCGGTCGTCAGCGGGATGGACATCGCCCGGACCAGGGACGGCGTCATCATCGAGCTCTACACCATCGTCACCGACATCCGTCAGCTGTCCTAGCTGGTCTGCCGAGCTGCCCGGACCGAACACGGTTGTTCTCCGGTCGGCATACGCGACCATCCGGATGCACTGCCGCGCCGTCGGTCAGGCAGCGGGCAGCCTGACCGACCGAGGTGCGCGCTGGCGCCCGTTCAGCCGGGCGGCGGCGGGATCGTGCCGTGGATGCGGCCGATGAAGGTGGCGAAATCCGCCATGAACCCGGTGAGGAACCGTTTGGTCGAGTCGTCGAGGACATCGCCGTCCGGGGTGAAGACGTCCGGGTGGAACTGGATGTAGGCCTCAGGGGAGGTCATCTGCGGGGAATTGCAGTAGCCCAGGACACTGCGCAGACTGAGCTGAGCGATCGCGGTGCCGAGCTTGCCCGGCGAGGCGCCGATGACCGCGGACGGCTTGAGTGTGAACGAGTTGTCGCCCCACGGGCGGCTGCCCCAGTCGATGGCGTTCTTCAGCGCGCCCGGGATCGACCGGTTGTATTCCGGCGTCACGAACAGCACGGCGTCGACCGAGGTGATGGCCGCTTTGAGCGCCCGGCCCTCCGGCGGGTAGTCGGTGTCGTAGTCGTGGTTGTACAGCGGCAGATCCTTGATCGGAATCTCGGTGAACGTCAACTGCGGTGGCGCCAACCGGATCAGGGCCTTGGACAAGGTCCGGTTGATGGATCGGGTGGACAGACTGCCGATGATGTAGCCGACCGTGTAGGTACTCACGCGATGCCTCCTGAACAGCGGGTTTCCGGTGCTTCACGGAGCGTGCGGCGCCGTCGACGCGCGGCGGTTCGCCGGGAGTGCCTCGTCAACGTAGCACGTCCCAGCGGTCGCATGGCCCGGTCTGCCAGCAGGCGACGTCGTCACCGGCTCCCATCAGTCGGCGGGGAGAGCGACCGGATAGTTCTGGTCGAAGTCGGCGGATCGGCTCACCGCCGCCCACTCGGCCGCTTCCTCGAGCTGGCCGCGCGAATACGCCTGCGCCATGTCCACGGCACCGGCTCCGAGTAGCAGGTGGGCGGGCGGATTCTGGCTCTGGACCACCCGCACCAGGATCTCGGCGGCGCGTTCCGGGTCACCGGCCGCTGCGCTGTTGCGGAACCGCCGCACCATCGCGGCGACGGTCTGGTCGTACTCCGCGGGGATCTGATGAATCTGCATCGACGAGCCGGCCCAGTCGGTGGCGAATCCGCCGGGCTCGACGACGAGGTTCCGGATGCCCAGCGGTGCGGTTTCGGCCTGAAGTACCCGGGTGAAGCCGTCGACTGCGAACTTCGCCGCCTGATAGGACCCCAGGCCCGGGGTCGCGCCGACGCGGCCCCCGATGGAGGAGAACTGGACGATGGTGCCCGCGCCCTGGGCTTTGAGGACCGGCAGGGCTGCGGTCGAGACGTTGTAGACGCCCCAGAAGTTGGTGTCGAACTGTCGACGGAAATCGTCCTCGGACATGGTCTCCACCGGCGCCACGTTGGCGTACCCAGCGTTGTTGACCACGACGTCGATCCGGCCGAAGGCGGCGACACCCGCCTCGACAGCGGCGACCGCCGCGGTTCGATCGGTGACATCGAGCGCCACCGGCAGCACCCGATCGCCGTAGCGGCGGACCAGTTCGTCGAGTTGCTCGGGTTTTCGTGCCGTGGCGACGACTTGGTCGCCGGCCTGCAGGGCCGCGACCGCGAGAGCGTGACCGAAGCCGCGCGAGGAGCCGGTGATGAGCCAGGTTCGTGTTGTCATGCTTTTAGCAAAACACTGTTTCGCTATTAACGCAACCGCGTTGCACTACACTGTGGAGTATGAGTTCGACCTCACCTCAGCGGGCACGCAGTACAGAAGCCAAGCAGCAGCGCGAGCAGACGATCCTGGCTGCCGCCCGGTCGTTGGGCGCCCAGCACAGCGTGCGCGAGGTCACCCTCACCGACATCGCCACCGCTGTCGGCATGCACAAGTCCGCCATGCTGCGCTATTTCGAGACCCGCGAGCAGATTTTCCTGATGCTGACCGCCGAAGGCTGGCGAGAATGGGTGCAGGCGTTGCGCATACGGCTGTCCGCACTCACCGATGTCGAGCCGGAGACGATCGCCGGAGCTCTCGCACAATCGCTCACGGCCCGGCCCCTGTTCTGCGACCTACTCGCCCAGGCGCCGATGAACCTGGAACGCAACGTGTCCCTCGAGGCCGCATACGCGTTCAAGATGGCCGTGCTCGCCGAGGTCGACACCCTGAACACCGCACTGCGACAACAGATCCGCATCACCGAGTCCGCGGCCGTCGACGTGATCTCCACGGCGACGGGCATGGCCGGAGCGCTGTGGCAGATGGCCGCACCCGGCACCGGTCTGCGCACGCTCTACGAATCCCACCCTGAACTGGCGCATGCGGTCGTCGACGTCGAACCGAGACTGACGCGCATCCTCACCGCCCTGCTGACGGGAATGGCACCGACCTGACCGAATCACCAAGGCCGCCCAGGGAATCCGGACCGGAGGTGGCGACCTCCCGGTCGCCCGCCCGAGACTCGGCCTTCGGCAGTAGCGCCAGGAAGTTGCGAACGAGAGCTCGATCGTCATCGGCCCGGTGAGCCACATAAACCGTTGTCGTGGAGTCTGTTTCGGTGAGTGGCACGATGCGGACGGTCGGCGGCGCGGTGAACGTCGCGCTGCGCGGTGCGATGGTGACGCCCAGCCCCTCACCCACCAGATACAGGACGGTGGTCCAGTTGTTGCCTTCCTGGACGATGCGGGGCCGGTGACCGGCTTCTACCAGGGGTTGCAGGTTCTTGTCGTGGGCGTGGGCCCCGGCAGCCCGGGGGAAGAACACCAGCGGGTCGTCGGCGAGGTCGGGGCCGGTGAGGGCGGGGCGGTCCGCCAGCGGGTGATCGACCGGCAGCACCGCCATGAAGGGCTCGGTGACCAGCGGGAATACCACGGTGTCGGGCTGTTCGTCGGGGTCGCGCACGATCGCCATGTCCAGCGCACCGTGGCCGAGCCGCGCCATCATGTGGCTGGTGTAGCCCTCGATCAGGTCGATCTGCACCAGCGGGTAGCGGTCCCGGAACTGCCGCACACTCCGCAACGGCTCGAGCGGCAGCACCGATGGGACGAAGCCCAGGTAGAGCCGCCCCTGGCTACCCTGGCCGATGCGCGCGACCTCGTCCAGATCGCGGGTCGCGTGCGCGAGGATCGCCGCGGCCCGCTCACGCAGCACCTCACCCGCCGGAGTCAGCGCGACACTGCGCGAGGTGCGGTCGAACACACGGGTTCCCAGAAGCGTTTCCAGCCGCTGGATCTGCTGGGTCAGCGCGGGTTGAGCGATGTGCAGCCGCCCGGCCGCCCGGCCGAAATGCAGCTCCTCGGCCACGGCCAGGAAGTATCGCAGATGCCGTAGTTCGACCCCATCAGCCATAAGTTCAACGTATCAATCGGACCCGTCAAGTATTGGACGTGATCATTCGCCACCGGGCATGCTGACGAGGTGACACCGCAGACCGCATCCGTTACCGCCGAACAGATCAACACCATCGTCGTCGAGCCGATGTCGGGCCCGGCCGACGCACGCGCGTTCAAGGACCTCAACGAGGAATGGATCGTCGAGCTGTTCACCCTCGAACCCGCCGACTCGGTCAAACTGGACGATCCGGAACGCGAAATCGTCGCCAAGGGCGGACACGTACTCATCGCCCGCGACGGCGAGGACATCGTCGGATGTGTGGCACTGGTGGCGGAGGGCGACGGCGTGTTCGAGCTGTCGAAGATGGCCGTGGCACGCAACCGGCGCGGTAACGGCCTGGGCCGGATCATCCTGCGCGCAGCCATCGACTACGCCCGACGCCAGAACGCCACCACGCTGTTCCTCGGCAGTAGCACCAAACTGGCCGACGCTGTGCACCTCTACGAATCGATCGGCTTCGTACACGTCCCCAGCGACCAGATCGGCCCCGTGCCCTACGAGCGCGCGGATGTGTTCATGCGCTACGAGCTGCACTGACAGCTACACCTTACGCGGCTGGGACGACCGGATAGCCAAGTGCGCGAAGATGTTCCACGTCGCGGCGCGTGACATCGGCCGGCCGATTCACGAGATCTGTTGCGCCCGTTGGATCAGGAGTGTGCGTACGGCCTGTACCGCGGGCCGGAACCCGGCCTCCTCGCACCAGGGCGTAAGCAGATGGGTCACCGTCTCGCCCGCGATCCACTGCTCGTCGCGCAGGTCGGCGATGTCGATCGGACTTTTCGGTGCCGGATCCGATGATGTTCGGGCAGAACGAGTTTCGAGTGGTCGGTGTACAGCCGCTCATGATGTGGTTCGGGCGGCCGCGGTGCGGCGACACGATCCCGGCGACCGCGCGAAGACGGTCAGCCCCGGCTAAAGCCGGGGCTGACCGGTATTTCTGTGTTCCGCCAGCTCCGGGACCTACTTGGCCGGGTTGACCGGGGGCTGATTGATGGTGGTGAAGTACTGGACCGCGGCAGCGATCGCCGCCGGGGCGGTGATCAGGATCTGGCCCGCGAGGGTACCCAGCGCGCCGACGGCGACGATGCCGCCGAGGCAGCCGATGGCCGCCGCCGGAATGAATGCGCCGAACAGACCGACGATCGTCGCTGCGGCCACGGTCGCACCGGCGATACCGCCGAGCACACAGCCGACGGCGCCGCCACCGAGGCCGCCGACCAGGGTGCCCAGCGTGGCGCCCATGGTGATCGTGCTCGTCAACCGCGACCAGGCGGCCTGCTCACGGTCGTACGGGGTCTTCCACGGCGCAGTGTTCTCGTACGGCAGGGAGACCGGTTTGTAGGTCGCGTGCGCCCTGTCGAACTTCGGCGTCAGGGTGGCCGTGCGACCGGCGATGTCGGCCGCGATCGGGAACTCGAAGTCATCGACCCGGAAAGTCAGCGGCATGCCGGCGACCACGGTGCCGTTGGCGGCCTTGACCTTGAAAATGCCGTTCTGCACGACCATCGATCCGGCATCGGTTGTGACGATCGACTGGGTGTCGGTGGCGTGGGCGGTGAAGCCGACCGCGTGCTGCGCCGGGGGCGCAGCGCCGGCGGAACCGGACGCGATCCCGACCGCGGCCACCAAACCCGCGGTCACGGTGACGATTTTCCTCATCTTTTTTCTTTCCTCTCGGCTGCTCTCTTGGACGACGCGCCGAGTGCGCCGGATGCCCGGCGCGAGAGCGCCGGGCGGATCTGTCCATCGATGCGCTGTCCGGTCTCCGTGAGACCCACATCACTTCCGGGTAGGAAGTGCTGGAACGGTGCCCCACCGCGTCGCGCGATGTCAATGGATCGGGTCCGCTCAGCTGACCGGCCGACTTCAGGGGCTGGTCGACTTCGCCTCCGGTTTGCTCAGCGGACCTCATTCGTTTTCAGAACCGGGCGGCTGCTCGATACTCACTCCTCGACCGTTCCCGCACATCGAGATAGGCACCGAATGCCCGAGAAGACCGGACAGGTCACCGGATTCCTCCGACCGGAGATATCGGACGGGGTTGGGACCGTCACGATCGACCGCCCGCCGGCGAACGCTTTCGATCCCGCGTTGATCGCGGAATTCCTGGCGGTGCTCGCGCCGCTCGTGCAGGACCCCGACGTGCGGTGCATCGTCCTGCGAGGTACCGGCAGGTTCTTCGTCGCGGGCGCCGACATCACGGTCATGCGTGAACTCACCGAAGCCACCCAGCGTGCGATGCGTCCGTGGGTCGAGGTGCAGCGGATGCTGGAAACCGCACCGAAGCCCGTCCTGGCGGCCCTCAACGGGCATGCGCTGGGCGGCGGAGCCGAACTGGCTCTGGCGTGCGACATGCGGGTGATGACGGAGTCCGCGACCATCGGCTTTCCCGAGATCTCGCTCGGCTTGTTTCCCGGCGCGGGCGGCAGCCAGCGCTTGCCCCGGCTGCTGGGCGCGCATCGAGCCAAACTGCTCATGATCGAAGGCGCCCGGCTCACCGCCACGGACGCGCTGCACATCGGGCTGGTGGACCGGGTGGTTCCCGACGCCGAATTCGACGACTGCGTCCGCTCGACCGCACATGCTTTGGCGGCCAAGCCGACTCGCACGATCGGTCTGCTCAAACGCGTTGTGCGCGAGGGCGCTTCGTTACCGCTCGAGCAGGCACTCGACGTCGAGTTCGCGGCGGTGCTCGAGCTGATCCGGACAGCCGATGCCGCGGAGGGCCTGCAGGCGTTCCTCGACAAACGTCCGCCCACTTTCACCGGTCGCTGACCCGAGAATCCGAAGGGATCCCACACATGATCAGAGTTCTCCGGCGATACGGGGTCGCCGTTGTGGCGACAGTCGCGGCGATCACGATCGCCGCCACCGCCTGCACCCGGCCGGCCACGCAGGCTGTCGGCAACGCGGGCGACCTGGTTCGCATCTCGGTCGGCGTCGACCCCTCGTACGCGCCGATCTTCCTTGCCGACAGCGAGGGCATGTTCGCCGAGGCAGGGCTGCATGTACAGGTCATCCAGACCGAGGGCGGCGCGGCCGGGGCGCAGAACGTGGTGGCGGGCACCTCGGAACTGTCCGGGAACGCGGACTCCACCGCGCTCACCGTCATGGCCGGCAATCCCGGACTCCGGGCGCTCGGTGTGTACGAGGATTCCGATCGATACTTCCGAGTGGTGCTGCGCAACGGCGTCACGCCGAAGTCCATCCGGAAGATGGGCGTCTTCCCGGGTATCGGGCTGTACTTCACCGATCGCTACCTGCGCAGCGTGGGTCTGGATCCGGCGTCGGTGGCCCTCGTGACGACCAGTCCTCCCGAGCAGCCCGCCTTGCTGGCACGCGGCGATATCGACGGGTTCATCTCCTTCGATCCCTGGGTCTCCCGAGCAGTGGCCTCGGACGGGCAGATCGCCGGGACGACAGGCAACTTCGGCGCGAAATACTCGCAGTGGCTGCTGGCGTCACAGAGCTGGCTCTCGGGCCACGAGAAACTCGCCGGACAGGTGTTCCGCGTGATCGCGCAGGCCGCGGACATCATCGCGGCGGATCCCGACCGGGCGGCGAAAGCGGTGGCGAATGCCATCCACATGGCTCCGGCCGAAGCGCGCGGCCAGCTGACCCAGATCGATTTCAAGGGACGCGATTTCACGTCCGCCGATATCGAGCAAGCACGAGAACTCGTGAACTTCTTCCGCGGTCAGGGAAAGCTGAGCGGGCAGATCGATCCGCAGGGGGTCATGCTCAGCGGCTGGTTCCCCCGGAACGCGCAGTAGGCCCCGGGCGAGGCCCGGCCGGCAGCACACAATCATGACCCTCCACCGGCCCCGGCCGTCGCGCCCGGTGCAGCGCCGCGGGAGGCTCGCACACCATACGGATTGGAGTACCAGTGGCCGAATCCACTGTCCGCGTCGTGGAACTGTCGAGCCCGTTCACTCGATTCGCCGGGCGAATACTCGTCGGTCTGGGCTACGAGGTCATCCTGGTCGAGCCCCCGGATGGCGACCCGGCCCGCCGTGAACTCGACGGATACGCGTTCGCCCACTGGCACGCGGGTAAGCGGTCGGTCGTGCTGGATCTGGCCGCCCAGGACGATCGGGACGCGCTCGAGCGTCTGGTCGCGGGCGCGGACATCCTGCTCGACGGCACCGATGCTCGATCGGAAACTCCTGCCGCCCAGCATGATTCACCGGTACACGTGCGCGTGACGCCATTCGGCGTGTCCGGCCCGCACAGCTCCTGGGCGGCAACGAATCTCACGGTCGCCGCGATGGGCGGCATGATGGCGCAGGTCGGTACGCCCGACGCTCCGCCGCTGTGCTTGCCCGAAGGACAGGCCGAGCAACTGGCCGGGGTCAACGCGGCGATCGGCGCGCTGCTCGGCCTGCGCGCCCGGCGTTTCGGCCCAGCGCCGTTCGTCGACATCTCGGCGCAGGAGTGCGTCGCGGCGAGCCTGGAAGCGGGCGCCCTGGCATACCTGCACGAGGATCGTGTTCCCGGTCGGCCGGGACGGGTGCATCCACTGGTGCCACACGGATTGTTCACCGCCGCAGACGGTTTCCTCGGCGGCGGACTCGGCGGCAGCCCACGGATGTGGGACGAAACGCTGCGCTGGCTGATCGAAGAGGGAGCGCAGGAGGACCTGGACGACCCGCGCTGGCGCGATCCGGTGGAACGGAAAATCCACCAGGATCACATTTTCGCTGTCCTGCAACGCTTTCTGGCGAAATGGCCGAAAGAGGAGTTCGCCGTCCGCGCACAGGAGCGCAAACTGCCCTGGGCCGCGGTGGACGGTCCCGCCGAACTGCTCGTCAATCCGCAATTGAACGACCGCGACTTCTTCCTGGATGTGGTCTCCGGCGACGAGGTGACTCGTGATCTGGGCTTCGGCTTCGCGTTCCCGGAAGGGCGCCGGGTCCGTGAACTCGTGGTACCCCGGCTCGGCGCCGACCAATCGCTGATATCCGAAAAACGCACTGTCACAGGTTCATTCCCGAAACAAGAGGCACAGTCCGGCAGACGCAGCCTCGACGGCATCCGGGTGCTCGACCTGACCTGGGTCCTGGCCGGCCCCTACTGCACCAGAATTCTCGCTGATCACGGCGCCGAGGTCATCAAGGTCGAATCGCTGGGCCGCCCGGACCCGACGCGCTTCTCCCCCGCCATGCACCTGTCCCGCGGCCCGCACGACGATCCCGACACCAGCGGCTATTTCAACGACGTCAACCGCAACAAGCGCAGTATCACCCTCGATACCCGTACACCCGAGGGCCTGGCGGTACTCGCCGACCTGATCGCCGCCAGCGATGTCGTGATCGAGAACTTCAGCTCGTCGGTGCTGAAGAAGATGGGGCTGGGCTACCAGCGGCTTCGCGAACTACGCCCCGACATCGTGTACGTCTCGATGTCGGGCATGGGCCACACCGGGCCGCGCAGCAGCTGGGTGTCGTACGCGGACATCGTCTCGGCCAGTACCGGTCTGACGGCGTTGACCGGTTGGGATGCCGATGACGTGGTCGGCGTCATCTACGGCCACGGCGACATCGTGGCCGGACTGCAGGCCGCGACGGCCACCCTGGCCGCGCTGGAACACCGCGACCGCACCGGCCGCGGCCAGCATGTGGACCTCTCGCAGCTCGAGGCGATGGCCGCACACATGGGCACCGCGGTGATCCGGTCGACCGGGACCGGGCAGGTTCCCGAACCCAAGGGGAACACCGAGGACGCGTGGTCACCACACGGCGTGTTCCGCTGTCTGGGCTCCGATCGCTGGGTGACGATCGCGGTGCGCCACGAGGCCGACTGGCTTGCTCTGTGCGAGCTGATCGAACGCCCCGAATGGGCGGATGCCGACGAGTTCCGCACCGCCGAGCAACGGCGGGCGCGTGACTCGGAGATCACCGCGGCGATCACCGCGTGGACCAGAACGCTGCCCGTCCAGACGGTCACCGAGGCCCTGCAAGGCGCGGGCGTGCCGGCGGGCTCGGTGCAGGACGGCCGGGATCTGGTCGAAAGCGATGTCCATCTGCGCGCTCGCGGCTTCTATGTGCGGCGCGCACACCCTCGCGCGGGCACCTTCCTGCACGAGGGCGCACCCGTCCGGATGAACCGTACGGTCAGTGAAATCCGTACCGCCGCACCACTTCTGGGTGCCGATACCGATGCGGTACTGCACGACGTGCTGCGGTACCCACCTGACCGGATCGCGCAGCTGCGTGCGGCGTCGATCCTCTCCTGAACCACTCACCCGCACACGAAGGAGATATATGCGCGCCGCGCGGCTACACAGTTTCGGTGAGGCACCGGTCCTCGACGACATCGACATCCCCGCTCGGAAGGCGGGCCAGACGCTGGTGCGGATCGACGCGGCGGCGCTCGGCCACCTCGACATGACCGTGGCGAGCGGCACATTCGACATCAAGCCACCGCTGCCGCACATCGGCGGCACCGACGGCGCCGCGACGGTCGTCGAGTCGGACACCTTCGCGGCGGGAACGCGGGTGCTGGTGCGGGGCGGCGGCATCGGGCTGACCAAGAACGGTTGCTGGGCAGAGTATCTCGTCGCGGCGGACCGAGCATTCACGCCGTTCGACTCCGATCTGCCGCCCGAGGTGGCGGCGACCTTCTTCCTGCCCAGCACCACCGGGTACGTCGCCGTACACGACGTCGCGGAGGTCCGTGCCGGAGAACGCGTGATCGTGTCCGGCGCATCGGGCGCGGTCGGCTCGATGGCCGCCCAATTCGCCCTGCTCGCCGGTGCTGCGGAAGTGATCGGCGTGGTACCCCGGCAGGATCAGGTGGAGTTGCTGCCCGACGGGGTACGCCCGGTCGTCGGCCGGGGCTCCGTACTGGCCGAGCAACTGGGTGAGAAGCCCGTCGCCGAGGTCCTGATCGACACCCTCGGGGGCGATGTGCTGTCCCCGCTGCTCGGCCGCGTCGTGCCGGGGGGACGAGCCGCGCTGATCGGCTACACACTGGGCACCGAACTGGCTCTCGATCTGCCCAACTGGCTGCTGAGCGACGTGAAGATCCTGCCGGTCAACATGATTCGCAAGGGAGCCCGGCAGGCCGAACTCGCTCCCGAGCTGATCGGCAAGCTCGCCGCGGGTGAGGTGCGGCTGGCGGTGCAGCAGTTCCCGCTCGATCGGATCGCCGACGCCCTGCAACTGATGCGCGAAGGCAAGGTGGCCGGGCGCGCCGTCGTCGTGCCATGACCAGCGAGGCGCTGCACGCCGAACCGGGACTTCCCGCGGCGATGACCATTCCCGCACTGCTCGTTCTGCGGGCCGAGGAGTGCGGGGAGCAGATCGCGGTGCGTGCCGGGCCGGTCGCGGTGAGCTATCGCGAGCTTCTGGTCCGGGCAGCGTCCATGGCGGAAGCCCTGCACGCGCAAGGAGTTCGAGCCGGAGACCGGGTCGCGGCACTGCTGGACAATCGCGTGGAGCTCGTCGACCTGTTCCTCGGCTGCTCCTGGCTGGGAGCCGTCGTGGTGCCGTTGAATGTGGCTTTGCGGGGCGAGGGTCTGCGCCACGTGCTCGTCGAGTCGGGGGCGCGTCGGCTGCTGACCGAGCCACGGTATGCCGCACAGGTCGAGGCGACGCGGTTCGCGGGCGTGTGCTGGCTGGTCGGCTCGGATACGGCCCCCCGGGTCGATTCGGCGATGACCGATCCGCCCCGCGACCCGGCATCGGTGACCGATCTCGATCTCGCCGCGGTGCTGTTCACCTCGGGCACCACCGGCCTGCCCAAGGGTGTTCGCTGCCCGCACGCCCAATTCCTCTGGTGGGGTGGGGGAGTCGGGCGCTCGCTGGGTCTGCGTGCGGGCGACGTCCTGTACAACTGCCTGCCGCTGTTCCACACCAACGCCCTGGGCACGCTGTTCCAGGCGCTGGTCTGGCGTGGCACTTTCATACTGGGAGAACGATTTTCGGCAAGCGGCTACTGGTCTGCGGTGCAGGAGTCCGGTGCCACCGTGACCTATCTGCTCGGCGCCATGGTGCCCATGCTGATGAACCGCCCGCCGTCCCCGAGCGAGCGGGCCCACCGGGTCACCCGGGCGCTGTCGCCCGCCACGCCGGCGCACCTGTACGAACCGTTCCGCAAACGCTTCGGTATCGACCTCATCGACGGATTCGGTACCACCGAAACGAATCTCGTCCTCGGGTCGCTGCCGGGACGGCGTCGGGACGGCTTCATCGGCACCGTGATGGACGGCTACGAAGCCGGGGTCGTCGACCAGGACCGTCCCGTCGCCGACGGCGTTCCTGGCGAATTGCTGGTCCGGAGCCTGCGCCGCGGTGGATTCGCGGCCGGGTATCTCGGTGACGCCGTCCCGGCGGAAGGCGCCTGGCTGCGCACCGGAGACCGGGTGATCCGCGGCCCGGACGGCTGGTTCCGGTATGTGGACCGGCTCAAGGACGTGATTCGTCGGCGCGGGGAGAACATCTCCGCGACCGAGGTGGAGTCGGTACTGTCCCGGCACCCGCACGTCGCGCAGGTCGCGGTCTTCCCGGTGCCGTCCGAACTCGCGGAGGACGAGGTGATGGCCGCCATCGTGCCGCGCGAGGCCGCCGTGCTCGACCCCGCGGACCTGTTGCGCTTCGCCGAGGCCGACCTCGCCTACTTCGCGCTCCCCCGCTACGTCGACCTGGTGACGAGACTTCCGCTCACCGAAACCGGCAAGGTGCGCAAGCAGGAATTACGCGCTCGCGGGGTCGGGCCGGACACCTGGGACGCGCAGCGCCAGGGCTTCCGGCCGACCCGGACGCGATGAGCGGAGTCAGCGCCCGCACCCGTTGAACGAACACATCGCGGCACTGCACGCACTCTCGCGCGGCGTCGTCTCACCCGCGGTATGTGTGCAGCGCATCGCCTGCAAGGTCCGCGTGATACCCACGCCCGCGGTCCGCAGGGCGCCGGTGATGCGGCTGACGTTGAGCCGGGCGGTGGGCGCGGTCACCGACAAGGCGCCCGCGAGCACGCGCGGGCCGCTGAACACCGGCACGGCGACGCTCATGTAGCCGAGCCGGGTCTCCTCGACCTCGACCGCCAGTTGCTCCTTGCGCATCCGCTCGAGCTGGGTGCGCAGCACGCCCACGGACATCGTGGTGCGGCGGGTGAGCGCAGTGAACCCCTGCTCGACGACCTCGTCGAACACCGACGGGGGCGAGAACGCCAGGATGATCTTGCCGGTGGCCGTGCAGTACAGCGGCAACCGGCCCGCCACCCGCGACTGCTGGTTGAGCCCGCGGTGACCGACGATCTTCTCGATGTAGAGCACGTCGATACCGTCCCGAACCGCGAAATGCACCGTTTCCTGCGTGGCCAGCAGTAGATCCTCCATATACGGCAGCGCCGCGTCGCGCAGGATCCGCTGCCGGGGCACGAGCTGACCGAGTTCGAACAACCGCAGACCCAGCCGGTACTTGGTGCCCGCTCGTTCGAGCAGGCCCCACTCCACCAACTCGCCGGCCAGCCGATAGACCGACGCTTTCGCCACGCCGCTGCGGCGGGTCAGTTCGGTCAGGGACAGATCGCTGCATTCGCTGTCGAACGTGTCGAGAATCAGCCGGGCTTTGCCGAGCACGGTGGGCATGTCGGCGCCGGACTGCTGGGCTTGCGCAATCGGCACCACCGGTCCGATTCCACCGGGTCCTCGAGTAGCTGTCGTCAAGGGATACCTCCTGGTGGGCCGTGGCGAGCGGAACTTGTCGATTCGGCCGACCACGGCGGCACGCTCACCTGATGTCGTCACGCTACGGGCCGGATGCCATGAGAGGCACGTCACACGGTTCGCTCAGTGGACCCGTTTCACAGTGTTTACATCGGCCCTGGTGACCTCGGTCGATGCCAGGAACTCTCGCGTCACCGCGGCTATGGCCGCGGCCTCGCGCTCGATGAGCGCGACCGTACCGTTCTCGATCGTCGCGCTACGGACCGAGCGGGCCGCGGTGAGGTGGGCGCTCAGCACCGGGAGGTTGGGCATGGAGAACGGATCCTCGCCCGCGCCGATCAGGAGTACGGGGGCGGTCACCGAACCGATCCGGTCCTCCATCCGGTAGCGGGCGCACGCGCGGTGCCCCTCGGCCGGGTCGACGCCGGGGGCGAGGGCGTCGCGGACGAACCGGTCCAGCAAACCCGCGACCGGCGCCGGATAGTACGGTCTGCGCAGTTCCCAGAGAGTCCGCAGATGCGCCCCGTCCTCACTCTGCTGCGCGCGGTCCACACCGGCTCCGGTGGCGTGGTCGGTACGGTAGCGCTCGTCGGTCCACGGACAGGACGACAGCACCACCGCGGCGATCCGTTCGCTGCCGGTGGCAGCCAGCTCGAGCGCCACCGCGGCGCCGGTGTGATGCCCGAGAACCGCGGCATGGTCGACGCCGATCGCGTCGAGCAGTTCCCACGCACCCTGGGCGTAGAGCTCGATGGTCTGCGGCGCAAGGAGTTTCGCGCTCGCGCCGAAACCCACCATGTCCATCGCGATCACGCGGTGCTCGTCGGCGAGCAGCGGGATCAATTCCCGGAATTCGTCCCAGGAGCGAGGCGTCTGGTGCAGCAGGAGCAGTACCGGGCCGTCCCCTTGCTCGGCGTAGTGCAGCTGACCGAAAGACGTGTCCGCGTAGGCGAATCGGAGATTCGCGCCCATCAGTACGCCGCCACCATCGGTGTGTCGACGCCGACCGCATCGATCTTCGCCGCGCCGCCCGGATTGCCCACCGGCTCGGTCCGGGTCGGCAGGATGTCCAGGAAGAACCTCTTGTTGTCCTCCTTGAATTCCGGTGCGGCCTTGCGGTCCACGGTGATCGCCTCCACCGGGCACGCCAATTCGCATGCGCCGCAGTCGATGCACTCGTTCGGGTTGATGTACAGCTTGCGCTCGCCCTCGTAGATGCAATCGACCGGGCATTCCTCCATGCACGAGCGGTCGGTGTAGTCGATGCAGGCCTCGCCTATCACGAATGCCATCTGTCAGTCCTCCTGTTCGGTGGAATGCCCCGGGAAGATCTCCGCGTCCGGATCCAGGACGGCCGCCGCGTTGTTCACCGCGGTGGCGGCCTCCCCGAAACCGACCGCGATGAGACGAACCTTCCCGGGATAGTCGGTGATGTCGCCGGCCGCGTACACGCGCGCGAGATTGGTTTCCATGCGGGTGTTCACGACGATGTGCCGAGAATCGATGTCGAGTCCCCATTCGGTCAGCGGACCCAGATCCGCGGTGAAACCCAATGCGGCGATGACGGATTGGGCCGGCAGAGTGGTCATCGAGCGGTCGAGTTTGTGCGCGACGTCGACCTCGGCGATCCAGCCGTTGCCGCGCACGGCCGCGACGTCGGCGTTGACCAGCACCCGCACCGAGCTGTCGGACACCTTGGCCACGGTCGATCTGTGCGCCCGGAACCTGTCGCGTCGATGGACCAGGGTGACCGAGTTGGCGATCGGCTCGAGATGGACGGCCCAGTCGAACGCGCTGTCGCCGCCGCCGACGATCACCACGTCCTTCCCCTCGTGCACCGACGGGTCGGGAACGAAGTAACTCAGTCCCCGATCGAGGAAGTCCAGGCCCTTCGTCAACGGCCGGGGTGTGAAGGTGCCGATACCGCCGGTGACGACGACCGCGCCCGCGGTGATGGTGCGTCCCTTGCTCGTCGCGACGACCGCATTGCCGGACGCGTCGTGGGACAGGCTCAGCGCCTGCTCCCCGAGCAGGTAGATCGGGTCGAACGATGCGGCCTGCGCGAGCAACCCGTCGATCAGGTCACGACCTCTGACGGACGGGAATCCCGCGATATCGAGAATGGACTTCTCCGGGTACATCGCGCTCACCTGCCCGCCCGGCTCGGCGAGCGCGTCCAGCACGGCAACGCGCAGCCCGCGGAAACCCGCGTAGTACGCGCCGTAGAGTCCCGCCGGGCCCGCGCCGACGACAAGGATGTCGACGTCGAGTTCGGTGGTGGTCGAGAGGAGGGGCGATTCGTTCACAGCGCGAACGCTAATCAGCTTACGGCCCTTGATAAATGAACTCGGTCCGGTCAGCAGACTCCGTCCGGATCGAGTTCGGCGCACGAAACGGGCCCGGCAGCCACACGACGTGGCCGCCGGGCCCGGCGGATGGAAATGACGGATCGCGATTCAGGCGGCGAACAGTTCCGGTTCCTCCGCCGCGATCTTCTGGATGATGGTCGAGTACGCGAACCAGCCGACCTTCTCGGTGCCCACCGCCTCATAGGTCCGAGCCGCGATCTTGTCGTGCAGGACAACGGGTTCCCCGGCCGCGCGAGCGGTCAGTTCGGCCTGCATCGAGCGTTCCATCGACACGTACCACCACACGGCGCTCTCCACCGAGGTGCCGACGGTCAGATGTCCGTGGTTGGTGAGTATCACGGCCTTGTTGGCGCCGAGCGCCTGCGCGATACGGCGACCTTCCTCCTCGTCGAGTGCGACGCCGTGGTACTCCTCGTACATCGAGTGGTCGTCGTGAAATGCGCAGGCGTCCTGCGTGATCGGGGACAGCAAGCGGTGCAGCGAGGAGAACGCCTTGCCCTGCAATCCGTGGGCGTGCACGGCGCCGATGACCTCCGGCCTGGCCTCGTGCACTTTCGAGTGGATCACGAACGCCGCCCGGTTCAACGGGCCTCGGCCGGACAGGATCGTGCCGTCCGAGGCGACGTGCAGCAGTTCGTCGGGCATCACCGTGGAGAAATGCCGGCCGAAGGGCGCGGTCCAGAAAGTGTCCGGGCGTTCGGGGTCGCGTGCTGTGATGTGCCCGGAGATGCCTTCGTCGAGCCCGAACCGCGACAGGATGCGATAGCCGCCGATCACCGCGGTTTTGCGGCGGCGCCGTTCCTCGTCGAGATCATCCGATTCCGGGCGGCCCGGAATCCCGGCCAGCTCGGTGATTGTGGGAGGCTGATCCATTGTGGCCCTTTCTATTTGACGCCGTACCGGGACAGGAATTTCGCCGAGAGCAACCGCAGTACGCGGTCGAAGACGAACCCCATGATGCCGAGCACGATGATCCCGACGAACGTCCAGTCGATCCGGCCGTAGTTGCGGGCCTGCCAGATCATCGAGCCGATACCGCGATCGGCGGCCACGATCTCGGCGGAGACGATGGTCAGGAAGCTGTTGCCCATCGCCAGCCGGGCTCCGGTGACGATGCCCGGGACCGCCGAGGGCAACACCACGGTCTTCATCAGTTGCAGCCGGTTCGCGCCCAGATTCGTCGCGGCTTGGAGTTTGTTCTCGCTGATCGCCACCGTGGCCGCGATGGTACTCACGGTCACGATGAACACCGAGGTGTAGAAGATCAGCACGATCTTGGAGGTTTCGCCGATGCCGAACCACACCACCGCCAGCGTGACGAAGGCGATCGGCGGGATGAAGCGGAAGAACTCGATATAGGGATCCAGCAACTGACGCACCAGGTTGACGCGCCCCATCAGGATGCCGATCGGGGCGCCGATCACGACGCCGAGGCTCCAACCGAGCAGGATTCGCTGCGCGGACGCCGAGACGGACGCCCACAGCACGCCGCGCTGCGTGAGTTCGACCGCCGCCGACCACACCTCCCCCGGAGAGGCGATGGTCGTCGGCCCGTACCACCACGCGAGGAAGGACCACACCGCGAGCCCGAGCACCCCCGAGGCCACCCACAGCAGCGCGGTGCGGGTCACCCGCCCTGCCGCCGCGAGCGATTTGCGCTGTGTCCGTTTGGCATTCGCATTTCCAGCCGACGCTGCGGGGCTCTGCACGATGGCGGTCACAGCTCGTCCTCCTCGATACCTTGGTTCCGCAACGACGCCACGACCTCGGCGCGGATGTCGTCGCGCAGTTGCTCGTACAGATCGATCACGTCGGGATGGGCGCGATCGCGCGGGCGGGGCGCGTCGACCTGGTAGATGCTCTTGATGCGGGCCCGCGGTCCGGCTGACATGACCACCACGCGGTCGGCGAGCGTGAGCGCCTCGTCGATGTCGTGGGTGACGAACACGACGGTGCAGCCGGTGTGCCGCCAGATCTTGTCCAATTCGATCTGCAGGACCTGCCGGGTCTGCGCGTCGAGAGCGCCGAACGGCTCGTCCATCAGGACCAGCGAGGGCTGATTGGCCAGCACACGGGCGATCTGAACGCGTTGGCGCATACCGCCCGAGAGCTGCGAGGGAAATTTGTCACCCGAGTGCGGCAGGCCCACCATGGCCAGGTATTCCGCCGCGATCCGTACCTGTTCGGCCTTGCTCGCCCCGTGCATGCGCGGTCCGTAGGAGACGTTCCCGCTGACGGTCATCCATTCGAAGAGCGCCTCCGAACTCTGGAAGACCATGCCCGCGTGCGGGTTGCTTCGCCTGACTGTCGTACCGTCACAGCGGATTTCCCCGACGGTGGGTTCGATGAAGCCCGCCATCGACGACAACAGGGTCGACTTCCCGCATCCGCTCGGGCCGAGGAGACAGACGAATTCGCCCTCCCGCACCTGTAGATCAATTCCCGAGACGATATCCGCGGCACCGAAACTTATTCCGAGGTTTTCGATTTCGACGGGAACGCCCTTGATTGCTGTCACACTCATTACGCACTCTTCCTGTACCAGTCGGTGAGCATCGCCGACTGCAGGTCCGGTTGGTCGCGCAGGGCGCCGATCTTCTTGTAGAAATCGACGACCGACTGTGCCGACACGATGTCCTGCGCGGTCAGATTGTGGACACCGAAGTCGATTTCCTTGATCGCGGTGATGGTCTGGTCCTCGGCCACGTTCACCGCGGATTTCGTCGCCGCCGCGGCAGCCGGCGGATCGGATTCGACGAGCTGCGTGGCCTTGTCGAGAACCTGGGCGACCTTGCGCGCGGTGTCCTCGTGCGCGGCCAGCCACGGCTGTGTCGTGATCGCCCAGTGGTGGTAGAGCCAGTTGTAGTCGCCGGTCCGGGCGACGACATGTCCGGTGTGCTGGCTCAGCGCCGCGGCGGGCCACGGCTCCCACAGCACGTACCCGTCGATGTCGCCGCGGCTCAGTAGCGCGGGCATGTCGGTCGGGGTGGCCGTGATCATCTTGACCGAGTCCGGCCGCACACCGTGCGCTTCGAGATACTTCTCCGTGGAGATCTGGCTCAGGCCGGGAACGATGCCCATTTTCTGCCCCGCGGCCGGCGCATCGATCCCGTTGCGCAACACGACTTTGATGTAGTCGCCGGAGGACTCGTAGGAGTACATCGCCCGCAGCGAGGGATTCTCCCGCAGCTGCGCGATGGTGGTGGTGTCGGAGCTGCCCGCGATCTGGACCTGTCCTGTCGAGAGGGCGTCGACAGCCTCACCGCCCCGACCGAACTGCACCAGCTGCACATCCAGACCTGCCTGCTTGAACAGTCCCTCGTGGTCGGCGACGAAGAATGGCGCGTAGGAGGCATCGATGCCCACCGCGATCCGGATCGAACCGCCCGCCGAATCGGCGGTGCTGTGCGTGGCCGGGCGGCTGCACGCGGCGGCCGCCATCGTGGCAAGGACTACCGCTGCGAGGGCAGCGCTACGGAATTGAGATCGCCAGGCCATATACCGACACCTTCGTTCTGTGATCTGGGCCGCATTCGTGCGGTGGTGTGAAGCAACTTAGCCATGTACGTCAGGGCTGGAAATCATCTCGGTCCGCCGAATGAACCCGCAGCGACAGCCTTACCCCGACGCAACATCCAGCGCGTCACGGGCACCGGTTCCGGAAACATCGCCGCAATATTCCATTGCGGCCGAAGTATTTTCACAGGGTCCAGTGCATGTGCCGCAGCCGTGAACGGGCGGTGGCCGGTCATGCACCACCATGCGTGACCGGCCACCGATATCGGCATCGCCCTGTCTCAGGCCGGTGCCGTGGCTTTCGCGGACGCCTCGGCCAGGAAGTCCAGACTCAGCGGGTTGTACTGCTCGGCCTGCTCGTGCTGCGGCCAGTGGCCGCACTCGGGGTAGAGCTGCAGCCGCGCGCCGGGGATGTCCTCGGCCATCTTCTTGGCCTCCGGGACGTCACCGAATGGATTCTCGTGGCCCCAGACCACCAGCGTCGGCGCCTGGATACGCGCGAGCCGGTCCGGTCGCAGCAGGTTGCGCTGCCGAGTCTCCATCTCCTGCAAGGACAGCAGGTTGTGGATGTTCGCGACGAAATCGGGCTGGTGATAGATCCGGTGCCGGACTTCGACGAGTTCCTCGGTGGCATCGGCCGGATCGTGCATCAGCAGCCGCAGCCGCTCCCGCGTCAGTTGAATGTCATTGCTGCGCACTGCTTTCGTGGTCGATGTCTTGATGCGATCCATGACGGCGGGGTTCGCGACCGTGCCACCCGCGGCGAGCAGTTGCAGCGACAGCACGCGCTCGGGCAGCTCGCTCGCGAGATGGGCCGCCACCCAGCCGCCGAGCGACTCACCCACCAGATGTGCCCGCTGGATTCCGACCGCGTCGAGGTAGTCGACCAGATGCTCGACGTAGCGCGGGATTTCGTAGGGATAGTCCGGTTTGCCGGTGTAGCCGTGTCCCAGCATGTCGATGGCGTGGCATTGGTACAGCGGCGCGTGCGCCGGGATGTTGCGCGCGAACGCCTCGAGATGGCCGCTGGTGCCGTGCAGGAACACCACCGATTCCTCACCCGTTCCGGCGCGCAGCGCGCGGGTGGGAATGCCGTTCGCATCGACGGTCGTCAGGCTGAAGTCGAGCCCGGCCAGTTCGTTCCAGATTGTCATGATCGTGTCCTTCGTGATGACGAGTTGCGATGAGAGGGGTCGAGAACGGCGACGCCCATTCCGGTGAGCCATTCCGGAATGGCCTCGTAGGCAAGGCGTTCCGCCGGGATGTAGTCCAGGATGGCGGCCATCATGAGCCAGGTGCGCAGCTCCTGCGCGCCGTTCCCGGCCGCCTGCTGGACGTAGGTCGTGGTGTACTCGGCGAGTTCGGCCGCCTTGCCCGCCGCGAAGAGGTCGAGCAGGTGATCGTCGAACTCGGGCGTGATGGCCGCCTGCGCGGCGCGGATGATCTCGCGGCGGCGCACGTCGTAGTCCGACCAGTTCTCCCGGCCGTCCAGCCACGCTCGGACCATGAAATCCTCGTCCTCACCGTGCGGGTCGCGCCAGTCCGGCCAGGGCAGCCGGTGCGAGAGCCCGCCCGACGCGATGACGACGACTCGCTTGTCCGCCGGGAAACTCGCGATCGCCGCGCGAATCGCGGCGGCGAGTTCCGCGGACCGCGCGAAGGTGGGCAGGGGTGGCGCGAAAACGTTGACCACCAGCGGCACGATCGGCACATCGAGTCCGTCGAGCAGGTACTGGATCGCGTGGGACTGCCCGTGATCGATCTGCAGCCGCGCCGAGTACGCCAGATCGAAACGGCCACTTTCGATCACGGTGTTCGCCAGGTAGCGGGCGAACTCGACATCGACCGGCTGCGGCCCCTTCGGGGTTCCGGATTCGCCGCTCGAAACACATTCCCCCACACCGAGAGTGAAGGCCGGAATGAGGTCCAGCCAGAATCCGCGGAAGTGGTTGGAGCCGATGATCAGCGCGACGTCCGGTGCGGCGGCCGCGATCCGTTCCCGCGCGGTGTACAGGGCGTTGCGGAAACGCTCGGCTTCCGCCTTGTGCGTGGTCTGCTCCCAGTGCGTGTTCATCAGAGTGCTGTGCGAGGCTCCGACCCCCAGCACGATCGTCGCCATCAGACCATCCCTACTTCCTCGAGGCTGCGGGTGACCGTGTCGAGTGCGACACGGACCAGATACTTGGTGAGCTTCTCCGCGTCCCGCAGGTCCACCGTGTTCATGCCCATCGCGAAGTCGACCTCGAACGGGGCATCCACGACCTTCGGCATGCCGACCCGCACGGTGGGAATCCCGCGGCCGCGCAGGATGTTCGCGTCGGTCGCGCCACTCGCGTCGCGGAACTCCCGGTGCGGAACGCCTTCGGCCGCTTCCCACGCCTCGACGGCCTTGCGGCACAGCCACATCCGGGGATCCGAACCCTCACCCGGGATCGCCAGTATCTGCTCCACGTCGAGGCGGATGTCCAGTTCGGCGGCGATCCGCCGCACGGCCGCGACCAATTCGCGTTTGGCCGCGGTGGGCGTGGTGCGCGGGCTGAGTCGCAGATCGACCATCATGCGCACGCAGGCCGGTGTGAACGACGCGGTGCGCTCCCAGCCGCCGCGGATGTTCGCCACCATGCCCTGTGGCTCGACGAGCCCGTCGTCGTGCGCTCGCGAGTACTGCGGAAACCACTCCTCGAGCCGGATGGCCACCGCCCCGGCCAGGGCCACCGGGTTCCGGTACGGCAACCGGTGCCGCGAGCCCACGTACGTGTGACTGCCGTGCACCGTGATCTCGAACCAGGCGAGCCCGACCTCCTCCCACGAGACGGTCCACCCCGGTTTGGCGATGAGGGCGTAATCCGCCCACACCCCCTGTTCGAGCAGGAAGGAGCAGCCGACGCCCTGACCGGTGTTCCGCCGCGGATTGCCCACGCCGGGACGGGCATTGGTCGGCATCCCACCGGCCCCGAAACCCAACAGCAGGTCTCCGGTGAGCGGCACGCCGGCCGCCCGGATCGCCTCGCCCGCGGCCAGCACGCAGGCGGCGTGACCCTTCGGATTGGAGGCGCCCAGCCCGATGACGTAGTCCTGGACCGTCGTGGCTCGCGCGACCATGTCGGCGCGCAGCGATTCACCGACCCACGGCAGATCCTCGTCGGGGTCGCCCGTGGTCACGGTGTCGATCGGTGCGTACAGTAGCAGGTCCGGTCCGGTGCCGTCGCCGCGCACCCGGCCCCACGAATTGGCTTGGCGGTCATCGAGATACATCGTCTGCGATTCGATGTCCGCCCCGGCCAGGGTGGTGGTGATGTGCCGGGCCAGCGGCGCCTCGTCACCGGTGGGACTCGCGATGTCGACGAGGCCGGTCAGCAAATCGCGCAACCGGTTCCGGTCCACCCGTGCGCAAGCCGCCTCGACCCAGCGACGTCGGCGGGGATCCAACCCGGCCAGCGCATCCGCTCCCGCGACGGTCATCGACGAACCTGGTGTACCTGGGTATTGCTGTGCCGCGCGAGGATCCGCCACGCGGCGGGCGCGCCCACGACGGCCGCGCCACCCGCGACGAAGGCGATCAGTGTCTTGAGCATGTACTTCCCCTATTCACTGGACGGGACGGATTGTGCGGAGGCCGCCTCGCCGGTGCCGTTCTGTTTCGCCGATGCCCGGCGCGCACGCGTATGCGCCACCGGTTGCTTGACGAATTCGACAGCGGCCGTGAGCTTTTCGGCGTACTCCTCTTCGGCGAGATTGCGCCAGGCGGTCAGGGAGACATCCGGCCGGTACAGTTTTTCCGGCGGCGCGTCGGTGACCTCGACCATCCACGCGTCCTGCCCGGAGAACTGGCCGTGGAACAACCAGCGGATCGCCCCGAGGTACTTCGCGTAGAAGCCGAGCTTGTGCACCCCGGTCACGAAATTCACCATCAGACCGACATATCGGTGATTGTCGTCGTCGACCGGCACGTAGAACTCGTAGTGGATGAAGTTGGGGTAGGAGATGCGCAGCACGCCGGGCATGGACAGGGACGCGAAGCCCGGGAAGTTCTGCGCCGCGATGACCGGATTCACCTCCAGTCCGGCGCCGACGTTGCCGATCTGCGAGACCTTCGTCTCGTCCGGCCGCTTCTTCCACCACCGCTTGTTGGTCCACTTCCCGACGCCGGGGAATTCCGCCTCCCAATACACCTCGTCCTGGACGCGGTAGATCCATCGGCCCTCGCGCACGATGCGGGTGATGTTCCAGGTCGGCATCGGCTTGAACAGCCGCCACAGCGAGGTGCGGTGCAGATATTTCGCGTGTCCCTCGTCGAAGCCGTTCTCACAGGCGAAACGCCAGTTACCCGCACGCGGCTGAATACGACCGCCGACGATGCCCTCGTTCTCGACGAGTTCGCGCGGCAACTGCTCGTCCAGCGGCGGGGCGGGCTCGCGGGTGATCGGGATGTAGACCCAGACCAACCCCAGTCGCTCCTGCGCCGCGTACGTCTGCACCTCGACCTTGCCGCAGATCTTCGAATCCGGGCCGTCGGTGATGACTGCGACGAGCTTGCCGTCGGTCAGGCGATAGGTCCAGCCGTGGTAGGGGCAGCTGACCGTGCCGGGAAACTGCTGGTCGCCTTCCGACAGCGGCACCCCACGGTGCGGGCAGCGGTCGTGCAGCGCATACACCTTCCCCGCGTCCCGGATGAGTGCGAGCTTCTCGCCGCAGATCGTGTAGCTCTGCGGGGTCCCGGTGATGTGGCTGGACCAGGTGACGGGATACCAGTAGCCGCGGTACCCGCTGCCGGCCGCGTTGTACTTGGGCCAGGCCGTCCAGTCCTGCCTTCCGGCCGCACGCGGACGCTCAGGCACCTCCTGCGCGGCGTTCGGCGCCTCGACACCAGTCATGTGAAGTCCTCCCGAGACGAGATGAGTGATAGTGCGAATACTCGGCGAGTCCTGGCCGGACGCCAACGGATTCGGTTTGCTCAGCAGACCCGTTCCGCGTTTGCGACCACCACGGCCTCGCCTTCGGCGCACAGCACGCCGTCCTCGGTGTGCTCCCGCAATTCGAGCGTGACGAGCCCGTCGGCGATCTCGCGGACGACGCCGGTCACGACGAGCTCACACCCCACGTACGCGGGCGCGCGGTTGCGCCATCCCACGGAGACCACGCCGCTCGGCCCGCCGGCGAACTCGGCCGCCGCTCGGAACAACAACGCACCGTGTAGCTGGGCCATCACCACGGGCGCGTCCAGGCCCTCGCTCGCGGCGTGGACCGGGTCGTAGTGGATGCGGTGCGCGTTGTGCGTGACAGCGCCGAAGCGCAGCAGGCGCACCGGGTCGGTCCGCAGCACGACAGGGTCGATCTCCTGGCCTGTGACGGCGTGCGCACTGTGCGGGGCCGTCATCGGACGATGAACCTTTCGGTGACGGTGGCCAGTGCTCCGGCCCGCGCGGCTCGAAAGACCTTCGACACCGTCATCAGGAGAAACTCCGAGCCAGGCCGACCTTTGCACGCCACGTCATCGAGCGTGCGCCGCACCGCGATCGGATCCCCGAGCGGCGTCTGCCGGTGGAAGGCGATGCTCTGCCCACCCGCCATCAGGCGCACATCCAGTCCATCGGTGCCGGGGACCTCGTCACGGAACATGCCGTCTTCGCGGTAGTCACCGTCGACGCCGCCGTCGGGCCCGCGCAACAGGCTGGGCAGGTACAGAGGATGTACCTGGAAGCCCGTCGATTCGGGGTCCAGCAGGCGGGGGTCGCGTTCGCCGCACGCGCGCGCGAAGGCCACCGCCTCGGTAACTCGCAACGGGCCGAGATCGCGGTGCTCGACGGCGCCGAGGAGGGCGCGAGCCCGATCCTGGGCCGTTCGCAGATCTGATCGCATGCGCCGCAAGCTAACCGCGCGCACAGGGCGCGGCCACAGACTGGGACCGCCCAGCGGACCCTGATCCTTCACACCGCTCGCGAAATGACGTCAAGTGTGCGCATGGCTCAACTACCGAACAGCTTGTACGCCGATGCGGCGGGCGTGAAGTTCCACTACCACGACCTCGGCGCCGGGAACCCCACGATCTTCCTGCACGGCGGCGGACCGGGCTGCACCGCGTGGTCCGACTTCGGTCCTGTCGCACCGCTTTTCGCGCGTGACCGCCGGGCGATACTGGTCGACATCCTGCAGTACGGCCGGTCGGAGAAGTGCACGATCACCGGGCCGATGTGGGATTTCCACGCGGCGAAGATCGTCGCGCTGCTCGACGAGTTGGCCATCGACCGAGCCGACTTCGTCTGCAACTCGTGGGGCGGGACGATCGCGCTCAACCTCGCGGCCAAGTACCCCGACCGGGTGCGCGCGCTCGTGATCACGGGCAGCATGCCGGTGTTCCACGGCCCGCTCGCTCCGCTACCGGAGAACGGTCACCGCGGCCGGACGGCCCGGGACGTCTACTACGGCGGAGAGGGTCCCACCCGGGAGAAGATGCGTCAGCTGATCACCCGCCTCGAGTGGTTCGACGGCGACAAGCTCCCGCGCGAGACCCTCGACATGCGCTACGAACAGAGCCTCGACCCGGAGGAAATGGCTCTCGCGGCAGCGTCGGACAACCCCCGGGGTGACTGGCAGGATCTCACCGCCGAACTCGGGATGATCACCGCGCCGGTGTTGTTCGCCTGGGGAATGTACGACGCCTTCCTCACGCCGGATTACCCGTTGATGCTGGCCAGAATGATCGAGCACGGGCACCTGTACGTGATGGACAAGGCGTCGCATCACCTCCAGGAGGAACGGCCGCACGACTACTACTCCGTGGTGACCGGCTTCCTCGACCAGCAACATTCGTGACGACCAGCAACATTCGCGACGCGGTTCCGGTGAGCCCGCCCGAAGGCGCGAACCGGATTCGACTCGTGCTCGTCCTCGGGATGCTCACCGCGCTCGGGCCGTTCACCGTGGATATGTATCTGCCTGCGCTGCCGACGATTTCGGCACATTTCCGCACGACCGACACCGCCGTGCAGCTCACCTTGACGGGCACGTTGGCGGGACTGGCGATCGGCCAGCTCGTCGTGGGCCCGTTGTCGGACAGCTATGGGCGGCGCAGACCACTGCTCATCGGCACCGCTGTGCACGTCTCGGCCTCGGTGGCATGCTTCTTCGCACCTTCGGTCGCGGCGCTCGGTGCCCTGCGTGCCCTCCAGGGTTTCGGGGCCGCCGCGACGGGGGTGATCGCGATGGCGGTCGTGCGTGACCTGTTCGCCGGTCGCGCCGCGGCGGTCGTGCTGTCCCGGTTGATGCTCGTGATGGGCGTCGCGCCCATTCTCGCGCCGTCGGTCGGCGGGCTGGTGCTCAGCGCGGTCTCGTGGCAGGGAGTGTTCCTCGTACTGGCCGGGCTCGGTGCGGGCATGATGCTGCTCGGCACCTGCGCCCTTTCCGAGACACTGCCGCCCGACGCACGAGCCGAACGCGGAATCTCACACGGGCTCAACGGATATCGCACCCTGATCGGCGATCCGCGGTTCCTCGTCCTGGTACTGGTGTGCGGCTTGGGCCGCTCGGTCCTGTGGGCCTACATCGCCGGGTCGTCCTTCGTGATGCAAGGCCAGTTCGGGCTCACGTCGCAGACCTACGGTTTCGCCTTCGCGGCGGGAGCGGTGGTGTTGATCGGCGCGTCCCAGCTGAACGTCGTGCTACTGAAGCGATGGTCCCCGCTGCGGATCAGCCTGGTCTCGCTGCTGGTGAGCACGACGGTCGGTGTGGCGTTCATCGTTCTCGCGGCAACCGCGACCGGCGGGTTCGCCGGTTTCGCCCTGCCGGTCCTGGCCCTGCTCGGCGCCACCGGATTCGTGATGCCGAACGCGCCCGCACTGGCGTTGTCGCGGCACGGCGCGATCGCGGGCACGGCCGCCGCGATGGTCGGCTTCGCACAGTTCGGCGCGGCGGCCGTCGTCGCACCGATCGTCGGGCTGCTGGGAAATACCAGTCTCGCGGTGGCGATCGTGACGACCGCATCGGCTGGGCTCGGTTTCGCCGCCCTGGGCGCGGTGAGCAGACGGCGTCCGCCCGTCCCGGGCGCTACGCCGAGCGCGCGAGCGAGCCCAGTGTCCGGGTGATACCGGCGCCGGCGGTCTTCAGCGGGCCGGACATCCGCTCGAGTCTCATCCGTGCGGTGGTGGTGGACATGCCGACCGCTCCCACCAGCACCGAGTGCGACCCGAACACGGGCACCGCAGCGCTCACCACACCGGGGGCTACTTCCTCGGCCTCCACCGCAAGCATGTTCCGCCGGATCGTGACGAGTTGGCGGTGCAGATGCGCCGCCGACGCAACCGTCCGCCGCGTGAAGGCCGGCAGCCCGTTCTCGACCACCCCGGTGACCACATCGGCGGCGGACAACGCGAGGATCGCCTTGCCCGTCGCGGTCGCGTACAGCGGCAGCCGTCCCGCGACCCGAGACGGCATCTCGATCGCGCCATGGCCGACGATCTTGTCGATATAGAGCACGTCGAAACCGGCCCGAATCGCGAAATGCACCGTCGCACCGGTCGCGGCATGCAGTTCCTGCAGGTACGGCAGGGCGGCATCGCGCAGCACCCGTTGCGTGGGCACCAGCTGGCCGAGCTCGAACAGACGCAGGCCGAGACGGTAGCTCGTCCCGGATCGTTCGAGAACACCCCACTCGACCAGCGCGGTCGCCAGCCGGAACGTCGTAGCCTTGGCGACCCCGCTGCGCCGGGACAGTTCGGTCAGTGACAGCTCCCCCGCCTCGGCATCGAATGCCTCGAGCAGCAATTGCGCCTTACCCAGTACCGTTTGCATGATCGCCTCCACGAACCCGGGCGGTCCACTCTCCAGACCAGGTCTGCACACCATACCGTTTGCCCGCATTGCGATCCATGGGGGATTTCGCCGGACAAAAGTAAGGACAGGCTGCGTGGAAAGTCAGCGCGGCGAAAATTGCTGACGGATTCCCGGGTGTCCGGTCGCCACCGCCCTGCCGCTGTGGCCGCACCAGGATGCTCCTACACGGGGTGCGATCGAAGGTGTCTCGGCCCGCTCCGAGGGCGGTACCCCCGACCTCGGACGGTCTCGCCGCTCGCAACCGAAAGGGCAGGTCCGATATGCGGAACCTGGCCATCGACACCCGCGACGTCGGCTGGACAGTACACCCGGGGCTCCCATGGCCATATCCGTCCCGGTCAGCTACTCGGCAGCCGCTACCCCGTCCTCATGCGCCATCCAGTGCACGAAACGGTGTAGCGGATACATCGCGTCGTGCGGGTTTCCGATCGTGCTCGGGCCTGCCTCGCCCAGATGGACGATGCGCTGGGCACCGCCGCTGGCCAGCCGATCACGGTAGTCCGGCATACGTTCGAAGGGGTAGAAGCCGACGGTCTGCGTAGCCACGTTGACGTATCGCATCGCGTCGTCGAGTGAGTCCACGCGAACCACGTTGGAGGTCTTGTTGATCGGATGGAAGTCCACCGGCTCCTCCGAACGGATCACCAGACCTGTCCCGTCGGTCCTGCCCCAGACACGGAACTCGTCGTCGAGCATTGCGAGTGCGTCGATCTCCTCGCGCAGGTCCAGGTCGAGCGGCCGGGAGTCGCCCGAGGCGGCCGCCTTCGCGACGATGCGCGCGTGTACTCGCTCGCAGAACCGGTCGGCCTCTTCCTGATTCGCCTCCAGGAAGGTGAATCGGCTTGCCACACAAGCCTCTTGATTCAGCACCATCACATCGGTGGCGGCCAGTTCCGCGGCGGTGTCCAGCGCCTCCTCGGAGGCGAACGCCTCCCTGCCGACCATCGAGATCGAGGTCTTGGGGTCGAACGACACCAACTGGAAGCCTGGACCGAGGTACTTGACGACGTTGTTGATCGCGTCGCCACCGCCCCAGGCGATGATCTTGTCGAAGTACTGCGGCCGGTACAGCACCTGCTCGACCGCATCGTCGCCGCCGCGCCAGTAGACCGCCGACATCGATTGCACGATGGGATGATTCGGATCCATATCGGCCATGGTCCGCAGAATCGCGACGGTCGTGAACGGATCGCTCGACGACATCTTGAACAGGTTGATAGCCTTCACCAGCGCGCCCTGTGCGATCGACTTGATCGCCACACCCGGCGAATTGCCGGGCAGCACATGGACCAGCCGCGGCGCGAACGCACGCACGAAACTCTTGCGACCGGTGTAGTCCTGTTTGGGCAGCCACTGGTCCAGCGCCCGGGGATCCGGAAAGTTCTGCTCGACGACGGTCTGCAACAGCCGCTTGTCCAGATACGATGTCGCGCCGTGGACCTGCGCTTCCAGCACCGCGGGCGGCAGCACATGCGTCGAGGACATCCGATCGATGCACTCCTGGACGAACGGGTTCTTCGGGTCGCGGATCCGATCGCCGGTCTCGACCAGGAAGTCGATGATCTCCGCGAGGGGAACGTTCAGCAGCGGCGGCACCTCGGTTCGCGGATGTACCGCGCGATCCAGGTCGATGGACGGCGTCGCGAATACGACACCGAGGTCGCGTGAGCGGTGCGTGACCGACTGCTCTTCCACCAACTGACCGCGCAGGAAGAACGGCGCGGAGACAACGGATTCGGTCATGGTCACGACAGGCCCCTCACGTACGCGTCGACCGTACCGGCGCAGCCGATCTTGTCGTCGCCCTTGATGTCCGCGTAGCGAACGATGTTGTTGCGCACCGACGGTCCCGCGCAGCCGCAGGCACAGGGATCGAAGTCGAGCGAGATCTTGTCGCCGGTGATGACACCACCCCACCGGCCGTCCAGGGAAAGGTCGAAAAACGCTGCGCGCCCCTCGATCTCACCGGATTCGTGCGGCAGCAGAGCCTCGCCCGCCTCATCGAGAGCGAAGGGCACGATCCACGGTGGCACGTGATATCGGTCGCCCGCTTGACATTTGGGCATCCCGGAATTGAGCTCCTGCATGGAGTAGTTCTGGAAGTCGCGGTTGGCCGGGATGTTGAACGTCTCGTGCACGAATTCCCGGTAGTCCGACGGCAGTTGGGCACGCTTGAGTCCACCGCCCACATATATGCAGTTGTCGGGGTGGAAGTCCGTGGCCGAGTAACCTCGATCGCGAACGATCTTCGCCACCTGGTACAGCGCATTCCACATGCCCGAGATGAACAGTTTGTCGGCGCGGTGCTCGATGAGCTCGTCGGCGGCCAGCACCATCGCCTTGTCCAGGGCCTCCTGCCGCTCGGCCGAGGTCCGATCGAAGTCGGCCAGTTCCTCGGGACGCGCGGTACCGTCGGCGATCTTCTTGCGCAGCACGACCATCTTCGTCAGCGAGCCCACTGTGATCGGTGGAATCGGCAGGCGGAAGTCGGCTTTGGTGGGATCGCCGAACGCCGCGGCCTGTGCCTGGCCGATGATGATGTTCTTGGGCACCGCGGCGACGGGCGCGACGCCGATCCTGCGCCGATCCTGCGCCGGAGAGACGCCCGAACCCCAGGCGAAGACCTTGACCGTGTCCTGGCGGGACCAGTCCATATCCTTGTCCGAGGCCAACAGCATCGCCGACTTGCCGGTCGTGCCGCTGGAGCAGGACACGTAATGCCCCTTGGCCTGTAGCCGCGCGATCCACTCGTCGATATCGGTGATGTCCGAGGTTTCGATCGGGCTGATCGGATAGGGCGACACGGTCCCCAGCCACTTACCGAGCCGGTCCCAGCGCTGCTCGGTAAGGAGGCTTTCGGGGTAACTCTTATAGGCGGTGTGCGGGAACAGCAGTGGCACCATATCCGCGCGGTCGCGTATCTCGGTGGCACCTGCCTCCCGAGCCCGATGGCTCAGCAGTTTGATCCGGTCCCTGCGCTCCTGGAAGCGCTCGTTCAGCGCGGCGACCTGCGTCTCGCGCAGCTCTGCGTGGGAGTAGCGGAAGCGATCCTCAGTGGTGATCAGCCGAGTCAGCTGCTCCGTGGGTGAGTTCACCGGGTGTCCCTTCGGTTCGATGCAGGCAATAATGGCGTCTCATAGGTATCATTAATTAAGTACCCTCATAATGAACGAAGGATCGGTGCCGTGCAAGAGGAACTTCCGAGAGGCCGACGTGACGAACGCGACTTCGCCCCGCCACAGGGCCGGGCGACCTACCCGCGAGCAGGCCGAGGCGCGCCACGGTGAACTGCTCGACACCGCACTGGAGCTGTTCCTGCAGAACGGCTTTCAGATGACAACCGTCGAGATGATCGCCACTCGCCTCGGCATGACCAAGCGCACGGTCTACGCGCGATACCCGGACAAGGCCGCCCTATTCCTCACCGCGGTACAACGTGCTATCGAACACAGAATCGTGCCCCGAAAGGTGCTCGAGAGCCTGGACCGGGGCGATCTGGCCGAGACACTGGAAGCGATCGCCCGGCTGCGCATCAACGAGGTGATGACGCCCGAGGGACTACGTCTGCAGCACATCATCAACATCGAAAGCCACCGCTTCCCAGACATATTCAGCGCCAACTACGAGCAGAGCGCCAAGCCCGTGCTCGAGTTCGTCGCCGACCTGCTCGATCGGGCCGTCGCGGCCGGTCGGATTGCACCGACCGATACCGAATCGGCCGCCACCGCGTTCATGAGCATGGTCGTCGGCGGCCAGGTGCGCTCGATCGTGAGTGGCGAAACCCCCACTGCGGAAGAGGTGGACCGAAAGGTGCATTTCACCGTTCATCTACTGCTCGACGGCCTCCAGCCGCGCTGAACAACCAGGAGTAAACCTTGCACTTCGATACGAACAAGCCCGTCGCGGTAGTCACCGGAGCCAGCTCGGGCATCGGCCGATCGACCGCCCGCGAACTCGTGACGCGCGGCTGGCAGGTGGTCGGCGTCGGCCGCGACCCCCAGCGCAGCGCCGCCGCCGCCGTGCAGATCACCGAGGCGGCCCGCGCAGGCGGTGAATTCACCATGGTGCGTGGCGATTTCACGCTGATGTCGGAAGTCGACCGGGTGGCCGGGGAGATCGCGGCGCTGACCCCGCGCGTGGATGTGCTGATCAACAACGCGGGCGGGGTGCGGGATCGGCAGGTGGTCACGGCCGAGGGCACCGAGGCGACCTTCGCCGTCAACCACCTCGCCCCATTTCTGCTGACGCGCCGGTTGTCACCGCAGCTGAGCAAGGCCGCGGCCGATCGGCCGGACGGCGCCGCGCGGGTGATCGCCGTATCGTCGAACGCGCACCGGATGATTCCCGAACTCGACTGGGCGGATCTGCAGAGCCTGGGCGAGGTCGAGTCGATCGTCGCCTACGGCCGCGCGAAACTGGCCAACATCCTGTACACCCGCGAGCTGGCGCGACGTGGCCGCGTCGACGGAATCATCGCCCAGGCAATGCATCCCGGCGTGGTGGCCACCAACTTCGCCTCACACGGAACCGAATCGCTGCAGACCTACATGAGCACCGCGGACACCGTCTCCCCCGACGAGCCCGCGCAGACCCTGGTTTGGCTGGCAACCGATCCCGAGGGCGGACGCGAGAGCGGACGCTTCTTCCACGCCAAGGCCGAGCAGGAACCCGCGCAGCCCGCACAAGACGACGCGGCCGCAGGTCGCCTGTGGGCCGAGAGCGAGCAACTGCTGGCGAAACTCGGCTTCTGACACCAGCTCTCAACGCTCGCGGCGCGGCCGTAACCGACGGCCGCGCCGAGTTTCTCGCCGCCATAAGGTATTCCGAGCGGCCAACCCCTTCTCCGCAGACCGTCCCGGCGGCAAATCCCCGGTCCCCCGGCTGTTCCCGAAGGCTCGACCGGACACGAGCGCACAGCCGGGCCGCTGTGGCCGCGCACGGCCGCCCCATCGATCACGTTGCGGTCATGCGCCGTTCGCGCCGCGACCCGGCCGCCGGAGACCACCTCGACGGCAGGACTTCCGCACTCCAACCGGCCCTGCCATCGAGAGCTCGGCAGTGCACCGACGCACGGCGGCCGAGCAGCGTCCTCGAATTTCCAACTGCCGCTTCGGTTACCGCTCCGGCCGGGGCAGGACTTCGCGGGCGACCTGGCCGGCGGCGGCGGCGGCCGGGAAACCCGCGTAGGCGGTGAGGTGGTAGACGACCTCCTCGAGTTCTTCGATCGTCAGGCCGTTGCGCAGGGCGATCGGGAAATGGAATTTCAGCTCCGAGTCGGCGCGCAGGGCGATCAGAGCACCGAGGGTGACCAGGCTGCGGGAGCGGCGGTCCAGGCCCGGGCGGGTCCACAGTGCGCCGAAGACGTGGTCGATGCTCAACTCGGCCAGCTCCTGGCCGAATTCGCCATTGCGCAGTTCGGCGGGATCCTGCGAGATCAGGTCGGGGATCAGCTCTTTGAGTACCTCGATGCCCTCGGTGCGTGGGTCGGTCATGGGTGTGGTCCTTTCAGCGTCCTGCCGGTTCTGAAGTCGATCGTCTGCACTTTAAGACACTTGACTCTAACTCCTCGGCATGTTGTCATCACTCTCGGGCATGACTTGCAGCCCGCGGTCGAAGGGACGAAATGGTGAGTACGCATCTTGCGGACACGGTGGCCGTCATCACCGGCGGTGGCAGCGGGATCGGCCGGGCCACGGCACACGCGCTGGCCGCGCGGGGCGCTCGAATCGTGGTGACGGACATCGACCTTCAGCGCGCCGAGACCGTCGCGGGCGAACTCGGCGATCAGGCTGTCGCAGCCGCAGCGGACGTGACCGATATCGCGGATCTCGAGCAGGTTCGCGATCTTGCCCTGGCACGGTTCGGGCACATCGATGTGGTGATGAACAACGTCGGCGTGCTCGCGGTCGGCACGGTCGAGGATATTCCGCTCGAGGCGTGGCAGCGGGTGATCGACCTCAATCTGCTCAGCGTGGTGCGCAGCAACCTGGTATTCCTGCCGACCCTGCTGGAACAGGGTTCCGGGCATATCGTCAACACCGCTTCGACCGCGGGATTGCTGCCGTACGGCTTCGATCGGCTGCCCTATACCGCCACCAAGCACGCCCTGGTCGGGCTGTCCGAATCGCTCGCGCTGTATCTGCGGCCGCGCGGTATCCGGGTATCGTGCCTGTGCCCGGCGGGGGTGGCCACCAATATCTCCGAGCAGATCACCTTCTACGGCGAACCCACCACGCCCATCGGACCGAAGCTGCCGATCGTGGCCGCCGAGGAGGTCGGCGAATCGGTGGCCGAGGCCATCGGCACGGACCGGTTCCTGATTCTCACCGCGCCCGAGGTCATCGACGAATTGCGCGAGCGCGCAGCCGATCTCGACGGCTACCTGGCCCGTATCGCGGCCGACTACCAGAAGTAGTGATGTCGCCGATCGTCCCGCCCTCGACGAAGGAGGCGATCGTGCTCGCGGCCGAGCGACTGTTCGCCGAGCACGGTATCGAGGGAGTTTCGTTGCGCCAGATCGGATCCGCGGCCGGAAACGCCAACAATTCGGCGGTGCGGTATCACTTCGGTTCCAAGGACGCGCTGATCCGGGCCATCCTCGGTTACCGGCTGCCTGGGCTGCACCAGCGCCGCATCCAGCTGATCGAGCGGCGGCCGCCCGAGGATCTGCGCGCCTGGGTGAGCTGCCAGCTGACCACGATCATGGAGCAGAGCGAGCAGCCCGGCAGCCACTATCTCGGCTTCATCGCGATGCTGCACCGGCACGGCCGTCGCGACGTATTCGAGGATCTGCCAGCGGATTTGCGCGAATCAACCCGCGCGTTCCACAACCGGCTCGACACCCTGTTGGACCAACTGCCCGACACACTGCGCGCCCGCCGGGCCGCCCAGGCCAATATCTTCATTCTGCACGCGGCCGCCGATCGCGAACGAGCCCACGCGCACGGCACACCGCTGCTGCCGTTCGACACCGAGGTCGCCGAACTCACCGACGCGATGACCGGATTCCTCCAGGCCCCCGCCTCACCGCAGTCGCGCACCGCACCGGAGCGAGCCGGGCTCGCACTCTGGCCGCCGCTGCTGTGAACGCGTCGCTGCCGGAGCGAAAGCTCCGGCAGCGCAACGAGTTACCGATCACACCAGGACGACGCCGCCCTCGACCTGATGCACCTGCCCGGTGACGAACGCCGCATGATCGGAGGCGAGATACACTGCCGCAGCGCCGATCTCGGACGGATAGGCATGTTGGCGCGGCAATGCGGTCGGCCGCCCGATGGAGAGCATCTCGTCCGGGCGATCGCGCCGGGCGGTGAAGAACACTCCGGACTCCGGATTGAATCTGCTGCCCGAGCTGAACTCCTCGGTCGGATCCTGCGGCCGGGTCCCGTACGGCGCAACGGCATTGACGGTGATGCCGGTCTCGCCGAGCTCCAGGGCCAGCACCCGGGTGAAGGAGTGCACCGCGCCCTTGGCCGCGGAGTAGACCGCCAACAACCTGTCACCGATGATCGCGGCCATGGACCCGATGTTGATGATCCGCCCACTGCCTCGCTCGAGCATGTTGGGGAGTACCGCGTGCGTGCAGTAGAGGGTACTCATCAGATTCACGTCCAAATCGAAACGCCAATCGTCCGGCTTGGTGAACGCGAACGGCCTGATATCGCAGTTGCCGCCCACGTTGTTCACCAGGACATCGATCCGCCCGAAATGCTCCAGGACCACCGCCACCATTGCGCCCACCTGATCCTGGTCGGTCACATCGGCGGCGCACCAGAGCACATCGGCCGCACCGCGCTCGCGCACGAGCTCGCACACCCGCTGCCCGGCCCGCTCATCGCGGCCGACCACGACGACCTGCGCACCCTCCTCGGCGAACGCCATCGCAATACCGCGACCGATATTCGCCGTGGCGCCGGTGACGATGACGACCTTGCCTGCCAATCCGGTTTCCATCGGCTCCGCCTACCAGCCCGTCAGCGATTCGTCCGGCCGAGATCCACCGGCAGCTGGATGCCCGTGACGTGCCTGGCCTCGTTCGAGGCCAGCCAGGCGATCGCCGCGGCGATGTCCTCGACCTGACTGACCTGATCGGGCAGCGTGGGCAAGAAGTGCGCGCCCAGGGCCGGATCGGCCTCGATGATCGAACGCATCCCGGGAGCCAGATCCGTGTCGACGCCGTGCGGGTGCACCGTGTTCACCCGGATCCGGTACTCACCCAGCTCGTTGGCCAGCGACTTGGCCAGCCCGGTCACACCGTGCTTGGCCGCGACGTAATCGGCGATCAACGGCAGACCCCGAAGTCCGGCAACCGAACTGGTGAAGATGATCGCACCGCCCTGAGCCTGTTCGATCATGATCGGGATGGCGGCCTTGGCGGTGTGGAACGCGCCGGTGAGGTTGATGTCGAGGGTGGCCTGCCAGTGCTCGGCATCGATCTCCCACGCCCGGCCCGATGTCGTCATGCCGGCGTTGGCGACGACCACATCCAGGCGTCCCAGCTCCGCGACGCTGGCGTCCAGCGCCTGCTCGAGCCCCTCGTAGTCGCGGGTGTCGACCTTGTGCGTCAGGATCTTTCGACCTTGCTTCTCGACCAGGCGCGCGGTCTCGGCCAGATCCTCCTCGGTCGCACCCGGATACACCGTGGTCGGCAGGTCCTCGCAGATGTCGAGCGCGATGATGTCCGCGCCCTCCGCGGCGAACCGCACGGCCTCGGCACGGCCCTGTCCCCGGGCCGCGCCGGTGATGAAGACGACCTTGCCCTGGAAGCGCCGGGCCTCCGGATGGGCGGGCAGCGGCGCTTCGGGAATCGCGCTGGTCATCAGTTCTCCCGTCGTAGTGGAACACGGTGGCGCACCTTCGAAGTCCTGGCCACCAACCTTGCTAAGAGTGGACTCTATACACAAAGCTAGAGCATAAAGGCGCTTCATCAATACCCATATGCGAAAAATTGGTACACTTATTCCTGCTTCCACCCGCTCGAACGAGCTGCGCTGCACCGGTTCACGCAGACAGGCCGGAGACATCGATGTCCGAAACCCTTCCCACCTCCCCTGCGATCACACAGATCGCCGCCGCAGGCCAGAGGCCCCGGCAGGTCGCCATCGCTGGGCTGCTCGGCACATTCATCGAGTTCTACGACTTCACCTCCTACGGTTTCCTGGTCGTCTATCTCGCGCCGCTGTTCTTCCCCGCGCGCAACCCGACCACCGGAATCCTCGCCACGCTGGGCGTTTTCGGAGCCGGATATCTGGCAAGACCGTTGGGCGCGTTGTTCTTCGGCCGCCTAGGCGACCGGCGCGGACGCCGCTTCGCACTGCTGGCGACCATCATCGGAATGGGTACCGCGACAACGGTTCTGGGGGTGCTGCCCACCTACGCCACCATCGGCGTCACCGCGCCGATCGCGTTGACCCTGGTCCGGATGGTGCAGGGCTTCTGCGCGGGCGGCGAGATCAGCGGGGCGTCGACCTTCGTCGCCGAATCCGACGGCGGACGCAATCGCGGCAGGTTGCAGGCCCTGATTCCGCTCGGCTCCAGCCTCGGCGTCGCCATCGCACCCGCGGTGGTCGGGCTCGCGGTCGTCCTGGTGGGCACCCACACGATGGGCACCTGGGGATGGCGGCTGCCGCTGCTGCTGTCCGCGGTGATGACGCTGCTCGTGGTGATCTACCGGGTCCGGATCGATGACTCCACCGAATTCCGCTCCATCGCGGAGGCCGAGACGATCGAACGCTCGCCGGTGCGCGTCGCGATCCTGGGCCACTGGCGGATGATCCTGGCCACCGCGGCGCTGAACCTGGTCGGCACGATGATCCTGGGCGTGCTGGTCAACTACATGAGCGTCTACCTGATCACGGTGCTACACCTCCCGGCCAAGACCGTGTACTGGCTCTCCGCGATCTGCCTGCTGCTGGGCTCGTCGACCTTCCTGGCCGGTGGCTGGCTGACCGACCGATTCGGCAGGCGCGCAACGGCATTCGTCGGCTGGGCACTGTGCGCCGCACTGATCTTCCCGGTGCTGTACGGGATGGCCGCGATCGGCTCCGGCGGAGTCTGGGCGCTGCTGGGCGTCGGTGTGCTGTACGTGCTGGCACTGACCTTCAGTTATCTGCCCATGCCCGCGATCTTCGTGACGATGTCCCAGAGCTTCCCGACGCAGGTGCGATTCACCTGTACCTCACTCGGCTACAACATCGGCGCGGTCCTCGGCGGCGGCGTGACCCCGTATCTGGCGGCCCAGCTCAGCGATTCCTTCGGCACCAGAGCGGCCGGTTGGCTCGCGGTCGCCGCGGCCATCGTCGGCATCCTGGTCATGGCCCGACTCACGACCAAATCCGGTAAGGCACAACAGGTCTGAGGCCGACACTCGTGCCCGCGGCATCGGCCGCCGCGGGCACGAGCACTCAGTCGAGCGTCTCATCGGGATCGGCCGGGGGCTCCCGGTACGGTCCGGCGAGATGACCCCCGTCGACCGTGAATTGCGCTCCGGTGCAATAGGATGCCTCGTCCGAAGCGAGGAACAACGCCATCGCCGCGATCTCCTGCGGCTCCCCCATCCGGCCCAGCGGCTGGCGACCTACTGTGCGCTGCAACCGTGCGATCCGCGCCGGGCCCACCGTCTGCACGAGCGGGGTGGAGATGATCCCGGGATGAATGGAATTCACCCGGATTCCCAACGGCCCCAGATCGATTGCGATCGAGCGGGTCAGCCCGGTCAGGGCGTGCTTGGACGCCACATAGCTGGCCATCGAGCCGACTCCGGCCAAACCGTCGATCGATGACACGTTGATCACCGAGGCGCCGTGCCCCAACTCGAGCAACGGCAGCATCGCGCGAATCCCGTAGAACGCGCCGTGCACGTTGACATCGAACAACCGCAGATGTGCGGCCAGGTCGATCTCGTCGAACCGGGCCGGCCGGGGTGGGGCGATCCCGGCATTGTTGACCAGAATATCCAAGCGGCCGAACGACTCTCGCACGAACGCCGCCGCCTGCTCCCAGTCCGCAGGCGCGGAGACGTCCAGATGGAGGTACTCCCCGCCCACCGCACGCGCGGTCTCCCTGCCCGGATCGTCCAGGATGTCGGCCACGACCACGCGAGCGCCCTCGGCGGCGAACAGTTCGGCCTCGCTCGCCCCCTGCCCTCGCGCGGCCCCGGTGATCAGTGCCACCTTGTCGGCAAGTCTATTCATCTCACTCCAGTCCCTCCCGCGGCACGAGCCGCGAGCGTGCCGTCGAACGACGAAAACCGCCCTCGCAGAGGGCGGTTCACGTACTCAGTTGGTGTTCACTTCAGGGCGATGGGTGTAATCGGAGAACCGACCGCGCCCGTCACCTTCAGACCCGTGGCGTTGAGCATGAATTCCCACACGCCGTCCTGCTCGCAGTCGGCGGCCAGTTCCTCGAAGTTGAACATCTCGCCCAGGGTCAGGCCCATATCGCGGATGACGACCTGGTGGAACGGGATGACCGAGCCCTCGATCGGGCACGGCCACGCCTCGCCGGTGGAGTTGTCCACGGCCAGCGCCGCGACCTCGCGCTCGTGCAGCCAGCGGCACATGTCCAGGTACGGGCCGGGGTTGTTACCGAGGAACCGCTCCCGGTCGCCCTCGAGGAACCACTTGTAGGTGCCGGTGCGCAGACATACGATATCGCCGGATTCGACGCGCACGCCCTGGCGTTCCTCGGCGGCGAGCACGTCAGCCTCGGTGATCTCGTACGAATCCTCCAGGCGGTCGACGCCTTTCACGGCAGCGATGTCCAGCAGCACGCCACGCGAGATCAGCCTGTCCACGACCTGGGGGAAGTCGTTGCGGGCGGCGCCGGCGAAGTTGTTCACCGCGGCGGAGGGCATGTTGTTGTAGAACTTGTGGCCGTAGCCGACATGGGCCAGGCCGTCCCACTGGGTCGCGGACTGCAGACCGGTGATGATCATGTCGTCGGCCGAGATCTGGCCGTCGGCCACCATCGCGGTGTCCGAGGGCAGCAGCGTCATGACGTGGATCGGGTTGTTGCGGAATCCACCGGCCTTGAACGGGCCGTCGCTGCCGAACGCCATACCCAGATCGAACGCCTTACCGGTGCGGACGAGCTTCGCCGCCGCGACACGCTTTTCCGGCGTCACGAAGTTGAGCGTGCCGACCTGGTCGTCATCGCCCCAGCGGCCCCAGTTGCTGAGTTCCTTGCCGAGTTCGTGATGCGGCCAGATCTTGTCGTCACTCATTGTTCTCTCCTGCTCGATGTGCCATGTAGTGCCCCACGCAATCCAGCAGGCTGGTGGGGACGTAGAACCCGGAGCGGTCCTTGATACGATCCAAATTCGCGACGACGTCCTCGACGGTCGCGGAATACGGGTCGGGAGGCAGATATCCGTCGGTCACGCCGACGAACAGATGGGCAAAACGCCCACCGCCGGCGAGATACGCCTCCCCGCTGACATCGCATACCTCGTTCGCGAGATATCCGACCATGGGGGCCACCAATTCCGGATCCATGATGTCCGTGGTATTGCGGCCCTCTTCGCGCAGCGTATCCATGCCCTCGGATTCGCCGCCCGCCATTCTCGTCATCGCATTCGGCAGGATGACATTGATCTTGATGTCCTTGTCACCCGCCGATTGCGTCATACTGCGCGCCATGCCCAGCACGGCCGATTTGGCCGTGGCGTAGGCCAGGTTGTCCGGCAGGCCGAACATACCGATGGAGCTGGTGATCACGATGCGGCCGTAATTCTGCTCGAGCATGTGCGGCCACGCGGCGCGAATCGTATTGAACGCGCCCTTGACGTGCACCGAGAGCAGGCTCTCCATGATGTCCACGTCGATTTCGGGCAGTCCGGCGAACCGCACGTTCCCGGCATTGTTGACCACCACATCGATGCGCCCGAAATGCTCGAGCGCCGCCTCGACCGGCGCACTGCCACCGGCGACGGTCGAGATGTCACTGGTATCGGCGATCGCGGTGCCACCGGCCTCGTTGATCTCCGTGGCGACCAGCTGCGCGGGTCTGCTGTCCGCGCCGGACCCGTCCATGGCCCCACCCAGGTCGTTCACGACGACCTTCGCACCGAGTTGACCGAGCAGCTTGGCGTAGGCCCGCCCGATCCCCCGGCCCGCGCCGGTCACGATCGCGACGCGATCGTCGAATCTGTATTTCTCCACTGTCTTCGTCACCTCACGCCAGGAAGCCCTGGTATTTGTTTTCCAGGACCGCGCCGATCATTTCGCGCAGCATCGGCCGACCGGCGGGATTCAACAGGAAAGCCTTGGGCTTTCCGGCGATATTTGCGCCGTAGAAATAGCTGTGCTCACCGAACGAGGAATATGCGGCCATCTCCGCGACCATCCGATTCCACTTGTCCTCGACATCCTCGGGGACCTCGATCACCCGATAATCCCGTTCCCGTGAGTACTGGATCAGATCGTCGATGAATTCGACCTGGTCGCCGCCGTAGCGCGGGTTGTTTCCGGCTGCGCCGTGCGGACCCGCGGGGAAGAAGAAGTTCGGGAAACCATGCGCCATGACACCGGCGAAGGTGTGCGGGCCATCGGACCAGTAATCCTCCAGGGCCAGGCCGTTGCGACCGCGGATACCCATCCGGTTCAACGCACCGGTGCCGAAGTCGAATCCGGACGCCCAGACGATGATGTCGAATTCGCGCAGGCCCTCCGAGGTCTCGATACCCGTTTCGGTCACCCGGGTGATCGGCGTCTCGCGCAGATCGACCAGCGAAACCTTCGGATCGTTGTAGACCTCGAAATAGTTGGTCACGAACGGCGGGCGCTTTCCGGCCCACCCGTGATCGCGCGGAATCAGCTTCTCGGCGGTCGCGGGATCCTTCACGATGCCGCGGATCTTCTCGGCCATGAACTTGCACCAGTCGGCATTGGCCGCCGGGTCGGTCATCATGTCCCCGTAGTGGCTGATCACCTTCGAGAATCCGGGGCTGACCCACATCTTCTCGTAGAATTCGCGGCGCTGTTCCTCGGTGGCATCGAAGGTTTTCTCTTCCCGCAACTGATGCAGGAACCCGCTCACGGACTCATTCAGGGTTTCGCGCATCTGCTCGAAGCCGGCCTTGAGCTCGAGCTGCTGCTCGGCGGTGATCGGCTCGTTGCCCAGCGGCGTGCACCAGTTGGGCGAGCGCTGATACACCGTCAGCGAGGCAATCTCACCGGCCACGGCCGGAATCACCTGCACGCCACTGGATCCGGTGCCGATCACGGCCACGCGCTTGCCCCGGAAGTCGACCGGCTCGTCCGGCCACAGGCCGGTGTGGTGCGCGATGCCCTTGAAATCCGTGCGGCCGGGCACGTCCGGGAAGACCGGAATCGACAGCACGCCGGTGGCCGCGATCAGGAAGTGCGTCCGCAGCTCGGTCCCGTCACCGGCCTTGACCAGCCACGTCGCTGACGGCTCGTCGTAGACCGCGGAGGTCACCCGCGCGCCGAACGTGATGTACGGCCGCAGCCCCATCTTGTCGACCGCGTAGTTGAAGTAGCGCTCGTTCTCGGGCTGGCCCGCGAACCGTTCCTGCCACTCCCAGCCCTCGAACAATTCCTTCGAGTCCAGGTAACCATAGGTGTAGCTCTCCGAGTCCAGGCGCGCGCCCGGGTACCGGTTCCAGAACCACACGCCGCCGACGCCGTCTCCGGCCTCCAGCAGTCGCGCGGAGAATCCCGCCTTCAGTGCGCGGTGCAGCTGTTCGATGCCCGTAACACCGGCCCCCACCACCAACACATCAACGTCGATGTCCTTGGCAGCTTCTGTCATTTCGCGCTCCGGGGGTCGCCGGCGGTCAGCCGGGTGGTGAAGCCCCAGGGGATGCCGAGGCTGGTCTCGGGGTCGGTGACGATCGTGTCGTCGGTCCGCTTGGCGATCGCGACGCTCTGCGATTCCAGATGCCGGGCGACGCGATCGAGATCGACCACCTTGAAGGTGATCGAGTGGTAGGTGTCGTTCGGCGCGGTGGCGCTCCAGTCGGCGTGCGCCGCGGTGCCCGCATCCGGGACGGCGTATTCGTAGACGGCGTCGGCGAGGTGCACATACGTGCTGCTCGCACCGAGCACCTCGTTACGGCCTTCATGAATCACCTTGCCGCCCAGCGCATCCACCACCAGGCGCAGGGCACGCGCGGGCTGATCGGTCAGGATGCTGTGGTGCGAGGCCTGCTCGATGCCCAGCGGGTCGTCGTCGGAGACCGGCGGCAGCTGCCAGCCCTCCACGAGCCGGTGATCGAGCGGGAACGGAATCTGCGGCAGGAATTCGTACCGCAGTCCGGCACTCTCGGGGGTGGTGAAGAAGATCGGCATCGGCGAGCCGGGGGCGGTAGGCGGATCGTCGCTGTCGGCGACCTCGTCCTGCTGTCCGACCATCTCGATATTGTGCCGCCGCAGCGACCGGTACGCCGCGACCGCGCCCTCGAGGTACCAGCCCAGGCCCTTCAGGTGCGGCTTGTCGACGGTGGCGTAACGCTGAATCCCGTTGAGCACGTACAGCTTCGGGTCGATCGTGTCGAACAGGACGTCGTTGATCGGGGTGAACTGCGAATAGTTCGTCGGATAGCCGGGGCTGGCCGGCTGATCCTTGGTCATCTCGGCCATCGGCCGGGTGGCCCGGCCGAACACCCGCTGGAAGAAGGCGTCGGCCTCGCCGAGGTCGGTCACGTGATGGCTCGGGTGATACAGCCGCGTCACGTGGAAATCTTGATCGGACACAGAATTCTCCAATTCCTCACTGGCGCATGCTGCCGGACAGCCATTGAATGTACCGACCGATAGGTCGAAACAACCGGATATATGCGCCCACTTCATTTGCGGCACAACCGATGCCGGAATCCGATGCCGGTCCGGCAGCGCGCGCCGCGACTACCAGGTAACCGGGAGCTCGTAGATGCCGTAGGCCTGCGAGTCCTCCTTGAACTTCAGATCCTTGACATCCGCCGCCAGCGCCAGGGTCGGAATCCGCCGGAACAGCGTGCCGAACACGACGTGCATCTCGATCCGCGCCAACTGCTGCCCGACGCACTGGTGCGCGCCCCAGCCGAACGCGTGATGATGTGCCGCGGGACGAGTCAGGTCGAGCACACCCGGCTGCGGGAACGCCTCGGGATCCCAGTTCGCCGCCGGCAACGAGGCGATGATGCCCTCGCCGGCCTTGACACTCTCGCCACCGAACTCGAAATCCTCCGCGACCGCGCGCCGCGCCAGCAGATGCGGCAGGGTCAGATACCGCAGCAGCTCCTCGACCGCGTTGACCACGAACTTCGGATACTCGGAGTTCTCCCGCAACTGGGCGAGCTTGTCCGGATGCTGCAGCAGCAGCGCGGTGCCGAGGGTGATCATGTTCGCGCTGGTGTCATGCCCGGCGACGAGCAGGATGAAGCCCAGCGGCGCGGCCTCCTCCATGCTGAGCACGCCCTCCTTGACGCGCGCGCCCAGGTCCGAGAGCACATCCTCGTCCGGCTCGTCCATCTTCTTCTCGATGAGCTCGGCGATGTACTTGCGCAGCGTGGCGTTGGTGGCGGCGGCCTCCTCCGGAGTCTTGTTCACCGCGTTGACCACACCGGCGTGCTCCTGGAAGAAGTCGTGGTCCTCGTAGGGCACGCCGAGCAGCGCGCAGATCATCAACGACGGCAGCGGCAGCGACAGCGCTTCGTTCAGATCGACCGGCTTGGGACCGGCCAGCATCTTGTCGATCAGGTCGTCGGTGATCTTCTGGATCTCCGGGCGCAGCTTCTCCATCCGGTGCCGGGTGAACGAGCTGGTCAGCATCCGCCGCCAGCGCGCATGCTCGGTGCCGTCGGTGTTGTTGATCGAAGGCTGCATCTCGTTGGCATGCGCCTTCATCGCCTCGGTTGTGTGCGGATAGCCGGGCTTCCAGATGCCGGCGCTCAGGCGCGGATCGGTCAGCAGCTTGCGCTGGGCGGCGTGGCTGGTGATCAGCCACGGCGTAGTGCCGTCCCAGATCCGCACGCGCCGGATCTCTTTGCCGTCCTGGGCCACCTCGAGCAGTCCCGGCGGCGGCTCGAACGGCCGTTCCTTGGATCTGGGCGCGGGGAAGTCGGGAATCGCGGCCTCGGTCGCGGTTTCGGTCATTTTCATCACCTCTGCGGGTTCAGTACACGATGCAAGAATGTCATATTCAGTACAATCAGTACAATAATTTCATGATGAGCGACGGTCGTTTCCGAACTCTGCTCCGATGGAGCGGATCAGACGAAATACCGTCCGCCGTTGACGCTGAGCGTCTGTCCCGTGACGTAACCGGCCTCGTCCGAAGCCAGGTAGTTGACCGCGTACGCGATGTCCTCGGGACGGCCGACACGCTTCATCGGCATCGCGGCGGCGAGTTGCTCGGGGTCGTAACCCTCGCGCAGCAGCGGAGTGTCCACCGTCCCCGGCGGGACGTTGTTGACGGTAATTCCCGTCGCGACGAACTCCGTCGCGAGCGCCTTGGTGAAGCCGATGACCCCGCCCTTGGATGCGGCGTAGTGAGCCACCGCCGGACCGCCGGTCTGCGCGGAGGAGGACGAGATGTTGACGATCCGACCCCATCCCGCCTCGAGCATATCGGGCACGAAAGCCTGCGTGACCAGGAACGGACCCTTGAGGTTCACCTCGATGATGTTGTCCCAGTTCTCCTCGGTCAGATCCATGAAGGCCGAGTATTTGGTGATTCCGGCATTGTTCACCAGAATCGTCACCGGACCGAGTTCCGCGCGCGTGCGAGCCGCAGCCTCCTTCACCGCAGTCGTCTCGGCCGCATTCCCGACGACGGCGATCGCCTTACCGCCCGCCTCGCGAATCTGTGCGACGGTCTCCTCGGCATTGGCCGCGTTGAGATCCCAGACCGCTACCGCCGCACCGTTCGCCGCGAGTACCGTCGCGATGGCGCGGCCGATCCCGCGACCACCGCCGGTGACGACGGCGTTCCTGCCTTCGTGTGTCATAGCAGTTCCTCTCTCTTCGAAAAGTGCACTCAATCAGCCAAGGCTGATGCTCTCGCCCAGTGCCCCCCGGGCCGCCTTCCTGGCGGCCATCGCCCGGGGGTACCCCGCGTAACCGCTGGAGTGATAGATGACCTCGGCGATCTCGTCCTTGGTCAGGCCGTTGTTCAGACCGATCCGCACATGGCTGCCGAATTCGTCCTCCGCGCCCAGCGCGATCAGGATGCCCATCGTCACCAGGCTGCGCTCGCGCCGGGTCAAACCCTCGCGAGCCCAGAGCTGAGCCCACACGCCCACCAGGCCCATCTCGACGATTTCGTCGGCGAACAGACCGTCCCGCAGTTGAGCGGGCCCGCCGGGGAACTCAACGCCTATGACCGACCCCATCGTCGCCAGCCCCAGGGCGGGCAGGTCGGCGGTATCGACGGCGGCTCCGGACTTGTTGTCGGTCATGATGCAAGACTCCTGTCGCAGACCGCCGCCCGCGCCCGAGCGGCGATGCCCTGGTCATTATTGTACTGATCGGTCAGAATAACTATTGCCACAGTACACCGCGGCGCCGCTGATAGGTATCAATCAGTGTACTTTTTTTGCCAAAAAATCACGGCGCGGAGATCTTGAACCGCCGGACCTTGCCGACACTGGTTCGCGGCAAACTGTCGATGACATGCCAGCGGCGGGGACGCGCCTGCGGCGTCAAGTGCGAAACCGCCCATTCGGCAAGCAATTCGGCCTCCGGCGGCGCGGCCGGGTCGCGGGGCACGACGTAGGCGATGAGCACCCGATCGCGGATCGGATCGGGTTCGGCCAGGACCGCCGCCTCGAGTACCCCAGGAGCCTGCGCGAGCACCGACTCGATCTCGGTGAGGCTGACGTTCTCCCCCGCCACCTTCACCACATCGTCGGCGCGGCCGACGAACCGCAACACACCCTCGCGGTCGATGGTCACGAGATCCCCTGTGGCAAACCATGTTTCACAGCCGTCGTCAGCGAAGGACGCGGCGGTGACCTCGGGATCGTCGAGATATTCCGAGAACAGGTCCACACCCCGGGTGCCACGCACCAGCAGCAGTCCCGGACCATCGATGACAGTGCCGGTGCGGGTGCGGGCATCGACGACCGCAACAGCCCGCCCGTTGAACGGCCTTCCGATGACATCGTGGCGCAGCGGCTCGCTGACATCGGCGGTCACCGCGGCGACGGTCTCGGTCATGCCGTACAGCTGGCGCGGTCGGCAGCCGACGAGCCGGGTGAACTCCTCGTGGTGTTCGACGCCGAGGCTCTGGGCGAACCAGACGTGCTCCAGCGCGAGGGCCGGGATACGAGCGGGGGTCCGGGCCAGGATCATCCGGATCGGTGCGGCGAACAGGCTCGCGTGGGTGGCCCGCAGGTCGGCGGCCTGCCGAACCCATTGCGATGCCGAGAATTTCGCGGTCAGGGCCACACTCGCCCCGACCGCGATGGCCGGGGCGAAGCAGTAGTACTGCGCGTTGGCATGGAACAACGGCAGCGTGACCAGCCAGCGATGTTCGGCCCGGAGTGCGATCACAGAGCTCATGTCCTGCGCGACGCGCACGTAGTTGTTCTGTGTCAGCACAACACCTTTGGGCTGCGATGTGGTGCCCGAGGTGAACATCACCGCCAGACGATCGCCGGGCGACACCCTCGCCCGCGGCGGGGATGCGAGATTCCGGGCAGCCGCGGTCAGTGGGCCGTTGCCGAGATCCGCTGCGGTTTCGGACAATTCGATGATCGGGAACTCTCCGGCCGGTGCGCCACTGCGATAGGTCTGGGCGCGTGCGGCCGCGCAGATCCCCAGCGCCGGGCGAGTGCGCTGGACCTGATTGGCGATGTCGCGAGCGGATGACGCCGGGTCCGCGGGCACGAACCACGCACCGAGACGGGCGGCGGCGAGCCAGACGGCGAGGAAGGCGGGACAGTTGCGCAATGCCAGGTGGATCGCGGTACCGGCCCGCACGCCGTGGTCGGCCAGCGCGCACGATGCGCGTTCGACGACCGCATCGAATTCACGGTAGGTCCACTGCGAGGTCGTTCCGTCCTCATCTTCGAACACGAGGAAGTTTCGGTTCGAATGATTGCTGACCGTGGCGTCCCACAGCGCGCTGAAGGTGTCCGAATGTTGTTCCATATCAATACTTCTCACGGTCGGCGGGATCAGTCCCGGTACGACGGATCGAGCCGGTCGAGCCTGCGGACCAGGTGGGGCCATTCCCGGTCGTTCGAGACGCCCAGGTCAGCGATCCACTGTCGAGCGGTCAGCGCGACGACCGCAGCGTCGGGGATCCGCAGCGGACGTCCGGTTGCCAGCGCCTGAAGCTGGGTGCGGGCCGACTTCTCCAGATAGAACATCTCCGTGAACGCGTGTCCGACGCTGCGGCCGACCGTGATGGTGCCGTGGTTGCGCATGACCAGCGCGGCGTTGTCGCCGAGGTCGGCGATGATGCGCTGCTGTTCGTCCAGGGTCAGCGCGATCCCCTCGTAGTCGTGATATCCGATGCGCCCGTGAAACCGCATCGCGTGCTGCGTCAGCGGCAGCAGACCCTCTTCGAGGATGCTCAGGGCCATCCCGGCTTCGGTGTGCAGGTGCATGACGCACTGCGCGTCCTCGCGGACGCCGTGAATCGCCCCGTGGATGACGAACCCCGCGGCGTTCGGCCGATACGGACTGTCGCCGACGATGGCGCCGTCGAGATCGATCTTCACCAGACTCGATGCGGTGATCTCGTCGAATCCCAAGCCGAGCGGGTTGACCAGAAAATGATGCTGCGGACCAGGGATGCGGGCGGAGATGTGCGTGTAAATGAGGTCGTCCCAACCGAATTCGGCACACAGCCGATACGCCGCGGCCAGCTCCCGGCGCAGGGTGAGCTCCTCCTCGGTCAGGGGACAGGTGTCCGCGACCCGCTCGGCCGGCATATCGAAGCTGGTGAAGTCGGATGTCGTCGTGCTCATGGTTGTCTCCCGAGACTCCGGTAGCGATGTAATCCGAGTCATATACTGAACACATAGTTCACTTAATGTCAATGCTAATCTGAACCGATCGTTCACGTCATGAAGGAGTAGGCGGTGTCGGCCGTGGATGAGGCGCGACCCAAGCGCGGTGCACCCAAACGAGGCACGCCTCGATCCGAACGGGCCATCCTCGACGCGGCGTACGAACTCCTCACACAGGAGGGCCTGGAGGCCACCACGGTCGAAGCGATCGCCGCGCGCGCGGGCGTCAGCAAGGTGACCATCTACAAGTGGTGGCCCAACCGCGCCGCCGTCATCACCAGCGCATTCCTGAGCAGATCCGAGGACACGCTCCCCTACCCCGAACGGATGACTCGGGACGAGATCGGTGCGGCACTGCTCCGGATGGCGGACTCGTTTCGCGGCACGACGGGTGCGGTGATTCGCGCCCTCATCGCCGAGGCGCAGGTCGATCCCGGTGTGGCGCAAGCATTCCGCGACGGATACCTGAACGCACGGCGCGAACACGGAAGACAGATCATCCGTACCGCCATCGCTGCCGGTGTCATCCGGCAGGCCGATCCCGATGTCATCCTCGACCTGCTCTACGCGCCGTTGTACTTCCGGCTCATGGTCGGCCACCAGCCCTTGACCGACGAGGCGGTCCGCGCCCACGTCGAACTCGCACTCGACGGACTGCTCACCGAATGATCGCAGGCGCTAGCTCTCGCCATGCTCGGCGAGCCAGCGTTCGGCATCGATCGCCGCGCGACAACCGGTGCCCGCGGCCGTGATGGCCTGGCGATAGGTGTGATCGACCAGGTCACCTGCGGCGAATACGCCGGGAACCGAGGTATGGGTTCCCTGTCCATCGACGAGCACGTAACCCGCATCGTCCAGGTCGACTTGGCCGCGCACCAGTTCGCTGCGCGGATCGTGGCCGATGGCGACGAACAGTCCGGTGGCGGTCTGCTGCGCGGTCTCGCCGGTGCGGGTGTCGCGTAGCGTCAAGCTCGTGACGCTCGAATCCCCCTTCACCGCAACGACTTCCGAGTTCAGCAGGAAGCGGATCCGGGCGTTGCTCTTGGCCCGCTCCAGCATGATGCGTGACGCGCGAAACTCCTCACGGCGGTGGACGACTGTAACGCTGGAGGCGAATTTGGTGAGGAAGGTGGCCTCTTCCATCGCCGAATCACCACCACCGACCACCACGATGTCCTGGCCCTTGAAGAAGAACCCGTCGCAGGTCGCGCAGGCGCTGACGCCGCGGCCGAGCAGGTCTTGCTCACCCGGCACGTTCAGATAGCGCGCTGCCGAGCCCATCGCCAGGATCACCGCGCGCGCATCGAAGGTCCGGCCACCCACGATCACCGTCTTCACCGGACCCGTCAGATCGACGGCTTCGACGTCCTCGGTGCGGATGTCGGCGCCGAAACGCTTGGCCTGCTCACGCATTTCATCCATCAACTCCGGGCCCATGATGCCGCCGCGGAAACCGGGGAAGTTCTCCACCTCCGTCGTGGTCATCAGCGCGCCGCCGAACTGGGTGCCCTCGAAGATCAGCGGCTGCAATTCCGCGCGTGCCGCGTAGACGGCCGCGGTGTAGCCGGAGGGACCGGAGCCGATAATGATCAGGTCGTGCACGGATGTGGTCATGGTGTCCTTCGTCGGTCGAGGGGAAATTCGGCCGGGATACGATCCCGGCCACGGCGCAGGCAGGGCCGGTTGCGCGGATGGCCTGGGCGACAAGGCGACTCGGCCCGGTCGGTGGATGCGGCACGCGGCCGCCGGCGGGTACCGACCCGCAGTCTCGATTACAGCAGTGAATACCCACCGTCGACCGTTATCGTGGCACCGGTCACATATGCCGCCCCCGCGCCCGACAGGAACAGGTAGACGCCCGGAAGATCCTCGGCGACACCCCAACGGCCCAACGCCGTATGCCCGACGATGTCACTCTCACGCTCGGTATCTCGATGCCAGTGCGCACCCATCCCGGTGTCGAACCAGCCGAGCGCGACGGCATTGACCGTGATCGCCCGTGGCCCGAGTTCCTGTGCCAACGTCTGTACGAGCGCCTGGACTCCGCCCTTGGAGGCGGCGTACGCGGCCAGACCGGGACGCGGCCGCTGACCGATCACCGAACCCGTCACGATGATCCGGCCGCCCTCCCCCAGCACCGCGGCCGCCGCCCGCGCCCCGAGGAACGCACCGGTCAGGTTCACATCGATGATGTCGCGCCACACTTCGGGATCGGTCTGCTCGACGGTGGAAACCTGGGGAGACACACCAGCATTGGCGATCCAGACGTCGACGCCGCCGAACCGTTCGCGCATGTTCTCGGCAACCGACTCGTTGAACCCCGCCGCGCGCACATCCCCGGGGCATACCAGCGGATCACCGTGTAGCGAGTCGGCGACCTCGCGCAGCGATCGCTCCGAACGCGCCACGAGCCCCAGGCGCGCACCCGCCGCGTCGAATGCCGTCGCCAGCACGCGCCCCAGGCCACGGCCCGCGCCGGTGATGACGACTCGCCGTCCCGATATGCCGGGATATCCCAGATCCATCCGACCACTCCATGATTCATCGACTGTTCGAGCCCGTCTTCGCCGAGCCGGAGCGGCACACCGCCCGCCATTGATTGTACCGACCGATTGTTCTAATATTGAGACCCGGCCCGGACAGCCCGTGATCCGTACATGTCGCACACCCCCGGCGGAGATCACCTGATCCGATTCCCCGTAGTGATGAGGGCGGCCGGATGGACTCGCCTCCGGGCGAGCGTGCACGCACGCTCTCACCCCGGCAACGGCGCCGCCGGTGGTCCCCGACGATGTGGAGCCGGAGGCGAGTCCGGGGCCGCTGAGCACGAGCGTGAAGGAAATAATGAGGATCGGAATCGTCACCGAGTCGGTGCCCGAGGAAACGCGGGTCGCCGCAACGCCTGCCACCGTCGGCCAACTCGCGAAGTTGGGATACGACATCGCGGTCGAATCCGGTGCGGGCGCTCGGTCGAGCTTCCCCGACGAAGCCTACATCGCCGCGGGCGCCGAGATGGTCTCGGCCGGACAAGCCTGGGACTGCGACATCGTCCTCAAGGTGGACGCACCGACCGATAGCGAAATCGCCCGGCTGCGTGCCGGTTCCACGATCGCCGGATTGCTGAGCCCGGCCCAGCGCCCCGAACTGCTCGACGCGCTCGCCGCGCAGTCGGTCACCGCCCTGGCCATGGACGCGGTGCCGCGCATCTCGCGAGCCCAGTCGCTGGACGTGCTCAGCTCGATGACCAATATCGCGGGTTACCGCGCCGTCATCGAGGCCGCGCACGAATTCGGCCGATTCTTCACCGGACAGGTCACCGCGGCAGGGAAGGTGCCGCCTGCCAAGGTGCTGGTGGCGGGCGCGGGCGTCGCGGGCCTGGCCGCGGTCGGGGCCGCGAGCAGGCTGGGCGCGATCGTGCGCGCCACCGACCCGCGGCCCGAGGTGGCAGAGCAGGTCGAATCCGTCGGCGGCACATATCTTCCCGTCGAGGTAGCCGAACGCATGGACTCCGCCGACGGGTACGCCAAGGCCACCAGTGAAGCGTACGACCGCCGCGCCGCGGAACTCTACACCGAGCAGGCGCGCGAGGTCGACATCATCATCACCACGGCCCTGATTCCGGGACGGGCCGCACCGCGCCTGATCACCGCCGCCGATATCGCCGTCATGCGGCCCGGCAGCGTGGTCGTGGATATGGCTGCCGCACAAGGCGGTAACGTCGAGGGCACGGTCCCCGGGCGCAAGATCGTCACCGACAACGGCGTGACCATCATCGGATACACCGACCTCGCCGGGCGCCTGCCCGCGCAGGCATCGCAGCTGTACGGGACCAATCTGGTGAACCTGATGAAGCTGCTCACCCCGGGACAGGACGGCCTGCTGGTTCTGGATCTCGAGGACCCCGTACAACGCGGCATCACCGTCACACACAGCGGCGAAAAGTTGTGGCCGCCACCGCCGGTGCAGGTGTCGGCGACACCGCAGGCCGCACCGGCCGCGGTCGCCGCACCCGAGCCGGAACAGGCGAGCACCGCCCTGGGCACGCGGGCGAAGTACGCGCTCGGCGTGGTCGGCGTCGCCGTGCTTTTCGCCATCATCGCCCTCGCCCCCGCACCGCTCCCCCAGCACTTCACCGTGCTCATGCTCGCGATCGTGATCGGCTACTACGTGATCGGCAAGGTGCACCACGCGCTGCACACCCCGCTCATGTCGGTGACCAATGCGATCAGCGGCATCATCATCGTCGGAGCCATGCTCCAACTCGCCACCGACAACGTGGCGATCCGGGTCCTGGCGTTCGCCGCCGTGCTCGTGGCAAGTATCAACGTCTTCGGCGGATTCGCCGTGACCCGGCGCATGCTCGGCATGTTCTCGAAGGGCTGATCGGCATATGACCACCTCGGATGCGGCCACCGCCGCGTACATCATCGCCGCCCTGCTGTTCATTCTCAGCCTGGCGGGCCTGTCCAAGCACGAAACCGCGCGGCGCGGACTGACATTCGGCATCGTGGGCATGATCATCGCCCTCGCTCACCCTCGTGCTGGTCATCGATGCCTCCGGCGCGCTGGCCGTCTCCCTGCTGATCGTCGCGATGGCCCTGGGCGCGGTCGTCGGGCTGGTGCGCGCGGCGCGCGTGGAGATGACCGGCATGCCGCAGCTGATCGCGCTGCTGCACAGTTTCGTCGGCCTGGGCGCGGTCCTGGTCGGCTGGAACGGCTATCTCGACAAGGGCGGCGTCGCGGCGAATCTCGTGCGGATCCACCACGCGGAGGTGTTCATCGGCGTCTTCATCGGCGCGGTGACCGTCACCGGATCGATCGTGGCATTCCTGAAGCTGTCGGCGCGGATCGGCTCCGCGCCGCTGACGCTGCCCGGTAAGAGCGCGCTCAGTCTCGGTGCACTCGTGGTGTTCGTGGCGCTCACGGCGTGGTTCGTGGCTAGCCC
>NZ_BAGB01000171.1 GCF_000308615.1 Nocardia jiangxiensis NBRC 101359
TGGTGGAGTGCGAGATTCGCGAGGTTCGTGCGCGACAGATCGATGTGGACTACGCGTCGCATTCGAGTCAAGTCGAGGCCATCCGAGATGACCTGGTGAAGGTGTTGTCCGACATCGAGCCGCATTCGTCGGAAGTTGCTCTCTTTTCCACCGTCACTGGAAGCCTCTGCGATACAGCGGTTCTGGACGGCGAGTACTGGTATCGCAACATCCGGCAGACGGTGGAGTTCGAGGCTGCCGTGCGTGCGGCCTGCGGGCAGGGATATCGCGTGTTCGTCGAATCCAGCCCACATCCGGTGCTGGTCGGTGGCGTGCAGGACACGGTCGGTGAGTGCGTCGAAGATGCTGGGGCGGTGGTTGTTCCGTCGCTGGGGCGTGGTGAGGGTGGGCTGGATCGGTTTTTGATCTCTGTCGCACAGACTTATGTGCGCGGTACGGGGGTCGAGTGGAGTTCGGTGTTCGCGGCGTCGGGGGCTCGTCGTATTTCATTGCCGTCGTACGCTTTTCAGCGGCGGCGTTACTGGCTGGCAGGCGGTGGTGCGGGTTCGGCCGAGGTCGCTCCGGACAACATGTTCGAGCTGCAATGGTCGCGTGCCCCCGAGGTGGGCGAGCGGACCACGGAATTGACGATGCTGCCCTGGGAGGTATTCGAACAGCGCAGGATTACCCCGGCCGCATCGACCTCGAATGCAGTAGATGCCGATCTCGCTCGGGGCAGGCTTGTTCCGGGTGCCGCGGTAGCGCCGGATGCGGTCGGTACCGCTGCTGCTCGGGGTACCACTGGTCTGGCTGGGGATGCGGTAGTTGCCGATGTTGCTCGCCACAGGGCCGTTTCGGATGGGGTGGTAGAGGAGGCGGCCTCGAAGTCGAGGGGTGAGGCCACTCCGGATGTGGTGGTGTTGGAGGTGGAGGCGTTCGGTGGCGAGGTGGTGGCGGATGCCCACGCTCTCGCTCGTCGGGTGTTGGGTGTGGTGCAATCGTGGTTCGCGCAACAGGTTTCGGGCGTCTTGCTGGTTGTGACGCGCGGTGCGGTGGCGTTGCCGGGTGAGGATGTCACTGATCTGGCGGGTGCGGCGGTGTGGGGGCTGGTTCGTTCCGCGCAGTCGGAGAATCCCGGTCGGATCGTGCTGGTGGATACCGATTCCGACCTCGACGCAGCCGCGATCCTGGCAGTAGGCGAGTCGCAGATACTGGTCCGCTCGGGAGCTGCGTACATCGCCCGGCTCGTGGGGGTGCCCATCGAACCACGCACCGGCAACGCTGCATCACACTCGGCTGCAGCTGGTTTCGATCCGTCGGGCACGGTGCTGATCACCGGTGGTACCGGCATGGCCGGTGCGGCGATTGCCCGGCATGTGGTCACCGAGCACGGTGTTCGGAACCTGGTGTTGTCGAGTCGCCGTGGTGTGCAGGCGGACGGAGCTGATGATCTGGTCGCGGAGCTGACCGAATCGGGTGCGCAGGTGCGGGTGTCGGCGTGTGACGTGGCCGATCGGGATGCGTTGGCGCAGTTGTTGGCCGACATTCCTGCCGAGGCTCCGCTGACGGCCGTGATCCATACTGCCGGGCTGCTCGACGACGCGGTGATCGGTTCGTTGACACCCGAACGCGTCGACACGGTTCTGCGCGCGAAGGTGGATGGCGCCTGGAATCTGCACGAGTTGACTCGCGGGCTGAACCTCGGTGTCTTCGCCCTGTTTTCGTCGATGGCAGGCATCGTGGGCTCTGCCGGACAGGCCAACTACGCCGCGGCGAATACGTTCCTGGACGCCTTGGCGACGCACCGCCGAGCACACGGTTCCGCGGCGGTATCGCTGGCCTGGGGATTGTGGGCGGACACGAGTGGCATGACCGCCCGGCTGCGTGCCGAGGACCTGGCCCGGATGAACCGCGGTGGCCTGGTGGCGATGTCGTCACGGGAAGCGCTCGGGTTGTTCGACGCCGCATTGAGCATCGATCGCCCTTGTCTGGCACCGGCGCGCATCGATCCCGCCGGGATTCGTTCCCAGGCGGTCTCGGGCGTCGTCGCGCCGTTGTTCGCGGATCTGGTCCGCGTCGAGTCGGGCCGCTCGGCCGATGACGGGGAGTCCGTGCTGACGCGAAGGCTCCAAGGAACGACCGGGAAAGAGCAGCACGCCGTGGTGTTGCGGACCGTCCTGTCGCACACCGCCGTCGTTCTCGGGCATACCGGTCCCGATGACGTCGACCCGGCTAGCACCTTCCAGGACTTGGGATTCCGATCGCTGACGGCGATCGAATTCGGAAACCGGCTGAAGGCCGCGACCGGACTCGCCTTGTCGTCCACACTCATCTTCGACTACCCGACGCCCGCCGCGCTCACCCGCCACATCCTGGGGGAGATCGTGGGGGTACGGGATCAGGGGCAGCGTCACTCTCCGGTTCGGCCGGTGGTCGACGAGCCGATCGCGATCGTGGGTTCGGGGTGCCGGTTCGCGGGCGGGGTGGATTCGGTGGATCGCCTGTGGGAGTTGGTATTCGAGGGCAGGGATGTGGTGTCCGGGTTCCCGGAGGACCGCGGTTGGGATGTAGCGGGGTTGTTCGATCCGGATCCGGATGCGGTGGGTAGGTCGTATACGCGGGCGGGTGGATTCCTCGATGACGTGGCCGGATTCGATGCGGCGTTCTTCGGGATTTCGCCTGCTGAGGCGACGGTGATGGATCCGCAGCAGCGGTTGTTGTTGGAGGTGTCGTGGGAGGCGTTGGAGCACGCGGGAATTGATCCACAGCAGCTGCGCGGCACCTCGACCGGCGTCTTCACCGGCATCATCAACCAGGCGTACGGGGCCGCCTCGACCGACGGTGAGGGCTATCGCATGATCGGCTCGGCGTCGAGTGTGGCGTCGGGTCGGGTGGCTTACGTGTTGGGTCTGGAAGGTCCTGCGGTGTCCGTGGATACGGCGTGTTCATCGTCTCTCGTAGCGTTGCACTTGGCCGTGCAGTCGTTGCGGCTGGGTGAGTGCGATCTGGCTTTGGCCGGTGGCGTCACCGTATTGTCCACGCCGGCAGTCTTTCCGGAGTTCAGTCGGCAACGGGTGTTGTCCCCGGACGGACGCTGCAAGGCGTTCGCCGAATCCGCCGACGGCATGGGGTTCGCCGAGGGCGCTGGTGTGCTGGTGGTCGAGCGGTTGTCGGATGCGCGGCGGCTCGGGCACGAAATCCTGGCGGTGGTACGGGGTTCGGCGCTGAACCAGGATGGTGCGTCGAATGGTCTGACCGCGCCGAACGGACCTTCACAGCAGCGGGTGATCCGGGCCGCCTTGGTCAATGCCGGTTTGTCCGCGGCGGATGTGGACGCGGTCGAGGCACACGGCACCGGCACGGTACTGGGCGATCCCATTGAGGCACAAGCATTGTCGGCGACCTATGGGCGAGATCGTCGTGATGGTCGGTCCTTGTTGCTGGGGTCGGTGAAGTCGAATATCGGTCACACGCAGGCAGCTGCGGGTGTGGCCGGTGTGATCAAGATGGTGCAGGCGCTGCGGCACGGTATGTTGCCGCGGACACTGCATGCGGATGTGCCCAGCCCGCATGTGGATTGGTCGTCCGGTGCGGTCTCGCTGTTGAGCGAGTCCCGGCCATGGCCCGACACGGGTGCGCCACGCCGTGCGGGCGTTTCCTCGTTCGGGATCAGCGGCACCAACGCGCACGTGATCCTGGAACAGGCGCCCGACGTCTCCGACCAGCCCGAACCCGACGGCGTGCGATTGCCCGTGGTGCCGTGGGTGCTGTCGGGGAAATCGGCCGAAGCATTGACGGGGCAGGCGAACCGGCTGCTCGAGTACGTGCGGCAACGTCCGGACTCGGACGTGTCCGATATCGGTTTCTCCCTGGCGGGCCGCTCGATATTCGAGCATCGAGCCGTCGTGGTCGGCAGTGATCGCGACGAGTTGATCCGCGGGCTGACCGAACTGATCGAAGGTGCGCCCGGGCGGAACGTGGTGCACGGCCGCGCCGACACCGCGGGCAGGACGGCGTTCGTCTTCCCCGGCCAAGGCGCGCAATGGCTGGGCATGGGTGCGGATCTGTATGCGAGTTTCCCGGCCTTCGCCGAGACATTCGATGCCGTGGTCGACGTGCTGGACAAATATCTGGACCGGCCGTTGCGCGAAATCGTCTGGGGCCGTGACGAAGAGCTGCTGAACAGCACGGAATTCGCGCAGCCGGCCCTGTTCGCGGTCGAGGTGGCGCTGTTCCGGCTGCTGTGGCAGTGGGGGCTGCGACCGGATTTCGTGCTGGGACACTCGGTGGGCGAGTTGAGCGCGGCCCACGTGGCGGGCGTGTTGTCGCTGCCCGATGCGGCCGCGCTGGTCGTCGCGCGGGGACGACTGATGCAGGCTCTGCCGGAGGGCGGAGCGATGTTCGCGGTGCAGGCCGACGAGGACGAGATCCGATCCTCGCTGATCGACGGCGTTGCCGTCGCCGCCGTCAACGGCCCGCGATCGGTGGTGATCTCCGGCGCCGAACAGGCGGTGCACACCATCGCGGATCGGTGGGGCGAACAGGGCCGCAGAATTCACCGCCTGTCGGTGTCGCATGCGTTCCATTCCCCGTTGATGGAACCGATGCTGGCCGAATTCGCCGCGATTGCCGAATCCGTCGCGATTGCCGAACCGGAGATACCGATCGTATCGAATCTCACTGCGGGGCAGAGCGATACGGACTACGGCTCGGCGCGATACTGGACCAGGCACGTGCGGGAGACGGTGCGGTTCGCCGACAGCGTGCGGTTCCTGGAGTCGGCCGGTGTGACCCGGTTCGTCGAGGTGGGGCCGACCGGCGGACTCGCGGCATCGATCGAGGAGTCGCTCTCGTCTCCCGATGTCGCCGTGACGATCCCCGTCCTCCGGAGAGGACGAGCGGAGCCGGAAGCGCTGATGCTCGCGCTGGGCCGTTCGGTGGTAGCGGGCGTGTCCTGGAGTGATCTGTTCGACGGGACGGGTGCTCGTCGTATTCCGTTGCCGTCGTACGCGTTTCAGCGTCGGCGGTTCTGGTTGTCGAGTTCGGTCGCGAGTGGTGATGCGGGTCGGCTCGGTGTGGGCGAGACCGGGCACGGGTTGCTGGGTGCGGTGGTGGAGCAGCCGGATACCGGTGGAGTCCTGCTGACCGGGCGATTGTCACTGGCGGTGCAGCCGTGGCTGGCCGATCACGTGGTGGCCGGTGCGGTGGTGTTCCCGAATGCCGGGTTGGTGGAACTGATCGTTCGTGCCGGTGACGAGGTCGATTGCGGTGTCGTCGAAGAATTGCTGCTGCGAGCGCCCCTCGTGCTACCGGCCGAGGGAGCGGTCCAGGTACAGGTCGCCGTCGGACCCGGTGGCGACGCCGGACAGCGGACGGTATCGGTGTACTCGCGACGAGGTGAGGGCTCCGGTTGGGTGTTGCACGCCGAGGGGGCATTGGGCCCCAAGGGTTTTGCGCCCGACGTCTCGGACCTGTCGGTGTGGCCTCCGGTGGATGCCGTCGAGATCGATGTCGCCGATACTTATGCCCGGTTGACCGCGCAAGGGTATGTGTACGGCCCGGCGTTCCGAGGTCTGCGAGCGATGTGGCAGCGAGGTTCGGACCTGTTCGCCGAGGTCGCTGTGCCCGCGGATACCGGTGTGCGGGTAACCGGCTTCGGCGTGCATCCGGTGGTCCTGGACGGGGCTCTGCACGCTGCGATCGCCGCTACCGACGGAGGAGGGATCGCCCTGCCCTCCGATTGGGCGGGCGTGTGCCTGCATGCCGGAGGCGCGGATACGGTGCGGGTACGGATCAGCCCCGCCGGTGCCGACGCGGTATCGCTGGAATCGGTTGATGGCGAGGGCCTTCCGGTGTTTTCGGTGCGGTCGGTGACGATCCGTCCGGTGGCGGCCGAGGAGTTGCGTGCGGCGGCAGCGGCATTGTCCGGGACCGGTACGGACAATGTGTTCGAGGTGGTGTGGTCGCCGGGCGTCGTAGCCGCCGATGTCGCCCTGGATGTGGCTGCTCCCGTCGTGGTCTTCGAGGCGAGTGCATCGCGACGTGAAGTAGTAGGCGAAGTTCACGACCTCACCCATCGGGTGTTGGCGGCGGTGCAATCATGGCTGGCGCAATCCATTTCGGGCACATTGATCGTGATGACGCGTGGTGCGGTGGCCTTGCCGGGCGAGGGTGTCGAAGATCTGGCCGGTGCGGCCGTTTGGGGTTTGGTGCGGTCGGCCCAGACCGAGAACCCTGGTCGGATCGTGCTGGCGGACACCGATTCCGACGTCGATGCGGCCACGATCCTGGCAGCCGGGGAGTCGCAGGTCGTCGTTCGATCAGGAACTGTGCACACGGCGCGACTGGCGCGGGTCGGCGTTGAATCAACCAGGCCCGCAGTGATTTTCGATCCCGCTGGCACGGTGCTGATCACCGGCGGTACCGGTATGGCCGGTTCGGCGATCGCCCGGCATGTGGTCGCCGAGCACGGTGTTCGGAATCTGTTGCTGGCCAGTCGGAGTGGTATCGAGGCCGCGGGTGTGTCCGAACTGGTCGCGGAACTGACCGAGTCGGGTGCACGGGTGCGCGTGATGCCGTGTGATGTGGCTGATCGGGATGCGTTGGCGCAGTTGCTGGCCGACATTCCCGCCGAAGCTCCGCTGAAGGCGGTGATCCATACGGCCGGGGTGGTCGACGACGCGGTATTCGGTTCGTTGACACCCGAGCGCGTCGACACAGTACTGCGCGCGAAGGTGGACGGCGCCTGGAACCTGCACGAATTGACTCGTGACCTGAATCTCCCTGTGTTCGTGCTGTTTTCGTCGATGGCAGGCATCGTGGGCTCGCCGGGACAGGCCAACTACGCCGCAGCGAACGCCTTCCTCGACGCCTTGGCCACCCATCGCCGGGCACAGGGCTCCGCGGCGGTCTCCCTGGCCTGGGGATTGTGGGCTCAGGCCAGCGGCATGACCGGACATCTCGGTGCACGGGACATGGCCCGGATCGGTCGCGGCGGCCTGGCCGCGATGTCCTCGCAGGAGGCGTTGGCGTTGTTCGACACCACGCTGCGCATCGACCGGCCCTGCCTGGCCCCGGCACGCCTCGAGTTGCGTGCCCTGGACTCCGGAACCGACGTATTTCCGCTGCTCCGCACACTCGCCCCGACGCCGCTGCGCCGACAGGTCGACACCCGGCGGGCGGTCGTCCGGACGAATATCGACGAGCTGCCCCCGGCCGAACGCCGATCCGAGCTGCTCGAGATGATCCGCGGCAAGGCCGCCGTCGTCCTGGGTTTCGCCGGTCCGGACGATATCGACCCGGACTATCCGTTCGAGGATCTGGGCCTGGATTCCATGGGCGCGGTGGAACTGCAGAACAGCCTGGGCGCGGCCCTGGGACAACCGCTGCCGCCCGGACTGGTCTTCGAGTACCCCACGACGACCGAGTTGGCCGACCACCTGCTCGATGATCTGTCGGTAGAGGTGAATCCGGGCTAGCCGACTCGGGAAACCTCGGCGGAGCCGCCCGGCTCGTCCAGCTCGTGAATGCGAGTCGCGTCGAGCCGGGCCGCGACGTCCACCGTGCGGATCGAGGGATCGGCCAGGTGCCGGCTCACCGCCTCGGACACCTGGGCGGCGATCCGGCGACGCATCTTGCCGATCACGCCGAGCGTGCGCGCCCGCAATCCGTCGGCTCTCAACTGGACGTCGATCTGCGTGCTGTGCGGCTGCTCCACATCGATCACGATGAGCAGCGGAGCGGCCGTGCGCGTCATCAGGACCAGCGGAATCTCCACCTCGGCGTGATAGTGATCGGCCTTGCGCACATCCACGACGACGTCCAGCGTGACCGGGACGACCATGTCGAAGGCGACCGTGTCCGCGTCGGCTCGCTCGGTGACCCGGGGCAATCGGATGACGCCCCGGGCCGTCACCTCGGCCGCGTCGCGCGGGCCGGTGCGCATCGAATCCACTTCGATCACCCGTCCCGACAGGCTCTCGGCCACCGCGCGCACCCGCGCGGGCGTCACGATGCGCGGCAGGAAGCGGCGGCCGAACTCCGCGTAATCGATCCAGTCGACGTTCGTGAGATCCGTGTGTTCGGCGGACTCGCCCGCGGTGATCGCCTCGATGTCGAATATTCGGGCCCGCCGGGCCTGGGGCTGGCCGAGCAGGACGTTGAGCCGGTCGGCGACCTCTTTGCGGACCATTTTCGCGGTCGGTTCCAGGAGTACTTCGGCCTCGGCGTCGACGGCGCCGGCCCGGATGATCGGCGGGCTGACGTCTCGTTTGGTGACCGGCGGGATATCGATGACCACCAGCAGCGGGTCGGCGGTGCGCGCGTGCAGTGTCAGGTTGATGTCGACCGCCGCCGCCAATTGCAGTTCCCGTCCGCCCAGCGTGACGGTCAGCTCCAGCTGCACCGGAATGCGCACTGCGAAGACGACTTCCGACCCGGTGCGGGTGATCGTCGGGGTTCCGATATCACCCCGGACCCACACCCGTGCGAGCTTGCCCGGTCCGACGGCGAACGGCCCCATCTCGATCCGCCCGGCCAGACTGGATACGGCCGCCTCGATGCGCGCGGGCGTCACCGCATGCGCGACGAAGCGTTCGCCGAACTCCCCGTAGGAGATCCGAGTGGGCAGATCGACTTCGCTGGACTGTCGCATAGGCTTCCCGGAATCTCGTGGTGTCGGACGGCGGCACGCTCCCGCCCCGGGCATAGGACGTCAAATCTACCGATCATGAGCCGACCGGCCAAGTTTCCGTGCTTGTCCGGGCGGCCACCGGGATCGCCTCGGGGACACCGAGTTTGCTTCGTTCCCGGTCGGCGGCGGGCCTACTGCCCGGTCTCGGGGTACTCGTCGGTGCGGTGCAGCACCCAGGTGCCGCGGCCGGCGGCCTTGGCGTGGTACAGGCCGGTGTCGGCATCGTCCAGCAGCTTTTCGGCATTCGCCCCGACCACCGAGGTGACCACGGCGCCGATACTGGCCGATATCGACAGCGGATCGCTGAGACCGACCGAAATCGGCTCTCGCAGCGTCTCGAGCATGGTTTCGGCGGCCGCGTGGGCCGTCTCCTCATCGCAGGGCGGCGCGAGCAGCCCGACGAACTCGTCTCCTCCGATGCGGGTCAGCGTTATCTTCGGCGAGGTCAGGGCCGCGTCGAGCCGACGGCCGATCTCGGCCAGCACGCTGTCTCCCGTGCGGTGGCCGTAGCGGTCGTTGATCAGCTTGAACTCGTCGAGATCGAGAAAGCACAAGCCGATCTGGTCAGCGGGGTGAGCCTCCGCGACGATGGTCTCCAACTGCTCGAGCAGGCAATGCCGATTCGGTAAACCGGTCAGCGGGTCGTGACGGGCCTGCCACCACAGTTTCTCCTGCATGGCCCGTCGCTCGGTGATGTCCTCCCCGACGGCCAGCAGGCGCAGGTCACGTCCGCCCGCGCCGCGCACCAGCGTCATCGTCCACGCACCCCAGCAGACGGTGCCGTCCGGGCGGCAGAAGCGACCTTCGAAATGCACGGTGCCCTGTCTGCGCTGGTACAGCTCGACGACCACCTGACGGAGTTTGTCGCGGTCCTCGGGGTGCATCAGGTCCAGACCGGCCACCCCCGGCAGGTCCTCCGGGTTCATCCCGACCATCCGAGCCGTGGTGGGATTGGCTTCGAGGGTGATGCCGTTGCTGTCGTAGAGCGCGATGGCCACCGCGGCGTTGTCGAACAACACGCGGAAGCGTTGGTCGGCAGCCTCCTGGCTCCGGGTGTAGATCTTCGACAGTTCGGTGGCGTAGCCGCGGCCCAGCTCGCCCAGCAGCAGCCCGAACCGCGGTACGCGATCGGGCTGCTGTGACCGCTCCAGCAAACTGGTCAGAGCGGCGGCGGTCGGGCCCATCATGTCGGGGCCCGTCAGCTTGGACCGCACCATTTCGCCCCCGATCCGGTACGCGGGCGACGGGTCGAACGATTCGGCCGACAAGGCGGCTTCCAGTTCGACGATCCATCGTGCCGTCAACCGGCGGATGTCGTGTTGCACAGAGGTCGGCACGCCACCGCAATCGATCAGAGCTGCCGACCAGTTCCGCGCCGTGTCGGCAACCTCGCGACCGTCCATCCGCGAGGACCTTCCTCCATCCCTGGACCATCCGGTCCAGCACCGACGCCCCTCCCCATTCGCTATCACTCAGCATACGAAAGAACAGCTGTGCTCGCGTCGGTGGCAGCTACAACCGGCTACGACGCGGGCGGAGCCGTCTCCGGATCCGTCCCCGGGGGTGAGGATAGGTCTCTCGCGGTCCGGCGCGACTCCGCCTAATCTCCGGTTATGAGGCAGCTGAGCAGCCCGTGGTCCCATCTGCCCGAACGTATCGCTGCTCCGGAGCCGGTCCGCCACGAGGAGATTCCTCCGCCGCCGGAACCGTGGGCCGTCGTGCGCCGGCGATTGCGCGAGTTGTCGGCCTCGTCGCTCGTCGTCATCGGATTGTGCCTGTTGCTGGTGCTGGCCGTGCTGTCGTCCTGCCTGCGCAGCGACAACCATCCTTCCGCGTCGGCGGGTCCGGTGGCGAGTACCACGGCCGCTGCACCCGCGGCGGCCGCGCCCGCGGCGAACCGCGGCATAACGTTCGGAACGGTCACCGCCACCGACGGCACGACCCTGACCGTCCAGGCGATACTCGGCGGGACCGTCGTCGTGCACAGCACCCCGACCACCGAGGTGCTGGCGCTGGGCGGTGGTCGGATATCCGATATCGCCGCCGGTTATTCGGTTTTCGTGCACGGCGACCGGAATCCGGACGGGTCCATCGTCGCGAGCCTGATCATCGGCGGACCGCTGGATCTCTCCGGTAAGTGATCGCCGACGGCGATACCGCGTGTTCAGGGGCGCTACCGAACCAGTACGCCCTTCCAGGCGAACCCTTCGAAGAAGATGTCCGCGTTCAACTTCCTCGGCTTCGTCGGCATGCGGTCGGCTATCTCGGCGGGGGTCGGGTAGCGGCCGTTCCTCGGGAAGTCGAGCTCGCCGAGTAGTTCGCGCAGTGCGGGGGTGACCACCAGATCCGGGTTCAGTGTGAGGTGGGCGCGGATACGCTGGGCCAGCGCCCGCATGCACTCGCGGAGGCGGGCCGGATCGGCCCGGCCGTCCCAGTCGACCCCGAGCTTGATCGCGGTCGCGGCTCCGCGCTGACCACGAACCGTCATGCTGATCTCTTCCACCTCGCAGCGCTGGAAGAGGTAGTCGCGCAGCGTCGGAAGGACGTCGTCGCTGCATCCGGTGCGGTCGTGCCACGGTTCGATCCACAGGTTGTCGAATCGGGCGACGAGCCGGTCGTCGTCGTCCCATTCGATGCTCAGGTCCAGATCGCCCACCTCGGCCGGTGTGCCGTTGCGGGTGACGAACACGCCGCGAATCCGTACCCCGGATACGTAACCGACCTCGCCGGTGCGTACATGTTCGACACGGTTGAGCACCAGTTCGATGCCGGAGCCGAACCGCTGCTGGAGTCCGGACAGTCTCGGCAGAAGTTCCTCGGGTCGGAGGTTCGCGAGCTCCGGGATGGCCGGAACGCGCGACAGGTCCGCAGCGGGCGCCGCCTGATCCTGCGGCGCCGGCTCCGGTAGCCCACTCGTGTCCAGGTCGGCCTCGAGCAGGGCGGACCGCGGATACAGGCTCGGATTCGCCGCATGCATCATGAGGTCGCGAACCTGCTCGAAGGGCAACGCTTCCGCACCGCGCGACGGCCACAGCCCGACGCGTTCGGCGTATTCCCACAGCGTGCGGTAGTCGGAGTAGTAGCGCTCGGTCAGCGCTTCGGCCTGGCGGGAGTCCCTGCGGATCTTCTGCGCGAAGGTTTCGAAGTCGCTGTAGAGCGAGTCGAGGGCGGCGATCGCGCGCAGCCGCCGGAACTCGGCCTTGCCGTCTTCGCCGTACTGGTCCTCGATTTCGGCTTCGACCATGCGGGTCACTTCGCCGAGATCATCCTTCCGCCAGGGATTCCAGAAGATGGTCACGTAGTCCCACAGCTTGTGGCGGACGCCGGTGAGATTCCAGTTGTCCAGTGCCACTTCGCCGTCCGGCTGCAGCCACGTGTTGCGGAAGGTCACGTTGCCGTGGCTCAGGCCGGACTCGGGCCAGGTGGTGTCGCCCGGCACGGATATCTCGTTCGGCATCGGTATCCGCAGCGCGTCCAGGAACGGGTGGCGCTGTTCGTATTTGATCCGCTGCATACTGCGGAACAGCTGCTCGTGTTCGGGCACGGTGCGCGCGGCGAGTTCGGGGGGAAGCTCGACCGATTGCATCTGCCGTAGCTGCCGCAATACGGCGGCCAGGGTGTCGAACCGATCATGGTCTCGGGTCGAGGGAATGCGCCCCGGCCCCATGTGGCGAATCGAACTGACACCCCGGCCGTCCGAGAGACTGCCCCATTGGGCCATCTTCTCCGGGACATTGACGCCGCCGTGGCGGGCCAGGTCCTCGCCGCTGTCCTCGGTCAGCGCGATGGCGTGGAAATCCCGGTCTCCGGCAAGGAGTTTGGGATGAGTGGGATTGGCTGCCAGGTCCTTGTCGCCGGGCTCGGCGACGACGAGTCGCACCTTCCACGTCCTTCCTTCGCTGTCGGTGACACACCAGACATGCGTGTAGTGACCCCGGGCGTGCGGCGCCTCCATCGCGGTCGTCACCGAGATCTGGAGCACCTGTTCGGGTGTCATGCGGCCGTCCCCGGCCGCCTCGGTGGCGTCGGGAAGGAATTCCTCGCCGCTCGGATGTCGTGTGGCCGTGCGACATTCGAGCGGTGTCGGCGGCGGGACCGGTCCCTGTTCGCCCGGCGTGCGGCGTTGCGCCGCGCGATCGGTGAGATCCTTGCTCGCCCACCACCGGGCGGCGCGCAGCACTCCCGGTCCGGTCCGGCGGCGCAACTCCTGCGGAGTCGCCGGGAGCGGCCCCGGCGACTCCGCGGAAGTTGCGCCCTCGGGCGCCTGCGCGCGGATGGTGGCGTGCACGGAGGCGGTGGACTCGGCCTTCCTGCCCGGATGGGAGTCCCAGCCGTATCCGTGCTGTACCGCCCGCACACTCTCTGTGCCGGTGACCTCGATCGAGATCGCGTCGGCGCCCATTCGACGGGCCAGGTCCTCGGCGACGCCGAGCAGGTAGGGTCCGCCGTATTCGCCGGCGAGCCGGTCGAGGTCGGCGGTGAGTTCCGGGCGGGCGGTGACCAGGCCCGTCTCGTCGAGTTCGAAAACCATCGGCACCACACCGAATTCGCGGGGGCCGTCCATCAGCACGGTGCGCATCCGGATGCGGCGGGCGATGCCGGTGTCCGCATCTTCGAGAGGCTCGAACACGGCCTGCACCGGTTCCAGCCGGGCGGGCCCGTCGGCGCGCTGCATGCCGACCAGGGCGTCCCACAGATCCTCCTCCGCGTCACCCTCGTCGTCGTCGATCGACAACAGGTCGTGTATCGACCGCTGTGGCGATGTGCGGGTCGTGGTCGCCGTCTCGGCACCGTGCTCGACCGGTCCAGGCTCGGCGGACTCCTGATCGTGCAGCCGTACCAGCCGACGCGCCCACTGTTCGATACGACTCTGGATCTCTCGCAGCGACGGCATCGGCAGTCCCGCCACCCCGAATACCCGAGCCAGGTTGCGGTGCAATGCTTTCGCCGCGTCCTCGACCGACATCCGACCGGCGGCGACCAACAGCGGCAGCCGGAAGCTGTCGCCCGCGGCGGACTTCCACGCCTCCAGCACCAGATACCGGTCGAAGTCCGCGACGGCGTTCTCGCCGTAGTTCTCCCGCAACCGGCGGCGGCACCAGTCCTCCACGTCGCTGCGGACATCGGCGGGCCACGGGTTCCGGGTGGCGAACGCGACGTAATCCCACACCGGCGAACCCGGTTGCGACAGCTCCAGATCCAGGAGCGCGATCCGATCTCTGCCGGGGCCCAGGCACATGATGTTGCCGAACGTCGGATCACCGTGCAGGACACCGAGTCGCACGTCGTCGGGGGAGTCGGGCCGGACGGTGAAGATCTCGTGCAGGCCGGGCATGCCGAGTTCGCCGTGCAATCGGTCGGTCCAGTCTTCGGGGTCGCGCGGATGTTTCCGGTCGTACTCGAGCGGGATCCGGGCCACCTCGCGCACGAGTCCCTGCTCCCATGCGGCACGGTTGGGCAGCGTCCGGACGTGTTCGGTGTCGCCCCAGTCCTGCGCGTGCAGCGCGTGGACCCGATCGAGTTCGGTGAATACGGCCTCGGCCAGGTGTCGCCAGGCTTGGTTCGGGGCGGGATCGCTGCCGTCCGGGTCGGCCAGGGGCGGCCAGGGGCGGTCTGCGGTGGGATGGCTGCCGTCCAGATACTCATGGATCAGGAAATTCTCCGGGTAGGTGTCCTGCGTGCCGACGTGGAGCAGCTTCGGCACCCGGACACCGGCCATCCGGAACAGCTTCACCGCCTTCTGCTCCCCGAAGACCAGGCCGATCCGCGGGTCGAAATTGGGGTTCGGCGTATCGATGGCCACCCGGATGACGACATGGCGGCCGTTCGGCATCGTGATGTCCCACACCCCGTGATGATTTCCGGCGAACGAGGCCCGGTTGCGCACCAGGGCGGCGATGAATTCGACCTGCGGTCCAGGGAGTGGCGGATCGTCGGTATCGGTATCCTGCCGTGCCGCACGGGGTTTCGGCCGGGGAGTCGCGGTGGGCGCCTGCTGGGGTGCCGGGCCGGGCGTGCCCGCAGGCGCCTCGTCCGCGTCCACTCCGTCGAGCACACCCCACCACTGGTGCTCGTCCGGCCACTGGTCCGGCGACTGCTCGAGATACGCCGCCAGCTCGGGGAAGGTGGGCCGTGCCTCGGCCGGTCGATCGAATCGGTCGAGCATCGGATCGGCCACGACCCGCAGATCGCACGAGTTCAGCAGGGCGGCAGTGCTTTCCCGCGATTCGGCCAGATGGTCCGGCGCCGGATCCAGCCGCAGGCCGTGCTGCGCGGCGATGCGGAAGCCCGCCCGGCCGTGGACAGGGACGACGATCCGGCCACCGGCGCCGATCGCGCGGCGCAGCCGCGGCAGGAAATGCTGCGCGAAATCTTCGGCGACGGACTCGTCGACGAAGAGATGGTCGAATGTCACTGTGACACGGCCGTTCTCGTCGCGACGGAGATGGAACCGCATATCGCCCGGTTCGTCGCGGTCGGAGGGGAGTCCCGCGACGATCGTCGCCGATACGGTCAGGCGCCGGTTCTCCGCGTCGCCGGTGTATTTCGCGGCGGTCGGCCGCACGGCGAGCTCGAGCGGACCGTACTGCTGCGCCAGCAGGCCGGTGACGACGGCGCGCAGTTCCGCGTCATCGGGGAGTTCGTCGGCCGGTAGCACCGGCTTCGGACGCGCTTTCCCCGGCGGACCCGCGCGCACGGCAGGCTCTCCGGGCAGCGGCTGTGCTCCCTGCCCCACGCGCAGCGCGTCCGCGTCCTGCCGCAGCAGCCCCCGGACCACCTCCGGCGACTGCGGCTGCCAGTCGAGCAGACGGCACAGCCGCCGATAATCGGAGTAGAACCGCCCGGCCAACGTGTCGAGCTTGCCGGGATCTCTCGCGATACGTTCGACGAAGTGGCGGGAGTCGGCGTAGAGCGAGTCGAGGGCCGCCATCGTGAGCAGCCGGTCCAGCTCCGCCTCGGCGCCCGCGCCGATGAGACCGTGGGCCTCGAGATCGCGGACCTCGTCCCTGATCTTGTTCTCGATGACCTCGGCACGGTCCGGCGGCCAGTTCGTCCAGAGCATCGTCACGTAGTCCCACAGCGGGTGGCCGATCGCCGCGTTGTCCCAATCGATGAACCGGATCGTGCCGTCCTCGTCGACGCGTACATTGTCCAGGGTCATATCGTTGTGGTTGAGGCTCGGTCGCCACACCTCGTCGTCGGTGTCCGGCGACCAGACCTGATGTGGCGCAAGCTGGATGAGCGAGTCCAGCCAGGGCGCGCGCTTGCGATAATCGCGCCGCTGGATGTCCAGGTACAGATGCAGATGTTCGGTGACCGACCGCTTCGTCGCGTCCGCGGGAACCGCCATTTCCAGCATCCGGCGCTTCACCGCGAACATCCGGTCCACGATCGTTTCGTAGTCCGGATCGGTCGGCTCCGGGGTTCGCACACCGACGTACTGTTCTATCTGGTAGGGCCCGTACTCGAACAATTTCTCCGGGGCGGCGGCCTCCTCCGCGGCAAGCTCCTTGGCCTGGTCCGGGGCGAACGCGAGGTGATGGAAGAAGCGGCTGACGCCATCCTGCCGACGGGGATTGATGGTCAGATCCTTCGCCACAGCGGTCGTCGGCAGCATCCGGGAGATGACGACCCGATCACCGTGGTCGTCCCGGTCGAACCACACCATCTTGTTGTTTCCCCACAGGTCCGGAGGGCGGAGCCCGGCACGCAGCAGCATCCTGGCGAAGGACTTGGCCGTTTCCCGATCCAGGTCGCCGTGGTTCTGGATCTCGAGGTCGAACGCCGCGGGGACTGGCGGTTGCTCGGCGGGCGGTTCGGTCTGCGGCAGTCCGGGATCGCGCCACACGGCGCCCCCCGCGTCGGACGCGCGGGTCACTTCGACAGTGCCCCACCACGATGCGGGGAGGGGGCCGAGACGGTTGGCGACGTCATCGAGATCCACCCCGGCGTCGAGCAACTCTCGCGGTGTCGGGAGATCACCCGCGCGCAGTCGGCTGCTGCACTCGCCGATGCTCACCGGCACCTGGGCATCACCGTGCTCGAGCGAACTCAGCACCTCACCGACTGCCACCCGGATGGCATCGAGATGCTTCTCGTCCCACTCGAATCCGGCTCGGGCCGCGCCCGGCCCGTCGGTGACCTCCATCCGGAGCCGGTCGGCACCCGCCGCGCGGGCGAAGTCGAGCGCCAGGTGATCGATCGGGGTGTACTTGTCGGCGCGGTGGCAGGTGGCGGTGATTCTGCCGGAGTCGTCCAGATCCAGCGTGATCTGCACATCGCCGTATTCGCGGGTGCCGTCCATGACGACGGCATCGATGCGCATCCGGGCGGAAACGCCGCCCTGGCTCGGATACTCGATGCGGACCCGCGCGGGCTCCAGCCGCGGTGGCCCGTCCCAGCGCCGGATACCGTCCAGGAAGTCCCGCATCTGCTTGGGCCCCAAGGAAGTACCGGAACGCCGGAAGACCCGGAACAGTCGTCGCGCCCACTCGGGCTGGGGTGCCGTCGCGGTGGGTGCGGTACGGACCTCGGCGGCGGTTGCGGTGGCGGCTGCCGCGTCCGGCAGGTCCAGTTCGCGCTCCGTCCATTCCAGCAGCAGTTGCTCGACCCGCGTCTGATCGAAGGGCGGGGTCACGCCCGCGGCTCTGCAGACGCGAACGATATTGCGGTAGAAGGCGGGCAGGACCTCCTCGACCGTCACCATTTTCGCGGCGATCTTCTTGGGCAGCCGATACGCGTCGCCGACGACCGACTTCCGCGCCTCCAACAGCACGTAGCGGTCGAAGTCGGTGGCCGCTTCGGGCGCGTAGTGGGCGGTGAGCATATCCCTGATCCACGCTTCGATCTGATCGTGCACGCCGTCGTCGAGCCAGTCCTCGGGGACCGGCCGGCCCGGGACCAGCCAGTCGTTCCCGAGGTAGTACCGGGCCCAGTCCCAGGCGATCGGGGCATATTGCGAGGATTTGGCGTCGGTGAATCCGATGCGGTGGTCCGCACCGCGCCGCATCTTGCGCCGGCGCGGGTTGCCGTGGCAGAACCCCATCCGGCTCGCCGTCGCATCCGCGGCCAGCGGCATCCACGTGGTGGACAGGGGCACCCCGCCGATCAGCGCGTCCAGCCTGTGGTCGACGTCGTTGTGTTCCAGGTCGCGGATCCGGCGCTGTTGGGTTGCGTCCCAATGCTGTTGCGTGGTGGTCGGACCGGCGGGGATCGGCACATTGTGCAGCCGATACAGCTCGGGGAAGACCTCCTCGGTCAGGGATTTCCACCCGTCCTTCGACTCCGGAACCTTGCCCGGCACGAACTCGTGAATCGTGACCTGGGTGCGGAAATCCGCAGTGTAGCGCGGTGCCAGGGAGTCGAACAGCAGCCGCGGGCCCTGTACCCCGGCCGCGTGAAACTGGTTCGAGGAGTCCTCCGCCGACAGCGCCAGCCCGTCCAGATCGAAGTTCAGCTGCTCGGCATCGGGGAGATACACCCGGACCGTCACCTTCGGGCCGGCCGAGCCGGTCTCGGGTGAGAGCGGCAGGTGCCAGACGCCGCACTGGTTTTCGTACTCGTCCGGGTCGGTGGCCTTCACCTGTTCGAGCACCTCGACGACCGGAAGGCCGCTGAGCCGTCGAGCGATGCGTGACTCGGCCGGGGCCGGCGCGCTCGGCACGGCCCGGCACGGTTCGCTCAGCCACAGCGGTGCGTCGACGACCGGCGTCAATCCTGCCTGCAGCATCGGGTGAAGCTGGTTCACGGCGGGGCTCGCCGGGTCGTCGGCAATTTTCATACGCAGCACATCCGCACCCGCTTCGCGTACGAAGTGGCGCACCATGTCGAGGAACGAGCCTCGCTTCGCGCTGTCCAGACGAGGCTGGTACAGGGGAACGAACTCCGACGGCGGGCCGGGATCGACGTATGCGGTGACAGTCCCGGCGGCGTCGAGGTCGAAGCGGATGTCCACATCGCCGAATTCCGCCCGGCCGATCATCACCACGGCGCGGATGCGCAGCCGCGCCACCACGCCGACGTCGGAGTCGACGAATTCGTAGCGGGCCTCGGCCACTTCCAGGCGGTGCGGCCGCTGGTACCAGTACTGGGTGCCGTTCAGTGCGTTCAACTTCGTCCGGCCGGTTGCCGGATCCTCCAGCAACGCACGAGCCGTCGTCGTGAGACTTCCGCCCAGCGGCTCGCCGGGTTCGTGTCCAATCGTGAGATGTTCCTGTTCCGACGCCCACTCGCGGGCGTTGAGGCGCGAGAATTCGTCGAGCAACATCTGGAATGCCGGATCGGGCATCTCCTCCAGCAAACCAGCGGCGCGGACCAACTCGAGATTCCGCCGGAACGCCACAAGTAGTTCTGGGGGCCGGACGGTGCTGTCGGTGAGATCGCGCGGCGATTGGAAAGCCTGGTCGATGGCGGCGATTCGTGCCTCGAGCAAGACATAGCATTGAAAGTCCGCCAGCCCGGCTCGGCCGCGCAACCGCTCGACGCGGTTGTGGCACCACAGCTGCACCTGCTCGCGCACCCTGGGTGGCCACGGGTTGCGGACGATGAATGCGGCGTACACCCACTCCAGCGGCCCGGATTCCGTCAACTCCCGGCTCGGCGACACCAGCTCGCCATCCGGCGTGCGCGTCAGGCTGCCGAGTATCACCGCCGGGTGCAGCCGTTCGGGCTGATCATCACCGGCGACCGGGGGGCGTTGCCGGAAGGTGCGGTACAGCTGCGGCAGCTCGAGAAATCCCGATCCCGGTCCGAGACATTCGATCTGCGCCTCCGCGAGGCGAAGCGCGCGGCGGACGTGCTGCTCCCACTGGGCACGTGTCGGCGCCGACGCCGGTGGAGGCGGCGCGTCGGCCGGGACGAGTTGGTCGAACAGTTCATCGGCGTCGTCGGCGAGGAACGTCATGTCGTCGTCCACGAGGTCGGCGATCGTCAGCCCTCGTCCGGGGACGTGTTCCTCGACGCTGACATCGTCCTCGACGTACAGCGTCCGCCGTGTGCGGTGACCACTCGGCCCGGTGTTTTCCAGCGCATCGGCAATATTGGTGCCCGGCCCGGGGACGACCTCGAGCAGGGTGGTGACGAGGTCGGGCGTGGCGATATGGTCTCGGCTTCGCCTGACACGGACCTGCCCGGAGTGCCCTGGACGCGGATCCGGCAGCAGCCACAGCCCAACCGCACCGTCCAGGTAATCCGGCGCCCGCTCCCGGGTCCGCTCCAGCAGCGCATGGGCCTGTGCCTCGGTGACGGCCGGTTCGGTGGTGGCCCGCCCGCCCACGGATGCGGCTCGGCCGGAGCCATCGTCGCCGGTGTTCTCGTGCTGGTTGTCGGCCGTGGGTGGGGTTGGCGGGCCGTGCCCGGATGGGCCCTCGCCGGGGCGGTGGTTCTCGCCTTCGGGGCGGGAATCGGCGCCGAAGCGGAGTTCTTCGGGTGGTGGTGAGTTGGGTGTCGCGCCGGGGAGGTGGAGGAGCTGGCCGGGCGTGTTGTTCTGCCGCATGTGGGGTGTGCGGTGGTAGGTGAGTGTCCAGAGGTTCGTGGTTTCCCGGTGGGTGGTCCCGGCCAGTTGGGGGAGGGTTGTGTGTTCGCCGGTTCGGGTGCGGAATTGTGCGTGGCCGTGGGTGGTGTGCAGGTAGGTGATGGGTTGGCCGTCGATGTCGAATTGGTGTGTGCCGTCGGTGTTTTCGCCGTGGTAGGTGAGGGTGTAGGCGTGTCCGCCGATGCCGTGCCGGTCGGTGGTGGTGCCGCGTTGTTCGAGGATGAGTGTGGTGATGGTGGTGCCGTCGGGGCTCCCGTCTGCTCGGGCGATCATGGCCTCGACGAGTGCGGTGTGGCCGGAGTGGTTCTCGTCGTGGGGGATTCGGTCGGGTTGGTTGCCGTGGAAGGTTCCGGCGTCTTCGAGGTCTTTCCAGGACACGCCTTCGGCCCAGTCGTCGGCGAGGTGGAACTGTTCGGCGACGGCTCCTTGTCGGTCGATGAGTCGGGTGATGGCGCGGGGGACGCAATGATTGATCGGCAGGTGGCCCGACCGGGCCGGAGCGGACGGATACACGAGGTCTGCCGCGAAGCCCGCTGCCGCGCGGATCGCCTTCGCCGCGTGGCGGGCGGGGGTTCCGGCGAGGCGCTGCGCCGCACTCAACAGGCTTCGCCCGGATTCGCCGGGCAGGATTCCGGCGATACCGTCGAGGATCTCCGCCGCGGTGCCCAGCACCAGGTTCGGGGCTTCCCGCAGGACGGTGCTGACCAGATAGCGGTCGATGATCCGCATCATGTATTCCTCGGATGCCCGGCTGCCGATCAACCACCACAGGTACGCGCACAGGTACCGGGTGTACAGATATTCGTCGCTCTGGCGTTCGAGTCCCCGGCAGCCCGGGAAATGCAGCGCCGACCACAGGTCGTTCTTCCGGAATCGGTCCCAGAACGCGAACTGTTCGGCCGTCAGGAGCTTCTTGTCCACCAGCCCGCGCATGAGATCGACGTCGCCGTCCAACATCGGCCTGCCCGCGAAATACTCCATATCGCCGCGGGCGATCGCGCGGAGCTGTGGCAGTTCGTCGAGCGAGGTATCGCGCAAGAATTGGGCACCAGGAGTGATCTGGTCGTCATTGGCGGAGCCGGTGGGCCCCTCCTCGGTGTCCATGGGCATGGTCCGGAATTTCCAGACTATGACCGTCTCGCCGTTGCTCGCGATTTTCTCCTGCCGGATGAACAGCGAGGAAAAGCTCACCTTGCCCCCGCGCACCAGCTGATCGACGGTCAATCCCGTCGCGACGAGCAGGGTGAGCGTCAGATACACGGGGGCACGCTCGATCAATCGGGCCAGTTCCAGGAGGTCTTTCTCGGTCAGCTCCACGTCCCGCAGCTTCTCGGTATCGTGCGAGAAGAGGTTTTTGAACCACTCGGCTCGATTACTCACCCAATCCGGGCCGAACGCCTTCCCCGGCGCAGGTTGTATCGGAATTTTCCGGAGGTACCAGAACGATTCGGGGGCCACGGCGAGAATCGCCCGAATCGTCGCGGCCACCTCCGCCGCCCGCTCGTCCGGGCTGAGCACCTTGTTCAGGCTCGGCATCTCATCCGGTTTGCGAACATCATCCGGATCGTGTGCCGAATCACCGGGGGTATCCGCCGTGTGGTCGGGCGCTTCGGACCCGGTGTCCGGTGGTCGGTGGGCCCCAGGCCCGGCGGGACCGAAGGCGAATTCCGTTCCCGTGTCCCGCATCTGGTTGCGCGCCCGCCGTGGCCGTTCGGGCCGGTCCGTGGCCTCCGCTTCGGTTGGCAAAGGTCCGGGCAGTTCGGGTGCAACGCCGCTGGTCGGCTCGGCGGTCGTCGCGGTGGGAGCGTCCGCACGGTGCGGGCGGCTCGGCCGCGGCGATCGCGCGCGCAGAATGGTGTCGGCCAGGTCGTACCAGTAGTTCAATTCTCGTCTCGTCGTCGTCGACATCGACCCGGCGACAGCCGATATCAGATCTTCGGACGTGGATTCGATCGAGGTGCGGCCCTTCGGGCCGGTGGGATCTTCGGTGCCGCGCAGGAATTGCACGAGCTGCTCCACGTTCGAGGCCAGCTGCTCGAGCGGCGCGAGCATCGAATGCAGGGGATAAGATGCCGAGCCGCCGACAGAGGTGGCTGCGACGGTGTCGATCACCACCTGCGTCCCGGCACACATCTCACGGACGGCGGGCGCCCAGGCCGCGAGATGGCGCGCCACCTCCGACAGCGTCGCCTCGTTGAGCAGTCCCATGATTTCGGGGTGGACGAGATAGGAGACCTGTTCGTCGAATCGCCAGCACAACCTCGTGATCAGCGCGTTGATCATCAGGGCTGGGCCGGTCAGGTCCGCGGTCGGAGGTGTTTCGCCGCGGCGGACCGCAGCGAGCCGGTCCGTGGCGGTCGCGCGCAGGTCGGCCAGGATTCGCCAGGCATCCTCGACGGCCACACCTGCGGCCCAGGCCTCGAGTTCCGAGCGTGTGGCGCCGGAGAGATCCGGTATGACAGGAGTGCCTGTCATCGGTGCCGCCGAAGCGGAAGGTTCCGTGACGGGTGAGTCGGCGGGCGCTGTCGCCGCTGACGTGTCGTCGTCGATGGTCGAGATCGGCGGCATGCCGGTGCCGGTTTCCTGCGCTGGTGCGGGATCCCACACCCCCAGAGTTCGAAAGAGCCGCCCGCTGGTCACACTCGACCGGTGGCGCCACTCTCGGCCCGGCCGGTCGAAGGCATCCGGCAATTCGGATCGCACGAATTCGATCTGCTCGGGGGTGAGCAGTCCGAACCTGGCCGAACGAGTCAATTCGATGACATCGTGAATGATTCTCTGGATATCCAGGAAGAGGGAATAGGTGTAGAATAAATCGCTGTCGATGTGCACCTTCTCCAGCAGTGCTTCTCGGAAATTCGGGCGTGGCGTGAGAAAATGCATGCGGACCCAGTCGAAAGCCGGATCGCCGGGCCTGGTCGACTCGTGGTCGACTGTCGTGACGATGTCATCGGATTCTTGTAGAAGATTTCCGAGGTGCGCGTCGGCATGTATGAGGGTGAACACGGTCGGTCCGAGTCTCCGTGCCAGTCGAATGACGGGTTCGAAAGGGTTGTCGGGTACTCCCAGTTGCTGGAATCGGTTGCGGAGTTCAGGCAGTGCCGAAGCGAAGGTGGCCATTTCTTCGGCGATCATGCGCCGGAGAAATTCTGCACGATCCCCTTGTATCTTCGGTGAACTGTTGTGCAGTATCCGGACTGCGTCGATCACCTTGTCGATCCAGACTATCGGCTGGTCGGCCACCGTTCCGGCCGCTTGCCTGAATCCGTAGATCTGGACCCCGTCGACAACAGTGCCGTCGGGCATGGTGACACCGTCGACCACCGCGTAAACACGTGGCGTGGGCACACCCTTTTTCGCGTACAGTTCGAGCACGCGCGACTCGACGAGGAGCCTGATGTCCTTGCTGCCGCGTTTGGGGAAGCGCACCATGAATTGGCCGTCGGCGACGACCACATTCTCGTGGTTCTTTCCGGCCAAGGCCGTCGATCTGCGGCGTATGGCTTGCGCGACGAGCGCGCGGGCAATCTCGTCGGGCATATCCTGGCCCGAATCCCCGCCTCGGTACCGGTACTCCCCTTTCGGCAGCAGGCCGGGGATCGGGTCCTCCCGTTCGCTGGTGACGCCGTTCGCGGCGGTGTCGGCTTCCGCTGCTTCGGCGATCAGTTTCGCGAGTCGGCGCAGAGCGCGGACCTCCACTCCGCGTGCGGTTTTGCCCAGGTTCAGCCTCTGCGCGGCTTCACCGCGGGGCAGTCCTTCCCGGAACCTCGCCAACAGGATGTCGCGCTCCTGCGCGGGAAGATCGTCCAGACATTGCTCCAGCCGCGACCTGGTCGCTGTGTGCAGTGCGCGGGGATACCGGGACGCGCGAACCTGCGTGTCGGCCATCAGGGCGACCAGCATCGCCTGGCGGAACCGAGCGAACGCGAGGTGTTCGACCGCCAGATCATGAGCGAGGGCAAGGAGTGCGTCCGGCTCGCCGTCACCGACCCGCGCGAACGCATCCGCGGTGATCTCGAGGGCGGCTCGCTCGTCGCCCACCACGTCGAGCGCCGTGCGGAACGCCGTGCGTTCGAGATGTTGCGGGGATGCGTCGTCCGCGGTGCTGTGTCCGGGAGAGCCGGGATCCGCGTCGTCGTGCCGGGATTCGGTGGGTGACTGCGTCGCGGACGGATCCGGTGTTCGGGCAGTCCACGGTGTCGCGCCTGCGGCCGGTGGACCGGAGAGTTCCGCGGCGCGGGGTCGGTCCGATGAATGGCCCGGGTGGCGGGGGGCATCCTCGGGCTCGTGGTCGGAGGATCGTCCGATCCATACGTTGGGGTGCTGCCGGTCTCGTGTGCGGGCGCCTTCGATGGTGTGCTGGTTGTGGTCGGCGTCCAGGACGAGGACCAGGACGCATTCGACGGTGCGGGGGTCGTTCTCGGGCAAGCCCTCGATGGTGCCGTCGGCGTTGACGAGACGGAATGCGTGGGCGCCGACGGGTTTTCCGTCGATGCTGTTGTCGTGGTCTTCTTCGGCGAAGACGTGGACGACGATGGCGCGGGCGCCCGGCCCGAGTTCGCGCAGTTTCTCGGTTATTTCGTGGTGCGGGTCGGCGGGGTCGATTTCGCGGAGTTGCTGGAGTTCGCGGCCACCGAGATAGTGTTCGATTCCCGGGTCGCCGGGTTCGCTTTCGAGGGGGACTCCGGCTGCTTTGTCGAGCTTGGGGACTGTGGCACCGGGAAGCCCGGCGGCTTGTTCGGCGAGTGCTACGCGTCGTACGCAGTTGTTGTCAGGTGAGGGTGCGGGTGCGGGTGCGCCGGGCTCCAGGGTGGTGTCGAGGGTGACGAACGCAGCCGTGCCGGATTTCTCCGCACCGGCGGTTCGATCGACTCCGGTCGGCAAGATCGGTGTCGTACCGTCCGACGCGGTGCCGCGTCCGCCGGTTCCGGCGGACAATTGCTCGCCGCGCCTACCGATCGCGCCGGTGCGCGCATCGTCCGCACGCGTAAGCCGCGGATCGGGCTGCGGCGCCTGTCGCGGCAGTGGTTGGGGCCGGTGCGTGAACGCATCCTTGTGCGCGGCCGGCGATCGCGCCGTATCGGCGATCTTCGTATCGAATCCGGCGTCCGATCGCGACGTGAGTTCGGCCTCGAAGGTGATGAGGCCGTTCTCCACGGTCGGTTCGGAGAGCGGCACGAGTGTCGAACTCCGCGCAATCAGGATCTCTCGTTCGGCTGCCTCCTGCGTTCGTGCCAGCCCCTCGTCGATGACCGATGTCGATTCGACATCGATCAGCTGCGCACCCGTGTCCGCGTAGATGATGACTTGGACGGGCAAGTCGGCGTGGCGCCCCGGCAGCACGGAGGCGGCCATCAATCCGGTGTCTGTCATCGGGAAGCCGAGGAGCCCGTCGCGTCGGCCGAACACTCGCTCGAGGCTGTCGAGTCTCCGGTACAGCTTGACCGGCCCTGTCGAGGCGGCCGCGTGCCGGAACGCCCAATCCATGCAGTTGATCTGGGCCGCAAGGGTTTGCGCCTCGGTCCGGAATTGGGGCGTGTCCGGCCAGCCGATGCTTCGGCCGGCGGCGAACACTTCCTCGGCGGTGACCTCGCGTCGGGCGAACTCGATCCGCTGCTCTGGCGTCAGCCGTCGCCCCATCGCGCGCAGCACAGGGTTCACCGAGGCGGATGCGGTGAATGACCGGAAGGCGCCGATGATCTCATCCGCGCGGCCACTGGCCGGATGATGCCACAGATGTACCCAGCCGATACCGTTGCGGATTCGAGCTACCGCCTCGTCACCGTCGGCTGCCGTACGCCGGAACCACTCGAGTCGTCGCGTCACTTCCGTGGGCGGCGGGACCTGGGCGCCACCCATGATCAGTTGCCGCAGGCCCTCGGCTGACATCGCTGGTTTCTCGTCTCCGCTGGCATCACCTGGTATCGATTTCCTCGCGGGTTCGTTCGCTACGCCGGCACCGGCATTGCCGACATCGTTATTCGCCTCGTCGGTGGCGTCGTCCGGATTCCGCAGTGTGCCGTCGGTGACCACTGTTCGGTCCTGGGCGCGCGGTGTAGCGGAGCCGTCTGTAATCGCAGAATCTGCTTGCGGTGCATCAGCTTCCGATGCATTCGACAGTTCCGCTCCGGGTGTCGTGTGCACTACCCGCGTCTCGCGTTGTGAGCGAGTGCGCACGGGCGCCTGCTGAACATCCCACGTCGCGCCGAGTTCCGACACCAGCAGGGCGAATCGTGGATCCGTGTTGCCATCCCGGAGCAGTGCCGATCGAGTCTGGCGAAGGTAGGGAAGCGGGTTGCCGGGTCGACCGGTCTGCGCATAGTGCGCTGTAGCTAGGAGAATCGCGGTCTTCACCGCTTCGATGACACGGGGTTGCAGCAAGCGCTCGTCGCGACGATCCGCGAAGAACCGGCGTGGCCAGGTCGGATCGGGGCCGGTCTCCAGCCCGTGTTCGGTGATGGCGATGGTCGACGGGGTGGGCCCATTGCTCAGAGGCTCCATCACATACATTGCCGCGTTGCTGAGGAAGGTGAGCATCTCGTCGTCGGGAAGGAACGGGACCGGTCCTCCCTGCCAATCATCGGCAGGAAGGTGGAAGAGGTGGCCGGTTTTGCTTTCCGGATGTGGGTCGTCGGGGGCGATGGACAGAAACGCGTATTCGCCATCGATCGCGGTCGCGGCGTAGATATGCTTCAGCAACTCCTCGGCCCGACCACGGAGGCCGTTGTCCACCAGGGTGAAGGCGCTGCCGGGCACTCCGATATCTATCCCGAGGTCGCTCAGGTATTCGGTGTAGCGCAACAACGTTCCGGGAACCTTTGCCTGCTGCTCGTCGGTAAGTGCTTTCCGGAAGGACGCACCAAGTGGGAGGCGAGTCCGGGTCTGTGCCTCGTAATCCTGGGCCAGCATTTCCGTCAATAGGCGCGAGATCGCGATTTCCCTGCAGAACATGGCGAAGAACTGTGGGTCCCGGCCGCGCACCGCGGCGGCGATGATGCTTCCGTCCCGCTGCGCGAATCCGGCTTTCCAGGCTGGATTCCGGGCCGCACGCGTACGCAAGGTGGGCAGCATACTGTCGGCGATGCGTGCATAGAACGGGCCGAACAACTCCAGTCCGAGGTCGTAGGCGTCCCGGACAAGCCGCGCTTCACCAGCGTCGAGTGTGAAGGCGTGGACGAGGTCGTCAATACTGGAAAATGCTTGCTCGGCAGGGATTTCGGGGAAGTTCCGCAGGAAGAGCTCACGTGGTGGCGCGGCCGTGGCCAGGGTGACCTGGACGGGTCCGGCGGATCCGGGAACGAGCTCGGCGCTACCATCCGCGGCAGCGGTGCGAAGCCCGTGCAGTCGCAGTTGTAGTCGATTGTGTTGGTCGGCCCGGCGGACGAGCGTGTCGAGTTCGAACAGCTCGGCAGCAGCGGCCAGACGTTCGATCTGCGGGGATTCCAGCGTTCGGCCCAACTGCTTGATATCGTCCAGCGGCCGCTGCTCGGCATCGAAGTCGTGCACCTTCGTCGGTGTAGGTACCCCGAGCACCGCACGCAACTGGTCCTGGAGTTCGGCGCGCCGCTGCCACAATCGCGCGTCTTCTGCCGGGGCCGGGGCGTTCTGCTCGGCGGCGAGTAGGCGGATCCAGTGGCCGATCCATGGTCCGTATTCCGTGGGTCGGGCAGCGCGTTTCACCTCTTCGATATCGTGTGCGCGCATGATCCACAGGGCGTCCTGCGTGATCTCCATCGCATCGCGCAAACGTTCCGGAGTCAGCAGATCCGGATCGACGCCGATCAATTCGGCCAATTCGGTACGCGCCTGGGCGATTTCGCGTCGCCAGCGCCACAGTTGCGCCGAACCAGGGGTCAACGCGGCTGGGTCGATGGGTGCACTCGGTGCAGGCTCGCCGGGCGTGCCGTTCGCGAGACCACTCGGAAGGATCAGTTGCGTCGGCGATTTGTCCGTGCGGTTGAACCGGGTCTCGTTGAGCCGAGTCGCCTCGTCATCGCGCAATACGCGTGCTCGCCGCAGTTGCGCCTCGACCGTACGGATGGCTGCTTGCGGCTGATCCGCTGCATCGGAGCGGCTCCGGGTAGCGGCTGCCGGATCCGCTTCCATCCCTGACTCGTCGCGTGCTGAGGTCGAGGGCTCGGCGCGCCCGTGGGGGATGGCCGCGACGGCGACCGTGAGGTCGCCCTCGACGGTGCAGCGGCCCTGCACGAGGAGGGTGGGCAGTGCGTCGAATGCCTCGGGGTCCTCGGCCAGCACGCGGGCGTCGAAGGTGCCGGACTCGGGGTGGAATGTGACGTCGATTTCGTTGCGCTGCAACGGCCACGGGATCAGCGCTTTCACTGCCTCGATGACGCTGTCCTTGGCGGCGATCAGCGCTTGGCTGTAGTGCACCGTCTCGTGGTTCCAGGCTTTCCGCATCCGAAGGGCTTCGCCGGGGCGTACGTCATTGCCGAACCGTGGGAAAGGCCGGGCGGCATCGTCTTTGGCGTCGACGCCGACGGCCAGCAGGTCGGCAGCGTCGGCAACCACTGCGGCGGAATAGGTTTCGGTTTCGGTGACACTGCCGACCGTGCCGGCCGGCCAGCGCGGTTCCCCGTCGGGGCCGACATCGACCGGCTGGTCGCCGAGCCCGAGAGCGTGCAGTGCACGGTCGACACAGACCGCTGTGTTGTGGATCGGCGAGCGACCCATGCCGAATATTTCCGCGCTGTGCACGTCGGTCGGTACGACGGTTGCGACCACGCCGCCGTCCACGACCGGCTCGACGGCGGGGGCCGGTGCGGATGGGGGCGCCGGTTTCATGCTGCGTGGGTCGAGCGGATCCCGGACGCTCAGCGGTGGAGCCGCCGAGCCGTCCATGCCTTGCGAGGGTGCGGGTTTGGTGGGTTTGTTGCCTTCGCGGGCTGCATCGGGTCGCTCGAGGGCCATAGTTTCCGGATGCGCAGCCGGGTTGTCGGCGGGCGCGGGAGAAATCTGCTGCCATGGGGTCGCGGCGGGCGGTCCCACGGTCCCGGATGGCGTGTCGGCCTCCTCGGTCTCGAGTCGCGCGATGGCCGCGTCCATCATGTCCAGAAGTGTCCTGGAGTGCGCGTCTTCGACGTCGGACTGTGCGATCTCGTCCTGCGTGAGAATGCGCAGTGCCAGGTCGTCGGCATCCTCGGCCGAGGCCGTTGCGTCGGTAGCATTGAAGGCGAGCAGGGTGAGCCGTGCGATTTCCGCGTCCAGCCGCTCGAACTCCTGCTCGAATCGAGTGCGGTATGCCTCGGCTGCCGCATGTGCTGCCCGCACCGATTCCGCGTCTGCTCGGCTCCTGGCGAGTTCCGCAGTCGATCGATCGAACTCGGCACGCCAGAGGGCCCGCGCGATTCGCGCCCGCTCGCGCTCTGTGACCAAGCGCTGCCTCTCGGTGAGTAGATCGCTGAGAGAGATTCCCTCGGGAGTAGGGCGATCGATGACTCCGCGACGCCGCAACAGCCGGTCGAGATGTCCGACGATCTCGTCGATCAGTTCACGGGCGACCTGCGCGGCCGAGTCGTCGGCTGTCGCGGGATCCGCGTCCTGCGTGCGTTGGGCGGGACCGAGGGCGGTGGTCGATACGTGGCCGTCGGCGTCGACTCGAATGTGCCGGTAATCCACCTGAATGCCGGACTGCGACAACATATTCAGTGCGGCCGGGGTGAAGAAATGCTCGGGATCGGCGAATGGCGACAGTACCCTGAGCGTCCTGCCCTCGAGCCGGGCCCAGCGTCCGATCCGATGCCCGGGCAGCTGTTCCAGCCACTGGAGTGCCGCGTCGGCCGCCGCCTGCATACGGACGGTGTGTACCGCGTCGTCCAACATCTCCAGGGCATACAGTTCGCGGCGTCGGTTCCCCTCTGCCCAGGAGGAGATCTGGTTCGGGTCCGGCTTCGTGATCGCCGAGTAGCGCGTCTTCTCACCGAGTTTTGTGAGCTGGTGCGTGGCAGCGGCGATCCGGGCACCCCAGTCCGGACGGTCCGCACGTGGTTCCGTCATCGAGGTGGCGCGCTGCCATGGGGCCGGTTGGATGGCTTGTGACTGCTCACCGGGCTCGTTCGCCGCGCGCACCTGGCTGGACCCCTCGTCGATGGGGGCGGACAACTGCCACCAGCGGTCGATGCGTTGTGCGGTCGATGTGCGCACCGTTTCCGGTACGTCCTCGATCAGTACCCGGCCGGCCAGGTCGACCCGTACCCGCCGCGTGATCACCGGTATGCCGCGTTGCTCCACGCCTGCCAGCGCGTCTCCCAGGCCGGTCGGTCGGCCGTGAGGTGTGAACAGTTCTATCCGGCCGCCGCCGACGAACCGTGCGGTCGTGCCCACCGGGTACCCGTCCGCAATCGTGGCAGCTTCGTCTGCGGCCAGTTTCTCCGCTGCCGCATGCGCCTGCGCCAAGTCGGCGTCGATGACCGCGCACTGTGGCATTACCCCGGCGATGAGTTCCAGCAGTGCCGACAGTCGGTTGCGTTCCTGGCCGTCGAGGTCGTGTCGAGACAGTGCGTCCATTGTCCGCGCACGCACGGTGACCACGTCCAGATATGCCGGAGCGGCGCCTGCGGCGGCCCACTCGGTGACGCCCGACAGTGCGGCAAAACCACGCTGTGCCACCAATGTGTCGCGGATTTCGTGCAGGAGCGCTGTTCGCTGCCAGACCAACTCGCAGACCCGCTGAATCTGCTGGTCCAGTTCATCGGGGTGGGCGTGGTCCCATTCGGAGAACTCTCCGTCGCCTGCCTCGTGGCTGTCGTGGTCGACGCCCAGCATGTGGGCTCGCTGTTCACTCTCCAGCCGGGCGAGCTCATCCCATGCGGAACGCTGCTCACCGTTCTGATCGGTGTATTTCAGTGTTGGTGCCGTGTAGGCCGAACGATTTTCGGGATCCAGTTGCCGCCACATTCGAGCCAACGCGCTGACTGAACCATTCGGGGCCAGGCTTGCACGGAAACCGGACGGCGCCGGGACCGATTCGAGTTTGTCCGGCCGAGCATGCGCGACGATGCCACGATCGGCCGCTTCCTGCCACACCTGCGCGACCGGGATACCTCGGAAATGTGCTTGAAGGGCATATGCCGGGTGTGTGAAATCGTCAGGTTCGCCGTACCCGAGAGCAGTGTTCGCCTCGGCCAGCGCCTCCGACGGGATGAATACATCGTCATCGCCCAGGGTGGGCTCGATCGGGCCCGCCTTGCGGAACTCCTCTCCTTCCTTCATGCGACGTATCTCGTCCTCATCGAGCTGTTTCAACCACGCGTTGTAAAGTGCCTTTCCGTCGACTTTCTCGACGGTCTTTCCGTCTTCTTCGACGGTGACCTTCGCAACTCCGAATTGCCGCACCCACGCATCGAATTCCTCCTTCTGCCCGCTGAATTTATCGAACCATACGTTGAAGGCTGCATACAGGTAATCTTCTTCGGTAGCCATCTTGCGGCCCCGACTGTATCTGACCAGTCTTTTCATCCAGTCGTTGAATTGAGTATCACCGAATGGGGGGTATGTGGCCTTCAACTCATCGAAGTATGTCATCAGGTAAGGGAAGGCTCCCGCTTGCAAGGCGTCGCCGTATTCCCATTTCCTGTCGAACCGAATATCCGACGGTAGCGTGCCCGCACGGCGCATTTCGGCGAGTCCGTCGTACAGGTACCCGTAATCGTTGGTCGTCGGCAATTCTCCGGATTTCTGATGATCTCGGATGATCTCCGTCATTCGCTTGCTTACAGCGGGCACCCGGGCGCCGGGGTCCCGGAGGTGGGCCATTTCATGTCTTACGGCGTCGTACGGTGCAATTCCGGTAATTGCCCCTAGGAGTGGTTGCTCCCCGGCCGGTGCTTCCGTCTTCTGATCCCACAAATATTGGAAGTACGAGGCATTGGCGAAGTATTTCTCGTTCAGGAACATGCAGACTTCATTGTCCTGCGGCGAGCTCGCCACGCAAGCGACGGTACCGTCTTGTAATGGCGATACGACCAACGCGTCGAAGTGGATCGGCAGACCGCCGGGGAGCTCGTCTATGATCGCTTTCCGGATAGAGAGGCGGGTATCGTTGGATATCTCCAATCTGCTCAGTCCCAGTACTTCGTCTATTTCGTCGACGATCGCATACTTTATGGCGAGGGCCGTCTCGAAGGTGATCCCCGGCTTGTCCAGCCCCAGCACCTCTATCCCGTAGGTGTCGAATAATTCGGCGGCGATCGCCTGCTTGATATCCCTCTCGAACTCCGAATCCGAGCGTGTGTCGTCGAGAAGTCCGTGACGCTGCGCCTCCTGTGCCAGACCGATCTTGCTGTTGACGCCGAACTTGCCGAACAGCGTGCGAAGCACCGGCCGCACCCGGCGCTGCCCGATCACATTCCCGATCGCCTTGTTGGTCCGGCCGTGCGCCACCATTCGGATGACATGGGCTTCGAGCTCCGACAGTTCGATGTAGCCGGAAGCTGCGGTGTCGTCGTCGCGGTGGGCAGCGGCTCGTGCTTCCTGCGGCGGCGCAAATTTTCCGACCGGCGGCTCGGGCCGGCGTCCGGAAGGGGGTTCGGCGAAACCGAATTTCGCGGCGACGGCTCGGGAAAGGTCGTCCGGATCGACCCGCGGGCCGGCGAACAGTGACTCGTCCACCAGTGCAATGCCCTGCATGCGCAGCCCCTGCACGAACTCCAACACGGAATGCTGATGGGGGATCATGAAAGCTGCTGTTGCGGCGAGAATATCGTCTTCGGATAGGCCGGGAACCGACATCCATCCGATCCGCGCCAAGATCCGGGCCGCACTGCCGGAATAGGCTGACACCAGAGGGTTGCCATCCGCTACGGCATATTTTGCGAACCATTCGTTTTCGGGATCGAATTGCACCAGTGCCGTGGCCTGTACCCAGGGAAGTGGTACCGCATACCGGTCGGGGTCGAGCCGGAATGCGTCCGTCGGGGAGACCTTGCCCGCATTGCGATAGACCTGAACGCCGTTCACGAGGTAGTCGCCGTTCGCGCCACGCATCCGCTTGCCGTTTTCGTCGTAGACATAGAGCGGGATGACGTATCGGACCTCGGGGTCTTCGGCACGCAATTGTGTCTCGAGCTCGCGGGCATCGATATGGCGGTCTTCGGTGCGGGGGAGTTCCCGGTCGGGGTCGAGCCGACTGATGCTCAGCACGTCGAGCTCATCGGATATCGCCTCCAATTCGCGCACGGATAACGGCATGCCCAGCAGCTGGTACTCGTACAGCGTGAGGCTGCGGCGCTCCTGCTCCTCGGCCGCCCGGTCCAGCAATGCGTCCTTGCGCAGCGCGTATTCCGCGAACACCGCATCCGCGACCGGGTTGTGCGCGCGGGTATGTTCCACCTGGCGAAGATCTGCGGCCGTGATCGGTTCACCCGGGTGCGCTGTCAAAACCGATTCCCGAACGGCGGCCAAGGCGTCGAAATTCAGGCGTAGCGCTTGTGTTCTGCGGCGCGCCTCCCCGTCCGGCCGTCGCCATTCCGCGTCCGGCAGGTTCATCAGGTTGGCAATACCCTCGTCGAGGGTTGTTCCGGCTCTGGTCCGGGTCAGTTCCGCATTACGGATCAGCGCGTTGAGGACCGCCGCCATGATCTCGCGCAGATTGCCGTCGCGCCGAAGCTCGTCGAGTGGCACCGAAGCCTTGACCATGCCGCCCCACCGGATGGTTTCGCGAGCGTCGAAGGCAGCGCGGATCTGCTCGTCCGACGCGTCCGGATGCAGTCCGCGCAGCAGTTCCTCCAGCCGGTCCAGCACCGCAACAGCGGCAGCCCTGGCCTCCGGCTTGTTGTACAGATAACTTCCGAGCTCGACCTCGCGTGGTATTCGGCGCACCCGCCACCCGGGCTCGGCAGGCTTCGGCGCGGTATTTCCGGCGTCCCGTGCCGAGGCGTTCCACGGCGTCGTCGCACCGGCCGGTGGCCGACCCTGCTTGGCTTGCCACGGCGTCGGCCGCGCAGATGCATCGGGTTGTGTCGCGTCGAGTGTGGTGCGCGGGTTCGGGGTGGAGCCGTCGGCGGCTGCAGTGGCCGCTGGTGGTCCCTGTGCCGAAGGGCCTTGGCCTGCATCGGTGCTGGTGTCGCGGTCCGGGCGGGAGCTCGCGCCGAATCGGAGGTCCTCGGGGGGCGGCGTCGGGTCGCCGAGGTTCCGCACCAGTTCGCCTCGTGCCATGTCGGGGGTGCGGCGGTAGGTGATCGCCCAGAGTGCGCCGGTCTCCGAGCGCGTGCTGCCCGCAAGTTCGGCGAGGGATACCTTGTAGCCGGTCTCGGTGCGGAACCATTCGAGTCCGTCTTCGATGCCGAGGTAGGTGACGGTGTGGTCGTTGATCTCGAACTGTGGTTGTCCGGCAATGTTTTCGCCGACGTAGGTGAGGGTGTAGGCGTGTCCGCCGACGCCGTGTTCGTCGGTGGCGCGCCGTGCGTCGCCGTGTTCGTCGGTGGTGACGCGTTCTTCGAACACCAGCGCGGTGACCTTCGTTCCCGCGGGGCTGCCTTCGGCCTGGGCGATCATGCCTTCGATCAGCTTGCCCTGCCCGGTCGACCGGTTGTCGGTGTGGAACTGTTCGGGTGTCCCGCCGCGGAAGGTGTTTCGCTGGCGCAGTTCTTTCCAGGACACTCCGTCGACCCGGGCCGGATCGAGGACGACCGGATCGGCCACGTCACCCTGGTGTGCTCTGAGATCGTCGACGGATTGCGGCACACAGTGGTTGACCGGCTCGGTCGCTGGGATCTCGTTCGGCGATCCGAGCCCGGATCGATCGCCACGCCCGATCAGGAACTCGGTGGCCGCGGTCTGCAGGACAGTGGGCGTGCCCACCGGTGGTTGCGGGTCGATGTGCTCTATCAGGTCCGGCCGGCCAGCGGTGATCCAGGTGATGTTGTCCAGCGGAGTGGTCGGCGTCCGCTGCTCGTCGTCGGTGTAGGAGTAGTAGCCCTGGTGCTTGGCCGCGTTGCCGGTGAACTCCGGCATCGTCGCGTCGAAGTGGATGACGCCGGTGTCCAGCGCGGGATGCAGGCCCAGGCTCTTGACGAACAGTCGTCCGCGCCGACTGCGCCGACCGCGCCGACCCGGGGTGAGGCTGCCGAGCTGGGCGACCAGGTCCCCCGGCGCGATTCCGACGTAGACGTTCGGGCCGATGCCGAACTCCCGGGCAGGTATCGGCAGACCCGGTGAGCCGGTGATGATCACCTGCTCCATCTCACCGGCCAGTCGCCCACCGGCACCGGCGTGGCACAGCGTGACCGACCCGTAGCTGTGCCCGGTCACGGTGCGCAGTCGTGGTGGGGGAGGACCGTCGGGACGGGTGGCCCGCAGTGCGCGAGTTGCGTTGTAGGCGGCGATATCTCGCGCCACCACGTAGCCGCCCACCCGGGCGAAATCGGAACGGACGGCCTCGCCCCGGTGAACCGGATGGTGGTACGAGATGTCGACGATCGCCGCGACCGTATCGTCGGGGGCCTTGCGCGCGGTCTCGGCGAACTGATTGTGCGCGAACCTGCTTCGGTACAACAGCGAGGTCTGCGTGGTGCCGTTGCCGCCGATGTGACGGGTCACGTTCGACGCGGTATCGGCATTGCCGATCGACACGGACAGCCTGCCGTTGTCGCCGTATCGTGCAGGCTCCCAGGCGATCAGCTGCACCGGCGGCGATCCGGGCAGCTGCCGCGCCGCCGATTCCACTTCGCGCAACTGGTCCCGGACCGCGCGGATCGCCGCACGCGCCGTCTCTGTGAAGACGGGCAGCCGCCAGTGCTCGGCGAGTTGGTCGTCCAGTACCCGTTCGAGGAACAGCCGGTTGGCGATATCCCTCGAGGTGTAATCGACGCCGTCGGCATTGCCGATGTGATGCGGGTACGCCTTGACCACGGCCGCCTGCTCATCGGCGGAAAGGCCCTGCCACCAGCGGCCGTTGCGAGTAGCACGGTCACGCGAGCGCGAGACGACATCGCCGTCGCGCGGCACCTCGGCGAACAGTGACAGCAGGTCGGCGCCCGCGCCCAGATATTGCGGCAGCCGGGACAGCGCGCTGTGGACGAGCCGGCGTTCGTGCGTGGTGAGCGGGAGGTCGTCCGGCGCGGGCAGGCCGCGTCCGGGGTGTGGCCGGGTTGCCGCCCGCCCGGATGCGTCGGAGGGCAGCGATTCGTCCGCGTACGGTGCCAGGCGCATGATGCTGTCGACGAATTCGGTCTGCGACCATTCGGGATCGTTCAGCAGGTCCGATTGCGTGGCCCGTAGGGCGCGTTGGAATCCCACAGCGTTGAGCCGGGATTCCTCGAACGTGATCTCCCCCGCCGCCACCTGCGGCGCCTGGCGCAGGACGACATTGATGACGCGCTCGAGCTGCAGGAGTTCGAGCCAGATATCGACGTTGTGCACTCCCTCCCGTGGCGCATAACCGGGCTCGGTCATGCGCTCGAGGAAGGCCCAGTCGTAATCCTCGTCGCCGACGAAAGCTCCCTCCAGGTCGAGAAGGGTGGTTCTGGTATCCGCCGCATCGTCGTTCTCGGCCACGTGGAAATTGCCCGGGTGCGGGTCACCGTGCACCCACACGAACTTCGCGACGGGCTTGGGCATGTTCCACGACTTCCGCTCCAGCTCGGCGAACGGGTCGTCGGTGAAGCCCAGGGCCCGGAAGACGGGTTCGAAACCATCGCGATAGGCCTGACGAAGGTGCTCCCGCTTTCGGTTGATCAAGTACCGGAGCAGCGCGCCGGTATCGCCGTCGGGAACCCCCGGGGGGATGAACCGTCGCCGGAATTCGCTGTCCGGCAAGTCGCCTGTGGTCCGGTGGAATCGTTTCAAGGCCGCGATGACGGTGCCGCGGTGCCGTTCGATGCCACCCGGGATGGCGGTCAGCGGAGGATCGGACACCCGTCGCATGATCAGGATCGGCCGCTCGGGACCGACGACCCGCCCATCGGGCAACTCGACGCCGTGGACGGAGGCCAGCAACTCGGTGATCTGCCCGATGTGGTTCTGCCCGAGGTAGGTGAGAATCTCGGTCTGCGTCCCGAGGCTCAGGTCGAGGTCGTCCGTTGTCGGACCGGGGATGAGAACGATGAACGGCGACTCCTCGGCGCCCACGACCAGGGCCCGGCTGGACTGGCCCGCACCGGCGACGGAGGATTCGGCCAGGGCCCGGTGCACCAGCGCCTCGGCGATCTCGTCCGACATGACGACTCCGGTTTCCTCACCGGGCGCGCGGAAGTTGCGCGCGTACAGGGCCGAAGCCACCGTCTCGGGTGTGCCGACGACCTGTTCGAGAAGGTGAACGGTGCCCACTCGGTAGATGTGGAGCTCTTGCAGGGCTTCGACGCCCCGCCGGGCCGTACCGGGTCGGGCGGCCGCGGGGGTGCGAGCGAGATCCGCCAGCACCCGTTCCGCGGCGGAGGCGTGCCGGCCATGGTTCCGGGCAACCGCGGCGAAGGCGTGTGGCAACGCCGTCTCCGGAACGAGATTGCCCGCGTCATCCAGCGCGGCGGGCAGCAACTGGCTGCGCAGCCAGGCGCGGAAGTCGTCCTCGGGAAAATCGTCGGCCTCGCGCAGATGCGCGACCGATTCTCGGAAGTATTGCCGCAGAACGGGTTCCGCCTGCGCGAGCGCTCGTCCCTCATGCGCCGCGACCAGCGCATTGCCCAGCGCGTACAGGGTGACGTAGTACTCGAACCGGTGCAGCGCCCATGCGGGGATCTCGCCGGAGACGACACCGTGCTGTGCCATCGTCTGCGCTGATTGCGGGTCCGTCGCGTAGGTTCCGTTGAGCAGCACCGTCGTCGCGTGCCGGGCCGCGATCGTCTGGCCGAGCATGTTCGGCGCCAGGTTGTCGTGGCTGACTGTCTTGGGCAGGGCCGTTCTGCTCACCGATGCGGCGTCGTGGATGGCGCGGGCGTACTCGCGCACGATCTCCTCGCTGGGCACCTCCTCGAGGCTGGGGAAGCCCACGCCGTAATGCGTCGACAGCATCGCCGCGATCTGTAGCGGCCCGGCCGCTGCCCAGGGGTCCCCGACGAGCCGATGCAGCCGATCGACGATCGCCCGCTCCTGCGGCCCGCTGTGGTCCGGGTCGCCGATCACCTGGGCGAATGCGCGTCGCAGCGCCTTGGCGCCCGGGGTGGGAGTTTCGCCGTCGGGGAGCAGCCGAACAGCGCCCAGGCTCACCTCGTCGAGCCGGTCGGCCACCGCGCCGAGGACCAGCAGGCGTGCGAGCTGCCGGGTATCGGCGGTCCGGGATTGTCTGGGCCCGAAGGATTTTCCGATGTGATTGCGCAGCCAGGTCTCGTTCGAGAGGGCCCGCGCATCGATGACGATCCGCTCGATTCGATTCTCGGCGTGATTCCATTCCACCCGGAAGGGCTCGTGGGTCGGAGTCTGCGAGATTTCGATGCGGTGGATCGGCGCCGTCGCCGCATGGGCGGCCAGCTGCTCGACGGCGTCGGCGATGCCGTGCGCGACCGCGGCGCCGAGCTGCGAGTCGCGGAATCCGTCGACATGCGTGACGCGCGCGGATATCCGGAGTGCCGCCGCTTCGAGAACAGCGGTGTGCGACAGGGCCGGGACGAGGACATCGTCCTGTTCGATCGGCTCGTGTGCCGTCGTGCCGCCGGGGCTGTCTGCTCGGCGGGACGGCTGCTGCCGATCCCGACCCGGGGATCCGTCGTCGGGGTTCTGGTCGCCGTGTTTCGGGGTGCGGCCGATTCCGTATTCCGGGAGCGCGTCGGGATCGCTCGGGTGCTCGGCGAGGGGTTGTTCGGGTACGAGTCTGCCACCGCTGTTCTGGAACACGATCGCGGACCGTTTGGCGACGCCGGTCTCGGCCTCGTCGAATATGTATGGGCACCAGCCATTTTCGCTGGAATCCCAGACCTGGACGATGCCGTCGCGGACAGCGAGGAGGTAGGCGTGTGCACCGATTCCGTCGGCGTCGGCGGTGGCGTAGTGGTCGACGACGACCGCCATGGCCGCGTCGTCGCGGGAGTCCAGCAGTCGGCGGGCGAGCTCGTCGCGGGAGTCGACGCGGCGCAGGCGACCGCCGGCGTGCTGCTCGAGTTCGACACCCGTGCGGCCGGACGTCGGCGTCGTGTCGGTGAACTTCTCGGCGGACTCGACCCCGAACTCGTCGACCAGAACCGCTACCGAGTCGTCGGCACAGGTATTGCTGCGGTTCGGGTGCCGTGCGGGTGCGACGAACAGGTTGGGCATCGGCCGGGCCCGGCCGGTCACCGCGCGGCGCTCGGTGGAGGCGTCGGGGGCGGAGTCCGCATGAGGCCGGACATCGCGGGTGCCGGGGTGCGCGCCCGGCCGGTCGCCGTCGGCGGAAGGCGACCCGATGGGTGAGTTCGGTTGCGGCGCAGTGCTGTCGGCCCCGAGTACCGAGCGCGTGCCGTCGCCGGGGAATGTGGCACGGCCGCCCGGGCGGTCCGTGGGTGGGGCGTCGGGGCTCGGCGGCAGGGCCGGGATGTTGTGCAGTGTCGGGGCGTCCGGGTCGGTGAGCGGTTCGGCGAATACGACGTCGACACGGGTGTACTCCCCGGGAGCCTCACCTTCCGGGGTTGTGACCGTCACACGGTCGTAGCCGTACTCTTCGGCCAGCCGGCCGGTGAAGGTGCGCAGCGCCGCGTCCTGGGGCGTCAGATGGTTCTGGATTCCGGCATTGAGGCTGTCGAGATTGTCGGCGAACCCGGCGTCCGCACTCCAGGGCTCATGAATGGCGGTGGCGTGGCGGCCGACCGCGGACATCATGTCGCGGAACATCTCCCGACCGGAGGGAGTCTCGGCGCCGACCGCGATCTGGTACCTGAGTACGCCGAAAGAGTCGACGTAGGCATGGATACCCCTACTCGAGTCCGGGCCGTAGGCCTTCGAGTAGATGGGGCAACCGAGGGCGGCCGCCGCCGCCAACGTCGCACGGAAATCATTTCCCGGGGCAGGACCGTCTTCGAATCCGTATCGGTCACTCCAGGTTTCACCGGCAAGCCGCCTGGCCCATCCGGGTGCTCCGGGAGCCGCGGACACCTCCGACGGATACACCTTCGCCAGCGCCGACCACTGCTCGTTCCGCAACGCGCTGCCGGATATGTTGCCGAGCAACCCGCGCGCTCTCAGTCGTTCGGACTGCAACGCGGCCGCGGCACGGTCACGAGCGCTGGCGAACCGGCCGGGATCGAGTTCTGCGCGCGGCTGCCGAACCGATCCCGCCGTACCGGCAGTCTCGTCGGCTTCGTGATCGAGCGTCGGCCAGAAAAGGGTGGGGCCGAGTGGCGCGAGCAACTGCTGCACGGCCTCCTCGGCGAGCTGCCACTCCGACTCGTCGGCCGGTGCGACGATCAGGACCCGCACCGGCTCGTGGTCCGCGGCCGGATCCGGCTCGTACGGATGCAGGAGCCCATCCTCGGAATCCGCGTCCGGCACCACGACGACATTGCGTCCGTCCCAGACGAGCTGTCGCGTTCGGCCGGTCGGATCCACCACGACCGCGCCCAGGCCGGGCCGGGCGCTGGCCCGCAAGATGCGGGCGACCTCACCGACCGACTCGTACCGCTCGAGGCGGGTGGCATTGCGCGCCAGCGCAGCTTGCGCCTCCGCCGACCACCCGGCGCCGTCGAGCGCCGGAGTGGGGGGTTCGGCGGTATCCGGCACCGAGGGAGCGTTCGGCGTTCCGGCGGCGGGTTTCCTGCCCTTCCAAGGCTTCGGCATCGTGTTCTCGGGCCGGGGTTCGTCCCAGAGCTGCGGGCCGGATTCGTCGTTGCCGTCCTTGTGATGGAACCACAGGTCCTGGCTCCTCAGACCCGTCGGACGGTTCTGCTGTGGGGCGCGGTAGGGGTGCCACGGCGACGTTCCGAGCCGCGGGTCGTTCGACCTCGACGGTGCGGGTGTGCCCGGCTGCGCGGGAGCGGTGGCGGGCTCGTCGCGATCGACCTCGGTGGTCGCCGGTTGTGCGGAATTCGACGCTCTCGCAGGACCTTCCAGCACGACTGCGGTGATGTTGTCCGTTCCCTGGTTCCTTCCCCGCGCAACGGTGATGGCGTTCTGAATCACCGCGTGCGCCGCCCCGAGCCGGTTGCCGCGCGATTGTTTCAGGGGCTGTCTGACGGTGTCGGCGAGCATTTCGTCGGAGACGTTCTTCAAGGCGCCGTCGCTGACGAGGACCACGACGCCCTTGCCGGTCGGCGTGTAGGGCTCGGGGGCCGGTTCCTGCCATGGTTCGGCCCACACCCCGTCGGGGCCCAGACCGCGAGTGATGGTCGAGGCGAACGGCATCGACTCGGCCTCCTCGTCGGTGAGGTGCTCGCCCCTGCGCTCGGCGTCCTCGATGTATTTCTGGGCGTACGAGTCGTCCACGGTCAGCCGTACCGGCGGTGCGTCATCGAGCGGGATCCAGTACGCGCGGGCATCGCCTCTCGATTCCGCGACGAGCTGTGTGGGCGTCACCAGCGTCACGACGATCGTGCATGCGGGCGGGATTTCGCAGCCTTCGAATTCTGTCCGGATCAGTTCGAGAACCGCGGCTCGAGCTGCCTCGAGGGCATCCTTCACGACCTCTGCCGGATTCCACCGGCCGCCGTTCGCGGCGGCTGCCGCCGCCTGATGCAGGACAGCGCACGCCGCCTGCGATGCCACCTTCGCGGCGACATCGCTGCGCGCCAGATGAGATACGCCGTCACATACTGCGGCGAGGGTCACCGGCTCACCGTCGACGACGGCTTCCGCGATCGCGAACTCGTCCTCGTTCGTGGAGTGTCCCACGCCGACATCGGTCCAGCCGGCGGCGTGGGCGGATTCCTGCGGTCGATTCCTGGGCGGCTTCGGCAGCCTCATCCAGGGCGGTATCCGGCTCGGTTCCCGCTGGGCGTCGGGCCATTGCTGCGGCTGAACATGTTGTGCGGGTTGGCCGTTGGTGGGCTCGGGCGCCGAAGGTGCTGTGGGCCAGACGGACTCCGGGGGTGGTGCGTTCGGTGTGGCCGGAGCCTCGAGTGTGGCCGACACCTCGGGTGCGGTCGGCGTCTGTGTCCATGGCAGGAGTCGGGGGTCGGGCACATCGCGTGTGGCGGGGGTCGGCGTTCCGGGCGTCGACGCGTCGTCGGCGTTCGGTGCGTTCGGTGCGTTCGGCGTTGACTGCGCCCACAGCAGACGGGGGTCGGTGACCTTGCGCGTTTCGGCGGTCGCTGTGCCCGGCGCGGGTGTGTCCTCGACGTTCGGCGCTGCGGGTTCGTCGTCGGATCGGGAGTGTCGAGGCTGGTCACCCGGGCGTCCTCGGATCGCGCCGTCGCGTGGGGGGGCCTGATCGGGGTCGGGCGGGTGGAGGGCGGAGAGGTCGCCGTCGTCGGATTTCAGGAGGGCGACGTAGGCCGCTGTGATTCTGTCGCGAGGGTACGACTGTGTCCATGCGGCATGGGTGCGGACGCGCGGGATGCGGTCGGGGTCGTTGGGGTTCTGGTGCGGGTCGGCGGGGTCGGTGATGTTGGTGTCGAAGATGACGACGGTGCCGCCCTTGCGGCCGTCGGCGTTGGTCACGAGGTAGGCGTGCATCTCGGTGCCGTCGTCGAGGAGGATGACGGCGGTGTCGGCGCCGCCTTTCATGTTCTTCACGTCGGCGATGACGTGGGCGAGCGGGTCCTTGGCGTTGGGACCGAGATGAGTTGTGACGAGCTGGGTGGTGATGGCCTGCTCGGTGGTGGCGGAGCCGGGCGTGAGGGCGGCCTGGAGATGGCGCGGATTATTCTGTCCCGGTTCGGGTTTGGCGGCGTTCGCGAGCCCGAGCGCGGCAGCCGCTTCGGAGACCTGGCCGATGCACTCCAGCAGCCTCTTCTCGGTGAGCAGGTCGTGACGTTGAGCCGCCAGTGCCAGACCCATCTTGCCCTCGACGCCGAATTTCGCGTACAGCCGCGTCAGGAGGGGTTTTACCCACCGCTGCCCGACCACGGCTCCGATGGCCTGGTTGGTGTGGCCGTCGGCCACCATGCGCAGGACACGTCGCTCCAGTGGTGAGAGCTGGACCTGGTTCGCGGTGTCGCCGTCATCGTCCAGTTCCCCCGCGCGCACTGCCGCAAGCACCGTGGGGATCAGTCCGCCGGTGTGGAGCTTCACTTCCGCCTGAGCGATATAGCCGCGCACCGAACTCACCGGCACGCCGAGCCTGTCGGCGATGCCGTTGGGCGACCGGCCCGAGGCGATCAGGCCCAGTACTTCTCGTTCCCTGCCACTCAGTTTCTTGATGGGCCGGTTCGCGAGGTGAGTGCGGAACTCCCGCAACGTATTCGGTGGCAGGGCCGATGTGCCGCCGGGGGCCTGGTCGGGCAGGCCTTCCGTCAGCACGTGCAGTGTTCGGATCTGTGTGGGAGACAGCTGGATTCGCCCCTTCGGCGGATGCGCTGTCGTTGCCGCGCGAACACCGTCCGTGGTCGCGATCCTGGAATTCAGCTGGGCGAGTAGCTGATTGACCTGATTCGGCGGCATGCCCAGGACGGCCCCCAGGGATGCCTCCGACACACCGTCCGCGACGAGACGGACGACATGTACCTCGCCTTCCGACAGCTCGACATGGCCCGCCCGGCCGAGCACTCGCTGAAGCATCGCCTGAACAACAACGCGAACGCGGCTGCGCGCGCCGAGTTTTCGGCCCGCTTCCTGCAAGTATTCGTCGACGGTGTCCTCTGCGATGCCCAGCCGCTTCCCGATGGCTTTGTTCGAGAGTCCTTGTGCTGCTTGTTCGAGCACCTCGTATTCGCGGGGGGACAGGGTCCCGTGAGCGGCCGAGTTCGTCAGGGGTTGCGTGAGGTCGGGTGCGCCGATGTCCAGCAGCCCCTGGTTCAGCGCCGCCACCACTGTGGCGAGCAGTCCCTTGGCGCCGAGCTTTTTCCCAGCGCGAGCCAGGTGGGTACGCATGACGTATCGGCTGACCCCCATCCTGGCCGCGATGCGGTCGAATGTCAGGCCGCGCACCGCGAGATCGAGCACCTCGCGCTCGGGGGGTGAAAGCGCCACGGTCGGTGTGGGGTACACAGCTGGGCGGGTATCGATCTGCTCGCCATCTCGAGCCGATTGCGTTGCGGGATCGGCTGGTTCGGCCGCCGCCGTCGACTCCGCGCCCGGGATGTGTGGCCCGGCGGAAGCGGGCCGACCGGCAATCGTGTGTCGCGGGGGGGATTGATTCTCGCGGTCAGGGTCTCGCAGGTCGCGGGCGTTGAGGGTGCCGTCGTTGTCGTCCATGTAGGCGACGAACGCTCTCGTTATCTGTCGGCGGCCGTAGCTGGGTGTCCAATGATCCTTGTGGTACAGGCGCATTCGGGGCGTGCTGCCCCGGGTGGGTGTGTCGATGGCGGTGTCGTGGACGAAGAGGGTCCCGGCGATATTGGTGAGGATGTAGCCGTGGGCGGTTCCGCCGTTGTCGTCGTCGACCACGACGACGGCGGTCGCTCCCTCCTTGCCCGGGCCGCGCAGATTCGCGGCGACTTCGGCGAGAGGGTCTTCCGGGTCGTCGGGATATTCGGGGTCACGTGTCGCGGGGCGCGGGGTGATGCCGATGAGATCGGCGGCGATACTGTCCTGGAGGATTTTCCAGTTGTCGTCGGCGGTCCAGGCCGGGTTGTCGTCATCGGGGGTGAGTGCGGCCGCGTCGTCGCTGCCGAGTGCCCAGAGCACGCGGACGAGTCGGCGGGCGCAAATTTCGCCGCGCGGGTCGGCGGTCGGCTTGCGGGCATAGGTGACCGGCGCCAGCCTCGCCAGCTCCTGCCGCGGGGCTTTTCCGTACTTGCGGCGGACATTGTTGAGGTGCTGATGCACGGTGCGCGGCGATATGTCGAGAGCCTCGGCGATGCCCTTGTCGGTCAGGCCCGCCCGCACGAGCGCCAACACCTCGATCTCGCGTGCGGTCAGTTTGCTCGGTTTTCCGTAGGGCCGTCCGGCCGAGGTGGATCCCTCGACGACGACCGGATCCGTATGTTCGGCAGTCGAAACAGATTGCGAGGTAGTGGAATTGGCAGGGCTTTCAGTATTCTGCGGGAGACCCTGCACCTCTGCTGCCGGCGCATCGCTACCCGGCCCGGGCGCATCGAGGTTCCGTGGCTGTTCAGCCTGCTCGGATGAATCCGATGGTTCGAGAACGCCATGGTGCTGGGCTGCCAGTGCCAGGAGCACCCTGTCCTCGAGGCCGAACGCACGAGTTGGACCGCCAATGCCGAATGTGCGGTACAGCGCGGTGAGGAGGAGTTGTACCTGATCATGCCCCACCACGGCGGCCATTTCCGAGTTGGTTCGACCATCGGCGACCATCTGGGCAACCCGGGCCTCGTCGGGCGACAGCTCGATGCGACCGAGTGACTCGATGTCGACCTCGATCTCCCCGGCGCGCACCGCCGCCAGGATCGTGGGGGTCAGTCTGCTGGTCCCGAGCTTTTCCCCGGCGCGATGCGCGAAACTGTGAACCGAGCGGGGCGACAGACCCAGCTCCGCACCGACCGCCGTCGCCGACATGCCGCGAGCAAGTAGCGTGAGCGCCTCGCGCTCACGAGCGCTCAGTGCCGGGACGCGCGGGTTCTCGGCGGTCCGCCAGTGGTCTCGGCGAGTGATCGTGGCGCCAATCCCGGGGCGGAGAACCACGTACCCCTCTATTGCCAATCGCCGGTATGCCGCGCGGATCGCGCGCACTGACCGCAGCCCGAATGGCTCCACGAGGTCGTCCGCTTGGGGGAGTTTCCCGCCCTCGGACAGTCGATAGGAACGTATCGCCTGGCGGATACGGGATGCCAGCGTGTCTGTCCAACCATCGCGGGCGGCCTCCTGCGCCAGTTCTTCCATCGGCGACTGTTCCGTGATTGCCGCCAGTAACGTGCTCGAACCGATGGGCGTACCGGCCTCCGAAACCGGCGAGCGCAGCCATCGTTCCTTTTTCGTTACCCGGGTACCCGGCCGCGAGATCGTCACGTATCCCTCTGCGGCGAGCTGCCGGTAGGCCTTCGCAGCGGCTGTCTTCGACGACAACCCCAAACGCTTGGCCAATGTGTCGGCCGCGGGCAATGCCGTGTCGGGTCCGAGTTGGCCGGAAAGGATCGCCCGCCGGATTTCGGTGCTGATCGCTTTGCGCCATCCGGCGCGCGCGGCATCTGCCGCTATGGCGCGCGTCGAAATCCCTCCGACGAGAACTTCCGAGTTCTGAATCTCGGCGGTCGCCCCAGCGGTTTCCCGCCCTTCTACGGCCTTTCGGTCGGATTGTTCGTCAAGTATTTTCGCCAGCGCCCGCACTGCACGTCCGTGCAACTGCTCCATCGCGGGTCTATTGCGGTTTCCGCGAATTTCTTCCGCGATCTCGGTCAAGGTGAGGCCGTGCTCGTGCCGAAGTACGAGACACCGCTCCCATTCGGTGTTGCCGAGTTGTCGGATCGTGTGGTGCAGTGCCTCCAACTCGGTGCTGTCACCACGTGCGGCGGCCGCAAGCGCTGCCGTGAACGCCGCATTCACCGTCGGCAACGCATCCGGTGCGGATGTTTGCGAGGACTCTCGACTGTTCGGCTTTCGGGCCAGCAGATTATCGCTGAATTCCTCGACATCGGCAGCTGGAACTCCGGCGAGTGCATGAGCGGCGTAATATTCGAGGGCGGACAGGGCCGCGACGCCGGTTCTCATTACCTGCGCTGTCTGTTCCGCCGACAACCCGTGAATATATCGGCGTTGGACGAATTCATGCTGGGTCCGGTTCCTGTTCTCGAGATTTTCGAGACGTCGGCTCAGCTCCGACGGACCGGCCTGGGCGAGTTCGCGTCCATACCGGCCGGTGCGCACGGAATCCGGTAGTGCGGACAGAATTATCGGCTTCAGTCGGGCCCACCGGAGATGATCGAGAATTATTTCGCGATAGATTACCGCGAGAGCCTGTCCGGGGTTCTTTTCGGACGAGGTGAGCGTGCGTTCGGCAACAGCAAGTGTTTCCTCGACGATTTTTTGCGCCAGCCGCCGCTGCTGCGCCTCGTCGAGTTCGAAGTCGCCGCGCCCGACCTGGATCACGATGGTGGACAATGCTCTGGTGAAGATTTGACGCGCGAGCTCGCCTCGCTGTTCCGGCGATCCGGGTGGTCCTTGGATTTCGATGTTGTCGCGCGGCGTTGTTGCGTTGGGGTCGTGAGGTTCGAGGTTGGTGAGGTCGTATTTGTTGCCGGTGGTGTCGCCTTTGTTTTCGTTGGTGAGATAGGCGACGAAGGCTCGTTCGATGTCTCGGGGGTAGGACTGTGCCCAGTCTTCGTGGCTGCGGACGCGGGGGGCGCGGTCGGGGTCGTCGGGATTCGGGTCGGTGTTGTTGGGGTCGGTGATGTTGGTGTCGAAGATCAGGATGTGGCCGCCGGGTTTTCCGTCGACGTTGGTGACGGTGTAGGAGTGCATATTGCGGTGGTTGCCGTCGGCATCGGCGCCGTAGTCGAGGAGGATGACGGCGGTGTCGATGCCGTTGTCCATGTTTCGGACGGAGGTGATGACATGGGCGAGGGGGTCCGCGACGCCGTGGTCGATGGGTGTTTCGACAAGTTGGGTAGCGATGGCGGCTTGGAGGTGTTGCCATTTATTTTGTCCGGGTTGGGGTTTGATCCCGGTGTCGAGGCCGAGTGCCCAGATTGTCTGGGCTGTCTGGTCGATACATGCCAGCAATCTTTTTTCGGTGAGCAGGCCGTGGTGCTGGGCTGCTAATGCCAGGCCCATTGTGCTGTCGACGCCGAATTTCGTGTACAGCCGGGTCAAGAGCGGCCGTACCCACTGTTGTCCGACAACGGTGCCGATGCTCTGGTTGGTGTGGCCGGTGGCGACCATGCGCAAGACACGCCGCTCGAGCGGTGACAGTGTGACCTGGCCGGCGGGCTCGGTGTTGTCATCGAGTTCCCCGGCGCGTACTGCGGCGAGCACCGTGGGGATCAACCCGCTGGTGTGGAGCTTGACCTCTGCGCGACCGATACGGTAACTCACCGTATCGGGTTCTATGCCCAGATCCTCGGCGACTTCGCTGGGTGACCGGCCCTGGGCGATCAGGCCGAGCACTGTGCGCTCCGAGCCGGTCAGTGCCCTGGGGGGTCGGTTCGAGAGTTGGGTGCGGAACTCCTGCAAGGTGTTCCGCGGCAAGGTCGGTACATCGCCGGGGGCCGGGCCGGGCAGGCTTTCCGCCAGCGTGTGGAGTGTTTTTACTTGAGCGGGAGACAGCCGGGTTCGGCCTGTCGGCGCGTGTACCGTCGTTGTCGTGCGAACGCCGTCCGCGGTCGCGATCCTGGAATTGAGCTGAGCGAGTAGACGGTTCACCTGATACGGCCGCATTCTCAGCATGTCCCCCAGGGAGGACTCCGACAGGCCGCTTGCGATGAGGCGGACGATAGTGATCTCGCCTTCCGACAGCTCGACGTAGCCGGCTCGGCCGAGTACTCGCTGGAGCATCGCTTGCATCACGATCGGAACGAGGCTGTGCGCCCGGGATCTGCGTGCGCGTGCACCGAGTTTGCGGCCCGTTTCCTGCAGGTGTTTCTCGACGGTGCGCTCCGCGATGCCCAGTCGGTTTCCGATGGCTTTGTTCGACAGTCCTTGTGCTGCCTGTTCCAGTACTTCGTGTTCGCGGGGGGACAGGGTGCCGTGGGCGGCGGAGTTCGTCGGGGGTTGGGTGAGGTCGGGCGCACCGATGTCGAGCAGGCCCTGGTTGAGGGCCGCCACCACCGTCGAGAGCAGTCCCTTGGTACCGAGCTTTCTGCCTGCGCGAGCCAGGTGGTTTCGCACGGTGTTTCGGCTGACCGACATCGCGGCGGCAATGTCGTCGATGGTCAGGTTTTCTGCCGTAAGATTCAGTACTTCGAGTTCGGGGGGTGACAGTTCGACTGTGGGCGTAGGGTATACGGGCTGGTGAGCACCGGTCTGGCTGGAAGAGTTCCGCGCCTGCTGCTCGTGTGCCGCCGTCGGCCGGTCGGCGGCACGGTCGACCTCGTGAGTGGTGGTCGGGTCCTCCGCGGAGGCGGGCGCACTCGTCCGCGCATCCTCGAGCGATCGGAAGGCGACACGGATCTTGGGGATTGCGTCGTAGGCGATGCGCTCGGCCTGTTCGGGTGTTATTGCCAGACGCCTCGCCACCCGCGTTATGGGGAGTTTCTCGAGGAAATGCAGCAGCACAACTTGTTCCGCGACTTCGGGCTCGGGTAGATCCGAAAGCGCCTGTCGCAGAACGGCCGAATACTGCTTCGAAATAGGCTGGCTCGAGGCCAGGCGCTGGTCTATTATCGCGCGCGCTCTGGCGATCTGCGTGAGATCGAGATTCAACGCTTGTGCGATCTCGGTATCGGGGACGGTGTCGGTTTCGCCGATACGCCGGATGTATGTATCGACTCGTATGACGAGTTTGCGTGTGGTCTGGTCCATGTCGCGGAATCGCCGCTCAAAATAGTAATTGAGACAGGCGTAGCGGGCCGCCGCCGACGCCGGGGTGGTGAAGTCATCGACGGGAACGAAGTTCACGATAGCTTTGCGGATCTCGTCGGCAGCCAGATCCAACAGTAATTCGTGATCCCCGGTCGATTCGACCCAGCCCGCGGCTTCCCTGCGTGCGATCCGCGCATATTTGCTGTAGATCTCCTCCCGGAGCTCGATTTCTTCGTGAGATCCTGGACGGGACGCGATCAGCTTCCAGAACAGGCTCTGGATTTCAGGGTCCAGCACGGCCGAACCCGGGCGTGCATAGAATTTCTTCAGTGCTCTGACGAGTACCTCGCCGGGGAGTCCGAGACTGTCCCGCAGCGTCCGCAGGACGACGACTCGTGGTTTGGTGAGTCCTCGCTCCATTCGGGAAATTGTCGACGCTGCAGCTCCGGACTGTTCGGCAAATTTCACCAGGTACATCTTGTGATAACGCCGCAGGTCCCTCAGCCATTGATCTATCGAGTCGTAGGCCGGGGCGTCGGGGTCGGGCAGTGTCTGCGGAGGCGGCTGGTCTGGAGGGAATAATTCGCGCAGCCTTTCCTGCTGCCGATCCCGCGCCGGCGAATCTTCTCGAGCGTCCACGACAGCCAGGGTTATCGCAATCACTTCGGTTCGCGTTCCGGCATCGAACAGGCCACGTATATCCCTGAAATATTCTCCGATGGCCGCTGTGGTTCTACCGACCATCTCCCCGATTTCTCGGTCACTCATGCCTTGCGCCGCAAGTTCGAGTAGGGCGATATCTTTCGGATCGAGAAGGTCTGCTGCTGCGGGGTCGTGTTCAGGGGCATCGATGATCCCCGCGCGAATCGAGAATGCCACGATCGGGTTTCGATTGCTTTCTGTTCCGAGAATTCTCGCGATCCGGACCAGATCTCTTTCAACCGTCCTGGCAGGCTGATGTCTGCGTTGCTCTATCCGTATATCGGTCCAACCCGTCGCAATAAGCTGCAGTAGTTCGATATCGGCTGCGTCGAGATGCTCGATTGCGTCGGGCCGAGCGGAGTCGACTATTCCTTCCCATATCGCGGCTTCCAGCAGCTCATTGCGGAAATCTATGCCGAGCTTGTTCGCGATCTGCAGCCAGTGTGCGGTGACATCCTGCACCGATATTCCCAGGTGCTCCGCGGTCTCGGTGTCGGTGTTTCCCGCCACGGCCAGCCGGAACAGCTCTTTCTCGCGTTCGGTCAGCGCACCGTACAGTTCCTTCTCGCCAGGAGTGTCAAGGTTCGGGGAACCCGAAAACCAGTGCTGCACCGCCTCCAGTGCCGATTCGCGGAGATCCAGATCGAATTGTTGGGCGATGGCCACGAAATATCCGGATACGACGCTCGTGGATATTCCCCACCGCACGGCGATCTCTTCGTTGGACATGCCTCGCGCGGCTAGGCGGACCAATTCGACCTGCAGGCCGTTCAGTTCGGCCGATCCGGTGGGGGCTGTGGAGTGCCTGCTCCGTTCGGCGGCGATCTCGAATACGAACGCTCGGATGGCGGCCCACAATGGGCGGTCCCGCGTCGCGAGATTGCCGCTGGGCACCGGTCGCGCCTTACCGCCACGCTGGTCGGGCATGAATCGGTTGAGCTGCGCTCGCTGCCTGTCACCGAGCGCGCCCAGCGCGCGTTGCAGTTCCGATGTCGTCGCCTCGGCCAGCAGCGGTCGGAGTTCGTCGGCGCCTTCGGCATCGATGAAGGCATGCTCGACGAGTTGCCGGAACCGCGCGAACCTGGCGTGCTTGGGAATGAGGTTGCGCGCGATGAAGACAACCCATTTCTCGACGTCCCGGTCAGGTATCTGAGCCAGGCGATCGACGCTGGCCCGCAACGCCTCGTCCGTGATCTCCTGTGCCACTCGGGGTTCGCTGAAGGCGGTCGAGAGCCACTGGAATATCTTGTCGCCGAACTGGCGTCGGAGCACGGCGATCGCTTCATCCCTGCGCCCCTGTGCGACGTACCGTTCGAGCAACGGCCGCAATGCTGTTGTGGGCACACTGCCTCGCCCGACAACGGTGTGCGAGCCGATGGGGTTGTCGGGGTTGATCGCCGTGACGAGGGCGGGGTCGAACTGGCCGACCGGTGTGGCGACGCCGGGCTCCTCGAACGCCTCGTCCAGTCCCGTAGCGGGTGCGCTCGAGACGACAGCCGGTTGTGCCGGTGTCGGAGAAGGCGCCGCGGCGACGTCGGTCCGGGCGCTCGGCCCGGTGGAGTCCTCGCCACGGGACCGTCGATGTGCCGCCGTCGCGAGACGTTCGATCGCGGCGGTCTGGTCGTCGTCGAGGTCCTCGCCGCGGTGCAATCCTGCGATCGAGGCCGAGACGAGTTGGCGGTCGGCAGTGCCCAGGTGATTGAGATTGTCGAGCAGAGTGTTCTGAGCAACGGTGAACATCCAGTCGCCGATGTCCTGCCCCGCGGGGACCGGCCAACGGTTGTCTCGGGCGAAAGCCAGGACGCCGAAATGGATCGCGTGCGCCAGCCGTGCTATCTGCGTGGGCGGCTCGCCGCGCGCCGGATCCCAGCCCAGCAGCGCCAGCACCCGCCGGACACCGGCGCGACTGTACCGGCGATCCAGCGACAGCGCGGCAGCCTCGTCGCCCGCCTGTGCCCGGGACAGTGTCGAGGTGTCGACCGGCCACTCGTCGAGCGCGGCGGGGCCCTGGGGCGTCGGCCTGCCACCGGGGTGGGCGGCGGTGACGACAGATCCTGGGCCCGAGGGGGATTCGGCTGTGGCGGTGCGGTCCCCGGTGCCGTCCCGGTTGGACCACTCGGGACCGTTGACGTCTACCAGACCCTCCCGGATCCCGGCCGCTACCAGGCATGCGGGTGCGGGGTTGCCGAGCCTGCCGGCGATGTCGTCGAGGTGGCTCTGCAGCTCGGCGGCCGGCATGGACAGGATTTCCGCGACGGCCTTCTTTGTCAGGCCTTTCGCGGTGAGGGTCAGCACGGTGGTGTGGTTTTCCGAAAGGCCCGCTGTCGCCCGATGTTTCGCCGCGGGGAAAGCGGTGATGTCGAGATCTCCACGGCGTGTTGCCTCGGCCACAGCTGCGGCCTGGTTGGGGACGTTCAGTTTTTCTGCGGCCTGCCTGGCGGTGAGTGTCACGGTCCGCCGCGGCAGGCCCAGGCGCTGCGCGATCACCGCCCGGGACAACCCCTGCGCCGTCAGCTCGAGGACGGCGAGTTCCTCGGCGGTGAGCTCGGCGGGTGTTGCGGGAATCCCGTGTTCCGCGGCGATCGATCGGGCGATGCGGCGCAGCGCGCCAGCGGCGAGGGTCCGCACACCCGTAGCGTGCCAACGCATTCCGGTGGTGTTGCGCGCGTTATGTATGTACGCCGTCTGTTCTTCCGACAGCCCTTGGCGGAATCGTTGCAGCAGGGCCTCTCGCTGGCTCGGATGGAGCCGATCGACCAGCCTTCCGAACAGGGCGAGGGGAGCCAGGGCGAGGGCCGCGACGACGGGATCGGATTCCGAGACCCCCTCGAGGGCCATGTAGGAGGCCACAACTCCCCGTTGCAGCGCGCGCAGGTCGCGGGCGAGGTTCGGGTCCATTGCCGGGGCCGGATTCTTCCGTGTCGAAGCGGAACTCTGCGCTGCTGGGGTCGAATGTGCCCGTGCGGCAACGGGTTCGAGTGGCTTCTGGGCATCGGCTGGTTGATCCGGGGCAGAGAATTCGATGGTGAGCGGTCCGGCAGCGGAGGCGAGTGGTGTGCCCACTGTCGGATACTCGGATTGCGCTGGTTCGGCGGGCGTGCTGTCGGTGCGGTGTTGTGCGTGTATTACCTGGGTGAGCGTGTCCAGTGCGGTGGTGTGTTCCGGGGTGAGCTCTCCGTCGGTCGGTTGTGCGCTCAGCGTGTCGGTGACCAATCGGCGGTCGGTGGCATTGAGCTGGCGGATGCCGTCGAGCAGTGTGTCGTCGGTTTTCTCGTGGAGCCAGTCGCCGGGGTCGGCGCCCTCGGGCACTGACCATCCGTCGAGGTGCGCGGCCCGCATTCCGGCGAAGGCGACGGCGTGTGCCAGCTGTTGAATCGGCTGTTGCGGGGTGCCGTGGCCGGGGACCCAGCCCAGCGTGGCGGTCACTTGTTCGAGGGTGGCGGGCCAATAGTCCCGCACCAGTGTCCGGACCGCCGCCGATTGGCCCCGCTGGGCTTGCGCCAGCGCCGGGGCGGTCCGGGTGGTGGGCGTGTGGGCCGGTTGCGGTAGCTGTCCGGTAGTGGCAGTGGGGGTGCCACTGGGTACTGTCTGCCCGGCCGGGATCAGGCCGGGTGCGACGCTCGGCGCGGCCATCCTGGCGGGATGGTCTGCGGCGCCGCGATCGGAGGTGGTGTTCGCCGGTGTCGCAGGCGGGTGCTGGGGTTGTTGTGCCGGGGTGGTGTGTCCGGCATCGGGTGGGGCATTGGCGTCGTGGGTGCCGGAACGGTTGCGGGAGGCGAGGAGGTCTTTTTCGACCGCGTCTTTCATGGCGGGAACTGCCTTGTTCAGCAGTGTCTGCTTGGCCTGCCGCAATACTTTCTCGGCGTCGTTGAGTGCGGTGCGGGTGTCGGGGGTGTTGTGCGTGTCGTGTGCTTCCTGAGCGGCTCGGTGTGCTTCGACGGCCCGCTGGTACTGGATGATCTGGGTGGTGACACCGGTGTCGGTGACGCGGCCGCGGAAGTCTTCGGGGCTGATGTAGTGGACCGCACTCCCGGGGGTGCCGCCGTTGTCGCGGTCGTCGCCGGTCCCGCTGCGTGCGGGTCGGCCGTCGACTTGGTCGTTGACTCGTTGTGAGTAGGCGGGCCCGCCGCTGGTTTTGCCGTCGACGCCGCCGAGCGCGACCGATTCTTTGGTGCATGGGGCGTCAGCCCCGCGGCCGAGGTCTTTGTTGCCTATCATGATGGTGCCGGGTGCGCCGAATTTTTTGATTTTCGCTTTGACGAGGGCTTCGGCGTTGGCGTTGCTGCCGCCGTGTTCGGCATAGAATTGCGCGTCGACCACTTCGTATTTCAGTTGGAAGTCGTTGCCGTATTCTTTTTTCCCGATTTTTTCGATCCAGTCGAGGAGTCCCATTCTCCCGGTTTCGGGATCACCGCGGATTTCTCCATTGTCCAGGCAGACCACCCATTGCGGTCGCCCGGTTTGTTCTCCGTCTTTGATTTTGGCGTCGGCGATGATGTCGCGGGCCAGGCGTTCGAGCTTTGCTTGCGTGTTCTCGAGGAGAACGGGTTCTTTCGTGTCCAGTTGCGATGTGTAGAATCTGGGCAGCTCCGGAACGGGACCGATACCGTAGGCGTCGTACAGCGCGCCTTCGACACCTTTGAGTGTTCCGGAGAGGCCGGAGGGGGAGAACAGCATCTCGCTGCCGATCAGTTGCTGGTCGGACATCCGCATCGAGTGTTGCTGGTCGGCGCGTACCGGGACGCCTTCTTTGATTTCGACGAACTGTCCGATGCCCTGCCACCGCACATCGGTCGATTTCTCCCGGTCCCACATGGGTTTGTCGTTGGTGTCGGAAGCGAGGACGCCGACTTTGCGTTCGATCACCGGTTTCGTGTCGCCGCTCGGTCCTCCATCGCGGTGGGGGATATCGCTGCTGTCGGGAGTGATTTCCTGCTCGGTCTTGATGTAATGGGTCCCTCTCTCCACGCCCCATCGGGCGACCGCAGCGTCGGCGAAGCGTTGCATTTCCTGGGTGGTGATGGGGTCACCAGCGACTTTGCTGAGTTTCGCGAAGGCTTCGGGGGTGAGTGTCGCGGCCCACATTCCGCGCGTGTTTTCCGGTTTGCCGAAATCTGCCGCTGTCAGCCCGTGTTCACGTTCGGCGGTGACCAGCCGGTTCCAGACCCCCTGTAGGACGGCGACTTCTTCCGGTGGGGCGTCCTCGGCGGCGCCCGGGGACAGCACACATTCAGAATTTCCATCGAATATGGTGTCGAATTCGTCGATGGTGTGTTTACCGGCTGGGAACGGCTCGTAGCGGCCGTCGAGACCGTATTTCCCGGCGGCGTCGTCGAGGCGGGTTTTGATGTCGTCGATCGAGGGTTTGGTGTTGAGCCAGTCCCGCAGCGCGGTCACCTCCGTGTGGGGGGCTCCGGCGGTTTCGAATGTGCCGATCATCTCGTCTGCGGCTTTCAGCGCGCGGAACAGGTAGTCCTCTTTCGTGCCCACGATGATCCGTTTACGGCCGGGCACCGCATCGGGCAGCGGGCCGTCCTGGTCCATCCGGTAGACGTCGATGCCGAGGTCGTAGCCGGTTCGGGAGACGAACGCGGCGATTTCGTCGGCCAGTTCACCAGCCAGCAGGTCGCTGCTGGTCCACGCGTGCGCGGTGCCGTGGTCGGCGGCGTCGGTGACCAGTTTCATGACCATCACCAGCGTCTTGCCCTCCCCGGTTTTCATGTCGACCGGGCCGTGGGCGAGTAGCAGAAAGGCCGCGACCTGCGTTTCACGTGCCACGCGATGCTGCTCGTCGCCGCGGCGGATCCATTCGGTCATCGCCGCGATCCGGTCCTGGGTGTTGCCGTGGATCATGGTCTCGATCAATGTCGCCGGTGTGGCGTCCTGCATCGAGTTGCCGTCTTCGCGTGTGCCGGCGGTGACGCGTTGTTCACCGATCGCGCGGGCGGCAGCCAGGGCGTCGTGCAGGCGTTGTTTGCTGACCGCGTCGAAGACGCCGTCGCGGTCGGTGAATTCTCCCGTCATGAACGCCGTCATCAGCGCATTACCGGCCGTGTCCGACGCAGCCACCAGTTCGGCGGCTACCTGAGCCAGAACGGTGTCGTGATCGGCGACGGCGGTCTCGTAGGTGGTGCGGCAGGCGGCCAGCTCCGCCCGTGCCCGGGTGGCGTCGGCGCGGGCGGTATGGGCGGCGGCAGCGTCGGCGAGGTCGTCGGCGGTGGGGTGTCCGAGCAGTTTGCGGACGCGGGCGGCGATGCTGGGGCGGGTGGCGTTCACCCGGTCCTCGGCCTCGCGGAGGTCGTGTTCGCGCTGCCGCACCTCAGCCCGCGCCACGCGTTCCCGCTCGGCTGCCTCAGCCACCCGAAGGCGCTGCTGCTCACGCAACGCCTCGCCCCGCTGCCGCTCTGCGGCAACACGCCGATGCAACTCGATCTTGTCTGCGGTTGGTCGTTCTCCCGCCTGGGTGCCGTCGGTGGTCACCTCGTTTTTCGGACCTTCAGGCAGCTGGCTGGGTGTTTTCGAGGTCTTCGTCATCTCGGATTCACCCGACGGGTTGGAATCCGCTGTCTCCGCGCGGGGTTCACCCGGCGCGGGTGTGTCGGCCGGGGGCTTGCCGGCGCGGGTGAAATCAACCGTCACAGTGTTTTTCGGGCCGGTCGACAGCCGATCGCGGGATTTCGAGGTTTTCGCCATGTCGCGCTCGCCCGACGGGTTGGAATGCGTTGCCGCCGATGCTTTGGGTTGCGTTGTCTCCGACGGAGTTTCCTCCGTAGTCGGCAGCTTGGCCGATGGTTTCGCCGCGGGCGCCTGCGCCGCCGCGTCGGCGGGTTTCGCGACTGCGGTATCGCCGCGCGCTGTGTCCGATGGCGTGCCCGGCTCCTTCGGCGGTTCGGTGGACTTGTCGGTCGCGGCGGTGGGCGCCGCATCGTCGGCGTCGGCAGCCGGTGGCGCATCGGCGTCATCGGTTGCCTTCGCCGTCGGGTCCGGTTGCTTCGATGTGCCTTCCACATCGATTTGTGCCGGATCCCGAACTGCGGCTTCGTCTTCGGCCGTTACGGGCGATTGCGGGGCATCGTCGGCGGCGCGGGGTCGTGCCGGGGCCGGTTCGAGGTCGGCCGATGCGTTCACCGAGCCGGAGTCGTCGGCGGCGGTCGCCGCGGGATCGGCGTCGGGTCGCGGTAGGGCGCGGTTGAAATCCTTGCCGGACAGCGTATTCGGCTCTGCTACCGGGCCGGTGGGTTTGTCCGCCTTGGTGATGTGGGGTGGTGCGGCCATGGAGTCGTCGCCGGGCAGCGCATTGAGATCCGTGGACACCTGGTTGGTTGGTTTGTGCGGCTTGGCGACGAACTCGGGTGACTCGTTCTCGGCGATGCGCTGGAGCAGGCGAGCGTGCAGTTTCCCGGCCGGCCGAGGGGTGGGTTCGCCCGACGACGGATTGCCCGGGTCTTCGCCTGGTTGGGCACCGGTTCGACCTTGCGGCTGACTGTGGTCCGGTACTTGTGCGGCGCCGGCCTGCTGGTCGCGTGCCGCCGTCGGCGCGGGAGTGGTGTCCGGTGCGAACGAGACCGTCTTCACGGGATTGACGTTGTCGGGCAGTGTCAAGCCCAGATTCGGCTGCCAATCGGTGGAGTTGTGCTCGGGCTCCTGGAGCAGTGCGGAGAGCAGGTCGTTGAGTTGTTGTTGGCGAGACCTCGGTGCGTCGCCGGCGGGGACGATGCCGTGCGCGTCCAGTGCGTTCCTGAGTGCCTGCATGCCACGTGCCGCGTCGCCCGGCGCGCCGGAGTCGACCGGCGCCCCGGAGGTGGCGACCGGTGCCGGTGCGCCGGCGCGCATGCCGGCCAAGCCATGGGCGGCGGCACCGAGAAATCCGCCGGTGACCGCGGGCAGGAGCCCTTCGGTGAAGGCCTTGACGGTGAATTTCTCACCCGACGCCGCGACCGACACTCCGGCCCCGGCGATCCCGCCGACGAACCCGCCGACCGTTCCGACGAACACCGTGCCACCGACCTGGAAGAACACTCGTCCGGCGGCGCTGGTGGCGTTTTCGGCGTGGGCGAGTGCGCTCGGGATGATCCAGCGGTCGCCGATCGCCTTGCCCGCGGCAGCGCCGACGCCGCCGCCGAAGCCGCCTGCGGCCGCCGTGATACCCACGGCCTTCCAGTCCACCGACTTGCGCTGATCGTCGAGGACCTGTTTGGCCTGCACCGCCAGGTTGATGCCGCCACCCTGGATCGCTCCGATGGCCGCCGCTTTACCGGCCAGGACCAGGGTCCCGCGTTCGGCTGCCGCCTTCGCACCTTGCCCGGCAAGGTATTCCAGCAGTTTGCGGGAAGCGATCTGCAGCGCCGTTCTGGTTTGCATCTCGGCGAGGTAGCCCTCGATCGCGCCGCCGGCGGCGAACATGATCACGGCGTGCGCCAGCGTCCACGCCAGGATCACCAGGAATCCGATGACCGTCCACTTCTGCACCTCGAAGCCGTTGGCGCCCTCGTACAGGTGCTCGGCCTGGATGTCATTGTGGTCGGCCTGCGCACGAAACTTCTTCGCCAGGTCGCGATACTGCTCCTCGAGCTTGTCGCCCGCCGCGCCGCGAATGATCTGGTGCCGGTTGTCGGCTCTGTGGTCGAAGTACTCCGCTCGTTCGCGGCACCACTCGGCGGCATCCGACAACCGGTCGGCGTCGCGACGCATCGCGTCTTCCCGGGCCTCGGGAAAATGCCCGGCCGCGATCGCTACCACAGGGGCAGGCAGCCACGGTGGCAATCGCAAAGTCATGTCGAATCCTGACCCGTCAACCCACGTCCGGCACGGAAACCTTCGCCTCCACATCGGCAATCGATCCGACTCCGCCAATTCTTGCCTGCGTCGAGTCGTTTCCCTTCAGTGGGAATGTGCTGCGATGACGACGTTCACCCCGGTGGGTTCTGCTCGCCCCGGAGGTAGGCGCGGATGCCGGGCAGGCTGGGGGCTTCCGGCATGATGTCGGAGAGTTCGGGCATGTCATCCAGCTCGGCCGCGACCGGGGCGGTGAGGGCCTGATGCTGTTCGCGGACGTTCCCGGCCGCCGCCTGGACCACGTCGACGATGAGGCGCGCGAGGTCGTCGGGCGTCTTACGCAGTGCGGCGGTGGTCAGCGTCAGATCGGCCAATACGCCGTCCGAGTCCACGGTGACCTCCACCGACCGGTCGGGTGAATTGGCCTGTGCCCGAATCGCTTCCCGCTGCTTGTACGCCTCGGCCAGTTGGCCCTGCTTCCGCTCGTAGGCGTCCAGGAGGTGCTCGACCTGGTTACGCAACCCATTGTTGGCCGACAACAGGCCCTCACGCTTCCAGCGGTCCATAGGTGACAATTTTTCCCGCTCACCGCTGATGGGAAGACCACGGCCGCCCCTCGATGCTGCTACCGCCTGTCCGGCACCGCAGCTCGTGCCATCACCACCAGCAAGCGATGCAACACCTTGGCCGGGCCGCGAGCCTTGCTGCCGTGCATCTCGACCGCGGCGAATCCGGCGGCCAGGGCTCGACCGGGCGAGAGCCTGTCGTTGTCGAAGCTGTAGTCGTCCAGTTGGGCCCGCCAGCGCTTGTAGCCGCTGACGATGTGGCCCATGTTGTTGTCCTGGGCGCCGCTGATCCGCAGGTATTCGGTGATCAACGCGCGCTGGGCTTCGCGCCGGGCGCGCAGCCTACCGGTGAGGTCGAGCACGTGGCCGAGTTCGAGCAGCATCGTCGCGTACATCGGCCGCCGCTCCGTCTTGTCCGTGGATCGGGTTGCCACCCTGTCGCGTTCGATGAGCAGGCCAGGGTCCTCCACGGCAGCCCGGGTGAGGACGATCCACGGTTCCGGAGCCTGCGAGAAATCTGCCCCGGAGCCCGATGTGGCTGCCGCACAACGGTTCTCGACTTGCGACATCGGGCCGCTCGCGGCGATCGCGATGCCGCGGAGAATGATCGAATACTTCGTGAGCACCGTGTCGACGGCATCGGCGATGTCCTGCGCCGTCTGTTCGGCGACACCGGTCGCCTCGAATCCGGTGATCTCGAGGCCGTGCCTGGCGGCCATCTCCCGCAGGATGCGCATCGCCTCGTCATCGGTCTCCGGCCGCGGCCGCACCGCCGCGGGCTCCCGGCGTGCAGGTGTGGCGCGGCGTTTCTCTTCGCCCGGCTTGGCGGGGCTCGGTGGGCGGTCGGGTTTGCGCGGTGGGGAAACTCTTGGTGGCGTTCGGCTTTCAGGGGAGTTCGCGGTCTCCGGTGTGCTCGACCTCGCCGCGTTTCGAGCCCAAGGCGTATCTGCCGGCGGGCGGGCGGAAATGTTGCGAGCCGCCGCGCTCGGATTGGCCGGCGTCGTGCTGGTGCGGGCATCGGCGGCCCGGGTCGCCGAAGGGGCGGAGGTGTTCAGAGCGGAGGTGCTCGATGCGGGCACTGTGGGCTGCTGTTGGTCTGCGTTCGAGCCGTCGTCGGCCGGGTCGGAGCCGTTGCCGGGAGAGCCTGAATCGGACGAGCCCGGCTGTTGTTGCGCGGCCGGTTGCTGTTGTGCGGCCGGTTGCTGCTGGTTCGTGCTGGCGGCAGGCTGCGCGGCGTTGTCGGACGGCTCGGAACCCGTGTTGTCCGCCGCCGCGGCCGTCGGTGCGCCCGACGACCCGGTGGATTGCTGGGTGGGCTGGGCGCTCTGGTTCGGGTAGCCGGAGGTGGGCGAGGAGATCGGCGACGGATCCGTCGTCGAGGTGCCGGTGTTCGCCGGATCGGCGTTGCGAATCTGCGCGGCGCCGCTCTTGTCCTGATTCTCGAACGAATCGGTGATGTTGCGCAGGTCGGCGCCCATCGCGCGCACGGCGGCGACCAGGTTGTCCATACCCTCCATGCCCTGTTTCTCGCCCGGGACATAGGTTTTCGCGAAGGTCTTACCGGGTTCGTCGTTACCCCAGCAGTCGCCCTCCTGGCCCAATGCGGCCTTCAATTCCGCCACCATGCGTGCCGTCTCGTCGGCGACCTGATCCAATTCCCGCGCTGAGGCACGCATCCCGCCGGTGTCGATCCACAGCGACTCGCTCATGCCACGTCAGTCAGTGCCGTCCCACGTAGGTTTCGGGGTGGCTTCTTTCGGGATTGTGGTGGGGGTGACCTTCGGATCTTCGGGGCTGTTTCGAACCTCGTTCGGCATATCAACTACCTAATCGTCATAATGCGGGCAGCCGCGCAGCCGACCGGCGTCTACCTGCGGTTTTGTGGCCGACGTGGCGCCGTCCCCGGGCGCTCAATTATGACTCGGCACCGAATCGAGGTGTTGCCGACACTGGGAACGTCTCCCGGTGGTGAACGCCTCGTCGGAAGAACTCGACTCGAGCCGGAGGGCAGGTCCGGAATACGCCGCGGACCTGCCCCTCATGGGGTCCCCGACGTCCCGGCATACGAACCGCGACATTCTGGTCGATGGGCAACAGATCGTGATCCGGCCGGTCGGGACCGTTGTGCGCTGAGTGCGGTGGTCCGATGGGTGAGCCGTACGGATGAGAATGGTCCGGGGGCGCGGCTCCCGGACCACGGGGTGTCGGTCAGATGGTGGCCGTGTCGATTACGAAGCGGTAGCGTACGTCGGAGTTGTCGACGCGTTCGTATGCCTCGTTGATCTGGCTCGCCTCGATCAGTTCGATCTCCGCGCCCAGGCCGTGCTCGGCGCAGAAGTCGAGCATCTCCTGGGTCTCGGCGATGCCGCCGATCATGGAGCCGGCGAGGATCTTGGCACCCCCGAGCAGCGAGAACAGGTTCAGTGAGATGGGCTCCTCGGGGGCGCCCACGTTCACCAGCGCGCCGCCGGTCTTCAACAGGCTCAGGTACGCGCCGAAGTTCAGCGGCGCGGACACCGTGGAGAGGATGACGTCGAAGGAACCAGCCAGCTCCTCGAACGTTTTCGGATCGCTGGTGGCGTAGTAGTGGTCGGCGCCCAGCTTCAGGCCGTCGTCCTTCTTACGCAGCGACTGAGACAGGACGGTGACCTCCGCGCCGAGAGCGTGGGCGATCTTGACGGCCATGTGGCCCAGGCCGCCCAGCCCGATCACGGCGACCTGCTTGCCGGGGCCGGCGCCCCAGTGCTTGAGCGGGGAATACGTGGTGATGCCGGCGCACAGTAGCGGTGCGGCCACGTCGAGGGACAGGCCCTCGGGGATGCGGACGGTGAAGGCGTCGGCAACGACGATCTTCTGCGAGTAGCCGCCGTAGGTGGGCTCGCCGTCCTTGCCCACGCCGTTGTACGTCTGTACGTTTCCCCGCACGCAGTGCTGCTCCTGGCCGTTGAGGCACGGCTCGCACACGCGGCAGGAATCGACCATGCAGCCGACGCCGACGCGGTCGCCGACCTTGAACTTGGTCACAGCCGAACCGACGGCCTCGACGATGCCGGCGATCTCGTGCCCCGGGACCATCGGGAAGATGGCCTCGCCCCATCCCGCACGGGCCTGGTGGATGTCGGAGTGGCAGATCCCCGCGAACTTGATGTCGATCAGTACGTCGTGCTCGCCGACCGTGCGGCGCTCGATGGTGGTGCGCTCCAGTGGAGCCTTGGCGCTGGGCGCGGCATATGCGGCAACAGTGGTGGTCATGGTGTCCAGCGTCCGCGACGAACCGGCACTCGCCCAGCCCACCGCTTTACGTACGTCCAGTGGTCCTACTACTGACAGGGTCAGGCTCGTGGTCGTACGACCGGGAATACTGGAGAACATGAGCGACAACCTCGCCCCGGACGACGCTCGGGCCGGCCATTCCGACGGCCTGGACCAACGTGCCGAGCTCAGCGAGTTCCTGCGTACGCGCCGGGCCCGGCTCGACCCGGGCGATGTGGGGATTCCCTGGCATGGGCGGCACCGACGGGTGCCGGGTCTGCGTCGCGAGGAACTGGCGCAGCTGGCAGGGGTCTCGGTGGCTTACTACACACGGCTGGAGCAGGGCAACGGGCGCAATGTGTCGGCGGAGGTGCTCGACTCGATCGCGCGCGCTCTGCGGCTGACCGACGCCGAGCGCGCGCACCTCACTCATCTCGCCAAGCCGAAGCAGCTGCGGCGCAAGTATCGGCCGCCCAAGCGGCAGCAGGTGCGGGTCACGCTGCAGCAACTGCTGGAGTCGATGGACGGGATGCCCGCGTATGTGGCCGGGGCGCGGTCGGAGATTCTCGCATGGAACCGAATGGCGGCGGCGCTCTTCGGTGACTGGGGGCAGTTGCCACCCACTGAACGCAACTGGGCGCGGCTGACATTTCTTTCTCCCGACTACCGGCGGCTGTTCCTCGACTGGGATTCCAAGGCGTCCGACATGGTCAGCTATCTGCGGCTGTATGCGGGCCAGCACCCGGACGATCCGGATCTGTCGGCGTTGGTGGGGGAGTTGTCGGTCAAGAGCGAGGAATTCCGGCGGCTGTGGGCCACGCACGACGTGAAGGAGAAGGGGCACGGCGTCAAGCGGATGCGGCACCCTCTGGTCGGCGAGCTGACGCTGGCGTACGAGACGCTGTACCTGCCGGACGACACGGAGCAGTATTTGTGCGTCTACCATGCCGAACCGGGCTCGCCGTCGGCCGAGGCCCTGTGTCTGCTGGCCAGTTGGGGCACAGACGCCGCTCAGGCCCCCACCAAATCAACCCGCCCATGACACTGTCGGCAGAGCGCGATCCGCGCGGCCGGGCCATCCGAATTCAGCTCCGAATATCCAGAACTCGGCATTTTCGGATATTCGGATCCGCGACGTCTCCGGTGTCGGACGCGTGGAACAGCGCCTCGAGGTCACTGCCGTACAGCTGGACGGGTGTGTAGCGATTCGTATGTTCTTCGGGGGTGGAGGTGTCCCGGTATGCGAACCGCGCCGAGTCGGAGTGCTCTAGCTGTGGAAATGCGAAGGCACGCACCGAAACAGTGCGTGCCTTCGCGTTGGGGTGGCTGACGGGACTCGAACCCGCGACACCCAGGATCACAACCTGGTGCTCTACCAGCTGAACTACAGCCACCATGCCGGTAACAACCGGCGCGGTAGATACTAACGCGTACCCCGGTGTGAGACCTAATCGGTGACTTACGCTGGGCTTTTTCCGGCGGGGCCGAGCTGGGCGGCGATCGTGGCGATCTCCGAGGTGGAGGGGCCGGGGGCGGCGACGAACGCGGTGCGGCGGTAGTACTCGAGTTCGCGGATGGATTCCTGGATGTCGGCGAGGGCGCGGTGCGACAGACCCTTCTCGGGCTGGCCGAAGTAGATGCGCGGGTACCAGCGGCGGCAGAGTTCCTTGATCGAGCTGACGTCGATCATGCGGTAGTGCAGATGTGCGTCCAGGGCGGGCATGTCGCGGGCGAGGAAGCCCCGGTCGGTGGCGATGGAGTTGCCGGCCAGCGGGACGGTGCCGGGGGTGGGCGCGAACTCGGTGATGTAGTCCATGATCGCCTGTTCGGCCTCGGCCATGGTGACCGTGGAATTGCGCACCTCCTCGGTCAGCCCGGAACGCGCGTGCATCTCCTGGACGACGGGGGGCATCGCGGCCAGCGCCTCGTCGTCGGCGTGGATGACGATGTCCACACCCTCTCCCAGGACGTTGAGGTCGCTGTCGGTGACCAGCGCGGCCACTTCGATCAGCTTGTCGCTGTCCAGCCGCAGGCCGGTCATCTCACAATCCATCCACACCACAAGTTTGTCGGACACCCGGTCACATTAGCCCCGCAACCGGCAGCCGCGTCCCGGCCGGGCGGTATTTCGGGGTGTTCGCTCCGTTTTCTCCCCGCGTGGCTACCCGAATCCGTGGCGCCGTGGCGTCGAAACCTAGTTGCGGTGAGATTGCTGATCTGTGGTGTGTCTTTCGGTGGAGGTCATCGGAGATACTGTCTTCGCAGTATCCGTGCTTGGTCGAAGTGAACGACAGTGTTGGCGGTCAGTTAGCAGAGCAGACGGAGGATCGGCGATGACGACACCGGCGGAGAAAGCGGCAGCCGCACGCAAGGCTGCGCAGGAGGCGGCGCGGATCGCGGCCGAGGCGGCGGCGGAGGCCGAGGCCGCGGAGCGGGAAGCGGCTGCGGCCGAATCGGCCCAGGCTGCGGATTCGGCGGCGGGTGTGGCGAATTCGCCGGATGCGGCCGAAAGTGCCTCGGCGGGAACCGGATCCGCGGCCGCCCGGGAGATCGCCGCCGGATACGCGTTCGAGGGCGCGAGCCTGGAACTGGGTGCGGTGCTGATCGACGGCACGGTGGATTCCGATGCGCGCGTACGTATTCCGATGCGGACGATGAATCGGCACGGGCTCATCGCCGGAGCGACCGGAACCGGCAAGACCAAGACACTGCAGGGGATCGCCGAACAGCTCTCCGCCGCGGGCGTTCCGGTGGTGCTGGCCGATGTGAAGGGTGATCTGTCGGGCCTGTCGCAGCCGGGTGCGTCGAGTGACAAACTCCTCGCCCGCGCCGCGGAAACCGGTGACACGCAATGGGAGCCGAGCGGATACCCCACCGAATTCGTCTCGCTGGGCACCGAAGGAGTGGGCCTGCCGATCCGGGCCACGATCACCTCCTTCGGTCCTGTGCTGCTGAGTAAGGTGCTGGGGCTCAACGAAACTCAGGAATCCACGCTCGGGCTGATCTTCCACTGGGCCGACAAGCAGGGCCTGGCGCTGCTGGATCTGAAGGATCTGCGGTCGGTGATCCAGCATCTGACCAGTCCCGAGGGTAAATCGGACCTCCAGGGCATCGGCGGGGTGTCCGCGGCGACGGCGGGGGTGATCCTGCGCGCACTGGTCAACCTCGAGGGGGAGGGCGGTGACACGTTCTTCGGTGAGCCGGAACTGGATCCGGCCGATCTGCTGCGCACCGTGGACGGGCAGGGCGTGATCACACTGTTCGAGCTGGGTGCGCAGTCCGCCCGGCCGGTGCTGTTCTCCACCTTCCTGATGTGGGTGCTGGCCGATCTGTTCCAGACGCTGCCCGAGATCGGCGATATCGACAAGCCCAAGCTCGTGTTCATCTTCGACGAGGCGCACCTGCTGTTCGCCGACGCGTCCAAGGCGTTCCTGGAACAGGTCGAGCAGACGGTGAAATTGATCCGCTCCAAGGGCGTCGGTGTCTTCTTCTGCACCCAATTGCCCACGGACATACCGAATCCGGTGCTCTCACAGCTGGGTGCGCGCATCCAGCACGCCCTGCGCGCGTTCACCCCGGACGATCAGAAGGCGCTGTCCAAGACGGTGCGCACCTATCCGAAGACCGCGGCCTACGACCTGGAGAAGGCGCTCACCTCGCTCGGCATCGGCGAGGCGATCGTGACGGTGCTGTCGGAGGTGGGTGCGCCCACACCTGTCGCGTGGTCACGTCTGCGCCCGCCGCGCTCGCTGATGAACGCCATCGGTACCGACGCGATTCGCTCGCACGCGCAGTCGAGCCCTCTGTTCGCCAAGTACGGCCGGACCATCGACCGTGAATCCGCCTACGAGATCCTCGCCGCGAAAGTCGCTGCCGCACAACCCCCCTCGGAGCCGGAGCGGACGCCGAGCCCCGCCCGCCCGGCCCGAGACGAACCGTCCGCCGCCGAACGCATCATGAGCAATCCGGCGGTCAAGAGTTTCCTGCGCTCGGCCGCGAACGCCGCGTCCAAGGAGATCAGCCGCAGCCTGTTCGGCACCCGCAAACGCTGACGGCAGATGACCGATCGCCGTCAGGCAGCCAAGCGGGGGAACAGGGTTTCGGCGTTGCCGCGGTTGATCGCGTGCACGCCGCCTTCGGGCCAGGCGTCGTAGTGGTCCAGGTATTCGTCGTTGCGGGCCACGGATGTGGCCGGCGCGAAGGGTCCGTCGCTGCCGTAGAGGATGTGCGTCGGATCGGCGAACTCCCGCAGTGCCGGCAGGGAGGTGGGGCTGGTGGCCAGGGCCGTGTCGAGGTAGAAGCGCCGCAGTTCGGCCAGGATTTCCTCGGGATCGCTGCCGTCACCGATCAGTGGTGCGGTCAGCGCGATCCGGTAGGCGAGGAAGGGTAGTGCGCCCCCGGCGTGCGACAGGATCACCTTCACTCGCGGATGCCGGGACAGCACCCGGGAGGTGGCCATCTGCACGGCGGTGCGGGTGGTGTCGAACGGGAAGTCGACGATCGGCGCCACGATGCCGGGCAGCGCCGGCAGCTCCGATTCGGTCGGGTGGACGAAGACCACGGCCGCGCGGGCATCCAGCTCGGCCCACAGCGGCTCGAATGCGGGATCGCCGAGATAACGTCCGCCCGCATTGGTCATGAGCGTGACGCCGTCGGCATTCAGCGTGTCGAACGCGTACGCCACCTCGGCCAGCGCGCCGTCCACATCCGGCAGTGGCAGGCTCGCGAACAGGCCGAAGCGGTCGGGGCGGTCCTTGACCAGCTCCGCGGTGAATTCGTTTCCGGCACGGGCTGTTTCGCGAGCGCGAGCGTCGTCGCCGAAGTGTGTGCCGGGTGCGCTGATGGACAGCACGCCGGTGGTGATCTCGTTCTCGTCCATCGCCGCGATGGCGCTGCCGGGCGACCATTCGGGCAGCGGCCAGCCCTCCGGGTTCCGGTCGATCAGGGTGCGCCGATAGCTCGGCGGAAGGATGTGCTGGTGGACATCGATGCGTGCGGAATCGGTCATTACCGGACTCCTCGTCTGTGGATGCGTCGTCACGGGTCAGATTTTCAAGCTAATTATTAGCTTGCTAACAATTAGACTGCTAGGCTAACACCCGTGACCGCGGACGACAAGGACGGCATCGAGGAGCTGGCGCGTGCCATCGACGCGCTGTTTCTGGCCATCCGTCAGGCCCGCGCCAGCGCCTTCGGCCACGATCTGCTCTCGATCTCCCAGCAGGCGCTGCTCGAACCGCTCGTCGACGAGGCCGGGCAGCCGATCGGCGGACTGCCGGTCGGCGCGCTGGCCGCCGCGGCGGGCGTCAGCGTGCCGACCGCGACCCGCACGCTCAAACAGCTCGAAGCCAAAGGCGTGGTCACCCGCACCCGCGCCGCGCAGGACGAGCGGCGCGTGCTGATCGAACTGACCGACCTCGGCCTGCAACGGATGTCCACATTGCGCGGTCTGCGGCGCGAGGCGCAGATGCAGGGCCTGGCCGTGTTCGAACCCGAGGAGCGGATCGAACTCGCGGCCCAACTGCGCAGGTTGACCGGCATGATGAAATCCCGTGCGTTGCACTGACTTCCGGTATCGCGCCGATGTCGGTCCGAGGTAGCGCCCGAGAGATCGTCCGGGTTCTGCGGCGAACCGCTGACGGCGGCAGCGTCGCGTTATCCGAGATCTCTGGCCAGTAGATCAGCCGAGGTCTCCCGACGGATCTGTTCGTGGCAGCGGCCGTTGCGGACCGAGATGATCGGCGGGCGGCCCACGCCGTTGTAGGTGGAGGCCAGGCTGTGGTGGTACGCGCCGGTGCAGGGGACGGCCAGCACTTCGCCGGGGCGCAGGTCCGCGGGCAGGCTGACGTCGGCGGCGAGGATATCGCCTGCCTCGCAATAACGTCCGGCGACGGTCGCGGTCATGTGCGGGCCGGTGGGATGGCGATTGGCGACGACGGCGTCGTACCGCGCGCCGTAGAGAGCCACGCGCGGATTGTCGTTCATACCGCCGTCCGCGATGACGAAGGTGTGCCCACCCTCGACATGTTTGACCGCCATCACCCGGTACAGGGTCACCCCGGCGCGCGCGACGATGGCGCGGCCGGGTTCCAACGAGATCTGCGGTCGCGGAAAGTGATTCAGCGCGCAGGCCGCGTCGAGGGAGTCCTCGACGATATCGGCGAGGACGGGCAGATTCATCTCCGCGTCGCCGCACCGGTAGGCGACCGCGTGGCCGCCGCCCAGGTCGAGTTGCGGGAGCGTGCGGCCGTATTCTGCTCGCACACGGGACATTTCGGCGATCAGACGGCGCACGGCCTCGCCGTAGAAATCGGGATCGTGGATCTGCGAACCGAGATGGCAGTGCAGGCCGACCAGTTCGAGCATCGGCTGACGCATGATGCGGTCGATCGCGTCGACCGCCGCGACGCTGCCGAGCGGGAAGCCGAATTTCTGGTCCGCCACACCGGTTCGCACCGCCGGGTGGCCGTGCACATCGATATCGGGGGACAGCCGCAGCAGCACCTGCTGCGGCCGGGTGGCCACTGCGGCCAGCAGGGTGATCTCGGTGATCGAATCGACCACGATCCGGCCCACGCCCGCATGCACCGCGGCCTCCAGTTCCGCGAACGGTTTCCCGCTGCCGTGCAACATGATTCGCTGCGGGTCCACGCCCGCGGCCAGGGCGATGGCGAGTTCACCGCCCGAGCACACGTCGACCGACAGGCCCTCCTCGGCGACCCAGGCGGCCACCGACTTGGTCAGCAGAGCCTTTGCCGCGTAGATGATCTCGGCGTCCGGGAAGTACTTGCGGTATGCCCGGCAGCGCCGTCGCACCTCGGACTCGTCCAGGACGTAGACCGGGGTGCCGTACTGATCGGCGATATCGGCCAGTGCCACTCCACCGATGGTGATCCGGCCCAGATCGTCGTAATGCGTCTCGCACGGCCAGATGGTCGCGTCCAGACGCGGGGACAACATTCCCGACCGCAGCGACGGGAAGATCTCGAGCAGCGTCACGGCTTCTCCTGTGTTCTCCCCGCTTTCTCCTGTGGTGCGGGGCCACTGTCAGGATTACGCCGTGCGCACTCGGCAGAATCACGCGATTACGCGCCCTTGACCAGCTCCGTCGCGATCTTGACGCGCTGCTGACGCCGATGTGACCTACCTGGCCCGTGCGTCTCGCGGTGCGGTCTACCCGCCCAGCTTCTTGTAGAAGGCACCCACGATCGGCGCGGTCAGCGCACGCGGCGAGTACTGCCCCGCGACGCTCATACCCTTGCTGATCAGGCCCGGAACCACGCGCATCTTGTTGCGGTCGAGTGCGTCGATGGAGATCTTCGCGGTGTAGGCGGCGGTGACCCAGATGAAATCGGGGACCTTGCTGCCGACCTCGTCCTGATCCGGATTGTCGGTGCGGACCGGGCCGGGCGCCAGCAGCGTGACGTTGACGCCGCTGCCGGTCAGCTCGCCGCGCAGCGATTCGGAGAAGCTGTTGGTGAACGCCTTGCTGGCCGCGTAGGTGGCGTTGTTGGGGATGGGCATGTTGCCCGCCGCGGATCCGGTGATCAAGATGCCGCCGCTGCGCCGCTGCAACATGCCCGGCAGCACCGCGAGGGTCAGATCGTGCACCGCGACGGCGTTGAGCTCCATCACCGAGCGCTCGAAGTCCAGGTCGAGTTCCGCGACCGGCCCGAACGTCGCGACCCCGGCGTTGTTGCACAGGATCGCGATGTCGCGGGAGGCGAGTTCGGCCGAGAGCGGGGCGCGCTGCTCGCGATCGGACAGATCCACCGCGCGCACCTCGGCGGTGACGCCGTACCGGTCGGACAGTCGCTGGGAGAGTTCGGCGAGCAGATCGCCGCGCCGGGCGATGAGGATCACCGAATAGCCGCGGCGGGCCAGCTCCTCGGCCAGCGCGGTGCCGATCCCCGAGGAGGCTCCGGTGACGACGGCACGATTGTCTGAAGTGGGTGCGGGAAGACTCACGCCGGGGAGCCTACCGGCTGTCCCGAGATCTACGCCCACGAGCGCACCCGGGAGATCGTGTACCGGGCATGACGCGGTGGAATCCGTCTGCTCGCCGCATTCGGCTCGGACCGGTGGCCCGGTCGTTGTCCGGCATCAGCGAGGTGCGGGTTCGTAGAACGCGATGCCCCAGTTCAGGTGGCCGGACCAGGCACTGGCTATCCGACCGCCCTGGACGGCAGGCTTGGGGTCGCTGATTGGCCCGTCGGCGGCGCGCACGGCGGCCACGGTGGCGTCGAGATCGCGTGTGCCGAAGGCTATTCCGGGCAGGCTGGCCGGTTTGCCAGAGGCGACGACCTCGAGCACGGTCGCGCCCGCGCGGAAGAAGGCCATTTCGGGCCCCGACGGGCCGCGAGGGCGGAAACGCCGGCGGGGTCCGTCGCCCAGCACCGCGGTGAGTGCGGCGACGGCCTCGTCCAGATCGGGGACCCAGTACACGACGTGGTCGATGAAGCTGACCGCATTGGGATGTATTGTGTCGCCGGGCAATTCGTCCCGATCTCCGGACAGCAGCTCCGGAATGCCGAGCAGCTCCGGATCGGCGATGGCCCCGTCGAACCCCCAGCTCGGCCGGGTGTCGATCGTGCAACTGATGCCGCCGATCAGGAAACCTCCGTCGGAGACCGTGAAACCCAGTGCGGTCCAAGCCTTCTCGTCCCCCGGCATGCCGAGGCGGGTGAGCATGCCCATCAGATCCCCGCCGCCAGTCGGGTGCCCTGATCGATCGCCCGTTCGGCGTCGAGTTCGGCGGCCACGTCCGCGCCGCCGATCAGGTGGATTCGCACCCCTGCGGTTCGCAGCGGCTCGACCAGCTCGCGCACGGATTCCTGTCCGGCGCAGAGGATCACGTTGTCGCAGTCGATGACGGTCGGACGGGATCGCTGTTCCCCGAAGCTGATGTGCAGCCCGCGATCGTCGATGCGCTCGTAGTTGACCCCGCCGATCTGCTCGACGCCCTTGGCCTTGACCGCGGCGCGGTGCACCCACCCGGTGGTCTTGCCCAGACTCTTCCCGAACGTTCCCGATTTACGTTGCAGCAGAACGACTTCCCTGGTCGCGGGGGAGGGGCGGGCGGTGACGAGCTGGCCGGGTGCGTCCGGATCCGCCGCGGTGACGCCCCATTCCTGCATCCACTCGTCCAGCTTCAACGCCGGGTGACCGTCGACGGTGAGGAATTCGCTGACGTCGTAACCGATTCCGCCCGCGCCGATGACCGCGACCTTCTTGCCGACCGGCTTCTCCTCGCGCACCAGTTCAGCGTAGGTGAGCACCTTCGGATGGTCGATGCCGGTGATGTCCGGGATGCGCGGGCGCACGCCGGTGGCCAGTACGACCTCGTCGTACCGCCCCTCGATCAGCTCGGCCGCCTCGACCCGGCGATCCAGGAACACCCGGACCCCGGTGACCTCGAGCTTCCGCGTGAAATAGCGGATCGTCTCGTTGAACTCCTCTTTGCCCGGAATGCGCCGGGCGATGTCGAACTGTCCGCCGATCTTGTTCTCGGCCTCGAACAGATCCACCTTGTGCCCGCGTTCGGCCAGGCTCACCGCGGCCGACAGTCCGGCCGGGCCCGCGCCGACGACGGCGATCCGGCGCATCCGCCGGGTGGGCAGCAACCGCAGCTCGGTCTCGTGCCCGGCACGTGGATTCAGCAGGCAGGACACGGTTTTGTGGACGAAGGCGTGGTCCAGGCAGGCCTGATTGCAGGCGATGCAGGTGTTGATCTCGTCCTCGCGGGTCTGGCGGGCCTTGTTCACCCAGTCCGGATCGGCCAGCAGCGGGCGCGCCATCGAGATCAGGTCGGCGTCGCCGCGGGTGAGGATCTCCTCGGCGGTCTCGGGCATATTGATCCGGTTCGACGCGCACACCGGAATATCCACTCGCGCTGTGATTTTCGCGGTGAACTCGACGAACGCCGCACGCGGCACCGAGGTGACGATGGTCGGCACCCGTGCTTCGTGCCAGCCGATGTCCGTATTGATGATGCTGGCCCCGGCGGTTTCCAATTCCGTTGCCAGCGCGAGGATCTCGTGTTCGGTCTGGCCGTGCTCGACGAATTCGGCCATGGACAGCCGGAAGACGATCAGGAAATCCGGCCCGACGGCCGCGCGGATGCGCCGCACGATCTCGATCGGGAACCGGCGGCGGTTCTCCGGCGATCCGCCCCAGCGATCGGTGCGCTTGTTGGTGCGCGGCGCGAGGAACTGGTTGATCAGATACCCCTCGCCGCCCATCACCTCGACGCCGTCGTATCCCGCGAATTTCGCCAGTTCCGCACAACGCACGTAGTCCGCGACCGTGCGCTCGACCCCTTTGCCGGACAGCTTGCGCGGCCGGAACGGATTGATCGGCGCCTTGATCGAGGAGGCCGAAACACTGAACGGTACATAGGCATATCGCCCGGCGTGCAGGATCTGCAGGGCGATCCGGCCGCCCTCGGCGTGTACCGCCCGGGTGATCGCGCGATGCCGGTACGCCTCGGTCCGGTTGGTGAGTTTCGCGCCGAAGGGCAGCAGCCAGCCCTCTCGATTGGGCGCGTATCCGCCGGTGATGATCAGACCCACGCCGCCGCGCGCCCGTTCGGCGAAATATGCGGCGAGCCGGTTGGTATCCCACGCCCGGTCCTCGAGCCCGGTGTGCATCGAGCCCATCACCACCCGGTTGCGCAGGGTGAGCGCGCCCACCTCGAGCGGTTCGAACAGATGCGGATACGGATTGACCGATGCGGCCGCCGCGGGATTCGCGGTCATGGATTTCACCTTTCGGAGACGGAATCCTGTTGTAGCACCGCGGAATTCGGGCTGTTCCGCGGATTCGGAGAGAGGCTGTGTACGAGTGCTTCCAGGACCTCGTCGCACCATTCGACGAAGCCCGTCTCCACCCGGATACCGCCGCGCAGCACCAGATACTGGTGCAGGGCGGGGCCGGTGAGTTGTGCGGGCGCGGGGAAATCGCGCTTCTCGATCTGCCGGTACAGCTCGAGCCGTCCGGCGTGATTGTCGCGGTGCCGGGCGATCTCGGTGCACAGTGCGGGCAGGTCGCCGTGCGCGGCGGCGCGGATCTTGATGCCGAGTTCGCTGCGCTGGAAGGCGGCGTCGTCCTCGGTGGGCGCGGAGATCCAGCGGGACAGTTCGGCGTGGCCGCTGGGACCGACGGTGTAGACCTTCTTGTCGGGGCGGCCTTCCTGGGGGACGGTCTCGCCGACGACCCAGCCGCGCTCCTCCATGCGTTTGAGGACGCGATAGATCTGTTGATGTGTCGCGTTCCAGAAGAAGCCGATGGATTTGTCGAATCGGCGCGCCAGCTCATAGCCCGAACCGGCTCGCTCGGTCAGCGACACCAGCAGCGCATGCTCGAGGGCCATGCGGCGAGACTAATTGATACTCTCCGTACTATGCAACTCGGTGCATATACCCATTCCGTTCCGAATTATCGATCCGTACGGTACCGTCGGGCTCGGTGCTCGGAGCACCGTCTTGGATACGGGAAGGGCGCCTCGCGATCCCGGGAGGCTCGCGGGGCGTTCTTCTGTATCACGGAAAGTCGAAATTCATTGGCCGCCACTGCGGCTCATCGCGAGGGCGTCGAGCGCCACTGGGCCATGCCCAGGGCGATCAGGCGGACCTGGCGAACGGTGCGTTCCACCAATTCCGGGCGTTCGCGGGGTAGGGCGGCGACGTAATCGGCGATATGGCTGGCGACCGTCGAGACGATCAGGTCCGCGGCCAGCTCCAGATCCTCCGGAGACCAGCTGTCCAGGGCGCGCAGACGCGAGAGGTCCACGACCAATTCCCTGGTGATGAGTTGCATTTCGATCGCGATGGCGCTGCGCAGGGCCGCCGATCCGCCGTGCCGCTCGCGGATCAGGAATCCGTACAGCGCATCGCGCCCGGCGATCTGGGTGAACACGAAACGCACCGTCTCGGCCAGCCGCGCGTCCGGGGTGCGGCGCAAATCCCGCAGGGCCAAACGCAATTGGCGTACACCCTCGTCGACGAGGGTGGTGCCCAGCTCGTCCAGTGAGCCGAAGTGCCGGTAGAACGCGGTCGGCACGATGCCGGCCGAGCGCGCGACCTCGCGCAGGCTCAGAGCGGCGAAGCCTCGCTCGGCGGCGAGTGCCAAGGTGCCCTCCAGCAGTGCCTGCCGGGTGCGTTCCTTGCGCTCACCTCGGGTTTCGGCCTGCTCAATCCGCTCGCTCACGTCGGTGAGCATACATCCGTTCACGATACGTCCATTCCTCAGGATGTTGCCGCGGTCACACGACCTGCTGGTTGAACTTCTGTACCCATCCGGGGCACACTTGGTCAGTGTACAGATGTGCACCGAAAAATTGGTGGCACTACCACCCCGATGAACAGCAGTGGGAGATCGCAATGGCAGGACTCGTCGATCTGGTCCAGACGTTGACAACGCCGCATGCCCTCGATCGCTACCTGGAGCTCGTGCGGCCGACGCTGACCGTGCGTGACATGCGCGCGGAGATCATCACGGTGCGTCGTGACACGCCCGGCTCGGTCACCCTGACGCTGCGGCCCACCCGGCAGTGGCGCGGCCATCTCGCGGGACAGTACGTGCAGATCGGCGTGCTGATCGACGGCGTCAAGCACACTCGGTGCTATTCGCCGATCGACGTGGAGGCCGGTTCTCAGCGGCGGCTGCAACTCACCGTCAAGGCGCATCCCGAGGGCCTGGTCTCACAGTATCTGCACCGGCACGCCGCACCCGGCATGGTCGTGGACCTGGCGCCCGCGGCGGGCGTGTTCACCCTGCCGCGGGTCCGTCCGGACAAGATCGTGCTGATCAGCGGCGGCAGCGGCATCACGCCGGTGCTGTCCATGCTGCGCACCCTGGATGCGGAGGGCTACCGCGGCCCGGTGGCCTTCCTGCACTACGCGCAGTCGCCGGAGGCGGTGCCGCATCGTGCCGAACTCGACGCGATCGCCGCGCGACGCACCAATTTCCGTATCGCGCTGTGCTATCCGGAACTGGACCTGTCCGAGGTGCTGCACGGTGCGCCGTGGAGCTGTGCGGCCAACCCGGTCTCCGGATTCTTCGGTCACGAGCAGCTCGAGCGGGTCGCGCCGTGGTTCGCCACCGCCGAGACCTACGTCTGCGGCCCGGCTCCGCTGATGCACTCGGTCCGCGAGGTCTTCCGGGGCGAGCAGCTCGAACATCGGCTGCACTCCGAGGAATTCACACTCGCCGCCGCACCGGTCGATCCGCAACAGGTCACCGGGACCACCACCTTCTCCGCCAGCGGCACGGAGGCACGCAACACCGGCGAGACCCTCCTCGATCAGGCCGAATCGGCCGGTCTCACACCGGAATACGGCTGCCGGATGGGAATCTGCTTCTCCTGCACCTCGATCAAGCGCTCGGGCTGCACCCGCAACCTGCGCACCGGGGAGCTCGACAGCGATCCCGACCAGCCGATCCAGCTCTGCATCAACGCCGCCGTGGGCGACGTGGACATCGACATCTGAGAGGGGAACGACATGGCAATTCTCACCGAAACCAAGGACGGCCCGCTGGTCCTGAGCCCGGAGCAGGTCGAGGAGATCGGCCGCGCGCTCGACGAGTTGCGCGAGCGCATCACGGCCGATCTGGGCGAGAAGGACCGCGAGTACATCTACTCGATCATCAAGGCGCAGCGCGGATTCGAGATCGCCGGTCGCGGCCTGATGTATCTGGGCTTCCTGCCGCCGTTCTGGCTGGCGGGCGTGGCGGCGCTGAGCCTGTCCAAGATTCTGGACAATATGGAGATCGGCCACAACGTCATGCACGGCCAGTGGGACTGGATGCGTGAGCCGGGGCTGAATTCCCGTGTGTTCGAATGGGATACGGTCTGCCCGGCCGATCAGTGGAAGCATTCGCACAACTACATGCACCACACCTACACCAACATCCACGGCCGGGACCGCGACATCGGTTACGGCGTCCTGCGCATCGACGAGGCCCAGGAGTGGAATCCGTACTACCTGGGCAACCCGGTCTACGCGTTCGCGCTGATGATGCTCTTCGAATGGGGCGTCATGATGCACGACCTCGAGGCGGACAACATCATCAAGGGCAAGCGCTCCTGGTCCGATGTGAAACGCCTGCTCGGGGGGCAGTGGCGCAAGGCCGGCAAGCAGGTGCTCAAGGACTACGTGGCGTTCCCGCTGCTGTCCGGGCCGCTGTTCCTGTCCACGCTGGCCGGGAACGTCACGGCCAATCTGGTGCGCAACGTGTGGGCGTACTCGATCATCTTCTGCGGGCACTTCCCCTCCGGCGTACAGACGTTCACCGAGGAGGAGACCGCCCAGGAGTCTCGCGGTGAGTGGTACGTGCGGCAGATGCTGGGCTCGGCCAACATCACCGGCAGCAAGCTGTTCCACATCCTGTCCGGCAATCTGTCGCATCAGATCGAACACCACCTGTTCCCGGACCTGCCCGCCAACCGGTATCCGGAGATCGCGCCCGAGGTTCGCGCCCTGTGCGAGAAGTACGGGCTGCCCTACAACACCGGTCCGCTGAGCCGCCAGATCGGTTCGGTGTGGGGCAAGATCTTCCGCCTGGCCCTGCCGCCCGCGCTCGCCGGGAAGGCCGCCCAGCCCGGTGTTATCGTGATGCGCAGCAGCTCGAGCACCAACGAGCGACAGCCGGATCCGAGCGAAGCGGGCGTTGAATGATCGGAAAATTCGAGAGCAACAAGGATCTGATCCAGGAGCTGACCCAGTCCGGGGCGCGGCACGTCGGCAATATCGCCTCGATCATCACCGGCACGGTGTCGGAGGTGACCCGCGAGATCGGCGACTGGATCACCGACACGATCGAGATGCGCGAGGCGGCCGCGGCCGCGGAACGCGATCGGGAGGCCGCGGCGCGGGTGAACGCGGGCCGGGAGGAGCCGGACGTTCTCATCGACGATCCTGCGCCCAGTGCACGGGTGTCCGCCGACCAGCCGTACATCGACGCGGACGTCGAGATCGTCGATCCGGAGCGCTGAGCCGCTGCGGTGATGCCGAGGGCGGCCGTCGCGCCGCCGGGCGGCATCGCGCTCAGAACACCGGCAGCCGGCGTCGTCGTTCGGCGACGTCGGTGATCAGATCCTTGTAACCATCGGTGAGTTCGGCCAGACGCACCCAGTGCAGGTGGGCCTCGAGGTCCGCCTCCCGGGGGTGCGGGCCGGACTCGCCGTCGGCTCGAAGCAGGCCCAGAGCATCCTGGGCCGCAACCCATTTCGCCGCCAGACGGTCGATCACCGCACCCAGGGTCTCGGTGTGCAGGGTCGCGCCGGTGCGGTGCGGGATCGTTTCGGCCACCCAGATATCTATTCCCGCAACGAGTTTCGCTCGCTCGGAGTCGATTGCCCCGACCGTTCGGCTGCAGTGTGCCAGCCGGTCGCTGTCGATACCGCGCGTGTGCGCCGTGGCCATCGCCTGATGTCGTCGTTCGTGGCAGTCCACCAGCGCGTGTGCGGCCCGGAGCACGGCGTGTGGGCGCACCTGCCGGTCCGCCGGGGTGTGAAAGGCTCGCAGCAGTTCCGGCGCCGTCGGCAGCTCGCCGAAACCGTTACGGGCACCGGCATATTCGGTCGCCATGGCATTCCCGACCTCACATCCGATATCGGATCGTGTTTACGCCGCGCCGAAAATTCCGAGTGGCAACACTCGTGGATCCGGCGCAGTCCCTTTCCCGGACAACGCAGTCCGCCACGGAACGCGCGGCGGGAGCCGGGTAATCCGCGTCGATGCGATGGAGTGAGTCCAGGAAAGGGGACTCTTTCAGGAAAGCGCGCGCGAACACGGTGCGCAACCGTCGCTGCCCCCAATGGTGGAAGCTGCCGGGTAATCGTTATACACAATCACGACAGGGTCACATGATCGCGAAGATCGGTGCTCCGCCGGTCCGGCGCGACTCGCCGGCGGCAACCGTACAGCGAGCCTGGTCGCGTGGGTGCTTCGGCCCTTCCGTAACCTGGTATTTCGTGTCCGCCTATGTGTCCTCACCGGAGTTGACCTTCGGCTTCCTGTTCGCGCTGGAAGATCCGGAGCGAATCGCAGAGGTGGTCCGGCAGCTCATGGAACGTCAGGTGGTCTCGGTCTTCCGGATGGCTCCGATGTCCGGGGCCGACGGTCCGCCCGAACGCTACGTCGTCAATTGGGCGGCCATCCCGCAGATCGCGATCACCACCGCCGCACCGGAAGTCGATGAGTTGCTGGAGCGCCGGACGATGCTGATCAACGCATTCCTGAGTGAGAGCGGTGAGATCAGTCTGTACTCCGCGGAGGGTAAAACGCCGAGGTAGCTGCGGTAGTAGATGTGACATGCATCGCCCGCATCCGGTCCCGCGTTACGGTGATCTTAAACATGGTCGCTTCTTATTGTTCTCACAGTTATGGGACAGCGAGCTCTTAAAACGGCCCGCCAGGGTGGACCTGGTCGTTGGTCCAACAAGGACCGACGGCAGTTCATGTCCCAGACAGAGAGGTTGACCTCCATGATTCCGGTCATCATCGACACCGGTTCCGCCGCCCTCCACGGCCTGCTCGGCACCGGTAGCGCAGCTGCTCACGGCATTCTGAGCACCCTGTGGACCGGCTCGTTCGGCGGCTGACCGAACCGTCACGTCGCACCCGAGAGGGTGCTCGAATCCGCCCCGGCCTCGCGAGGCCGGGGCGGATTCATGTCCGGAGGGTCTCGGGTCAGCTCGCCCGGACCGAATGTGCGGCCAGCCGCGCGGCCAGTACCTGCTCGAGCAGGACCACCAGAACCTGCTTGACCGACTCGCGATCGCGGGCGTCGCATTCGACCAGCGGCACCGCCTCGCGCACCCCCAGCGCCTCGCGCACCTCGGCCAGTTCGAACCGGGCGCCCTCGGCGAAACGGTTGACCGCCACCACGAAGGGGGTGTCGTGCTGTTCGAAGAAGTCCAGCACCGGATAGCAGTCCTGGATCCGGGCGGTGTCGACCAGGATCACCCCGCCGAGCGCGCCGTCGAGCAGGTCGTCCCAGAGGAATTCGAACCGCTCCTGGCCCGGCGTGCCGAACAGGTACAGCACCAGCGATCGGTCCAGGGTGATGCGGCCGAAGTCCATCGCCACGGTCGTGGTCGTCTTCTCGGTGCGCAGGCCCGGATCGTCCACGCCCACCGAGACTTCCGTCATCGCCGCCTCGGTGGACAGCGGCTCGATCTCGGAGATGGCGCCGATGAATGTGGTCTTGCCGACCCCGAATCCGCCACTGACCACGATCTTGACCGAGAAGGCCGTCGGTTCCGGCGGGGTGGTGGCGAGCTCCGGGGGGTTGCGAAACTCAGAGTGCCCGAACAAGATCCCTGATCCTCTCGATGACTGCGGTGGAAATTTCCTGGTCCTGGGCCACCGACGCATGTCCGGCGGCCACCAGATCGCCGACCACGACCCGGGCCACACCGATCGGAACGTGTAGTGCGGCAGCGATTTCCGCGATCGACTGCGGCTGCTGGCACAACCGTACGACAGTTCGGAGTTCGAAGCGTAGCGGGGCCGACAGTGCCTCGGGTGCGGCGTGGACCAGGGTTTCGATGCGCAGTCCCTCGATCATCGGGGTGGTCCGGCCACCGGTCATCAGGAACGGGCGCACCACGGGCTCGGGATCCGATGGCCCCGCGGGTGCGCCGAGCTCGGGGCCATCGGGTGAGTGCTGGGCCGGGGCGATCGGAGGATCGGGCGCCCGGTGCTGACCGGTCATCTGCGTAGCGACTCTCGCAACTCGCTGATCAGTGCCGGTGTGAGCAGTGACCCGGCCCGCTCGGCGAGCACGGCCATCTGGTAGCCGACCAGGCCGATATCGCTGTCGCTGTCGGCGATCACGCCGATGCAGCTGCCGTCGGCAACCGCCGAGATGAGCAGGAAACCGCGCCGCATCTCGATCATGATCAGTTTGAGTCCGTCGAAATCATAACTGCGCGAAGCGCTTCGGGACAGGCTCACCAGACCTGACACCATCGCGGCCAGACGATCCGCCCCGGCGCGGTCCAGTCCGTCCGACATCGCCATGAGCAATCCGTCCGAGGACACCGCCACGGTGTCGCGGACGCCGTCGGTGGTACGCACGAAATCGGCGAGCAGCCAGTTGAAGGTGTGCGGACCGGAATCCGGCAGTTGTGTGGTCACCGGGTTTCCTCCTGTGCAATCGATGCCGGAACCGCTGGGGCCTCGTCCAGCAGGCCGCGTCGGTGGCCCGCGCGGAAGCTGGTGAGCATCCCGCGAACCTGCTCGGGTGAGCGATCGACGGCGGGCGCCGCCGGAGGCCCGGACGAACCGACCACGGGGGCTGGTGCGGTCGTGCCGGGAATCTTCTTGGCGCGCTTGACGAGACCGTTTCGGGTCCGTTGCACCTCGGGGTCGGGTGCGGCATCAGTGTAGTGAACTCCGTTGGAGTCCGAAGCAGGTGCCGTATCTTTCGGCCCGCCGAGCTGATGACGTTGCGCGGCAGTGGTGTTCAGCAACTTCTTCAGCGGGCCCGCCGGCAGCGTGGGGAACGGGTCCGGACGATCGCCGAGTTCGACGGCGTCGGGATTCAGCGCGGGCCGTTCCGGCTGCTCACGGCCCCGCCCGGAACCTTCGGGGAGTTCGCGCCGGGCCTTGGAGTGCGCGGGCGTCGCGGGCCAGCCCGGAACGTCGAATCCGCTGTATCCGTCGGGCTGCGGCCCGGTCGGTGCGGCCGCGGGGATCGCGGCGGCCGTGCGGCCCGGCGTGAGTTCGGCCAGATCCTGTGCGACCGGCTCCAGTGCGGGCAGCCGCTCGGCGGGCGGCAGCGACACGGTGGTCCAGACCGGTTGTGCCGGTTCGAGTTTGCGGGCGGCGGCCAGCGCGACGTCGCTGCCGATCAGGGTGGTGGGCAACAGGATCCGCGCGGCCACGCCACTGATCGGTGACGCGGTCAGTTCGACCTCGATGCCCAGGCGCTTGGCCAGCCGCCCGACGACGTAGTGCCCCAGGAAACGCGTCGGTGCGACCAGGAAGTCCGCGTCGCCGCGCAGTCGCGCATTGGCGGCGGCCAACTGGTCCTCCGGCAGGCCGATCCCGTGGTCGACCACCGCCAGCATGTACTGCTGGCCCAGGCGACGACCGTAGATCTCGACCTCGACATCCGGTGGGGAGAAGGCCAATCCGTTCTCGATCAGCTCGGCCAGCATGTGCGCCAGTTCGCTCACCGCCGACCCGGAGATCGACACGTCATCGATGCGGCGCAGCACGACGCGGCGGTAGTCCTCGACCTCCGAGAGCGCGGCCCGGATGACGTCGGTGAGCGGGATCGGCTCACTCCAGCGCCGCGGGCTCGCCGCGCCGACCAGCACCAGCAGGCTCTCGGCGTTGCGGCGCATGCGGGTGGCCAGATGGTCGAGCTGGAACATGTTCGACAGCGTCTTGGGGTCGAGTTCCTCGCGTTCGAACTCGCTGATCAGCCCGAGCTGGCGGCGCAGCAGATTCTGGTTGCGCCGCCCGAGGTTGCCCAGCGATTCGGTGATGTTGCGGCGCAACAGCGCCTGCGCCGAGGCGAGTTCGAAGGCGGTGGTCTGCAACCGGTCGAATGCCTCTGCGACCGAGACGATTTCGTTACTCGCGTTATGCGGCGTGCGTACCGGTTCGGGCGGATCGGGGTCGCTGGCGTCCTCCTGCTGCCAGGCGGCGATCAGCGCGGGCAGGCGCTGGGCGGCCACTTCGTCGGCCTCGCGAGCCAGCGCCGCGAGCGGGCGCACGATGGCCCGCACACCCGTGACCACCAGTGCCACCAGGATCAGCAGCGCCACCAAGGCGGCGGCGGTGTAGGCGATCAGCGTGATCTCGGAGATGCGGCGCAGATCCTGGGCGCGATGCTGGATGTCCGCGCCGATGGACCGTTGCACATCGCGTTCGGCGTCGATCACCGTCGAGGTCTGCGTCCACCACTGTCCGGGCTGCACGAGTTCGGCGAGCTGACCGTCCTGCGCGGCGGCGGCGACCGCCAGCGACAGCGCGGCCGCGGTCGCGTTCGGCGAGTGCATGGCGTTGTCCAGCAGGGCGCGCTGGCTCGCCGTGGCGTCGCGCGGAAATGCTGCCAGGGCAGCCTGTTTCGCCGCATCGATCTGCAGGAACTGCACGTACTCGCCCGGTTGGAAGGCGTTGGCGGCGAAGACGCCGGTCAGGAATCCGCGTTCCTGTCCGGTGAACTCCTTGACATCGCCCAGGGCGTACAGCGCCTGCAGACCGCGCCAGATCCGCGGATCGCTGGCTCGGTCCAGGCCGGGGCGGGTGCGGTCGAGCGCGGCGACGGCATTGGTGTAGAACGCGAACGCGTCGGCGCGGTCGATGCGTTGACCGTCCACCTCGGCTCGGGTGCTGCTCAGCGACGTCAATTGCGCCAGGGCCGTGCGGACTTCGGTGGTGCCGGGCGCGTCGGCGGTCAGCGTCGCGTTCAAGGCCAGCAGGGCCCGGTCGGTGGCCGGGCGTTGCGCGTCGAGCATCTGGCGCATCGCGGCGTCGCCGCCGAGCATACCGTTGGTGAGACCGCGTTCGCGCTGAATCTCGTGCACCAGATCCTGGACCGACAATGCCAGCGATACCGCGTGCACCGTATCTCCGCTGTCGCGGTAGGCGCGCACCTCGCTGGTGAGCACGACTCCCAGCAGCGCGAGCACCAGGACGACCGAAACCACGAGTACCCGGATCAGCTGCCCGCGGATGGTGCGGGGACGCAACAGCCTCGCCGCCGGGTTACGCCTTTTGTCGCCTTTCGGTGACAACCGCGCTCGACGGAATTGCACTTCCACTCCTCATTTCCCTCTCCGCGGCCCGGTGGCTCGAACGTCGCGGAGAATCAGAAGCAAGGTGTCACATGCGGATCGTTCGCGCAACACGAAGGCCCACCCGACCGGCCGATGTGACGCGCCGGGGCGGATCTGCGCGACGCGCCGAGTCGATGACACATCCACCCGGTAAATACGCATGAATGTGACCTGGCTGCGAAACAATTGACGGTGCCAGGGCTCGGCGGCGAGCCGGAAACGCCCGAGAGGAGCGTGGTCATGCAACCTGATACCCCCGTTTACCCGGTACGCGTCCGGGGTGATCTGGACCCGGCGCTGTCGCGCTGGCAATGGATCATCAAATGGATTCTCGCGATTCCGCATTACATTGTGCTGTTTTTCCTGTATATTGCCTACTTCGTGGTCACCGTGATCGCATTCTTCGCGATCCTGTTCACGGCTCGTTTTCCGCGCGGGCTATTCGATTTCAATGTCGGGGTGATGCGGTGGGGCTGGCGGGTCCGGTTCTACGCGCTCTCCCCGCTGGGCACCGATCGCTATCCGCCGTTCAGTCTGCGGTCGGACGAGAACTACCCGGCCGACCTCGACGTCGACTATCCCGAGCGGCTGAATCGCTGGCTGGTGCTGATCAAGTGGTGGTTGCTGGCGATTCCGCAGTATCTGATCGTCGCGGCGATCGCCGGTGGCGGCATGGGGTTCTGGGGCGGCGGGCATCACGGCCACCACGGCCATCACGGCCACATGCACACCATGGGCGGCGAGAGCTGGATCTCGCTGCTGACCATCCTGGTGCTCATCGCCGCGATCGGCCTGCTGTTCACCGGGAAGTACCCGCGCGGGCTGTTCGACTTCGTGATGGGCTTGGTGCGCTGGATAATCCGGGTGCGCGTGTACAGTTCGCTGATGCGTGACGAGTACCCGCCGTTCCGGTTGGATCAGGGCGCTCGCGAGCCCGGCGCTGCGGTGGCGGCTGTGTCCAGCCCGGCTCCAGAGCCCGGCCCCGCACCCGAGTCCGGCCCGGCGGCAGAGTCCGGCCCTGCGCCCGAGGCAGGGTCCAGCCCGGAGCCGGGATCCGAATCCTCCTGAGCCGCAGCACTATCGGGCGCGACACCTCGATAGTCAGTCGGCTTCGGCGGCCGAGTCGGGGCCCGGTCCCGAACTCGGCCTCGGATTCCCCTGAGCCGCAGCATTATCGGGTGTCGCGACCTGGTGGTCGGTATCCCCTCCGGCTCCTGCTGGACCGGGTGGAACCTCGCCGGAGGTGAGCGGTTCGATCTGCCGGTGCGCGTCCTCGTCGAGATTCGGCGGGGACGCGCTGCTGTGCGGGGACGTGTGCTCTGTGGAGTCCTGTTGCCGCATGAGGTCCCGCTTCTGCGCGAGGTCCTGCGATCGGTAGATGCGCCGCACCACATCCTCGATATCGGGTTCCTCGATGGACAGATCGCGCACCTCCGCCCGCGCCGAGACGGCGGTGAGCAGCTGTGCGGCCGTGACCACCTGGGGATCGAAGGCCAGTCGCTGCCGGATGCCGCCGCCCTCGCTGGCGATGAGCTGGGCCCCGGGCAGACCGGTGAGTTCGGGCGCGGGTACGGCCAGATCCACCACGAGCATCCGGCGCACCTGCACGGTGGCGGCCAGACCGGTGAGGGTGCCGTCGTAGACCAGGCGGCCGTGATCGACCACGAGCACCCGTTCGCACAGCCGCTCGATATCGCCCATGTCGTGCGTGGTCAGCAGCAGGGTGGTGCCGCGTTCGATGCGCTCGTAGGACAGGAAATCGCGTAATCGCTGTTTGGACAGCACATCCAGGCCGATGGTGGGCTCGTCCAGGATCAGCAGCTCGGGCGAATGCAGCAGTGCCGCAGCGATTTCCGCCCGCATGCGCTGGCCCAGGGACAGCTGCCGCACGGGCGTGTCGAGGGTGTGCGCCATCTCCAGCTGCTCGATCAGTTCGTGGATGCGTTTGCTCGCCCGATCCGGATCCAGCCGGTGGATGGCCGCCAGGATGGTGAACGATTCGCGCAGCGGCAGATCCCACCACAGTTGGGAACGTTGCCCGAAAACCACCCCGATGTGCCCGGCCAGCTCCCGGCGCTGGCGCACCGGTTCGAGACCGCAGGTGCGCACCGTCCCCGCGGTGGGCACCAGAATGCCGGTGAGCATCTTGATGGTGGTGGATTTGCCCGCGCCGTTGGCTCCGATATATCCCACCGCCGCACCGGGTTCGATGCGGAAGCTCATCCGGTCGACCGCGGTGATCACCTCGCGACGTCGTCGTCGCCACCGCCCCTCCTGCTTGCGATGGATGACGAATTCCCTTGTCAAATCGGTGATCTCGATGGACACAGTTATCCACCGCCTCCCTGATAGTGCCGTACTCCCGAGCGCCAGCACAGCAGTGCGATACCCCAGACCCACACTGCCGCAAGCGGACTCGCCCATGCCAGCCACGCGGGCAACCACTGCGGACCGGGCAGATCCAGCAGCGCGATCGTGGGCAGATAGGCGACGAAGGACACCGGCACCGTGAATCCGAACAGCAGCGTCATCGGATGGCCGAACACCGATGTGGGCTGCTGCGCGGCGAATGCCCCGCCGTAGGTGAAACTGTTGGTCAGCTCGGAGCCGTCGACGAGGAAGAACTGCAGACCGGCCGCGCAGACGAACAGCCCGGCGAAGATCGCCGTCCCGGACAGCAGCGATACCGTGACGAGCGTGAATGTCGCTGCGGTCCAGTGGATGTCGTCGGTGACGATACCGACCGCCAGCACCGACGCGGCCACGCCCGCGCGGGCCACCCGGCGCAGCGAGATGTCACTGGTGATCAGTTGCAGCAGCAGCGGCTGCGGGCGCAGGTGGAACGCGTCCAGGGTGCCCGCACGAATGTAGGTGGGCAGGGTGTCGGTGTGCCCGACCAGGATCTGGGCGAGCGAGAAGGCCAGGTTGGACAGGCCGAACAGCAGGAGCATCGCGTGCATGTCGAGCCCGCCCAGCACGCGCACGTTGTGGTAGATGACCCACACCTCGGCGAATTCCACCGCGCCGACCAGCAGCGAGGAGAGCATGTCGGCGGCGAAGGACAGCGGGTAGGAGCGCTGCGAGCGCATCCGGGAGCGCAGCACCGCACTGTAGGGGGTGAACCAGGTTCCCGATCTCCGGGCGGCGTCGAGTACTTCAGCCACCCTGCACCTCCAGCTTGTGACGCCCCGCGCGCAGCAGGATCCGGCCGAGGAGAACCGCGACAACTATCCAGAATAGCTGTACGACAAGGATTCCCAGCGCCTGAGAACCGACCGCTCGGCCCGATAACACGTCGATCGGCGCCTGCAGCAGAGCGGGGAACGGGGTGAGCTCGGCCAGGGTCCGCAACCATCCGGGAAACAGGTGCACCGGGACGAAGAGTCCGGCCAGGAAGGTCGCCACGATCTGGTAGAGCAGCCGGACTCCGCGGGTCTCCACCGCCCAGAATCCGGTGAGGCAGACCGCGAACAGCAGCAGGATCGAGATCGTCACTGCCAGGGCGACGCTCAGCGCGCCGAGCAGATACGGCCACGGACTGCGCGGCAGGGTGAGCTGGAAGGCCGCCAGCCCCACCACGACGCTCGGCGCACCGCGCAGCAGCAGGGTGCATCCGGCGCGTCCCAGATCGGTAGCCAGATAGGAGAGCTGGATGTCCACCGGGCGCAGGAAATCGATCGCGACATCACCGTTGCGAATGCGTTCGGCGATGTCCAGCGGCGGGCCCATGACGCCGAGCGCGCCGAGCAGCCCCTGCGACAGCCACACGTACGCGCCCATGGAATCGGCTGTGTAGCCACCCAATCCGGCACTGGCCCGGACCGCGGCGAGCATCACCGCGGCGCGGACCAGCCCGAACACCACATTGGTGACCATGCCCGCGAACATGGCGAGCCGATAGTGCCACTGCCGGAGGAACCCTGCTTCCGCCAGTCGCCAATAAACCCCTGGAATGGCGCGCACAACCATTCAACGTTACGGCCGCCCTCGGGTGTTACACAACACTGTGTAACACCCGAGGGTCGGGATCAGTGTTCGGTGACGAGTTTCGGGTCCTGTCGGGGATCCTCGGTGGAGTCGGTCGCGGTGGGCGATTCCTCCAGGACCGCTTCGCCGCGGGCGATCATGCCGGCCTCGTCGGACAGTTCCATGTGCGGGATGAACAGCGCCAGCACGAATGCCAGCACCGCACCGGGGATGATGTACCAGAATCCCGGAACCAGTGCGTGCACATACGCTCCGACGATCGCGTCGTGCAGGTCGGCGGGCAGGTGTTTGACTACCGACGGAACCAGGTTGCCCGGATTCAGGTGCGCCCCGGCGACTTCGGACATGTGCGAGGTGAACGCGTCGGTCAGTCCCGAGGTCAGCCGGTTGGTGAAGATCGAGCCGAAGATCGCGACGCCGATCGCGCCGCCCATTTCCCGGAAGTAGTTGTTGGCGCTGGTCGCGGTGCCGATCTGGCCGGGCTCCACGGCGTTCTGCACCACCAGCACGATGATCTGCATGATCAGGCCCAGGCCCGCGCCGATGACGAACAGCTGCGCACCGACCACCCACATCGAGGTCTGCGCGGTGAGCTGGGTCAGCCAGAGCATGCCCGCGATCATCAGCAGCGCGCCGATCGGCGGAAAGACCCGGTAGTGACCGGTTTTGGTGATAACGCCCATCGAGGAGATCAGCGTCAGCATCATGCCGACCATCATCGGGATCAGCAGCAGTCCGGAGACCGAGGCCGAAACACCGGTCGCCATCTGCAGATACGTCGGCAGGAACGCCAGCGCCGCGAACATCGTCAGGCCCACGATCAGCCCGATCGCGGAGGTCAGCACGAAGGTCCGGTTGCGGAACAGCCACAGCGGCAGCATCGGTTCCTGCGCCCGTGCCTCCACGGCCACGAACACACCGACCACGACGACCAGCGCCGCGATCATCGCCAGGATCGTCGCCGAACCCCACGCGTATTGCTTACCGCCCCAATCGGTGATCAGGATCAGCAGTGCGGTCGCGGACGACATCAGCACGGCGCCGAGGTAATCCGGCCGGGTCTCGGGCCGGTGGCTCGGAATCGTCAGGTATCGCGCGGCGATCACCAGGGCCGCCAGACCGATCGGCACGTTCAGCCAGAAGCACCACTGCCAGCCCAGGTGGTCGGCGAACAGACCGCCCAGCAATGGACCGGCAACCGAGGTGATACCGAAGATCGCACCCATCGGAGCCATGTACTTACCGCGATCCTTCGCGGGCACCACATCCGCGATGATGGCCTGCGCCAGGATCATCAGACCGCCGCCGCCCACGCCTTGCAGTCCGCGGAACACGACGAATTCCCAGAAGCCCGTGGACATCGCCGCGCCGATCGAGGCCGCGGTGAAGACCGCGATCGCGAACAGGAACAGCCAGCGCCGCCCGAACATGTCGCCGAACTTGCCGTAGATCGGCATCACGATCGTGGTGGCCAGCAGGTAGGACGTCGCGGTCCAGGCCATGTACTGGACGCCGCCGAGGTGGCCGACGATGGTGGGCATCGCCGTGCCGACGATCGTCTGATCCAGTCCGGCCAGGAACATGCCCGCGATCAGCGCGGAGAAGATCAGCCAGATTCTCTTCTGCGTCAAGACGATCGGTGGTGGCGTTGCGGCCGTGGTGGTCATCCCCGTCTCCTGTGGTCGGTGGTTTCGTGTGCAGGGGTGGGCGCGAACAGCCGGGCGGCCATGGCGCAGTAGTCGTGCAGGGCCGCGGTGAGCGGCCGGTCCGGGTGCTGACCGACGGCCATCGCCGCACGCATGGTCAGCGTGGACATCAATGCTGCTGTGAGCGAGGCGAATTCGGGCGCAAGAACATCGCCGACCCGTGCGCCCAGCAACTCCGCGACGGCGCTCTCGTGCTTCGCACCGGCGGCCACCAGGCCCGCGAGCACCCGCGGTTCGGTGCGGACGATCTCGCTCACCTGGGAAATATCCTCGAGAACTTCGGCGTCGAATCCGGCGGCGTACAGCTGGGCCAGATCCTCGATCAGCGACCCGGTCGGCCCGCCTGCGGTGAATTGCGCTCGCGCACTGGGAGTTCCGATCTCGCCGACCGGCCCGACCACGGCGTCGAGCTTGGTCTCGTAGTAGTTGAAGAACGTGCGCGGCGACACCCCGACCGCCTTGGCGACGTCCTCCACCGTCGTCGCGTCGAGCCCCCGCTCGAGCACCGATCGTCGCGCGGCCCGGCACAGGTCGAGCCGGGTCTGATGCTTCTTCTGCTCGCGCAGCCCGACGACGGGCGCCTCGTATTCGAACAGGGACATGCCGAAAAATTAACACAAACTGCAAAATTTCAGAAAGTGCAATTTATGTGAAGCGGATTACATCCATTGCGACGCGTGCTCGTGTCACCATGGATGGGGAGCGTGAGCTAAACCACACCGTTGCGCAATTGTGACCTCCGTCGCGGGTTTCGTGCCATATGTTGTTGCCTACAACATATGGCATTCGTCGCCCGGTCCTACCCGAGCCGGTGACGAGTGCCGTCGGCTCGAAAGGTTCACCTGATGAGGATGAAACAGTATGGGGCGGTGGCCGTCGCGCTCGCCGGCCTCCTGGCCCTCACCGCCTGCGGATCCAATTCCGCGAGCAGCGGCAGCAATTCCGCCAGCTCGGGCGGCAGTGGCGGAGGTAAGAACGGGACCGTCGGGGTGATCTTGCCGGAGACCGCCACCTCGGCCCGCTGGGAAGGTTTCGACCGTCCCATGCTGCAGAAGGCCCTGAGCGCACAGGGATTCGATTCCGATGTCGAGAACGCGCAGGGCGATGTGCAGAAGTTCAGCACACTGGCCGACGGCATGATCGCCAAGGGGGTGAAGGTTCTGGTCATCGCCTCGATCAACAGTGAGGTCGGCAACGCGGTCGCCAACAAGGCGCACAAGGCCGGGATCCCCACCATCGACTACGACCGGTTGAACCTGGGCGGCTCCTCGGACTACTACGTCTCCTTCGACAATGTGAAGGTCGGCGCGCTGCAGGGGCAGGATCTGGCCGACGCGCTCAAGGCCAAGCCGGGTGCGCAGGTCATCGAGGTCGAGGGTGCGCCCACCGACAACAACGCGACCCTGTTCCACCAGGGCCAGGAGCAGGTGCTCAAGCCGCTCTACGATTCCGGCGCGCTCAAACTCGTTGCCAGCCAGGCCATCGACGGCTGGGACAACCAGAAGGGCGGGCAGGTCTTCGAGCAGCTGCTCACCGGTAACGGCAACAAGATCGACGGCGTCGTCGCCGCCAACGACGGACTCGCCGGAGCGATCATCACGGTGCTCAAGAAGAACGGCCTCAACGCCAAGGTGCCGGTGACCGGTCAGGACGCGACCACCGACGGTCTGAAGGCGGTGCTGCGCGGTGATCAGTACATGACCGTGTTCAAGCCGATCGAGGAGGAGGCGAACTCCGCCGCCAAGCTCGCCGCGGCGCTGGCCAAGGGCGACAAGGCCGCCGCGGACGCGATCGCCACCGGCACGTCCCAGGATCCCAAGGGCAACCGGACCGTGAAATCGGTTCTGCTGGACCCGCAGTCGATCACCCGCGACCAGGTCAAGGTCGTCGTCGACAAGGGGTATGTCAAGGCGAGCGATCTGTGCTCGGGCGACGTGGCCTCGGTCTGCACCCAGCTCGGGATCTCCTGACATGAGTGAGCCGCTGCTGCAGATCTCCGGGCTCAACAAGAGCTTCGGTGCGGTTCATGTTCTGCACGACGTCGAATTCACCGCTCCGGCGGGCGAAGTGACCGCGCTGGTCGGCGATAACGGCGCGGGCAAGTCGACGCTGGTGAAATGCATTGCCGGAATTCATGGTTCGGATTCGGGATCGGTGAAGTTCCGGGGCGAGGAAGTGCACCTGCACGGCCCCAAGGATGCCGCGGAACTGGGCATCGAGGTGGTCTACCAGGACCTCGCGCTGGCCGACAATCTCGACATCGTGCAGAACATGTTCCTGGGCCGTGAACGCGGCAAACCGTGGTTCCTGGACGAGGCCGCCATGGAGGATGCGGCGCGGCGCACCCTGGCATCGCTGTCGGTGCGCACCGTGAAATCGGTGCGCACCCCGGTCGCGTCGCTGTCCGGTGGGCAGCGGCAGACCGTGGCGATCGCGAAATCGGTGCTGTGGAACAGCAATCTGGTGTTGCTCGACGAGCCGACCGCCGCCCTCGGGGTGGCGCAGACCCGTCAGGTGCTCGACCTGGTGCGCCGGCTCGCCGAACAGGGGCTGGGTGTGGTGCTGATCAGCCACAACCTCGCCGACGTGTTCGAGGTCGCGGATCGGATAGCGGTGTTGTACCTGGGCCGGATGGCCGCGCAGGTGCGGACCAGCGAGGTCACCCAGAACCAGGTCGTGGAATTGATCACCGCGGGACGTTCCGGCGAGTTGGGCCTGGCCCGGCCGGACTCCGCGGTGCTGTAGCAGGATCAGCAGGAAAGCAGTTGTGATGACGCAAGTTTCGGCGGAGACAGCGGGTGGCGGAGACAGCCCCGAGTCCGCCACCGGGGACCGGACGGCGATCGCCGATTTCGGTATCGACACCACCACCGTATCCACGGCGGAGGCCGTGCGTTCCTATCTCGCCCGCGTGAGGGGCGGCGAGATCGGTTCTCTCCCTGCGCTGTTGGGTCTGGTGGTGCTGATCGTCCTGTTCACCTCGCTGTCGGATGTGTTCCTCTCACTCAACAACATCGCCAATCTGCTCGCCCAGGGGGCCGGGCAGACCATCATTGCGATGGGCATCGTCTACGTGCTGTTGCTGGGTGAGATCGATCTGTCGGCGGGTACCGCCTCCGGTGTGGCGGGGGCGGTCCTGGCGATGCACTATGTCGATAACGGAAATCTGTTGTCGGGCATGGGAAGTACCGTCTTCTTCATCTTCAACGGTCTGTTGGTGCTCGCGGCGGTCCTGGCGGCGCTGCTGCGGATCTGGCCCGGAGTGGCGATGTCGCTGCTCGGGGTGCTGATCACGGTGGTGGGTTTCCACGCCAATCCGTGGGTCGAGATACTGTTGGCGGTGTGCGTCGGCACGGCGATCGGCTGCATCACCGGATTCCTGATCTCCAAGATCGGGATGCCGTCGTTCGTGGTGACGTTGGCGCTGTTCCTGGCCTGGCAGGGTGCGATCCTGCAGTTGATCGGCGAGGGCGGCGTGCTGGGCATCAGCTCCTCGCACGTGCTGGACTCGGTGGCCAACGGCAATCTGTCGGTGCTGTGGAGCTGGGTGCTGTTCGTGGTGGGCGCCGGCGGATACGGCGCGGTGACATTGTTCGGTCATTTCCGCAGGCGCAGTAAGGGTTTGGTGACGCAGCCGACGCTGCTGGTGGTCGGCAAGGTGACGGTGTTGACGGTGCTGGCGGCGGTGGCGACGGCGTTCATGTCGGTGAACCGGTCGCCGAGTTCGCTGATCAAGATCTCCGGGGTGCCGTATGTGGTGCCGATCGTGCTGGTCCTGCTGGTCGTGGGGACGTACGTGCTGAACCGCACCACCTACGGGCGGCACCTCTACGCGATCGGCGGGAACCGGGAGGCCGCGCGGCGTGCGGGCATCAATGTCACGCAGTTGCGGTCGAGTGTGTTCGTGATCAGTTCGGGCTGTGCGGCGGTGGGTGCGATCGTGTACTCCTCCAAGGTCGGCTCGGTCGATCCGCAGGCCGGTGGCCTGAACACGCTGCTGTTCGCGGTGGGCGCGGCGGTGATCGGCGGCACCTCCCTCTTCGGCGGGAAGGGCCGGATCGCCGACGCGGTGATCGGCGGTACTGTGCTCGCGGTGGTTTCCAACGGGCTGGGCCTGCTGCGCCAGCCCGCCGCCGTGGTGTCGGTGGTCACCGGCCTGGTGCTGCTGCTGGCGGCGACGGTCGATGCCCTGTCTCGTCGCCGGGCCGCCGCATCGGGTCGATGAGACCAGTGGTGGAACGACCGAATGTCATCGGTGTGCACGGTGTTCGAGAACTTTCCGGACACCGGTGCATCGGCGGGCTGCGGCCTCGGATCATTCCGATGACATTCGGCCGGACCGGCCCGGGACAGGTGAGAGGGAGTGAGCGGGTGTCGATGTGGCCGGGTGGGTTCGTGGACGAGCCGCCGATAGTCGGGGCGCGCGCATGAACGTTGCGCGGCCGGACGAGGTGCGCAAGTTCAATCGCGCCTCGCTGCTGCGAATCCTGCACGTCGGCGGACCGGCCACCCGCGCGGCCCTGGCCACCGAGCTGGGGCTGAACCGCTCGACCATCAAGATGCTGGTCGACGGCCTGGCCGGGGACGGTGTGGTCGAGGAGCGGGTGCCGCGGGTGCCGCAGGGCGCGGGACGTCCCTCGCTGCTGGTGCTGCCGCAGGCGCAGGCGGCGGTGGTGCTGGCGGTGGACGTCCAGGTCGAGCACGCGGGGATCGCGCTGGTCGGTCTGGGCGGTCAGATCCTGGGCCGCAACAGCTGGAATCTGCGTGGGCGGCAACGGGATCCGGACGAGGTGGTGACCCACGTCGCGGAATCCTCGGCACTGCTGGCCCAGGATCTGGACCTGCATCCGGTGGCGGCTGGAATTTCGGTGCCCGGCGTGGTGCGCCGCACCGACGGCATGGTGCACGACTCGTCCAATCTGGGCTGGACGGATGTGCCGTTCGGTGAGCGGATGGGCACGGTGCTGGGCGTTCCGGTGGTGGTGGGCAACGATGCCGAACTCGGCGCGCTGGCCGAATACGTACGCGGCGTGGGTCGCGGCGCGTCGGACGCGGTGTTCGTCTCCGCGGATGTGGGCGTCGGCGGGGGCATCATCGCCCAGGGCGGACTGCTGCGCGGTTCGGTTGGTTATCTGGGCGAAATCGGCCATATGACAGTGCATCCCGGCGGGCGTGTCTGCCACTGCGGCAATGCGGGCTGCTGGGAGACCGAGGTCGGCGAACTGGCCCTGCGTCGCGCGCTCGGACTGTCCGAATCGGTGCCGCGAGGTGCTATCGTGGCGGAACTGCGTGAGCTGCAACGGGATTCGGATCCGGTGGCCCGGCTCGGCGATTACGTCGACTGGCTGATTCTGGGTCTGGTCAATGTGGTCAACATTCTGGGCCCGGAGTTGGTGGTGCTGGGCGATCTGTTCGCGATCCTGCCCGAAGCGGTGGTGCAGCGCGTCCAGCAGGTCGTCCGGCAGCGCAGTATGGTCAGCCGCGCGCTCGGCGGCGTGCGGATCGAGAAGTCCTCTCTCGGAGCGGATCTCAAACTTCTCGGGGCCGCGGAGGCGGCTTTCGAGGACGTGCTCACTTCGTTGTGAGCGCAAGGGCCGGATTCACCTCCGGCCCCGGGGACCACGTCCCGCCGGGCCGATCGCCCGGAGGGGACGCTTACGCGCGCGGTCCCATGCCCGAACAACGGGCATGGGACCGTGTCGCACGTCGTCTTTCTACGCAGCCCTCATCTCCCGCGTAGAACTACTTGTGCGGGCAGGCGGGGGGCTTACCCGCGGGCGGGTTGCCCGGCGGCTTCTGGTGGTTGCTGGGCGGCGGCCCCTGCGGGTGGCCGGCGGGCGGAGCGCACTGCCCGTTCGGTGCGGGGTTCTGCTGCGGGGCCGGAGCGGCACTCGCCATACCAGCACCCATGCCCACCAGCGCGAATGCCACGGCGCCCGCCGCCGCACCCGCTGCCAACCTCGACTTGATTCGCATCGCATCTCCTTGTCTTGCCGGACGGTGTCCGATCCATCGATCCGTCACTGGCGGACCGACCAGGAGAGCTTCGCGAGCCATCATGTGTCGCGAGTAGGTGGAGATTAGGTATGGGCTGTGAGAACGGCCGCGAGTCCGCCGAATCGGGATCACCGGCCGGGCCGGGTTGCGCTGAACCGGTGATCGGGGGCCCGGCCGTGGTGTCGACGGGCGGCGGCTCTGCTCTGGTGGGAGTGCTTGCAGCGCAATGAATATTGCTTGTATGGCAATGAATATTGCTTGTAGGGCAATGGATATCGAGGGCAGCGGCTGGGATTGTTCCGGTGGCCGCGCGTATGCGGCCACCGGAACGGCCGAATCAGTTCGTGGTCGGCGCCGGGGCGCTGGAGACGGATGGCGTGGTCGTGGCAGGGCGGGCCTTGGCCTGCATGATCGCGGTGGCTGTGATGGTGGTCCCGGACTCCTTGCCGCGTACGACGACGTTCTCGCCGACCGTGAACTGCGACTTCTGAGCCGGATCCTTCTTGCTGCCGAACGTGGTCTGCGGCGTGATGGTGACGGTCTCGGTGGTCCCGTCCTTCTTGGTGAGCGTCCAGGTGTCCGCGTTCTCCGAGGCGATGGTCCCCATCACCCCATGTCCGTGCCGCATCCCCTTATCCGGCTTGGCCGAACTCGAGGCCGCCGCCGAGGTGGCCGACGCCGCCGAACTCGAACTCCCCGAAGACCCGCACGCACTCACCCCCGTCACAACCGCCACAGCCAGCCCCGTAGTGCCGATGACCAGCGTGATCCTGCGCCGCCGAGAGGTAGCGGCCGATTCCCCGGAGGACGTCGAATTTGTCATGGCGGCAACAGTATTGGCCGTCCCTGTGAGCTTCCTCCGCGCTCGCTGGCAGTACCGCCAGTACCTTCTGTGAGCATCCTGGCAGGCAGCAGGCAGCAGGCAGCAGGCAGCAGGCAGCAGGCAGCAGGCAGCAGGCAGCAGGCGGCAGGCGGCAGGCGGCAGGCGGCAGGCGGCAGGCGGCAGGCGACAGGCAGCAGGCAGCGGGTGCGACAGGTGGCAGGGGGTTGGTTGGGGTGGTGGGGCTGGACGCGGCAGGCCGAGGGATCGACGGACTTTGGTGAAAATTGGTGTGTGCGTGGATGATTGGGTCAGTTGTCCAGGGTGAAGATTCTGATTTCACATCGGTTGGTGGGGTGTTTCGGGGTGTTTTTCTCGGTAGAATTCGAACATGGATTCGATGGGGGAGATTGGAGGGCCGACAGCTGATGTGCTGTTGGCTGCGGTGGGTGAGTTGGTCGAGCAGTCGCTGATTCCGTTGTCGGATCGCGGTGTGGTGGAGTTGCTGCGTGGGGTCGAGCGTGCGGCGCGGATGTTGGCTGCGGTGCAGCATCGGCTGCTGATAGAGGTGGATTCCCGGTCGATTCCTGTGGATTCGGGTGCCAAGACGATCAAACGGTTCCTGATGGAAACCCTCAGGTTGTCGAACGCCGAAGCCGGTGCACGGGTACGTGCGGCGGCGAAGGTGGGCACGTTCCGCGACCTGTCGGGTCAAGAGCGTGAGCCCGAGTTACCCTGCGCAGCAGCGGCGTTGCGTTCGGGGGATATTTCGGTGGAGCATGCGTGGGGTATTGCGTCGGTGATGATCAGGATCCCGCGTGCGGCCGATGAGGTCGATCGTGCTGCGGCGGAACAGATCCTGACCGAGTTCGCCGAAACTGGGTCGCCTGATGATGTGGGCAAGGTTGGGGACAGCATTCTGGCGTATTTGGATCCGGATGGAAAAGTCACGGACGAGTCTGATCGTGCTCGGATGCGCGGGGTCAGGATCGGGCGGCAGCGTGCGGATGGGATGTCCGCGATCAGCGGGGAGATCGATCCGATACTGCGGGCGTTGCTGGATTCGGTGCTGGCCAAGTACGCGCGTCCCGGTGTGGGGAATCCGGATGATCCGGCCAGTCCCAGGGCTGATGTGGACCGCGTGGATTCGGAGCTGATTGCTGCTGCGGCGCAGCGTGATTCCCGCACCGCTGCCCAACGCACCCATGACGCGTTCACCCTGCTGCTCGGCGAGCTGGTCGATACCGGCAAACTCGGCTCACATCGAGGCATACCGGTTACCACCGTGTTGACGATGCGGGTGCAGGATGTGGAGCGCCTGTCCGGGGTCGCGACCACTGCGACCGGTGGCGCGGTGGCGATCACCGACGCGTTGCGGTTGGCTGAGCGGTCTCGCCCGTATCTGGCGGTGTTCGACCATGCTGGTTTGCCGTTGCATTTGGGTCGGATGCGTCGGTTGGCTTCACCTGCGCAACGGCTTTCGCTGATCGCTGCGCTGGCTGGTTGTTCGCGGCCGGGGTGTGATGCGCCTGCGTCGCTGTGCGCGGTGCATCACGTTCGTGATTACGGCAAGGGTGGTCCGACCGATATCGAGAATCTGGTGTTGGCGTGCGATCACTGTCATTTGCTGATCAATGACACGGAGACTGGTTGGAAAACTGTTGTTCTGAACGAAGATTCACAGTTCCCTGGCCGGACGGCGTGGATTGCGCCGGATCATATTGATCCGACTGGTACTCCTCGGGTGAATCATCGGCATCGTGCGGGGGAGTTGTTGGCGGAAGTTGTGGCGGGTATTCACCGGCGTCGGGAACGAGAACGGGAGCGCGATCGCGCGGCGCACCGGCGTTGGTTACGTGAGCGACAACCCGGCGGTGTCGCTGCCTGAGTCGGGGTTGCGATTGCCAACCTGGCGACATCCGCGATCTGAACCCGGAGGGATTGAGCCCTCCGGGGTACTCGCATGGGCCGAGGGCGTGGGTCGGCCTGGGGTGTCACGGTCCCATCGTTCGCGGCGACCGATCGGGGCTCCGGCAGGGATGGGGAATGGGGGCGCCGATATGTCCGATCCGGCACGCACGCCGAGTTTGTCGAATGTTGTACCGCTGCAGCGGGAATCGTGTCCGGGATGATCCGGCCGCGTCGACCCGACCAGTCGCCCGGCTTTCTCGTATCCGACCGGCTCGGGCATGTCCGTTCTCCCGGAGCGGTTTCCGGCACAGTCGCGGTCAATCGTGGAGCATTCGGGGCCGATCAGGTCGACGCTCTGTTGATTTCGCCGCGCCCGACCCATCGAACTGGTGGTTGGACCACATCCGAGGCCGTGCTGCGTCAGCTGGGCGTGCGGCATGCTGCCGAACGACTGGGATTCATGCATCACCAGGCCGATGTCGGGGGCTGCGCGCCGCCGGCCGAGACCGTGGTGCGATGGGATGCTCGTCGCTGCGGGCGCGAGCGCGGAAGGACGCGGGGGTCTCGCCGGTGCAGCGGCGGAAGAACTTGCCGAAGACGGTGGGACTGGTGAAACCCAGTCGGCTCGCGACCTGGCCCGGACTGAGATCGGTGTGCACGAGGAGCCGCTTCGCCTCCAGCGCGGTGCGGTCGTCCAGGTACCGCTTGGCGGTGCGCCCGGTCGCGGCCAGGCAGGCACGGGTGAGTGTGCGGACGCTGTAGCCGAGGGTCGCGGCGTAGTCCTCGATGAGAAGTCCGTCGGCGAAGTCGCGTTCCACGGCGTCGTGGAAGCGCTGGAACGTATCGCTTCCGCCGCCCTCCGGGAGGCCGTGCCGTCGGTGCCGGACGTGTCCCAGACGAAAAGCCAAGGCCGCCAACAGATGACGCATCAGGTCGATGCGAGCATCCGGAGGCAGTGCGTCGGTCCGGCGATAGGCGTCGTCCAGAAGATCGAGCATCGCATCCAGCGCCGCGCTTTCCTCGGCGTCGGGCACTATCGGTCCGGTCGGGTAGGGCGGGGTCAGGTGGGCGGCGGCGAGGGTGGCGGTGTCGAGGAAGCCCGGCATGAACAGCAGGACCGTGCCGGTGGCCTGGTCGAGGCCGTCGTCGAAGCGATACACCTGACCAGGGCAGATCCACAGCCAGGTGCCGGGCGACACCACGTGCTCCGCATCGTCGGCCCAGCAGTTCAAGAAATGGGACTTCACCGCGATCAGGTGATGGAACTCGGCCCGCAGCGGGCGGCCGAGGGGTACGCCGTTGCGCTCGGCGCGTTCGCGTAGCCGGGCGAAATCCCACACCTCGACGCCCGGCGGCCCTCCGGGCGGCGGGCGGAAGGGAACTTCGGTAATGCGAACGTGTCCGTTTTGGTCCATGACGTGACGCAAGCGTACGTCATTCGAGCTCCGATCGCCCCTAGCGTGGAGTGCGACGGAGCAGATCAGAGCGTCAACCCCGGACAGGGCAGAGGCATTCTCGGTCCGTCATTTGACCGAATCGTTCTCGAGTATCCGTGTGGATGAGCAGACAATGGAAGCGGGCCCACTATGCGTTTGATCGTAGGTATGACAGGTGCGACGGGCGCCGTCTTCGGCATCCGCCTGCTGGAGCACTTGCGTGAGTTGCCCGAGGTGGAAACGCATCTGGTGCTCTCCCGGTGGGCTCGGACCACGATCGAATTGGAGACGGGCCGCTCGGTGCGCGAGGTGGCCGAGCTGGCCGACGTCATGCACAGCCCCGAGGACCAGGGCGCCACCATCTCCTCCGGATCCTTCCGGACCGACGGGATGATCATCGCGCCGTGTTCGATGAAGACCCTGGCCGCCATCCGGGTCGGCTACGCCGACGGCCTGGTGGCCCGCGCCGCCGACGTGGTCCTCAAGGAGCGCCGCAAGCTGGTGCTTGTCCCCCGGGAGACGCCGCTGAGCGAGATCCACCTGGAGAACATGCTCACCCTGACGCGCATGGGCGCACAGATGGTGCCGCCCATGCCCGCCTTCTACAACCACCCCGCCGACATCGGGGACATCGTCGACCACATCACCGCGCGCATCCTCGACCAGTTCGACCTGCCCGCTCCCGCGGCCCGCCGCTGGGAGGGCATGCGCGCCGCCCACCGCAACACCCCCACCGCGGCCTGAAAAGCACCGGCACACAAAGGAGTTGACCAAGCCATGGCCTACGACGACCTGCGTAGCTTCCTGGAAACCCTCGACAAGGAGGGCCAGTTGCAGCGCATCACCGAGCAGGTGATGCCCGAGCCCGACATCGCCGCCGCGGCCAACGCCGTCCCCCGGCTCGGCGACCAGGCTCCGGCACTGTACTTCGACAACGTCTACGGATTCGAGCGGGCGCGGATCGCGATGAACGTGCACGGTTCCTGGGCCAACCACGCCCTCGCGCTGGGCCTGCCGAAGGGAACGGGCACCAAGGAGCAGGTGGAGGAGTTCATTCGGCGCTGGGCGAATTTCCCGGTGAAGCCCGAGTACCGGGACAACCCGCCGTGGGCGGAGAACACCGTCGACGGCGAGGACATCAACATCTTCGACATTCTCCCGCTGATCCGGCTCAACGACGGCGACGGCGGCTTCTATCTCGACAAGGCCGCCGTCGTCTCCAAGGACCCCGACGACCCCACCAGCACCGACAAACAGAACGTGGGCGTGTACCGGATCGAGGTCAAAGGTAAGCGGAAGCTGGCTCTGCAGCCGGTGCCGATGCACGATATCGCTCAACATCTGCGCAAGGCGGAGGAGAAGGGCGAGGATCTGCCGATCGCGATCACGCTGGGCAACGACCCGGTGATCTCCATCGTCGCGGCCACCCCGATGGAATACGACCAGAACGAATACGAACTGGCCGGGGCGCTGCGCGGCGCTCCCGCGCCGATCGCCCGCTCGCCGCTGAACGACCTGCCCGTGCCGTGGGGCTCGGAGATCGTGATCGAAGGCGTCATCGAGGGTCGCAAGCGTGAGATCGAGGGCCCGTTCGGCGAGTTCACCGGCCACTACAGCGGCGGCCGCAACATGACGGTCATCCGCATCGACAAGATCTCCTATCGCACCGACCCGATCTTCGAGCACCTCTACCTGGGCATGCCGTGGACCGAGATCGACTACCTGATGGCCGCCAACACCTGCGTGCCGCTGTACGAGCAGCTGAAGAAGGACTTTCCCGAGGTCCAGGCGGTCAACGCGTCGTACACGCACGGTCTGGTCGTCATCGTCTCCACCAAGAAGCGCTATGGCGGTTTCGCGAAGGCCGTCGGCATGCGCGTGCTCACCACCCCGCACGGTCTCGGCTATGCGGCCACCGTCATCGTCGTCGACGAGAACGTGGACCCCTTCAACCTGCCCCAGGTGATGTGGGCGCTGTCGACCAAGATGAACCCGTCCGGCGACCTGGTCGTCGTGCCCAACCTGCCGATCCTGGAGCTCGCTCCGCAGGCCAACACCCCCGGCATCGTCGACAAGCTCATCATCGACGCCACCACCCCCGCCCCGCCCGACAGGCGCGGCAACTACGGCAACCAGGTGGCCGACCTGCCCGAGATGGGGGAGTGGATCACCAAACTTCAGCAACTCGCCGCGAAGTAGCCCACGCCGACTCCGAAGGAGAACCAATCGCCATGTCCGACAAGAGCTCCGAACCCACCGAGTGCCCACGCTGCGGCTACCGGTCCCTGGATCTGCTGTATGTCTCTCCCGTCGCCGGTGCGTGGGAGGTCTACCAGTGCCGGCAGTGCCTGTACTGCTGGCGCACCAGCGAGCCTGCCCGCCGCACCCAGCGCAGCGCCTATCCGGAGAGTTTCAAGATGACCCTCGAGGACATCCGCAACGCCCCGGAGGTCCCCACCATCCCACCGCTGCGGACCGGCGCGTGACCGGCGAGCCTCAGGATGGTGCGTGCCCGCCGCAGATCCAGCGGGCACTGGCCGAACACACGACCCTGACCCTGGCCTACCTCGACGAAGCAGGCTCCCCCGAAGCCTGCGCAGTCTTCTACGCCGCCACCGATGTTCCGACCCTGGTCTTCCTCAGCTCCGCCGACACCGCCCACGGACGAGCGCTGCTGGCCGCCGGGTCCGGCGCTCCCGTCGCGTTCACCGCTCAGCGTGACGGGCAGACATGGACCGACATCACCGGCGTCCAGGGCCGGGGCACCTGCCACCGGTTGACCGGACACGCGGCCGCAGCGGCGCGCCGGGCCTATGCGCGACGATTCCCCTTCATCGACACGGCCCCGAGTTTGTCCCGTGCGCTGGACTCGACCGACTTCTGGGAGATCCGACCGCACTGGCTCCGCCTCGTCGACAACACGCGCGGCTTCGGCCACAAAACCGAATGGACCCCGAAAACGCAGAACTGACAAAGGAATTCAGCCATGTCGAGCAACGCAACCTTCGAGACGACGATCGCGCAGCCGGTCCCACCGCAGGACCTGTCCCACATCGTCGGCCACCGCTTCATCTATACGTACGCCAACGGCTGGCAGTACGAGATGTACGTGAAGAACGACCACACCATCGACTACCGGATCCACTCCGGAATGGTCGGCGGACGCTGGGTGAAGGATCAGCAGGTGGATCTGGTCCAGCTGGACGAAGACAGCTACAAGATCTCCTGGACCGAACCCACCGGCACCTGTGTGGCGGTCGACGTACTGCCGACCAAACGCCGACTGCACGGCGTGATCTTCTTCCCGCACTGGGTCGAGGAGCACGGCGAGCGCACCGTGCTCTACCAGAACGATCATCTGGACCGGATGCGCGAGTACCGCGACGCGGGCCCCACCTACCCGATCTACGTCGTCCCCGAGTTCGCCAAGATCACCCTGTTCGAGCACGTCGGCGCGGATGACGAAACGGTCATCTCGACGGCTCCCGGCGACCTTCCCGAAGGCTGGTCCGACCGCACCAACTGATCGTCCGGCCTGGTCGCAACTCGCGCCCACGGTATGTGTCTCGTCGGGGTATCGCACTTGTCGGGTACTGCAACGGCTCTGGTCTCGAATCGAGCCAGAGCCGTTGGGGTGGAACGGAAGTGGGTCAGGCGGGGCCGAATTTGCCGGTGCTCAGGTCTGTGGTGAAGGCGTCCCATTCGGCGGGAGTGAACAGGAGTGCGGGGCCGGTGGGGTTCTTGGAGTCGCGGACGCCGACTGCGCCGTTGTCGAGGTGGGCGATCTCGACACACTCTTTGGTTCCGCCACTGCGGGTGCTCTTGAACCACTTGGCTTCAGATAGGTCGACGTTCACGCTGGTACTCCCTACTTGACATCCGCAGCAGAATCCTGCTGTCGTTCTCATCAAGCGCCGCTTGCTGGATCTGTTTGTGCGCCTGCGTATACCGTTGAACGATACCCACTTTCTCGCTGTACATGTCGCTGGTGTATCCCTCCGCGTACACAGTGGTCGGCTCGATCGGATTGCCGCGACCGTCCTCACCGAACTCCAGGACCACGAATGGGCCGATCTGTTCGCCGGTCGGCATACCCGCCGAGAACGGCAGGACTCGGATGGTGATGTTCGGGCGGGTGCTGGCATCTGCGAGGGAGCGCAGTTGCTTCTCCATGACCGCCCGTCCGCCGACCATCCGGCGCAATACGCTCTCGAACAGGACCACATCCATCGATGCAGGTTTGATTTTCCGGTTGATCAGTTGCTGCCGCCGCATCTTGAGCTGCACTCGCCCTGCCAGCTCCATCGCGGTATCGGTCGGGCTCGCCGTCTGCGCGAGTACACGTGCGTAGTCGGCGATTTGCAGCAGACCCGGCACCAGGTCGGGCTGATAGACCGTCAAACGGCGGGCGGCGGATTCGAGGCCCATGTATACGCTGAAATTGGCCGGGATCAGGTCGCCGAATTCGTGCAGCCAGGACTTCTCGGCCGCTTCCTTGGCCAGCCCGCGTAGTCCGGCCGCTTCCTCGTCCTCGATGCCGTAGATCTCGATCAGACCGTCGAGGTCGCGGATGCGAACCTTCTGATTCAGCCCCTTCTCCAGGCGCTGGAGACTGCTCTTACCCCATTCCATCAGGGTCGAAGTCTCTTCCAGCGTCATGCCGACCGCCTCGCGTGCCTCGCGAAGATGTCGGCCGAGCTGGCGGCGAGTGATACTGCTGTCGTGCTCGGTCATGGTCGCGCCCCCATCGGTAGTAGCAAACCCCTTTGATCGGCAACATGGTTACACGCTTTCAGACCGGCGCATCGGCGAATCGGGCAGATTCATCGGAATCCCGCTCCCTGCCTGAGAACGCGGAACTTATTGAGCTACAACGCTTTTGAGCAATGCAGAATTGAACCAATGCAGTCTGCTGTTGTTCACCTCTGACGAGTTCGCTTTGGAATTGGTGAAAGTGACACGGTTCCGAAGAGGCATCAAGCTGTGCCGCATGAACGATCCGACGCGCGCTTCCATGCATGGTTCGGGGTCGTATCGGCTCGGTGTCGGTCCCGATCGTCTCTGCGGGATGGGCTGTAGTCCGGGTCGGTCCTTCGCTGTACGGTCTGCTTGCTGAATCGCCCGGCTTGATGCCGACCACTGCCCGCCGCAATCGAATCGGGGCGGTTCTGGGGGCAGTGCCTACTGTTGCGGGGCCTGTGGGGGAGTCGAGTACGGCGAGGGCTGCTGTGGGGGAGTGTTGTATCCCGTATTGCGCTGGCCGGGCGTAGGCGGTTGTGCTTGGGGCTGTTGAGGATTCGGATACTGGCTTGGTTGCTGAGGGATGGGCTGCTGCCATCCGGGGAGTTGGGGAGCTTGCTGCTGTGGTGCTCCGAAAGCGGCGGGTGACGCTGGCGGCGGGAACTGGCCGGGCTGCTGCGGACTGGTCGCGGCGGTCTCCGTCCTGGCGCTGGCCGCTGCGGTGATGAAGAGGGAGACAAGTGCGACCAGCGCCAGCACCGTGATCGGAATCGACGTTCAAGCGTAATTTTCCACCGCGGTCCAACTCCTGCTGCCTACGCGCCCAACTGGTGCGACGGCAGACAGCAGACCTTCCACAGCATGGGTGAAGAACACGCCGCTGCCGAGTGCGGCGAGAAGACGAGCTGTCGCAGGTCGTCTACCGAGAATCAGCAGTAGCCCCGCGACCGACGCGCAGATGGCGGCCAGCACCCAGGACAGTTCCGCCAGGAACCGGCTGTACCCCTGGATAAGAGCCACCATGAGGCAGACCAGATACAGCAGTGTGATCAGGATCAGCGAAATCGCCGCGACCAGACCCGCTTTCGTGCGTTGACGAGCGGGCCGAGGTGCGGGAAATCCGGAAAGCGGCTGTCCGGGAATCGATCCGGACCGCGGCCAGTTCGGCACCGGAGGTGCGTGCTGTGGGATCGGTCCGGGCTGGTACGGGTTGGCCACCGCGACACTCCTTGCTGGAATAGCGTTCTCGTGCAGCCTATGGGTTTGCGGTCGAATCGGCCGATCGCATCAGGTCGCGAAAGGTCCCACCGTACTGGAGTGCTGGTGTCCGAATGTGACAGTGTCAGCTCGTGGGAAGTAGGGCTGTGGGGGCGTCTTCCGACGAATCGGCGAGGTCCTCGAACTCGGTGATGGCGTCGATATCGGTTGCGCTCATGGCGATGTTGGTGACCTTCTCCAGGATGATCTCGACCACTACCGGGACTCGGAATTCGGCAGCCAGGGCCTTCGCCTGGGCGAAGGCAGGCGCGATGGCTTCGGGGGTTTCGACGCGGATTGCTTTGCAGCCCAGTCCTTCCGCGACGCGGACGTGGTCGACGCCGTACCCCTTGGCGAGGCCGATCGTGTCGTCGGCGTTGATGTTGTCGAAGCCGAGTTGGACGAAATAGTCCATGTCGAAGGCGCGTTGGGCCTGGCGGATCAGGCCGAGGTACGAATTGTTCACCAGGACATGGATGTACGGGAGGTTGAACTGGGCTCCGACGGCGAGTTCCTCGATCATGAACTGGAAGTCGTAGTCGCCGGAGAGGGCGACCACGTTCGCGGACGGGTCCGCGGCGACCACGCCGAGCGTCGCGGGGATGGTCCAGCCGAGCGGACCGGCCTGGCCGCAGTTGATCCAGTTGCGCGCTCGATAGACGTGCAGCATCTGCGCACCGGCGATCTGGGACAGGCCGATGGTGGACACGTAGCGGGTCTCGCGTCCGAACGCCCGGTTCATCTCCTCGTACACCCGTTGCGGTTTCACCGGGACGTTGTCGAAGTGGGTCTTGCGGTGCATGGTTCGTTTGCGGTCGAGGCATTCGGCCGCCCAGGGCGAATAATCGGGCAGCGTTCCGGCGCGTTCGCGGACCACCGCGATCATTTCGCGCAGAGCAGCTGCGGCGTCCGAGGCGATGCCGTAGTCGGGGGCGAACACTCGGCCGAGCTGCGTCGGCTCGATGTCCACGTGCACGAAAGTGCGGCCTTTGCAGTATGTTTCGAGACCGCCGGTGTGCCGGTTGGCCCATCGGTTGCCGATGCCCAGCACGAAATCCGAGGCCAGCAGGGTCGCATTGCCGTAGCGGGTGGCGGTTTGCAGCCCCGCCATTCCGGCAGCCAGGTCGTGATCGTCGGGCAGGATGCCCCAGCCCATCAGGGTCGGCACCACCGGGACGTTCAGCAGTTCGGCGAGTTCGCGCAGCAGATCCTCGGCCCCGGCGTTGATGATCCCGCCGCCCGCGACGATCAACGGTCGTTGCGCGGCGGTCAGCATATCGATCGCCTTGGCCGCCTGGGCGCGGGTCGCGGCCGGTTTGTACACCGGCAGCGGGGCATAGGTTTCCGGGTCGAAATCGATCTCGGCGACCTGCACGTCGATGGGCAGATCGATCAGCACCGGACCGGGACGGCCCGAACGCATCAGGTGGAATGCCTGCTGGAAGACGCCCGGCACCTGGGCCGGTTCCAATACCGTCATCGCCATCTTGGTGACGGGTGCGGCGATCGCGGCGATGTCCACGGCCTGGAAGTCCTCCTTGTGCAGGCGGGCGCGCGGGGCCTGCCCGGTGATGCACAGGATCGGAATCGAGTCCGCGGCAGCGGAATACAGGCCGGTGATCATATCGGTTCCGGCCGGGCCCGAAGTGCCGATGCACACGCCGATGTTGCCGTGCGCTGCCCGGGTGTAGCCCTCGGCCATATGCGCCGCGCCCTCGACGTGCCGGGCGAGAATGTGGTTGATCCCGCCGTGTGCGCGTAGCGCGGAGTAGAAGGGGTTGATCGCCGCGCCCGGCAGGCCGAATGCCTGTGTCGCGCCTTCCAGTTCGAGAATTCGGACGGCCGCGTCGACGGCCCGCATGCGTGTCATATCTGTGTACTCCTGTGTGTGCGTTGATCTCTCGTGGCCGGTGCGCTGCCCGCCGAGGAGCCGTCATCCTCGGCGGGCGGATCAGCCGGGGGCGGACATGCCTCGGTAGGCGCGCCAGTCGCCGATGTCGGATATGTCGATGAGTTCGGGCGAGCCGAGTAGATTCGCCCGCAGAACCGTGGCCAGGCAGGCCGTACCGTCGTCGAGTTCGATCAGGCCGAGTTCGAGTTCGGGCGGCTCGTTGGGAATCAGATTGTCCCGCAGTACTTCCAGGGGTACTTCGTACACCTCGCCGGTCACCGGGCGGCCGTCGTGGGCCGTGGCGATCATGGCGGGGAAGCGGTCACCGACCGAGTAGTAGCGGTACTTCGGGGCGCTGCGCGCGGCCCGCAGCAGCGGTGCGCCGTCGAGTTGGACGTTCAGGCGGCCGCCGCGCATTCCGTCGCCGTTGAGGAACATCAGGACCATTGCTACTCCTGCGTCTCCGGGACCGATGTGGTTGCCGCGAAGCGGGTTTCGAGACTCGCTCGCCCCGCCGGGGTGATCCGGCCGAACAGCCGCAGACGGGCGATTCCACCGTCGGGAAAGACATTGAGCCGCACCTGGTCGACCGGAGTGTCCGTGTCGAGGCGGAATCGGTGTGGTGCATCGGGTTGCAGCGCAACGGGTGGGAGTAGACCGATCAGCTCACCGTCGGCGGTGTAGCCGTCGAGTGAGATTCGCGCGGGAGCGTTGCCCTTGTAATGCGTGGTGTCCACTTCGAGTACAGCCGGGATCGCCTCGGCGGCCAATGCCACGGTGGCCCAGTCGTTTCCGCCGTCACGCCGACGCCGCATCTCCCAGCCGTCGGCCATGCAGCGCGAAATACCCTGTTGCAGCATATTGTTCGGCGGCGAGAAGAAGCCGTCGCTGCATGCCGCCACCCGGCCGCCATGGTGCAGGGCGGCCAGGTCGAACGGGATGTCGTCGATCCACTGCGGATCGGGAACCGCGCTGCCGTGCACCCGGACCCGGGCGATGCCGCCGTCCGGATGCATGTTCACCCGGACATGCGTGATGCGGCGATCCGTGGTGACCTCGAACGAATTGCGCGTATCGCCCTCGACCGGGGAGACCGGAACCAGAGTGTGCCAGTCGGCTTCGAGCAGCTGCGCCGCCGAGGGATGTCCGGGCACGCCGCATCCGTCGATCGAGACGTGTGGCGGGTAGTTCCCGACGAAATGCGCCGTGTCCACGACGATTCCAGCCGGAACACCCGCGATGCCCAGCCGGATCAGCGCCCAATCGGGTCCGGGGCTGCCGTCACGCCGACGCCGAGTCTCCCAGCCGTCGTACACCTGCCCCTTGGCGTTGAAGGTATGCGGCCGATACACCGGCGGCTCGTCCGTGACGAGATTCTCCCGCTCGGCGAAGAATTCGTCGTTGGCGGCGACCACACTGCCGCCGCTGTGCCGGGCGGCCAGATCGGGAAGCTGGGACCAGTCACTCATCGATACCCTCATCTCTGCAGCAGACGGCCGCGGGGACGGCCGCCGGTGATCTGTTCGCCACGCAGCCAGGTGGAGTGGACGACGCCGCGCAGGGTGCGTCCGTGGTAGGCGGAGATCGGATTGCGATGCCGTAATTCGGCCGTGTCGACGACGAACTCCTCGTGTGGGGCGAAGACGCAGAAGTCCGCGTCCGCGCCGATCGCTATGCGGCCCTTGCGTTCCAGGCCGACCAGGTCCGCTGGGCCCGTGGCCATCCAGCGGGCCAGATCGACCAGATCGACCCAATCTGGAGCGGCCGTCCACACCGCGGGCAAACCCACCTGCAAGCCCGCGATCCCACCCCATGCCTTGCCGAAATCTCCGCCAGCGGCACGTTTGAGTGCCACGGTACTCGGTGAGTGATCGCTGACGATGCAGTCGATGACGTTGTCGCGCAATCCGTTCCACAGGTCACGCTGATTCACCCGGTCGCGGATCGGCGGGCAGCACTTGAATTCGGTTGCTCCGTACGGAATCTCCTCGGCGCACAGGGACAGATAGTGCGGACAGGTCTCGGCGGTGATCCGCACGCCCCGTGATCGTGCCGCCGACAACATCGGCAGGGCGTTCGCCGCGGCCAGATGCAGGACGTGCACCCGGGCGTCGTACCGTTCGGCCAGGTCGATCAGGGTTGCGATGGCACGTGTCTCGGCCTCGGCAGGACGCGAGGCGAGGAAACCGGCGTAGATGAGGCCATGCGGCGCGGGCGCGGCATCGATGACGTCCGGATCCTCGGCGTGCACGATCAGCAGCGCGTCGAGTTCGGCGACGGCGCGCACCGCGGCCTCGAGCTGCGCCGGGTTCAGGTGACAGAACTCCTCGACGCCCGAGGGCGGCAGAAATGCCTTGAATCCGAACACCCCGGCATTCGCCAGCTCGCCCATCTCGGCGATATTACTGCCGACCGCGCCACCCCAGAATCCCACGTCGATACAGCACTGCGCCGCGGCGGCGTCCTGCTTCTCGCGCAACGCCGCCACACTAACCGTGGCCGGAATACTGTTGAGCGGCATATCGATCAGCGTCGTGACCCCGCCCGCCGCCGCAGCGCGAGTGGCGGTGGCGAAACCCTCCCATTCGGTGCGCCCGGGTTCGTTCACGTGCACGTGGCTGTCGACCAGTCCCGGCAGCAGCGCCGCATCGTCGGGAATCTCCACGACCTCGCGCGCAGCGGGCACCGCCTCGTACGGGGCGATATCGACGATACGTCCCGCCCGAACCGCCACCGACGCCGCGACCTCATCCGCGGGCGTGATCACCCGACGCGCGCGGAAGACAGTGTCGGCGTGTGGTTTCGGTGCGTTGATGGTCATTGAGGACTCCTGAATTTCTGGAGTGGGCGGATCGTTTCGCGGGATGCGGGCTTGTGGATGGTGGTCTGTGACTCGGACTTCACGGAAGGTGTGCTGCTGTTGGGTCCCGCCGGAGGGGTGGAAGTCGGAAACCCTTTGACGGCGTAGGGTTTCCGGCTTCCGCCCGGTCGGCGGGCGCGGCCATGGTCACCGCGACGAGGGTGTCGACCACGGTGTTCCAGGTGCTTCGTGGTGGTCCGGAGTCGTCCCGGCGAGTTGTTCGCGGGCGATCCGCTCACCCTGCCGTCGCAGCAGTGCGGCGGCTCCGTCCTGGCAGCGCCGCAGATCCGGCTCCAGATCGGTGAGCGGATACGCCGCCGCGAATCCCGCGGCCCGCAACTGCCCCTCATCCAGCAGCTGCCGACCGGCCACGGCGATGGTGCGCACTCCCGCACGCCCCGCGCGGGAGGCGACGCCCGCAGGCGCCTTGCCGTGCAGGGTCTGCGCGTCGAGCGAGCCCTCTCCGGTGATCACGAGATCGGCCCCCTGGACTGTCCGGTCGAATCCGACCAGGTCGAGCAGCACCTCGATCCCACCGGACCGGCGTGCCCCGAGCACCGCCAGCGCGGCGAATCCGATGCCTCCGGCCGCGCCCGCCCCCGGACGCGCGGCGGCATCGAAGCCGGTGCGCTGGGCCACCAGGTGTGCCCAATGCGTCAGGCCCGCTTGGAGCGTGGCCACTTCACCAGCGCTCGCACCCTTCTGCGGGCCGAAAACCGCAGCAGCACCATGGATCCCGAGTAGAGGATTGTCCACATCGCTGGCCAGCACCAGATCTACCTCGCGGATACGCGGATCGAGCCGATGCAGGTCCAGGTAGGCGATATCGGTCAAACCGCCACCACCGGGATCCGCGGGGTTGCCGTCGGCGTCGAGCAGCGAGGCGCCCAGCGCGGCCAGCAATCCGGCCCCGCCATCGGTGCATGCGCTACCGCCGACACCGAGAATCACTGTGCGGCAACCGGTATCGAGTGCAGCCCGGATCAGCTCGCCGACGCCGCGACTGGTCGCGGTCAGCGGTGCGAGGACACCGCGCGGCAGCTGGTACAGCCCGCACGCCGCGGCCGCCTCGACCACTGCGACGGATCGGTTGTGCGCGAGAGAGGTTCGGATCGGTTCTCCGGTCGGCCCGGTGACCCGGACCGTGCGCGGGGAGAATCCGGCGGCGATCGCCGCGTCCACCGTCCCCTCCCCGCCGTCGGCCACGGGGACCCAGGCGATTTCGGCGTCGGGGCGAACCCGCCGGATTCCTTCGGCCAGCGCGTCGGCGACCTGCCGGGCGGTCAGTGATCCCTTGAACTTGTCCGGTGCCAGGATGATTCGTGGCGACCCGCCCGGTGCGCTCCCTCGCCGAGTCATGACTATTTCTCGTCGAGTCCGTTGAGCTTCTCGATCACCTTCAGCAGCGCCGAATGATCGAGTGACCCGAGACCTTGGGCGCGGCCCGCGGCGATGAGTGATGTGGTGAGCGCGGCGGTCGGCAGCGAGAGATCGGCCTGACGGGCGGCGTCGGTGATGATGCCCATATCCTTGTGGTGCAGGTCGATTCGGAATCCGGGTGTGAATTCGCGCGCCACCATCGACTTGCGTTTGCGCTCGAGGATGGTGCTGCCCGCCAACCCTCCGGCCAGGACGTCCAAACCCTTGCCCGCGTCCACGCCCAGTGCCTCCATCAGCACGATCGCCTCCGCGACGAGTGCGTAGGTGCCGCTGACGACGAGCTGATTGGCGGCCTTCACGACCTGTCCCGCGCCGTGCGGGCCGACGTGGATGTAGGTCTTGCCGACCACCTCGAAAATCGTTGTGGCCGTCTCGAAGTCGGCCTCGGTGCCGCCGACCATGATGGACAGTACGCCCTCCTCCGCACCGCCTTGGCCGCCCGAGACAGGTGCGTCGAGCACTCGGTATCCTGCGGCCGCACCCGCCTCGGCCAGGGCGATCGAACTCTCCGGCCGGATCGTGGAGAAGTCGATCAGCAACGCGCCCTTGGGGGCGTGCGCGAATACTCCGTCCGGTCCGAGCACCACCTGCTCGACCTGAGGATGGTTGGGCAACATGGTGATGACGATCTCCGCATCCTTCACCGCCGCCTCGACACTGTCCGCGGACCTGCCGCCGTCGGCCTCCAGTCGCGCATAGGCTTTCGGGTCGAGGGTGTGGCCGATCACCTCGTGTCCGGCTCTGGCCAGATGAGATGCCATGGGGGAACCCATGATCCCGAGTCCGATGAATCCGATTCTGCTCATACTTGCTCCAATAGTGCTGTGTTCTAGGAGAATTCGACCGATCGGCGTCGATCGTGCGCCCGGCTCCGCTGTCGATCGTGCGGGCGCTGCGGTTCAGAGGTGTGCGTGCAACCAGCCGAAGCTGTCGGCGCTGGCTCCGCTGGGGATGTACTCCGCGGCGACGTGGCCGCGATAACCGGTGTCGGCGATCCTGTCCAGATACCGGAAGATGTCCAGGTCACCGGTGCCGGGTTCGTGACGTCCGGGTGCATCGGCGATCTGGACGTGTGCGATCCGATCCCCGTAGCCGTCGATGACCTTGTCCAGGTCGTCGCCGTTGACGCTCAGGTGGTACAGGTCCGCGAGCAGGCCCAGATTCGTCGCACCTTGCGCCTCGCGCACCCGGTCGATGACCTCGACCGCGTCCTGTGCGGTCCGCAGCGGGTAGGCGGGAATTCCGCTGACCGGCTCGATCAGGACGGTGCCGCCGATCTCGCCGAGTACGCGGGCGGCCACACCCAGATTGCGGATGGCCACCTCGTCCTGCGCGCCCGCGTTCCCGCCCTCGATTCGATTGCCGTAGAGGGCGTTGAAGGCCGGGCAGCCGAGCCGTCCGCCGATCCGTGCGGCAGCGGCGACGCCGTCGGCGAACTCCTGCTCCCGGCCGGGCCAGGAGACCAGGCCGCGGTCGCCGGCGGGCATGTCCCCGGCGAACAGGTTCAGCCCGATCAGCTGGACCCCGGCTCGTTCGATCGCGGCGACGAAGGCGTCGACCTCGGCGTCGGCCGGGGTCGCGGTGGGGAACGGCCACCAGAACTCCACCGCGCCGAATCCGGCGGCCGCGGCTGCGGCGGGGCGTTCGAGCAGCGGCAGCTCGGTGAACAGGATGGACAGGTTCACCGCGTAGGGCAGGGGGTGTCGTGTCATGCCGTGTCTTCTCCGTCTCGGGGCGTGTGTCCGTGCGGTCGAATCCGCTGCCGTCGATCTCATCGGACCGTCTCGAATGAGTTTCGTAATGTGGAATTTCACTTCCGTAATACGACGGTAACGCCTGTCGGGCATGGTGGTCAACACTTTTCGTGGATCCGGGCGAACCGTTGACAGGGTGCTGCGATCGGCTCTAGATTCTCTATAGTGGAACTTAGATTCCACAATGTAGAAGTTTTGGCGTGATTTGGTCGTTCGGTTTCCGGTCGTGATCCCGCCGGAACAATGGGACTCGGAGGTGTGGCGAATGCGACGACCACTGACGATGACGCAGCTGAACCAGCTGCCCGAGGACGATTGGCGGGCCACGCTCGGCGAGGTGGTCGGCCTGACGGAGTGGATCGACACGGTCGCCGCCGCGCGGCCCTACGCCGACCGCGCGGCCCTGCTGTCCCTGGCCGAACGGGAGGTACTCGCACTGCGCCCCGAACAGGTGCGCGCCGCGCTGGCCGATCACCCCCGGATCGGCGCGGCCACCGCCCCCGGCTCACCGGCCGCAGGGGAGCAGTCCGGCGTCGACTCCGCCGATGCCGCCCTGCTCGAACGGCTGCGGGCGGGAAATCGCGCCTACGAAGCCAGATTCGGACTCATCTATCTGGTGTGCGCCGCCGGTCGCACCGGGCCGGAGATGCTCGCCGATCTCACTGCACGCCTGGACAACGAACGGGACGCCGAAATCCTGGTCACGAGACGAGAACTCGCCGCGATCGCACGAAAGCGACTGGAACGGATGGTAATTCCATGACCCGTAGCGCCATCACCACCCACGTGCTCGACACGGCGGGCGGTCGTCCCGCACGCGACGTGCCCGTCCGGCTCGAGGTGCGCACGCCGCAGGGCTGGCGGGAACTGGGTTCCGGTCGCACCGACGAGGACGGCCGCTGCACCACCCTCGGTCCCGAGCGGGTCGAGGCCGCAGATCATCGGCTCACCTTCGACACGGCCGCCTACTACGGCGACCGTGACCACTTCTTCCCCGAGGTGACGGTGACCTTCACCATCACCGATCCGCAACAGCACCACCATGTTCCGCTGCTGTTGTCCCCGTTCGCCATTTCCACCTATCGAGGGAGCTGACCCATGGCCATCCAGCTCGGGCCCAATCAGTACGGCAAGGCCGAGAACCGTCTCGTGCGGGTCTTCCGGGACACCGATCGGCATCGGATCCGCGACCTCAACGTCTCCACCGCGCTGCGCGGCCGGTTCGAGGACGCGCACATCACCGGTGATCAGCGCGACGTCCTGCCCACCGATACCCAGAAGAACACGGTGTTCGCCTTCGCCAAGCAGAAGGGCGTGGCCGCGATCGAGGATTTCGCGCTCACCCTCGGTGACCACTTCATCGCCGCCTGTCCGGGCGCGGACGGCGCACGTGTGGAGATCGACGAGTACGCCTGGGATCGCATCCCGGTCGACGGCGTGCCGCACGATCACTCCTTCGTGCGGACCGGCGGCGGGGTGCGCACGACGGTGGTCAACATCGACGGCGTCGGGCCGGATCGGCGGGCGCACGTGGTGTCCGGGATCAAGGATCTGGTGGTGCTGAAGTCGACCGGTTCGGAATTCCACGGGTTCTTCCAGGACGAATACACCACCCTGGAACCCACCACCGACCGGATCATGGCGACCTCCCTGGTCGCACGCTGGCGATACAACCCCACCGGTGTGATCGACTGGGACGGGAGTTTCGACTCGATTCGCTCGATCCTGTTGCGGGAGTTCGCGGTTGTGCACTCCTACGCCCTGCAACAGACCCTCTACAGCATGGGGCGCGCGGTACTCGAACAGCATCCGGACGTCGCCGAGATCCGCTTCTCGGCCCCGAACAAGCACCACTTCCAATACGACCTGGAGCGTTTCGGCGTGGACAATCCGGGTGAGGTGTTCATCGCCGCGGACCGGCCGTACGGATTGATCGAGGCCACTGTCGAGCGCGATGACGCACCGGACCCCGGCCGGGCCTGGCACGGCATCCCCGGTTTCTGCTGAGCGGTGGTTCGCAGGGCCCTCGAGACCGACCCCAGCTTCCGAATGGCGGAATTCGCTGCCAAGATGGTGGAAATACCTATCGAGGAGGAGCGACGCCGTGACCGAGACGCAGATGCGGACCAGTGGCGGTGTCCAGTCCGTCGATCGGGCTTTCGAACTGCTGGAGCTGGTGGCCGACGCCGGTGGGGAGGCGACGCTGTCCCAGCTCGCGGAGGTGTCCGGGCTGCCGCAGCCGACCATTCATCGGCTGTTGCGCACGCTCATCTCCGGCGGATACATCCGGCAGCAGCCATCACGGCGATACTCGTTGGGGCCCAGGCTGATTCGGCTCGGCGAGACGGCCAGCCGGGTGCTGGGCGCCTCGGCTCGCCCGCATCTGACACGGCTGCGGGACCTGACCGGGGAAACCTCCAATATGGCCGTGCTGGACGGAGATCAGGTCGTCTACGTCGCGCAGGTGCCCTCGCCGCATGCCATGCGGATGTTCACCGAGGTCGGTCAGCGTGTGGACCTGCACTGCACCGCCGTCGGCAAGGCCGTGCTGGCCACCCTGCCGCCCGCCGAGGTCGATCGCATTCTGTCGCGAATCACGATGAGCCCCCGCACAACTCACACCATCACCGATCCGGCCGTGATCCGCGAGGAGATCGACCACATCCGTGAGCTGGGCTACGCCCAGGACGACGGTGAGCAGGAGATCGGCGTCCGCTGTTTCGCGGTGGCCATCCCCGACGCGCCGACCCGCGCCGCCCTGTCCATCTCCGGCCCGCAGGCCCGGGTCTCCGGTCTGGACGTGGACGCCGTCATCCCGATGCTCAAGGACGCCGCCGCCAGTCTCGGGCGAGATCTCAACGCAGCCAACTGATTCGGACCTCGCTGCGGGTGCGGCCATGGTGAATCACCGACGATCGGGCCCTCGGGCCGGGATCTCGCCGGAGCCGCGGGGGATGAGCTGGGTGGGGATCACTCGGTGCTGGGGTGGGGAGGTGTCGCCGTCGAGGCGGGCGAAGAGGAGTTCGGCGGCGGCGTGGCCGATGCGGGTGGGGTCCTGGGTTATCGCGGTGAGGGGTGGGGTGATGAGGTCGGCCAGGGGGAGATCGTCGAAACTCACCAGGGCGATGTCGTGGTTCAGGTGGTGTTTCCCGATTGTGCGCAGGAGCGCGGTGGTGATCAGGTTCTGGGCGCTGAAGACGGCGGTGGGACGGTCGGGGCGGGTGAGTAGGGATTCGGCCGCGGTCGCGGCGGCTTCGGGGGAGTGTAGGTCGGTGTGAATCAGACTGGGGTCCAGGGGGATTCCGGTTCGAGCCAGGCCCTCGACGTATCCGGCACAGCGGTGTGCGGCGGTCTGGATCGTGCGTAGGTCGCCGAGGTAGGCGATGCGGCGATGGCCCTGTGCGGCAAGGTGTTCCACGGCGCGACGTGCGCCCTCGCGGTTATCGGCCGTGACGCTGTCGAATTCGGCCGACTCGGGTGCGCGGTCGACGAAAACCACTGGGGTGCCCCGCATCTGCTCGTGCAGCAGGACGCGGTGATCGGTGCCGACCGGCATCACGACGAGGCCGTCCACGCGACGGGACAGCAGGGCCTCGAGCACCTCGCGCTGACGGTCCGGATCCTCGTCGCTCGACACCGCGAACACCAATGTGCCACGGCCGTGGGCGAAATCCTCCACCGCGCGATGCACGGCCGCGGCGAACGGATTGGCGACGTCCAGCAACACCAGGCCGATCGCGGCGGTCTTCTGCCCGCGTCCGCGCAGCGTGCTGGCCGCGAGATTGTGCCGGTAGTCGAGCATCGCGGCGGCTTCGGTGACTCGTGTGGTCAGCTCGGGGGATACCCCGGCCTCGCCGCGCACCACCCGCGACACGGTCTTGATGCTCACACCAGCCAATGCCGCGACCTCGCGCATGGTGGCGGCGGGTCGCGCCGCACCGGGGCCGGACTTCGGTGCGCGTGGACCTGACAACGCTGACACCGTCTATTTCTAGCATGTCGAGGAAGTGTGATCTGCGCTTGTCCAGGGCGGTATTCCGAATCCCTGGACGAGTCGCAGGCCACTGTCTATTGTCTCTGACAACGTTGTCTTTTTCGCGGTGGCGATCGAGGTCGGCAAGGAGGTGTGCGAGGTGAACGGGGAATCCGGGGAGGCGACAGCGCGAGGTGAGCGCATCATCGCCGTGGCCGGGGAAGCGTTGGTCGATCTCGTGCCCGCCGACGTCCCGGGACATTTCGTGGCGATGCCCGGCGGTAGTCCGACGAATGTCGCCGTGGGTCTGGTCCGGCTGGGTGCGCCGGTGCGGTTGCTCGCGCGGATCGGGGCGGGCGCGATGGGAACCCGCGTCCGGAACCATCTGCGGCACAACGATATAAGCCTCGATCACACGATCCAGGCGCAGGAGCCGACCTCACTGGCCATCGTCGATCTGGATGAGAACGGCGTCGCGCAGTACGACTTCCGCATCGATGGCACCGCGGACTGGCAGTGGACCGACGCCGAACTGACCGATGCACTCGACGGCGATGTGGTCGCCCTGCACGCCGGCTCGCTGGCGATGACCCAGCAGCCCGGGGCCGATGCCCTGCTGCGGCTGATCGAACGCGCCCGGCCCGCCGCGACCATCTCCTACGACCCGAATATGCGGCCGCAGTTGATGATTCACGAGCAGGCGCGCAGCAGGGTCGAAACCGTGTTGTCGCTGGCCGATGTGGTCAAGGTCAGTTCCGAGGATCTGGCCTGGCTCTATCCCGGACGTCCGGCACAGGACGTCCTCGCCGACTGGGCATGCCGGGGCCCGGCGTTGGTCGTCGTCACCCTCGGTGGTGACGGCGCCCTCGCCGCCACCACCGAGAATCGCATTTCGGTGCACCGCCCCGGCCTGCCGATCGACGTCGTCGACACCGTCGGCGCGGGCGATGCCTTCTCCACCGGCCTGCTCGCCGGTCTGCATCGCCGTGACCTGCTCGGCGCGGATCGCCGAAAAGCCTTGCGGGCCATGGCGGAAGCCGACCTGGTCCAACTCCTGGACGAAGCGGCGCTGATAGCGGCCCTGACCTGCACCCGCCGTGGAGCTGACCCGCCCACGACCGCACAGGTCAGCGACTTCGTCGATCGCGCGCGGCGCCTGGCCTGATCCGCTGTGCCCGCTTCGGCGCAGCTGATGCCGGATCAGTTGGTCGTCGGACCCTGTGCGTCCATCCGGGTTCCGGGCCCGCCGTTCATGCCACCCATGCCGTCGGGGCCGAATTGGCCCGGCCCGCTGGGCATCTGGTTCGGATCACTGCTGCTGCCGTCGTTCGCGCCGCCCGGACGTGCGGAGGTGCGGCTGTTGCGACGGCTCAGACCGCTGCCGTTCGGGTTGGCGCTGGGCTCGGTGATGACCGTCGCCGTCGACGTTCCGTTGGCGTCGGTGGCCCGGATGCTCACCGTGTCACCGACTTTCAGACCGGACTCGGACTGCGTCGAGGTGTTGATGGTGTAGGTGTGGGTGTACTGGTCGGTACTCTTCGCCGTGATCGAATCGGCGGAAATCGCTGTGACAGTTCCGGTTTGAGTGAGTTCGGTGGTGTATCCGCCGTTGCCGTCGGAGATCACGAACTGTCCGTGCAGGGTCGGTGCGCCGATCGCGCCGCCCGCAGCGGCGTTCGCTCCGCCCGGACCGGAGGAATTCGCTCCGCCCTGGCCGCCGGGGCCGTTCATACTCCAGCCGGGGCCACCGCCCGGCCCGCCGAATCCGCCGTGCTCGGACGAATTGCCCGAGGCGGCATAGATCACTCCGCCACCCACGGCGGCGATCGCCGCGGCGATGCCGACGGTGGCGACGGTCTTGCGGGTGTTCCAGGTCGAGGGGGTGGTCTGCGGGGCGCCCCAGGTCGGCTCGGTGGGGGCCGGCTCGGCGTGTTCGGGCTGCTCGGGGCGCGGGGGCTGCTCGGGAGCGGTCATGATGGAAGTACTCCTTGGGTACGAGGGCCCGACAGGGTCGTCGGTGTTCGCTCCACCGTGTGCGGCGAAGCTGGGTGCGGGCTGTGCGCGGAGTCAGTGTTGGATATGTGTGCCCTGGTCAGGAGGGTTTTCCGGGGCGGTGTACGTTTCACAGGTAGCGCACAGCCGGGACAAAGCCCGCTCCGAGCAGCGGGCGTGACCATGATGAGGTGACCGCTATGACCAGTGCCAATACCCCGACCGAACGCCCCGTGATGCGCCGCGCCGACGGCAGTCCCGTGACCGTGCTGGTCGTCGACGACGAGCCGATGCTGGCCGAGATGTTGTCGATGGCGCTGCGGTTCGAAGGCTGGGAGGTGCACAGCGCCGGCGACGGCCGCACCGCCATCGCCCGAGCCCGCGAGACGCGCCCCGACGTGGTCGTCCTGGACGTCATGCTGCCCGATATGACCGGACTCGAGGTCCTGGGCAAGATGCGCGCGGAGATCGCCCACCTGCCGGTTCTGCTGCTGACCGCCAAGGATTCGGTCGAGGACCGCATCGCCGGGCTCACCGCGGGCGGCGACGACTACGTCACCAAGCCGTTCAGCATCGAGGAAGTCGTGCTGCGGCTGCGCGCCCTGCTGCGTCGCACCGGAATCACGTTGCACGACAGCGGCGCTCAGATCGTCGTCGGCGATCTCGTCCTGGACGAGGACAGCCACGAGGTGACCCGCGGCGGCGACCCGATCACGTTGACCTCCACCGAATTCGAACTGCTGCGCTTCTTCATGCGCAATCCCAAACGCGTGCTGAGCAAGGCGCAGATCCTGGACCGGGTCTGGAACTACGACTTCGGCGGCACCTCCAACATCGTCGAACTGTACGTCTCCTACCTGCGCAAGAAGATCGACAACGGGCGCGAGCCGATGATTCACACGCTCCGGGGTGCGGGTTATGTCCTCAAACCTGCTACCTGAGCCACCCGCTTCCGGCGCGGCGGCGGTGCCGTTGGGTCGGCGATCGCGCCGGCTCTCCGGCACCAGGCTCGACTCTCGTGAATCTGTCCGGGAGGACCCCTACCCCCGCTCCGGCCGCTGGTCTCCGCGACGCTGGTCGCTGCGACTGCGGCTGCTGGTCGGTCAGGTGCTGCTGCTGGTGCTCGTGGTCGTCGGCATCGGAGCCGCGACAGAGCTTGCGCTGCAACAGTTCCTGGTTCACCAGCTGGATTCGCAGCTGATGGATACCGAGACCCACGCGCTGTTCGATTCCGGCGGTGGCCCCAGCGTCGGTCACCTTCCCGACGATATCGCCGCGCATCCGCCGCCGCATCCGCCGGAGTCCAAGACGTCCGGGCCGGGTCCGACCTTCCTGAACCGCGGCGGCATCCAGCCCGATTCCATCGGTGCTGTGGTCGCCGACGGAAAGGTCACGGCCGCAGGCAAAATCGGCTCCGACGGCAGTCAGGTATCGCTGAGTGACACCGCGAAGAGTCAGCTGGCGAACCTCGCGACCGACAACAAGCCGGTCACGATAGATCTGGACGGGGTCGGCAGCTATCGGGTCGTGGCGAGCCAGACTTTCAAGCACACCACCGTCGTCAGCGGCCTGCCGATGGCGTCGGTGAACGCGACACTCATACGGGGACTGGCCGTTTCGGTGATCGTCACGGTCGTCGCACTGGCCGTCGCGATCACGGTCGGCGTCTGGGTGATCCGACGCGCCCTCGCGCCGCTGGATCGGGTCGCCTCGACCGCCGCCCGGGTGGCGCGGTTGCCGCTGGATCGCGGGGAAGTCGAACTGCCCGTTCGTGTTCCGGAGTCGGACTCCGATCCGGGCACCGAGGTCGGCAAGCTCGGCGCGGCCGTGAACCGGATGCTGGACCATATCGCCGGAGCGCTCTCGGCTCGGCACGACAGCGAGATCCGGGTGCGGCAGTTCGTCGCCGACGCCAGCCACGAGTTGCGTACGCCGCTGGCCGCGATTCGCGGCTATACCGAACTGGCGCAACGGAATCGGGACGAGGTTCCGCCGATCGTCGCGGATGCCATGGGCCGGGTGGATTCCGCCGCGCACCGGATGTCCGGACTCGTGGAGGATCTGCTGCTGCTCGCGCGGCTGGATTCGGGTCGACCGCTCGAACGGCAGCCCGTCGATCTGACCCCGCTGACCGTCGACGCGGTCAGTGATGCCCATGTCGCGGGCCCGGATCACCGCTGGGATCTGTCGTTGCCGGATCGTCCGGTGATGGTGCTCGGCGACGTCGCCCGGCTCCATCAGGTCCTGGCCAATCTGCTCACCAATGCCCGCGTGCACACCCCGCCGGGCACCACCGTGGTCGCCGCGCTCGATATCGATGCCGACGGTTCTGCGGTGTGGACCGTGCGGGACGACGGGCCCGGCATCCCGGCCGCGTTGCAACCGGAGGTGTTCCAGCGGTTCGCCCGCGGCGACTCCTCGCGGTCGCGGCATGCGGGCAGTACCGGGCTGGGCCTGGCGATCGTGGCCGCCGTGGTCAAGGCGCACGGTGGTGAGATCACCGTGCACAGCCTGCCCGGCCGCACCGAATTCACCGTCCGGCTGCCGCTGATCACGGTCGGCGCGGCTGACCACTCGGGCTGGAGCGTGACTCGGGCCCCAGGGCATGACTCGAGCTGACGATGAGCACGGGATACCGGTGTGACACGAAGACCTCCGATTGGTGGGCGGCGGCTGGCCGCTGACCGATCGGAGGTCTTCGGCATGTCGGATCTCCCCGCCATCACCGATAGTGATGGGCAATACGCCCGCTCGTTCACGCTCACAGCAAGTGCACAGCGGCGACCTAGTGTGGAATCACGAATAGTTCGCAGAATTACAGCGTGACCTCGACATTGCTGGAACCTGTAGCCGCCCCGCCGGAGCCGCTGCCCGCCGCGAACCGGCGGCCGCAGCGGATTCGGCGCCTGAGTCTGGCGGCCCTGTTGGTCGCGACGGCGGTGTTGTATCTGTGGGACCTGGGGGCGAGCGGTTGGGCCAACCAGTTCTACGCCGCGGCCGTGCAGGCCGGGTCGTCGAGCTGGAAGGCGATGCTGTTCGGATCCAGTGACGCGGCGAATTCGATCACCGTGGACAAGACGCCCGGTGCGCTGTGGGTGATGGACATCTCCGCCCGGCTGTTCGGCTTCAACGCGTGGAGTCTGCTCGTGCCCCAGGCGCTCGAGGGCGTCGCGGCGGTCGCGGTGCTGTATGCCGCGGTGCGCAGGGTCGGCGGGCACTGGCCCGGGATCCTGGCCGGAGCCGTGCTGGCGCTGACGCCGGTGGCCTCCTTGATGTTCCGCTACGACAACCCGGACGCACTGCTGGTCCTGATGCTGACCGCGGCGGCCTACTGCACGCTGCGGGCGGTCGAGAAGGATTCCGCCGCTTGGTGGTTGCCCTTGGCGGGCGTGTTCATCGGGTTCGGTTTCCTGGCCAAGATGTTGCAGGCGTTCCTGGTGCTCCCCGCACTGCTGGTGGTGTATCTGCTTGCCTCGCACCGGTCTTGGCCTCGACGGCTGCTGCAAGCCGGTGCCGCGGCGTTGGCTCTGATGGTGTCCGCGGGCTGGTATCTGGCCCTGGTGGCGCTGTGGCCCGCGGGTTCGCGGCCCTACGTCGGCGGCTCACAGAACAACAGTGTGCTCGAATTGGCCCTGGGCTACAACGGCATCGGCCGGTTGACCGGCGATGAGACCGGTGGTTTGGGCAACACCAACTACGACGCCGGCTGGAATCGGTTGTTCGCCGACTCGATGGGCGGTCAGATCGCCTGGTTGATCCCGGCGGCGGTAATCCTGGGCGTGGCCGGACTGTGGGTGATCCGGCGGGCCCCGCGCACCGACCGCACCCGCGCGGCACTGCTGGTCTGGCTGGGCTGGCTGGTGATCACCGGTGGTGTGTTCAGCTTCGCAAACGGAATTCTGCACCCGTACTACACCGTGGCGCTCGCGCCCGCGATCGCCGGCGCTGTCGGAATCGGCGCGGCGCTGATGTGGCGCAGCCGCAACGATATTCGCTCTCGCGTCGTGCTGGCCGGAACGTTGCTCGTGACCGCCGCGCTGGCTTGGGTGCTGTTGCGGCGGACCTCGGATTGGCTGCCCTGGTTGGCTCCGGTCATCGTCGCCGCATCGGTACTCGCGGCGGTGCTGCTGCTGGTGGTCGACCGGCTGCCCAAGGTTGTTGCGACGCTGGCGTTGCTGCTGGCCGTGGTCGCCGGTTCGGCCGGTCCCGCCGCGTACTCCGTTGCGACAGTGACGACCACGCACAGTGGAGCCATGCCTTCGGCGGGCCCGGACGGTGCGGGCTTCCCGGGCGGCGGCCACGGCGGACCGGGCGGCGGGCACGGCGGACCGGGCGGCGGGCACCGTAACGGCGGCGCAAGCGCCGACGGTGGTGCGAATGCCGCAGGTGGACAGTTCAATACGACCAACGGACCAGGTGCGAACGCCCCCGGCACCGGAACTGTGGCCGGTAACTCCCAAGCCGGAAATCCGGGAGGTCAGCACGGCGGACCGTTCGGCAGCGTCGATCCCGGTGCGAATGTTGTTGCGGCACTGAAGAGCAACGCGAGGAACTACACCTGGGCGGCGGCCACCATCGGCTCGGACAACGCCGCCGGGTATCAGCTGGCCGTGGACGCCCCGGTGATGGCCATCGGCGGCTACAACGGCACCGACCCGTCGCCGACTCTGGCGCAGTTCAAAACCTATGTGGCCCAACACAAGATCCACTACTTCATCGACGCGTCGGTGATGGGCGGCATGCGCGGTGGTTCCTCGAACAGCGGCAGCGAGGCGTCCTCGGAGATCTCCGCCTGGGTGAAGGCCAACTTCACCGCCCAGACCATCGACGGCACCACGGTCTACGACCTGACGGCTGCACAATAACCAGAAGCATGTGACATGAATCCGCACCCGTTCCAGACCGGAACGGGCGCGGATTCGTGTCGGGGGCGTGCGGATTTGTGCTGGGGTGTGTGTGTCGACTGGTCGCTTCAGCGCACACGCGACTGTCCCGGAGGGTCCTACGGCCATTACCGCCGACTGGGCAACGAATACCGTCTCGACTCGGGAATTTCGTCGGGTTGACGATGGGAATTCGAACGGCCTCCGGAACCCGGGGCGCTCTTTCCGAAAAAACAGCGAGCGGATGACGGGATTCGAACCCGCGACCCTCACCTTGGCAAGGTGATGCGCTACCAGCTGCGCTACATCCGCATTCCGCGTTCCCGCGGCGAGTAGAAACCTTAGCCCACCGAGCGGGAAAATATCGAATCGGCAGGTCAGATGGGGTGCTGCCGATGCATCGGCGGTGCGCGCAACCGGGCCGAAGAATTCACAGGATGCGCACAGGGCGGACCAATATCCGGCCCATCGCGGAATCCGAACATGGTAGGGACCGATGAGAGGACCTACCGATGACGATCACCGCCGCGCCCGTCCACCGGGCCGCACCCGTTGAGACCGTCGAGCCGCGCAGGCGACCGCCGTTGCATCGCTGGCTCTACGGACCACCCGACCAAGCACGCTGGGTCCGGCCGAGCCTGTGGGCTCTACTGGTCGTGGCCGCGTTCCTGTACTTCTGGGGCCTGACCCGCAACGGCTGGGCCAACGACTTCTACGCCGCCGCAGTGCAATCCGGCACCAAGAGCTGGAAGGCGCTGCTGTTCGGCTCGCTCGATCCGGGCAACTCCATCACCGTCGACAAGCCGCCCGCCGCCATGTGGGTGATGGCGCTGTCCGGTCGTCTGCTGGGCTTCAGCTCGTTCTCGATGCTGCTGCCCGAGGCGCTGATGGGTGTGGCCTCGGTGGCTCTGGTGTACGCCGCGGTGCGGCGCTGGAGCGGACCGGCGGCCGGGCTGCTCGCGGGCAGCGCGCTGGCGCTGACTCCGGTGGCCGCGTTGATGTTCCGGTTCAACAACCCGGACGCGCTGCTGGTGTTCCTGCTCGTCGCGGCGGCCTACTGCACGGTGCGCGCCACCGAGAAGGGCAGCGGTCGCTGGCTGGCGCTGGCCGGTGTCGCGGTCGGATTCGCCTTCCTCGCCAAGTTGATGCAGGCGTTCCTGGTGCTGCCCGCGCTGGGACTGGTCTTCCTGGTCGCCGCGCCGATCACCCTGCGCAAGCGCATCGGCAAACTGCTCGGTGCGTGCGTCGCGATGGTGATCTCCGGCGGCTGGTTCGTGGCCCTGGTTGCCCTGTGGCCCAGCGCTTCCCGGCCGTACATCGGCGGATCTACCAACAACAGCCTGCTCGAGCTGGCGCTGGGCTACAACGGCCTGGGGCGTGTGCTGGGCGGTGAAGGCAACGGCGGCGGAGGCGGCGGTGGTGGTGGCACCATGTTCGGTGGCAGCACCGGCATCACCCGGCTGTTCGGCGACTCCTTCGGCACCGAGATCTCCTGGATGCTGCCCGCCGCGCTGATCGGACTGGTCGCGGGCCTGTGGTTCACCCGACGCACTCCGCGTACCGGACGTACCCGGGCGGGCCTGATCCTCTGGGGCGGTTGGCTTCTCGTCACCGGCATCGTGTTCAGCTTCATGCAGGGCACCATCCACCCGTACTACATGATCGCGCTGGCGCCGGCCGCGGCCGCGCTGGTGGGCATGTCGGTGATCGAATTGTGGCGCGGCAGAAGCAATCTCTCCGCCCGCGTGGTGCTCGGCGCGATGCTGGCCGCCACCGGAGTCTGGAACTACGTGCTGCTCGATCGCACCCCCGACTGGTATCCGGCGCTGCGCTGGATCGTGCTGGTGGGTTCGATTCTGGTCGCGGCGGTGCTGATCGTCGGCGCCCACGCGCTGGGCCGGTTCACGGTGATCGTCGCGGCGGCGGGCCTGCTGTTCGGATTCGCGGGTTCGGCGGCCTACACCATCGACACCGTGGCGACCGTGCACACCGGTTCCATCCCGACCTCGGGGCCGAGCTCCGGCCAGGGCTTCGGCGGCGGACCCGGCGGCGGGGGAGGCGCACACAAGCCCTCGGGCACAACGGGTTCGAGTATGCCGGGCAACGCTCCCTCGGGGACCTCGCAGTCGGGTAACGCACCCTCGGACACCGCATCGTCCGGGACTTCGACCGGCGCGAATTCGACGCAGACCCAGCAGTCCGGCGGCCAAGGCGGCGGATTCGGCGAGGGGACGGACAACAACACCGCGCTGCAGCAGTTGATGAAGAACAGCACCAACTACCGTTGGGCGGCGGCCGCGATCGGCTCGCAGTCCGCGGGCAGCCTCGAATTGTCCACCGGCGCTTCGGTGATGGCGATCGGCGGCTTCACCGGCAGCGACAACTCCCCGACGCTGGCGCAGTTCGAGCAGTACGTGGCCGACGGTGACATCCACTACTTCATCGCGGGCGGCCACGGTGGCCCCGGCGGCGACTCCGGAGTGGCGTCCCAGATCACGACCTGGGTCGAACAGCACTACACCGCGACAACGGTCGGCGGCACCACGGTCTACGACCTGACCAAGCCGATCTCCTGACCGATTCGTCGGTGGTCCCGAAACACGGGCCCGGAAATATCAGGCATTCACCCGATGTTTCCGGGCCCGTTCCGCGTGCTCCCGGCCGTTGCGACCGGACCGCCCTCGCGCGTGCGGATTTCGCGGCTCGCCGGTTCACCGAAAACGTGTTGTTCGGACGTCGCGCTCTCTACGATGCCTGGCGTGAAGATTCTCCCGGCGGCCCGATCGGCTCGCAGAAGTCGGCCTGTGGCATATGTCGTTGCTCTGGTCGCGGCAGTGGTTTCACCGTTGTGCGCATCGCCATCGATCGCGAACGCCCAAGCCACCGTCGACCACATCACGCGAATCTCCGCGCAGCGCGAGGAGATATACGTGCAGTCTCCGGCGATGCAGCGGGTCGTCCAGCTCGATGTGCTGCTGCCCGCCGATCAGGGCCCGTCCCGTCCCACCCTGTATCTGCTGGACGGGAACGGTGCGTCCGACACCGAGGGACAGAGCACCTGGGCCATGCGCGGCGGCGCGGTGCAGTTCTTCGCGGACAAGCCCGTCAACGTGGTGATGCCGGTGGGCGGCCCCGGCAGCTTCTACACCGACTGGGAGAAGGACGATCCCAAGCTGGGGCACAACAAGTGGGAAACCTTCCTCACCGTCGAGCTGCCGCCGCTGGTGAACGGACTGCTGAAGGGCAACGGCGTCAACGCGATCGGCGGTGTCTCGATGGGCGCGCAGGCCGCCGCGACATTGACCGTTCGCAATCCCACCCTGTACCGCGCGCTGGCCACCTTCAGCGGCTGCCTGTATTCGAGTAACGCCGGGCAGTTGTCGGTGCGCCCGGTGGTCATCTCCGACGGCGGAAATCCGGACAACATGTGGGGTCGCGCGACCGACCCGCAGTGGAAAGCACACGACCCCAGCGCGCACCTGGACCAACTGCGCGGCAAACCCGTCTTCGTGTACACCGGCACCGGCATAACCGGCCCCGCCGACGCCAACTTCGACCCCAGCTTCACCTACCCGGTCACCCTGACCGAATCGATCGCGATCGAACAGGCCGCCCACGACTGCACCGTCTCCATCCTGGCCGCGATGAATCTGTCCGGCATCCACCCCCAGGTCGACTGGAACGCCATAGGCACCCACTCCTGGCCGTACTGGAAAGCCGCCCTCCCGAAGTCCTGGCCGACCCTGAAATCCGGTCTGGGAGTCTGATCCGGCCCGGAGTCCACATCTGCTCGGTGCGCCTCGCGGCACGGTGCCCTGTGCCCCCCATCGGGCACAGGGCCGCCGTTGGTTGGAATGTAGTGCAGTTCAGTGGAATCCGCTGTGGTAATGGCGGGACGATCAGCTGAGCAGGAGGTGAACCTGGAGTTCACCGACCAGGAAGCCGAGGATGCCGCCGATCGCCACCAGCTTCCATTCGTCCTGTTTGAAGGCGGGGCGCAGCAGGCCCTCGTACTCCAGGTCGGTGAGGTTGCGGGTTTTCTCGACCACCAGGTTGCGCAGGTCCAGGGTGCGGATCGCCTGCTCCTCGAATCCGGCTGCGGCGCTGCGGATGTAGGTGAGCATTTCGGGGACCATATCGCGCTTGAGGGTGGCGATGGTGTCACCGGCGACGAGGGTGACCAGCGGGCGGGCCGGGGCGGACTGGGCGTCGATGAATTCGCCCATCCGCCGGGACAGGATGGCGGCGAGGCGGTCGGCGCGTTCGCCGTCCAGAATCGCTTCGAGCATCCTTGCGGGAGTGAGGATCTCGGTGGCGATCAGATCGCCGTAATCGTTGCAGACCTCTTCGCGGCGCTTGTGGAACAGGCCCTGCCACGGCACGATGCCCAGAATCCACCGGCGATTCACCGGTCGGAAGATCATCTGCAGCGCAAGCCAATCCGTACTCAACCCGGTGATACCGCCGAACAGCGGCATCAACATCGGCGAATGCGTGAACGCCCAGGTGAACATCTGCACGAAACCCAGCACCGTGCCGAACAGCAGTCCCGAACGCACGATGAAGCGCAGCTCGTTGGTGCCGATGTCGCGCACCAGCTTCACCAGCAGTGCCTTGTCGTTGACCAGGGTATCGATCGCGATGGCGCGCAGATCCATCACGTGTTCGAGGTTGACGCGCAGATCGGTCGCGATGTCGTCGATCAGGGTGGGCACGTCACGCTGCACGCGCGTGATCATGGCCGTGCGCGCGAACTCCGGCATGGTCACCCAGATTCGCGGTTCGTAACGCATCATCAGCTCGTGCACCATGTGCGCGATGGCCTCGTTCAGCGGTTCGCGCAGGGTGGTGGTGAGTTCGGCGACGTCGATGCGGCTGAGCAGTTCCTCGGGATCGATGAGCCGGGTGAACATCAGATCCACCGCGACGGTCGCCATCCGCGGCGCGGCCTTGGGAACCACGCCCTGCCAGCCCAACCACGGCCGGATGCCGATGAACTCCAGTGGCCGGAAGAGCATCTCGACCGCGACCAGTTTGGTCGTCCAGCCGATCAGTGCGGCAACGACGGGTATCGAGCAGTACAGCAGCCAATGCTGTAGGAAATCGTCGATCACGCAACCGCTCCGAGCGCGAGGGATGAATCTGAGCCCACCGCGGAACAGTAACAGGTTTCTAACGATGAGCCCGGAGACGGCCGTGTGATCCGAGGGCGGCTGCCATCATGCCGACGGCGCGACGAACATGTATCCCTTCTCCTCCTCGCGCCGCTGAATCCGCCACTGTCCGTCGATCCGGACGAAGGTGTCCAGGTACCACAGACCGCACAGCATCAGGCTCTGTTTGCCCTGCGCATCGGCGACCAGCATCGGGTTGTGGCACAGTGTGCGCCCGGTCGCGGTGTCCCCGTCGACGCTGATCGAGGAGTTGCTGATCAGATGTTGGAACGCCAGGAAATTCGGCAGCATCGTCGCCAGGAACTCCTTGGTGGCGGCCAGATCTCCGGTGGACCCGCCCATCGCGCTGTAGTCGATATGCGCGTCCGGGGTGAACACCTCGTCGAGCAGATCCCACTGCCGGGTATCGACGGCATGCGAATACCGCACCATCAGATCCTGAATCTCCAGCCGATCGGAAATCTCTTGCAGTGACAACATGACAACCTCCAGGTGACGCCGAGTGTGATCATGTCATCAGCGATCACGCTCGGCGGTGGCGGTTTCGGCGAATTACCTGGTGGAATGCTCAGTCCTCGGTCCAGTAGCCGACCCGGACGTGGTGGGTGGCCTCGCCGCCGGCGACGGTGATGCGGCTGGAGACCGGCGGATAGCCGCGGGTCACCACGGTGTACTGGCCGTCGGTGAGGTCGGGGACGAGGTACTGGCCGTTGTCGTCGGTCCGGACGGTGGCGGTGACGCCGCCGGCGGCGTCCAGGACGGCCACCTGGGCGTCGGGTACCGGTCGATTGTCCTCCGCGACAACGGATCCGGCGAGGACGGCGCGGGGAGCCAGGACGATGTCGTGGTTCAGGATCCGGCTCTCGGGCACGGTCAGCGTAGCGGCCCCGGGGCGCATGTGGTCGGCGAGGGCCACCAGCGTGTACGTGCCCGGTACGACGCCGTGACAGACGTATCCGCCGTCGGCGGCGCTGACGGCCGAACCGACCACCTCGCCGTTCGCGTCGGTCAGGGTGACGATGGTGTGCGGCACCGGTGTGCCGTTCACGGCCGTGCGGACCGCGCCGGAGACCTCACCCGCACCGTGCAGTACGACGTCGAATTGCTGTGGCGTCCAACCGATGACGATGCCCGACGCGGTCGGCTGATGGCCCGCGGACGAGACGATCAGCACGTAACTCCCCGGCTCCGGCGCGGCGATGAGATAGCCGCCGTCCGCATCGCCGGTCGTGCGGGAGACCTGCCGGCCGCGCGGGTCGATCAGCGTCAGCGTGGCGCGGGGGACCGGTTGTCCGTCGTCGTGGCGGATGTGGCCGACGATGCAGTAGCCGGCCTCGGCATCGGCGCGGGCGAGCAGGGCGTCCACACTCCGGTACCGGTCATCCTCGGTAGCGGGCGGAGTCGGCGGCGGGACTTCCAGGAGTTCGGCGGCGTCGTCGGGGATCGTGATGCCCGACTCGGCGAGCGGATCGTCCTGTAGCGGAATCTCTTTCATGAGCAGCAGCACCACACCGGCCAGTACCGCGACGACGGCGGCGATGAGGAACACCTCGCGCATCGCGTGGGTGTAGCCGATCAGGATCGGGATGCGCACCTGCGCGGGCAGGGCCGCGATCCCGCTGGTATCGCTCTGCAGCGCGGCCAGCCCGGACGAGGTGAGATCGGCCGGGAGCTGTCCGCCGAACGCCGCCGTGATCCGTCCGGGGATGAGGTTGAACAGAATCGTCAGGAATACTGCGACGCCGAGTGTGCCGCCCATCTGCCGTACGAATGTCGCTGTCGCCGTCGATGTTCCGCGATCCTCGGGGCGGCAGGCGTTCTGCGCGGCGATGATCAGCGTCTGCATGCAGCCGCCGAGACCGAATCCGATGATCCCGCAATACAACAGCGGCTGCCACAGCGGACTGTCGTACTCGACCCGCCCGAACAGCGCCGCACCCGCCGCGAAGGCGAAACTGCCCGCGACCGGCAGGATCTTGTATCGTCCGGTGAACTTGGTGACCACCCCGGCCAACTGTGACCCCACCATGATGCCCATGACCAGCGGCAGCATCAGCAGTCCGGCCCGGGTCGGCGAATATCCCCGCACCACTTGGAAATACAGCGGAACCAGGACGATGACACCGAACATCGCGATGCCCACGATCGTGCCGCCCAGAATGGCGACGCTGAACGTCGAACTGCGGAACATGCGCAGCGGAATCAGCGCCGCATCCTTCATCAGCAACTCGGCCAGCAGATACAGCACGAATCCCGCGGCCCCGACGCCGTAACACAGCAGCGCGCGGTGCGAGTCCCAGCCCCACGCCCGGCCCTGTTCGGCGACGATGAGCAGCGGCACGACGCAGGCGGTGAGCGTCAGCGTGCCGAACCAGTCGATGCGGTGGTCCTGCCGGGCATGCGGAACGTCGAGCACCTTGGCCACCACGGCGAAGGCGATCACCCCGATCGGCACGTTGACCAGGAACACCCACCGCCAGCCGTCGAGGCCGAGCAGGTGATCGTAATCGGACAGGAACCCGCCGAGCACCGGTCCAAGGACGGTCGCACTACCGAACACCACCATGAATCCGCCCTGGTACCTGACGATTTCGCGCGGCGGCACGATATCGGACAGGATGGTGAACGCCAGCGCCATCAACCCGCCCGCGCCCAGCCCCTGGAACGCCCGGAATCCGGCCAGCTCGTACATCGAGGTCGCGAATGTGCAAGCCACCGAACCGATCACGAACAGCGCGATGGAGGCCAGATACAGCGGTTTGCGGCCGTAGATGTCGGCCAGTTTGCCGTACAGCGGTGTGGTGATCGTCGCGGTGATCAGGTACGCCGTTGTCGCCCACGCCTGTTCGTCGAATCCGTGCAGACTGTTCGCGATCCGCACGATCGCGACGCTGACGATGTTCTGATCCAGTGCGGCCAGGAAGATGCCGAGCATCAGTCCGGTCAGCACCGTGCGAATGCGCCGAGGGGCGGGCCCCGAACGTTCGGCCGTCTCCGGCTCGGGAAGTGTCTCCTGTTCCTGGATCACGGTATTCGTCACTGTTGTCGGGTTCCCTGGGGTCGGTTGGGGGGTGATGGGTGCACAACAGTGGTTATTCGTCAGCGAAACGAATTTGGATCGGGGATCGTGTCCGTCCGGTTTGCCTCGCGGCAATGGTCATCCCGCGCGGGATACGCCGGATGCACGAGGCGCTAATGGCTGAATTCGGTCAATTCACTTGGGCGAGCGGTTGATTCGCGCCTGCATCGCGGCGAGACGCTCCGCGAACTCCGGGGAGTCGATCGAGTCCAGCTGCGGGGCGATCTCGGCGTCGACGGCGTCGGCGTGGGCGGCCAGTTCACGGGTGGTGCGGAGCGTGCGTTTGGTGGCGATCAGCAGGTCGCGTGGGGCGTCGGCGGCCGGTCGGGCGAAGTCGACGGCTTCGGCGACGAGGGCGTCGTGATCACCCAGGACGACGCGGTGTACCAGTCCGGCGGCCAGCGCGGTTTCGGCGTCGAGGATTTCGCCGAACAGTGTCATGGCGGCGGCGCGCTGGGGGCCCAGGATCCGCTGCGCCATCCAGGTCATGCCGCCGCCGGGGTGCAGTCCGAGCTGGAGGAAGCGGGCATCGAAACGGGCGCGGGGCCCGGCGAGGCGGATATCGGCGGCCAGCGCCAGATTGAATCCCGCGCCCACCGCGGCGCCCCCGACTGCCGCGATGGTCGGCAATGCGCAGTTCGCGACCGCAAGGAAACCCGTGTAGACCGCCCGAAGCCCCTCCTCCCGCGCCGCGCCCAGCAGCGTGAGGTCGGCCCCGGCGCAGAACGCGGGCGGTGTTCCGGTGACGACCAGCGCATGAACGTCCCGATCGTTCTCCGCATCCGCCACCGCGGCAGCGAGTTCCGCCGACAGATCCCTGGTCAACGCGTTACGTCGCTCCGGATCGTGCACCGTGACGACAGCAACCCTGCCCTGCCGCTCCACCAGGATCTCAGCCATTCGGCGATCGTATGTGACGTGATCGTCGTCGGGGGATGCGGCCCGCACGCACGTGATGTTCGTCTTGCGATCAGGCCCAGGGGACTCCGGCGCGCAGCAGGACGTTGGCGTACGGCCTGGCTTCGCCGGTGCGGACCACGAAGCGGCAGTCCGCTATGCGGGACTTGAAGGTTTCGTGGTCGATGAGTTCGGCGTGCACATGATCTGCGAGCAGGGTTGCGGCCTCGGAATTCTCGGTGGTGACCTGACGGCTTCCCCATGCGGCCTCGATCGTCACCTCGTGCAGGATCAGATCCAGGATCGGTTCGAAGCGCGGGAATCCGTAACTGATGCCCAGGTCGATGACGGGGATTCCGGCGGGCACCGGCAGTCCGGAGTCGCTGATCGCGAACAGATCGGTGTGGCGCAGGCCGGTCAGGGCCGAGGCCAGTTCGGCGTGGATGATTCCACTGGTACGCATGGTGGTCTCCTGGTTCGGGCACGTAGGGCGGGTTCGCGACGCGGGCGTACCGCACGAATCATTCAGCGAGCGTGCGGGGTTGGGGGACATCCGGAAGTAGTGCCGTGATGCACTCGCGAGTCGGATAGGAGCTGTGGGTGCCCGTTGCCTGGACCGCGAGGGCCCCGGCGGCGGTGGCGAGGGTGACGGCGTCGCCGAGATCGGCGCCCTCGGCCAGGGCGGTGGCCAGGGCGCCGACGAAAGCGTCGCCCGCACCGGTCGAATCCACCGTATCGACCTGTGGTGCAGGCTGATACGCGCCGATCACCTGTCCGTCGGCCGACGATCTCGCCCAGACCGATCCGGCCGCGCCCAGCGTCGCGACCACCGATGGCACACCTCGCAGGCACAGTGCCCGCGCCTGCTCGAACGCCTGCTGCGGGGTATCCGTTTCGGTCCCGCTCACCGCGGCCAGCTCGGATTCGTTGACGACCAATGGATCGCAGCGGCGCAGCAACTCCACGGGCAATCGTGTCCCGGGCGCCGCATTGAGAATGAAACGCCCGGCATGCGAGGCGGCCCAATTCACCACCCGCAAAGGAACTTCCAATTGCGCGACGACGACCTGTGCCGCCTCCAGCAGTCCGGTTTCGGTGCTCAGCTCGTCCAGCTCGGCATCGCTCTCCCAGCCGAAGTTGGCCCCGGGGTCGACGACGATCTGATTCTCCCCACCGGCGACCGTGATATAGGCGGTGCCGGTCCGGCTACCCGGAATCTCGCGAACCGCCGTGAGATCGATGCCGAACTCCAGCAACGATTTCCACAGTCCCGGATCGGCGCCCGCACCGATCCGGGCCACGAATTCGACCCGCCCCCCGGCTCGCGCGGCGGCAACGGCCTGATTGGATCCCTTGCCGCCCAGATTCGTTCGCGACCGCAACGCCAGCACGGTTTCCCCGGGCGCGGGCAATCGCTCGACCTCGCTCACCACATCCACATTCACCGACCCCACCACCACAACGGTCACGACGCCGCCTCGGTGGTGTGCGGGATCTCCGGATTCCCCGGAATCGCGCCGGTGATCAGCCCGACCAGGCGATCCCCGTCCACCTCCGAGATGCTGTGTGCGGCAACCGATCTACCGCGACGCAGCACGACGACGTTGTCGCAGATCCGCATCACCTGCGCCAGGTCGTGACTGATGATCAGGACCGTGACGCCGCGTTCGCGCAGTCCCCGGACCAGCTTCTCCACCGCGGCGGTCTCCCGGACGCCCAGCGCGGCGGTCGGCTCGTCCATGATCACCATGGCCTTGCCCCAGGCCACGGCGCGGGCGATGGCGATGGATTGGCGTTGTCCGCCGCTCATCCGGCGCACGGTGGTGCGGACCGAGGGCACGTCGACGTCCAGCTCGCGCATGATCTCACCGCTGCGCGCGATCATGCCGCGGCGGTTGACGATTCCGAGCGGATATACCAGTTCCCGGTTGAGGAACAGGTTCTGCCACACCGTCAGATCGTCGATGAGGGCCAGATCCTGGTAGACGGTCTCGATGCCCATCTTGCGCGCGTCCTCGGGGGAGCGCAGGCGGACCGGTTCGCCGCGGAACAGGATCTGACCGCCGTCGGGGGACTGCACGCCGGTCAGACAGCGCACCAGCGTCGATTTTCCGGCACCGTTGTCGCCGACGAGCGCGGTCACCTCGCCTTCGGGGATTTGCAGTGACACCCCGCCCAGTGCGCGCACCGAGTCGAAGGATTTGGTCAGGTCCCTGGCCTCGAGCAGGGGAGTGGTCATCGATCCGCCTGCTTTCCGGTGCGACGAGCGTCGGGAAATTGAATCATCATGAGGCGCACCTACTTTCGAAACCGGGAGATCCCGGCGGCCAACAGCAGCACCGCACCGACCGCGACCGGCTGGTAGTACTGCGAGATGCCCAGGATGGTGAACCCGTTGATCAGCGAGGTGAACAGCACCGCACCGGCGACCGTCCCCAGCACCGATGCCTTGCCGCCGGCCAGCGACGATCCGCCGAGCACCACCGCCGCGATCGAACTCAGCAGATAGGTGGTCTGCAGCGAGGGATCCGCACCGCCGTTGCGCGCCACGAGCATCACCCCGGCGACCCCGCACAGCAGCCCGGCCATCGCGTAGGCGAACAGCCGGATGCGATTCACCGCGATACCGGTGTCGCGCGCGGCCTCCAGACGTCCGCCGGTGGCCAGCAGATGCGTGCCGATCCGGGTGCGGAAGATGATGCCCGCCACCAGAAGTGCGGCGATCAGCGCCAGCAGCCAGAACCAGCGCACCGGGCCGATGCCGTCCAACGCGAGTTTCTGCAGGAAGGGAGAATTCACCGCCGTGGTGTTGCCGTGCGTCAGCAGCAAGGTCAGCCCGCTCAGCACGCTGAGCATGCCCAGGGTGACCACGAAATCGGTCATGTGCAGCCGTCCGACCAGCACGCCGTTGATCACGCCGACGACCAGACCGCCCACGATCGCCACGACGATGCCGACCGCGATCGGATAGCCGTGGCTGGTCGTGTAGCCCAACAGTGCTGCGGACCAAGGCAGATTCGCGCCCACCGACAGATCGATGCCGCCCACGGTGACCGCGAACTGCTGGCCCAGCGCCAGCACGGTCAGGATCGTCGCGGAGACCAACAGGTCACCGATATTGGCCAGGGTCAGGAAGTCCGGTGTGGCGATGAAGAAGGCCACCCAGAGCAGGACCAACGCGATCGGCGCCGCGTATTCGGCGAGCTTGGCCGGGATTTCGGTGCGCCCCTCACGCGTACCGACCTCGGCGGCACCGCCCGGATCGGCGGGTGCGATATCTGCCGTGGAGCTCACTTGTTCAGGAGTCCTTCCAGCGGGTTGTCGAAGGTGACGATCGGCCGCGGGAACGCCGAGATCTGTTGATCCACATTGTCTTTCCCGATGAATGCGATCGGGGAGACCACCCGGTCCGGCAGCTTCTTACCCTGGTGCTGCGCCAGGCAGCCCTGCACCGCGAGTTGTCCTTCGGCATAAGGGTATTGAGTGACCGTGCCGTAGAGCGTGCCCGCCTTGACCGCGTCCAGGGCGGCCTGGATGCCGTCGACGGAGATCACCTTGATCTGCCCGGTGCGGCCCGCGTTCTTGATCGCCTGCGCCGCGCCCAGGCCCATGGTGTCGTTGGCGGAGAAGATGCCGGTGATGTCCGGGTGCGCCTTCAGGATCGCCTCGGTGACCTGCAGACCCTTGTCCTGCTCGTAGTCCGCCGGCGCCTCCTGGACGATGTCCAGCTTGCCCGTGACGGCCTCGGCGAAGCCCTTGTCGCGGTTGATGCCGTTCTGCTCACCGGCGATGCCCTGCAGGACCGCGACCTTGCCCGTGCCGCCCAGGGCTTCGAGGAGTTTCTGGCCCGCGGTCTTACCGGCCTCGATGTTGTCGGAGCCGATGAAACTCGCGTAGGAGACCCCGGCGGCTTTGGACGCGGCCGGATCGATCTGAGTATCCAGGTCGAGGATCGGGATGTTCTTGCGGGCGACCGCGGTGAGCGGGGTGATGACGTTGGTGCCGTTCACCGGAACGACGCCGAAGCAGCCGAAGCCCTGCGCGGCCATGGTGGAGATCTGCGCGTTCTCACCGTCGGCGTCGGTTTCGGACTGCCCGGCCTGCACGGTGACCTTCACGCCGAGCTTCGCCGCCTCGGCCATGGCCCCGTCGCGCAACGCCGCCCAGTACGGGTTGGTGAAGTTTCGGGTGACGATGGCGATCTTGAAATCCCCGGAGCTGCTGTGATCGCCACGCCCGCAGGCGGCCGCGGCGAGCGCGCCGACGAGGACAAGCGGCGCCATTGCACGCCTGAATCGAGCATTCATGGGTGTTCGACCTATCCCTCTTGATCAACTCGTGTTGATCAACACGAATTGATGAGTAGTCTGTGACCTGAGTCACCGACTGTCAAGAGGTTGGGCCCAATAGCGTGGAATCGGACCGTGATCGAGGACGAGGAGAGATCCGCATGACAGTGACACGCGCGGATGTAGCGCGGCTGGCCGGTACCTCGCCCGCGCTGGTGAGCTACGTGCTCAACGGCGGGCCGCGTCAGGTCGCCCCGGCGACCCGCGCGCGGATCGAGGCCGCCATCGCCGAATTGGGCTACCGGCCCAATATGTCCGCGCGCAGCCTGCGGATGAATCGCGGCCACGCGCTGGGCATGGTGATCCCCGACGGTGCGAATCCGTTTTTCTCCGAGCTGTCCGCGGTGATCGAGGCGGCGGCCTTCGCCCGCGGCTACCCGCTGTTCGTGGGCAATGCCGCCGGTGATTCCGAGCGCGAGCAAGCCTACGTGCGCACCTTCATCGATCGGAGAGTGGAAGGGCTGCTGGCGATTTCGTCATCCTGGGAGACCGGCGTCGGCGATGCCTGCGCCGAGGCCGGGATGGCGCTGGTGGCCGTGGACCGCATCATCGACCCGGCCCGGTTCACCCATGTGATGTGCGATTCGGTGGGCGGTGCGCAGCTCGCGGTGACCCATCTGATCGAGCACGGGCACCGCGAGATCGCCTGTCTGAGTGGTCCGCACGTCTCCACGGCCGAGGATCGGGTGCAGGGATATCGAAATGCGCTGTCCGCCGGTGGATTACCCGAGGGGGCGATCGTGCGCACGGATTTCGGTGGCGCGGCGGGATATCGCGCCCTGTCCGAACTACTGGCCGGACCGCGCAGCCCCACAGCGGTTTTCGTCACCAGTGACCTACAGGCGATGGGTATGCTCCGCGCCGCCTACGACGCCGGACTGCGCGTTCCCGACGACCTTGCCGTGGTCGCCTTCGACGGCATCGAATACGCCCGCTACACCCGTCCCGGCCTGACCACCATGATTCAGCCCACCCGCCGCATGGGCGAACTGGCGGTACAACTGCTGTTGGATCAGATCGACAGCGGCACAACGGACCCCGGCGTGGTGTCGCTGGAAGCCGGGCTGCGGACCCGGGGCTCGTGCGGATGCGTCGACGACTTCTGAAATTGCTGCGCCGGTCAGGACGGGCGTCGGGCGAAATCGGGAGCGTGTTCGGGGCGGACGCCTCGGGCCACCAGGCGGGGTGGGAGGTCGCGAAGGAAGGGGGTGCGGCGTAGCAGGCGCAGGGGGAGTGGAGGTTCGGTGCTGTCGGAGATGTTGAGGCGGCCTCCGAGGGCGGGAGCTATGGCGCGGGCGTGCAGGAAACGTTGCAGACCCTGGGTGACGGCGGTGGGGAGGCGTCGGCGGCGTTGTACGCGGGCCAGGTCGGCGGTGGCCAGCGTGTGCGAAAGGAGTTTGGGGGCAAGGATTCTCGCGGCCGCTACCGCATCCTGGACGGCCAGGTTGATGCCGACGCCGCCGACGGGGGACATGGCGTGCGCGGCGTCGCCGAGGCACAGCAGCCCGTCGGTGTACCAGTGGTCCAGGTGATCGAGCTGGACGTCCAGCAGTTTCACCTCGTCCCAGCTCGACAGGATCTCGGCGCGGTCGGACAGCCAGGGCACGATATCGGTGAGCGGGCGCATGATCTCCGAGACGGGTCCGGCGCGCAGGGCGGGATCGCTGCCCTTGGCGATCAACGTCGCGCACTGCCAGTAGTCGCCGCGGTCGAACAGCAGCGCCACGCGCTGCGGGGTGAGGAATCCGACGGCTCCGGCCGGATCGCTGTCGTGCCGCGGGATTCGGAACCACCAGACGTCGAAAGGTGTTGCCCAGCGGCGTGATCCGAGACCCGCCGCCGCCCGCAGCGCGGAGGTCCGGCCGTCGCATGCCACGGTGAGATCTGCCCGGATCTCACCGGTCCCTCCGTCACGGGTGCGATATCGGGCTCCTACCACCCGGCCCTGTTCGCGGATCACGTCGGTCGCCTCGGTGTTCCTGCGCAGCTGGAACGTCGGCTCCGTCTCCGCCTCTGCGGCAAGGAGATTCAACAGATCCCACTGCGGCACCATGGCGATGTACCGGTGCGGGCCCGGCAGCCGGTCCATGGTGGCGAAGGTGAACATCCGGCCGCGGATCGGCAGCTGCACCGAGGTCAACCGACGTTGCGGCAGTTTCGCGAATCGGTCACCGAGGCCGAGCTCGTCGAGCAGGTCCAGGGTGGTGGGATGGACGGTGTCGCCGCGGAAATCGCGCAGGAAATCCGCATGCTTCTCGAGCACCGTGACCTCGACGCCGGCGCGAGCCAGTAGCAGCCCCAGCACGATCCCCGCCGGGCCGCCACCGGCGATGAGACAGGTGGTTCGATCCATCGGGCCCTCCACGGTGGTCATGGCCTTGCGCTCCCACTCCACTGTGCCACCTCGCCGCTGCGTGAGGGGCAACACCGTTGTGCCGTGTTGCGGACACGAGAGGTGCAATCCGGACACAGAGTTCTCTCATGCTCGACGGGCATGATCGAGGGGTGGCGCAGGATCCCGGAGCTTCCGATGTGACGTTGATTCGTGGCAGTGGCCAGCGACTGCTCGTCGTCGACGACGATCCCGGAATGGCGGAGCTGCTGGCCACGACACTGCGATTGGCCGGCTACGACACGTCCGTCACCCCGAGCGGCGCGGAGGCGCTGCGGCTGTGCGGGCAGGAGCCTCCGGATCTGCTCGTGCTGGATCTGACGCTGCCCGATGTCGACGGGTTGAGCATCTGCCGGACGCTGGGCGAGCACGGCGGGACCGTGCCGATTCTGGTGGTCACCGCGCGAGACGCGGTGGAGGACAAGATCGCCGGACTGGCGTTGGGCGCCGACGACTATCTGGTGAAACCGTTCAGCGTGCCGGAGGTGCTGGCGCGGGTGCACGCGCTGCTGCGTCGTGCGCGGACCGTTGCCGAACCGCCGGCCGAACCGCCCGCGACCCTGCGCTACGCCGACCTGGCCCTGGACGAACACCGGCGGCAGGCTCGTCGTGGCGAACGGCGAATTCCGTTGACGCCCACCGAATACAAGCTGCTCGAGTATCTGCTGACCCATCCCGAGCGGGTGCTGTCCAAGGATCAGATCATGGATCACGTGTGGGAGTACAGGTTTCGCGATCAGGTGGTGGAGAAGCTGGTCTCGCGGTTGCGCGGCAAGATCGACCCCGCAGGGCCGCGCGATGGCTCCGCGCTGATCCACACCGTGCGCGGATTCGGCTACCGCCTGGGCGGGCGGGTGCGCTGAATGGCCGCCGGCTGGCGGGGTTCGATGCGTTCGCGGTTGAGCGTCGGGATCGTGCTGCTCGCGGGCATCGGGCTGCTCGTCGCGGATACCGCGCCGGTTCTCACGCTGTGGTTCTACTTCCGGCACAATGCCGATTCCGCGCTGTACCAGGCCGAACGCACCATCCGCGCGGCCCCGGGCCCGTATGTGCTGACCGCGGTGCAGCAGCTCGAACCGGACGCGTTCTACGTCGCGTTCCTGTCGAGTGACGGTAGCGTCGCGGCGGAATCCGTTGGAGCGCGGGTGAATTCGAGAGCCGCGAAGCCCGCTCTGCCCGCCGTGGTCGCGCCCGGGTACGCGCAGCGTCCGATCCCGGCCGCGGCGGCCGGAAATCGCACGCAGCGCTATCGCCTGCTCGCCTTCGACGTGCCGCCGGGACGCTCGGTGCAGTCCGCGCGGGGCGCGCCCGCCGAGCCGGTCGCCCGCGTGGTGGTCGCGCGCAGCCTGCGCTTCGACGACGGGGTGCTGACCTGGCTGCTCGGGGTGGAGATCGTCGCGACGGTGCTCGTGCTGGGTGGAATCGCGCTGCTGAGCCGGGCGGTATTGCGGGTGGGCCTGCGGCCGCTGCGGGATATGGCGACCACTGCCTCGGCGATCGCGGCCGGTCAGCTCGATCGGCGGGTGCCGGTGGGGGAACGGCAGGACGAGGCGCGGGAGGTGGGTCTGGCACTGAACCGGGCTTTCGAGGCCCGCGAACGCGCCGACGAGCGATTGCGCCGATTCCTCTCCGACGCGTCGCACGAGCTGCGCACACCGCTGGCCACCATTCGCGGCTGGGCACAGACCTGCGGACACGGCCTCGCGCCGGACCGTGCGGCAGTGGATCACGCGATCACCCGGATCGACGCCGAGGCCGCGCGGATGCATCGGCTGGTGGCTGCGATGCTGCAATTGGCCCGGCTCGATCGTGTCGATGCCGCGAGCGAGGAGCCGGTGGATCTGGGCGCGCTGGCCGCGGAGGCGGTCGCCGACGTGCGGGCCATCGATCCGGATCGGATCGTGGAATCGATTGTGCCCGAACATGTCTACGTCGCCGGTGATATCGATCAGCTACGTCGGGTGTTGCAGAATCTGCTGTCCAACGCGTTGCGGCACACGCCGCCGGAGGCGTCGGTCTCGGTCACCGTCGCGGTGACCGAGGCGGGCGAGGTGGCGCTGACCGTCGCCGATTCCGGTCCGGGACTGGATGATTCGGCCGTCGAGCAGGTATTCGAGCGGTTCTATCGCGGCTCGGGCACCGGCGGGGCGGGACTCGGGTTGAGTATCGTGCGCGAGATCGTCGAGGGGCACGGCGGCCGGATCGCGGTGCGGTCGCAGAACGGCGCGGTCTTCACCGCGACCTTCCCGCGCTGTCGCTGATCACTCCACATCGTCAGCTTCCGGTCAGGTTTCCGGGGCGCTGCGGTCAGCTCGGCCTGGTGTGCTGGATCGAGACGATCGCCGACCAGGAGGTGCCTACCGGTGGCAGACCGGACGACTACATCGGACGCGGCCCCCGCGTTGCGTGAACGACTCGTTGTCGGGGCGGTGTCCGTCTCGCCGATGCTGACCTTCACCGTGCTGATCTCGACCACGAAATCGCTGACCGCGGCGGCCTGCGCGGCACTGATCGCCGCGGTGGCGGTGAGCGTGTGGCGGGTGCTGACCGGTCGGCCGACGCGCACCACCGTCGCCGTGATCGCTGGTGTACTCCTGCAGGTGACGTTCGCGACGGTCAGCGGCGACGCGGTGAACTTCTTCCTGCCGCGCCTGGCGTGGATGGTGCTCTGGTCGCCGGTGCAACTCGTGCTGATCCTGATCGGCCGGGCCCCGCTGGGCTGGGCCGTGGCGCGACTGCGCGGACAGCCGCGAACCTGGCGACAGTGCTCGGTGCGCCGTCGCGCCTACAGTCTGGCGTCGCTGCTGCCGTGGAGCCTGGCCACCCTGGAAATGGTTGTCGCGCTGTGGTTGTACGCGCACGACCAAGTGGCGCTGCTCGGCGGAACCGAGGTGGTCACCAATATCGTCCATCTCCTGGCATTCGTGGCGGCGTGGCGCATCGCGGTGCGGCTCATCGGAACCCACGACGCCCCCGATCAACCCGGACTCTGCGGGTGCATGGCCGAGCCGGGCGAACGGTTCGCGGGAAGTCGGTGACGGGAACTCGTCATCTGTTGTTGGCCGGTTGCTCGCTGTGTGTCGTGCGATCCGGGTTGTGACGGCAGTACATTCGGCGCGGGGGTGTCGAAGCGGCGCCGGTGTATCGACGACCATTGCGAGGTATTTGATGACGAACGATCCGATATCGCCGGACACCCTGTCGCCGGAAAGAGCGTGGACCAGACCGATCTCGATGTTCGCCGCCATGATGCTGGCCACCCTGGTCGCGTTGTCGGTTTTACTGGGCGGGCTGGGCGCGGCGAACTCGACCGGCACCGCCACGGTGGCCGCGCAGAACGCCACCGACCTGCGCCTGATCGCCTGCACGGTCTCCGATCAGGCCCGGCAGACCCTGGGGCTGATCGACGCCGGACAGTGGCCGCCGAACGACGGCTCGGGCACCAAGGGCGGCACTACCTGGAGTGATCGCGAAGGAAATCTGCCCGAGGCCGACGGCAGCGGCAAGGCCATCCACTACAAGGAGTGGGACGTGAACCGCAAGGTTCCCGGTCACAATCGCGATGCGGACCGCATCGTCACCGGTGACGACGGATCGGCCTGGTACACCAGCGATCACTACTCCAGCTTCTGCCGGATGCGCTGATACGCAACATTTTCCGGTAATAGGGAACATCCCGCGCGCCCGAACCGTCCGGATCGGGCGCGCGGTCGGCGTATCCGGGGCGCGTCGGACCCGTTCAAGGCGCGGGCGTCCCGGCCAGCAGATGCACGATGGAGCGGACGAACTCCTCCAGCCGCTCGCGGGGATATTCGGCCGGATCGCTCACCGCGAGCCGCCCCAGCGTCTCGGCCACGGTCAGCAGCACCCGGGCCAGCAGTTCGGAATCCATTGCCGCCAAACGCGGATCGAGCGCGGTGCCCATCCGGACCAGCGCATCGGCCCGTTCGATCACCTCCGCGCGGGAATTGCGCAGTGCCGCACGATATTCGTCGGGTGCGCTGGCGGGCGTGGCGAGGATCAGCCGCCAGCGGGTCGGATTCTCCAGTGCCACACCGACGAACGCCTCGACCGTGGCCGATGCGGCGGACACCGGATCCGACCCGAGCAGATCGGCCGGGAGGGTGGCCGCGACCTGCTCCAGGCTGCGTTCGCGTTCGCGTTCGAGCAGCGCGGCGACCAGTTCCGCGCGGGTGGAGAACACGGTGTAGAGCACGGGTTTGCCGACCCCTGCCTCCTGCGCCACCGCCTCCATGCTCAGTTCATGCAGTTCGACGCGGCCCAGCACGGTGAATGCGGCGTCGAGCAGTTGGGCGCGACGTTGCTCGGGCGGCAGCCGCGGCGCGTAGCGGCGACGCGGGCGCTCGGCCGCGGAACGATCGGTCGTCACAGCCCGCTCACCTCCACCGGTTCATAGTGTCACGGCAAATGCTACGGGGCCGTTGTATTCGATCCCGGCAATTGCTACGGTGGTGTTGTATTCACTCGCATGAGTGGGCAGCGAACAAGGAGTAGCTGATGGGCTTCGATCCGACCACGCTTCGCCGCGACGATTACGGGTTCTTCGGACCCGGCTCGCCGAGCTGGAAGATCTGGACCTCGCCGACCGCGCTCATCGGCTTCCAGCGGGCCGTGGTGCTGGAGCACTTCGAGCCGTATCTCGCTGCGGCCGTGGCGGATTCGCAGGGCATCTACAGCAGTCCGCGGGCCCGGCTGGACAACACCCTGGCCTATTTCCTGCTCGTCGCCGTCGGTGACGGCCGCACCGCCATCCGCGCCTCGGAACATTTGATGCAGGTGCACGCCGCGATGACCGGCATCGAGCCGATCAGTGGACGGCGTTATGCGGCGAACAGTCCGCACACCCAGCTGTGGATCCATGTCACGGGCTGGCATTCGGTGCTCAAGGCATACGAGATATTCGGCCCCGGGCCGCTGCCGCCCGAGCAGGAGGACCGGTACTGGGCCGAATGCGTGATCGCGGCCGAACTGCAGACCTGCAAACCGGAGGATGTGCCGCGATCGCGGGCGCAGGTACGGGACTATTTCGAGCAGATGCGTCCGCGACTGTGCAGTTCGGAACGTGCCGAAGCGGGGATGCACCACCTGCTGTGGACCCCGCCCGGCAACGGCGCCGGAGTCACCTTGGCCGTCGGAAGCCGACTGCTGTCGCTGGCCTCGGTGGCCACCTTGCCGAAATGGATGCGCACCCTCGGTCGCTTCGACCGTCCGGGCCTGGTGGACGTCGCGGTCGAACTCCCCGCGAAGGTCGCCGTATGGCTGTCCTCGCGAGCCGATGGCTACGGGCTTCGTGCAGCTGCCCCCTACATCGCACCGATGACCGGGCGAATCCTCGAGCAGCACGTGCGGGCCGGGGAACCGGTCACCCCGGCGACGATCACGCCCGCGCGGGCCCGCGAGCTGTACGGCGCGCGTACGACTGTCGTGCACGACGCGGGCTGATCGCTGGTCGCGCGCCGATCGGTGTACTGCCATCGGCCGGAGCCGGCGTGTCGAGTTTCGCGCCCCTGCGGCGTCGGCCGAACGGTCGCGGGTCGATCGAGCCCCCCGAGTCGACGGATGGCTATGGCGGGTCCGGGCCGTGTTCCCGAGGAACTCGGCTGGCCGCCCAGCCGCGATCAGGTGAAAGTCGTTGCGGTCATGGCGATCAGCACGATGGTCAGGAATATCGGGTAGGCGATCGCGTGTAGTCGATCGGGCACCCGGACCAGCGTTCGCTTGACCAGTGCGATGGTCGGCAGGGCTCCGGCGAGCAGGGCCAGGGCCGCTGCCGGATCGACGTATCCGATCGTTCCGTGTCCGGGATTTCCGTGTGCGGCAAAGGAGTACACGATCGTTGCGACGACGGCCACCGGGATGCTCAGTGGATTCGCGAGTGCGGCGGCTTCGGTCATGGGCAATCCCCTGCGGCGCAGCAGCGGTACGGTGACGACGCTGCCGCCGACGCCGAGAAATGCTGCGACAGCGCCGATTCCGGTGCCCCCGGCCACCGCTGTCGCGGTTCCCGGCGGGCGAGGTCGCGCGGTACGGGAGTCCGCGCGGGTGAGAAATCCGCTGCGCAGCACGATATCGGCGATCGCGACCACCAGATAGGCGCAGAACAGCAGATGTAGTGCCCGGTCGGGCACGGCCGTCGCCGCGGCCGCTCCGGCGAGGGCCCCGACGGCGATGAACAGCGCCAGCGGGTGCAGATATTCGGTGCGCAATCCGCCCGACCGAATATGTGCACAGGTGGCGACCGAGGCGTTGACCAGCATCACCGCCGCCGAGGTCGCGACCGCCACGTGCATGGCCGCGGTCCCGGCGGTGGCGGTCGACACCGCGTAGACCACGGGGACGGTGACGAATCCGCCGCCGAATCCGAACAACACGGTCGTCACCCCCGACAGACAGCCGCACAACACCAGGACCAGCAGGAATGTCATCACGAAGCTACGTTATGAGAACCGTGCACCGTCGCACATTCGATGATCTGCCGGTCTCTTTCGAGAATACGCCAGCCCGAGTAGCCTGACCGTCGTGCGGAACGTACCGGTGGATGCGGTCGATCGGATCGATCGCGCGGTACTGGCGATCGGCACCGACTATCCGCCGCGGCATCTCCTGGCCGCGCACCGGCATCGCCGCGCCCAGGTGCTGTACGCGGCCAGCGGCGTCATGCGCGTCGATACCACCCACGGAACGTGGACGGTGCCGACTCACCGCGCCGTGTTGATCCCGCCCGGAGTCGACCACGAGGTGCTGATGGAGGGCGTCAGCACCCGCAGCCTGTACCTGGAACCCACTGCGGCGCCGTGGTTTCCGTCTCGTTGCCGGGTGGTGGACGTCTCGCCGCTGTTGCGGGAGCTGATCCTCGCCGCGGTGGATCTGCCGCCGGAGTACAACCTGCGCGGCCGGGACGGCTCGCTGATCGATCTGCTGCTCTACGAGCTCGCGACGTTGACTCCGTTGCCCTTCGAACTCACCTTGCCGGTGCGTGCGGATCTGCGCGCACTCTGCGAGGAGTTCGGGTCCGCGCCGACGATTCGATCGACGCCGCAGGACTGGGCTCGCCGATTACGGGTCAGCTCGCGGACTTTCAATCGGTTGTTCCGCGCCGAGACCGGATCGACGTTCCAGCGTTGGCGTCAGCGTGCGTGTGTGGTGCATGCCATTCACGCTCTCGCCCTGGGAGATTCGGTCACCGCGGTCGCCGCCGATCTGGGTTACGACACCCCGGCCGCGTTCTCGGTCATGTTCCAGCGCGAGACCGGTACTCCGCCGAGCGCATTCCACCCGACCCGGACCACCTGACCGGCTGTGGCCCGACAGTCCTGGCAGCAGTTCCACGCGGAGTTACTGCGAGCTGTCCGGGGGTGTGCAGATCGGGTCGAGGTCGAGACCTCGCTCGCGGCAAGTGCGAAATATCGGCAGGCGTGACGGTGTGACGCCGGGGACCACCGAGATCGTGGTGAGCTGCCGGTGCGATAAGTGGTCAGCGCGACGAATCAGACTGATAAGCAGGGGTATCCAGCAATCGATCCAGGTGGGTGCGCGACCAGGTGCACAGTCCGTGCACCGTCTCCACGAGTCCGATTCCGGCCTCGGTCAGCGTGTAGTCGACGTGCGGGTTGGCGGTGTGGTGATCGAATCTGCTTATCAGCCCGTGGTTTTCGAGCTCCCGTAAGGTCTGGGTGAGCATCTTGAAACTGATGCCCTCGATCGCGCGGTGCAGTTCGCGGAAGCGATGTCGTCCGTCGCCGACCTCCTCCAGCACCCGCAGTCCCCATTTGGTCGACACCACGGCGAAGACCCGCACCGCGATATCGCGTGCGCGCCGCTGCTGCTCGTCGTCGGGATTCACCGCTCACCTTCGAGTGCGTACTGCCGCCGTCACCGGATCCGCCGTAGCGTCCCGCACATGCGGATTCTCAAGACCTACGCCCGGTTGTTCGTCGACGATCTGGACGTCGCGTTGCCGATCTACGAGGAGATCGTGGGTACGCCGCCCGATCTCAGGGTCGGGTTCGAAGCGGCGGAACTGGCCGCGATCGGTGACTTCCTGCTCATCGCCGGACCACCCGAGGCCGTGGATCGCTATCGCTCGACCGTCGGCCCGGTGATCGTCGACGACCTGGACGAACTGCTCGCCCGTCTCACTGCCGCGGGCGCGCGAATCACCGGCGGGCCCCATACGGGGCCGACCGGTCGATTCGCCTACCTCGATCACCCCGACGGCGCGAATGTCGAATACGTCGAGTGGGCGGCGTCGATACGCGCCCGCGTACTCGGCTGAGATCGCCATCGCGAACTACCGGAACGGCGTGATCTCCGAAAGCCGTTGGTCGCGAACCTTGTTCACCCACTCCGGATCAGCGAGCAGGGCGCGTCCCAGCGCGACGACGTCGAATTCGCCACGGTCGAACTGCTCGTTCAGGAAGCGGAACCGGTCGGCCTGGGTCTCGTCGATCTGATCACCGCGGAAGACGCTGTCCACACCGACGGAACCCACGGTGATCACCGGTCGGCCGGTGATCTTCTTGGTCCATCCGGCAAGGCTCAGATCTTCTGCGTAATCGGTGAATTCGGGCAGCCAGTGCCGTCGCAGCGAGGTGTGGAAGATGTCGACTCCGGCGTCGACGAGCGGGGTGAGCAACTCCTCGAGCTCGCCGGGGGTGGCGGCGATGCGGGCCGTGTAGTCGACGCCCTTCCACTGCGAATAGCGGTAGATGATCGGGAAGTCGGGGCCGACGGCCTCGCGCACGGCCGCGACCACGCGGGCCGGGAACGCCGCGCGGCGACGTGGTGTCACACCGTAGTCGTCGGTGCGGTGATTGGTTGCGTCCCAGAAGAATTGGTCGAGCAGATAGCCGTGCGCACCGTGAATCTCGATACCGTCGAAGCCGAGCTGCCGGGCCAGCACCGCGGACTCCACGTAGGAGGCGACGAGAGTGTCCAGGTCATCGGCGGTCAGCGCCCGCCCCACCGGCGCTCCGGCGTGATCGATGCCGGACGGGCTCACCGACGGGGTCTGCGGCTCGAATTCGGGCTCGTTCCCCCGGTCGACACCGGTATGCCACAGCTGCGGCACGATGGCCGCGCCTTCGGCGTGCACCGCCTCGGCCACCGCGCGCCAACCGACCGCACTGTCCTGGCCGTAGAACCGCGGAACACCCGAGAGCGGTCCGGCCGCCGGGCCGCGAACGTAGGTCCCCTCGGTGATGATCAGCCCCACGCCGCCGGCGGCATGCTCGCGGTAGTACTCGATGTTCTCCGAATTGGGCACGCCGCCAGGGGATTTCACGCGCGTCATCGGGGCCATCGCGAACCGGTTCCGCAGTCGCAGCGATCCCGTGTCGAACTCGGTGAACAATCCGTCCAGATCGATCGAGGGCTCACCGGCCGATTCTTGTGACATGGAGCATATTTCCTTCCGATTCGGCGACTCGATTGTCGATATCCGGTCGCCCGAACAACACCGCCGAGGTCTCGGCCATTCCGGTACGGGTGTGATCGCGGTAACGATGGCGGCGGTGCAGGTGTCCGGTCCGGCGGTTTTCGTCGTCCGAAGCCGGGGGCGTGACATGGCCGCTCGTCCTCGACGGCGGGGAAGGCGTGCGTGGTCACGAGATATCCGGTGGCGCCGCTGCCGTTGTTCGTGATCGAGTGGTGTTCCCACCGGATGTGATTCCCGAGCAGAGCGAGCCCGAGCGATGAACACCTTCGAACCCGCGAACAGCGACGAGACCTACGATCCGCAGGCCGTGATCGACAAATGGCTCGGTGTGTGGGACGAACTCGGCACTTTCGCGGCGGATCGGCGCACCGATGAGCTGGATCGGCCGCGGCGCTGTGTGGTGAGCATGTTCTCCTATCCGTCGGGTGATCTGCACATGGGGCACGGCGAGGTGTTCTCGATCAGTGACGCGATGGCGCGGTTCTCCCGGATGCGGGGCTACGACACGGTGTTCCCGGTCGGCTGGGACTCCTTCGGACTGCCCGCGGAGAACGCCGCGCTCGAACGGGGCCTGGATCCGCGTGAGTGGACCTACGCCAATATCGAGACTCAGGCGGATTCCTTTCGGCGACTGGGAGTTTCGTTCGACTGACGCACTCGGCTGCACACCAGTGATCCGGAGTACTACCGCTGGAACCAGTGGTTGTTCCTGCGGCTGTACGAACGCGGTCTGGCGTATCGCGATGACGCCATGGTGAATTGGTGCCCGCAGGACCGAACCGTCCTGGCCAATGAGCAGGTCGTCGAGGGCCGATGCGAGCGATGCGGGACCGAGGTGATCAAACGCGCCCTCACCCAGTGGTTCTTCCGGATCACGGACTACGCCCAGCGGCTGCTGGACGACATGGATCAGCTCGAGCCGGGCTGGCCCGCGGAAATCCTGACCATGCAACGTAATTGGATCGGACATTCGGAGGGCGCACACATCGACTTCACCGTCGAGGGGCACCCGGAGCCGGTGCGGATCTTCACCACTCGTCCCGACACCCTGTTCGGTGCAACGTTTTTCGTGCTCGCCTTCGATGCTCCGCTGGCCGCGCAGTTGTGCGCACCGGAGTGCCGGGACGTGTTCGATTCCTATGCCCGGAAAGTGTCGGCTAGTACCGATATCGAGCGATTGGCCACGGATCGGACCAAGACGGGCGTGTTCCTGGGCCGGTACGGGGTCAATCCGGCCAACGGCGAACGGATTCCGGTCTACGCCTCGGACTATGTGCTCGCGACCTACGGTACCGGCGCGGTCATGGCCGTGCCCGCACACGATCAGCGCGATCTGGATTTCGCTCGGGCACTGGGTATTCCGGTGCGCACCGTGGTCGACACCGGCGAGGCGGATCCGGCGCGGACAGGTGTGGCCACCACGGGTGCGGGAGTGCTGATCTGCTCCGGGCACTTCACGGGACGCTCCAGCGCCGAGGCTCGCGCGGCGATCGTCGCCGATCTCGTCGGAGCGGGGTATCGGCGAGGCCGCGGTCACCTATCGGCTGCGGGACTGGCTGTTGTCGCGGCAGAGATTTTGGGGCACACCGATTCCCATCATCCACTGCGCCGAGTGCGGGCAGGTGCCGGTGCCCGACGACCGGTTGCCGGTCCGGCTGCCGGACAACGGTTACCAGCTGCGCCCGGACGACGGCCGCGCACCACTGGCCAGTGCGCACGAGTGGGTCAGCGTGTCGTGCCCGCGCTGCGGCGCGGCGGCCCGGCGTGACACCGACACCATGGACACCTTCGTCGACTCGTCCTGGTACTTCCTGCGATACCCGAATCCGCGGTTCACCGAAGGCCCGTTCGATCCCGCCCGGATCGCGCGCTGGCTGCCGGTGGACGAGTACATCGGTGGCCGGGAGCACGCCACCGGCCACCTGCTGTATGCCCGGTTCCTCACCAAGGCGCTCCACGATCTGGGGCTGTTGCCGTTCACCGAGCCCGGGACCGGCCGATCCGGTCGTCCGCGAGGGCGTCGAAGCGCTGGTCCGGATGTCCTCGTGCTTCGCGCCCTTCACCGCCGAGGAGTCCGGGGAACGTCTCGGCCACCGGCCCTCGGTGTCCGACGCGGGCTGGCCGACGGCCGATCCGGCGCTGCTCGAGCGCGACACCGCGACCTGCATCGTCCAGATCGACGGCAAACTGCGCGACCGCCTGGTGGTGCCCGGCGACATCGATGAGACGAGTCTGCGAGAGCTCGCCCTGGCCGCCGTCACCGACGCCTTGGCGGGTCGTTCGATGACGAAGGTGATCGTGCGTGCGCCGCGACTGGTGAACGTCGTCACAAAACGCTGAGCCCGGCTATCAATCGACCAGCGGCGTTGCGCCCGCCGCGCGATCCGCGCCGCGAGGTGGGCGGATGTGCGTTTCCGGTCGAGCAGAACATCTCGGTCGGAGGTCACGACCGGGTGCGCCTGTCAAGGGCCGATGGTCACATACGGTCCTCGGTCCGGGGAAGTTCGCTCGCGAATCGCTGATGATCCCCTAGCCTGAGAAGGCTGATCCCGGCCGGACGGTATTCGTCGAGGGTTGCAGAGGTGCTCGGCGGGCGTGGTGCGGGATCGGGAGGTTGTCGTCTGCTGAGGAGGCCGTATCCGGTGAATGTGCTGACCCCGCGCGAACGTCCGAGGCGTTGGTCGCTCGACGACATCGTCGTCACCGATCCGCCTGTCATCCGCCGGGCCATCGGCGCTGCGAGCATCGGCAACATCACCGAGTGGTACGACTTCGGCGTCTATGCCTATTTCGAGCCCACCATCAAAGAGGTGTTCTTCTCCCACCTGGGCAATACCGCGGGCACGATCGCGACCTTCGGGCTGTTCGCGGTGGCATTCCTGGTCCGCCCGTTCGGCGGGATGTTCTTCGGACCGCTCGCGGACCGCGTCGGTCGTAACAAGGTGCTGGCCACGACCATGATCCTGATGGCCGCGGGCACCTTCGCGATCGGCTGTATCCCGGACCAGAACTCGATCGGCCTGTGGGCGCCGATGTTGCTGCTGTGCGCGCGTTTGCTGCAGGGTTTCTCGACCGGTGGTGAGTACGGCAATGCGATGACGTTCATCGCCGAGTACGCGCCGGATCGCCGCCGCGGATTCCTCGGCAGCTGGTTGGAATTCGGCACCTTCACCGGATATCTGCTCGGCGCGCTGATCGTCACCCTCGCCGATGCGACGATGTCGCACGATCAGCTGCTGTCCTGGGGATGGCGACTGCCGTTCTTCGTCGCGCTGCCGCTGGGCGTCGTCGGCGTATATCTGCGGATGCGGCTGGCCGACACTCCGGCATTCGCCGCGCTGGAGAAGGAATCCGAGGATCGGGAGAAGGCGAACAAGACCGGCGACGAGGCGAAGATTCTGGCCAAGCTGTGGCCGTATGTGCTGGTCTGCATGGGACTGGTCATCGTCTGGAACGTCACCAACTACATGCTGACCTCGTACATGCCGACCTACGTCACCTCGACGGTGCCCGATTCGACCGGTGGCGGAGTGTCCTCCACGACCTCGCAGTGGTTGCAGATCGTGGTGATGGCGATTGCGCTGCTGACCATTCCATTGCTGGGTCTGCTGTCCGATCGCGTCGGTCGAAAACCGATCATCTGGGGCGGCATCATCGCGCTGATCGTGCTGGCCTTCCCGATGGTGCTGCTGGTCCGCATGAACAACGCGTTCGCGGTCTTCCTCGGCCTGCTGATCATGGGCCTGACGCTGATCTGCTTCAGCGCGACGATGCCCTCCACCCTGCCCTCGCTGTTCCCGACGAAAGTGCGCGGCGCTGGTCTGTCGGTGTCGTTCAACGTCGCGGTCTCATTGTTCGCGGGCACCACCTCGGTGGTGGTCGGCGCACTCGTGGGAGCCACCGGCGACCTGAACTGGCCCGCCTACTACCTGATCATCGCGGGCGTGATCGGCGCGGTGTCGGTGTACTTCCTGCAGGAGCCCAACGGCCGTCGGATGTGGGGTTCGGCGCCTGCCGCGCAGTCCGAGGAAGAGGCCGCGCAACTCGTCGGATCACAGGGCACCGCTTCCGATTCACGATGATCGAGCCGTCCGGCCCGACGAATTCGTTCGCAGGTCCGCTCACGCCCGGTGCAGTGCCGCGACCAGGTCGGCCACGTCGGCCGGTGCTTCGCGGTAACCCGGGAAATAGCAGCACACCTCGCTCGCGCGTCCGGCGAATCGTGTGCGGATCTGGTCGGCGCATTCCTCGGGGCTGCCGACCACGGCCAGCGTGGCCACCATCTCGGGGGTGATCAGCTCGCGCATCCGCGCGAACCGGCCGGTCTTGGACAGCGCGTTCAACTCGGGCATCACCTCGGCCCACCCCTCGACCTCGAGCACCGGAACGTACGCCGGGGTCGACCCGTAGAAGGCGATCAGCCCGGACACCCCTTCGATGGCCGCGGTGAGTTGCTGCTCGGTACGTCCCACCGCGACCATCACCTGGGCGATGATCTGAAAGTCCTCGGCGTACCGTCCGGTTCGCTCGAGTCCGGTCTGCACGGCCGGGATGGTGCGCTCGGCGAAATGACGAGTGGAATTGAACGGCATCACCAGCAGGCCGTCGGCCGTCTCCGCCGCCATCGTCGTCATCCGCGGGCCGAGTGCTCCGACCAGAACGGGTGGCGGTCCGTACGGATTCGGACCGGGGACGAAATTCGGCGGCATCAGCGTGTGCGTGAAGAACTCCCCGCGGAAATTCAGCGGTTCGGTGCCTTCCCACGCCGCGAAGATCGCTTTGATCGCCGCGACCGTCTCCGCCATTCGCGCGACCGGCCGGTCCCATCGAGCGCTGTAGCGTCGCTCGATATGCGCTTTGATCTGCGATCCCAGGCCCAGCCGGAACCGGCCACGGCTGTAGCACCGCAGATCGTAGGCCGCATGCGCCAGATGTATCGGACTGCGAGGTCCGGCGATGGCGACATTGGTCATCAGCTCGAGATCGGTACTGCCCGAGGCGACCACCAGCGGAAAGAACGTGTCGTGCGGGCCCTCGAAGGTGAACAGACCGTCCGCGCCGAGTTCCGCGATCTCCTGTGCGTGCCGCGACACCTTCTCCGGCGAACCGTCCACCTGCAGATGCACTTTCACGGCCACACTCCTTGCTCGCGCCGGTCGCCGCGTGGCGCATGTGCGCCGAACGAGACGACCCTGTCGGTACGAATCCTGGACGAACTGCTCGGCGAATACGGCGGTAATTCGTACAAATCCCGCTGACCGGTAATTTCTCGGTTCGAGATGACGCCCGTGTCGGGCTCGCCCACGGTGGTGTGAACGGGTGATGCAATTACACTGTGCCTGAATTATTTCCGTGGTCGGATGAAAGGTGTCACGTGAAGAGGTTCACTGTTCGGATCGGATTGGCCGGAGGCCTCGCTGCCGCACTGGCTTTCGCGTCGATGATGTACGCGACGCCCGGTGAGTTGCCGCGGGCGGAGGCGGCTCCCGCCAAGCCGGTGGCGGACGAATTGGTCACCCTGCAGGAGTTCGCGACCTTCAACGACGGATCGCGCGACCCGCGGAACACCGGGTTCTTCTTCACCGCCAACCAGTCCGAGGCGGCGTCCGCGGTGAGCAAGTTCCACTTCACCAAGGTCGAGGATCTCGGCCGCGTGCACACCGCCCCCGGGCCCAACCGGGTCGCGGTGCACCGCTTGCGGCTCAAGTCCAGCCAGCACCCGTCGTACATGCTGGCGATCGCGGACCGCGACATCAAGAACACCCAGTGCGTGGACGAAGGCGTGATCGGCTGGATCGACGACGGTCCGGAGATCGGTGACCACCCGCTGCTGCGCTTCAGCTACAACAACCGCTGGGCCGCGGCCGTCGACACCTCGCCGGGTGCGGCCGCGCTGATCGCGCACGGATTCCATTCCGACGGCCCGATCGGCTTCGTGGCTCCCTGAGTTTTCCGGCCGTACGGCCGGAGAGCCAGGACCTCGTAGGGCCGCGACCGAGCCGTCCGGCCCTACGGGGTTTCACAGCGCGTTCAGCAATGCTTGCGGCAGCTCATTCGCGCTGACGATGCGGATGTTCGGGCGATCGATCAACGCCTCGTCGATGATCGCCGCGAGCCGCTGCGGGATCTCGGGATTCCGGCTCCGGATCGGGATCGCATCCTCGCGCAACACGACGGCGATCGGATCGGAGCCGCGCGGGAACTGCCGCGGCGTCTGCCCGGTGAGCATGTAGTACAGCGTCGCCGCAATCGCCCAGACGTCGACCTCCGGCCTCGCGAACTTGTAGTCCGTCAGCTGGGGGCGGGCCATGAACGCCATCGTTCCGGCGCTCGATCCGGTCATCGTGTGGCCCGACAGCCCGGCCCGATCGAATGCCTTGGCCAGCCCGAAATCGGCGAGCTTGGCCACCGGCGCCGAGGCGGGACCGGTGAGCAGGATGTCGGCGGGCTTGATGTCGCGGTGCACCACGGCGATCGCGGCCGGCCCGGCATCGATGGTCGCCCAATCGACTTGATTGCCGCCGGCCGCGGACCTCCCGCCCGGCGGCGCGGGTGCGTGCACGAGAACCGAGCACGTGTTGGATTCGCTCACGCCCCATTGTGACGGGACGGTGCGACGATGCAGTCGTTCGGTGTTCAGCCGAACTGTAACGCACTCGAAAATGACTGCGGCAGCCCGATTTCGGGTATCTCTCGCATCGTGTTCGCCGCGAATCGGCAGAATTGCCCGCCGATTCCGTTGGCGTCGAACGTGATTGCGGCCGACCGTGGCGGGTCAGTGCGTGGCCAGGGCTCGGTTCAGCGTGTTCTCGATCAGGTCGGCGGCTCGTCGGGTGCCGCCCTCGACGCGAGCGTCGGCGCGCAGCCGCGCCGAGCGAGCGGCGACCTCGGCGTCGTGGACCAGGTCGTGCAGGGCCGCCCGCAGGTTCTCGGCCGGGGCGTCCTGGGTGTCGATGCGGCGCGCCACCCCCAGTTCGACGAGCCGGTCGGCGTTGATGAACTGTTCGGCGGCCTGGGGCACGGCGATCATCGGCACCCCCGCGAGCAGTCCTTCACCGCAGCCGCCCATGCCGGCGTGGGTGACGAATGCGTCCGCCCGTTCCAGAATCGCCCGCTGGGGCACCCAGGAGTGTACTTCGACGTTGTGCGGGATATCCCCGAGTTCCGTTGCGTCGGTGTGCTTTCCGATCGACAGGATGACGTGCCAGCCGGGCAGCTCACCGAACGCCGCCAGACATCGGCGGTAGAACTCCGGTCGGCGCGTGTACGCCGAGCCCAGGGAGATCAACAAGACGTTCTGCACATCGGCGGGGCGAGTCCAGCTCTCGGCTTCCGGGCGCAGGTCGAAGCACGGGCCGACGAATGTCACCGTGTCGGTGTCGACCCTATCGGCGTGCGGTTGCATCACCCGGGGAATCAATGCCAGTGCCCGGCTCGGCGGGCCGGAGAAGGCGTCCACGTCGAGGGTCGACGCGCCGCAGTCGACGAGCCACCGCGCGAACCTGGTCCGGTATGCCTCGGCTCCGGGGAGTTGACGCAGGGCCGCCGTGACGTCCTGGTCGAAGCCCTGCCACGCCACGAACGTCGGGGACAGTTGCAGGAGCGGGCGGTCCTGGGCCTCGGCGAGGGCGCGTGCGGCGTAGGCGCCGATGTCGTACAGGTAAAGCTCGGCGCGGTCCTGCCCATAGGCATAACGCAACTGCGGTAGTGCCTGAACTGCGTTGTCCAGGAACAGATTCTGGATGTCGATGGGATCGTCGGGCCAGTTGTCGTCGGCGACCGGCAGCAGCGAGGTGCAGGGAACGAATTCGGCGCCGGTGGCAGTGATCAGGTCGGCGACGGCCGGGTCGTTGGCGTAGGTCACGCGATGGCCGCGGGACACCAGCTCACGGATGATCTCGAGGCTGGGCAGGATGTGGCTGAGGATCGGGATCCCGATCATCGCGAGGTGGGCAGGGCGACGAGGCACGGAGTATCACTCGTCTCCGGGTTGCGGCGAATGGCATTCGCGAACGGGGACAGCGGCTTCCAGGTCGGCGATGCTGCCGGACATGATCGTGCGGACATGCTCGGTGATGTGTTCGATCGGCCAGTCCCACCAAGCCACCGTCAGCAGCCGGGCGATGCTCTCCTCGTCGAACCGGGTTCGGATCAGACGGGCCGGATTGCCGCCGACGATGCCGTAATCGGGCACGTCACCGGTGACCACCGCACCGGCGGCGATGATGGCGCCGTGGCCGATCCGCACGCGGGGCAGCACCGTGCTGCCGCGGCCGAACCAGACATCGTTGCCGACGACGGTGTCGCCTCGGTTGGGCAGGTCGGTGAGTAGGTCGAAATGCTGTGACCAGGAGCCGCCCATGGTGGGGAAAGGGAACGTCGAGGGGCCGTCCATGCGATGGTTCGCGCCGTTCATGACGAACTCGACTCCGGTCGCCAGAGCGCAGAACTTCCCGATGATCAACTTCTCCGGCCCGTAGTGGTACAGCACGTTACGGGTTTCGAACGCGGTCGCGTCGTCGGGATCGTCGTAGTAGGTGAACTCGCCGACCTCGATCAGAGCCGAGGTGATCAGCGGTTTCAGCAGCACCACCCGAGGCTGGCCGGGCATCGGGTGCAGCACGGTCGGATCCGCGGGCGCAGACGGATCAGGCATCGGAAACCCTTTCGATGAGCGGAGAACACCGCACTAGTGCGACGAATGTTGCATTAGGATGTTGTCGCATCATGCCCCATCGAGCAACCGGATTACCGACGATGAGTTCCCCACTGCTCCCGGGCGAGTCCCCGCGCCCCCTGCCGCAGCCACGACCGGGCGGCCGAACCGCCCGCATCCGCACCCAGGTCCTCGACTCGGTTCGCGCGGAATTGACCGAGCACGGCTACGACACGCTCACCGTCGACGCGGTCGCCGCCCGCGCGGGAGTGCACCGCACCACGGTGTATCGCCGCTGGCGTGACATCGGCGGCATGATCGGTGACCTCTTCGCCGCAGCCGGCGACCTGGACTGGCAGCCCCGCGACACCGGCTCCCTGCGTGGCGATCTGACCGCGCTCAACCAGGAGATCCAGGATTCGCTGACCGAGGAACCTTCGATCGCGACCGCACTGATCGCGGTATCTTTCCGCTCCGTCGAAGCGGCTCAGGCCCTGCGTCGACTGTGGGAGGACCGCTACACCCAGTCCGAAATCATCATCCAGCGTGCGATCAACCGCGGCGAGCTCCCGGCTCACACCGACGCCCGCGCCCTGCTGATCGCCGCGACCGCACCGCTCTACCACCACTTGGTGCTGCTGCGCACCCCACCCGACCCGCAACTGCCCGACCGCGCGGCCGCCACCGCCACGCTCGCCGCACGAGCCGGCGCCTTCACCGACCTGCGTTCGACGGACGCCGACTGAGCTGCAACAACTCTCGGGGATCGAGGACCCTGCCCGCCCGCACCCGGAGAAGTCGCGAAGGTGTGCGCGGATGGCGGCACGGTGGTCGTTCTCGCTCTCTTCCAGGCCGCGGATTCTGGAGTAGTTCCCAGGTGTTTGAGCGCTGCGCGGGCCGGGTATCTCTGGAGCCAGCGGTATTGGCGCTGGTCAGAGCGCTGAGCGCCCCCGGCAGGAATCGAACCTGCGACCTAGGGATTAGAAGGCCCTTGCTCTATCCAACTGAGCTACGGAGGCAGTGCGGCACCAAACACCATGCCGCTTTCCAGGCGTGCTGTCCAGTGAGGCGAGTATAGCGACCGTCCAGGTTCGCCCTGGTTTCCGGAGAGCAACTCGCGGGCATGTCAGCGGGGAGTATCCAGGATCGAGTCGGTGATCAGGGTCGAGAGCTGTTCGCGGTGGGCGGGGGAGACGGTCGTCAGCAGAGCGTCCAGTTGAGCGATGACGGCTCGGTGGGTGGCTTCGGCGCGGGCGGCTCCGGCGTCGGTCAGGGCGATCTGGAATGCGCGGCGGTCCGTCTCATGGGGGATGCGCACGACGAGACCTCGCCGCTGAGCGCGATCGACCAGGCCGGTCAGGCTCGATTTCTCCAGTGCGAGCCAGCGCGTCAGATCGGACATGCCGACCGGTCCGGCCGCGAGTCGGCACAGCAGCTGAGCCTGCTGGGGAGTCAGGTCGTGTCTGCGGCTGACCTCGGCGAACACCTGCTGCACCCGGTGCGACAGCCGCACGAGGGCCTCGGCGAGGGGTAGTTGTTCGACGGTTGTGGTCACGAAACCTCCTGGGAACCGGTCGCCGCTATTTTACTGCCGCTTGCATGTTGTTGGCTGTACGAACTAAATTAGTTCGTACAGTCAACAGTACGTTGTGCGAACTTGGAGGGTTCATGGTTGACGTGGTTGTCATCGGCGGCGGATTCGGCGGTACAGCGGTTGCGAAGGCATTGGATGACATCGCGGATGTGACCATTGTCGAACCGCGTGATGCCTTCGTCTACAACGTGGCCGCACTGCGCGGGCTGACCGACCCGGCGTGGACCGACCGGCTGTTCTTTCCCTACGACAAGCTGTTGCGTCGCGGGCGCGTCCTGCGCGAGCGCGCCGTACGGGTCGACGCGTCGAAGATCGAACTCGGCTCCGGCGAACGGATCGACGCAGATTTCGTGGTGCTCGCGACCGGCTCGGCCTATCCCTTCCCGGCCAAGACCGACGACGAGGACAGCGCGGCCGCGAAGGCGCGATTCCATGCCGCGCGCGCGGAGCTGGCGGCGGCCGAACGAGTTCTGCTGCTCGGTGCGGGCGCGGTCGGCCTGGAGTTGGCCGGTGAGATCACCGCGGCCTGGCCGGGCAGATCGGTGACGCTTCTCGACCCGGCGCAGGACATCCTCGGCGGTGGTTTCCATCCCGACCTTCGCGCCGAATTGCGGCGGCAACTCGCCGAACTCGGCGTCGAGGTGATCCTGGGCACGGGGCTGCGCGCCGATCCGCCCTCGCGTGCCGGAGAACTCGCGACCTTCACCACGGTCACCCGGTCGGGCCGCACGATCGAGGCCGACATCTGGTTCCGCTGCTTCGGCGTGCGGCCGGTGTCCGATTATCTGGCGGCAGAGCTGTCCGAAGCCCGGCGGGCCGACGGGTATCTGGAGGTCACTCCCGAACTTCGATTGCGCGGCCAGGACCGGGTATTCGCCGTCGGCGACCTGGTGGCCACGGCCGACGGGAAGACCGCCAAGGCCGCGGGTCTGCACGCGGAAGTGGTCGCGGCGAATATCCGGGCGCTGATCGGCGGCGTCGGGGAGTTGCGCGAACATCGACCCGGACCCGACGCGATAGCTCTGCCGCTCGGACCCGGCGGGGGTGCGTCCTATTCGCCGGAGGCGGGAGTGCTCGGCGCCGAGGCCACCGCACGGCTGAAAGGAGCCGATCTCAGGATCACCCCGTATCGGGAGATGTTCGGACTCGCGCCACAGTGAGTTGACAGAGCAACTCGCGGGCGTGTCGGCAGGGTCACAGCGGGTGCGTCGACGGCTGGGGCGGGGCCGCTGTGCGGTGCGGACCGCATTACGCTCGATGCATGTCGTCACCGCAGGACACGTCCACCGAACCTGACAGCCAGGCCCCTCGGTCCGAGTCCGCGTCGACGTTCTCCGCGCTCACCACGATGGCGGTCGCGGTCGCGGCATTCGTCGCGCCACTGATCGTCGGGCTGTCCGCGGCGCAGGCACTGACCCTGTTGGGGATTCCCGATCCCGGCCCGCTGACCACCTACGGGCTTCCGGCGGTGCGGGCGATCACGGATCTGTCCGGGGCGTTGACGGTCGGATCGCTGCTGTTCGCCGCATTCCTCACCCCGCCGCAGCACAACGGCCTGCTCGACGTGGCCGGATATCGCGCGCTGCGCCGGGCCGGGATCTGCGCGCTGGTGTGGGCGGGCACGGCGGCGCTGCTGGTGCCGCTGACGTTGTCGGACACCACCGGGCAACCGGTGCTCCGGACACTGCGGCCGGAACAGGTGTGGCATGCGATCGGTCAGGTCGAGGTCGCCGGAGCGTGGCGGACGACGGCGATCATGGCCTTCGTCCTGGCGGTCGCCTGTCGGCTCGCGTTGCGCTGGGGCTGGACGCCGCCGCTGTTCGCCCTGTCGCTGGGCTGTCTGCTGCCGATCACGCTGACCGGGCATTCCTCCTCGGGCGGTGCGCACGACCTCGCCACCAACAGCCTGATCCTGCATCTGGTCGGGGTGACGGTGTGGACGGGCGGGTTGTTCGCCGTCCTCGCGCACGCGTTGCGCGGCGGTGCGCACACCGATCTGGCCACCCGGCGGTTCTCGGCGGTCGCGACCTGTGCGTTCGGCGTCGTCGCGATCAGCGGTGTGATCAACGCCTGGGTGCGGGTGCCGTTGAGCGATGTGTTCACCACGACCTACGGGCAACTCGTGGTCGCCAAGACGGTCGCGCTGTGCGCACTGGGCCTGATCGGATTCCTGCAACGGCGCAAGGCGATTCCCGCACTGGCCGCCGACCCGGGGGATCGGGGCGCGCTCATCCGGTTCGCCGGTGTGGAGGCGCTGGTCTTCGCTGCCACGATCGGGCTCGCGGTCGGGCTCGGCCGGACCCCGCCCCCCGATCTGAAGACGGTGCCCTCGCCGGTCGAGGTCGAGATCGGCTACGACCTGCCCGGACCACCGACGATCGCCCGGATCCTGTTCGACTGGCGATTCGATCTGATCTTCGGGACTTTGTCGATCGTGCTGGCCGTGCTGTATCTGATCGGCGTGCGCCGCCTGCGCGCACGCGGTGACGCCTGGCCGGTCGGCCGCACCATCTCCTGGCTGGCCGGATGCGCGATCCTGTTGATCGCCACCAGCTCCGGCGTCGGCCGATACGCACCGGCCATGTTCAGCGTGCACATGGCACAGCACATGATGTTATCGATGCTCGCGCCGATCCTGTTCGCGCTGGGCGGTCCGGTGCTGCTGGCGTTGCGGGTGCTGCCCGCGGCCGGTCGCGACGCGCCCCCCGGGCCGCGGGAATGGATTCTGGCCGCGGTACACAATCCGGTTTCGCGGTTCATGACCAATCCCGTTGTCGCCGCGGTGTTCTTCATCTCCGGGTTCTACGCGCTGTATCTCGGCGGAATCTTCAACGCCGTCCTCGACGAGCACGGTGCGCATCTGGCGATGAATCTGCACTTCCTGGTCTCGGGCTACCTGTTCTACTGGGTGGTGCTGGGCATCGACCCCAAACCGCGGCAGGTGCAGCCGCTGACGAAGGTCGGCATGGTCTTCGGCTCGCTGCCCTTCCACGCCTTCTTCGGTGTGGCGCTGATGAGTATGACCACGGTGATGGGCGGCTGGTTCTATCGCTCGCTGGGGCTGAGCTGGAATCAGGATCTGCTCGGTGACCAGCACACCGGCGGCAGCCTGGCCTGGGCCAGCGGTGAGTTGCCGCTGGTCGTGGTCATGCTGGCGCTGCTGATCCAGTGGTCGCGCAGCGATTCGCGCGAGGCCAAACGCATCGATCGCGCGGCGGACCGCGATCACGACGCCGACCTCGCCGCGCACAATGCCATGTTCGCCGAATTGGCCCGGCACGACCGGGAACAGCGGTGACCACAGTGGGGCGAGTGCCACGGCTGTACCGCTCCGACGTGCGTGCCGCTCGTCGGCGACTGGGTCGCCACGTCCGGGTGACGCCGGTCTGCCATACCGAGGTCGCCGGTCCGCACGGGCCGGTCGCGGTGAGCCTGAAATTCGAGTATCTCCAGCACGGCGGCACCTTCAAGGTGCGCGGCAGTCTCAACGCGCTGCTCGCCTCCGGGAACGACGAGCGTCCGGTGGTCGTCGCCTCCGGCGGCAACGCGGGTATCGCGGCCGCGCTGGCCTGCGCGATCCTGGGGCGTTCGTGCACGGTTGTGGTGCCCGAATCCGCGCCGCACACCAAGGTCGCCGCGATCTGGGCCTACGGCGCCGAAGTGCTCTGGCACGGAACGACTTACGGCGAGGCGACTCGGTACGCCGAGGAACTCGCGGTCGAACGCGGGGCACTGCAGTTGCACGCGTACGGCCTGCCCGAGGTGGTCGCCGGTGCGGGCACGATCGGGCTGGAGATCGAACGTCAGGTGCGGGCCCGCCCGCCCGTTCTGGTGCCGGTGGGCGGTGGTGCGCTGGTGGCCGGAATCGCGGCCGCGCTGGGGCTGCGCGGCCGGGTGATCGGGGTCGAACCCGCGGGCGCGCCGACCCTGAACGCCGCCCTCGCCGCCGGACGCCCGGTGGACGTGCACATCAACAGCATCGCGTCGGATGCGTTGGGCGCGACCAGGATCGGCGATCTGGCGATGGAGATCGCGCAGCGCTACGCCGTCGGCTCGGTCCTGGTGAGCGACGACGCGATCTCGATGGCGCGCGAATATCTGTGGCGCGAGTTCCGGATCGTGGTCGAGCCCGCGGGGGCGACCGCACTGGCCGCGATCCAGAGCGGGGCGTATGTGCCGGAGCCGGGAGAACGGCCGGTCGTCGTGTTGTCCGGGGCCAATACCGATCTGACCACGTTCTAGCGCGGTGGCCGGAGAAATCCGGAACATCATCTGCTCACAAGGCGAAAGTTATCCCCAAATCGGGAATCGCTCTGGTATGCCCCTCGATGATCGGCGAGGCTTGATGCCAACGTCGAAATGTCAAGGGGTGGAGTCATGTACGAGGCATATACGGCACTGGTCGGCAATGTGGTCACCCATCCGGTGCGGCGCAGCCTGCCCAATGGTCAGCAACTGGTGACCTTCCGGATGGCCAGCACCGCCCGCCGACTCGATCGCGGCAGTGGGGACTGGGTCGACAACGGAACCGTGTACGTCACGGTGAACTGCTGGCGCAGATTGGTCGAGGGGGTCGGCGCCTCGCTGAGCGTGGGTGATCCGATCCTGGTCTACGGGCAGCTGCGTTCGAGTGAATATCGCACCAGGGAGGGGCATTCCCGGCAGGATCTGGAACTGCGGGCCAGCGCGCTCGGGCCGGATCTGGGCCGCTGCACGGCCAGCGTTCTGCGTCGCGGCAGTCACGGTAAACCGTCGGGTCCGGTGTTCTCCGATACCGCGGTCGCCCCGTCTGCGCACGAGGTCGGCAGACCGTCGCCGGAGTCCGCCGACTCGCTCGTGGCAGCCCTCGACGCCGACGCCTCCGGGCGCGGGTGAGGCCGTTCGGGTGCGAGCGATACGATCGCTCCGCGCTGCCATCGATGCCGTGATCGGCACGGCTTCCGGAACCGGGACAAAACCCGTTGCCTAGCTGGGCGGATTCGCTGGCCGGGTGCGGTTGATCCGTTCGAAACCACTAGGGTGAGGGATATGGCTGAGTTCATTTACCAGATGAGGAAAGTTCGTAAGGCACACGGCGACAAGGTCGTCCTGGACGATGTGACCCTGAACTTCCTTCCCGGCGCCAAGATCGGTGTCGTCGGGCCGAACGGCGCCGGTAAGTCGAGCGTGCTGAAGATCATGGCCGGACTGGATCAGCCCAACAACGGTGATGCGTTCCTGGCGCCCGGCGCGACCGTCGGCATCCTGCAGCAGGAACCCCCGCTGAACGAGGAAAAGACCGTCCGCGGCAACGTAGAGGAGGGCCTCGGCGAGGTCAAGGTCAAGCTGGACCGCTTCAACGAGATCGCCGAGCTGATGGCGACCGACTACTCCGACGAGCTCATGGACGAGATGGGCAAGCTCCAGGAGTACCTGGACCACGCCGACGCGTGGGATATCGACTCCCAGCTCGAACAGGCCATGGACGCGCTGCGTTGCCCGCCGCCGGACGAGCCGGTCACCAACCTCTCCGGTGGTGAGCGTCGTCGCGTCGCGCTGTGCAAACTGCTGCTGAGCAAGCCGGATCTGCTGCTGCTGGACGAGCCGACCAACCACCTCGACGCCGAGAGCGTGCTGTGGCTCGAGCAGCACCTGGCCAGTTACGCCGGCGCCGTCCTGGCCGTCACCCACGACCGGTACTTCCTGGACAACGTCGCCGAGTGGATCCTCGAGCTCGATCGCGGCCGCGCCTACCCGTACGAGGGCAACTACTCCACCTACCTGGAGAAGAAGGCACAGCGGCTCGAGGTCCAGGGCAAGAAGGACCAGAAGCTGCAGAAGCGCCTCAAGGAGGAGCTGGCCTGGGTCCGTTCCGGCGCCAAGGCCCGGCAGGCCAAGAACAAGGCTCGTCTGGGCCGGTACGAGGAGATGGCCGCGGAGGCCGAGAAGCACCGCAAGTTGGATTTCGAGGAGATCCAGATTCCCGCGGGGCCGCGCCTGGGCAATGTCGTGGTCGAGGTCGAGCACCTGGACAAGGCCTTCGGCGACCGGCAGTTGATCAAGGATCTGTCGTTCACGTTGCCGCGCAACGGAATCGTCGGTGTCATCGGCCCGAACGGTGTCGGTAAGACCACGCTGTTCAAGACCATCGTCGGACTCGAGTCGCCGGACAGCGGTGAGGTGAAGGTCGGCGAGACGGTCAAGCTCAGCTACGTCGACCAGAACCGTGCCGGTATCGACCCGAAGAAGAATGTGTGGCAGGTCGTTTCGGAGGGGCTGGACTTCATCGAGGTCGGAAGCCAGGAGATGCCCTCGCGCGCCTACGTCAGCGCGTTCGGGTTCAAGGGCCCGGATCAGCAGAAGCCGGCCGGAGTGCTCTCCGGTGGTGAGCGCAACCGCCTCAACCTCGCCCTGACCCTCAAGCAGGGCGGCAACCTGATCCTGCTCGACGAGCCGACCAACGACCTGGACGTGGAGACGCTGAGTTCGCTGGAGAACGCGCTCGAGCAGTTCCCCGGCTGTGCCGTGGTCATCTCCCACGATCGCTGGTTCCTGGACCGCACCTGCACGCATATCCTTGCGTGGGAAGGTGATTCGGACAACGAGGCATCCTGGTTCTGGTTCGAGGGCAACTTCGAGGCCTACGAGGCCAACAAGATCGAGCGCCTCGGCCCGGAGGCGGCCCGTCCGCATCGGGTCACCCACCGCAAGCTGACCCGGGACTGATCCCGGCACGGCACGGCTACCGCACGGTAACCCTCAGACGAAACGTGTGTTTCGCCACAATTGGATAGAATCGGCCAATAGGCAACGGGCGCAATATATGTCGGGCTCCACCTGGTAGTGCGGTCGTGCCCGCGTGAGGTAGGACCAACCGGGCCGCATCGGCGGCTGGGCGTCGCCTGGACTTTGGGAAGGATTTCCTCCAGTGTTCGCGACGCCCAGCTACCCTCGACTCCGGCGTCACTTTGTTACGGAACCGAATCCGAGGAGTTGGCGAAGAAAATGACGGTCTCGTCCGAATTGTCCAGTGCCGCGTGGGCGGCGGGGTTACCGGAGCCGCTGCGAGGCGAACTCGCGACGCTCGAGGAAGCCTATTTCCGCCACGTGGATGCCGGCGATGTGGACTGTGCTATCAGCGGAAGTTCGAGTCTGGTGTTCCGCCGACACCTCGAGCTCGGTATGCAGCGGCGTGCGGGCGAGCGTCGCGTCCTGGTTCATCATCCCGACGACAACACCGGACTGGGTGCGGCGGTACAGCTGGTCACCGACGATATGCCGATGCTGGTCGAGTCGGTCACCGCGGCGCTGACCCGGATCGGAGTCAGCGTCAGCGAGGTGATCCACCCGATCTTCGAGGTGATCCGCGACGCCGACGGCCGGCTCGAATCCGTGGCTCCGCACGAGGTGGACGGCCACGGGATGATCGGGCTGCGCGAGTCGTGGATGCATGTGCAACTGCATCCCTCGACCAGCCGCGAACTGCTCGCGCGCGTGGAGAACGAGATACCCGACGTGCTCACCGACGTACGTCAGGTCATCGGCGACACCCAGGCCATGCGCGCGGTGCAGGACACCCTCGCCGGGGAACTGCGGCGCGCGGCGAAGAACGGCACCGCGCCGTTCTCCTCGACGGATCTGATCGACTGCGCGAATCTGCTGCGCTGGCTGGCCGACGGCCACTTCACCGTCCTGGGGTACGCCCGGTACGAGCGCGCCGCGACGGCGACGAAATCCGTTGTGGTGTCGGAAAGTTGCCTCGGTGTGCTGCGTCCGGACGTGGGCACCGACTTCCGCGTCCCGGTCAACGGCGGTGACCGCCCGCTGCTGATGCTGACCCAGGGCCTGGTGCCGGCCACGGTCCACCGCTCGGTCTACCCCTACTTCATCGGTGTCGCGGACTTCGACGACTCCGGGGCGCTGGTCGGAAAACATGTCTTCATCGGTGTGTTCACGGTGACCGCCCTGCATGCGAACGTGCTGGACATTCCGGTGATCGAGCGCCGGGTCCGCTCGGTCATCGAGGCCAGCGGATTCGATCTGGAGTCCTTCTCCGGGCAGGGCATGCTCGAGGTGATCCAGTCCTTCCCGCGCACCGAACTGTTCTCCTCGGATGCGGAGACGATGCGGCGCACGGCGAGTGCGGTGCTGAATGTCGGTATGCGGCGGCAGGTTCGGCTGTTCCTGCGCTCGGACGCCTACGGTCGTTTCGTGGCCTGCATGGTGTATCTGCCGCGTGATCGCTACACCACCGCGGTCCGGCTCGAAATGCAGGACATTCTGGTCCGTGAGCTCGGCGGTGTCTCCATCGACTACTCCGCGCGGGTATCCGAGAACGAGCTCGCCAGTGTGTATTTCACGGTGCGGCTCGCCCAGCCGGGTACGCCGGTGGATGCCTCGGAGGCGAATCGGCTGCGCATCCAGGACCTGCTCGGCCAGGCCAGCCACACCTGGGACGACGATCTGCGCGAGGTGGTCTCCAGCTCCACGGTGCTCGATCCCGCTGTCGTGCAACGGTATTCCGACGCTCTGCCCGAGGCGTACAAGGCGGATTTCGATCCGGCCCGCGCCCTGGCCGATATCGTGCGGCTCGAGCATCTGGGTGGCGACCGCATCGAGCAGCACCTGTACCGCCGACCCGGATCCGCTTCCGGCTCATGGCGTTTCACGCTCTATGTCGGCTGCGGCATCTCGCTGAGCCAGGTCCTGCCGCTGTTGCAGAGTCTGGGCGTCGAGGTGGTCGACGAGCGCCCCTATCAGATGGCATTCCTGGACGACCGGGAGTGCTGGATCTACGACTTCGGCCTGCAGGCCCGCCCGGATCTGCTGAGCCGTGCGCTCAACCGGAACATGGACGCCGAGCTCGTCGAGACGTCCGACCGGCTCGAGGTGGTGGCCGCCCAGGAGCGTGGTCTGCGCGAGCGGTTCACCGAAGCGTTCGATGCGCTCTGGTACGGCCGCGCGTCGGCGGACGCGCTGAACGAACTGGTCCTGCGCGCCGGTCTGCACTGGCGCACGGTCTCGATCCTGCGTACCTACTCGCGATACCTGCAGCAGGCCGACTTCCCGTACAGCCAGGCCAATATCGCCAGGGTGCTGCTGGCCGCCCCCGACGTGGCGCGGCTGTTCGTGGATCTGTTCGCGGCGATGTTCGACCCGGATTCCGCCTCGCCGGAGCGGGCCGCCGAGCTCGAGCAGCAGGTGGCCGAGCGGATCAACGAGGTGGTGAGCCTGGATGCCGACCGCATCCTGCGCGCGATCCTGAGCCTGGTGAAGGCCACTCTGCGGACCAACTACTACCGCACCGACGAGAACGGTGAACCCCGGTCCTACCTGTCGATCAAGGTGGAGCCCCGGGAGATCGCCGAATTGCCCAGGCCGCGGCCGCAGTTCGAGATTTTCGTGTATTCGCCGCGGGTCGAGGGTGTGCATCTGCGGTTCGGTCCGGTGGCTCGTGGTGGGTTGCGGTGGTCGGACCGGTTGGAGGATTTCCGGACCGAGATCTTGGGTTTGGTGAAGGCGCAGGCGGTGAAGAATGCGGTGATCGTGCCGGTGGGCGCGAAGGGTGGTTTCGTGGTGAAACAGCCGCCCACGCCGTCGGGTGATCCGGCGGTGGATCGGCAGGCGATGCAGGCCGAAGGCGTCGCGTGTTATCGGACGTTCATCTCGGGTCTGTTGGATGTGACGGACAATGTGGATCATGCGACGGGTGCGGTGATTCCGCCCGAGCGTGTGGTGCGCCGCGATGGTGACGACACGTATCTCGTTGTGGCGGCGGACAAGGGCACGGCGACGTTCTCCGATATCGCCAACGAGGTCGCGAAGGCCTACGGGTTCTGGCTGGGTGATGCGTTCGCCTCGGGTGGTTCGGCGGGGTACGACCACAAGGCGATGGGTATCACGGCCAAGGGCGCCTGGGAGAGTGTGAAGCGGCACTTCGCCGAGTTGGGCGTGGATACGCAGTCCCAGGACTTCACGGTTGTGGGTGTCGGTGACATGTCGGGTGATGTGTTCGGTAACGGGATGTTGTTGTCGCGGCATATTCGTCTGGTGGCCGCGTTCGATCATCGGCATATTTTCTTGGATCCGAGTCCGGATGCTGCGTCGTCGTTCGCGGAGCGGGAGCGGATGTTCGGTTTGCCGCGGTCGTCGTGGGCGGATTACGACAGGTCGCTGATCAGTGCCGGTGGCGGCGTCTACGACCGCACGGTCAAGGCGGTGCCGATCAGCCCGCAGGCGCGCGCCGCGCTGGGCCTGGCCGACAACATCACCTCGCTCTCGCCGCCGGAGCTGATGCGCGCCATCCTGCTCTCCCCGGTGGATCTGCTGTGGAACGGCGGAATCGGCACGTATCTGAAGGCGTCCACCGAGTCCAACGCCGATGTCGGCGACAAGGCCAACGACGCGATCCGCGTCAACGCGAATGCCATGCGGGTCAAGGTGATCGGTGAGGGCGGCAACCTCGGCGCCACCGCTCTCGGCCGGATCGAGTTCTGCGCCAACGGCGGCAAGATGAACACCGATGCGCTCGACAACTCCGCGGGCGTGGACTGCTCGGACCACGAGGTCAACATCAAGGTCCTGCTGGACGGCGTGGTGACCAGTGGTGAGCTGCCCGCGGCCGACCGCAATCCGTTGCTGGCCTCGATGACCGACGACGTGTCCTCGATGGTGTTGGCGGACAACGTATCCCAGAACTTCCTGATGGGTATGTCGCGCACCGAGGCGCCGCGGATGCTGAATGTGCACATGCGTGTCATCGACGATCTCCAGGAGCGTCGGGGACTGGACCGGGAACTCGAGGCGCTGCCCTCGGATGCGGAGATGAACCGCCGGGCCGAGGCCGGAACCGGTCTGACCTCGCCCGAACTGGCGAATCTCATGGCGCACGTGAAGCTTTCGCTCAAGGCCGACCTGCTCGAGACGGATCTGCCCGACAGCCCGTACTTCTCGGCGCGGCTGCCGGAGTACTTCCCGGTGCCGCTGCGTGAGCGGTTCGGCGCGGCGATCAAGCGGCACCGGCTGCACAGCGAGATCGTCACCACCATGGTCGTCAACGAGATGGTGGATCTGGGTGGCATCACCTATGCGCATCGGCTGAGCGAGGAGATCGGGGCGAGTGCCGGTGATTCGGCGCGGGCGTTCGCGGCGGCGAGCCAGATCTTCGATCTGCACTCGATCTGGGAGCGGATCCGCGCCGCGGATACCTCGGTCGCGGTCAAGGACGATCTCGAGCTGGAGACCAAGCGCACGCTCGACCGGGCCTCGCGGTGGTTGCTGAGCAACCGGCCGCAGCCGGTCGCGGTGGGTTCGGAAATCCATCGCTACAGCGAATCGGTGCGCAAGTTGGCGCCGCAGGTGACCGGATGGCTGCGCGGTCATCACATCGACACCCTCGAGGAACAGTCGACGAAACTGATCGCCCGCGGTGCACCGGAGGCTCTGGCCACCGAGGTGATCGGCCTGCTCAACCTGTTCCCGCTGCTGGACGTCATCGATATCGCCGATATCACCGAGCGCGAGGGCGCCGAGGTGGGCGCGCTGTACTACGCGCTCAACGAGCACCTCAAGGTCGACTGGCTGCTGCAGGCGGTCAGCCACCTCGAACGCGGTGATCGCTGGCACGCCCTGGCCCGGCTCGCGCTGCGCGACGATATGTACTCCTCGTTGCGTTCGCTCACCCTGGACGTGCTCTCGGCCGGTGATCCGGAGGAGACCGCCGAGGAGAAGATCGCCTACTGGGAGTCGAAGAACCAGGCCCGACTCGGCCGCGCCCGCGCCGCCCTGTCGGAACTGTTCGAATCCGGCACCCACGACCTGGCCACCCTGTCGGTGGCCGCGCGCCAGGTCCGCAGCATGGTCAGCGGCGTCGGCGTCCAGTCCGACCCGCGCTGAGCGCAGTCCTGCCGGTCCCCGTCCAGGGCGACCGGCAGGACGGGCAAGCACGACCCGACTGCTGAAGTGGTCCGGTCCGACCGGGGTGGGCGATGACCGGCATACTGGATAGCCGATTCGGTCCGCACGCGGTGTGGCGGTGGAGCCGGACGGGCTCAGTGCTCAGGAAGTCCGGCCGTCTGCGATCAGTGGGGCGGCCATCCGATCGGGAGGTATGCGCGTGACGAGTGTTGATTCGCCGAAGAGCGAGGGGGCTATCGAGGGTGCTGCGCTGCCCCGGCGTTTCCACACCAAGGTCGAGGTGCGTTGGTCCGATATGGACGTGTTCCAGCACATCAACCATGCCCGCATGGTGACGTTGCTGGAGGAGGCACGGATTCCGTGGCTGTTCGGCGACGACAAGCCCACCGACGGGTTGCGCACCGGCTGCGTGCTGGTCGATCTGCACGTGCAGTACAAGGGGCAGCTTCGTCACGAGGACACTCCGCTGGACGTGGCGATGTGGGTCGAGCAGTTGCGGGCGGTGGATTTCACCATCGGTTACGAGGTACGGGCTTCGGGGTCGGCGCCGGATTCCCGGGCGTCGGTGATCGCGACCACCCAGATGGCCGCGTTCGATATCGACACCCAGCGCCTGCGCCGGATAACCCCGGCCGAACGTGACTATCTGGCTCTGTGGAAGTGATGACACGGCGATGATGCCCGGACAGGGGACGCTACTGGTCCCCGATCCCGCCGAACGTGAGAACCTCACCACCTTCGTCGGTCGCGCGGTGCGCCTGGACCCGGCTGCGGTGATCCGGCTGCGCCGCCGCGGTGACCGTTACATTTCCGCTTGGGCCGCAACGAGTTTCGAGGTTCTGGCGGTGCGCACGGTGGTCGGTGAACTCGGCGTCGACGATGTCACCGCGGGTGGTGACGTGCTGCTCTCGGGCCTGCGCGCGCCCGCGCCGGACGGTCGGATCGATCTCGGATTCCCCATGGACTCGGCCTGGCGCACCGCCCTGCCACCGGTGACGGGTTTCTCCCACATCGATGACATTCCGGCTCGTTCACTGGTCGAATTGGCCGAGCGCGGAGTGGAACTGGCTGCCGAACACGGCAGCGGCCACGGTCCGCCCGCCTCGCTGTTGGAGCAGACCGTGCTGACCGTCACCGGTGCGGGGGAGCGGGCCGAGGTTCCGATGCGGGTCGTATTCGCGCTGACCGCAATGGATTTCATTCCGCACGCGGGTGACCGTCCCGATGCGCGCCGGATCGCTCCCGGCGAGATCGTGCGGGTCCGCGCCAGCCGCACCTGGCTGCGGCTGGACGCCCGGTACGGTTCGGTGGCTCGCCGCCGCGGGCCCGCTCTGCTCGCTCGCTGATTCGCAGGGCTACCGGCGCGCGGGAGCGTCGGCGCTCAGCACGGGATGCAGCGGTCCGTTCGACAGTTTGCTCACCAGGGAAGTGCCGTAGCGGCGCAACAGCATTGCGGCGAAGTATCCGACGACGGTGCCCACGATGGCGCCGGCGAGGACGTCGTGCGGATAGTGCGCACCCACGTATACCCGGGAGATGCCCATCACCGCCGCCGCGACGAATGCCCAGATGCCCAGTCTCCGGTTCACCGCCAGCAGTGCCACCGCCATGGCGAATACGACGACGGTGTGGTTGCTGGGGAAGGAGTAGTCGTCCGGTGCCGGGCACTTCTCCAGCAGGAATGCGGTGGGGAAGCGGTAGCAGGGACGCCGTTCGGAGAAGATCAGCTTGACGGCGTCGTTGACGGCGTAGGCGATGATCGCGACGAACGGAACCGCCAGCGCCGCGGCCATCGCCGACGCATCGCGCTTGCGGGCGAGCCACCAGCCTATGACCATGAACACCACGAACAGCCCGACTCCGACACCGCTGTAGACGGTCATCGGTGTATTCAGCCAGGAGGTGTCCCTGGCGAATCGGGTCATGTCGACGTACCAGGATCCATCGATACCGGCCGGATCCAAGCTCAGGGTGTCGCTGGTCATATCCTCGATTTCTCGATCGAGGTGCGGCCGTTCATCGCCCGCACCGTGGTCGGGCAGATCATCCAGGCTCGCACATACCCGCTGAGAAATTGCTGAGCTCGGCATCCCCGTCTCTGGCGGCTATGCCGGAGCCGCACCGCGGAGCGGTCAGGCGACTCCGGCCAAGCGCAACAGTGCTGTGGTGGACGCGGCGGCGAGGGCGACCACGACCAGCGGGGCCTTGCGCCAGGCGAGGATCGCCGCGACCAGTACGCCCGCGGGCAGTGCGAACCGGGCCCGGTGGTCGGCCGGGACGAGGGTGGTCACCGCCAGCGCGGTCAGCAGGACGACCGAGCCGATCTCCAGAAATTGGGCGATCCGCGGCGGGAAGGTGAGGCGTCGGCGCAGGACCGGTCCGGCGAATCGGAAGCCGAAGGTGCCGACGGCGAGGCAGACCGCTCCGGCGATCAGTGCGACGGTCATGGCGCGGTGGTCCGATCCGCGTTCGGTGCGTTCGACGGAACGAACTCGCTCGTCCGGCGTGCGGTGCGGATTCGGCCGATCATCGACCCGGCGGTCAGCGCGAGGAAGGCGGCGGGCAGTGCCAGCAGCACCGGAATTCCCGCGGGCAGGAACGGCGCGGCCAGGGCTGCTGCCACGGCTCCGGCCAGTGCCGCGCGTCGTGTCGCTCCATCCCGCAGGGCAGGCAGCGCCAACGCGATGAGCACCGCGGGAAAGACCGCGTCCAGACCGAATTCGTCGGGATTCGGGACCGCGGTGCCGAGTCCGACGCCGAGCAGTGCGCCCAGCGGCCACGCCAGCAGCACGCCCAGACCGCACAACCAGTAGGAAGCGCGACTGCGTTCCCGATCGGATTCGCCGAGCGCCATCGCTACCGATTCGTCGTTCATCACGTGCGTGCCGAGCAGTCGACGCCAGCCGGTGCCGAGCACGTCCGGCAGCGCCAGCCCGTACGGCAGATGCCGGGCGTTGACCAGCAGTCCGGCCAGCACTGCCGCGATCGGGCCGCCACCTGCGGCTATGATGCCGACGAAGAGGAATTCGGCGCCACCGGCCAGGACCAGCACACTGAGTACGATCGGCAACCAGGCGGGCAACCCGGAGGTGATCGCCGTGGCCCCGTAGGACACGCCGATTACGCAGACGGCCAGGCAGACCGCTGCGATGCCGGTGAGATCACTGCGAGTCAGTGTTCGTTGTATCGAACGCACGGCTTCTATAGTGAACGCGGCGGCGTGCTTCGTCAACGTCGTCTCGGGCACACCCCATGTACCCTCTGGAATCACGATGACCGAGCAGGACAGGATTCCCGAATCGACCCCGCAGCAGGCGATCGCGGCCGGGCTGCGCCGTGAGCGCGCCCGGTCCGGGCTCTCGCTCACCGAGGTGGCCCGGCGCGCTGGAGTCGCGAAATCGACACTCTCGCAACTGGAATCGGGTTCGGGCAATCCGAGCATCGAAACCCTGTGGGCGCTGTGTACGGCGCTGGGGATCCCGTTTTCGAGTCTGCTGGATCCGCCGCAGCCGCAGGTGCGGGTGATCCGCGCCGGGGAAGGTCCGGAGGTGGCGTCCTCGACGTCGCGCTACCGGGCCACCCTGCTGGCAGCCTCCCCGCCGAACGTGCGCCGCGACCTGTTCCGCATCACCGCCGAACCCGGACATCCCCGCGATTCGGACCCGCACCTGCACGGCATCGTGGAACACGTCCTGCTGGCCGCGGGCCGCGCCATGGTCGGCCCGGCCGACGACCCCGCCGAACTACACCCCGGCGACTACATCTGCTATCCGGGCGACCGCCCGCACGTCTTCGAGGCCCTCGAACCCGGCACCTGGGGAATGCTCGCCAGCGACTACGCCTGAGCTGTTCCGCCGCAACACATTTCCCGCAGCACCGGTGGTCGGTTCGTCGGCCCCGGACATCGTTCGCCGGGCGACTACGCGGCTCCCTCGCCGAGGTATTGCAGCCACACCGGATCGAGGTCCGCGGTTGTCGACAGCAGTCGCCAATGCGGTCCTTTCGGGGCGACCATCGGGTGATGCAGAGTCCAGCCCAGTTCGCTGAGCATCTTGTCGGCCTTGCGGTGATTGCAGGGCGCGCAGGATGCGACGCAGTTCTCCCACGAGTGCGCGCCGCCGCGGCTGCGCGGAATCACGTGGTCGATCGTCTCGGCCTTGCCGCCGCAATAGGCGCAGCGGTATCGGTCGCGGTGCATGAGGGCCGCGCGGGTCATCGGAACGCGCGCGCGATAGGGCACGCGGACGTAGTTGCGAAGTCGGATCACCGAGGGCAGCGCGATCGACGCACCGGCCGAATGGACGACCGGACCTTCGGCATTGTGGTGGACGGCGTCGGCCTTGTCGCAGATCAGCAGCACGATGGCGCGACGTGCGGACAGGGCGGTCAGCGGCTCGTAGGTGGCGTTCAGAAGCAGCACCCGGCGCTTACGCCATGCGGCCTGCGATGGATTCTCCAGAGTGCGGATCACCGGGGTGTCGCAGGGAGAGTGATCGGAATGTTCGCGATCGGGGTGGTCACGATCGGGATGGGAATGTTCGGACAAGATGTGCAGCGGAGAGGCCCCCGACCCACGATTGTGGACGTCGGCGGGCTGGAGTTGTCGATGCGCTCTGGCCTCCTGGGACCGAGCGCCGTGCCGCTGCTTCATGAGGACCCCGAATTCGTGTAGTCCGGTTCGTATGGTATCTGGGCAGACACTGCCACCCAGTTGACCACGGAACTCGTACCAATGCACGAGTATTTCGCACATTGTCGGGCACGCCCGGGTGAACAGCACGTGATCGGTGGTTGTCCTGGCTGGTCACGGCCGGTTTTCGCGCCGAGCACCAGCAGGGCTGATCGGTGGGTCGAGGTTCCGTCGCCGACCGGCCGGTTCCCGCTCGCCGACTATGCTGCGAGTACGGCGGGGCATCCGGCTGCGAGAGACGGAATGCGGCGTGGGCGCATTCTGGCGTCCGGCGGCCGCGCACGAGGCGAGGAATGGAGCGAGTAGGTGGCCGGTGAACGACGAGCCGCGGACAACCGTGAGCACACCGGACCGAGCGAGGCGGTCGCGCATGGCTGAGCGTTCGGGTGCGGGAGCAGCGGGACCGGCGACGGATCCGGCGACGTTCTACGAGGCGGTCGGCGGTGCGGAGACCTTCCGGCAACTCGTCGCGACGTTCTATCGCGAGGTCGCCGCCGACGAGGTGTTGCGCCCGCTGTATCCGGAACAGGATCTCGGCCCCGCCGAGCGGCGTCTGCGGATGTTCCTCGAACAGTACTGGGGTGGTCCGCGCACCTACTCCGACGAGCGCGGACATCCGCGACTGCGTATGCGGCACATGCCGTTTCGAATCGGCCCGATCGAACGTGATGCGTGGCTGCGGTGTATGCGCATCGCGGTCGACGAGATCGGAACCGATGTGCTGGACGATGAACACCGCCGCGCGCTGTTGGATTACCTGGAGATGGCGGCGAATTCGCTGGTCAACTCGACTTTCTGAATGTCGTGGCACAAAACCTGGTGCAACCCAGAGTTTTTCCGGATGGCAAGCGTCGTCTGCTGATCATTTGCCAAATGTCGCCAACACTGCGTAGTTGCCGCACCTTCGCCGGAAACCTTTGGCACTATTGGGTGTCGTGACGCCTTCATCACCCGGAGATCCGGCGGTAAGGCCGGATATGGGGTCCTCCGTGGTTGTGCCGACGGCCTCGTCCGGGCCGGATACCTCCGACGAATCAGCCGTTGTCGACTCCGATGCGCCCGACGGGCCGTGGTGGCGGTCGGCGGTGTTCTACCAGGTCTATCCGCGCTCGTTCGCCGATTCCGACGGTGACGGCGTCGGCGATCTGGGCGGCCTGCTGGACCGGCTCGGCTATCTCGAACTCATCGGCGTGGACGCGCTGTGGATCTGCCCGGTGATGCGCTCGCCGATGGCCGACGGCGGGTACGACGTCAGCGATCCGCGCGATATCGACCCACTCTTCGGCGATGTCGAAGTGCTCGACGCGGTGCTCGAGGAGGCGCACGACCGCGGGATGCGAGTCACCATGGATCTGGTGCCCAATCACACCAGTGACCGGCATCCGTGGTTCACCGCCGCGCTGAAGGCGGCGCCCGGCAGCGCCGAACGCGATCGCTACATCTTCCGCGACGGCTGCGGTCCCGACGGCGCCGAGCCGCCGAACAACTGGCCCAGCATCTTCGGCGGGCCCGCCTGGACTCGGGTCACCGCGCCCGACGGCACGCCCGGTCAGTGGTATCTGCACATCTTCGCCGCCGAACAGCCCGATCTGAACTGGGAGAACCCCGAGGTCGTCGCGGATTTCGAACAGACCATGCGGTTCTGGCTGAACCGCGGCGTCGACGGATTCCGCATCGATGTGGCGCACGGTATGGCCAAGCCGCCGGGGCTGCCCGATATGGCCCGCGTGGACACCCGGATGCTGGTGCACGACGACAGCGATCCGCGGTTCAACAATCCGGGGGTGCACGACATCCATCGCCGCCTGCGCAAGGTGCTCGACGAATATCCGGACGTGGTGTCGATCGGCGAGGTGTGGGTGGACGACAACACGCGATTCGCCGAATACCTGCGCCCGGACGAACTGCATCTCGCCTTCAACTTCCGGCTCGCCGAGACACCCTTCGACGCCGCGAAAATCCGTGCCGCAGTGGATAATTCGATCGAGTCCGTGGCGTCGGTGGGTGCCGTGCCGACATGGACGCTGTCCAATCACGACATCGAGCGCGAGGTGACCCGGTACGGCGGCGGGGCCGTGGGGCTGCGACGGGCGCGGGCGATGTTCCTGCTCGAGCTGGCGCTGCCGGGTGCGGTGTTCCTCTACAACGGTTCGGAACTGGGCCTGCCCAATGTCGACGATCTGCCCGAGGACGTACTGCAGGATCCGGTGTGGGAGCGGTCCGGGCACACCGAACGTGGCCGCGACGGATGCCGGGTGCCGATTCCGTGGGAGGGCCGGCACCCGCCGTTCGGATTCACCGCCGCCGAGCGGTCCTGGCTGCCGATTCCGCCGCAATGGGCCGGGCTGACCGTGGAGTCGCAGCTCGAGCGACTGGACTCGATGGTGTCGCTGTGCCGGATGGCGATCGAATTGCGCGGTGTGCGACCGGAATTCGCCGGAACCGGACTGGAGTGGTACGGCAGTCCGGTCGGCTGCCTGGCGTTCCGGCGCACGGGCGGGTTGATCTGCGTACTCAATACTTCGACCGTGCCGACGCCGCTGCCGCCGGGTGAGGTGCTGCTGTCCAGCGTGCCGCTCGAGGGCACCGTGCTGCCGCCGGACACGGCGGCGTGGCTGGTCTAGCGGCCGCTCGGCAGGGGGTGCGAACCGACACACACGGGCGACAGGCTCACCGGTCGAACACGCGCTCGAGCGCATCGACTACCGTTAGGCCGTGAGCATTCTCGAGACAGTGCTGATCTTTGTCGGCATTCCGCTGGTGATCTACGCGGTCATCGCGGGGTTGTCGTTCCTGGGCAAGCCGTATCCCGGGGAGAAGCCGGTCCACTACAACCTCGGCGACAAGTGGACCGCGGACCCGGTGCTGTGGAGCGCGACCGACGAGGTGACCGGCCACGGCCACCACGACACCTCGCACGACACCCACGCGGCAATCGAATCCGCCGAGTCGTCCCTGATCGGAGGCCGGGCAAGTGGCAAGTTCTAATTGGAATTGGCCCGCCGTGGTCGAAGCCGATCTTCCGCATGGAGCGGTCGTCACCACCAGCGGACGCGTCTCCGCGGTGCACGAGCCCGGCACCGTGTTCCGGGAGGCGCCGTTCAGTGACACCGAGCGGTTGATCATGGACAACACGCTCACCGAGGTCACCCGCGCCACCAAGGTTCGGTTCAACATCTTCATCGGTGATCTGGGCGCGGATCCGGCCGCGGGCGCCGATGCGATCTTCCCGACCACTCCCGAGGCAGCGCGTTCGGTGCTCATCGCCGTCTCCCCGAACGACAAGGCCGTCGAGGTGCGTTCGGGTCGCGACGTCGCCGACCGCGTCAACGACCGGATCTGCCAGCTCGGGCTGACCGCTCTGCTCAGCTCGCTGCGTCAGGGCGAGCTGATCGACGGCCTGGTCTCCGCAGTCCGGGTCATGGGCTCAGCCATCAGCTGAGAGCTGGTCCGCCTCACTCCTCCGCCTCTCCGCGACTTCAGCGTGTCGTTGGGCGCGGGGAGGGTTGGGCTTCGGGCCGACGGTTGGGTGGTGGGTCACCTTTCGGGCGTTCCCGGGGAGTTACCCATGTGCGCTCCAAATGCGCCGCCGCAGGTCATCACCCGAACCCGTACCGGGTGACCTGCGGCCATTTGCCATTTATTCGTCAAAAATCATCCAGACGTCGTCGTAGGTCTGTTCGCCTTCCACGCGACCACCGTTTTGGTGCGGGACCAGCTACAGGATAAATCTGCGTACTGGTCGGCGGCAGTATGTGACCAGTGGCCGCGCAGCGGGTGCGCCGGGGTGGCCGCAGTGGCGCGGTGCGTGGCGGGCAGGCCCGGGTATGACAGCGAGACGATGCGGCTCTCGTCACACACAGCATCGGTCCGTCCGGCAAAGAGAGCGACACCGGCGGTTGGAAGCCGAGAAGTGATCCGGCTGAACAGTCCCGCTCGGCATGCGTCGGTGCACCACGACAGCTCGGCGGGAGCACGGAGTCGATACGGGGCGTGCAGTACTGGTGTGCCGGGAGCCGGAAGACCAACAGTGCAGGTCCGACACCCGCATCCCGGCAGCCGCCACCCCGTGGCCTGTTATGTGGTCGCTCGAGGTGACTGGGGGAGAAAACAACGGCCCTGGTTGGGGTGGGTGTTCCCGAGTCGGTGTGGGTCCTGGCCGCGGTACGGAGATCTACAGTCGATTTCGGACCGAGGCGTTATCCGTGTTCGACTGTGGAGACGAGGTAATCGCATGGCTGCCAAATTCGAGCTGTACAAGGACAGCGCCGGGAAATTCCGGTTCAGGCTCAAGGCGGGCAACGGCGAGATCATCGCGCTGGGGCAGGCCTACGAGAGCAGGACCGCCGCCCTCAACGGCATGGAGTCGGTCATGAAGAATGCGCCAGTGGCCGGGATCGACGACCAGACCTAACCCACTGTGCTGATTCCGCCCTGCCGCCCTGCCTCTTTCCGGCCAGACCCGAGGCAGGGGCGGGCCCGAATTCTGATGCGCGGGGGAGAAATGCCGGGCGCAGGGGTATCGCGTCGGATCCTGCTCGACGACTCGCCGGAAGACACGCCCACTACCTTGCACCGTGTGACGGCTTCGGGAGTTCGGGGCCGTCAACGCCGCAAGATATTTGTCGAATACAGACTATCGGCGCCGGATCGTCCGCCAGCTCAATAAGCGCGAATCGGTGCACGCGGGGACAGAGCCGACCACAACCGAAGTCACTGTCAGCCAACCGATTACGTTGAGTTCGAAGCTCGCACATCACTGGGCCGACGCATCGTGGTTCTACGGCCACTGACCAGCGACTACACGAACTTCGTTGGATTTTTCGGCGACTACTCCCGGAACCTCCCCCGCCAAACCAACTGGGTGCGTGTGAATCCCCTTCGCCTGATCGCGGCTCGAGCGGCAGCGGCCGGTCAAGCCGCCGCACCCGGCTGGCGCAACGAAATCGGACGGGCCGGGACCCCTGGAGGCGGTGATGTCAGGCGAGCCAGTCGGTGTAGCGAGTGGGGGCGAGGCGGGCGTCCTTGTCGGTGAGGACATCTCCCTTGACGGTGGCGAACATGCCGGCGGTGGGGTCGGTGACGACGGCGCGGTTGTCGCCCTTGTGGGACAAGGTGATCCGGCCCAGCTCGTCCAGGGTGAAGATCTCGGGGCCACCGATGTTGCGAATGCCGTTCAACGGGGCCCCGGCGGCGACCTGCGCCACCGCGGCTGCCACGTCCTTCGAGGCGATCGGCTGGATCGGTGTGGCGGGCAGCCGGACGGTGTCGTCGTCGGCGGTCCAGGACAGGACGGCGTCCATGAACTCCATGAACTGCGTCGCCCGGACGATCGAGTACGGGACCGGCCCGGCCGCGAGGAGGTTCTCCTGGAGTGCTTTGGCGCGGTAGTAGTCCAGCTCCGGCACCAGGTCCGTGCCGACGATCGAGAGGATGACGACGTGGCCGACGCCGGCCTTGCACGCTGCGGTCAGAAGGTTGTCCATCGAGGTCTGGAAGAAGGCCAGGGAAGCCTCGTCGAAGGTCGGGGAGTTCGTCAGGTTGACCACGACATCGGCTCCCGCCACCGCCTCCTCGAGTCCCTGGCCGCTGATGACGTCGACGCCGCTGGACAGCGAGTACGGTACCGCCTCATGTCCCGCGGCGGTCAGGTTCTTGACGACCTGCGACCCGATCAGTCCGGTGCCGCCGATGACTGCAATCTTCATGACATGCCTTTAATAGAGGTCAAATAGGGAAATGGCGTGTGAACGGTTGAACGGTCGGAGCAAGAAGCGATGCCTTGATCAGGCGAGGACCGATCGTGTCGCGGGCCGTCGACGAACGTGACCGTCTCATCGAGCGGTGCCCGGCCTGTACGAGGCTCACCTGCGGTGACGTCCTCGTACCCGATCGACATTCCACAGAATAGGACAAGCTCGTTCGGTGGTGAGAGGATCTGCGCGACGGTTCTGTGGAACTTCGCCCAGGCCATCTGTGGGCAACTGTGCAGCCCTTCGGCGCGCAGCAGCAGCATGACGGTCTGCAGATACATGCCGACGTCGGACCATTGCGGCCGACCCATGTCACGGTCGACGTAGCAGAACAGGGCGGCGGGCGCGCCGAAGCAGTCCCAGTTCGCGGCTGCGGCCCGCTGGCGCGCTTCCAGGTCCTCTCGCGGGATGCCGAGTGCGCCGTAACGCTGCTCACCGAAGGCGGACCGGCGCTCACAGTAGGGGGACTTCAGTGCGGGCGGGTACATCTCGTACTCCGGCTCGTCCCAGGGGCCACCTTCGGCCAGTCGCTCGCCGGTCCGCTTCTTGATCTCGGCCAATGACGAACCGGTCACCACGTAGACGTGCCACGGCTGAATGTTCGATCCCGACGGCGCCCAGGCTGCGGCGGACAACACGTGCTCCAGCGCCTCCCTCGGGACAGGGCGGTCGGTGAACCCACGCACCGCTCGCCGACTCGTCACTGCCTCGTAGATGTCCACGATCATCCGCCTCCATCTGCTCAGCCGATCTACCCTCGCTATAGAAACAGTATCACTCGATATCATATCGTACGATACTATCTCGGGAGATACTTGATTATCGGCCCTCGGCTCCCGGCGGGCGCTGCACCTTGGAGAAAGCTCATGGCCACACTGCTGCACATCGACTCATCCGTGTTTCCCGGGGAGGCGTCCTCGTCCCGCTCGGTCACGGCCGCCTTCCGCAAGACATGGCAGGAGCAGCACCCGCAGAGCACGGTGATCTACCGCGACCTCATCGGCGCCCCCATGTACAGCTTCTCGATCCCCTCGCCCCTCAAGGCATGGCTGGACAACGTGCCCTGCTCGGCCGCACCGCAGGTGAGACCCCGTCGGCCCAGGGCGCCCCGGTTGTCGTCGTGGCCAGCCGCGGCGGCTCCTACGCGCCGGGCACCCCGCGCGAGGGCTACGAGTTCGTACAGAACTACCTGCAGGCCGTCCTGGCAGGCGCCCTCGGCCTGGACCTCGACTTCATCGTCCCGGAACTCACCTACGCCACCCGCAACGCCGCCATGTCCGAACTGATCCCCCTCGACGAGGCGTCCCGTCAGCGCGCCCTCGACGAGGCGAGCATCAAAGCCAAAGAACTCGCAGAGCGTCTTGCCGCCTGACCCTCCCGATCCGAAAACGCTGTCCGCTCCTCGCCCGAGGGCATCGCGAGGTATATGCCCAGCGACCATGCCCTCCCCGACGGTGCCAGCCGCGCCCTGGACCTGGGCAAGCGGCAGCCGAGAATGTCGATAACCGCCGGTTCGGCCGTGGGCGCGGCTCGCATCGAAATGACGGTGATACCGGGCGACCGTGGAACGCGCACCGGCCAGGTTTGCGGCGCGCAAGCCGCGCCGACCGCTCCCCTGCGCGACAACGCCGCACCAGTACCCGACCGAGGCACACTGACAAATACCGGCACCTCTCGAGGCCGGGTTCGCCGCGGAACGGCATCAAAGCGCCGACGTGGCCGACAACGGGTGCGTGCTTACGCCTCGGCGTCTGCGGGATGGGCAAGCCGGGTCAACAGATCCGCCAGCTGCTCGGACTCGCCGAGACTCAGTTCGGCAACAAGACGTTCAGCCAGCGGCTTCGCCGCCACATGGGCCGCATCGAAGAGTTCCAGCCCCCTGGCTGTGATCTCCACTGCCCGGACTCGGCGGTCGCCCGGAACCGCCCTGCGTACCGCAAGCCCCTTGCGCTCCAGGTCGTCCACGATGCGCATGATCCCAGCTTTGTCCGACCCCGTGGCCGCTACCAGATCACGCTGCACCGTGGGTCCGTGATTGACCAGCTCGATCAACACCGCGAAATGCCGCAACTCGACGCCCAGGGGCCGCAGTGCCTCCTCCATCACCGACGCTGCACGCCAATGCGCCCGACGCAGCAGCAGGCCGAGAGCGAAAGGCGAAGGATCCCCGGGACGGTCCGTCGCACGCGAGGCGGCGATATGGCGAGGAACATCAGCAGCCATGACGCCAGATTACTTCATTCGATACGGTATCGCTTGCAACTATTACGGCGACAGCAAGCTGCTCGCTGCCGGATAGCATTCCGGCCGAAGGAGTCCGATGTTCGATCGGCGGCAGCCACGTTCACCCGGCGGTCGGTCACTCCTGCGCTGCGCAACCTGCCGGTGTACATCGAGGCCGTGCTCACCGAAATGGCCGCACTGGTCGCCGAATATGAAGACGCACTCCTCTGGCAGATCGAGTCGCCGATCGCTCAGCTGACACTGGTCAAGGCGACACAGCTCCGGGCTAATTGGCCGGGGTTCCCCGCTCGGGCCCACGAAACCGGCGCGCAGACCGTCCTGCACTTCTGTTGCGGCGACGGCCAGCACAAGGAACTGCTCGCCCCCGCGTACCGGCTGCGAACCTCGTGAACGCCATCCCACGAAAATTGCGTCCGCGCATCGAGAAACCGGCTCGGCGCCCTATCCCGGGACAGATAGCTGGAAAAGCAACCGGGCAAAAGGGCCGTGGATTAGCGAGATAGACACTCCGCCGCGAGATACTGCCCGCTGGGCGGTGGAAGTTCGCTGGTCGTGTGGGCGGTGAGCGCGCGACGTGAGCCTGGTTTATTAGTGTTTCGCCGGTATTTCGTTCCAGTTGCGTCAAGGTTGCTGCGCACCGCCGGCGGTTCGGTAGGATCAACACCCGTCACACCAGTTCTGCCCTGCTCAATCCACGAATTTCAATACACTTTCTGGAAGGGAGCTCGGTAATGGCTGCACAAGAAACGATCAGCGATCCCCGGTCCACGGAAGGGATCGATGTGCGGGGGGATTTGGAGATGTTGCGGGTGCACCTCGAGGAGGCCCGGCAGGAGTCGCAGAACGCACACCAGTATGCGATGCAGGCGGCGGGGCTGGCACGCCAGGCGCAGTCGCAGGCGCGGCAGGTACAGCATCAGGCGCAACAGGCGCAACAGGACGCCAGCCAGGCCAATCAGCAGGCGCAGCAAGCCCGGCAACAGGCGATCCTGGCGGCGAATCAGGCCCAGCAGGCCCAAAGCGAAGCGGAGCGGGCGCAGGCCCAGGCTCAGCAAGCTCAGAGCGAGGCCAGCCAGTGTCAGCAGCGGGCCGTGATGGCGGTCGATCAGGCCGATCAGGCCACGCAGTTGGCGCAGCAGGCCGAGGATCAGTCCAGTCGTACACAGGGCCGAGCCAGCCAGTGGGAGCTGCAGTTGCACCAGATCCGCGAGCAGGCTCGCCGCCAGCAAGGCCGTTGACCCGACGAAGAAGACGAACGTGATCAGGAGTCGGCGGCCGGCCTCGTCAGTGACCTGGTGAGGCCGGTTCGCCGGACCGGCCACCCTGGAGGCTCGTCATGAGCGACCCCGTCGAACCGCAGCCGTCGGACGAGCCCGACGTGGACGTCGAGGTGATCGTGCCCGAAGCGATCAGTGCCGGCGTATACGCCAACGGGTTCACATGCTGGTACAACCGCACCGACTTCACCCTCGATTTCCTGGTTTATCTCCCCACCGAACCCGCGGTCGACGAGGCTGGGCGGCCAGTATTACGGCAGCCGGTCCAAGTGGCCTCGCGGGTGAAGTTTCCACCCGCGTTGATCTTCCGACTCATGCAGACACTCAACGACAGCATGAGCAGTTACGAAGACCAGTTCGGCCCCATCATCCATCTCGGCGACTAAGCACGCGAAGGAAGAACCATGGCGATCACCGTGTCCGGTCCGATAACCCTCCTAGCCTGCCCCCTCGACCGCACGGTCGTTCTCGACCCGGCCATGCACTATCGGCCCCAGCAGATCCCCGGCCGCCACTACCTGCTCACGCCCACGGCCCCGCACCCGCACACCAAACCCAGCCCGTAGTCTCCCCGGGTTCGAAGGCTCCGGCGCCGGTCTCCAATCCCACTCGAGGTTCCTGGCCGGTCAACGGAAGACTGATGGACTGTGCGCGACTCTGCGACTTCCGCGTCAGCAGCACCTCTCACCACCCATCACCGAAACCAGCTGCGACGCAACCACCCCCGTAGACCGCTGATTGCTAACGCGGGGTGGGCACGCCCACACAGCCACAAACAGTGGCGCCGACGTAGTGAAGCGATGCTGGTGTTCAGCGCCGCGGACGGCGTTGCGTTGCTGATCGCGGCGCGCATGGTGCAGGGCATCGCGACCGGCGCGGCAACCGGCGCGCTGGCCGCCGCGATCCTGGACGCGGAGCGACCACACGGGCCGATCGTGAACAGCGTCGCTCCGGTGGCGGGTCTGGCCATCGGCGGACTCGGTTCCGCGGCGCTCGTCGAGTTCCTGTCGTGGCCGCGCCAGACCGTGTACCTGGTGCTGATCGTGTTGTTCGCGGTCGAGGCGATCGGCACGATCGTGGTGACCGAGACCTCGCCGATGATGCCCGGCGCGCGGCGGGCGCTGCGGCCGACTGTCGGCGTCCCGGCCGCGGCACGAGCAGCGAACCCGCCCGGTGCCGTGGGAGCACTGGTGTTCGCTCTCGGGCCTGGTGCCTAGAACTTGAGATTGCCGGCGGCGAGGCGCCAGAACACGGTGCGGTCGATCGATTGGAAGTCCCAGCCCTCGCTGATGACGTGCGAGGCGGCGACGATAGCGGCGACATCGAAATCCTCGCGGGTGGCCGTGCCCTTGGCCTCCAGCTCGGCGATCACATACGCAGTCGCGGTTTCCACGGTATCCAACACGCTGCTCTCCACTCGCTCGTAAGAAACGGTCGATCACGGCCTATCCAACTTTAAGCC
>NZ_BAGB01000170.1 GCF_000308615.1 Nocardia jiangxiensis NBRC 101359
TCTATCCGCCCCGACTGCACTTCCCCCATCATCCTCATACTTGCCGCCCTCAGCGGAAGACGGCCGGGTCAAGGGCGGGTTTTCCCTTGACGCGGTTGTCTGGAGCGAGACAATCAGGCAATGAGGAGGGTGGGGGATTCTTGCGTAACCACGCCTGGACCAGCCGAATGTCCGGTTTCATGCATGAATTTGAGGCGGATTCGGAACCACAGCCGGTTGACCGGGCTGGGTGTCGGCGGATCCGTGATCGGCTGCGGGAGGTAAGCCGGGTACGGCTCTCGTCGTGCCCACACTGCTCGGTCGTTGAATTACGTGGCCAGATAGGAACAGTCAGCGGTGCTACCACGTCGCCAGAGCGGGGCCGACGTGCCCAACGCTCCCCGCCTGCCGGAGCGAAGCGGAGGCCGGCGGGTTGTGCGGTGCCGCGCGGCGGCACCGCTCCGGCGGCGCGCCAGCGCCGCCCTTGATCCTATATAGGCCAATTCGGCAGCAACCGCGCTGGGAAGTGAGCGGTCGAAATTGGCCGGGACGGCTGGAGTCGTCCAAAGCTGAGCATGAATCGGACAGCCCCGCGCTTCGAGGCGGTCCGGAATAGGTGGCGCACGAAGGTTTGTGTCCATATATCCGACTAGGCTGACGTGGCCTGAATTCGGTGATACAGTTGGTGGATAGCCACCATGCGAAAGGATCGCGCCCGATGTCGAACACCAAGCATGAGTCGAGACTCAGTGACGTACTCAGGGCGTATATGAGGGCGCACGGACTTACCCAGCACAGCGAGATGGCTAAAGTGCTGGGCGTAGATCGAACATTGGTATCGAAGTACCTGAGCGGAACGAGAGTTTGTCGGGATGTTGACCAGCTTCGGCGCTTTGCTGAGGCGATGGATCTGCCCCCGGAAACCTTCGGTTTGATCAGCCCTTCGGATGTTGCTCAGGCTGAGCGCGATGAAGCTGTGACGGAATGGCGATTGGTCCGCCAGACACTGAATCGGAACCGCCATGCTTTGACTGCTGCCGCTGCTCGGCTCTACTGGGATGTGATTCCCATTGAGGGAACGACGTGCATTACTCGACCTGGCTGGCTTGCACCGAACCCAGTTGACCTCGAGACGATTGAGCTGGGCTTCGATGCGGATGCTCCCGATCCCGAGATCAACGGTGGTGAAGTCGAGTCGGAAGCGTATCGGCCGCCCCGGCCAAACGGTGACAGGTACTCACGTTACAGCCAGGCCGTCCGGGCGATTGCTCAGCCTGCGCTGTTCGAAAATCGCACTTCGTACCGACTTCTCGACGTGGATTTCAGCGCCGCTGGTGGCCGGATGGGATTCGGTTTGACCACGTATTTCGATATGGTAGATGTGTGCGAGGTTCTAGCGCACGAGACTTCTTCCGTGTGGATTTCGAAGCAGCGTAGCCGGTTTGACATCGAGGAATTGCCCTTTCGTCGACGGGTCGGTGATCTATTTGATCCTCGGCGACGCGCAATCTTGCCCAGTATCAATACGTTGACTATCCGTCGAGGATCGGAGGGTGACACGTTCTTCCTGCATCGCCGTGGGACTGGGTCGGTTACGCTTGCGGCTGGATTGACCCACATTATCCCGGCTGGGGTTTTTCAACCTGCGGCTATCGGCCAAGCTAACATCTCGCGTGATTTCAGCCTTTGGCGGAATATGCTGCGTGAATTCTCGGAGGAATTCCTCGACGCTCCGGAGCATGACGGTAGTAGTGGAACCCCGGTGAACTATGACGTTGAGCCTTTCCGAACCCTGACGGAAGGGAGGCAGGCTGGAAAGGTTCGCGCGTGGTGTTTCGGTGTCGGGCTCGATCCGCTGGCCCCTGCCGGTGAGATCTTGACGACGGTGGTTGTCGATGCCGATGTCTTTGATGCCGCGTTCCCGACGATCGCTCCTCGTAACGCTGAGGGGGAGCTGTATCCCTCGGACGCCGGAACGGTTGGGATCGGTTGGACTGATTCCAATGTGCGCCAAGCGCTCTACCGCGAGCCGTTGGCTGCTGCTGCGGCGGCCTGCATCTCTCTTACCTGGAAGCACCGTGATGTTCTGCTGCCCGGATGACATGATGATGGTGTGCGCGTACTGGTGACCGGGGCGAACGGCTATGTTGGCCGCGCCGTTGTGAAAGCGTTGAGTCTCGTCGGCCACGATCCCGTGGCTATGGTGCGCTCACACGGTGGCGATGTCTCGGGCGCCAGCGCAATTCGGGTTGCTGATCTGCTGGACAGGCAGTCGCTGCGTCGGGCGGTAGAGGGCGTTGACGCTGTCTGTCACTTGGCGGGTCTGACGAGGGCCCGTGAGTCCTTCGCCAACCCGATTCGCTATTTCGAGGTAAACACCGCTGGAACGATCGCGCTACTCGATGCGATGAACCGCGCTGGTGTACACCAAATCGTATTCGCCTCGACCGGTGCAATTTACGGTAGCCCTGATCGCCAACCGATGACGGAAGACCTTCCGTCGGCACCGCCGCATCCGTATGCGAGCAGCAAGCTTGCCGCTGAGCTTGCGATCGAAGCACAGTGCGGCACTGGGGATTTGGCGGCTGTGGTCGTTCGGCTGTTGAATGTGGCGGGTGGTGATGACGGCGATCCGACCCGGCTTGTACCTCGGATACTTGCCGCAATCACAAACAATTCCGACTTTGCAGTGAACGGCAACGGCACAGCCGTGCGCGACTACTTACACATTGCTGATGCAGCTGATGCATTTGCGGCAAGTGTCGATCATCTTCCGGCGGCGGGTCAGGTAGCGACATACAACGTCGGCAGCGGTTCCGGAAGCAGCGTCGCCGAGGTGATCGCCGCCGCAGAACGCGTTACAGGGCAACACGTTTCGGTTGTACGTCGGCCTGCTGCGGCAGAGCCTCAAGTTCTGATCAGTGATCCATCACGAGCGATCGTAGAATTGGAGTGGGAACCTCGCCGTTCGAGCATCGACACGATTGTCGGCGACGCGTGGGCGGCAATGCCTGCTGCCCAGTAAGTCTCACTCCTTCGAAGGCGAGCTTTGGTCGACTGCCTTGTCGACGTTCGCGTCTGGTGGGCGCGCCGGAAATGTATCGGTCTCACCGGCTAGCCAGCGCAAGAAGTCGATGATGTGCGCGTTCATATTTGAGCCCGTTCGCTGTACCGCGTCCTGAGCTCGTCGGTATAGCTCAGGGTCCGGTCGATAGACGCGCGCTGGGTGCTGATGCTTGCTCGGCATACATATCAGCATGTCACGGTGGCTAGCCACGCGTCCACATATGCGGTATAGTTGGAGGTGGCTAGCCACCCTGACCTGCTGTGACAGATCGTCACGTTCGGTGGCTCGATAGCCGGTCAAGCTGAAATCAGCCAATCAAGAACTACGCGGAGGTCGTCATGCAGGCTCAGCAGATTTCATCGGTGGAGGTCCTGCGCCCGTCTCGGTTGAACTACGCGGGGTGGTGCATGTGGTGCACGGAGCGGTATTGCGCGAATCTGCGTTGCGTCGAGTTGCATGCTCGCTCGGTGTGGGAGGTGTGCTCGGAGTGCGAGGGCTCGGAGTCGTCGGATCGGGCGACCGCTGAGCGGTGCTTGAACTGCGTGGGCGGCTTGACGGACGTGACCCCGATTTCTCCGAGCCTCTCCGTGGTCCCGGATGCCCCGGATGACGAATCCGGCTGGTACGTCGTTGATCCGGAGGCGCGTCGGGTGGCTGAGCAGGAAGCGGCGACCCGGGCCCGGTTGCACGGGGTGAATACCCGCGAGGAGTACGAGGCTGCGGGTCTGGTGCCTCGGGTGTGGGTGGATGAGTGGGACTACGCGGCGGGCTGCCCGAAGTCGGTGAGCGGTGCGCGTAGCTACCAGGAGGGCCCGAAGGTGGTCGACGCGGATTACCGCCCGGCTGCCGGTATGGCGCATGTTCGCGGCTGGGGGCTGTGACCGATGGCGGGGAAGGCGAGGAAACCCCAAGGGCAGCAGGAGAGTTCGAGCGCTGCCCTTCGCGGGAAGCGGCGTTCGGCTTGTCGGTCGGTTGTCTCGGCTGAGGCCCGCGAGTTTCAGGATGCATTGAGGGAGGCGTTGACTGCGCGGGCGCGGGCTTTCGATCGTCGAGCGGCTGCGGCCGTGGACTGGGATATCGACGGCTCGGATGTGTGGTACTGATGACCAATTCTATTGTGACTGACCTGGATTCGCGTCGTCGAACGGCAGCGGAGCAACGGGCTATTCCGAACCTTCCCGAGATCGCTCAGGAGATGGCCGACCAGCACGGGGTGTGCAAGCGGCCGTTGCCTATGCGGTCGTTCGATCAGTCCTCGGGAGAGATGAAATACGTTGGCGTGCCGTGTAAGTCGACGCTGGAGTGTGTGTGTCCGGCGTGTGCAGGGCGCGCTCTGGCGCTGCGGCGTCATCAAGCCCGTGAGGGATGGCACATCCAGGAGGAACCAGTGGATCACAAGCGCAAACCCACCGCCCACGAGATCGAGATCATCGAGGCGCGGTCGGTGTTGCAAGCGGACTACGACCAGGCCAAGGAGGACGGCGACGAGGACGTGATGGCCGGTATCCGGGAGGTTGTCGCGGACCTGGATGCGGAGCTGCGCGAGGCTGGCGTGAAGGGCCCGTTCCCGCCGCTGGACCCCAAACCGCGTGCCGCGCGGAAACGTTCGACCAGGCGGCGGCAGGAGGCTCCGAACCTGCCCAAGGCGAAGGCGTCCAACTCCACGATCGGACGTGAGTACGCGGGCAAGTACCGGCCCTCGTTGTTCTTGACCCTGACTCTGCCCTCGTACGGTCGCGTGCATCCGGACGGGGCCCCGGTGAATCCGGACACCTACGACTATCGGCGTGCGGCCCGCGACATTGTGCACTTCGCGGCCCTGTTCGACCGCTTCGTCCAGAACTACCGGCGGGTGTCCGGTCGCAAGGTCCAGTACTTCGCCACGGTGGAGCCTCAGCGGCGCGGGGCCCCGCATATCCACATGGGTGTTCGTGGCACCGATCCGCGGGCGATGATCCGGCAGTTGACCGAAGCGACGTATCACCAGGTGTGGTGGCCGCACTTCGACCACGAGGTCTACAGCCCCGGCCACATGCCCCACTGGGACTACACCACCTCGCGGTTCGTGGACCCGGACACCCATGAGCCGGTCCCGACCTTCGACGAGGTAATGAACCTGATGGACGAGGTAGACGACCTCGAGCCCGCGCACGTGGTGCGATTCGGACAGCAGGTCGACGTGAAGGGAATCCTCGGCGGCACGGAAGAGGCTGGCCGGCATATCGGGTACCTGACCAAGTACCTCACCAAGTCCATCGGTGATGTCATCGAACCGCAGTCCAACCGCGCGGCCCGCCACTACGACCGGTTGCACGAGGAACTGTGCAAGACGCCGTGCTCGGAGACCTGCGCGGTGTGGTTCCGGTACGGCGTGGTTCCTGTGGGCGCCAACGCCAAGACCCAGCCGGGCCGATGCAGGGGCAAGGCGCATCGTCGGGACACTCTCGGCCTGCGCGGTCGTCGGGTGCTCGTGTCGCGCAAGTGGACCGGCAAGAACCTGACCGACCACAAGGCCGACCGGGTGGAGTTCGTCCGGCAACGGCTCGCTGAGGCGGGTATCGCACCACAGGACATCTCGCGGTTCCGGATCGCCCCGGCCGAACCAGGCGACCCGGATGTTCCTCCGCGCGAGTACCTGATCATGTCCATGGTCAGCGAGAAGATCCGGCAACGCTCGGAATACGACATCGCACGCATGGTGCCACCTGACCAAGATCATGATTCACGTGAAACCGTTGCGCCGCAACAGGATTCGGCCGATAAAGATGCGGCCTAGGAGGTGATGAGGTGGGCGAGCAAGAGTGCTACACAACCGAACAGGTTGCAAAGCTGTTGAAGGTGGATGAGTCGAGCTTGCGTCGTTGGCGTACGGCATGCCCGCCGCAGGGTCCGGCGTTTGTCCAGTTGTCGGCGCGGGTGACTCGGTATATGCGGGCCGATGTCGATGCGTACTTGCAGCGCAATCGTGTTGATCCGATGGCGGCGTGATGGCTTCTGATCGGATTGACATGATCCCGCTCGGAGTCGAGATCCGGGCGGACATCGAGGAGCGGAAGCGGGCTACTCCCTTCCGTGCGCGTGTTCGGTGGACCGATCCGGCAACCAAGCGTCGGCCGTCCAAGTCGGAAGCCTTCGACACCCGCGAGGAGGCTGAGGAATGGGTGGACCGAATTCGGCGGGCAGCTGCGCGTGGTGTTGACCCGATGACTGCGACGGCCACGCTGAAGGACTACGGCCAGACCCATTGGGATACTGCGATGCGCGGCCTGGAGGAGAAGACGGTCGGTGACGCTTATCGGCCTGCCTGGGAACGGCGAATTGTTCCGGCAATTGGTCATCTGCCGGTGACCATGATTACTGCGGGTGTGGCTGACCGGGCGGTCATGAACTGGATAGCCGAAGGGGTCAGCAAGTCGGCGGTCAAGAACGGATTGGCGGCGCTGTCCAGGGTCATGGACCAGGCCGTCAGGGATGAGGTGATCGACCGGAATCGCGTCGAGGTCGTCGGGTGGCAGCGTCAGTATGAACGGTACGAGGATGAACTCGATGACCCGCGCTCGCTGGCTCTACCGGATTGGGCGACGTTGACCAGGCTGGCCGATTCGCTCGTCGCTGCGTCGTCGGACGGCTATCAGGGCTGGGGTGACGTGGTGATCTTCGCGGCCTGCACCGCGGTGCGAATCGGGGAAGTGGCCGGATGCCGGGTCGGTGACATCGATACAACGGAGTGGGTCTGGCGATTGCGTCGGCAAACGTCTCCCGGCCCCGGCGGGCTGGTGGACAAGGGCACGAAGGGCAAGCGGTCTCGGAAGGTTCCGATCATCGAGGACATTCGGCCGTTGGTGCTCAAGCGAATTCAGGCCGCCAACAGTCGTCCGGACGCGCGGCTGTTCGTCGGTCCTCGGGGTGGCCGAATCCAAACCGGCGTGCTGCGCAAGGCAACTCACTGGCATGAGGTTGTGGCGAAACTGGGCTACGAACATCTGCGTCGGCACGATTTGAGGCACACCGGACTCACCTGGTTCGCCGATGCCGGGGTGCCGTTGCATCGGCTGCAGCAGATCGCCGGTCACACCGATCCCCGGATCACGCAGCGGTATCTGCACCCGGATATCGAGGCACTACAGAATGACGGCAACCTGCTCACAACCCACCTGCGAGCGCCACAGCGGTCCCCAAATGGTCCCCAACTGCGAGTCGTGTGAAAACCGAGAAACCCTCTCCGACGCTGGTCAGAGAGGGTTTTTTGCTGGTCGGGCTGACAGGATTTGAACCTGCGACCACCTGACCCCCAGTCAGGTGCGCTACCAAGCTGCGCCACAGCCCGTGGCGTCCGCTTTCGCGGTGCTCGACGAGATTACCCCACCACCCCCCGGTTGGACCAAATCGGCACGCTACCGGGGCGGAGTCGGGCCGCACGACCCGTGTGAACAGGTGCGGCCACGCAGTCCGCGAGGGGCCTGGATCGTCGTGGCATCGGTGCGTCGGGGTGCGTTCAACTCCACAGTGTCACATGCACTTTCGGGCGGAACCGGGTGACGCCGACGCCGGATCCGCGGATCATCGCCTGGATGCAGCGTGGGGTAGTGATGAACCGCAACAGTTCCGAGACCGCGGGCTGGCGGGTGTCGGGCGGCAGGGTGGTCGCGCACCACTCATCGGATATCTGCAGGCCGGGCCCTTTGATGTGGCTCAACCGGCCGGTCGCGAGGTCGGAGGAGACGGCGAAGCCGATTATCGGCGTGATGCCCCCGACACGGCGGACCTCTTCGAGGGCGGCGGCATCGCTCTGGAAGATCCGCTGGTGTGATTCGGGAATGGCCAACTCCCGCAGCATCGTCGCGATGTGCCCGTCGACGCTGCCGGCGCTGGGCCCCAGCATCCAGTGCTGCTCCCGCAGCAACGCCGGATGCGGTGCGACGCCGGCCAGCGGGCTGTCCGGCCGCGTGACCGAAATGATCTGATACTTCAGGAACGGCGCAGCGGTGATGGTCGTGTCGGCGGCGTCCTGCCCGGGCCCCAGCGCGATATCCACCGCGCGGCTCTCGATCAAGCTGTGGAACTGGCTGGTGGGATGCACACTCAGCTCGACCGACAGATCCTTGGCCCGCGCAGCGAACAGGTCGATGAGGCCGGGCGCGGCATGTTCGGCGAACGCATTCGATGCCGCGATGCGGAGCAACCGCCGGCCGTGCGCTGCCTCGCTCACCTCGATGGCGGTCTGGCTCTGCAATCCGAGAATCTCGATCGCCCGGCTGGCCAGGCGCAGCCCGCCGGGTGTGAAGGCCAGACCGGACGCCGTGCGGGTGAACAGCGGGTCGTCGAGTTCCTTGCGCAGCTGGGCGATGTGTGTCGAGACACCGGCGTCGGTCATCCCCAGCTCTCTGGCCGCCGCGCGGACGGAGCCGAGCCGAACCACGGTCGAGTAGGCCCGAAGCTGGGCGGGCGTCACAATCCGAGTCTACTTTGGAGGTGTACGCAGCGCCGACGGCTGCATCGCGTCTGGAGGACGCATCATGCAGGACGTGCTCACGGATCTGATGACAACATGGAACGCCGGGGGCACGGCCGGGGTCGGGACGGTCGTGCGGACGTTCCGTTCGTCGCCGCGGCCGCCCGGCGCCGCTATGGTCGTCGCCCCGGACGGCACGGTCGGCGGTTCGGTCTCGGGTGGGTGCGTCGAGGGCGCGGTCTACGAACTCGCCACCGACGTCATCCGGACCGGTTCTCCGGTGCTACAGCGGTACGGGTTCTCCGATGAGGACGCATTCGCCGTCGGTCTCACCTGCGGCGGCATCATCGACATCTTCGTCGAAGCCATCTCGCGGGAGACGTTTCCCGAACTCGGCGAAGTCGCCGCGGACATCGCCGACCACCGGCCGGTTGCGATCGCGACCGTCATCGAGCACCCCGACGCCGGACGGACAGGGCGACGGCTGCTGATCCGGCCGGGCAGTGCGCAGGGCACGCTGGGGTCGGCGCGCGCCGACGATGCGGTCATCGATGACGCACGCGGGCTGCTCGCGGCGGGGCGCACCGAAGTGCTGTCCTACGGTCCGGACGGGCAGCGTCGCGGTGAGGGCATGGGCGTCTTCGTGGCCAGTTACGCCCGGCAGCCGCGGATGCTGGTGTTCGGGGCGATCGATTTCGCGGCCGCCGTCGCCCAGCAGGGATCGTTCCTCGGGTACCGGGTGACGGTGTGTGACGCGCGGCCGATCTTCGCCACTTCCGCCCGGTTCCCGACGGCCGACGAGGTCGTCATCGACTGGCCGCACCGCTATCTGGCCGCGCAGATAGCGGCGGGCGCGGTCGACTCGCGGACCGTCGTGTGCGTGCTGACCCACGATCCCAAGTTCGACGTTCCGCTGCTCGAGGTGGCGCTGCGCGCGCCGGAGATCGGCTATGTCGGCGCCATGGGGTCGCGCCGCACGCACGACCAGCGGCTGGCCCGGTTGCGAGAGGCCGGCCTCACCGACGAGCAACTCACCCGGCTTGCCAGCCCGATCGGGCTGGATCTGGGCGGTCGGACGCCGGAAGAGACGGCGGTGTCCATCGCGGCCGAGATCATCGCGCGACGCTGGGGCGGACACGGCGCCTCACTGACCCGGACAGGCGGACGGATCCATCACACGACCAGCGCGAACAGTGAATTAAGCGATTCCTTGAATCGGTCTTGACGGCTGCGTCGGCGGGGCAGAGGCTTGGCTGGTTCCCGCTGATGTGAGGTCGATCACATGCAAGTTCCTGGGCCATTCGAATACGAGCGCGCAACGGGCGTGGATCACGCCATCGGACTGCTGGACCGGCTCGGGGAGGAGGCGCGCATCGTCGCGGGCGGGCACAGCCTGCTGCCGATGATGAAGCTGCGTCTGGCCAATCCGGAATATCTCATCGACATCAACGACCTGGCCGCTGAACTGGGTTACATCGTCACCGATCCGACCCTGGTGCGCATCGGGGCGATGGTCCGGCATCGGCATGTGCTCGAGTCCGCCGATCTCGCCGGGGTGTGCCCGATCTTCCGGGACGCCGAGCGCGTGATCGCGGACCCGGTCGTGCGCAACCGCGGCACCATCGGCGGCTCGCTGTGCCAGGCCGATCCCGCCGAAGATCTCTGCACGGTCTGCACGGTCCTGGGCGCCACCTGCCTGGTACGCGGGCCGTCCGGCGACCGGGAGATCGCGATGGACGACTTCCTGGTCGGTCCGTACGAAACCGCCATGTCGCACAACGAACTTCTGATCGAGATCCGAATTCCGGTGCGGCATCGGACATCGAGCGCTTACGCGAAAGTGGAGCGCAGGGTCGGCGACTGGGCGATCGCGGCGTCCGGTGCGACGGTGACACTGCACGGCGAGGCGATAGCGGCCGCGCGGATCGGCCTGACGGCGGTCGGCCCGGATCCGGCGGCGCTGGCCACCGCGGCGGACGTGCTCATCGGTGAGCCGCCCACCGAAGAAATATTCGCGGAGGCGGGCCGTCGCGCGAGCGCGGCGTGCTCACCCGTCTCCGATGCGCGCGGCAGCGCGGAGTACAAGCGCCATCTCGCGTCCGAACTGACGATTCGCGTGCTGCGCAGCGCGGTCGAGCGCGTACTCGATGCCCCTGCGCTGGAAGGGAATTAGCCATGCAGGTAACCATGACCGTCAACGGCGAGCCGGTGACCGCGGAGGTCGAGCCACGCACCCTGCTCGTGCATTTCCTGCGAGATCAGTTGCGGCTCACCGGAACCCACTGGGGCTGCGACACCAGCAACTGCGGCACCTGTGTGGTGGAGGTCGACGGCGAACCGGTGAAGTCGTGCACGATGCTGGCCGTCATGGCCGGCGGTCATACGGTGCGCACCGTCGAGGGGCTCGAGGTGGACGGCCGGCTCGATCCCGTGCAGGAGGGCTTCATGCAGTGTCACGGGCTGCAATGCGGATTCTGCACGCCCGGAATGATGATCACTGCCCGCGCCCTGCTCGACCGCAACCCGAATCCGGACGAGCAGACGATCCGGGAGGCGATCTCGGGCCAGATCTGCCGCTGCACCGGATATACCACCATCGTGCGGTCGATCCAGTGGGCCGCTGCGAAGCAACGAGGCGAAGCGGCGCAGCCCGAACCGGCCGCCACCCCGACGCCGGTAGGGAGAACGTCATGACCGGCGTCGAGTCCCGGCCCGAAGACCGTGTCGACAACGACCACAAGCCGTGCGGTCACGGCAGGATGCTCCGCAAGGAGGACCCGCGGTTCATTCGCGGACACGGCAATTACGTCGACGACGTGTCACTGCCCGGCATGCTGCATATGGCGATCCTGCGTTCCCCGTTCGCGCACGCGCGGATCGTGAGCGTCGATGTCTCTGCGGCACAGGCGCATCCGAAGGTCAGAGCGGTTGTCACAGGTGCGGATCTGGCGGCGAAGGGACTGGCCTGGATGCCGACGCTGTCCAACGATGTGCAGGCGGTGCTGGCGACGGACAAGGTCCGGTTCCAGGGGCAGGAGGTGGCCTTCGTGGTCGCCGAGGATCGCTACTCGGCGCGTGATGCGCTGGAGCTCATCAACGTCGAGTACGAGATGCTCGATCCGGTGATCGACGCCCGGACCGCACTGGCGCCCGGGATGCCGGTGATCCGGGACGATCTGGAGGGCAAGCAGAACAACCACTGTTTCGACTGGGAGACCGGCGACGCCGCCGCTACCGAGGCGGTGTTCGCGCGCGCCGACGTCGTCGTCGAGCAGGAGATCGTCTATCCGCGAGTGCATCCCGCCCCGATGGAGACCTGCGGTGCGGTCGCGGATCTCGATCCCGTGACGGGCAAGCTCACACTGTGGTCGACGAGCCAGGCGCCGCACGCGCACCGCACGCTCTACGCATTGGTGGCCGGGCTGCCCGAGCACAAGATCCGGGTGATCTCACCCGATATCGGCGGGGGTTTCGGCAACAAGGTGCCCATCTATCCGGGATATGTCTGCGCCATCGTCGGGTCGCTGCTTGTGGGTAAGCCGGTGAAATGGATGGAGGATCGCAGCGAGAACCTCACCAGTACCGGGTTCGCCCGCGACTACATCATGGTCGGCGAGATCGCCGCCACCGCCGAGGGCAGGATCCTGGCCATCCGGTCGACCGTGCTCGCCGATCACGGCGCCTTCAACGGCACGGCGGCGCCGTTGAAGTATCCGGCTGGCTTCTTCGGCGTGTTCACCGGCAGCTACGACATCGAGGCCGCCTACTGCAGGATGACCGCGGTCTACACGAACAAGGCGCCCGGCGGCGTCGCCTACGCGTGCTCGTTCCGGATCACCGAGGCGGTCTACTTCGTCGAGCGGCTGGTCGATTGCCTGGCCTATGAACTGAAGATGGATCCGGCCGAGCTGCGGCTACGCAATCTCCTTCGCCCCGAACAGTTCCCGTACACCAGCAAGACGGGCTGGGTCTACGACTCCGGCGACTACGAGAAGACCATGCGCCTGGCGATGGACATGATCGGCTACGACGCTCTGCGAAAGGAGCAGCAGGACAAGCGCGCCCGCGGTGAGTTGATGGGTATCGGGATGTCCTTCTTCACCGAGGCCGTCGGCGCCGGTCCGCGCAAGGATATGGACATCCTCGGACTCGGGATGGCCGACGGCTGCGAGCTGCGCATCCATCCGACCGGCAAAGCGGTTGTGCGCCTTGCGGTTCAGACCCAAGGGCAAGGGCACGAGACGACCTTCGCCCAGATCGTCGCCGAGGAACTCGGCATACCGCCCGACGACATCGACGTGGTGCACGGCGATACCGATCAGACTCCGTTCGGCCTGGGCACCTATGGCAGCCGGTCGACACCGGTCTCGGGCGCCGCGGCCGCGCTGGTGGCGCGGAAGGTGCGCGACAAGGCGCGGATCATCGCCTCCGGGATGCTCGAGGTCTCCGTCGCCGACCTCGAGTGGGAGAAGGGCTCGTTCCACGTCAAGGGCGATCCGTCCGCGGCCGTGACGATCCAGCAGATCGCGATGCGCGCACACGGCGCCGGTGATCTGCCCGAGGGCATCGAGGGCGGACTCGATGCGCAGATCTGTTACAACCCGGAGAATCTCACCTACCCGTATGGTGCGTACTTCTGCGTCGTCGACATCGACCCGGGGACGGCCGTGGTGAAAGTGCGGCGCTTCCTCGCCGTCGACGACTGCGGCACCCGGATCAATCCGATGATCATCGAGGGGCAGGTGCACGGCGGTATCACCGACGGCATCGGAATGGCGCTGATGGAGATCATGGCCTTCGACGAGGACGGCAACTGCCTCGGCGGATCCCTGATGGATTACCTCATCCCGACGGCGCTGGAAGTTCCGCATCTGGAGACCGGCTACACGGTCACCCCGTCACCGCACCACCCGATCGGTGCGAAAGGCATCGGCGAATCGGCGACGGTCGGATCGCCGGCGGCGGTGGTCAACGCGGTGGTGGATGCGTTGGCGCCGTTCGGAGTTCGGCACGCCGACATGCCGCTGACCCCGTCGCGGGTGTGGGAGGCCATGCAGGGGCGGGCCGGACCGCCCATCTGAGGTGGGTGCGAGCGATGGGATCACCGATGAAGATGAACGAACGGGCACTGCAACTGGGCCGCACTCGGACTCCGTTCGTGCACGCCACCGTCGTGCGTGCACAGCAGCCGACCTCGGCGCACGCCGGGGACGAGGCGATCCTGTTGCAGGACGGGACGATCGAAGGATTCGTCGGCGGCCAGTGCGCCCAGAACTCGGTCCGCAAGGCGGCACTGGGTGCGCTGCAGTCGCACGAGAGTGTGCTGCTGCGGGTACTTCCCGACGGCGATCTGCAGTTTCCCGAAGCGCCCGGCGCGACGGTCGTGGTGAATCCCTGCCTGTCCGGCGGCGCGTTGGAGATATTCCTCGAGCCGCAGATCCCGGCGCCGTTGGTGCGCATCTGCGGCGCGACGCCCATCGCGGATGTCCTGGCCGAACTGTGCGAACTGGTCGGATTCGAGGTGGAACGCACTGTTGCCGAAGCCACTGTTGCCGAAGCCGACTCACCGGATTCGCCGGCCGATACGACGGCAGTGGTGATCGCCAGCCACGGCGGTCCGGAAGCCGAGATGATCCGCGCCGCGCTCGACGCGGGTGTGGGATATATCGGGTTGGTGGCCAGCAGGGTTCGGGGAGCGTCGATTCTCGAGGGGCTCGGGTTGACCGACGCCGAGCGGGCGCGGGTGCGCACCCCGGTGGGGTTGCCGATCGGCGCCGCAACCTCCGCGGAGATCGCCGTTTCGATTGTCGCGCAAGTGATCCAGGCGATCCGCAAAGGTGGTTTGGCCGTGCCGCCGCGCCCGGTGCAGGTCGCGGTCGAGGCGCTCGACCCGGTGTGCGGCATGACCGTGACGGTCGGGCCGGACACACCCCATCTCACAATCGACGATGTCGACTACTGGTTCTGCGGCTCCGGCTGCCGCACCTCGTTCGCCGCGGCAAAGACCGGCTCATGACAACCGGATTCGTCACCGGAGTGGTACTCGCCGCGGGAGTCTCACGGCGTCTCGGAACTGCGAAACAGCTACTGCCGTACCGGAATACAACGGTTCTCGGCGCCACCCTCGAGGCGGTGCGTACCTGTGCTTTCGACCAGATCATCGTCACCCTCGGCGGCGCGGCGGCGGCGGTCCGGCAGCGGGTCGATCTCGCCGGGCTCGAGGTGGCCATGGCCGAGGACTTCGGTTCGGGCTGTTCGTCGTCGTTGCGTTCGGCCCTGCGCGTGGTGGACCCCCGTGCCGCCGGAATCGTATTGGTGCTCGGTGATCAGCCGGGTCTGTCGGCAGCGACCGTCGACCGACTGATCGCCGAGGGAACCTCCAGCGCGATCGCAGTCTGTCGCTACCGCGACGGTGTCGGGCATCCATTCTGGCTCGGCCGCAGTGTATTCGGCGAGTTGGCTCGATTGCACGGCGACAAAGGCGTGTGGAAGATCATCGAGTCCGGCCGTGTCGCGGTGGCTCGACTCGACGTCGACGCGCCGGTGCCCGTGGATGTGGACACCTGGGACGACTACGTGCGCCTGCTCGCCGCGACCTCGCCATGATGTCGCCGTTCGACGATATCGAGGACGTGGTCCGGCGTTTCGACGCCGAGGATTACCTCCTCGATACCGGTACCGCCGCCGCCTTCTATCTGGCCACCACATTGGGTCGGCCGCTGCTACTGGAAGGCGAACCGGGAGTGGGCAAGACGACGGCGGCCAAGACCCTGGCCACCGTGCTGGGGGCACCGCTGATCCGCCTGCAGTGCTACGAGGGCCTCACTGTGAGCGAAGCGCTCTACGACTGGAATTACCAGCGTCAACTGCTGAGTATCCGCCTGGCCGAGGCACGCGGCGCCGATCTCGCCGAAGCCGACCTGTTCACCGAGACATTCCTCGTCGCCCGCCCGATCCTGCGCTGTGTGCGCTATCGCGGACCGACACCCCCGGTGCTGTTGGTCGACGAAATCGACCGTGCCGATGACGAATTCGAAGCGCTGCTGCTCGAATTCCTCGGTGAGGCCGCGGTGACGGTACCCGAGCTCGGGACCTTCGCAGCCGAGCACCCTCCGCTCGCGGTGCTGACCTCGAACCGCAGTCGCGACCTGCACGACGCGCTGCGGCGGCGCTGCCTCTATCACTGGATCGACTACCCGGAGCCGACCCGCGCGGTGGCGATCGTGCGACGCACTGTGCCCGGTGCAACCGACGCTCTGATCGAGCACGCCACCCGATTCGTCGGGCGCGCCCGCGATCTCGACCTCGACAAGCCGCCGGGTGTCGCGGAGACCATCGATTGGATCGCCGCACTGGCGACACTCGACGTCGCCGATCTCACCGCGCCGGAGGCGGTCGCGGCGTTGAGCACACTGGCGAAGACACCCGACGACCGCGTCGCCGTGCACGCGGAGTTCGTCGAATACACCCGAAGCCTCGCGACCGGATGAGAGGGATGTTCCGATGAAGATCGCCAACGAGTTCACCGTCAACGCACCCGTCGAGCAGGCATGGGAGGTACTGACCGACCTCGAGCAGGTGGTCCCGCTCATGCCAGGCGCACGAATGATCGGCTGGGAGGGAGAGGACTTCCTCGGCACACTGAAGGTCAAACTCGGACCGGTGACCAGCGAATTCACCGGGAAGGCACACTTCACCGAGCGTGACGAACACGATCATCGCGCCGTCATCGACGGCAGCGGCCGGGATTCACGCGGATCCGGAAACGCGGCGGCGATCATCACCACGCGACTGCGCGAAGACGGCGACAGGACCCGCGTCATCGTGGACACCGACCTCAAGATCGTCGGCAAGCTCGCCCAATTCGGCAGCGGGATGTTGCAGCAGGTGTCGGAGAAACTGCTCGGCCAATTCGTCACCTCCCTCGAAGCGAAACTCGCGGCAGGCGACACGGCCGGCGTGGAGACCGAGGTCGGGTCCGACGGCCGAGAGATGCGGCCACAACCGGTCGTACAACCCGAGCCGGCACCGCTGGACCTCCTCGACCTGGTCAGGCCCGCGACGCTCGCGAAATATGCGCCCGCGATCGCGCTCGGGCTGGTCGCCGTACTCGGAATCATCCTGGTACGCAAGCGGATGCGCGCGAAGTCATGACACGAGCGGTCATGCTGCGCGGTGTCGATCTGGCCGCGTTCGCCGTCGCGGTGGTCGCTCGGTTGCGGCGTGGCGGTGTCGCGGTCGCGCCGAGCGGGCCCGCGCTGTTCGTGCAGGCCCTGGGCCGCATGGCGCCGCGGTCGCGCACCGAGATCTACTGGGCCGCGCGGCTCACGCTCGTGGATCGGATGCAGGACCTGGCCGCATTCGACGCGGTCTTCGCGACGGTTTTCGCCGACGCGGTGCTGGGTGTCGACCCGCCGAGCCGAACGCACGGACTGCCGAACGAACGCGCGTCGACCCCGGGCCCGCGGGGTCGGGGACAGCATCGGCAGGGTGGTGAAGTCCCTTGGGCGACACTGCAATCGGCGACCGCAGCCGACCGATCCATAGATCAGGGTCCGGCGCTCCCGGACGTTCTGCCGAGCCGGTTCGCGGCACGAGCACAGGAACCGTTCGACCGCTTCGATCCGGACGATCTGCGGACGATCGGCGCATGGCTGGAGCGGGCAGCGGCACGCTGGCCGCAGCGCAGCAGCCGACGCCACGTAAGCCACCCGCACGGCAAACGGATCGACTTGCGGGCGACGATGAAGAACTCTCGCCGCACCGGCTGGGAGTCGACGGTGCTGGTCCGCACCCGTCCCCGAAACCGCCCGCGCCGCATCGTCATGATCTGCGACGTCAGCCGCTCCATGCAGCCGTATTCGACGATCTACCTGCACCTGATGCGGGCCGCTGTGCAACGCCGTTCGCCCGATCGCCCCGAGGTGTTCGCCTTCTCTACCCGGCTGACCAGGCTGACCTCGGTGCTGGCGCACCGTTCCGCGGATGCCGCGGCAGTTCGGGCCAACGACAAGGTGGTCGACCGCTACGGCGGCACGCATATCGGACGGTGCCTCGGCACGCTACTCGCAACGCCGTCCGGCAACGCGGTGCGCGGCGCGGTCGTCGTCATCGCATCGGACGGCTGGGACAGCGACGCTCCCGATGTTCTGGGCCGTGCGATGGCCCGGATCCGACGCCGGGCTTGGCGCATCATCTGGCTCGATCCCCGTGCGGGCGACCCGCGATTCCAGCCGACCACCGGTGCGATGGCAGCGGCCCTGCCGTACTGCGACATCCTGATGCCCGCGCACACCCTGGCGGGCACGCACGCGTTCATACAAGCCCTGACATCGGCGATTGTCACCTGATGCACGGCGTCGACGAACTCGGTCCAGAGATGTCCGTGTTCACTGCGCCATGGCGCGGAACTCGGTGTGTAGCGAGTCCTGCAGTCGTTCGAAGGTGTCGTCCACGGATTCGGGGAGGCCGAAGCCTCCCGCGGATTCGAGGGTGACGATCCCGTGGCAGACCGTGCGGACCATGCGCACCGCATGGATGAGGTCGGCGTCGGACAGGTGGTAGCCGCGCAGGGCCGCGGTGAGGACCTGGTAGGCGCGGGTGGCGACCTGAATGTAGGTGTCGTCGGCGGTGGTTGGTGCGACGATGCCCGCGGCGTAGCGGCCGGGGTGGGTGCGTGCGTACTCGCGATAGGCGGTGCAGATCGCGCGCAGCGCGTCGCGGCCGGAGAGCCCGGCGGTGGCGTCGGCGAGCACGGTGGTCAACTCGCCGACCGACAGGATTGCCAGATCGCGTTTGACGGCCTCGAGATTGTCGATGTGCTTGTACAGGCCCGGCAGCGAGACGCCGCAACGCTGCGCCACCGCGGCGAGGGTGAGCCGCTCGAGACCCGCCTCGTCGGCGACCAGCGCGGCTTCGGCGATGATTCGATCGCGGGTGAGCCCAGCGCGCGGCACGTCGACTACCGGCCTTCCCGGCCCAGCACGATGCCGGTACCGGTGATCACGATGAGCAGCAAGGGGCCGGACACGAAGGCCAGAATAGCGAGGCCCTGAATCAGGAACAGATACGCGATCCCCGAGCCGACGATCGCGACCGCCATGGCGATGGCGGTGTAGCTCAGCCACCTGGGCAGAAGCCTGGACTGCACCGCCGCGACCGACAGTCCGGCCAGCAGGAACATCTTCGCCCCGTCGAACCGGCTCGTCAGCTCGAAGAGCAGATGGGCGGAATCCGGGGAACCGGTACGGGCCAGCGCCAGCCCGAGCAGGAACTGAGTGAACGAAATCAGCGCTGCCGCAACGCCGGTCACCGCGGCGAGCCGAGTGACGAGCGGAGTACGGGCAGCACGAGCCAGGGCCAGCGAGACGACGGCCAGGCCGATGGCCGGCAGCCCTTCGGTCAGCAGGAACTGGGTGTCGAAAGCGCCGGTGTGGCCGGACAACTCGCGGATGATCTCGCTGCCGGAGTCGGCGAAGGTCGGAGCGGGGGCGCCGACGGTCAGCCCGGCGATCCAGGAGGCCGAATAGGCGATGCCGACGACGGCGGGAAGAGAGGTGAGAATGGCGCGGCGAGGGTGGGCGACGGCGGTGGACATGATGGGCAACTCCCGTGTTAGTGCTATTAACTACAAGTTAGGGCAATTAACTTTGAAACGCAAGGCCGAGCGCGGCCGGGCGGGCGAACGGGGCAGTGTGGGCGAAAGTAGCTCTCGGAGCACGGCTTCGGAAGCTATGCCAGGACGTGGGGAAGGACGGCCGGTGGTTGTTCGCCGCAGCGGGTGGTGCTGTCCGGCAAGCGCATGTCGGGCAAGGTTTGCGGCGGCGGTGTCGGCGACCGTGTGCAGTGAAGCTGCAAATGCCATGCGCCCCAGGAATATCGGGCTCGAACGGCCGCGCTTTCGGGTGACTCGGAGAGGGTGGGAGCGCTCTACTGTGAACGGGCGGCCGAGCGGCGACGTGGCTGCCGTTTCTCCGCCGCGGCCTCGGTACCGGGCGTAGCAGACTTGCGTTGACGGACTCCGCGGTTCGGCGGCACATGCACGGCGCCGGCTGCGGCCAAGGCGATTCGAACGTACCGTTCGGCGAGTTGGCTCGGGTCCAGTGGTCCGTCGGGTTGGAACCAGCGGGCGATCGATTGGCACATGCCGAGCAGTGCGCGCGCCGTCTCGGCCGGGTCGTCCAGGGTGAATACCGCCTCACGCTCACCGGTCTCGAGGATCTCGGTGAGCAGGGTCTCGATCTCTTTGCGGTGGGCGGCATAGCGTTTGCGGTTCGGCGGCGAAAGATGCCTGAGCTCCAGATCGAGCGCGGCCAGCCGAGTCCGGTGTGCCATGTGCAGCACGATCGTCTCGATGACGTTCATGAATTTCTGCCTCGTACCGTCGCCGGCCGCAGCGGCGGCTTTGACCCGCCATGTCGCCTCGGCGGCGCTGAGTTCGAGCAGGGCGACGAACGCGCCTTCCTTGCTGTCGTGGTGATAGTAGAGCGAGGGGACCGTCTGTCCGACGCGCCTGGCGATGTCGCGAACCGTTGTGCCGTGGAAACCATGCTCGTAGAACGCCTCGAGGGCGGCTGTCAGGATCGGCGTCAGCTCCAGCGGCTCGTAGAGCCGCCAGTCGGCACCGGCTTGTGCGGCCTGTTCTTGCGGCATTACCCACCTATCGGAATCGTCGCGACCTGGGCCGAGTCTACTGAGTGGGTCTTCGGGAAGGCGTGAACGGCGGCGTAGCGGTATCCGATACTTAGCGAGCGCTAGATAATTTGTGACAGATGTCTCCATTGCGGAGCATCCTTTGACTTCCGGTGGTCTATCTAGCGATCGTTAAGTGCATTGCGGTGTGAGCCGCCGCGCAGATCCAGGAGGACACCTATGACTACGGCCGTTATCGTCGACGCCATCCGGACGCCGTCGGGCAAGGGCAAGCCCGGCGGGCAGCTGTCCGGAATCCACCCGGCCGCGTTGCTGTCTCAGGTGCTGACCGCGCTGGTGGAGCGCAATGGCATCGATCCGGGCATCGTGGACGACGTCCTCGGCGGGTGTGTCGGTCAGGTCGGTGAGCAGGCGGTGAACGTCACACGCAGCGCGGTGCTCGGCGCGGGCTTTCCCGAGCACGTTCCGGCGACGACGATCGACCGTCAGTGTGGATCCAGCCAGCAGGCGGCGCATTTCGGGGCACAGGGCGTGATCGCCGGTGCCTACGACGTCGTCATCGCCTGCGGTGTGGAGTCGATGAGCCGCATCCCGATGGGGACGGCGCTGATGGGTGCGGATCCCTACGGCCCGAGCGTGGCCGCACGCTACCCGGACGGGTTGGTGGGTCAGGGTATCTCCGCCGAACTGCTCGCGGCGAAGTGGAAGCTCGACCGCGACACCCTGGACGAATTCTCTGCCCGATCCCATGCCCGCGCCGCAACGACAGCGGCAGCAGGCGGATTCTACAACGAAGTCGTGCCCGTGGACGTCGACGGCGTGGTCCGCCGGAGCGATGAGACGGTGCGGCCCGCCACCACCGCGGCAGGGCTGGCCGCGCTGAAACCATCGTTCCGGGATGAGGTGCTGCACAAGCGATTCCCGCAGATCGATTGGAAGATCACGCCCGGCAACTCCTCGCCGCTGACCGACGGCGCCTCGGCGGTACTGATCATGAGTGAGGCCAAGGCCGGGGCTCTGGGGTTGCAGCCCAAGGCACGGTTCCATACCTTCGCGGTTTCCGGCAGCAACCCGCTGCTGATGCTCGACGGTGTGATCCCGGCGACGAAACGTGCGCTGGAGCGTTCCGGACTTTCGCTGGACGATCTCGATGCCTACGAGGTCAACGAGGCATTCGCGCCGGTGCCGCTGCTGTGGCAGCGCGAATTCGGTGCGGACCCCGACCGCCTCAACCCGCGCGGTGGAGCGATCGCGCTGGGCCACCCGCTGGGCGCGTCGGGCACCCGCCTGCTGACCACGCTCGTACATCACCTCCAGGCCACCGGCGGACGCTATGGCTTGCAGACCATGTGCGAAGGCGGCGGCATGGCCAACGCCACGATCATCGAACGCATCTGAGCAACGGGCCGCACAGCCCCGTTGGCGCCACATGACATTCCGTGTGGCTTCCCTCCACGCCAAGCGGAATCCGAAATTTCCAGGGCGGTAACACTTCTCATCTGCCAGCTGCGACCACGGGGCGACGCGGCGACGTATCGGTCGCCGGTGTCGACAGTGGATCCTCGGTTTCTCTGGCTAATGTGCCCGGTTGTGTCGACATACGAGGATTCGAAAACCCATCCTGTGCGGGCCGTTGTTTTCGACTGGCGGGGCACGCTCGTGTCCGAGCTCACGCAGCAGGGGTGGGCCCGGGAGGCGTTGCGGCGGGCCGGTCGGGAGCATGATGATGGCGCGGTGCGGGGGTTACTAGGGGATATTCGCAGGGCTGCCGGTGAGCCCAATCGTCTGCAGTCGCCGCTGGGGAACATCAGTGCTGAGCGGCATCGGGATACCTACTATTCGGTGTTTGCTGATGCTGGTTTGGATGACGAGCTCGCTGATGCTTTGTTCGCGGTGGATTCCGATCCGTCGTACAACATTTTCGCTGTCGATGCCGCCGAGACCCTCGCTTCTCTCATCGAGAAGAATTGCCGGATCGGTGTGTTGAGCAATATTCATTTCGATATCCGTCCCATGTTCGAGCGGGCAGGACTGCTCGGCTCGATCGACGCTTTCGTATTGTCGAATGAGCACGGAGTTCAGAAGCCTGATCCGGCGATATTCCGGTTGGCTCTGGAATTGCTCGGCACTCGTGCCGAGGAGACGCTCATGGTGGGTGATCGTGCGTCCCGTGACGGTGTCGCCGTCGAGGTCGGGATGCCCACTCTGCTGGTGCCGCCGTTGACCGATCCGCGACAGCGGCGGCTGCATCTGGTCACCAATGTCGTTGGTGCGCGGCGCAACTCCGAAACCGCAGGTGGGTGAGCGGCCCGTATCTGCCGGGCCGATACACTGCGCCCGTTCGTCACACCGACGACCGGTCCTCGAGTCACACCGAGACCCTCAGGTTATCTCGGAAGACGGGCCGTGTCGTTTTCCGATGTCGTTTGGAGAAATACCGGCGGACCTACGGAATCGAGTCGGATATGACCATCAACGAGACCGAATGGCTGATCACGAGCGACCGGATCCTGGAGGTGGCCTTTCGCGTCGACCTTCCCGAAGCCCACCGCGGAATGTGGATCCTGTCGTATCTGCCCACCAGCCTGCGCCTCACCCGTGAGCAGGCCGTCGTCGGGATGACGCTGGCGGAGATCGTGCTCACCGGCCAGCTCGACGACACCGACGAGTTCATGCCGGAGATCGCGCATCTGTATGCCGAACGGCTCGGTTTCGAGCTGGTCGACGTTGCGTGCATGCTCGCCGCGCGCTCGTCCTGCGAGGTTGTGGGCTGTGGAGCCGGCACGGGTCCGCTCGGTCCGAACGGATCGGGTGAACCATCGAATCCGTTCGGGCACCGGCACTCCGGCCGGATCGCTCAGGCGCCCACGGCTCGCTTCAGCGGCCGAGCATCCCGATCGAGTTCGGTGCGCCGCGTGCCGTCCGAACCGTTGGCGACGATGGTGACCAGGGGCAGGCGGCCGGGGCGCTGGATGCGGACGATGACGGAACCATCACGGGCACGGTCGAGTTCGGTGACGGCCACCGTGCGCAGGCGTCGGCGGACCGGCTCGGTGACGTCGTCGAATCCGTGTTCGTCGTAGAGCAGCACTTCCACGCCGCGGCTGCGGGCCGCGCGGGCCGCCGCGACGACCGGTGAATGCGCGAGTTGCGGAGCTCGCAGTGCATCGCGCAATTCGGCTTCCTGCAAGGCGCATTCGTTCCGGACGTCGTCGATGGGCTCGGCCCCGGCGAGCTGTTCCAGGAGCGGCCGGGTGAGTCCGCCGAGTCGATGCAGTTGCCGGTCCCGCTCGGCGATCGCGGCCGCTTCGGCGGCTTCGACGGAGACCCGGTGCAGAGTGTCCGCGCGCAGATCCAGGACCGTGCTGGCGACCGGGCGGATGATCCGGTGGAAGAACGTCGCGGCGACCAGCGGTGCGAGATACAGGAACGGGACGGTGAACCCGTGCGTCCCGCCGGCGGGCAGACCGGCCCGGAACGCGAATTCGGCGAAGACGAGCACCATCGCGAGCCAGCCGAGTGCGACGCGGCCGCGTAGGCACATGAACGTGCACACCGCCCCGGCCGCGCCGAGGGACCATTCCTGCGCGGTCGTGTCCTGCCACAGTGAGCCCACGGCGGAGACGATCGCGAACTGTGCCGGACCGCCCGCGACGAGGATGGCCAGCGAGACTCCGAGCGATGGCGGGGCACCCGGCATGAGCAGGACCGCTGCCGTCGCCGCCACCGTCAGAACCACGCAGGCCAGGGTCGGCCACGGGTCGGACAACAGCGCCGGGGTGGTGGCGATCGAGGCGGTATAGGCGAGCAGATAGCACCCGACGAGCACCCTCGCAGCGGGCGTGCGCATGCCGAGCAGGGTTCGCATACTCAGCGGCGCAAGGGATCTCGCCACCGGACCGCCGTATTCGTTCACGGCGGCGCGACGATCGATCAGCGGGCCCGACCAGTCCAGCCGGACCGTGGTTCCCGCGCCGGGACGGGACGTTATCGCGGCGCTGCCACCGCCCAGCTGCCGCATTCTGGCCCGGATGCTGAGTGTGATGCCGAGTCGATCCGGGCGATCGGCGGCGGTGTCGAAGCCGACGCCGTCGTCGGTCACGATCACGTGGAATCCGTTGTCGCCGACGTGAATCCAGACATGGCGGTAGGCGCCGGCGCCCGCGTGCAGCAGGCTGTTCCGAACCGCTTCACCGGCGGCCGCGGCGGTCACGCTCACCGCCGCGGCGGGGAACGCCCACCGCTGGGCGTCGGTCACGACCTCGACGGTGATCGGCAGCTTCGGATCGATGTGTGTGATAGCCGCGCGCAACCGGGCGGCGGTGTCCGGCGCATCGAGCACCCGCCCGAACGGATGCTCCAGATCGTCGAGGTAGTTCAGCGTCCGTGAGGCCAGCCGCCGCACGGTGTCCCGTTCGCTGCCGCGGGCTGCGGCCAGCAGGGTGGACATCACCCAGTCGTGGGTCAACGCGGCGAACCGCGCGCGTTCGTCGGCCCGGCCGCGCATGGCCGCGGCAGAGGCGGCGCCCCGGAACGTCTCGGTCTGGATCGTCTGTAGTTGTCGGCCGGTGCGAATGAACATCAGCAGGGCGGCCACGAACAGGGCGCTGTAGCCGCAGGCGTAGAGCAGATCCGGCACGAACGGAACGTTGACCTCCGGCGCACGGCCGGTGTAGTTGACGACCGTGGCGGTGGTCGCGGCGACGACGAGCGTCAGCAGGCTCGCCCACACGGGCCAGACGACCGCCGCGGACAGTCCGGCCAGCGCAGGGACATCCGCGAGCCATTGATCGGCGTGCAGCGGAATGTGCCGCCACGCGATCAGCCAGGTCCCGGTCGCCACCGGATAACCCATCGCCGCGAGCACCGCGGCCCGCCGCATCCACACCGAGTCGGAATGAAAGCTCAACGCGCCCATGGCAAGTCCTGGACCGAACGCCAGGGCGACCGCGAACGGGGTCCACCATGTCGCGGCCATCCGGGCCTGATCTCCCATATCGGGTACGACGAGTATCAGACCCATCAGGTAGCCGACGGCGACGATACGACCGGCCAGCCGCCGGAAGCGGTCGGCGATCGCAACGTGGCCGCCAACCATCGCAATCACACGCCCCATCTCATCCGACCGCTGACCTGCTCCCATACTTTACCTGCTGGTAGACGAGGAATCCTTCCGTCGATATCGGCCCCGGCCGGATTCGGCAGTGCGGTCGCGGAATTGATCACCACTGCTATGCTGCTGGCTCAGGAATGGGGTGAGGTTCAGTGATATTCGAGGTCATGGCATACGATCGTGCTCCGTTCCCCCTCGTGCTCAACCGATTACAACCCTGATCGAGGATATGTCGCACCACGGCACGCACGAACAGACATCCGCGCCGACGGACGGGCTCCACATGCCGCACCGTCGATCTGCACGACCGGACCGAGGTCGAGGTGAAGCCTGAATGATCAATCCGCCGATGTACACCGACAGCGACCGCATCGCCCTGTACAGCCCGGAATTCGCTGCCATGCCGCACGACTGCTACCAGGACATGCGCAAACGCTATGGGTCGCTGGTGCCGGTCGAGCTGTCGCCGGGCGTTCCCGCCACTCTGGTGATCGGTTATCGCACCGCGGTGCAGATCCTGCACGATCCCGCGCATTTTCCGGTCGATCCGCGGGCGTGGGAGAAGGACGTCCCGGACGAGTGCCCGGTGAAGCCGATGCTGGCGTGGCGGCCCAATGCGATGCGTAGTTCGGGCGAGGAACATCGGCGCTACCGGGATGCGAACGTCGCGGCGCTCTCGGCGGTTGATCTGCACGGTCTGCACGCGGTGGTGGAGCGGATCGCGGTGCCGCTGATCGCGCAGTTCTGCGAGACCGGCTCGGCCGATCTGATCGCGGATTACGCACGGCCACTGGCCTTCCAGGTGGTCAACGCGATGCTCGGGTGCTCACCAGATATCGGCCAGCGGGTCGCCACGGGCGTCATGACCATCTTCGAGGGTTCCGATGCCGCGGCCGGAAACATCATGCTCATCGAGGCGCTGAGCGAACTGGTCGCGGGCAAGCGCGCCGAGCCCGGTGACGATGTGACGACCCGGTTGGTCCAGCATCCGGCCGGGTTCGACGATCAGGAGGTCATCGAGCAACTCGTGCCGCTGTACGGCGCGGGTGTCGAGCCGGTGCACAACCTGATCGTCAATACGCTGCTGTTGATCCTGACGAACGACCGTTTCGCGGGCAGCCTGCTGGGCGGCAGCCTGTCCACCCGTGACGCGCTGGACGAGGTGCTGTTCCTGGACCCGCCGATCGCGAATTTCTGTATGACCTATCCGCGCCAGCCGGTGCTGCTCGACGAGGTGTGGCTGCCCGCGCACCAGCCCGTGATCATCAGCATCGCCGCGTGCAACAACGACCCGGCCATCAGCGGCGGCGACTACACCGGCAACCGATCCCACCTGGCCTGGGGCGCGGGCCCGCACGCCTGCCCCGCACGCCAGTCCGCCTATCTGATCGCCCAGGACGGCGTGGACCAACTGCTCGATGCCCTGCCGGAGATCGAACTGTCCGTCGAGCCCGACGAATTGGCGTGGCGCCCAGGACCTTTCCACCGCGCCCTGGCCACCCTGCCGGTCTCTTTCGTGCCGTCCCGCCCCTTTGCGAGCTGGCACCCCAGCTGACAACCTGCCCGGATCCCGCGACGTTCCGGCGAAGTCGGCCGTGCGGTTACCGGGGGAGGGCGGCGGCGATCTCGGCGACGGGTTCCAGGCTGGGCACATCGACGAGTCCGTGCTGCAGATCGATGACGAGCAGTGCGGAGGTGGGGTCGATGGTCGTGATGGGCATGGTGATCCTTCGAAGAGAGGTATGAACGGATTCAGTTCGTCGCGGTGCGGGGCAGGCGGCGATCCAGGACGGTGAGTGCGAGCAGGAAGACGCTGGCGCCGATCATGATCCAGGCGATCGTCGCGACCCCGGAGTCGGAGACGTTGTCGTGGAACACGATTCCGGTGATCGCCGAGGAGGCGATGGAGCCGAGATAACCGAACGAGCGCATCAGTCCCGATGCGGTGCCCAGGAGTTCGGCGGGCGTCTGGAGGTAGAGGGCGAGCTGATTGCTGCTGGCCGCGCCCTGGGCGAATCCCAGCAGGACGGTGATGACCACCACCAGCACCGGCCATCCCGGTGAAGCCAGGAACAGCGCGCCGACTGCGGCGAGCACACAGGCCGCCGCGGCCCAGATCACCGGTCCGCGAACGAGATTGCGGCGCGAGATCGGCACGATGACCACTCCGGCGATCACCGTCATCGGCAACAGCAGCAGTCCCGCGGCGAGTTCGGAGAGGTGACGGTCGGCCTCGAGCCACTGCGTGATGCCGTACAGCACCAGGTAGGAGGAGAACAACACCATGCCGAATCGGATGTAGGTGCGGGTCAGCGCCATGTTCCGGACCAGCAGCCGCAGGTCCAGGAACGGTGCGGCCGCACGCAACTCCCAGAGCGCCTCGGCGATCCAGAGCGTCACGGTGGTGGCCAGCAGAGCCCAGTTCACCGTCGGCAGATGCGACAGGAACAGCAGCAGTGCGCTCATCGCGGCGGCGAATCCGATGATTCCGGTGACGTCCAGCAGCGATGCGATCTCGCGTGCGTAGCGCCGCGCGCGATCGCGTTCATCCTTCGGAACCCACAGCAGCGTGCTCACCAGCGCGATCAGCGCGACGGGCACGTTGACGAAGAAGACCGACCGCCATCCGGCGAGTTGTACGAGTACGCCGCCCAGGGGTAGTCCGAGGGAGGCGGTGGCGATGCCAGCGATCTGCAGGCCGCCCAGTACACCGCCGGGCGGTTGGGCCAGTCCGGCGCTCTGGGCGCGGCGTCGGATGAGCACCATGGCCGTCGGATAGGCGCAGGATGTGCCGAGCCCGATCAGGATTCGGCTGATCAGCAGGATCGACAGCGTCGGGGCGAACCCGCCGACCAGCCCACCCAGGAGTACGAGCAGGATTCCGGTGAGGAAGACGCGGCGCGGGCCGAATACGTCGGCCGCCTTGCCCGCGGTGGGTTGTGCGATCGCGCTGGCCACATACAGTGCCGACACCAGCGCCGCGGTCTGCCCGATCGAGACGTGCACACCCGCGGCGATGGGTACGAGCGCGGTCGCGATCAGGGAGGTGTTGACCGGGTTCAGGGCCGATCCGACGAACAGTGGTGCGGTGAACCGCCAGGTGAATGGACGTTCGGCGAGAGATGTTGTCGCCGAAAGGGTTTCGGGCATGGTGGTACCTCGGCAACGGCGTGCGGGCACGCCGCGGGCAGGCATCGGCCGCGGCTGCCGATGCGGTGAAAGGGTAAGGGGGTCAGAGGAATTGGGCGATCCGCTCGAACAGCGGCGCTGCTCGGCGGATTTCCGCGATCTCCGCGGGGGTGAAGTTGTCGGCCAGTACGCGGGCGATCTGCTTCGTTCGGTCGTCGCGCGCGGCGCGCAACAGTTCTGTGCCCGCCTCGGTGAGGGACAGCAGTCCTCGGCGCTTGTCGTCCGGGTCGGGGATACGGTGCAGCAGGGCGCGGGATTCGAGGCCGCCGACCGTCGCGCCCATGGCCTGCGGGGTGATCTGTTCCCAGCGGGCCAGACCCGAAATGCTGTCCGGCCCATTGCGATCCAGGCGAGCCATGACCGCGGTCTCGGGCAGGCTCAGATCCCGGGTCTGGCTCTCCCGGGTGCGACGCTCGAGCAGGCTGATCGCCCGGCGAACCGCGGTGGCCGTGGTCAGCAGCTCCTCGTCGCCTCGCATATGTGAAGCCTAGGTTGCACAGTTGAAACTTGCAAGTTTGTCTTTCTAATTTTCCCGGTCCGCCGGATCTCAGATGAGGCCGAGCTCCTGGGCGCGCGCACCGGCCTGGAAACGCGAACTCGCGCCCAGGGCGCTCATCAGTTCGGCGACGCGACGACGATAGGTGCGCACCGACAGCCCCAGTACGCGGGCGGCTGCCTCGTCGGTGGCGCCGGTGTTGAGCTGGTCCAGGATGCGCGGCGCGAGCTTGCGCAATTCGTCCAGGTCGCGGTCGTAGGTGGCGAAATCCGTTGCCGCACGCCAGGTTGCGTCGAACAGCGACGCCACGCCGTGCACCACCTCGGGCACCGTGACGATGCTGTAGCTGCGCAGTCCGTAGGAGGTGTCCCCGGCCAGGATGGCGACTCGCCGGTCCAGCAGGATGGTCTCGCTGATCTCGTCGTCGCTGATGCGCACTCCCGCGCCGCGCTCGACCATGGTGTGCAGATGTTGCGACAGCGACGGGTCCAGCAGTGCCGAGGGCCGGTAGAGCTTGCGCAGCGCGACGGTGGGACGCAGCGTCTGGTGGCGGCCGTTGTGCCAGGTCGCGTGATCCTTGGCGGCGCAGTCGAAGCTGACCGTGGTGGCTTCGAACAGGTGCGCGGCGCGCTCGGTGAGTTCCTGGTGACCGCGCACGACGGTGACCGACTGGGTCTGGGCCATGATTCGAGTCTCGTGATGTTCGCGCTGGTCGTCAACGCGTGGCAGCTTGTTGCCGAATGCGGACGCCGCATCTGCCGGTCGGCCAGGCTGATGACCATGACTGAAGCACAGACGATATCGGCCCGCGCGACGGGCGAAGGCCGTTTGGGATCGTTCCGGGTGAACCGAGTCGGATTCGGCACCATGAAGCTGACGGGCTGGCCGGAAGGTAAGCAGCCTTCCCGCGAGACCGCGATCGCGTTGCTGCGGCGCGCGGTGGAACTGGGCGTGAACCACTTCGACACCTCGCAGTTCTACGACCGCGACGGGGTGAACGCCAACGAACTGCTGCATGCGGCGTTGCACCCGTATCCGGAGGATCTCGTGCTGGTCACCAAGTTCGCCGGCGCGATACCGCCGGGGCTGACCCCCGACGGCCTGCGGCAGAGCGTCGAGGCGAATCTGCGCACCCTCGGCGTGGACCGGCTGGACGTGGTGAATCTGCGCATGGGTGAAGCTGTCGCACCCGCGGAGGGCTCGCTCGCGGAGCCGCTGACCGGCCTGGCGAAACTCCAGGAGGAAGGTCTGATCACGCATCTGGGTATCTCGAACATCACTCGGGCGCAGTTCGATCAGGCTCGCGATCTCGCCCCGTTCGTCTGCGTGCAGAACGCCTACAACGTCGCGATGCGCGATGCGGATCCGCTGATCGACGCCTGCGAGGAGGCCGGGATCGCGTTCGTGCCGTTCTTCCCGGTGGGCGGATTCCAGCCGCTGCTGACCGAACATCTGGACACCGTGGCGACCCGGCACGGCGCGTCCGTGCAGCAGATCGCGCTGGCGTGGCTGCTGACCCGGTCGCCGTCGATCCTGCTGATCCCCGGCACCACGGATCCGGCGCACCTCGAGCAGAACATCGCCGCCGCGAACATACGGCTCACCGAGGAGGACCTGGCGCTGATCGGCTGAATCCGGATCGTGGGGCCCGTGGCGCCGTGTGCGCCACGGGCCTCTCTGCGGTAATTGGCACTGTGCCAACGCGACGGTACGCTGACCGATACCTCGCGTCGCGGTCGATGCCGTGATGCGGCAGACCGATTCGAGAGGGTGCGATGAGCTCGGACACCGACGTGAATGCCGACGACCAGGTACTGCTGGAGCGGGAGGGGCCGATCGCGATCGTGCGGCTGCATCGCCCCGATCGGCTCAACGCCTTCACCGCCGCGATGTGCGAACGTCTGATCGCGGTATTCGACGAGACCGATGCGGACGACTCGGTGCGTGCGGTGGTGCTCACCGGCACCGGCCGGGCATTCTGCGCCGGAGCCGATCTCGGTGCGGGCGGGGAGACGTTCGTACTCGACGACGACCCGGACACCGGCGGCGCGCCCGCGGACACCGGCGGCCGGGTATCGCTGCGGATCTATCGGTCGAACAAGCCGGTGATCGTCGCGATCAATGGCGCCGCGGCCGGTGTCGGGGTGACCATGACCCTTCCCGCGGATATCAGAATCGCTTCGGACACAGCGAAATTCGGCTTCGTCTTCACGCGTCGCGGGATCGTGCCCGAGGCGTGCTCCACCTGGTTCCTGCCGCGCGTGGTGGGCGTGTCCACGGCATTGGAATGGACCCTGAGCGGCCGGATGGTGCCCGCGGCCGAGGCACTCGAACGCGGGCTGGTGCGCGAGGTCGTGCCCGCCGACCGGGTGCTCGAACGGGCCCTCGAGCTGGCCCGGGAGATGGTCACCGGCACCGCGCCGGTCTCGGTGGCGCTGACCCGGCAACTGATCTGGCGCATGCTCGGTGCGGACAGCCCGGAGATCGCGCACCGCGCCGAATCCCTCGCCATCTACCTGCGCGGTGCGTCGGGGGACGCTCGCGAAGGCGTGGAATCCTTTCTGGCCAAACGTGTTCCGGAGTTCCCGGACCAGGTCTCGGATGGCCTGCCGGATCTGTTCGAGTCACGGTGAGCTGATCCGCGTCATTGCGCGCACCGCTCCGGTCCGATGTGTGCGGCGCACCGGCGACGTCGGCCTCCGTGCGAGCATCCGCTACGTTCGAGACATGGTGGACGCGGGCGCATCCAGGGCCCGGTCCTGATCACGGAGTGGGCTGGGGAATGGGACGAACGATGCGCCTGGGCTCGGGGCCGACCCCGGAGCCGGGTTTCGGTTTCGGGGTGTCCGGGCTCGATCGTGCACTGGGCCCGCTGATCCGCGGCGAGAACGCGCTGTGGGGCCTGGATCGGGAGATGGCCTCGGACATCCGCGACCGGATCGGTGCCGCGGCGAGTCCGTCGCGGCACTACGACGCCCGCACGCTCGATCGGCTGCGCGAGGACGTCGCCGCGGAACCGGGCCTGACCGCGATCGTCGATCTGACCGACGTCGGCGACGAATTGACCGGGACGTCCTGGGCCGCGCGAATGCGCGAATGCGCGTGTGCGGTGTTCGCCTCGGCCTCGGTCTGCCACTGGCTCGTGCCCCGCGTCTGTGTCGACGCCGTGTCCTGGAATTGGCCCGCCCAGTGCGTGTTGAGCGTCAACGAGCGGGAGGTGACCGTCTGCCGCGCGGACGGTCGCACGACGGGCCATCTGCGGGTTCCGCTGGATTCGGACGCGCCCGCCGGGGCGCGGCGTTCGGCGCTGGGTGCGGCGAATCTCGGCCGCGGCCTGCGGGTGGCGCGGATCGAAAGAGGCTGGAGCCAAGCCGAACTCGGCCGTCGCGTGGGGGTGAGCGCGAGCGCGATCTCACAAATGGAGCGCGGTCGGCTGGGACTGTCGCTGGAGACGGTGATCGAGGTTTCCGAACAGCTCGGCGTCACGATCGACGACCTGTTGCGCGGGGACACCGCCGGCTGGTTCATCGCGGTGAACCGTCCCGGCATCGCGAGTGAGTCCGCTTCCGCCCGTGTCGGTTCGGGCCAGGATGCGGTGGCGCGGGAGGCGATGCACACCCAGATACTGGGCGGCGGCGGAACGCTCACTCCGCCGGTGGGGCCGAGCGGCCGGATCACGATCCTGGTCGGCTCGGGTCAGATCTGCGTGGAGCGCGCTCCGCAGCGAACCCTGGTGCGCGCCGGGGACATCGTCGACATCACGCGGGCGGTGGGCGTGTCGGTATCGAATCTCGGCAGCCACGACGCGGTTCTGTTCTGGTTCTGAGGCCGGATTTTCGTACGCCGGGGCAGCGAGGCTAGCACCCGGCGTCTTCGCCTGCCGCACTTAAACAAGTGATGATTAATACCGACGCGGCAAATCGGGCATACATGTAAGTATCACCTTCATAATGTGAGGCCGACAGCGTCGGCCGGAGTTGGTGCTGCGTTCGGCAGTGCTTGGTGAGAAAGGTTCCCGAATGTCCCGGCCGCCGATCTACAACGCGTTCCTGCACCTGACCCCCAACCACCACAGCCACGGTTTCTGGCGCACTCCGGAGGGGCAGGTGCAGTACGGGTACAAGGATCTGGACCCGTACATCGACGTGGTGCGCACCCTGGAACGCGGCCGGATCGATACGTTGTTCATCGCCGATGTGGTCGGCGTCTACGATCTGGACTTCGGCGACGGCAAGACCACGATCCGCGCCGGATCGCAGTTCCCGGAGAACGATCCGGTGACCATCGTCTCCGCGCTCGGGCACGTCACCGAACATCTCGGAATCGCGGTGACCAGCAACATCATTCAGGATCATCCGTTCTCCTTCGCGCGCCGGCTGTCCTCGCTGGACCACTACACGCACGGCCGCGTCGCGTGGAACATCGTCACCTCGTATCTGAGCAACGGATTCCGCAACTACGGCTACGACGCCATCGTCGGGCACGACGAGCGATACGCGTGGGCGCAGGAGTACGTGGACGTCACCTACAAGCTGTGGGAGCACTCCTGGGAGGACGGCGCGGTCCTGCACGATCCGGCGACCGGGCAGTTCTTCGATCCGGCCCGGATCCACACCATCGATCACGAGGGTGCGCGCTACAAGGTGCAGGGACCGCATCTGGTGGAACCCTCACCGCAGCGCACGCCGGTGCTGTTCCAGGCCGGAAATTCCACGGCCGGAAGGGAATTCGCGGTGCGCAACGGTGAGGTGACCTTCCTGCCCTCGCTGACGCCGCGCACCGCCCGCGCCGATATCGCCGTCCTGGACGAGGCGCTGCGCTCGGTGGGCCGAGCCTCCTCGGCGTTGAAGAAGATCGTCGCGCTCTCGACCGTCATCGGCTCGACCGAGGAGGAAGCGCGTCGTAAACAGCAATACTTCCGCGAGAACGTGGATTTCGATGCGTTGCAGGCATTCTGGAGCGGCGGCAGCGGCATCGATCTGTCCTCGGTGGATCCGGACACACCGCTGGCCGAACTGGCCGAGCGGGTCCGGCTGGGTGATCACGTGCGCTCGATCTTCCGCGCGGCCGCGGAATCCCAGGACGATCCGGGCACCGTGTCGTGGCGGGATTACCTGCTGGACAACGGACTTCTGCCGGGCAAGTTCGCCGGTACGCCCGAGCAGATCGCCGATCACGTCGCCGAATGGGTGGCCGCGGGTGTCGACGGATTCAACGTCGTGCCGATCACCACGCTGGGCTGGTGGGGCGAATGGGTGGACCATGTGGTGCCGGTGCTACAGGATCGCGGGCTTGCCCAGCGCGAGTACACGCCGGGGACGTTGCGCCACAAGATCTTCGGCAACGGCGATCGGATCGATGCAGCCCATCGCGTCCACCAGGTCGGCCGCTCGGTCGCGAGCGCGAGCTGAGGCAGCGATGACCGTCGAAACCACCACTGCCACTTCCGGTCTCGCCGAGCTGAGCGCCCGATTCGCGGATCTGTTCCAGCGCATCGCCGACACCGCCGTGGAACGTGACGCGCGGCGCGAGGTGCCGCACGGCCTCGTGCGCGAATTGGGCCGCGCCGGATTCGGCGCGCTGCGAGTACCGCCCGAGTACGGCGGCTCCGGCATCAGCATGGCGGAGTTGACCGAACTGCTGCTCGAGCTCGCCGCGGCCGATTCGAACTTCCCGCAGATCCTGCGTGCGCACTTCCTATACACCGAATCGCTGCTGCACGCACCGGATTCGGAGTTGCGCACCCGGTGGCTGCGGCGCATCGGGGCCGGTGATCTGCTCGGCGGCGCCTACACCGAGCGGTCCACGGCGAACGCCTCGCACTTCTCCACGACCGTCACGCACGCCGGAGAACGGCGAATCGTCAACGGGGAGAAGTACTACACCACCGGCTCGCTGTACGCGGACTGGGTGATCACCGCGGGGGAGGGCGACCACGGCGTCACCCATGTCATCGTCGCCGCCGGGACACCCGGACTGGAGATCGTCGACGACTGGAACGGGTTCGGTCAGCGGCTCACCGCCAGCGGCACGACGCGGTTCACCGAGGTCGACATCACCGAAACTCCGCAACTGCCGGAGGATCTCACGCCCGGCAGCTACGGCACCTCGCTGGCCCAGTTCTGGCACATCGTGGCGCTGGCGGGTATCGCGCGCCGGCTGCACACCGACGTCCTGGCCTACGTCCGGGACCGCAAGCGATACTTCAGCCAGGGCGCGGCCGTGCTGCCGCGGGTGGACCCGGTCATCCAGACGGTGATCGGGGAGATCGGCTCGGCGCGTTTCGTCGCCGAGACGCTCGCGCGCCGGATCGGTTCGCAGATAGGCGATCTCGATCTCGCCGTGCGGGCGGGTTCGGCGACCGAGGCCGATTTCGACACGGTCGAGATCGATGTGTATCGCGCGCAGGTCAGCGTGATCGACATCGTCCTGGCCGCCGCCGGACGCGCATTCGACGTCGGCGGGGCCTCCGCCCTGGACGCGACCGAGGGCTGGGATCGGCACTGGCGCAACGCACGCACGCTGGCCAGTCACAATCCGACACCGCATCGCCTGGTCAGCATCGGCGACCACGACCTGAACGGCACGTCGCCGTACCGCACCTGGCTCAGCGGAATCGATCTGAGGAATCGGTGATGGATCTGCTCACCTATGCCTCGCTCGGCCTGTCCACCGGGGGAGCCTATGCGCTGGTCGCCTTGGGCCTGGTCGCCGCCTATCGTGGCACCGGGGTGATCGATTTCGCGCAGGGCGCGCTCGGCATGTTCGGGGCGTATCTGTTCTGGAAGTCGTTCAGCCAGTTGGGGATTCCGGTCGGACTGGCCATAGTGATCGGCGTGGTCGTCAGCGCGGCGATCGGCGTGGGTTTCTTCGCGCTGGTCGGCCGTCGACTGGCGCACGCACCCGCGGTGACGAAGATTCTGATCACCATCGGCCTGATGCTGGTGCTCGAGGCCGTGGTGCGGATCGTGTGGACCAACCATCAGCAGACCGTGACGCCGTTCGTCGCCGCGGGCGGTTTCGAGGTGGCCGGTGTGCGGGTGCAGTCGATCGGTGCGCTGCTGGCCGGGGTCGCGATCGTCGCGACGGTCGCCCTGCACCTGCTGTTCACTCGAACCGCGTTCGGGCACATCACGACTGCGCTGCGCGATACCGATCTGGGCGCGCAGTCCATCGGCATCAATCCGCGGTTGTGGGGCTCGCTGGCCTGGGGCCTGGCCGGGGCGCTGGCGGCGGTGAGCGCCATCCTGCTGCTGCCGATCACGCAGCTGTCGCCGACCGCGTCGACCACGCTGCTGGTTCCGGCCCTCGGCGCGGCACTGGCCGCCCGGTTCACCAGTTTCCCGATCGCACTGAGCGTCGGCCTGGGCACCGGTGTGCTCGAGGGGTTGTGCACCGGACTGCTCGACGCCCAGATCGCCCGTGCCGTACCGGATGTCGTCGCACTCGTGGTGTTGCTGCTGGTCGCCCGCACCGATATGCGACGCGGCACCCGCGAGGTGCAGGCGGTCTTCCACGTCGGCAGCGGGCGGATCCGATGGACCTGGCTGGTCGCGGGGACGGCGGTGGTGCTCGTCCTGATCGGCACCACCATCGGGACGGTGGTCGACGCACTGAGCCTGACGGCGATATTCGGCCTGGTCGCCCTGGGCATCGTGGTCTCCATCGGCTACACCGGACAGGTCAACGCGCTGCCGCTGGGCATCAGCGGGGTCTCGATGATCGTCTTCGGCGCGGTGAGCGACGGCGGCGGTTCGCTGCTGCTCTCGACCCTGGCGGCGGTGCTGACCGCGGTCGCCGGTGCATTCGTGCTGAGCGGGCTGTTCGTCAACGCGCGGATCTACGAGGTGACCATCGGCGCGCTGGCGGTGGCCTCGATTCTGCAGGCGATCGTGTTCTCGGTGGACTTCTTCTTCAACGGCAGCAAGGGCTGGACGGTCGGGGACACCACGATCTTCGGCGCCGACATCGGCAATATCGGCAATCCGCGCGGATTCGCGGTGGTCGCATGGCTGATTCTGCTGCTCGCACTCATCGCGGTGGCGAATCTGCGGCGGTCCTCGGTCGGCCGCTACGTGCTCTCGGTGCGACAGGACGAGCGGCTGCCCGCCGCGCTGGGCGTCGTGCCCGCCCGCGCCAAATTCATCGGACTGGTCATCTCCTCGGTGCTGTGGGGAGTGGCCGGCGCGCTGCTGGCGGTGCAGCGCGGATTCATCGCCAAGGGAGATGTCCGGATGGAGGGATTCGACTATGCGGATTCGCTGGCGCTGATCGCCTTCGTCATTCTGGCCGGATCCGGATATCTGGTCGGCGCGGTCCTGGCCGGCGCCTTCGCGCCCGGCGGATTGCTCTCGCACATCCTGTCTTTCGCGCCGGATGTCAACGACTGGTTGTCACTGTTCTTCGCCGCCAACATGATCTGGGTGCTCGCCACCGAGCCGGACGGCGTGGTCGGCCAATTCCTGCGTCTGCGTGACGGATTGATACGGCGTCGGCCCGCTCTGACGATTCTGCTCGGCGGCGCGCGGCCCGCTGCGGCGCCGTCCGCCACCGAGAAAGGAGATGTCGGTGTCACGGCTTGACATTCGCGATCTGACCGTCGAAATCGCCGGGAGCACAATTCTTTCCGAGGTTTCACTCACCGTGGAACCCGGCACCGTGGTCGGCTTGCTCGGCGCCAACGGTGCGGGCAAGAGTGCGACCGTCGACGCGATCGCCGGATATCAGCGGATCCGCTCGGGTTCGGTGCGGGTGGACGATCGCGAGATCGGACGCCGCAGCGCCGCGACCCGTGCCCGGCTCGGGGTGATCCGCACCTTCCAGGACTATCTGCTCCTGGAGGATCTCACCGTCGAGGAGAACATCCTCGGCGCGGCGGAGATCGCGGTCCGAAAGTCGATGGTGCGCGATCTGTTTCGCTTCGGCAGACCGCTGCGTGCCGCGCGGTCGCACGCCCGGGAGATCCTGCGCGCGCACGGCCTGGAGAACTTCTCCGCCACCCGGGTCGAGCAGTTGTCGCTGGGGTGGCACGCACGGGTCAACCTCGCCCGCGCCGCCGCGCAACAGCCGCGAGTACTGCTGCTGGACGAACCCGCCGCGGCTCTGAGCCTGGACGCCCGGCGCGCGGTCGTGGCGACCATCCGGGCACTGCGCGATACCGAGGGCCTGGCGATCCTGCTGGTCGAACACAATCTCGATGTCGTGACCGCCGTCTGCGACGTGATCTACATCCTCGAACAGGGCCGGGTGATCGCGCACGGACCGACCGCCGAGATCCTGGACAGCGCCGAGGTCCGCGCCATCTACTTCGGTGAGCAGCCCGACGACTCGCAGTCGCTTCGCACGGTGGGAGCGGCACTGTGACCGCGACGGACACCCGAGTGCGCACCGGTGGTCTGGACGTCACCGGGCTGACCGTCGACTACGGAAACGGCACGGGGCTGTGGGATTTCGACCTGCACGTCGGCGCGGGTGAGGTCACCTGTGTGATCGGGCGCAACGGCGCGGGAAAGTCCAGCGCCCTGCTCGGCATCGCCGGATTCGTCACACCCACCGCGGGAACCGTCGCCATCGGCGGTGCGAAGGTTTCCGGCGCGCCGTACCGGCGGTGCCGCACACAGTTGTCGCTCGTGGTGAAGGGGCGCTCGCTGTTCGGCAGTCTCACCCTTGCGGAGAATCTGTCGCTGGCGCGGATCGATCCCGACGAATTCTTCGATCTGTTCCCGCAATTGGCGTCCCGGCGTGATGTCGCCGCCGGAAGCCTGAGCGGCGGGCAGCAGCAACTCGCGGCCGTGGGCCGGGCGCTGCTGCGGGACGTGCGCGTGGTCCTGCTGGACGAGCTGACCTTCGGGCTCAGCCCGGCGGTGCGAGCGCTGATCGCCCGCGTGGTGCGTGAGCAGGCCACCCGACGCGAATTGGCCGTCGTCGTGGTCGAGCAGCACGTGGAGACCGCCCTGGCGATCGGCGACCGCACCCTCGTGCTCTCCGAGGGGCGCACGGTTCTGGACCTGTCCGCGCGGGAACTGGCCGACCGCACCGAAACCGTGGAACAGACCTACCTGCACCCGTAGTGCCGGGCCGATTCGACGCCCGCGCATCCCCTTGCACAGAAAGCCGATATTCGACCATGTTCACACGTAGATGGACGATCGCGGCCGCCGCGGCGGCCGTGGCGATCGCCGGTTCGATCACCGCCTGCGCGTCCTCGGACGACAACGATCCCAACACCATCAAGGTGGGATTCATTGCGCCGCTGTCCTCTTCACCGCAGGCGTTCCGCGATCCCGAACTCGCCGCCGAGGTCGCCGAGAAGGCGGTCAACGATTCCGGCGGGATCAACGGAAAGAAATTGAAGGTCGTCGTCTACGACACCAAGGGGCAACCGGCGAACGTCGTCGCCGGAGCCCGCAAGCTGGTCGATCAGGACAAGGTCGTGGCCTTCATCGGCGGCAACAGCAATGACGGCCTGGCCGCGATCGGCCGCAAAGCCGGTGTGGCGAACTGGTTCCCGATGGGCTGTGCCTCCGCCGACGTCGACAACGACCTGTCGATGATCGCCGCGCTCAATTGCGCGGGCGCGGCGCAGGGGACCTATCTGGGCGGTTTGCGCTTCACACCGAAGAAGGCCGTGTACGTCGCGTTCGCGGGTAATACGCCCTATATCGAGAATGCGAAGCTGGGCTACCGCAATGCCGGGGTGGACGATGTGAAGATCATCGAAGTGCCGCCCGAGACAACCGATTTCGCGCCGATCATCGCGCAGGTCAGAGCCGCGCATCCGGATGTGTGGGGCGGCATGATCTTTCCCCCGGAAAAACTGACCGCCCTGCTGCGCGCCGCGATCGACCAGAACTTCCGGACGCCGCTGGTGCTGAGCAACAACGTGATGGAGGATCCGACGATCAAACTGGTATCCGATTCCGGGATACCGAACTCGGTCGCCCTGGAGAAGGGTGAGGACGCCACCCGATTCCCGACCTGGCAGGCGTACGAGTCCCAATTGGCGAAGTACGACCCCGACCACCGGATCAAGACGCCGCACGACGGCTCGGTGACCACCGACTGGCTCGCGGTGTGGACCTTCGCGCAGGAGGCGCGCAAACTCCCGACCGTGACCGCGGCGACGTTCCGCGAGCACGCGAAACAATTGCACGACTTCAAGACCGACGTGCTGCACGATATCGATTTCACGGTCGACGGTCCGGTGCCGACCGCGCCGCGACAGGCGAATCTGTGGGCGTTCGCCGGACATATCGCCGACGGCCGGATCGTGGTGGACGATCCGACGCCGTTCAGCGCCTTCCAGAAGACCCCGATCAGCAACTGAGCGTGGACCTCGTGCCGGCGAGGTGTTCGTTCAGTCCTGCGGGGTGACGGTCAGCCGGGAGACGATCGATGTCGGTCGGCTGACCGTCTGGGCGACGGGCGATCCGGCGATGGCGCGATTCCACAGTGCGGTGAGTGTGTCGCGATCGGCATCGGCATCGAGGTCTCCGCTGATCTCCAGCGTTCCGAAGCCCGGATTGCCCTCGTCGGCCAGCTCCGCCCACCGCAGGATGTTCTCGAATGTGCCGGTCACCGTGACCGACAGCCGCCGGATCCGGATTCCGGCCATGGTCGCGTGCAGGACGAGACCGTCGGTGACGCAGGCGCCCACCGCGGAGAGCAGGTACTCGTGCGGTGTCGGCGCGGAATCCTCGGCGGTCAGATCGGCGGGTTCGTCGAAGACGACGGTGTGCGTGCGCGCCCGCGCGTCGACCCGGAAACCGCCGCGCCACTGCGTCTGCGCGGTCCACGGACCGCTGAACCGAGCGACGAGATCGCTGTCGCGAATGCGCGCGGCCAGCGCCGCCCGATGCCCGGCGGAGATCCCGTTGAGCGCATCGTTTTCGGAGGGCACTCGATCGGTCATCTGATCAGAATAATGCGTGCTCGGTCGTTGCCGGCAACGGCCGCCATATGCCGTTGTCCGGCGTCATCGGCGCTGGGATAAGGTTGCCGCTCTGGTTGATTCACCACGACGGAAGGGAATTTTTTCGATGGCCCGCAAGGTCATAGTCGAGCTCGTGGACGACTACGACGGTAAGTCACCGGCAGAGGAATCCGTGCTGTTCTCTCTGGACGGCGTGGAATACGAGATCGATCTGTCGGTGCTCAATGCTGCGGCACTGCGCGGCATCTTCGACCAGTGGACGCCGCATGCGCGCAAGGCCGGAAGAGTCTCGAAGAGTAAGGGACAGAAGGTCTCCCGCTCCTCGGCCGAGCGGGAGCAGACCGCCGCGATCCGGGACTGGGCACGCAAGAACGGCTATTCGGTCTCCACTCGCGGCCGCATCCAGGCCGAAGTGGTGGAGGCGTACAAGAACGCTGGTTGAGAATCGGCCGAGCCGCTGATCCGTCGCCTCCTCGCGCGTCGAATCAGCGGCTCGGCCGGTTGTACGCCGAATTTCCGGTGGTAGGCCGAATTTCGGGGGCAAGAACCCCGCGGGTGGGCCGGGAGTTGATCAACCGAGTGTGGTGAGCAGATCGGTGAGGGTCCGGATTTCGGTCGTCTGATCCGGAGTGTCAGCGCGGACCGCGTGCAGCGCGTCGTCGATCCGGCCGTCGATGATCGTCCAGGACCGTCCGTCCATGGGCTGCAAAGTGTTCTGGTCACGGTCCCAGGCCGTTTCCAGGTCCTTGATCCGGGATTTGGCCGCACCGTGGTGACCGGTCTGGATCAGGGTGAGGGTGTCGCTGGTGATGGTGCGGAACGTGGCGATCTCGGTGGGCGGGAAGTGGGCGTGTGCCGGTGCGGGGGCTGTCGAGGCCGCAGCGGGTGCGGCCTCCTCGTTGCCACTCGCGGCGGCGTGCGGTTGGGCGGACGCCCAGAACAGCAGTGCGCCCGCAGCGATTGCGACGAGCACGTAGTAGCCGAGCATGAGCCGCTCTCGAGACGGTTCGATGGTGGGCGTCGGTGTGGGCGAAGAGTTTTCATCGACAATGGTGTCGCGGCGGGTGCGGGTCAGGTACAGGACCGTCGCGAGGATGGCCACGAGGAACAACACGCTGGTCACCGCGGTGCCCAGGCCGAGGCCGTGGTCGGCGGTGGGGGAGGCCAGCCAGTCGCCGAGATTCGCGCCGAGCGGGCGGGTGAGTATGTAGGCCAGCCAGAACGACAGCACCGCATTCGCGCCCAGTCGACGGCCGAGTGCGATGGCGGCGATCAGTGCGGCGGGCAGCAGCACCGAGATTCCGGGACTCCAGCCGGTCAGCTCCAATGTCCAGTCTCCCGCCGCGGTGCCGAGTGCGAAGGTGACCAGGACGGCGAGCCAGTAGAACAATTCGCGCGGCGTGGTGCGGATGGAGTGGATCGAGAGCGTGCGTTCGCGCAGGAACCAGATGCCGAACACCACGGCCAGGATCGCGGCGAAGACGCTGGTGCTCGACGCGAGCGGGACCGAGAGGCCGTCGGTGAGGATGTCGGTGTAGAGCGTGCCGGTCACGCTGAGCACGACCACGGTCAGCCAGTACACGAACGGCACATAGCGAGTGAGCCGTAGTTGCCAGCTCAGCACCGCCAGGAGAATCACGGTGAACAGCGCTGCGGTGAGGTTCAATCCGACGCCCAGCGTCATATTGATCCAGTCCGCGAAGCTTTCGCCGACGGTGGTGCACAGGATCTTGATGATCCAGAACCACACCGTGACCTCGGGCACCTTGCTCAGCATCCGGCGGATTGCGCCGACACCGGAATCAGTCGTCTCCGTCACGGTCCGTGACGGTAATGATCCGTTGCTGTGTCCCCGCTGAGAAGTCCGGTGAAGACACGGACCACGGCCCAGTGCGATCTCAGCGTGTTCTCAGCGGCGGTCGGCGAGTGTGGCGGTGTGATACCGACCAGACCTGTGCCCAGCTGCCCAGCGGCGCCTGCCGACCTGTCCCTTGTCCGCACCTGTGGACGGGAGGCGTCGTGCAGCAACTGATTCTGTCCTACGGACTCATCGCGATCTTCGTGCTGATGGCCGCGGAGTCGGCCTGCATCCCGATTCCGTCCGAAGTGACCATGATGCTCGGCGGCGCGCTGGCGGCCGGTGCGGTCAGCGGTCCGCATCCGAATCTGATCGCGGTCGTGGTCGCGGGTACCGCCGGTAACGTCGCGGGTAGCTATGTGGCGTGGCTGGTCGGCCGGTACGGCGGACGGCCGGCACTGCACCGCTGGGGTCGCTACATCATGCTGCGGCCCGAGGAGATCGACCGCGCTCAGGACTGGTTCGTGCGTCGTGGCGCGATGTCGGTGTTCTGGGCGCGCCTGCTCCCCGGTATCCGCACTTTCATCTCCCTGCCCGCCGGAATCGCCGCGATGCCGCCGGTGCGCTTCGGCGCGTACACCCTCGCCGGGTGTCTGCCGTGGACTGCGGCGCTGGCCGTGGCGGGCTATGCCGTCGGGGCCAACTGGCACAGCCTCGAACAGTCGCTGCGCGGACCCACCTATCTCCTCGCCGGACTCGTCGTACTGGTTCTCGTGGTCGCCGGGCTGATCGTCCTGCGCCGTCGCCGGGCGGCGACTCCGGTGGAGTGAGCGGCGACGATCAGCGGCGGTTTCTGGAAAGTGATCTTGCCAAATTCGTTATTCTGGTAGAGGATCTTGCCAGAAGTATGACGGGTGTGGCGCGCAGCCCCGATCGATGTGCTGACATCTGCTGCGAAGGAGAGATCATGGATTCGACCATTCCGACTCGGCACCCCGCCGCGCCGCGGTCCGTCCCCGGGGGCTGGCACTACCGCCATCTCACCGGACCGCGCCGCCGTCTCGCGCGCTCCCAGCATCTGTCGATCGCCACCATGTTCCTGGGATCCGGTGCGATGCGGAAACTGGGTCTGCCTCCGGCTGCCGTGCCGTGGTATCCGTTGCTGCGCATACCTTTCAACCTCGTCCGTACCGTCTGGACCCGTGCCGTGCCGGGACAATTCGAGCGCGCCGCCGCCCACGGCCGCGAGGCGCAGCTGGCATTCATTCGCACCCTGACCGGTGCGGAGTCGGCGGTGATCGGCGGCTCCGCCGAACACATCGCCACAGCCGCCTGAGCCGTTCTCACCGGAATCCGTTCTCCCGGAGCACCGTTCAGACCTCGGAACATGCGATCGCCTCGACCGGCTGGCGCAGGATGGTGCGTAGTCTGGCCGGGGCTGTTCGGCGGAAGTCGTTCAGGTAGATCTCGTGGTGTCGGCCGGTCATCGCGAGGCCGGATTCGGGGATGAACTCCTGGTGCATCCTGGCCAGGGTCTCGGCCTCGTCGTCGAACGGGCCGATGTGCAATGTCTGTACGCACCGGCCTTCGTCGAGGGTCTCCAGGCGTACCCGCTCCGGCACCGCCGGATTCTTCACCGCGGCCGCGCTGACGGCGGCCTCGAACATCTCGCCGGTGATCCAGTCCGGAACCATCGACATGATCGTCCAGTTCCAACGGGACTTGTCTCGGGCAGAGGTGAACGTCTCCATCTGCTCGGACCACCACAGTCCTTCCAGCGGCATCACGACGTAGTCGCGGCCGAGATCCTGCTTGCTGGCGAACTTGAGCTTGTACGCCACCGGATACAGCGCCTCGGCCGCCGCGGTGAACTCCGGCGAGGTGTTCGGATCGCCCCGGCCGTCGACCATGACGTAGCGCAGCGGCGGGACCTCGAGCACGCGGAGCTGCCCGGACCTGGCTCGATAGGAGTCCAGCGTCTTACGGAAATCGGTCTTGGTCATGCCGTCCTTCCTCGCCGAGAACCGGAGGTGCGACCACTCTAACGGCCCTCACCGACAACCTTTTTCGTCTCATATACAGACTTGTATCTCAGATACATCTCTGTACAGTTGTGGTGGCGATCACCATCGCGCGCCGCAACCGCAGAGGAGGACGGAGATGCAGTCGACGAAGCCGGGGGAGTGGGTCGATGCCGGGGCGGGGCTGGCCGGCATCGCGGCAATCTGCTGTGCACCGGGCAGGGGAATATGAAACGTTTCCTGTGCCCGTACCATCTGTGGTCCTACGACCTGGACGGTCGCCTTCGCGGTGTGCTGCGCGAGCAGGAGAACGTCGTGTCCTCCCCGGACAAGGAGGGCCTGTCGCTGCTGCCGGTGTCGGTCGACTGCTTCGGTGGATTCCTGTTCCTCAATCCCGATCCCGAGGCCGCGCCTCTGCTCGAATACCTCGGCCAGGAGGTCGCCGACCTGCTCGAGCCCTACCATCTGGACGAGATGGTCACCGTGCTGGATGTGCGAGAGGCGTTGAACTGCAACTGGAAAGTCGTGATGGACGCCTTCGAGGAGGGGTATCACATCTCGGGTATCCATCCGCAGCTGCTGCGCGTCATCATGATCGATCCGGCGAACAGTCGCTACAAGTTCTTCGACGAGCACAGCGTCTCGATGGCTCCGTTCGAGGTCGCCGATGCCGAGAAGTACGGTCCCGAGGAGCAGGTCGAAGGGATTCTGGAGCTTCCGGAGACCTTCCCGTCGGTGCAGGCGGCCCTACCGCGCTTCCGGGAGTTGGTCGCCTCCTATCGAGATGACAAGGGGGAGCTGAATTTTCCCGAGGGAGTCACCGCGCGAACCCTCCTGCAACGCGCCACCCGCGAGACGCTCTCGGGGATGGGCCTGGATCTGAGCGGTCTGACCGACGCCCAGATGAGCGACAACCACGGCTGGGTGCTCTTCCCGAACTTTTTCATGACGGTTCGCGCGGGCGAGGCGACGGTCATCAAGGCCGAGCCGCATCCGGACGGTGACCCGAACCGCTGTGTCTGGCACATCGTGAGCGTGATGTGGCTGCCCGAGGAGCATCGCGGTGCCTTCGAGGCCGAGCCGATCGAGGTCACCGAACCGGGCAGCTTCAAGTATTTCCTTGCCCTGCAACAGGATTACGAACAGATGCCGCGTCAGCAGGCCGGGCTGCGCAATCGGCGGCTGGAATCGATGTCACTGGTCGAAGAGGAGGTCGTCATCGCGCATTACCACTCGGTGATCGACCGCTATCTGGCCGGTGCGAGCCGAGGGGCCGGCGATGAGTGAGATCGATGCCGTGATCGGCGGCTACACCGGATTGCCGCGCGTCGCGTTGCGGTACGGCCAGATCGTCGGCGAACTGGTCAGGGCGGCAAAGGATCCCGGCTTCGGCCCGGACGGGTGGGCGCCGCTGGCCGAGCTGGTGGACATGCCGAATTTCGTGCGTGTCGGCACTTTCAAGGAGGTGCAGAACTGGTCGGAGTACACCGAATTCCTGACCGGGTGGGCATCCTCCGCGGAATGGGACGGCTCGTTCAAACGAATCACCGAAGCCGAGGGGATCGTCTTCCTGGAACTGGAGGAACGCAGCCGGATCGGCGACTTCCGCAGCGTGGTGAACTCCGTGAGCGTCTACGAGTTCACCGCGGACGCCCGGATCCGGCGCATCGAGGTCTACTTGCAGATGGAGTTACCGGCCTCGGGCTGATCCGGATCTGCTTGTCCAGGAACGACATTGGCCATCACCATCTGCAGGAAGGGTTCGAACAGGTCGGCGCCGTCGATATGCCCGTTGATGGTGATGCCGTTGTTGATCGCGATGAGCAGATGCGCGAGCGTGTCGGCGGGCATCCGCAACGTGCCGCCCAGGCGCTCCACATGATCGGTGATGTACCCGGCGAGTGATCGCGCAGTCTCCTCGCGCTTGGCCGCCAGCCGGTGCCGGGCGTCCGGATTACGCAGCAGGAACAGTGAGAATTCCAGGCCCAGTGCGGCGGCGTCCGGTGCGGCGATGGTCAGCTCCCGCCACCGCTGGGCGATCTTGCCGACGTCCAGATCGTGCAGGTTGTCGAAGGAGGTGATCACATCCGCGAAGCCGTCCAGGAAGTTCTGCAGGTGCCGCTCGATGACGACCAGGAAGAGTTCTTCCTTGGTGCCGAAATGCGAGTAGATGGCGCCGCGGGTGTAGCCCGCGACCTCGGCGATGTCCTCCAGGGCCGTGCCGCCGAACCCTTGCTTGGCGAAGACCTCCTCGGCGGCGTCCAGCAGCACCGTCCGGGTGTGCTCGACGCGTCGTTGTCGTGTCCATCGTTCTGCCACGAACCCATCTTCCCAGGTCGCCGATCACGGGCGTCGGCTACGTCCCCAAATCTCGAATACGGAGTCGTATTTCACATACAGTTGTGTATATTTCGAAACATCCACCGCCACAGGGAGATCGGGAGGAGTCCGCGATGAAGCCCGAGGACCGTATCGCCAAGCACCGCCGGATGGCCGAGAACTATCGCGACAAATACGTCCTGCAGCAGGTGCAGCAGGGCGAGACCTACGACGAGTGGGAATTCACCGACGACGCGGTCTACACCTCGCCCTACTTCGTCGCCGAGCAGGAACTGGTGCTCGAGGATGTGGCCACATCTTTCGATCTGGCCGCCACGGTCGAGGCCAAGGCGTATTCGGTGGTCTTCCCGGACTGGAAGCCGGTGGAGTACAAGCTGTGGGCGGCCGACAACGGATTCGTCATGCGGTACCGCTGGGAGGGCACCTCCTCGATCGACGGCGCCGCCATGGGCTTCTACTCGATCAGCTTCGTCGAGACCAACGAGGACGCGCAGATCACCCACTGGTCCACCTATGTCAACGACGAGGAGTACGGCCCGTTCCTGCAGGCGGCCATCGGCGCGCGCGGCCCGTTCCACGGCGAGGAGTACATGCAGGCGCTGAGCCGCCATTTCGAGAAGCACGGCCTGACGATCTGAGCGCCGGGCCCGCCGACAAGGACCAGCGATGACCGCGAGCACCACCGACGAGCTGTACTACGACCCCTGGAACACCGGGCTGAACGCCGATCCGTACCCGATGTTCGCCCGGTTACGTGACGAATCACCCCTGTACTACAACGAGATTCACGACTTCTACGCGCTGAGCCGATTCGAGGATGTCAACCACACGCTGATCGATCACCGGGGTTTCAGCTCCGCACGAGGTGTCGTGCTGGAGATCCTGAAATCCGGTATCGAGATTCCGCCCGGTGTGCTGATCTTCGAGGATCCGCCGATCCACGACATCCACCGCAAACTGCTGTCCCGGGCGTTCACCCCGCGCAAGATCCACGCACTCGAGTCCCGTATCCGCGAGTTCACCGTGCGCTGCCTGGATCCGTTGGTGGGCGGCGATTCGCTCGACTTCGTCAAGGATCTGGGGGCGGTGATGCCGTTGCGGGTCGTGGGCATGCTGTTCGGTATCCCCGAGGATTATCAGCGCCGGGTCCAGCAGGACGGTGAGCGGTTCGTGCGCACCGAGCGCGGCGGCCAGATGACCGACAATCCGGACGGCCCGATCACCGACGGCCAGGTGTTCGCCGATTTCCTGGACTGGCGAATCGCCCATCCCGCAGACGATCTCACCACCGAACTGCTCACCGTCGAATTCGAGGACGAGACCGGCGAGCGGCGCAGACTGCGGCGCGACGAACTGCTGATGTTCATGAACGTCGTCGCGGTGGCCGGCGCCGAAACCACCACCCGGCTGATCGGCTGGTCGGGCAAACTGCTGTCCGAACATCCCGACCAACGTCGTCGATTGGTGGCCGATCGCACCCTGCTGCCCGGCGCGATCGAGGAGATCCTGCGATTCGAACCACCCGCATTGCAGGCGGCGCGCTACGTCACCCGCGATGTGGAATTCCATGGGCAAACCGTGCCGGAGGGCAGCGCGATCCTGACGCTGATCGGCGCGGCCAATCGAGACGAGCGCCATTTCGGCCCCGACGCCGCGGTCTTCGACATCACCCGGGAACCCCGCCAGAATCTGGCCTTCGGCGTCGGCGCGCATTTCTGCCTCGGTAATGCACTCGCCCGGCTCGAGGCGCGAATCGCGTTGGAGGAGATCATGAATCGCTTCCCGGACTGGGAGGTCGATCTCGACCGGGCGATATTCTCCTCGTCCTCCGCGGTGCGCGGATGGGACAGCATGCCGTCCCGGGTCTGAGCTAGAGGTCGCCGGATCGGTTCGGCGATGCGGACGCCGGTTGCGGCAATCCCGCTGTTCCTCTTCGGGATACGTGCCAACCGGATTCCCGGTTGGCGGGAGTCATGACGCTGTCGACGGTAGAGCCGGTCGACGTGGGGATCGCCGCACAGCGATGATCAGCGCGCTGAGGGCGAGCGGGGGTAGCGCCCACAGCGCCGCGGTGATGTAGCCGTCCGAGGTCGGCAGCATGGACCTGGCCGGGGTGGCGGCAGCGAGCAGGAATCCGGCCAGTGCACTGCCGGTGCTGAACCCGATGCTGCGGACGATCTGGTTGATCGAGAGCACGCCGGCCGTTTCCGCTCCGGGCACGCCGACCAGCACGAGCTTGGGCATCACCGAAAAGACCCCTCCGACTGCGAAACCGAGCAGGGCGATCGAGACGAGAACGGCGAGCAACGAGCGGTCGGCGGCGACGAACAGCACGACGGCGGCGATGGCGATCATGGTGGACAGCGCATACGCCCACCGCTCGGTGATGCGAGCGACGAGATACGGCAGCGACTTGCCTGCGACGAACCCCATCAGGGAAAAGGGAATCAATGCCGCACCGGCGGCGACGCCGGGGAGCGCGAATCCGTAGTGCGCGCCGGCGGGTGTCTGCACATAGCGCGTGAGCAGACTGAACAGCAGATACAGCCCTATCCCGACGATGAACATCGCCAGGTTCGCGCGCAGGACGGGCCGCTGTCCGAGCAATCGCAGGTTCACCAGCGGTGCGGCGGTGCGCATTTCGACGATCGCCCAGAGGGCCAGGATCGCGAGAGAGCCGACGAGAATGCCACCGGCCAGCCATGCGGTCGCCCACAACGAAGGTTGGGCGAGGACAAGTAGCAGCCCGAGTGTCCCGAGAGCGAGCAGCAGGGCGCCGGCGACGTCGATCCGGGGCCGCTCGCCGGGCGCTTCAACTGGCAGTACCCGCCAGGCGATGGCAAGCGCGGCAATGGAAAGCAGAAATCCGAGTCCGTATGCGGCACGCAGCCCTGCGAGTTGATCGAGCAGGCTGATCACCGGGTAGCCGACCCCGATGCCCACAGTCGAGGCGACCGACAACGCCGCGATCGTCGATGCCGAACGCTCCGGTGGCAGGTGTGTGCGGGCGACGCTCATCAGCAGCGCCCGACCGCGAGCCCCTGCAGACCGCGCCCGATCAACAAGGCCGCGAACGGAAGTGGCAGTACCGTCAGCAGCCCACCGCGACCAGGGCCAGGGTGGCCAGGATCGTGGTGCGACGGTACGGGCCGCTGCCGAGCCTGCCCAGAACCGGGCCCGCGATCGCACCGATGAACAGAGTCACCGTCAGGGTCCACTGCGCGGCATCGAGGGATACGTGCATTCCGGTGGCGACCGGAGTGATCAGTGGCGCTCCGACACTGCCGATCACCGCTCCCGACAACGCCGTACAGAACAGCGCGACGCTCAACCGCCCGTCCCGGGCGGTGACATCGCTGGAGTCGTCGAGGCGGGTGTTCACCGATTCGCCTCGGTGGTGACGTGCGCGAACAAGCCCGACTGGATTCGGGTGCGGACACCGTCGGCCCATGCCGCGTCGACCTGCTCGACATCCATTGCGGCGCCGACGTTCAGCAGCATCCCGAAGGCGAGGAACGTCTTCACCGTCACCGGTTCCAGACCCGTGCCGTCCTCGGCCGTGCCCCACATCCGCGCGAAACACGCTCGTACCGCGTCGCGCACCTCCGGGTCGCCACAGGCGGCGAAGCCTTGAAGTTGCAGTAGTAACCCGGTCCGATCGGTCAGCTGGTCGAAGTACTGGCCGCCCATCGCCGAGAGTGCTTCCAGCCCGGCCTTTCCCGCGCCCGCCGCTCGCATACCGTCGCTGACGGATTCGAAGGCCGCCTCGACGAGCTCCAGGAACAGGGCTTTCTTCGTGCCGAACATGCGGAAGATGTACGCCTGCGTGATCCCCGCACTTTTCGCGATCGCCTCGGTCGATGCCCCGTGCAATCCATGCTCCGCGAACTCTTTCGCTGCGATGGCCCGTACCTGGGCTCGTCGTTCGGTTCCGCTCATCCGTTCGGCCATGGTGACAAGTTATCAGTTACTAACTACTAACTAAATGTGATGTAGATCCATCCCGTCGCAGATCGCCACGCGGATCCGGATGCGATCCCCGTCATCGGCAGCGGAGTTGGCCTCGGGCCTGGGGTGTCGGCGCGAGCGGCTCGGATGGTTTCTCCCCGGCAAAATCCGGACTGCGACGAAATAATTCGCGAAAGGTGGCAGGAATCCGAAAATTCTAATGATTAACGCCCAAGACTAGTTCGGCGATCTCCCGGGCGAGCGGCTCGGTGAGCGGTTCGCTACCGAAATCGCTTGCGGCCCAACGTCTGATGCTGTCGGTGAGCAGCGTCTGGGCGATCCGCGCGGCGCGGGTGACATCGGTTCGCGCGGGGAGCTTTCCGTCGCGCTGCGCCTGCTGGAAGGGAGTCAGGAACAGGACCGTGAGTTGATCCTGGGCGGTGCCGTCGGCGAGGGCGCGGCGCTCGAGCCGATACGTCTCCAGGATGGTCTCGAAGACCAGTTCCGGTGGATAGTTGCGCATCTGGCTCTCCAGCGGCCCGATGACAGCGGCGATCAGCTCGACCAGTTCGTACGGGCGCGCGAGGACCGTCTCGGCGGCCAGTTGCGCATGGTGCACGGTGAACACCTCCACCGCGAGCAGAACGTCCTCGCGGCGCGAGAAGTACACGTAGAACAGCGCTTTCGATACACCGGCGGCCTTGCAGATGTCGGTGACGGTGGTGTCCGCGAAACCCTTCGTACGCCACAGCGCCAGCGCGGCCTGCATGATCGCGTTCCGGCTGGCCTGGGAGCGGGCCTGCGTCGGAACGGCTCTCGACTGACCGTGGTCAGGCTTGTAGTCGCGCGAAACTGATGGCATAGCAGCAGCATACAGTCCTGACAAATATTGACTACAGTCAGGAATGCTGGGATGCTTCCGCCACGGACACGCGGTGGCCGGAGCATCCACCTCCGGATGCGGTGGCGTGCCCGGCGGAAAGGAATGCGGGTATGCAAGTCCTCCTCGAAGACGAGAACCGCTCGGCGGCAACGAATCTGCGGGCCCAGCAGGCGATCCTCTGGTCGACTCCCGCCGTCGCGGCCGTCCTGCTGGTGCTGTTCGCCGCGTTTCCGGGTTTCTTTCCGCCGATGTCGCCGAATATGACCGCCACGCAGGTGGCCGAGTTCTACCGCGACCACACGGCGATGATCCGGTTCAGCATGGTCGGATTCAATCTCTGCGGGATTCTGATCGTCCCGTTCTTCGTGCTGATCCTGGCCCGGATGCAGCGGATGCGGGGCCAGAGCCACATCTTCGCGTTCTCGTATCTGTCCGCCGTGGTGGCCGGGGCGACCCTGTTCGCGCTGTCGGACATCTTCTTCGCCGTCGCCGCGTTCCGCACGGACCGATCCGCCGATCTCATCCAGGTGCTCAACGATCTGGCCTGGATCTTCTTCATCGCACCGATCGGCATGCTGGTCGCCCAGTTCGTGTTGCTGGCGCTGGCGATCTACTTCGACGACCGTGATCCGGTATTCCCCCGATGGGTGGCGCACTATTCGCTGGTGACGGCCGTGCTCATGGCTCCCTCGGCCGGAGCGGCGGTGTTCCGGGACGGTCCGCTGGCGTGGAACGGCGTGGTGTCGTTCTGGTTGCGCAATATCGCGTTCGCGGTGTTCGTCGTGGTGATGTTCTTCGTGCTGCGCTCGTCCTACCGTCGCGAGGCCCGGGAGTCGGCATGAGTACCGTGACGTCCACCGCCCCGGACGATCCGGCCGAGAGCGCGACGCCCGCACGCGCAATGCGCCCTGACGTCTACCTCAGCTACTGGATCTTCGCCGTCTTCTACGGTGCGCTCTCGGCCGGGGTGATCTTCATGGGCCGGGCCACGCCGCCGCCGCGCCCGGATGTCACCGATATACAGGTGGCGCACTGGTTCGCCCAGCATCATGCGACCATTCGAATCGGTTTCGCGATACTGCTGGTGATCGCCGGGGGTGCGGCGATCTCCAACGGCATCATCGGATATTTCATGAAACGGATGTCGTCGGGATCGGTGCTGTCCTATGCCTATATCGCCAGTATGGCTGTGGGCGCCATTCCCGGATTCCACGTTCTGCTGGTCTGCTGGCTCACCGCGACATTCCGGCCGGATCGCGAGCCGCGGATCCTGCATCTGCTCTACGACCTGGGCATGCTGTCCTACAACGGCTCACTGGGCTGTTTCACGGCCGCCTACGCGGTGATCGCCATCGCCATTCTCTACGACCGGAATCGGATATTTCCCAAGTGGTTCGCCTATATCTCGATCTGGCAGATCGTCACCGAGGTGCTGGCCACGCAGATGTGGGTGTTCCATTCCGGCGCGTTCGCCTGGAACGGCATGATCACCTTCTATATCGCGGTGGTGATCTTCGGGATCTGGGTCGGCTGTCTGCTGCCCATCATGTGGAATGCGGGCCGGGCCGAAACACCCGGTACCCCTGCCCTCTACGCCCGTGAGGACGCGCGATGACGATATCCGATCGAGACGCATCCGACGCGCTGGAGGAATCAGCGGCCCCGGTCACCAGCCGGCTTCCCGGTGACCTGGACATGTGGGTGCTGGTGCTGGGCGACCTGTTCTTCTTCGGCTGCTATTTCATCGTCTACATGGTGTTCCGGGACCGCTCGCCGGATCAGTTCGCGCAGGCGCAGCGACATCTGAATCTCGGTGTGGGCGTTGCTAATACGGTCGTACTGCTGACCAGTTCGATGTTCGTGGCGATAGCGGTGCAGGAAGTCCGGCGCGGGGCTGTCCGGACGGCGGAACGGCTGATCGGCGCGGCGGGCGTCTGCGGCGTACTGTTCGTGGCGCTCAAGGCTTTCGAATGGCATCAGGAGATCACGCACGGATTCACCGTCTCGAACGAATTCTTCAGCTTCTATTTCGTCCTGACCGGAATCCATCTCGCCCATCTCGTCCTGGGCCTTCTGATTCTCGGAATCGTCCTGCGGGAACTGCGGAATCCGGATCTGCGGCGACCACAGATGGTCGAGCAGGGCGCGACCTACTGGCACATGGTGGATCTGCTGTGGGTCGTCATCTTCGCCATTCTCTATCTCATGAGGTGACCCGTGAACTCCCAGACCACCACCCCCGTGCGCCGGATGCGGCCGGACATCCGCAATATCGCGCTCGTATGGCTCGTGCTCGTGGCGATCACGATCCTCGCGTGGTGCCTCACCCCCGAGAATCGGGGAGCCGGGTCCGTACTGGACAGCGTTCTCGTGACGGTCATCGTCGCACTCGGGATAATCAAGTCCCGCTTGATCATCCGGCATTTCATGGAGGTGCGCACCGCACCGCGATGGCTGCGGATCGGCACCGACGTCTGGGTGGTCGTGCTCTGGACGGCGCTGCTCGCGATCAACCTCTATCGGTGACCGTGACCGGTCGCATCCGGTCGGGTCCGGTGCGGCACAGTGGATTGTCATGGGACAGGACGATGTCGAGTCGATCCGCCGGATGGCCGGATCTCGGTCATCCGGCAACGCTCGGCATCGTCGAGTGGATCGATTCGGTGCATGTCAACCCTCCTGCTCGACACGGTGACGATCGGGAATCATCCGCAGGGGTCGGTAGATCGCGAGTCATTCTCGAAGGCGGTAATGTGCGCCCGGATTCGTTATGCCGTAACCGGTTTGATCGTCGCGTTCACGGCTGTTGTTCATGGTGGTGTGTAACAAGTCTCGATAGCGGGTAGAAGTTCCCAGCGAGGAATTGGGTCAGGCCCTACACTCGACGCACACGCATGCTTTTCTACGGAGGTGATCGGCGGTTGAATCCCAGGGATCCGCGCGACCAGCACACGGCACGGTACGAACCCGGCTATCAGCCGGGGAATTATCGTGAGCCCGGCTACGGACGGGATCGCGGGTACGACGCCTATCAGCAGCCCGAGTACGGATATCAACAGCCCGAATATCCGAATCGGCAACCCGAGTATCCGGATCGCCACCCGGAATACGCCGAGTACGGGGATCCGCGGCAGTACCCGGATCGGCCGCCCCGGCAGCGGCAGCGCCAGGGGCCCGAACTGGACCCCGGCAAGTTCATCGGAGGCGTGCTGGCCGCGGCGGTGGTGACGGCGCTGGCTGCCTGGCTGTGTGCGTGGGTCATCCAGATCATCGCCACCAAGGTCACGCAGAGCGGCAAATTCGGGGTGTGGAACCCGATGGCCGAGGATGCGTACTGGTTCGCGGTGGTGGCCTTCCTCTGCGCGATACTCGCCGGAGCCCTGTGGTTTCTGCTGCGCACGGGCACTCCCACGCCCGGGTTGTTCTTCACCTGGATCGTCGGAATCCTCACTGCCGCAGCGGTGATCATCCCGCTGGTGCTCTCCGACGACGTGTGGGTCGGCATCACCACGGGGATCGAACACCTGGTGATCGGCCTGCCGATCCTGAGCATGATCCGCATGGTGGGCGCCAGGAGTGTGGTCTACCGCTGACGGCCGGCGCTGGGCAGCGGATCGGACGAGACGACGTACTCGCTCGATCCGCTTCCACGCGTTGACGATTCGTCGGGGATGTCTTGCGCTACCGCGCAGGGGAATTCACAATGATGTGGGCCGATCGGTTCGTCCGCACTGCGTGAGGAGCATCCCGTGACCTCCCCACATCCGCCGAATTCCGTCGAAGTGATCACCGGTCTGGACGATCTGCGGGTGGATCTGGCGCGGCGGCACCGAGCGACCGTCAGCGCGGCCTGGACGATCGATCCGGCGGTGGCGGCGGCGGATCTGGCGGCCGTCGAGCGGGACGGGTACGTCATCTGGGAGAACCTCATCAGCCCTGCGGAGTGCGAGCGGCTTCGTGCGGCGCTCGCGCCGCTGCTCGGCCGGACCGGCCGCAATACCTTCGAGGGGGAGCGGACCAGGCGGGCGTACAACCTGGTCGACAAGACGCGTGCCTGCGACGGGCTCGTCGAGCATCCCCGGGTGCTGGCCCTGCTCGATCGGCTGTTGCTGCCGAATTATCTGCTCTCCCAGCTCCAGGCGATCGAAATCCTGCCCGGTGAGCGGGCGCAGTTGCCGCATCACGACGACGGTTTCTATCCGGTGCCCCGGCCGCGTCCGGCGCTCAGTGCCGCGACCATGTGGGCGATCGACGAGTTCACCGAGGACAACGGCGGCACGGTGCTGCTGCCCGGCAGCCATCGCTGGGATGGCGAACGGCAACCGGCGCAGTCCGATGCCAGGGTCGTCGCGCGGATGCCCGCCGGATCGTGCGCGTTCTACCTGGGCACGCTGTGGCACGGCGGCGGCGAGAACCGTTCGGCCGCTGCACGTCTGGGCCTGACCGTGCAGTACTGCGAGCCCTGGCTCCGGCCGCAGGAGGCGTACACACTGGCCGTCGGTCGCCGCACCGTTCGGGCGGTGTCGGAGGATATGCGGCGGATGCTGGGGTACAGCATCCATCCGCCGTTCATGGGTGCGGTCGACGGCATGCACCCCAAAAGAATTCTGGAACAACAGGATTCAGCAGGGGAGTGACGGCGGGGGTCAGGTGGCCACCTTGCGAAGCGAGATGCGGTACAGCACCAGATGTTCGGCCTCGAACTGCCGGATCGAGGCCTCGAGATAGCGTTCGTACGCCTGGGTGACGGTCGCCCCGGCGATCCGCTCGGCCTCGACGCGTTGTGCCCGGAGCCGTCGCAGCCATTCCGCACAGGTCCGCGCGTAATCGAGACGATCGTTGACCAGCGAACGGAATTCGAAGAGTTTCTCTGCCGCGTGGGCGAGTTCGGCCAGCCGCGGCGGCTCGGATTCGGGGAATATCTCGTTCGCCAGGAACTGCACGTCGGTGAGTGAATCCGGGCCCAGCGGCCGGTTGCCCTTGCCGATCGTCTGGATCACCAGCGCGCCACCCGGGTGCAGGATGCTGTGACAGTGTGTGAGGAACGCGCGGTAGGCGTCGGTGCGTTCCTTGCGCGACAACCCGAATCGCACGAAGTGCTCCAGCGCGCCGACGCAGAAGATCGCATCGTACGGCCGGTCCGGGCCGTGCGCGTTCCAGTGCTCCAGACGGATGTCGATCCGATCCGCGGGATGTGTTCGGGCGTAGTCGTATTGGTCGCGGCTGAGGGTGAGTCCGGTGATGTGGGCCTGCGGGTGGCGATCGGCGATCGCACGTGCCAGGCTGCCCCAGCCGCAGCCGATGTCCAGGACCCGTTCGGCGCCGGTGATGCGGGCCTGCGCGATGAGGTAGTCGAGTTTGCGACGCTGGGCGCGGTCCAGGTCGTCGCCCTCGGCCCACAGCGCGCACGAATAGGTCATGCCCGCATCCAGCCAGAGTCGATAGAATTCGGTGCCGACGTCGTAGTGCTGCCGGACCGCATCCGGCGAAGCCCCTTGGTACTCTTGGATTTCCGATGCCATGACGAGTCTCCGCGATCTGTGATTCGGTGCCCGTGTGATCGGCACCCGGGCACGGCGCAGCCGCATGAGCTTCGATGCGGCTGTTTCCGTGGATGATTCGGATAGTCGGGGGCGTGAGAGCCCTGCGCCGAGAATGATGGCTGTGGGGAATGTATCCCGATGGGTCGTGGTGGGATCAGGGTGGCGCCGTCAGCTATTTTACGGCCGAAAGGTCGTTCTCGTCCAGGTGGAAGGATCCACCGAATTGCCCATGGCACACCGGATTCCGGTCTCGGTACTCACTCCACGAGTCCGTTGACGCAGTATCGCGAGGTAGGCCAGGTGTACCGGTGGTGTGAGCCGGGGGCGACGGTCCAGTCCGACATGGGTGCCGCGGTGCGCCAGAAGGTGTTGCCGTTGAACGGAACGGCCTCGAAGACGTAGTCGGTCCCAGGGATGAGTGCGGCGTCCCCGACGCAGTAGTCGAAGAAAGATGTCCCGGGCTGCCATGCCCCGACGCTGTATCCCTGGGCGGCAGCGGAATTCGCGCCGGGACTGTCCACGGTGTCCGGATGTCCATCCGCGGCACCGCGATTCCAGCGCGGTGCGCCGAAAGCATCGGTTGCGCAGGTGAACGGCCATCCGCCCGCATGCACCGTGACGCCGGACGGATAGGACCTGCCCGCCCATTGGCACGGCACGCTGACCCAGGCATCGGCCGAAGCCTGATTCGCACCGACGCCCACTCCGCACAGGCTCGCCAGCATCGTGACCAGTGCGCCGAGCGTCCGGGTCCCGCCCGCGGTTCGAAATCGATTGTCGGCAAGGTTTTTCGGCCGATCCGTCCGGCCGTCGTCGATCGTCACAGTTGTCTCCCGTGATCGGGTGGCTCGCTGCCGATGCGGCGGGCGGCCACTTGATGTGCCGCTGCACAGCGTTACATCGATCAGCGGCGTGACCAGGGCTGGGGACGTTGTAATGATTGTTTCTCCCGTGTCCGGGAGCGTCGACGGCGGACTCTGTCGATGTGCCGAAACCGTTCCGCCGGTGGAAGTTTCGGCGCTACCCGTGCTTCGGTGCGGAACTGCCCGCCGAGCGGGTCCGGTGTCTGTCGGTGATCTGCTCGCGGGCCCATTGCGCCCATTCCAGGTTCATCGTCCAGTAGCGCTGACCCCATTCCAGGGCGAACCGGCCGTATTCGGAGAAGTCGTTACCGCTCCATTCGGTCGACTTCTCCAGGTTGACCAGGTCCTCGTACTGAGCGTGGGCGCGTTCCTCGATGGTGGACAGGTGGTCCAGGGCCTCCTGGCGCGGGAGGCGGCCCAGGAAGAACACCCGCAGGAGCATGTCGTTGCGCGCGGGAGGACGTGCCGGGGCCGCACGGAGCCATTCCTTGAGTTCGGCGTCGCCCGCCGGGGTGAGTTCGTACTCCTTGCGCCGGCGCGGACCCTCCTCCGCGGCGGTGATCAACCCCTCGCCGGCGAGTTTCGTCAGCTCTGTATACACCTGGGTCTGCGATGCGGACCATACGTTCGCGAGCGATCCAGCGAACCGTTGCAGCAGGTCGTAGCCGCTGGCGGGGCGATCCGCCAGCAGACCCAGCAGGGCGTGTCTGAGGCTCATGACAGGAGCCTACATTACGGACTTGACATGTCCGGACCGGAGTATCAGGATAAGTGCACATTCCGGCACCGGAATATCCGCAACCAACATGTCCGCTACGAAATATCCGGAGACTTCATCATGTCCTTCCTGCGCACCTTCGCCCCCTGGATCGTGTACGCGGTTGTGCCGTCGCACTACTGGCAGTGGGCCGCGCTGATCGCCGCCTGCATATCGCTGATCGAGATATTCCGACTGGTCAGGGCCGGTCGCGGCGTGACCGGAATGGTTATCGACCTCGGCTCGGCGGCGTTCTTCATCGCCTTGACGATCCTGGCTTTCGTCGACCCGAACACCCCGCTGCACCCGTACTCACCGGCGATCTCGAGCGGTGTGCTGATGATCGTCGCGGGCATCTCCCTGCTGGTCCGCACACCGTTCACGCTGCCGATCGCCAAGCAGTCCACCCCGCCGGAGCTGTGGTCGAATCCGGCATTCATCCGGGTCAACTACATCATCACCGGTGTCTGGGCCGCGAGCTTCACCATCGGCTGCCTCCTGCTGGCGATCCTGGCGCACACCGACACCCCGCGCACCGTGGTGCAGGTCGCCGCGTTCGCGCTCCCGGCGCTGTTCACCCTGCGGTACACAGCACGTGCGCAGGCTGCCGCCAAGGCTGCGAATCCGTCGATCGCCTGAGACCCGACCTGTCCCGATTCACTTGTGAAGGAAGTGCTTTCGATGACCACCACGGCTCCCCACCTACTCGGCGGCTTCGCCCCGGTCACCACCGAACTCAGCGCAACCGAGCTGCCGGTATCCGGCGCCATCCCGCCCGAGTTGACCGGCTGGTATCTGCGCAACGGCCCGAATCCGCGCACCGGCGTCTCCGCGCACTGGTTCGTCGGCGACGGCATGGTGCACGGCGTGCGGCTCGAAGGCGGTCGTGCGGTCGCGTATCGCAATCGCTGGGTCCGCACCTCCATGTTCGCCGCGGATCCCCACCGCGACAACGGAACCGGCCACCGCGATCTGGCGTTCGGACAGGCCAATACGCATGTTGTCCGGCATGCCGGACGCACCTTCGCGCTGGTGGAATCCTCGCTCCCGTACGAGATCGACATGCGGCCCGGACACGAACTCGCCACCGTGGGCACCTACGACTTCGGCGGCCGGTTGCACACCGCGATGACGGCCCACCCGAAGATCTGCCCGATCACCGGCGAACTGCACTTCTTCGGCTACGGCGCGACCGAACGCCCGTTCCTGACCTATCACCGCGCGGATGCGAACGGGAATCTGGTCTTCACCCAGCCGATCGACGTGGGCGCCCCGACGATGATGCACGATTTCCACCTCACCTCCGGACATGTCGTATTCATGGATCTGCCGGTGGTTTTCGATTCGGCGCGGATCCGGGCGGGCGCACCCGGCATGCCCTACGCCTGGCAGTCCGAATACGGTGCGCGCCTGGGTGTTCTGGACCGCGCGAATCCCGACGCTCCGGTGCGGTGGTTCGAGATCGAGCCCTGCTACGTCTTCCACGGTCTCAACGCGTACGAGGATCCGAGCGGGCAGGTGCTGACTCTGCAGGTCATCCGATACGACCGGCTGGGTGACGGGGTCGACATGAATGCCCGGGGGAGTCTGTGGAGCTGGACGATCGATCTGAGCACCGGCACGGTGACCGAGCGCCCGATCGACGATCGTCATGCGGAATTCCCGCGCATCGATGACCGGCTGGCCGGTCTGCCCGCGCGGTTCGGTCACGTCACCAGTACGGTCGCATCGGCGTGGACGGGCGAATCCGAAGGGCTCGGCGCGCTGCACCGCTACGACCTGCAGTCCGGCGACGCGACCAGTTACGTGTTCCCCGGCGGGCGCAATCCGTCCGAGGCGTCGTTCGCGCCGGCCGACGATCGGCCCGGCGGTCCCGGATGGCTGCTGTCCTATGTCTACGATCCGGCGACCGACCGGAGTGATCTGGTCATCCTGGATGCCGAGGATCTGGCGGCGGGACCGGTGGCGGAGATTCATCTGCCGCAGCGGGTGCCCGCGGGATTCCACGGCAACTGGCTGCCCGATGATCCGGCGCTCGTCTTCGGTGAGGTTCCGCCCGACGCCGCGTGACGGACTCTCCATGATCATCGGCCCGCCGCATTCGCTAGCGGGCCGATCGTCATTGCCTGGACATGCTTGTGGGCGTTGACCATCCGACGAGACACCCCCGGACCGTCTGTACGGGAGGGGCATTCGCGCATGACGAAAACGATGCCGAATTTCTCGATGATCGGAATTTCGTGCCGCAGATGTGTTCCGGGGCAGACGGATACGAGTTCGAAAAGACCCGTCCATTTCCTTCCCGTTTTATTGTACAACGCACACCGGGGCTTGCGGCAAGGCCCCGTACATGCTGCACAATCGCTGGCCGAGGCGACAACCTGCAGGTGGTCGGGTCAGGAAAGTGAGGGGCGTGTGGCGGCACAGGGGTACGACGAGGAATTGCGAGCCGAACGGGAATATGTGGACGGGCTGTACGCGCGCCTGGATGCCGAGCGAGCGCAGACCATGCGGCGCTACAGCGCGGCGCTGCGCGGGAACGGACTGTCCCCGGTGGATCGCGACGTGGAGGTGCGCACACTCGCCACCCAGGTGAAACGACTGGACGTGGCGGACAACAAACTGTGTTTCGGCCGATTGGACACCGTATCGGGCGAGCGCGCGTACATCGGGCGGATCGGCCTGCTGGACGCGGACAACGACTATGAGCCGGTGCTGCTCGATTGGCGTGCGCCCGCGTCGCGCGCGTTCTACGTCGCCACCGCGGCGACGCCGGAGAATATGCGCCGGCGTCGGCAGTTCTTCACTCGCGGGCGGCAGCTGGTCGAATTCACCGACGAGGTGTTCGGCCGGCCTGGTGCGGGCGAGCGCGGGGACGCGGCGCTGCTCGCGGCCGTGAACGCACCGCGCGGCGAGGGGATGCGCGACATCGTGGCCACGATCCAGGCCGAACAGGACGAGATCATCCGGCTCGATCACGCGGGTGTGCTGGTGATCGAGGGCGGGCCCGGGACCGGCAAGACCGTCGTCGCGCTGCATCGGGTCGCCTATCTGCTCTACACCCAGCGCGAGCAGATCGAACGGCACGGTGTGCTGGTCGTCGGGCCCAATTCGGCGTTCCTGAACCACATCGGCCGGGTGCTGCCGTCGCTGGGCGAATCGGATGTGGTGTTCACCACGACCGGCGATCTCGTGCCCGGTCTGCACGTCACCGCGCAGGACACCCCGACCGCGGCCAAACTCAAGGGTTCGCTGAAGATCCTGGACGTGCTCGTCGCCGCGATCGCCGACCGGCAACGGCTGCCGCAGGATCCGATCACGATCGAGCTGGCGGATGTGACGGTGCGGATCGACGCCGAGACCGCGCAGTGGGCGATCCAGGAGGCGCGCGAGAGCGGGCTGCCGCACAACGAGGCTCGCCGGGTGTTCCGGGAGATCGTCGAATGGGTGCTCACCGAACGCGCCATCGGCCGAATCGGCAAGGGTTGGTTGACCCGTGGAGATCGCGAAGCCTGGGAGCAGTTGCGGGGTGATCTGCTCGCCGAGCTCGCGGAGAATCGCGAATATCTCGCGGCACTGGACGAACTCTGGCCGATCCTGACGCCGCGGGAACTGCTGGCATCGCTGTACAACTCGTCCGAAAGGCTGTGTGCCGCAGGCGCGGACGAGTCGCTGTGGCGAGCCGACGGTGCGGCCTGGACCGTTTCGGACGTACCGCTGCTGGACGAGCTGGTCGATCTGCTCGGCTCGCACGAACCGAAGGATGATTCGTCCGAACGCGAACGTCGTGCGCAGGCCGAATATGCCTCGGGCGTACTGGATCTCATGACGGGCCGCGAGGATTCGATGGACGACGAGGACCACCTGTACGCCACCGATCTGCTCTACGCCGAGGATCTCGCCGACCGGTTCATCGAACGCGATACCCGCGAACTCGCCGAACGTGCTGCGGCGGACCGTGATTGGACCTACCGGCACGTCGTGGTCGACGAGGCGCAGGAACTGTCGGAGATGGATTGGCGGGTGCTGATGCGCCGCTGTCCCGGTCGATCGTTCACGGTGGTCGGCGATCTCGCGCAACGTCGTTCGCCCGCGGGCGCACGCTCCTGGGACGCGATGCTCGCACCGTACGTTCCGGGGCGTTGGGCGTATCGATCGCTGTCGGTGAACTACCGCACCCCGGCGGAGATAATGAGTGTGGCCGCCGCACTGCTCGCCGATTTCGCGCCCGACGTCCGGCCGCCGGAGTCGGTCCGGGCGTCCGGCGTACAGCCTTGGGCGCGGCAGGTCGATGCGGACGGATTGTCCTCGGCCATAGCGGAATTCGTTCGCGACGAGGCGGGTCGTGAGGGAACCGGTGTCGTCATCGGACCGCCGGATGTCCCCGGAGCGGTGACGGCGTCGGACACCAAGGGCCTGGAATTCGACGCCGTGCTCGTCGTCGAGCCCGAACGGATCCTCGCCGACGGACCTCGTGGTGCGGCCGAACTCTACGTCGCTCTCACTCGCGCCACCCAGCGGCTGGGAGTCCTGCACCGTGGACCACTGCCGCGCGCCCTGGCGGGCCTCACCGCAATGGCCGCGGCGGTCACCAGCGGGGCGATGTAGCGCCGACGGCCGACCTTCGCCGGGCGCGGAACTCGGCGGAGGTCGGCTTCGGTCGCATTCCGGTGCACCGAGGTCGGGCTGAGCGGCGGATCCTCAGTTGCGTCTGAAGGTGATGGGCAGGCCGTCGCTGGGGAACGGCAGGGAGTGGTAGTCGATGGGCGCGACGTAGCCGGGATCGACGCTCCAGTGATAGTCGCGCAGCAGCCGGTGCATGATCGACTTCACTTCCAGCCCACCGAAATGCATGCCGAGACATTTGTGTGCGCCGCCGCCGAAGGGCTCCCAGGCGAAGCGGTGTGATTTGTCCTCGCGGCGTTCGGGGCCGAAGCGGTCGGGATCGAAAGTGTGCGGATCGGACCAGTACTGCGACATGAGGTGGGTGAACTGGATCCCGATCACCACGTCGGTGCCGGCCGGGATTCGAACCCCTTGGATCACAGTGTCTTTCACCGCATGACGGACCAGGACCGGGACGGGTGCGCGCAGTCGCAATGCCTCGCGCATGACCAGATCGATGGACTCCAGACCCTCGAGTTCGGTCATCGACGGAGCCGGGCCCAGTGCCCGCGCCTCGGCGCGGCAACGCTCCTGCCACTGCGGATGCTGGCCCAGATACTGCAGGATCGTGGAGGTGGTGATGGTGGAGGTGTCGTGCGCGGCCATCATCAGGAAGATCATGTGGTTCACCACGTCGTCGTCGGTGAACCGGGCGCCGTCCTCGTCCTCGATATGGCACAGCACCGAGAAGATGTCGTCGGTCTGCTCGGCTCGCCTGGCCGGCAGATAGTGCCGCAGGAAATCCTCGAGCACCTTGCGACCGCGATAGGCTCTGCCCCAGCGCGTGAACGGCACGTTGCCGCGCACGATCCCGGTGGCGGCCTGCACGCAGGCGATGAACGCCTTGTTGACGCGCTCCATCTCGGCCGGGCCGGTATCGGCGGCGCCGCCCATGAACAGATCCGCGGCGATGTCGAGGGTCAGCTGCTTGAGCTTCCAGTACGACGGGAAGGCTTCGCCCGCGTCCCAGTGCGCCACACCCTTTTCGATGGCCGGGTGCAAGCGCTCGGTGTATGTCTGGAGCCGAGGACGGGTGAACGCCTGCTGCAAAATCCGGCGATGCCGCTTGTGCTCGTCGAAATCGATGAGCATGAGCCCGCCGTGGAAGAAGGGGCCGACCAGCCGCGACCAGGCAGGCCCGTTGGCCAGCGCGCCGTCCTTGTTCGTCAATGCCGCACCGCATGCGTCAGGGCCGAGCAGCAGCGCCGATGTTCGCCCGAGTGAGTACATCGGTGCGACCTGCCCGTAGTGATCCCATTCGCGTTGGAATACGGCCAGTGGATCTTTGGTGTACTCCAGCAGCGTCCCGATCACCGGTAGGCCGCGGTCCTCGCGGCGCAGGGTCGGGATCGGTCTGGTCTCCAGCGTGCCGGCTGTCATCAGGATTCCTCAGCTTTCTGTGATGCTGCTCACGCATAGCCTGATTCAGGAAGGATGTCCTGTCAACCTTGGCGTTCGTTTTCGCTGTGGCATGCTGAGGCCATGGCCGTGCAGTCAGGGGTCTATCGCGGAGCCACCGCCGCCGAGCGCGCGACCGAGCGTCGATCGCGCCTGCTCGAGGCGGGGTTGACGGTGTGGGCCGATCCGTCGAGCCGGACCACGATGACCGCGGTCTGTGCTGCGGCCGGGCTGAGCGAGCGCTACTTCTACGAAAGTTTCACCGGACTCGACGCGTTGCTCGAAGCGGTGCTGAACGAGATCGCGGTCGAAATCGAGGAGATCAGTCGCAGCGCCGCGGACGCCGCCGGGGAGGATCCGGAAGCTCGCATGCGAGCCTCGATCTCCGCGTTCGTGCAGCTGCTGGTCGCGGACCCGCGCAAGGGGCGGGTCGCCATCGTCGAATCGGTGGCGGTACCCGAATTGCGCCGCAGGCGTACCGAATTGCTGCGTCACCTGGCCCACGAATCGGCGGTCGACGTGCGCTCCTGGATCGGCGACTCGGGGCGCAGCCGGATCGCCGACGAAACCTCCGGTCTGCTGTTCATCGGCGGAATGGCCGAACTGATCACCGCCTGGCTGGACGGTGCGATCGAGGCGACTCCCGAGGAGATCGTCGAGGCCGCCTGCCGTGCGCTGTTCGGTCTGTATCGGTGAATCGACCGGCACGATCGCTGGAGCATCAGGGCGGGGGTCGTGTGCTGGGCCTGCGTGTGCCGCCTGACAGAATGGCGGTCCGGCCAGCACATATGAAGGGATGTTCAGGGTGGATCTGCCTGTCGAACTCGTCCGAGGGCTCGAACGGGCATGTGCGGGAGTTCCCGAGCGGCAGTTGGCCGTCTCGGTCGATCGGTTGATCTCGCGATACCGGGATCCCCGCCCCGCCGCGACGCCGATCCTCGGTTCGCCTGCCGATGTGACGGCCTACGCGGCTTACCGCATGCCCGCGACCTGGGCGGCGGTTCGCAACGCGCTCGGGCAGTTCCACCGGCTCGCACCGGACTTCCAGCCGCGGTCCTTCCTCGATATCGGTGGCGGCACCGGCGCGGCGCTGTGGGCGTCGGCGGATGCATTTCCCTCGTTGACCGAGGCCGTCGTGCTGGATCAGGTGGACGAGGCGCTGCAACTCGGACGACGTCTCGCCGCCGGGGCGGCCGAGGCCGTGGTCCGTTCCGCGGTCTGGCGTCTGGGCATGGTCACGGACCTGCGGACTTCGGACCGGGTGGATCTGGCCGCCGTTTCCTATGTGCTGAGCGAACTGTCGGACACGGATCAGGCGGCGGTGGTCGCACAGGCGTCCGAGGCCGCGGAGGTCGTACTCGTCATCGAGCCGGGAACCCCCGACGGCCACCGCCGAATCCTCGCCGCCCGAGAATCTCTGATGACCGCCGGCCTCACGATCGTCGCCCCCTGCCCCCACCAGACGCCCTGCCCGCTCGCCGAGGGCTCCGACTGGTGCCACTTCAGCGCCCGCATCAACCGAACCTCCTTGCACCGCAGGCTCAAAGGCGCCGAACTGAGCCACGAGGACGAGAAATTCTCCTACGTCATCGCCTCCCGCACCCCGCACCTCCAGGCTCGCGGCCGCATCCTCCGGCATCCCCTCAAGCGCAAGGGGTTGGTCACGCTTCAGGTCTGCACTGCCGAGGAGGGCGTCGTCCCGACGCTCGTCTCCAAGAGGCAGGGCGAAACGTACCGCCGCGCACGGGATGTGCAGTGGGGCGACGCGTGGCCGCCTGGTTCTTCGATCGTTTCCTGACGAACGTGATCTGTCCGATAGATTTGTGTAGCAGAGGTTTCCGCGCGACCGGTGTGGCAAATTCATCGCTGCATCGTGGCATGACCTGGTCTGCAAGATAATTCGACGGAAGAAGACTCTTTGCGGGTGAGATGGAAGCTCGTTGGATCCGTTGCCGGCTGCCGTAGCAGGCAACGGACGGGGGAAGATTTCTCGAGGGGGATTCGAGATGAGATATGGTTTCGATCTGGCCGTGAGCGGCAGAGGCGGGCGGCCGACCGGGTATTCGTACCTCGCTCAGGAGTTGGCTTCGCTGGCTCGGTCCGGTGGTTTCGACAATCGGCCGGTGCTGGATGATGCCGATGTCTACTGTGACGCGGTGGTGGATCTCAGCGCATTCATGGGATCAGGTGGGTCGGACAGGTCCGCAGCACGGGAAGTCACCGAGTCCGTCGAGCCGGAATCAACTACGCCACATAGTGAGACGATTCACTGGGTGCCGGGCGGCGACTCGAAGAGAACCGAGTCGTAGCTTCGCCGAATTCACACGTCGGTCATTTCGTTCCGCGTTGGTTTCGAAGTATGTGGGGGAGAAGGCATTTGGGGGAGCGGTGGCGGAGGGCTCCGCGCCAGACGCCGAGGGCGTAGGCGGCATCGTCCAGACGGTGGGCCAGGAGGTGGGTTGCGGGGTTTCCGGACGGGGTGTGGGAGCGGTATTCGGTGATGGTGTCGATGACGATCGCGGCGGTGGTGGCGCGGCGGGCTCGGCGGGAGAACGGCAGGGCGAGAAGGGTTATCGGAAGCCAGTGGCGTAGGAGAAGGGCCGAGGTCTGGCGGAGGGTGTCGGTGGCGGCGCGAGTGGTGAGTTCGGCATGTAGCCGTGGCGGTGCCTCGACGCTGCGTAGGCGGTGGTGGATGTGCCTGGCATGGGCTAGGAATGCGATGGCCGAGAGCCTTGTGGCCCAACGGTTTTGCAGGAGAAGTCCGGCAGCGGCGAGGGCGAGGGCGGGAGGTAGAACCGCCGGTGCGACCTGTTCGCCGTGACGGTCGGCGAGGGGGGCAGCGCTGGTTCCGTAGAGATACTTTCGGGTGAGCCAGGGGCCCGGGGTGCGGCGGTGTTCGTGCCGGACGGTCACGTCGGCGACATAGCGTACGAGTGAGCCGTTGCGAGTCAGACGCCAGATGAGATCCACGTCCTCGCCGACGCGCATGGATTCGTCGAAGCCGGAACCGAGCGCGTCCACGCGAGCGAGCAGACAGGCCGCGGGCACCCAGCCGACGCGGGAAAGCGGTTGTACGACAGCGGAGGTGGGGCCCAGGTCCAGTGAGGAACGGGTGTTCTCGTAGCGGGTGATCCAGTTCGCGTCGGAATCCTCCAGGCCGAGGATGCGTGGGGCGACCGCTACGACACGCGGGTCGGCGAACTGGGTCAGCAGGCGTTGCAGTTCGTCGGCGGACAGTACCGTGTCCGCATCGCAGAATGCTACGAAAGGTGTTGTCACCGTCCGTAAACCGATATTTCGCGCGGCGGCGGGACCGGCGTTGACTTCCAGTCGCACGAGTGTGGCGTCGAACTCCTTCGTGACCTCGGCATGGGCGAGCGGATCCGGTGAGGCGTCGTCGACCACCACGACCCGCACGCCGGTGAGGCCCGCCAGCAGCCGTCGGAGGGGGTCGGGCGAATCATGTACCGGCACAACGACGGTGAGCCGATCGAGCAGCACCGAATCACCGGCCGAGGCGATCTGCGCGAGCCCGAGTCCGAGCAGTGAACCGGCCAGGCTCGCCGTCACCGCGTCGGAAACGGTGAATTCGCCTGTGTCACCGAGGATTGCGGCGGCAGCTGGACGTAGTTTCAACAGCCTGGTAGGGCTGCCGCCGAACAGCAGCCGACCCTCGGCGAATCTGCGGACGGTCGCACCGAGCCGGATGACGGTGCCCACGGCGAGCCCGGACGAGCCGCTCACGTGCCGAAGCCTCCCTCGGCCCGCACCACCGACCCGTTCAGCACCGCACCCTCCGCCGAACAGCAGAAGACGATGGTCGCGGCGATCTCCTCGGGTTCGAGTACCCGCCGAAGACCTTGGTGCGCGGCGAGTTCGGCCGGATCGTCGATGTCGTCGTAGAGGGCGGCGGTGGCGGTGAGCATTTCGGTGCGGGTCGCGCCGGGCGATACCGCGACCGCCGACATTCCGGTGCCGACCAGATCGGCCGACAGGCCCCGCACGATCCCGATGACGGCGTGCTTGCTCGCCGCGTACCCGGCCAGGTGGAACAGACCCCGCTCGCCCGCCGCCGAGGCGACCGCCACGAATCGGCAGCCGGCGGGATCCGGCCCGGCCAACATGACCGGAACCGTCGCGGCGGCGGTATTCCACACGCCCATCGCGTTCACCTCGAGCATCGCCCGCACATCGGATTCGGTTGTCTCCCACTGCGGTTGACCACCGGCGATGATCCCGGCCGCGGCGACGGCCGCATCGAGCCGCCCGAATCGAGACAGCGTCTGCTCGACCGCGTCCCGAAGTTGTTCGGGCTCACGCACATCGCACACCACCGGCAGAATCCGATCCGGATCCGTCGCCGCCACCGCGGTCAGTTCCGCCGGGGAGGCCAGCGAATACCGCACCCCGGACGAAGCCGGTCCGGACCCGCAGGCATCGACCGCGGTCACGTGGTAACCCCGGCGCACCATCTCGCGCACGGTGGCCGCGCCGACGCCGCGTGCGGCGCCGGTCACGAAGGCGACCCGCCCGGGGCGTTCATCCAAGCTCATCGACAATCCTCTGCACCATCCGATCGACCAGTCCCGCACCCGCCCGCGCACTCGCACCGGCCGGATCGCCGAGTACGCCGTTGGGTGATACCGCACGAACCCCGTTGCGCCGCAGGCGATCCATCAGCTCGGGGAGCGGCTCGACATTCCCTGCGGCGGCCTTGTCCAGCGCGACGTCGCCGGGGGAGAGGTACAGCATGATCGAGGTCTCGGTATATCCGGCGTGCGCGTCACCGGCCGCCGCGCACGGTAGCCAGCGCGCGTTGTGTCCTTCCGCGCCAAGGGTTTCCACGGCCGCGCGCAGCGCCGCGACATTGCCGCCGTGTCCGTTGACGAACACGACCTCACCCGCCCACAGGGCCAGCGAGCGGGTGAGTTCGACGATCATCTCGGTCAGGACGGTCGTCCCGACCGAGAACACCCCGGGAAACCCCTGATGCTCGCCGCTCGCGCCGAACGCGACCGCCGGAGCCACCCAACTGCCGGTCCGCTCGCCCACCCGCTGCGCGACCGCGGTCGCGATGACGGTGTCGGTGGACAGTGGCAGGTGCGGGCCGTGCTGCTCGGTCGCGCCGACCGGCACGAGCACCCTCGGGCGCTCGGGCAGGTCCGGATAGCGTGCGGCGGCGAGCGCAGGCATCCTCAGCCGCCGAGCGTCCGGGTGAATCCCGGCTGCACGATGACGTCCTCGGGGGTGAGTTCGTGGATGGAGGATTTGCCCAGGCCCAGGAGCGCGGAATCGATTCCGCCCCGCAGGATGTCCAGGACGTTCTCCACACCGGCCTGCCCGTTGGCGGCCAGGCCCCACAGGTACGCGCGCCCGATCATGACCGCCCGCGCACCCAGGGCGACGGCCTTGACCACATCGCTGCCGCGCCGGATTCCGCCGTCCAGCACGATCTCGATCTGATCGCCGACCGCGCCGGAGATGGCCGGCAGGCACCGGATCGGGGCCGGGGTGCTGTCCAGGTTGTTACCGCCGTGGTTGGACACCGAGATCGCGGTGACCCCGGCATCGACGGCGCGTCGGGCGTCGTCGATGCGGCAGATGCCCTTGAGCATGAACGGGCCGTCCCATTCCTTGCGCATCCAGGCGATATCGTCCCAGGTCGCCAGCGGCGTCTGCATCCACTCGTAGTACGCGCCGAAGAAGGTCGGCGGTTTCTCCCCGGGTGCAGCGAGATTCGGTGTGGTCAGATCGGGAATCGTTCCGGCCTTGGCGAATTCGTAGGCCCAGCGCGGCCGGGCCAGTACGCTCAGCGCGTTCTGGCGCATGGCCTTGAAGTCGAGCTTCTCCGGGATGGTGGGCGAACCCCAGTCGCGGCCGTTGGAGAACGACCAGTCCAGCGTCGCGATCAGACCCTTCGCCCCGGCGTCGCGGGCCTCGTGCAGGCGGCGGGACATGGTGTCGCGGTCGCCCATCCAGTACGACTGGAAGAACGTCTGCGGATTCGCCTCGAGCACGTCCGAGAGCGGTTTGCTGGCAAACGAACTCAGTCCCATGGCGGTGCCGCGGGCGGCCGCGGCGCGGGCGACGGCGACCTCACCGTCGGGGTGCACCGCTTGCACGCCCGTGGGGGAGATGATCACCGGCAGCGAGATGTCCTGTCCGAGAACGGATGTGGACAGATCGCGAGTGTCCGACAACCCCGCAACGTGCGGTGCGAATCCGAGTTCACGGAACGCGGTGGTGTTGTCGTCGTAGGACACGCCCGCCTCGGAGCCGGCCAGCAGCGCGCTGTACACGGATTTCGGCAGACGTTTACGAGCGCGGCGCTGTGCTTCGGCCACGGTCTCGAACCAGGCATTGCGGGGCATAGGGGGAAATCCTTGTCAGACTGGGCTTTCGGAGCAGGCGCGGCTGGGCATGCTGATCGGCATTCCCAGTGACACGCCCCGCTTCTTGCCGGTTCGGGAGTGGTCCTGCGAGGGTTTGGGCGTCTCGCCCGGGGTGCGGTCCGCCAGCAGTGATTCGCCGTATCCCTGCACGCATTCGGGATCCGGGCCGTCCAGCGGCAGACCGGTGAAGAACTTGGCCGCCATGCAGCCGCCGCGGCAGGCATCGTAGAAGTTGCAGGAGGCGCACGCGCCGCCGCCGGTGGGCCTGCGCAATTCCTCGAACAGCGCGGATTCCTGCCAGACACTGGCGAATCCGCCGTCGGTGAGCAGGTTGCCCGCCTTGAAGGTGTCGTGTATGGCGAACGGGCAGGCGTAGACGTCCCCGACCGGATCGATCAGGCACACCACTCGTCCCGCACCGCACAGGTTCAGCCCCGGCAGCGATTCGCCGAAGGCGGCCAGGTGGAAGAACGAATCGCCGGTGAGCACCGATTCGCCGTTGGCCATCAGCCAGTCGTAGAGCACGCGCTGATCCGCGGCGGTGGGATGCAGTTCGTCCCAGGTGTCCGCGCCGCGGCCGGACGGGCGCAGCCGGGTCAGGCGCAGTGTCGCGCCGTAGCGGTCGGCCAGTGCCTGGAACTCGTCCAGCTGATTGACGTTGTGCCTGGTCACCACGACCGAGATCTTCGCGTCGCGGAATCCGGCGTCGGCGAGGTTCTGCAGTGCGCGGGTGGCCATATCGAACGATCCGGGGCCGCGGACCGCGTCGTTGACCTCGGCGGTCGCGCCGTCGAGGGAGATCTGCACGTCCACGTAGTCGGTGGCGGCGAGTTTCGCGGCGCGTTCGGGGGTCAGGCGCACGCCGTTGGTGGAGAACTTGACGCCGACATCGTGGGCGACGGCGTAGTCGAGCAACTCCCAGAAGTCGCTGCGGACGGTGGGCTCGCCGCCGCCGATGTTGACGTAGAACACCTGCATGCGCTGCAGCTCGTCGATGACGGCCTTGCACTGTTCGGTGCTCAGCTCGCGCGGGTCGCGCCGTCCGGACGAGGACAGGCAGTGCACGCAGGCCAGATTGCAGGCGTAGGTCAATTCCCAGGTCAGGCAGATCGGGGCGTTGAGCCCGCGTTCGAACTGCTCGATCAGCCGGGGGACGGGTGCGGGAGCGGGGGCGGGATCGGGAAGCAGAGTCGTCATGGAGTGCGGGCCTCCGGCTTTCGAGGGGTGATCATATTGCTGCGCGCCAGAGCGGCGAGCGCGGACACATACCGTTGCTGCTCGTTCGCCGGAACGCCGGCGCGGTCGATCGCGGACAGCGCCGAAGGGCATTCGGCGAGCTGTTCGACGACGCCGACCAGCTGCACCGACTTCAGGAACGACAGCTTGCGTGTGTGGAAGTCGTAGGCCAGCGCCCCGAAGGGCTCGCTGCGAAGCGAGACCGTCGGAGCCAGCTGCCACGCCGACCGGGCATCGAATGCCCCTTCGGCACAGGCGTTCTCGTTCACCTCAGTAGACACCGCACATGCCATCGATCGAGACGTCCTCGACGAGGCTGTCGGCGGGGTCGAGCTGGACCTCGGCCTGGGTCTGCTGGGCGGCCGTGCCGTATTCGGTGCGGTTGTGCTCGCTCATGACGCTCCTTCAGAGTGCTGAATGTGTGATCTGGATAATAATGGCACCGGAGGCCATAATGGAAGGGGGTCGACGAATTCTGCTAACTTCGCTGAGTGAGCGATCGAGTGCGCAAATCGCCGGGCAGACCCCCGGCCACCGATCACGGAGCGATCGAGGCGGTGGCCTTCCGCCTGTTCGCCGAGCGCGGCTTCGACGCGACGTCACTGGACGACATCGCCGCGGCGGTCGGAGTGGGCCGCCGGACCCTGTTCCGCTACTACAAGTCCAAGAACGACATCCCCTGGGGGCAATTCGACGCCAGTCTCGTGCATCTGGCGGGGCATCTGGACGATATGCCCGAGGACGTGCCGGTGCACGAGGCGGTGCAGCGGGCGGTGATCGAGTTCAACCGGCTGGATCCCGACGCGGTCGCCTCACATCGGCAACGGATGCGGCTGATTCTGGCAACGCCTGCCCTGCAAGCACATTCGGTGCTGCGCTATCAGCAGTGGCGAGCGGTGATCACGAGTTTCGTGGCGCGACGGTTCGGACTGGATCCCGGAGATCTGTTGCCGCGCACCGCCGGTCAGGTGACGCTGGCGCTCGCGCTGAGCGCGTACGAGCAGTGGCTGGAGGACGCGGACTCGTCGCTGGACGCGTTGCTTGCGGCGACGTTGTCCGCGTTGAAGGCATATCTTGCTGCGGGCGTGGAGGATTCGGTCGATCAGTGACCGAATGCCTGCGGACGCGCAGGGGTTTCTTCCCGCTGAGCGCTCCTCAGTGAGCCGCTTCGACAACTCACCGTCACCGATCCGCTGCCCGGCCTCGAACGCTTCCCGCCGCGCCCGCAACGCGTCGTTGTACACCACCCGCGCACATCCGAACGCCTTGGCCAACGCTCGCTGCTGCCCTGTAGTGGGATACGCACGGAAGTGGTATCGAAGCTGCACGGCCCCAACGCTATCAACGGGGTACGACAGAATTCGCGTACGCAGAATCGGTAGGCGCTGCGAGTTCCGCTCCACGCTCACTTGGCTACCGGCACTTCGGCGAACAGATGCGGGGCCGCGCGCTGGATGTCCACGCGGATGCGTGCATTCTGGCGGTCTCGCAGCGACGACTTCTCGACGCCGCCCGGGGCTTCAGCCGTGCGTGGCGGCCAGATCCGGATGCGCGCGTCCGGCGACCACCGGCAGGTCCAGGCAGGTTCTGATGCCGGGCTCGGCGGCGCAGACGTACGGGATCGAGTTGACGCAGTGGTTGGCGGTGGCCACGATGCCGGGATTGCGGCGCAGGCCCTCCGCGATGCTGGTGGGCTGCCAGCCGTGGATGACCACGAATGTGTCCGGATCGCCGTGGATTTCGATCTCGTAGCGCTCGCCCTGCGGGCCGAACTCCCACGCCGGTTCGAGGTTCTCCTCGCCCATCAGCCAGTTGACCGCGATCCGCACGACGACCTGCTCGCCGATCGTCGCATCCCACTGGAACCGTTGGGCGGCAACCTTTCCCGGCTCGATGACGCCCATCGGCGAGTCGATCGGGGCAGTGGCGACCGCGACCTGGTGCGAGGTGCCGATCGTCGCCTCGGCGAAACCGAGTGTGTCCAGGCACATTCGGACCGACTGGGTGAATCCGCCGGACAGCAGACCGAGCATCGGGCTCTTGTGCGCCTCGTCGGGGGTGCCGCCGAAGCCCATCACCCAGCGCAGCACATCGGGCGCGTTGTAGGTGCGCATATCGGAGAACTCCTCCGCACGCACCGAGGTGACCGCCGAGGACATCGCCGAGAGCACCAGGGGATGCAGTTCGGTGGTGCCGCCCGGGTTGATCCCGGTGCCGTGCAGGGTGACGCCCGCGTCCACGGCCGTCTGCGCGAGCGCGGCATCGCGTTCACCTGGATAGAACCAGCCCACCGGGGTGACGACGTTCTTGCCCGAGCGCAGAATTCGGGTGACCTCTTCGGTATTCGGCACCAGCGGGGTGTAGACCACCGCATCGGCGTCGAGCGACAGGATCGCGTCGATGTCGTTCGACGCGGTGACCCCGAGCGGATCGATGCCCAGGATCTCCCCGACATCCTTGCCATTCTTGTCCTCGGAATGGACGTAGCATCCGGCCAGTTCGAGTTCCGGATGCCGCAGCACGGCCTCGATCGCGGCCTTGCCGACGCCACCGGTCGCCCACTGCACAACCCTGAGCATGAGCCCTCCTCTGCGATAGCAATTCTTCCAGTGAGACGGTCTCGCCCCGGGGCAGTCTGGCATCAGTGCGCGCGCTTGGCTACCGGTCCGCTTCCGGAGATTCGCGGAAATATGCGGCGACAACTGGGCTTTCGGGTCGTGGATTCGTTCGCTTCTCCCGGATTCGCTTCGGGCGTAGATACTTTGGCTGGTCCTGCCGACCAGGCTTGCTGAGGTGCAGGTCAGGGGGATCGGTCGCAGGCGGGCGTGGTGCGGTCGATTCCTGGCTCTTCGATCGCCCGGCGGTGCTGATCCGCTGTTTCGATCGCCGGAGGAGGTGGCCGTTCTAGTGTCTGGACTAGTGTCTATAAAAGTGTTCGGACTTGTGCTACGGTCACCCGCATGAAACGGCTGGACGGCGGAGTCGTACAGGTCAGCGGCGGTGTCAGCGGCATCGGTGCGGGTCCGGTGGCCGCGGCGGCGTGCGCGGTGATCGAAAACTGCTCGATGATCGGCGTAACGCGACCCCGATTACGTCGATGACCGTTCGGATCGTGTTTCGGTGTGCCGGGCGACAGTTCGGCACAGAACCTCGACCGGGTCGAGGCCGTCGTGGACGACTCCGTGGTGGCGGGGGACCACGGGCGCGATCGACGCCAAGGCCACCGACGAACAGATCGCGCATATCGCCGAACTGATTCCGGGCGAAGGCTCGCCGCCTCGGCCACCGGCTCACCTGAGTCCTGCGTGGACCGTATTCGCACCGAATTCGATCTCGGGGCGGACCGTGTCATCCTGCACGGTGCTTCACCGCGAGAACTGGAACCGATCGTGACGGCCTACCGCAGCCGCCGTGACACCGAGGAGATCCGATGACCGATCTCAACGATATCCCCACGGATGCAAGCGAACTCAGTCCGGACTATCTCACCGCACTGCTGAGTGATGCGGGGCACGACGTAGTTGTAGAGTCCGTGACTGCCACGCCGATCGGCTCGGGCCAGATGGCGGGTTCCTTCCGCCTGAACCTGGGGTATCGGGGTGCGAACGCCCTCCCGCCTCACATGGTCGCCAAACTCGCTACCGGCCCGAAAGCGCGGCGCGAGTTCGGATCCGGCGCATTCCGCAACGAGGTGCGCTTCTACCGCAACCTCGCCGGGACGGTCCGAGTGCCGGTTCCGCGTTGTCACGCCTCGGCGGTGTCCGAGTCGGGGAGCGAGTTCCTGCTGCTGCTGGACGATCTCGCGCCCGCCGAACAGGGCGATCAGATCGCCGGATGCACCGTGGCGCAGGCGCGCGCCGTGGCCGTCGCCGCGGCCGGCCTGCACGGACCGCGCTGGTGTGACGAGACGCTGTTCGACGAGCCCGGACTCGCCCTGCCGACCGACGCGGATCGCGAGCTGATGGAATCGGTACTCGCCCCGATGACTTCGAGCTTCCGGGACCGATTCGCCGACCGCCTCACCGCACCGGAATCCGCCCTGCTGGACTGGCTCGAACGGACTGCCGGAGCGTGGCTGGTCGCCCCCATCGAGCAGTTCGCCCTGCTGCACGGCGATCTGCGCGTGGACAATGTCATGTTCGGCCCCGACGGCACCGCCACCATCATCGACTGGCAGACCATCACTCCTGGACAACCGTTGCGCGACATAGCTTTTCTGCTGTCCACCAGCCTGACTGTCGACGACCGCCGGGCCGCGGAGCAGAGCCTGCTCGCCGATTACCACGCGGCCCTGCTCGCGCACGGTGTCACCGGCTACTCACTGGAGGACTGCCGCCGCGACTACGCCGCCGCGCTCATCCAGGCTCCGCTGATCATCGTCTTCGGTTGCGGCGCAGCCCAACCCACGGAACGCGGCGACCGCATGTTTCTGGCCATGCTCGCCCGCAGCGCCGCAGCGGTACACGATCTCGTGCCGGACGCACTGGGCTGATCGCACAGTGTGCGGAGCGTGTCATGGTTCGATTCCGGGGCGGAGGTCGATCCTCATCGGTGCCGCGTGCCCATACGCGGTGGGTCGCAACGATCGTGTTCGGAGGACTGTTGCGTCGGCCGGGATCGCTGACTGTACTGCGGCGGTTCAGGATTCGCGCAGTGGATCGGCACGCAGACCCGGCAGCACGAACCGGCGCATATGACGCAGGACCGCGGCGGGGTCGTCGGCGTCGATCGTCTCGCCGGGGATGGTACCCAGGCTGATCAAGACCCGCGCGACCCATTCGGCGACCTCGGCCAGATCGTGGTGGGGGTGGATCTCACCGCGGGCGGCCGCGCCCTCGACATAGGGCAGCCAGAACGTGGCCAGGTCCGGGACCAGACCCGTGACGCCCGCGCCCGCGCAGGCGGCGAACTCCTCGGGTTCGGTCATGCGCAGTCGCAGCGGTAGGGCGCCCGGCTCGTCGTAGGTGTGGCGGCCGATTCGCACGCCCGCGACGAGTTGTTCGGTGAAGGTGCCCAGGGTGTCCAATTCGGCGCGGGCATCACTCCAGTAGCTGTCGCTCAGACGCACGATCGCCGCCCCCAGCAGCGCCGACTTGTCCGGGAAGTGCCGGTATAGCCACGCCCGCGACACCCCGGCCTCCTCGGCCACCTCGATGACGGTGGTGGCGCGAATTCCTTTGCGCGCCAGCAGTACCTGGGCGGCGTCGAGTAGCCGGTCCACCACCTGTGTCGTCGGTGCCTCGGTCACGCGCCCCGCTTCCGGTCGAAGGTCCGCCGAGGGCGGATCACCACTGGTTCCGCGAAAACCATAGCAACCCGTAGACAGATCTGAGATTCTGTCTACTGTAGACAGAGTCGTTCATCTGTCTACGGGTTCGGAAGGGATCGAGAATGTACCTACCGCGCACGGCCGTGATCGGCGCCGGTATCAGCGGGTTGACCGCGGGCAAGATGCTCAACGACTACGGCGTGCCGTACGTGTGCTTCGAATCCTCGGATCGGGTCGGCGGCAACTGGGCGTTCGGCAATCCGAACGGTCATTCCAGCGCCTACCGGTCCCTGCACATCGACACCTCGAAACATCAGCTGTCCTTCCGCGACTTCCCGATGCCCGAGAGTTATCCGGACTTCCCGCACCACACCCAGATCAAGCAGTATCTCGACGACTATTGCGCGGCTTTCGATCTCGGCTCGGCCGTCGAATTCGGCAACGGCGTCACTCACGCGCGGCGACTGCCCGGCGGCGGCTGGGAGCTCGACACCCAACAGGGGCAGTCGCGGCGATTCGATCTGCTGGTGGTCGCCAACGGACACCACTGGGATCCGCGCTACCCGAATTTCCCGGGCGAGTTCACCGGTCACACGATGCACGCGCACCACTACATCGACCCGCGCACCCCGATGGACTTCCGGGACCAGCGAATTCTGGTGGTGGGCCTGGGTAACAGCGCGGCCGATATCGCCGTCGAGCTGTCCTCGAAGGCGCTGGGCAACCGGCTCACCCTGTCCACGCGCTCGAGTGCCTGGATCGTGCCCAAGTACATCGCCGGTCGTCCCGCCGACAAGTATTACCGCACGAGTCCCCATGTGCCGCTGTCGTGGCAGCGCAAGATCGCCCAGTGGGGGCAGCCGCTGACCGCGGGGCGACCGGAGAACTACGGTCTGCCCACGCCGAATCACAACTTCTTCGAGGCACATCCGACACAGTCGGTGGAGTTGCCGCTGAGGCTGGGCTCCGGTGATGTGCTGCCCAAGCCGAATATCACCCGATTCGACGGGCGCACAGTGCATTTCGAAGACGGCAGTAGCGATGATTTCGACATCATCATCTACGCGACCGGCTACAACATCACCTTTCCGTTCTTCGATCCCGACTTCATCAGCGCCCCGGACAACCGGATCGACCTGTACAAGCGAATGTTCCTGCCGGGCATGGATGATCTGGTGTTCGCCGGATTCGCGCAGTCGACCCCGACGCTGTTCCCGTTCGTCGAATGCCAGGCGCGCCTGATCGGCGCGTATGCGGTCGGCCACTATCGGCTGCCCGCCGAGTCCGACATGCACCGGGTGATCGTCTCGGACCAGCAGCGCTACACCGGTCACATGCTCGATCGTCCGCGCCATACCCAACAGGTCGACTACTTCCTCTACGAGCACGACATGCGCACTCGCGAACTGCCCGCCGGAGCCCACCGTGCGGCCTCGCAGGGCCCACCGATCTGGTCGCACGCGGGGGAGCAGGCAACGACGAAGGAGGCGAACAGATGAGCACGGACTATCGGCAGATCACCTTCCGATCGGAGGGAACGGACTGTGACGCATGGTTTTTCGAGCCGAGCCCGGGTGGCGCCTTCCAGCGGGCCGAAGGATGCCCGGTAGTGGTGATGGCGCACGGTTTCGGCGGGACGAAGGATTCCGGGCTGGACCCGTTCGCACGGGCGCTGAGCGATTGCGGGCTGGCCGTGTTCGCCTTCGACTATCGGGGATTCGGCGCCTCGGGAGGTGCTCGGCGGCAGCGGGTTTCGATGGCCGAACAGGCGGACGACTATCGGGCTGCGGTTGCGGCGGCCGCGCGGCAGCCCGGGGTGGATGCGGCGCGGGTGGTGCTGTGGGGTGTGTCGATGTCGGGCGGGCACGCGTTGAGCGTCGCCGCGGATCGTACGGATGTGTGCGCGGTGATCGCGATGGTTCCGCTGGTATCCGGTGCGGCCGCGGGGCGGCTGGCCTACGAGCAGGTGGGGGCCGGGGCGATCGCCGGATCGACGGTGCAGGCCGTGCGCAGTGCGCTGTCGTCGCGGGTGGGACGGGCGGCGGTGATGATGCCGCTGGTCGGCCGTCCGGGCGAACGTGCGGCGCTGACCGCCGACGGATATTACGAGAGTTATCTGGCTCTGGCCGGTCCGACCTGGCGTAACGAGGTGGACGCGGCGGTCGGGCTGGAACTCGGTGGTTACCGGGTGGGACGGCGCGCGAGTCGTATCGGTGCGCCGGTGCTGATGCAGATCGCCGATTTCGACCGGGTCGCGCCACCGCATCCGGCGGCGAAGGTCGCCTTCGCGGCGCATGCCGAGGTTCGGCACTATCCGTGCGATCACTTCGACATTTTCCCGGGGCAGGCGTGGTTCGAGCCCGCGCTCGCGCACCAGATCCGTTTCCTGAGCAGACATCTCGCCGAGGTGGCCACGGTCGATGCGCAGGCCGATGCGGAGCGGACCGCGTGAGCGCGCCGCAGGTCCGCACAGCGGTGGTGACGGGCGGGGCGTCGGGGATCGGCGCGGCCACGGTCCGGGCGCTGGTCGCCCAGGGGTATCGGGTCGTGGTGGCCGATATCGACGGAGATGCCGCGGGTCGGCTGGCCGACGAACTCGGTGACGCGGTGACGTCCGCGCGGATGGATGTGACCGACGAGGATTCGGTCGCCGAGGTATTCGCCGCCGCGTCGGGCGCGCACGCGGTCGTGCACTGCGCGGGCGTCTCGGTGCCCGGCCCCATCACCGAACTCGAGCTGGCCGGCTGGCGCACAACCGTCGACGTCTGCCTGACCGGCACCTTCCTGGTGGTCAAACATGCCGGACGTCATCTGGCCGACGGCGGCAGCATCGTCTGCACAGCCTCCCTCAACGGTCGGCAACCGGGCACCGGCATGGCGGCCTACTGCGCCGCGAAGGCCGGTGTGCTGATGTTGATCGAGGTCGCCGCACTGGAACTGGCCGACCGCGGTATCCGGGTCAACGCCATCTCTCCGGGCCTGGTCGACACTCCGCTGGTGGCGGGTGTCGCGCTGGTGCCGGGCCTGCGCGAGGAATATCTGGAGAACACCCCGCTCGGCCGCAGTGGTCGTCCCGAGGAGATCGCGGATGCGGTGGTATTCCTCGCCTCGGATCAGACCCGGTGGATGACCGGCTCGACCATCGATCTCAACGGTGGCGCCCATCTGCGGCGTTACCCGGATGTGCTGGGACGGGTGCGTGCGATGGCGGAGGATGCTTCCGGCACGTGATAGGTTGCGCCGCAGCGGTATACGAGTACGTGTGCGATCACCTTCACACCCGGCTCTCGGCGGCCTCGGCCCGGGTTGCGGCGGCGACGGTGGCCAGAGCATTCTCCAGTTCGTGCGCCGCATCCCGTGGTGCGGCAGGAGTACGCCAGGCGATGTAGCCGTCGGGGCGGATCAACGTCGCCCCCGTAGATCCGATGCCGTAGGCGTGTTCGAACACTGTGGGTTCCTCGAACTGCACGTCGGTGCCGATCTGCTCGAAGACGACTCCGATACCGAGCTTCTCCGCGGCTTGCGCTGCCGCGGAACGCCATTGGTCGTCACAGGACAGCAGTACCCAGTCGTGCCGGATCAGATCCAGCGTCGAGCGTTCGTGCCCGTCGACGGTGATCCACCGGTGCGGTGCGCGGGTACCGGGCTGACCGGCCCACTCGTCGGGCCGGGCGGCCGCAGGTAGGGACGGGTCCGTACCCAGGACTGCCGTGGAACGGTACAGCTGGCCCAATTCGATGGCGGCATCCTCGAGCACAGGGGTGTCGGACTTCGCGCCGGGCAGATACGCCTTGTAATCGGCACGGGCGAAGAGTTGATCGTGGCGCAGGTCCGCGACCGGACGGCGCTCGGCGTCGTAGGTGTCCAGCAGTCGGGAGTCGGACATCCCGGACAACACGGCCGCCAGTTTCCACGCCAGGTTGTGTGCGTCGTCGATACCGGTGTTCGCGCCGAATCCGCCACGGTTGGGCGGTAATTGGTGCGCCGCGTCGCCCGCCAGGAAGATCCTGCCGGTCGAGAAGCGGTCGGCGATCAGAGCCGTCAGATTCCATCGTCCGGTGGTGACGAGTTCGATCGGGATGTCGGTGCGGCCGATCGCGCGCTGGACGACCTCGATCTGCTGATCGGCGTCGCGTTCGACGTCGTCGGACAGCATCAGCACCCAGCGACCGTCACCGTAGGTGGTCAGGAACGCCCGCAGATCGGGCAGTTCGATCTCGAACTGGACCACCCCGTGCCGCAGGTACTCCTCGAGTGGGGCCCGGAACAGGATGCTGCGCTGCACCGAGAGCGGGCCGACGCCGTGCCGTTCGATACCCAGCTCGGTGCGCACCCCGCTGTCGCCACCGTCGGCGGCGACCACGTATCGGGCGCGCAGGGTATACTCGTGGCCGTCGTCGCGGCGTCGCAGCACGGCGGTGACGCAGTCCTCGTCGGGTGTGAGGCCGAGAAGTTCGGTGCCCGAACGCAATTCGGCGCCCAGCTCGATCGCCCGGTCGCGCAGCAACGGTTCGAGCCGATCCTGAGTGATGGCGACGGCGTGCACCGGCGACTGTTCGGCCCCGTACGCGCCGTCACCGCCCGGGGTCCACGGGTACTCCTCGATCCAGTTCCCGGTCAGGCTCTCCACCCGGGCTCGCCGCGGCGGCTTCATGCCCTGTGTGGAGGCGGGGACCTCGATGCCGACCTGGCGGAAGTGCTCGACCGTGCGGGTGGTGAACCCGATCGCCCGCGGGTGCGGCGAGCTGCCGTAATGCTTGTCGATCACTACGACGGGCACGCCCCGCCAGGACAGGAAAACGGCCGCGGACAAGCCGACGAGGCTGCCGCCGACGATGAGAACCGGTGTGGTGTCGATGTTTTCGATATTGACGTTCATCGTGATCATCCCTTCCCGTGGTGTCGGTGGTGGTGAACTCTCAGAGAAAACGTAACTCAATAACAAATGTTACTCGATAACGAATCTGAGTGAGTTACGTCATTTGATAGAGTTCGGACATGACCAGCGAGCCGTCCGGACTACGGGAACGCAAGAACGCCCGGACTCGCCGCGCACTCGCCGAGGCGGCGGAACGGTTGTTCCTGGAGAAGGGCTACGACCAGGTCGGCATCAAGGAGATCGCCGATGCGGCCGATATCTCGGTGCCGACGATGTTCCGTCACGTCCCCGACGGCAAGGAAGCGGTGATGTTCGACGATGGGGTCGAGCGTCGGGAGAGTCTGCTCGCCGCGGTTCGCCAGCGTCCGCCGGGCCGGTCGCTGATGGCCGCTCTACGTGAGTTCATGGCAGGCCGGGGTCCGTTCCTCGTCGATCCGGGCCCGGAGATGCTCCGGCGCACCGAACTGATCATGAACACGCCCGCGCTGCGTGAGTACTCCCGCCGGTTGTGGATTCGCTGCGAAGCCCCCCTGGCCACGGCCATCGCCGCCGAACTCGGTCGCGAGCCAGACGACGTCACCGCACGCGCCATCGCGCGCTACGTCCTGGAGATTCCCCAATTCCTCGGCGACGAGCCCGACCCTCGGGCTGCGCTCGACGCGATCTTCGCCCTGCTCGAACACGGCCTGGACGGGGTGAGTCGGCCTGCGTCCTAGACCGTGCGGGCCGGGGCCGGGCGAGTGTGGTTCTGCCGCCGCATGATCGGTTGTGCGACAGCGTAATACGGGACTCTGATGCGGTTTCGGTGCGTCGGCTCCGTCATGGCGGCACGGCGCGGCCCCCGGAACGCTGGAGTCGTCCGGGGGCCGTTGTGGATCGGGCTCAGGATCCGGCGAGGGTTCGGGCGATGACCAGGCGTTGGATCTGGTTGGTGCCCTCGAAGATCTGGGTGATCTTGGCTTCGCGCATGTAGCGTTCGACGCGGAAGTCGCGGGTGTAGCCGTAGCCGCCGAGGACCTGGACCGCGTCGGTGGTGACCTTCATGGCGGCGTCGGTGGCGACGAGTTTGGCGACGGATGCGTTGCGGGAGTAGGGGAGTCCCGCGTCACGGCGGCGGGCCGCGTCGAGGTAGGTGGCGCGGGCGGAGTCGACGGCCGCGGCCATGTCGGCGAGCAGGAAGCCCAGGCCCTGGTGGTCGATGATCTTGCGGCCGAACGCTGTTCGCTCCTTGGCGTAGGCCACGGCTTCGTCGAGTGCGGCCTGAGCCAGGCCCACGGCTACCGCGGCGATGCCCAGGCGTCCGGAATCCAGTGCGCTGAAAGCGATCTGGAGGCCCTGGCCCTCCTCGCCGATGCGGCGTGCGGAGTCGACGATCGCGTCGTCGTAGTGCGCGGTGGTGGTGGGGACCGCGGACAGGCCCATCTTCTCCTCGGGTTTGCCGAAGCTCAGTCCCGGGGTCTGCTTGTCGACCAGGAAGCACGAGATGCCGCGTGAGCCTTCGCCGGTGCGGGCGAACAGGGTGTAGAAGTCGGCGATGCCGCCGTGGGTGATCCACGCCTTGGTGCCGGAGATGCGGTAGCCGTCCGGGGTGGGGGTGGCCTTGCAGGCCAGTGCCGCGGCATCCGAACCCGCCTGCGGTTCGGACAGACTGTAGGCACCGATCATGCTGCCGCCCAGCATATTCGGCAGCCAGCGCTGCTTCTGCTCCTCGGTGCCGAACATCATCAGGGGGTGGCACGAGAGGCTGTGCACGCTGACCGCCACCGCCACGGCCGCCCACCGGGCCGCGATCTCCTCGAGCACCTGTAGATACACCTCGTACGGCTGGTCGCCGCCGCCCCATTCGGACGGATACGGCAGGCTCAGCAGACCGGCCTCGCCCAGGGTGGCGAAGACCCCGTCGGGATAGGTCTCGGCCTTCTCGTGGGCATCGGCGATCGGTGCGAGCACCTTGTCGGCGATATCGCGGGTCAGCTGGATCAGATCCTGTGCCTCGGCGGTGGGCAGCAGACGATCGACGGCCACGGACAACTCCCTTGCCACTCGAACGAGATGGGTACGTGTATCAGTACCGAGTTACGAGCCACAGTACTGTCAGACGCATAGTACTGCAAGGAGTACTTCAGTACTACTCGGGATATGGCATCATCGCGGACATGGCTCCGACCGAGTTCGCCACGCGGCGGCGCACCGAACTGTTCGACGCCCTGGTCGATCTGTTCCTCGCCGAAGGTTTCGCACACCTGACCCTGGGCGATATCGCCGCGCGGCTGCGTTGTTCGAAGTCCACGCTCTATACCCTCGCCGGGAGTAAGGAACAGCTGGTTCGCACCGCGACCGTGCACTTCTTCCGCCGCGCCACCGAACAGGTCGAGGCCCGCGTGCGGCCGGTCACCGGCGCGCAGCAGCGGATCCTGGCCTACCTGTCCGCCGTCGGCACCGAACTGTCGACGGCCTCGGACCGGTTCATGACCGATCTGGACGCCTTCCTGCCCGCCCGCGAGATCTACGAACGCAACACCCGCATCGCCGCGGACCGCGTCCGCGAACTGATCGACGAGGGCGTCACCGCGGGCGAATTCCGTAGTGTCCATGCGGCATTCGCCGCCGACCTCACCGCCACCATGATGGTCCGGATCCAGCAGGGCGGCGTGCGGGACCGCACCGGACTCGACCACGCCGACGCCTACCGCGAACTCGCGACATTGCTCACCGCGGGAATCAGCGCATGAAAGTGCTTGTGGCGCAGTAATGATCAAGGTCCGGGCATTTGCAGCCGGGATGTCGTGCCCGAACGGGTATACCCGACGTTCACCTGCGTCTCAGCGTTTCCACAGCGCCGCCCCGGCAAGGTGCGCGTCATGGATTACGTATCGGGGTACAAGCTGCCACAGATCACTGTGCTGTTCTGGGTTCTGAAGATCGCCGCGACCACGTTGGGGGAGACCGGCGGGGACATGCTGTCGCAGACCCTGAACCTGGGATATGTCGCCGCGTCGGTGGTGTTGTTCGCGATTTTCCTTGTGGCACTGGTGGTTCAGCTGCGCGTGCGGCGATTTCATCCCGCGCTGTACTGGCTGGTGATCGCGGCGACCAGTACGGCGGGCACCACGATGGCCGATCTGCTGACCCGGGGACCGGGCTCGGGCACCTCCACCGACGGCGGGCTGGGATATGCGGGTGGCGCCATGGTGTTGATCGCCGGACTCGCGTTGGTGTTCGCGGTGTGGAAGGTCACCGGCCTGAGCTATGACGTCACCAGGGTCACCACGTTCCGGGGTGAATTGTTGTACTGGGCGGCGATCTTGTTGTCGAACACGTTGGGTACCACGACGGGTGACTATCTGGCCGACGAGACCGGGTTGGGGTACTGGCGTGCGGCGGTGGTGATCGCGGTGGTGATGGCGGTGATCCTGGCCGCGCACTATTTCACTCGGATCTCCGGAGTGGTGCTGTTCTGGATCGCGTTCATTCTGACTCGTCCGTTGGGTGCGACGGTGGGCAATTATCTGTCCAAGGAGCGCAGCAAGGGTGGTCTCGAGCTGGGCACCTACACGGTGTCGGCGGTCCTTGCCGCGGTACTGATCGCCGGTGTTGTCTACACGTACATCGCCATGCGCCGCACCGAGGAACCGGTTGCCCGCGATCTGGTGGGAGCAGACGCCGAGTGATTCCGGCCTCGTCGTCGGACGGAGAGAATCGAAAGGAAATCAGTCCGGGGAGCCGCTCGGTCAGCGGTTCGATGATGTTGCGGGCGGTCGACTCGTCGAGATAGCGGCGCACGTCGGGGCGGTCCAGTGCGCCCAGGAGCGTCGCGTGCAGGCGCAGCGTCGAGTCGTCCGCCTCGATCAGCCGTTGCAGGATCGCGCGGCCGAGGGTCTCCAGCGGGCCCTCGACGAGTCCGCGGTGCACTGCCGGATGCACTGCCCGAGGACCCGCGCGAACGCGGCCTGGCCATGATGGACCGCGTCTCCGGCGACTGGCATCCGCGCCCGATCGAGGACACGATCGCCGACGCCGCACTTCTTCACCCGGAACAGGAAGCGCCGCGACTGACGCGGCGCCGGGTCAGGCTTCCCGGGCCGCGGCCGCGGTGATGCGCAGGTCCCGGGTGCGGACCTGGTGGGCGATCATGGCGGTGCGGGCGGCCTCGGCATCACCGGCGACCACCGCGGCCAGAATGTCGCGGTGCTCGTTCTCGATCTGCGCGAGGTTGTCGGGTGACTGGGAGCGTTCGGTCTCGTAGACCGCCATCTGTGCGTCGAGCCGATCCATGAGTTCCTCGATGGTCCGGTTGTGCGCCGCCGCGCGCAGCGCGTGGTGCCAGTCGCTGTGCTGGCGCAGGCTCGTTTCAGGATCGCTTGCGGCGATGGCGGTTTCGAACATCCGCGTGAGCCGCGCCAGATCGATCTCCGAGCGGCGGGTCGCGGCGGAGAAGGCCACGGCCGATTCCAGGGCGATGCGCGCGTCGAAGATCTCGAGCAGTTCCTCGCCGGTGCGTTCGCGCACCCGGTAGCCGCGCGGGGCCTGCACCACCAGACCCTCGTATTCGAGCCGGTGCAGCGCCTCGCGCACCGGCGTCCTGGACACGCCGAGCTCGACCCCGACCGTCGCCGGAATCAGCTCCGTGCCCGGAGGGTAGGTCTGCCCGACGATGCGGTCGCGCAATTGCTTGTACGGCGACTCGTTGCTCATCGGCCCCGCTCCCTGTCGACTCCCTTTCCGCTTGCCTTCCAACGACTACCAGTACCGGTCGCCTGGCGCAAAGAGTTTGAATCCTGCTGTATACAACTGGCGTCATTTGTGTTCGATGGTGTCAGTGTCTTGCTCGCACACGTTGTTCTGCGAGGAGAGTCATGTACGTTCCCGTCCGGTCGCCGAGGTCTCGGCACCGTGTCTGACACCCTGACCACACAGGTCGCCCGGCCACTGCGCAGCACCGCGACCGTCCGCCGCCGGATACCGTTCACCGCGCTGCTGCCCTGGACGGTGCCGGTCCTGCTGATCGTCGGCTGGCAGTGGGCCGCGTCCACCGGGATCGTCTCGGCCGAGATCCTGCCGCCACCCAGCAAGGTGCTCGATACCGCCGGAAACCTCTGGAGCACCGGCGAATTGCCCCGCTACCTGGGCGCCAGCGTTCGGCGGGTGGCGATCGGATTCGGCATCGGCGCCGCCTTGGGCCTCGGTCTGGGATTCCTGGTGGGTCTGTCGCGCATCGCCGAGGCGCTGATCGACCGCAGCGTGCAGATGCTGCGCGCGGTCCCGCATCTGGCGGTGGTGCCGCTGCTGATCGCCGCGTTCGGCATCGGTGAATTGCCGAAGGTCGTGCTGGTGGCCCTCGGCGTCGTGTTCCCGGTCTATCTGAACACCGTCTCCGGAATCCGCTCGGTCGACCCGAAACTGGTGCAACTCGGCCGGGCCTACGGGCTCGGATATGCCGGCCTGCTGCGCGAGATCGTGATCCCGGGAGCCATGCCGATGATTCTCACCGGCATCCGGTACGCGCTCGGCGTCGCCTGGCTGACGCTGGTCATCGGCGAAACGATCGCCACCAGCGACGGCATCGGCTATCTCGCGCAGAACGGCCGCGACCTGCTGCGCAACGACCGCATCGTGCTGGCGATCGTGCTCTACGCGCTGGCCGGGCTGATCGCCGATCAGCTGGTCCGGCTGGTGGAGCGGCGAGTGCTGCGCTGGAATATCAACTACCGCAAGGGAAATGAGCGATGAGCCGGGTGCGCGCCGGGCGCGGGCTGGAACTGTCCGGCGTCGGCCATCGATATCGGGGGCAACAGATCTTCGAGGGTATCGACCTCACCATCGAGCCCGGGGAGTTCGTGACGATCCTCGGGCCCAGCGGAGTCGGGAAGTCGACGCTGCTGCGGCTGCTGGCGGGGATCGAACAACCCGCCGCGGGCCGCGTCCGCTCGACCGGTGACGCGGAAGTGCTCTCCCGCATGATGTTTCAGGAGGATCGGCTGCTGCCCTGGCGTTCGGTGCTCGACAACGTCCAACTCGGTGTGCGCGGTCATCGCGACCGGGCCGTGGAACTGCTGCACGCGGTGGGACTGGCCGGGCGCGAGCGGGACTGGCCGCAGGAGTTGTCCGGTGGGCAGCGCCAGCGCGTCGCCCTGGCCCGGGCCCTGCTGCACCGGCCCGACGTCCTGCTGCTCGACGAGCCCTTCGGCGCGCTGGACGCCATCACCCGCGTCACCATGCAGCGCCTGCTCGAACGGCTGCTGGCCGAACATCCGCGCACGGTCGTCCTGGTCACCCACGACGTCGAGGAGAGCCTGATCCTGTCCGACCGCGTGCTGCTGCTGACCGGCTCCGGCATCGCCCGCGACATCCGCATCGATCAGGCCCGCCCCCGATCGCCCGGCGACACCGAACTGGCCGCCCGCAAAGCCGATCTCCTCGACGCGCTGCTCGCCGCCGACCAGGCACTGCAGCCCTGACTCCCAGAACGGAAGGTTCTCCATGTCATCACCCCCACGCATCATGAACAGACGCGGATTCGTCGCCGCCGGAGCCGGACTGCTGGGGCTGTCCGCTCTCGCGGCGGCGGGATGCGGCACCGGCGAGAAGGACGACGGGCCGCTGCGTCGGGTGCGTTACGCGTTGATCGGTGACGGCCGCGCCGAACCGGGCACCGTACTGCGCAACAAGCTCAGCGGCGTGGACCTCGGCGGCGAACTCGGCGTGCCGATCGAGTGGCCCACCGGATTTCCGGCCTCGCTGCCGGTGATGGAGGCGATCAAGGCGCACAGCGTGGACTTCTCCTTCGCGACCGCCACCGCCGTCATCTACGCCATCGGCGGCGGGGTTCCGATCGTACCGCTGGTCGCCTACCCGCTCCCGGCGAACGAGGTCGACATCCTGGTTCCGCAGGGTTCGCCGATCCGATCGGCCGCGGATCTGAAGGGCCGCCGCGTCGCCGACCAGCGCGGCACCACCGGAACCTACAGTCTGATCAAATATCTCGACAGCGCCGGACTCACGATCTCCGACGTCCAGTACGCGAATCTGACCGGCGCCGACGCCGAGGCCGCTTTCGCCCAGGGCAAGGTGGACGCCTGGATCACCTGGCAGCCCACCGCGGAATTGGCCCGCCGCAAACACGGCGCGGCCACCCTGCCCGATGTGCGCACCTACGACTACGCCTTCTTCGTGGCGAGCGAATCGTTCGCGAACAACCATCCGCGGCAGGCCGCGACGCTGGTGCGCAACGTGCGCGATGCACAGCGCTGGATCGAGAGCGATCCGCAGCGCGCGGTCGACGCCTTCACCCGGCTCGGCGGATTCGGCAACAACGCGTTGGAGGCGCAGGTGTACCAGGACCTGATCCGGAGCCGACGGCTGTCGTATTCCGGCGCGGGCAGTTTCACCACGGTCGGTCCCGACGCGATCGCGGGCACCCAGGACCTCGCCGACAACTTCCACCGCCTCGGCGTCTATCCGGACCGGGTCGATGTGACCAGCTGGCTGCGGAACTCGCGATTCGACGCGATCAAGCGCGTCATAGACCAGGAACTCACGAAATAGATTGCGACCGTAACCATGTCGATCCCACAGATGCATCTCGCCGCCTTCGTCACCGCGGGGCCGGGCCGTCCGGGCGGCTGGCGCTACCCGTCCTCGGTGCCGGGGTGGCTCAACGCCGACTACTACCAGGACATCGCCCGAACCCTCGAGGCCGGACGCTTCGATCTCGCCTTCTTCGCCGACATCCTGTCGGTGCCGGACCGGTTCGGCGGCAGCACCGACACCCAGCTCCGCAACGGGGCGCTGGGCTCGCTGCGCCTGGATCCGCTGCACGTGCTCTCGTCGATGAGTGCGGTCACGACCCGTCTGGGCCTGGCCGCGACGGTGTCTACCACCTATGCGCAGCCGTATACGGTGGCGCGTTCGTTCGCCACCCTCGATCATCTCAGCGGCGGGCGCGCGGCCTGGAACATCGTCACCTCCTTCCAGGAGGCCGAGGCGCGGAACTTCAACCGCGACAGCCAATTTCCGCGCGAACTGCGTTACGAGCGGGCCGATGAATTCCTGGAGGTGGCCGGAAAGCTCTGGGACAGTTGGGGTGAGGACGCGCTGGTCCTCGACGCCGCGGAGCCGTTGTTCACCGATCCGGCCCGAGTGCATGCGATCGACCACGATGGCGAATTCTTCACCGTGCGAGGACCACTCAACGTGCCGCGTCCGCCGCAGGGCTATCCGGTGCTGATCCAGGCCGGCGCCTCCGCGAAGGGGAAGGATTTCGCCGCCCGCTGGTCGGACGTGATCTTCTGCAGCCACGCCTCGTTCGAATCCGCTCGGGCCTTCTACACCGAGATCAAGGAACGCGCCGCCGCGCACGGGCGTGATCCCCGACAGATCAAGATCCTGCCGTCCATCACGCCGATCATCGGCACCACCACCGCGAACGCCCAGCGGCTGCGCGACGAACTCTACGACCTGGTGCCGCCGCTGGGCGGATTGTCCACGCTCGCTTATCATCTCGACGTCGACCTGTCGACCTTCCCGCTGGACGAACGACTGCCGGAGGTCGAGGTGCCCGGCGTGGAGGGGCACTACCGCGAGGTTCGCGAGATCACCGAGCGCGACGGGCTGACCCTGCGGGAGCTCGGCAAACAATACGGCGGCCGGGTCGAGGGCGGATTCGTCGGAACAGCCGCCGAGGTGGCCGACGGCTTGGCGGAGTGGTTCACCGGGGGAGCCTGCGACGGTTTCACCGTGCAAGCGCCCTATCAGCCGGGCGGATTCGAGGAGTTCACCCGTCAGGTGGTGCCGGAACTGCAGCGGCGCGGCCTGTTTCGCACCGAGTACGAGGGACGGACGCTGCGCGAGAATCTCGGTCTGGATCGGCCCGAGGCGGGCGAGTGGGCGCATCGCGCACCGCTGTCACGGCGGGTGGCGTCATGAGCGAGGTGCAGGCCGAGAACACGGTGACGGTCTCGGGGCACACCATTTCGGGCGTGTCCGGCCGGTTCGTCCTGGACGCCCGGACCAACCATCTGATCACCGACTCCCGTTTCGGCCCAGGCGAATCCATTCAGGCCGGTGAATTGTTTCTCGCCTCGCTGGTCTCCTGCGCGATGGCGAATATCGAATCCACCGCCACCGAAGCCGGGTATCCGGTCACCGGCATTCAGGTGAGCGCGACCCACACGCGCGGGGTCGTCGATCCGACCCGCTACGACGACACCCGCATTACGATCCGAATCCAGGGCGTCGACGAATCCGTCGCCGAGACGCTGGCCACGAGATTCACCGAGACCTGCCCGATCTACAACACGGTTCGCCGCGGCACCGGCATAGCACTGGAGGTTGTCGCGGAACGGCCCTGACATGCGTTCATGCCCGTGGGGCGGAATGCCGCCCGGCGGGGGCACCGCCGGCGGCACACTGTGATCGTTCGCTGCGGATGTTGCGGGGCGAGGCGCCGAAACGCTCCGCCCCGCAACGGTTCACAGCAGGTCGAGCTGGGCGAGGTCGTCGATGTACTTGACGATCAGTCCGGGGGTGACCTGCGGGATCTCGTGTCGCCCACCGACTCCGGCCTCGGCCACCGCCCGCCGGAACTCGTCCGTCGGTGCGATTCCGCCGCTCACCGGGTTGTCCGGTTCCGCATAGGAGTGCAGCAGCGGCAGGAGTGAGTGGCGGCGCTGCTTCTCCGGCAGCGCCTTGATCGCCGTTTCGAAACGGGCGAGCCAGTCGGCGTAGTCGTCCACCCGCGTGATGGCGTAACCGGCGTCGATGAGCCAGTCGACGTAGGTGTCCAGTGAGATGCCGTCGTCGTGCGGGTTGAACAGGTGGTAGGTGCGATAACCGTCCCCGTGTTGTCCGCCGAGGATATCCACCGCCTCGGCGCTGAAATCGACCGGCAGCCCGTCGTAGTGCGCGCGGGGGCGGGTGCCGTCCTCCTGCAGGGTGTAGAAGGACTTCGGCGCGAGCCCGGTGGCCACGAGGGTGAGCATGAGCCGGGTGAACATATCGGGCACGTTGAGCTGGCCGGTGTAGGTGCTGTGGGCCAGGATCATGTCCGACCGGAACACCGTCACCGGCAGCCCGAAGGCGTCGTGCGCCTCCCGCAGCAGGACTTCTCCGGCCCATTTGCTCATCGCGTATCCGTTGGCGTAGCCGTCGTGCACGCGCCGCACCGCGCTGAGTTCACGGATGTCCGTGATCTCGTCGAACGTGCCCGGGACCATCTGGTCGGCGACGCCGATGGTGGAGATGTTGGTGAACGGCTTGAGCCGGGTGGTGATCGCCAGCCGGATCAACTCGGCCGTGCCGAAGACGTTCGGCCCGAACAGTTGGTCGTAGGGCAGCACGTGGTTGACCAGTGCGCCCGGATGCATGACCACGTCGACTTGCTCGGTGAGCCGGTTCCAGGTGTCCTCGTCCAGGCCCAGCCGCGGCGCGCCCAGGTCGCCCGCGAGCACTTCGAGGTGCTCCTCGGCCAGTTTCCGGTAGTGGGCCAGGAGTTCGGCGTCGCCGCTGTCGAAGGTGTCGTCGAGCCGTCGGCGCGCGGCCGCGTCGTCGGTGCCACGCACGACGCAGATCAGTTTGCCGCCGCGTTCGGCGAGACGTTCGAGCCAGTCCAGGCACATGAACCGGCCGAGGTATCCCGTTGCGCCGGTGAGGAATACGGTCCGAGGCTCGGTGTGTTCCGGGGCGGGCAGCTGCTCGGCGGCGGCCAGGATGTCGTGGTCGATGAACTTGTCCAGGCGCAGATCGCTCGCGCCGATCTCGGTCGCGCCGACACCGTGCACCGAGCTGAAGCTCGGTACGGTGTCGGTCTGATTCAGCTGGGCCGCAATGTAATCCGCGATAGCGTGCAGATCGTTGGCCGGGCTGATCACGACGCTGACCGGAACCTCGATCTCGAAGATGTCCCGGAGCAGATTCGAGAACGACAGTGCCGAGAGCGAATCCCCGCCCAGATCGGTGAAATGCGATTCGGGACGGGTTTCGGCATCCGAGCAGCCCAGCAGCGCCCGAGCCGCGCGCGCGACGGTCGGCAGGATCGGCTGATTGCGGCCCTCGGCCCGCAACGCCCGGAGTTCCTCGGCCGCACCGTCCGCGAGTTCGGTGTACAGCTGTTCGAGCCGGTCGCCGTAGCGCTCGCGCAACCGGGGACGCAGGAGCTTGCGGACATCGGAGAGCAGACCGTTGGCCATGCTGAACGGCTCGGTCTCGATCAGGAAGTCGCGCGGAATCTCGTACGGCTCGAGTCCGGCGTCCTTCGCGGTCTGCTGAAGTGCCTGCACCAGCAGCGGTTTGAGCGCCTCGGCGCTGCCCGCCTGTTCGAGCGCGTGCTCGGTCGGCACGATCACCGCGAGCAGATAGGGACGTTCGCTGTTGCCGTAGGGGTAGATCTGGCGAATGGACGGGTTGGCGGAGAACACCGACTCGACCTTGGACAGCGCGACGAACTCGCCCTGTGAGAGCTTCTGCACATTGTTGCGCCGGTCGACGTAGCGCAGCTCGTCCGGGCCGATCTCGGCCATGATGTCGCCGGTCTTGTAGAACCCGTCCTCGTCGAACGCCGCGGCCGTCACGTCGGGACGGTTGTAGTAGCCGGGGAAGATGTTCTCGGTCTTCAGCAGCAGTTCGCCGCGCGGGTGCGGCCGGTCGGTGGCGAAGTATCCGAGTTCGGGAACGTCGACGAGCTTGTAGTCGACCACCGGCGGGCGGATCACCTTGTCGTCCATGATCACGATGCCGGACTCCGTCGAGCCGTAACCCTCCTGCAGCGGCACGGCCAGGCACAATTGGGCGAACGCCTTCATCTCCGCGGAGATCGGTGCGCTGCCCACCAGTCCGTGCAGCACCCGGCCGCCGAGCACGCGGTCGCGCAGATCCGCCAGCACGGCCGCGTCGAGCTGTTCGCGATCGTCGAATTCGGCACTGCGCGAATGCAATTCGCTCTGGTACATCTGGAACAGCATGTCGAAGATGCGGGGCACCGCGGCCAGTTCGGTCGGCCGCGCCAGGGCGATGTCCTCGAACAGCGTCGACAGGTCGGCGCGGGCGGTGAAGTAGTTCAGCCCGCCGCGGCCGAACGCGCCGATGATCGATGCCCGGCCCATCACATGGCTCATCGGCATGTAGTTGACCGTGATCGACGCGATGTCGCGACTGCCCATCGCCTCGCCGGTCCAGAATCCGCGCACGATCCGATCGTGATACATCGCGCCCTTGGGGGTTCCGGTGCTGCCGGAGGTGTAGACGAGCAGGCTGAGCGGGTCCTCGCCGGGCGCGGGGTCGAACAGCGGCGCGGGCGGCAGATCCGCTGCGGCGCTGACGATCTCGTCCACCGTGTCGATGTGCTGTCCGGTGGCGGTCAGCCGCTGTGCCGCCTCGGCCAGTGCTTCGCGGTCCTCGTCGAGGTCGGGATTGCTGTCGAAGACGAGAATCCGCGGTGTCGATGTGGCGGCCAGGGCCAGTTCGACCGCCTTGCCGAGATAGGCGGGGCTCGTCGCGAGCACCTTCGGCGCGGTCTCCTCGACGATCGCCTGCAATTGCGGGACCGAAGCGCTGGGTTGCAGCGGAACCGCGACCGCGCCGAGGTAGCTGGTGGCCAGATCCAGCGTCAGGTATTCGGCGCTGGTGAAACCGGTGGTGGCGATGAAGTCCCCGGGGCCGATGCCGTGCGCGGACCAGGTGGCCGCCACGGCGCGCACCCGATCCCAGACCTCGCCGTAGGTGCGAACGACGAAGCCGTGGCGCACATGCGCTGTGCTGCGGCCGGTTTCGGGGTCGCGCACCAGTTCGGTCCGGCGTTGCGCGACCGCGGGGCGGTCCCGGTAGCCGGTCATGATCCGTTCCACGGTCCGGGCCAGTCCGAGGCCGGGTTCGCGCGCGGCGGCGCTGACCGCCTCCAGCGGTAACGTCTCGCGGAACTCGCGGTCGGATGCTCTGAGCTCGGCCTCCAGCCGAGCTGCCCTGTCCTGGGGGTCTTGCTGATCCTTCTTGCTCACGCCATCACCAGCTTCCATCACGAGCTGCGGGTATCGATCTCAAAGCTTCTTGCCGATGTGGTTCCGGGAGAAGGGAAATCGTCCTGCCCCTGCCCGATCTCCCTGCCCGATCATGCTGGGCCCCGGCACCCATCGCTCGACTGTACTTATAGCCAAGGTAATTAGCACGGCGAAGTATTGTGAGACTTGGCTCACCGGAATGGGGTGGTCAGGGGAGTAATCGGGGGAGTTGATGGGAACTCTGAACGTCCCGGTGTCACCGGGACATCGCGCATGCTCGGATCGGTCGCGCCGCCGGTCTCACACGCCCGGGGCCAGTGCGGCAATGGTCATGCGCCGCAACACATCTCGAGTAACGGTCGGTGATGTGCGGCCCATGCTGTGCGGCGTGGAGTTGATCAGTCCGAAGATCGCGTGTGCCTTGGTGCGCGCCTCGGTCTCCGACAGGGGTGGATCGGCGTCGCGCAGCACCTGCACCCACAGTTCGACGTAGCGGCGCTGGTATCGGCGCACCTGGCGGCGGGCCGTATCGGGGAGCGAGCCGAGGTCGCGGTCCTGGATGCGGATCAGATCGGATTCGCCCAGTGCGAAGTCGAGGTGGAATTCGATCAGGCCCGCCATGGCGGCGGTGGGGGCGGTGGCTGCGGCGACGACATCGGTGCCGCCCTCGAACAGCCGCGCGCTGATACCCACGAGCAGTTCGACCAGCACCGCCTCTTTGTTCGGGAAGTGCCGGTAGACCGCGGGCCCGCTGATGCCGACCGCGGATCCGAGATCCTCGAGCCGGACCCCGGTGTAGCCGCGTTCGGCGATCAGGCGTGCGGCCGCGGTGAGCAGCTGCCGCCGCCGATCGGCCTTGGCCAGGCTGCGCCGGGTGAGTCTCGGCTCGTCGCTCGGTTCGTGGTCGGGCAGCACCGCAGGATCTCCTCTCCGCGCAGGGGGTGTGGACAACTCAGTTAATCACAGTTATCTTAAATTCGGTGATCGAGGATTAACCGAATCGACTCGACGGTCACGAATGGCCGGAATACGACGGGCGGCGAGATGGGTGTGGACCGGGACGGTAACAGGGCCGAACACGAGCGGTTGGTGGCGGAACTGCGCGACAACCTCCGGGTGGCCGCACTGGGCGGCGGGGAGAAGGCGCGTCAGCGGCACATCGACCGCGGCAAGCTGCTGCCGCGCGACAGGGTGAACACGCTGCTCGATCCCGGGAGCCCGTTCCTGGAGCTCTCGCCGTTGGCGGCGAACGGCCTGTACGACGACCAGTGCCCGGGTGCGGGCATGATCTCCGGCATCGGGCGGGTATCGGGCCGCGAATGCGTGATCGTCGCCAACGACGCGACGGTCAAGGGCGGCACCTACTACCCGATGACGGTGAAGAAACATCTGCGCGCGCAGGAAGTGGCGCTGCAGAACAATCTGCCGTGCGTCTACCTGGTGGATTCCGGCGGCGCGTTCCTGCCTCGGCAGGACGAGGTGTTCCCGGACCGGGAGCATTTCGGGCGGATCTTCTACAACCAGGCCACGATGAGCGCCAAGGGGATCGCGCAGATCGCCTCGGTGATGGGCTCGTGCACCGCGGGTGGCGCCTACGTTCCGGCGATGAGCGACGAGGCGGTGATCGTGCGCAATCAGGGCACGATCTTCCTCGGCGGTCCGCCGCTGGTGAAGGCGGCCACCGGTGAGGTGGTCACGGCCGAGGAGCTCGGCGGCGGCGATCTGCACTCGAAGGTTTCCGGGGTGACCGATCACCTCGCGGTCGACGACCAGGACGCGCTGCGGATCGTGCGGAACATCGTCGCCACGCTGGGCCCGCGCACGGCGCGGCCGTGGGAGGTGGCGCCCGCGCTGGATCCGGTCGCGGACCCGTCCGAGCTGTACGACGTGGTGCCCACCGATTCGCGCACGCCGTACGATGTGCGCGAGGTGATCGACCGGGTGGTGGACCGCGGTGACGCGACCGGCGGTTCGAGCTTCCAGGAGTTCAAGGCCGAGTACGGCAAGACGCTGGTCACCGGTTTCGCGCGGATTCACGGGCATCCGGTCGGCATCGTCGCGAACAACGGTGTGCTGTTCGGTGAGTCGGCGATGAAGGGCGCGCACTTCATCGAGCTGTGCGATAAGCGCAGCATTCCGCTGCTGTTCCTGCAGAACATCACCGGGTTCATGGTCGGGCGCGAATACGAGGCCGGTGGGATCGCCAAGCACGGCGCGAAGATGGTCACCGCGGTCGCGTGTGCGCGGGTGCCGAAGCTGACGGTGGTGATCGGCGGTTCCTACGGCGCGGGCAACTATTCGATGTGCGGGCGGGCGTATTCGCCGCGGTTCCTGTGGATGTGGCCCAACGCCCGGATCTCGGTGATGGGCGGCGAGCAGGCGGCCTCGGTGCTGGCGACGGTGCGCAGCGACCAGCTCGACTCCTCGGGCAACCCGTGGTCGGCCGCCGATGAGGAGGCGTTCAAGGCGCCGATCCGGGAACAGTACGAGGCGCAGGGCAACCCGTACTACTCGACCGCGCGCCTGTGGGACGACGGGATCATCGACCCCGCCGACACCAGAACCATTCTCGGACTGGCACTTTCGGTATGCGCGAACGCCCCGATCGAGCCGGTGTCCTACGGCGTATTCCGGATGTGAACGACATGACGGTGAGCGATATGACGATGACAGCGGACGACGGCGGGATCCGCCTGTTTCATACCGTGCTGGTGGCCAATCGGGGTGAGATCGCGGTGCGGGTGATCCGCACGTTGCGCGCGATGGGGATTCGGTCGGTCGCGGTGTACAGCGAGGCGGATGCGGATGCGCGGCATGTGCGGGAGGCGGATGTCGCGGTGTTGCTGGGGCCTGCCGCGGCGCGGGAGAGCTATCTGGATATCGGCAAGGTGGTCGAGGCCGCGCGGCGGACCGGTGCGCAGGCGGTGCATCCGGGGTACGGATTCCTTTCCGAGAACGCCGGTTTCGCCGCCGCGCTGGAGTCGGCGGGGATCGTCTTCCTCGGTCCGTCCGCGCACGCGATCGAGGTGATGGGCGACAAGATCACCGCCAAGAACGCGGTCGCGGCGTTCGACGTGCCGGTGGTGCCGGGGATCGCGAAGCCCGGACTGACCGACGCCGACCTGATCGCCGCCGCCGCGGACATCGGCTATCCGGTGCTGGTCAAACCGTCCGCGGGCGGGGGCGGCAAGGGGATGCGGATGGTCGAGGATCCGGCCGATCTGCCCGCCGCACTGGTCAGCGCGCGTCGGGAGGCGGCGTCGGCATTCGGCGACGACACGTTGTTCCTCGAGCGATTCGTGTTGCGGCCCAGGCATATCGAGGTGCAGATCCTCGCCGACACGCACGGCAACGTGATCCATCTGGGCGAGCGCGAGTGCAGTTTGCAGCGGCGGCATCAGAAGGTGATCGAGGAAGCTCCCTCGCCGCTGCTCGACGAGGCGACGCGCGCCCGGATCGGCGCCGCCGCCTGCGATACCGCGCGCAGTGTCGAGTACGCGGGCGCGGGGACGGTGGAGTTCATCGTGTCCGCGGATCGCCCGGACGAGTTCTTCTTCATGGAGATGAACACCCGGCTGCAGGTCGAGCATCCGGTCACCGAGCTGGTCACCGGTCTGGACCTGGTGGAATGGCAGGTGCGTGTCGCGGCCGGGGAGAAGCTGACGATCGCGCAGGAACAGATCACGATGACCGGGCACGCGATCGAGGCGCGCGTCTACGCCGAGGATCCCGCGCGCGGCTTCCTGCCCACCGGCGGCACGGTCGTGGATCTCGTCGAACCGACCGGTTCCGGGGTGCGCGTCGATTCCGGCCTGCGGGTGGGCACGATCGTCGGCAGCGACTACGACCCCATGCTGGCGAAGGTGATCGCGCACGCCGCCGATCGCGCGGCGGCGCTGCGCGGGCTGGATCGGGCGCTCGCCGAGACCGCGGTGCTCGGGGTAGTCACCAATATCGAGTTCGCGCGCTTCCTGCTCGCCGATCCGGACGTCGTGGCCGGTCGCCTCGACACCGGGCTGCTGGACCGGCGGGTGGCGGATTTCGCCGCCGCCGAGCCCTCGGACGATCAGATCATCGCCGCCGGGGTATATCGCTGGTTGAGCCTGTGGCCGAGCGGCGCTGCCGACCCCTGGGATGTGCCGACCGGCTGGCGGGTGGGCGGTCCGCAACCGACCACCGTCCGTCTCGCGACCGCCGGTCGTGTCGTGCACGTCGGCATCACCGGCAGCCCCGACGCGGCGGTCGTCGCGATCGAGGACGGCGAGCCCCGATCTCTGACCGCCTCGCTGTCCGGGGCCGAGCTACGAGTGACCATCGGCGGCCTCGGTGCGACGTACCGGGTCGCCGAAGAGAACGAAAGCCTCTGGCTGGCAACGTCTTCGGGTGTCGTGACGATCCGCGAGGTCGCGGAGGAGAATGTGCGTACCGGCGACGCGCACGCCGGAGATGCGGAGCTGACCAGCCCGATGCCGGGCTCGGTCATCGCGGTCGGTGTCGAGTCCGGCGCCGTGGTCACCGCGGGCACGACGATCGTGGTCGTCGAGGCGATGAAGATGGAACACGCGCTCACCGCACCCGTCGACGGCACCGTCGAGATCCATGTCTCCGCCGGCGACCAGGTCAAGGTCGACCAGTTGCTGGCCCGGGTGATTCCCAACGAGAAGGACGAGAAGGACGAGAAATGACCGACTATCTATCCACCGGGGCGCTGCCGGACGAGTACGCCCAGCTGGCGAAGACGGTCCGCGACTTCACCCGGTCGGTGGTCGCGCCGGTCGCTGCCGAGCACGACGCCAACCACACCTTCCCGTACGAAGTGATCGCGGGTATGGCCGAACTCGGCCTGTTCGGCCTGCCGTTCCCGGAGCAGTACGGCGGGCAGGGCGGTGACTACTTCGCACTGTGCCTCGCGCTCGAGGAACTCGCCAAGGCCGACCAGTCCGTCGCGATCACGCTCGAGGCGGGCGTCTCGCTCGGTGCGATGCCGGTGTACCGCTTCGGCAACGAGGAACAGAAGCAGGAGTGGCTGCCGCAGCTGACCAGCGGAAAGGCTTTGGCCGCTTTCGGTTTGACCGAGCCGGGCGCGGGCAGCGACGCCGGGGGCACGCGCACCACCGCACTCGAGGACGGTGCGGACTGGGTGATCAACGGCAGCAAGCAGTTCATCACCAACTCCGGTACCGACATCACGAAGCTGGTCACGGTGACCGCCGTGACGGGCGTGAAAGACGGTGGCAAGAAAGAGATCTCGACGATCCTGGTGCCCACCTCGACCCCCGGTTTCACTGCCGAACCGGCCTACGACAAGGTCGGTTGGCACGCCTCGGACACCCATCCGCTCAGCTTCGACGACGTCCGGGTGCCTCAGGAGAATCTGCTCGGTGAGCGCGGACGCGGCTACGCGAACTTCCTGCGGATCCTCGACGAGGGCCGGATCGCGATCGCGGCGCTGTCGGTGGGCGCGGCACAGGGGTGCGTCGACGAATCGGTCCGGTACGCCAAGGAGCGCGAGGCGTTCGGCCGGCCGATCGGTGCGAATCAGGCGATCGCCTTCAAGATCGCCCGGATGGAGGCGCGTGCGCACACCGCCCGCACCGCCTATTACGACGCGGCGGCATTGATGTTGTCGGGCAAGCCTTTCAAGAAGCAGGCGTCGATCGCGAAGCTGGCCGCGAGCGAGGCGGCGATGGACAACGCCCGCGACGCGACGCAGATCTTCGGTGGCTACGGATTCATGAACGAATACGCCGTGGCGCGGCACTACCGGGATTCGAAGATCCTGGAGATCGGTGAGGGCACCACCGAGGTGCAGTTGATGTTGATCGCGCGGGAGGCGGGATTGTGAGCGAAGAATCGCCGAATCACGGACAGCCGCGCCGGATCGTGCAGCGCGGCTTGTGGTTCGAGGAGTTCGAGACCGGCGCGGTGTACGAGCACCGTCCGGGGCGCACCGTCACCGAGGCGGACAACGTGCTGTTCACCACGTTGACGATGAACACCCAGGCGCTGCACCTCGACGCCGCGTTCGCCGACGATCTGCCGCCGTTCAACGCGCGACTGGTGAACTCGATGTTCACCCTGTCCACCCTGGTGGGTCTGTCCGTGGCGCAGCTGACCCAGGGCACCATCGTCGGCAATCTCGGATTCTCGGAGATCGCGTTCCCCAAGCCGGTGTTCCACGGCGACACGTTGTACGCGGAGACCGAGATCCTCGACAAGCGAGAGTCGAAGAGCCGTCCGGGGGAGGGCATCGTCACCTTCGCGCACACCGCGCGCAATCAGCACGGTGACATCGTCGCGACCGCGGTCCGCAAGACGCTGGTGCGCAAACAGCCGGAAGGACAGTGAGATGGATTCGACGCAGGAGTCCTGGACCCCGGCGGGTCCGGCGTGGTTGTTCTGCCCGGCCGATCGGCCCGAACGGTTCACCAAGGCGGCAGCTGCCGCGGATGTGGTGATCCTGGACCTCGAGGACGGCGTCGCGGCGGCGGATCGCGCGGCGGCACGGCGGGCGGTGATCGACACCCCGCTCGATCCGGAGCGGACCGTGGTGCGCATCAATGCGCACGGCACCGAGGATCAGCGCCTGGATCTGGAGGCGTTGCGGGAGACCCGCTACACCCGGGTGATGTTGCCCAAATGTGAATCGGCGGAACAGGTTTCCTCGCTCGCGCCGCGCTCGGTGATCGCACTGATCGAATCGCCGCTCGGTGTGGTGACGGTCGCGGAATCCGCGCGGGCGGCCAATACGGTGGCCGTGATGTGGGGTGCGGAGGATCTGGTCGCCGGGCTCGGCGGTATGGCGAGTCGCCGCGCGGACGGCACGTACCGGGACGTCGCGGTCCATCTGCGTTCGGCGTGTCTGGTGGCCGCGAAGGCGTACGGCAAGCTGGCGCTGGACGGCGTATTCCTGGATATCAAGAATCTCGACGGGCTGCGGGCCGAGTCCGATGACGCCGTCGCGGTCGGCTTCGAGGTGAAAGTCGCGATCCACCCGAGTCAGGTGGCGGTGATCCGCGCGGCGTACGCGCCCACCGACGAGGAATTCGATTGGGCCAGTAGAGTTCTCGCGGCAGCGGGGAGTGAGCGCGGCGTCTTCGGTTTCGAGGGCAAGATGGTCGACGCTCCGGTGTTCCGGCATGCGGAGCAGATCGTGCGGCGGGCGGGTGACCGGGCGCTCGGCTGAGCGCGCAGGTCGATCAGAGGGATTTGAGCCGAACCGAGAGCCGATGGGCATGCTCCAACAGGAGTGTGCCCAGCTCGGTTCGTCTCGGCTCCCGGAAACGCGTCTCGACGCCGGTGAGGCTCAGCGCCCACGCGGGACGTTCGCCCCGGTCGAAAACCGCGGCCCCGATGCCCCAGCTGCCTTCGACGATCAGTCCCGGGTTCACGGCGTATCCGTCAGCCAGGGTGGTCGCGATCCGTTGGCGCACTTGCCCTTCCGCATGCACCTCACCCCACTCGGCGGCGAGGTCGGTGTGGTGGAGGTAGTCGTCGACCTCCCGGGCCGGGAGGTGGCTCAGAATGGCCAGGCCCGCCGAGGCCACGCCCAGCGGGAAGCGTTTGCCTTCGTGCAGGACGTGCGAACGCAGCGGAAAGCTGCCCTCGCGGCACAGGATGCAGACCGTTTCGTCGCCTCGATGGGCGGACAGGAATGCGCTCTCCCCGGTGAGCCGGGAGAGCTGATCGACGATGTCGCGGGCCTGGTCGGTGATGTCGTATCGGTTCGTGGCCACCGCGCCCAGCAGATACAACTCGGGCCCCAGCGACCAGCGTCCGGTCTTCGGATCCCGATCCGCCAGGCCCTGTTCGGCCAGCGAGACCAGCAGTCTGTGGGCCGTGGGACGCGCCAGACCGGTCGTATTCGCCAGTTCGGTGGTCGACGCGCCGTCGGACCGATACGCGCTGATGGCGCGCAGCAGACGCGCCGCGCGTTCGACCACATGCGAACTCTCCTGCGTCGACCGAGCCATACCTCGAGTATAGCCACGCGCGTTCACTATATGGACGCCAGGGTGGTGATCCGGTCGGATGTCGAGCAGTTCACACGAGATACTTCCCAGCTAGAGCCGCGATATTGTTCACTACCTGGGAACGGTTACGACGTCCGTTCAGTGGACGAAAGGTGCGGTAACTCAGTGGCGGTGAAGATATACGGTTCGGCGGCCGAGGCCGTCGCGGACATTCCCGACGAAGCCTCGCTCGCGGTGGGCGGATTCGGCCTGTGCGGCATCCCGAACGAGTTGATCGGCGCGCTGGCCGATCGCGGGGTGTCCGGGCTCGAGGTGTTCTCCAACAACTGCGGCGTCGACGACTGGGGTTTGGGAACCCTGTTGTCGGCCGGGCGGATTCGTCGCGTGACCGCATCGTACGTCGGTGAGAACAAGGAGTTCGCGCGCCAGTATCTGTCGGGTGAGCTGGAGGTGGAGCTCACCCCGCAGGGCACCCTGGCCGAGCGGCTGCGCGCCGGTGGCGCCGGAATTCCGGCGTTCTACACCCCGGCCGGAGTCGGCACACCGATCTCCGAGGGCGGGCTGCCGTGGCGCTACAACTCGGACGGCTCGGTGGCGATCGCGTCGCCGCCCAAGGAGATTCGCGAGTTCCGCGGCCGCAGCTACGTGCTCGAAGAGTCGATCGTGGCCGATTTCGCGCTCGTGCACGCCGAAATCGGTGACACCCTCGGCAATCTCGTCTTCGACAAGACCGCGTTGAACTTCAACCCGCTGGCCGCGATGGCCGGACGGACGACGATCGTGCAGGTCGAGAAGCTCGTCCAGCCCGGTGAGCTGGACCCGTCGCAGGTGCATCTGCCGGGCGTATTCGTCCAGCGGCTGGTGCACACAGGGCCGCAGGAGAAGCGAATCGAGAAGAGGACGGTGTCGGCATGAGCTGGACGCGTGAGCAGATGGCCGCCCGTGCCGCGGCCGAGATGGTCGATGGTGAGTACGTGAACCTGGGGATCGGACTGCCGACCCTGATTCCGAATCATCTGCCCGAGGGCGTGAACGTGGTGCTGCACTCGGAGAACGGCATCCTGGGCACCGGTCCATATCCGACCGAGGACGCGGTCGACCCGAATCTCATCAACGCGGGCAAGGAAACCGTGACGGTGAACCCGGGTGCGGCGTTCTTCGATTCGGCGTTGTCGTTCGGCATGATTCGCGGTGGGCACATCGACACCGCGGTCCTGGGCGGTATGCAGGTCTCGCGCGAGGGCGATCTGGCCAACTGGATGGTGCCCGGCAAGATGGTCAAGGGGATGGGCGGCGCCATGGATCTGGTGCACGGCGCCCGGCGCGTCATCGTGGTCATGGAGCACACCGACCGCGACGGCGGACCCAAGATCGTCGAGCGGTGTTCGCTGCCGTTGACGGGCAAGGCCGTGGTGCAGCGCATCATCACCGATCTGGGTGTCATCGATGTGCAGGACGGCACGCTGGTGCTGCGTGAGCTCGCGCCCGAGGTGACCGTCGAACAGATCACCGCCGCAACCGGTTACGAACTCATCGTCGCTCTGGAGGAACGAGCCGATGTCTGACGCACACACTTCGGTCATCGTCGCCGGCGCCCGGACCCCGGTCGGCCGGCTGCTCGGCGGTCTGTCCGGCTTCAGCGGTTCGGATCTGGGTGGTCTGGCGATCAAGGCGGCGCTGGAGAAGGGCGGCGTCGCGCCCGAGCAGGTCGACTACGTGATCATGGGTCAGGTGCTGACCGCGGGAGCGGGCCAGATTCCGGCGCGTCAGGCCGCGGTGGCGGCCGGGATCCCGATGGACGTTCCGGCGCTGACGGTCAACAAGGTGTGTCTGTCGGGTATCAACGCGATCGCGTTGGCGGATCAGCTGATTCGTGCGGGGGAGTACGAGATCGTGGTCGCCGGTGGCCAGGAGTCGATGAGCCGTGCCCCGCATCTGCTGACCAAGAGTCGCGAAGGCTTCAAGTACGGCGACGCGACCCTGGACGACCATATGATCGCCGACGGTCTGCAGGACATCTTCACCGGTCAGGCGATGGGCACGCTGACCGACGCCCGCAACGCCGTGGACGCGATCAGCCGCGAGGATCAGGACGCCTTCGCCGCCGCCTCGCATCGCAATGCCGCGTCGGCTTGGAAGAACGGTGTGTTCACCGACGAGGTGACGCCGGTGTCGGTGCCGCAGCGCAAGGGCGATCCGATCGTGGTGAGTCAGGACGAGGGGATCCGGGCCGACACGACCGTCGAGTCGCTGGCCAAGCTGCGCCCGGCCTTCGCCCCGGACGGCACCATCGCCGCCGGTTCGGCCTCGCAGATCTCCGACGGCGCGGCCGCGGTGGTCGTGATGAGCAAGGCCAAGGCGCAGGAACTGGGCCTGAGCTGGATCGCGGAGATCGGCGCGGCGGGTGTGGTGGCCGGTCCGGATTCCACCCTGCAGGAGCAGCCCGCCAACGCGATCGCCAAAGCCTGTGCGCGCGAGGGTATTTCCCCGACCGATCTGGATCTGGTGGAGATCAACGAGGCGTTCGCGGTCGTCGGGATCGCCTCGGCCCGCAAGCTCGGCATCGATCCGGAGAAGGTGAACGTCAACGGCGGCGCGATCGCGATCGGCCACCCGCTGGGCATGTCCGGCGCGCGCATCGTGCTGCATCTGGCGCTCGAGTTGAAGCGTCGCGGTGGTGGCATCGGCGCGGCGGCCCTGTGCGGTGGCGGCGGCCAGGGCGACGCGCTCATCGTTCGATCGGCAGGTTAGCGAGCCCGAGCGAGTCCATCCGGTTGTGCCATTCAGGTGGCCGAGAACGGACGGGCTCGCTCGGTCGATGCCGCTTACGGATCTGTTGGGCGGTGCGCCGTCCCTGGATGCTCTGGTGCGCCCACCTTCTCTACCGCTGGGAGTCGACAGCGGGCGAGGTGAGACCTCGATGAGGGTGAGTCCAGCTGTGGTGCATCGGCTTTCGACGTCGTGGCACCCATCTGCCGGATATCGACATGGGAGTCGATTCGGCGGTGCAACGCGGCACCGGTCGCGCGTGGTCGATGCACGTATATCGCATGCGCGTATCGCGGCAGCCGCTCCCGATCACCCGAATGGGTCGGCGGTCATCGTGTATTTGGTCTGGAGGTACTCCTCGATGCCTTCGATACCGCCTTCGCGTCCCGGACCGGATTGCTTCCAGCCGCCGAAGGGTGCCGCCGCGTTGGATACCACGCCGACGTTGAGGCCGGTCATGCCGGTTTCGAGGCGTTCGATCATGCGTTGGGCGCGGGCCAGGTTCTCGGTGTAGACGTAGGAGACCAGTCCGTATTCGGTGGCGTTGGCGATTCGTACGGCCTCGTCCTCGTCCTGGAACGGGACGATCGCCAGGACGGGGCCGAAGATCTCCTCGTGCAGGATCCTGCTGTCTGCGGGAACATCGCCGAGAACCGTTGCGGGAAAGAATGATCCAGGTCCCGCTACGGCCGTCCCGCCGATGTGCAGGGTGGCTCCTCGATGCACCGCGTCACCGACCAGGTCGTCCGCCTTGCGCACCGCGCGGTCATCGATCAGGGGGCCGATGGTGACGCCGTCCTCGGTGCCTCGGCCCATGGTGAACGTGCGTACTCGTTCGGTGACTCGCCGGGTGAATTCGTCGACGACATCGCGGTGGACGATGAATCTGTTTGCCGCGGTACAGGCTTGGCCGACATTGCGGAATTTCGCAGCCATCGCGCCGTCGACCGCGCGGTCCAGATCGGCGTCGTCGAAGACGAGGAACGGAGCGTTGCCGCCGAGTTCCACCGAAGTGCGCAGGACGTTGTCGGCCGCCTGGGCCAGCAGCAGCTTGCCGACCGGAGTGGATCCGGTGAAGGAGAGTTTGCGCAGCCGCGGATCGGTGATGATCGCCGCCGAAACCGGTCCGGCGGATGTGGTCGTGACCACGTTGAGGACTCCGGCGGGAAGTCCGGCCTCCCTGTGGATTTCGGCCAGGAACAGTGTGGTGAGCGGAGTGAGTTCGGAGGGTTTGATCAGCACGGTGCACCCGGCTGCCAAGGCGGGCGCGATCTTCCGGGTGGCCATGGCGAGCGGGAAATTCCACGGGGTGATGAGATAGCACACGATCACCGCGCAGCGGGCTGGTCGAGAACCGCCAGCAGATCACAGTGGATGCGGCTGCCGCCGTCGAGTTGGGCGGCGACGGCTTGACGGGCCGGACGGTTCGCGGGGTCGGGGAACATCGCCAGCCATTCCCGGTTGAGCGCGTCGCGGTCGCGGTAGTCCGCGAGCCAGAACGTCATCTTCAGGATGTCGTCCGTGGTACCTCCGGCCGCGGCCAGCAGTGCGCGCACATGCTCGAACACGTTGGCGCACTGCTGATCCAGACCGTCCGGCAGCTCACGGGTGACCGGATCGCGTCCGGTGAGCACGCCGGAGGCGAGTAACGGGCCGATGCGGCTGCCGACCGGGATGGGGTTGGCGTGCGTGAATCCGGGCGGATTGACGCTGACGCGGCGAGTCACGCGCGCCGACCGCCGCATCGCGGTGCCGACCTTGACCATGATGCGGGCACCGTCGCAGATGCGCGGTGCCGCAGACGCTTTCGCGGAGGCGAGCGCGAGCGTGGGCGCGTTGCACGCGGCGGGAATCCCTGTGCCGGCCGGGACCGACGCTGCCGAGCAGCCCGGACTGCCGCGCCTGGTCGCACACGGGGCGAGCTTGCACGCCGAACTCGAACTGCTGGTCGAGGCGGGACTGTCGACGGTGGATGCGCTGCGCGCGGCGACGGTGCTCCCGGCCCGACACTTCGGCATGTCCGACCGCGGCGTCATCGAAGCGGGGAGGCGCGCGGATCTGATCCTGCTCGACGGCGACCCGCTCGCCGACATCACCGCCACCCGGAGCATCCGTCGAATATGGTGTGCCGGAACAGAATACGCTGATATTGCGTCCCGCGTCACCGAGAAAGGCTGACCATGTCCGCGTCGCCCGATCCGCTGATCGACGTTCACGCCCACTTCGTCACCGACCGCTACATCGCGGCCGCCCGTGCCGCCGGACACGAGCATCCCGATGGTATGCCGGGCTGGCCGGAGTGGAGTCCCGAGGCGCATCTGGCGCTGATGGACGAGTCCGGCATCGCGACCTCGATGCTGTCGGTGTCCTCGCCCGGCGTGCACTTCGGTGACGATTCCGCCGCCCGCGAACTCGCTCGCGAGGTCAACGAATTCGCCGCGGGAGTGGTGCGTGCGCATCCCGGCCGCTTCGGCCATCTCGCGGCGGTGCCGCTGCCCGACATCGACGGGTCGCTGGACGAAATCGACTATGCGCTCGATATTCTCGGCAGCGACGGCGTCGCGATCGAGACCAACGCGCACGGTCGCTATCTGGGCGACGCGCACTACGATCCGATCTGGGCCGAACTCGATCGCCGCGGAGCCGCGGTGTTCGTCGATCCCACCTCGCCACCGCACGCCGAGGCGATATCGGTGGGACTGCCGCGGCCGATGCTGGAGTTCCTGTTCGACACCGCGCGGTCGGCGACGGACCTGCTCTTCGCCGGAGTTTTCGAGCAGTATTCCGGCATCCGATGGATCTTCACCCACGGCGGTGGCATCCTGCCGCTGCTCGCCGATCGCATCCAGCTGTTCCGGACCGCGTTCGCCGACGATCAGCCGGGCCGTGCGACCTCGGAAGTGCTGCGCGGCCTGTGGTTCGATATGGCGGGAACGCCCTTCCCACACCAGATTCCGGCACTGGAAGCATCGGTCGGTCTCGATCGTCTGGTCTACGGCAGCGACTACTGCTGGACGCCATCGGCCGCCGTGCTCGCGCAGATCGCCGGCATCGATGCTGCCGACCGGCCCGGCGAGCCCACCTGGCGCACCGTCACGACCGGCCATGCCCGAGAACTGTTTCCCGGGTTGAAACAGTAGAACGCCGAGTTGTGCCGTGAGTCGCCTGCCGCCGCCACTCGCCGAGCTTCCTTCCACCGGTTAGAGTTTCTCCGGCAGGGAGGGCATTGTGTTGATGATCGAGCACAGCGAGCGCGGCGCGACGATGATGGTGAGTCGCTTGTGGCGAACGGTCGTCGCGGATCTACCTCACCAGTCGACTGTCATGCGTCAGTGGTATCGGGCCATCGAAGAGTGGCGGACGGTCCTGCGGGTGCGATTGATCGCCGGGCAGGAAGCTTCCCGGTCCGTCTTCGCCCCGGCTGTCGAAGCGATGCGAACCGCCGGGATGGAGATCACCGAAACGACATCGGTGGGGGAAGTGGATCTCGTGCACGGTAGGTTTCCGGGCTTCGAGGTGTCCCTGATGTGGAAATTCGGAGTATTTTTTCTGATCCTGGACAGCGGCCCCGACCCGGCGTCCGACACGTCGAGAAGCGTCGCCGATCAGTTCGTTCCCTACCTCGAGGACGAGACGTCCAGGTCCGCCGGTTCGCAGCAGGGCGTTCGCGATTCCGAGTTCGTCTCGCGGGCAATCGAAGCACAGTCCCGGCAGTACCAGGACCGCGATGCGAATGCCTGGGAACACGAGCGGAGTCTGCAGGAGGAACTTCGGGTCCAACTGGACGGACTCGAGCGTCGCTTCCGGGAAGCGGACATCTGTCGCGAACTGCTTCGCGGATGGCTGGCCGCTCCGGGGGGCATACTGATCACGATGGGCATCGTCTCGGTGATCTGGCCGATCGTGCCGGCATTCGCGACGATATGCATTCTCTACGGCCTGCTGGTCACCCTCGCCTGCAGGTCGTTTCCCGGCAACGGGCTTCTTCTCCGGTGGAGCAAGCGCATCATCCTCTCGTTGGCGATTCTCGTCCTGATATTCGGTGTCGCCGCCTGGATCTGGAGAACGCAAGAGCTGTTGGCTTACGGCTGCATCGCGCTAGGGGTGATTCTCGTCCTCGGCTCGATCTGGCAGAACCGCAACATAACTCGGGCGCTGCGCAACGGCGTGAGCAGAGACGACCTCCTGAACTCGTGGGCAAGCTTGATGTCGGATACGAAGGTCAGTTGTCGGATGAGATTCCGCTAGGCAGTTTCTCGAAGTGGGGTGTGGCAGGCTGAAGCCCGCCCACACCGGTCGGGGAGCCATTGGTTGACCGCAGCGATCCGGCATGCGCCGAATGCGACGATCGCCTGGACGAGCGAGCCCGACCAGGACGGCCGACGCCTGCACCCGGCCATCGGCGACGGACTGTGGCAGTTTCCGGACCGGCGTGCCCGCCGCGACGATCATGCTGCCGACACCCGCCGAGATCACTGCCCGCTCGGCTCGGCACACGCCAGGCAGGGGTGATCTGTGCGTACCGCAGAGTGCGGGTCAGCGTAGTCCGGCGAAGAGATCGGTTTCCTGGGCGGGTGCGCCGGGGACGCGGTTGATGTGGCGGGTGAAGCTTTCCGCGGCGAAGATCATCTGCTGCAGGTCCGACGGCATGCGCAGGAACGGCACGCTGTCGCTCTGGCTGGCGTGGGCTTCGAGCGCCTTGACCTTGCGTTGCGCGTAGGGAGCCACATCCACGACCGCGGTGATCAGCTCCATCGGGGTGCCGAAGTCCTCCGGCGGTTCGAAGTCGACAAGGCCCCTGGAACGCAGCTCCTCGAACATCTCGAGGGAGCTCTCGCGCGGGATCGCGGTGTAATAGAGCTTGTCCGGAATACCGGTCTCCGTAGTGGCCGCGACCGCGATGCGGTTGGCCTGAATGTGGTCGGGGTGGCCGTAATTGCCGTTCTCGTCGTAGGTGACGACCACCTGGGGGCGGTAGTGCCGGATGAGATCGGCCAGTCGCGCGGCCGACTGCTCGACCGGAATATTGCGGAAGGCTTCCGGGTCCTGGTTGCCGTCCCAGCCGTCCATACCCGAATCGCGATAGCCGAGCAGTTCGACATGCTCGATACCCAGCAGCGCGGCGGACTCGCGGAGTTCGGAGAGTCGTTGTGCGCGTACTGCATTCGCGTCGTGCCCGGGTTCGCCGGGTTTGATGCCGCCGGGCGCGTCACCCTCTTCGCCGTTGGTGCAGGTCACCAGCACGGTCCGGATACCTTCGGCGGCGTATCGCGCGAAAACCCCACCGGTGCTGATGACTTCGTCGTCCGGATGGGCGTGTACGGCCATGATCGTCAGTTGGTCGGCCATGAGTCCCCGTCTGTGTGTGCTCGGCGATGCGGTTCTGTCACTCTACGAAGGAACACCGACACGAACGCGGCGATTCCGCGCGCAGCGGAATCGGTCCGCCGGGCTAGCATGGGCCGGTGAGCTCATCGTCGGGGCAGGTGGGAGTGGATCCCAGCGCACTCGAGGCATTGCGGATCCCGCTGACGGGGTACTGCTACCGGCTGCTCGGCACCGCCGCCGACACCGACGACGCCGTGCAGGAGACGTTGATCCGCGCGTACACCCGGTCCGATTTCTACGATCCCGGCCGGGCCCGGCTGTCGACCTGGGTGCACGCCATCGCCACCAACGTCTGTCTGGACATGTTGCGCGCGGCCCGGCGACGCATGCTGATCTGGGACGGCCCGTCGGCGCGCGATTTCGATCCGGGTGCGGTGCTACCGGACCGCTGGCTCGATCCGATGCCCGACGCGCGGCTGATCGACACCGAGGATCCCGCCGAACTGGCCGTGCAACGCGAATCGGTGCGACTGGCCTTCGTCGCGGCGCTGCAGCATCTGCCGCCGCGGCAGCGGGCGGTGCTGGTCCTGCGCGACGTGCTGGCCTTCACCGCCGTCGAGACCGCCGACATGCTCGGTGTCAGCACCGCGGCGGCGAACAGCGCGTTGCAGCGCGCCCGCGGCACCCTGGCCGCCGCGCGCACGACCGTGTCCCAGCCCGATCTCGACCCCGCCGACGAGGATCTGCTGCGGCGATACACGACTGCCTTCGAGAAGCACGACGTCGCCGGGTTGGCCGCGGTGCTGTGCGCGGACGCCGAATCGGGTATGCCGCCGTTCGCCTGGCGGATCACCGGCCGCGATGCCACGGTGGAGATCTTCGCCGCGACCGACGCCTGCGCCGGGGACCGGATGGTGCCGGTTCGGATGAACGGAGTGACCGGCGTGGGCCAGTACCGTCCCGATGCCGAGGGTGTGCTGCGCCCGTTCGCACTGGTGGCCGTGCACGCGCACGACGGTGGGGTCGCGCAAGTGATCACCTTCCTCGGCAGCGGGACGCGGTTCGCCGAATTCGGGCTGCCCGAGACAATCTGATCGCGGACCGATTATTTCCGGTCTTCCCGGTCGTAACAGTGCTGACCCCTCATCCTCCGATCGGAAGGATCGGCAATGACCGACACCGACAACCGCACCCCCGAGCGCGAGCACACGATCGCCGAACGCGAGCGTCTGGCGAACCTGCTCGCCGGATTGACCCCCGCCCAGTGGGCGATGCCCTCATTGTGCGACGGATGGCGTATTCGTGAGGTCGTCGCCCACATGACCATGCCCTACCGGACCAGGACGCCGTCGTTTCTGGCGGGGTTGATCGCGGCCCGATTCTCCTTCGATCGCTATGCGGACAAGGCTGCGCACCGCGACACCGCCCGGCTCTCGGACGTCGAGTTGCTGGCCGCGTTGCGTGACAACGTGCGGCACCCGTGGCGTCCGCCGGGCGGCGGGGCCGCGGGCGCACTGAGCCACGACGTCATCCACGGCCTCGACATCACCGAGCCGCTGGGGCTTGCGTCCGCACCGCCGGAACGCATCGCCATGGTCCTGCACAGCTCGACGCCGAAATCGTTCGCCTACTTCGGGATCGACCTGACCGGGCGGCAACTGCGCGCCGACGACGCCGAGGTCGTGATCGGCTCGGGTACGCCGATCATCATGTCCGCCAAGGACATTCTGCTCACGGTGACCGGCCGCCACCCATTGCCGGCGAACTGACCGCCGTCCTGCGCGCCGGTGAGAATCGCGGTGGGCGTTCGATCTTCGAGAGCCCACCGCGCTCGGCCGGGGCGTCGAGAACGAATGCGAGATGACCACAACCCGCCCCTGGACCGCTCAGATTAGGTTAGGTTATGCTCTCCAATACTGTCTGCGATGAGGGGGAGTCCGGTGAGTCTGTCGCGGCGGCGGTTTCTGGGGGTCGGTCTGGCGGGTGCGGGCGCTACCCTCGCGCTGGCGGCCTGCGGTTCCGGACCCGGGGGTGAAGGCGAGCCGCGTTCGGGTGGGACATTGCGGATCGGTGCGCTGGGGCAGCCGTCGAAGATCGAACGCGATCCGCACCAGACGTTGAGCAACGACAGCGATTTCCTGATCATGTCGCTGGTCTTCGATGCGCTGACGGTGCCGGGAGCGAATCCGAACGTGGCGCCGCGGCTGGCGGCGCGGTGGACGCAACAGCCGGATCCGCGGGTGTGGCGATTCGAACTCGCCGCGGGCGCGACCTTCCACGACGGCTCGCCCGTGACCTCGGCGGATGTGGAGTGGTCGCTGCGCCGGCTGCGCGAGATCGCCGGGGAGACGAAGGTTCCGGTGGCCTCGGCGCAGGATGTCGTCGCGGACGGGCCGTCCGCGGTGCGGCTGACCACCGCGTCACCGAATCGCGAGCTGCCGCTGCTGCTGCGGCTGATGACCTTCACCGTCAAGCAGGGGACCACCGATTTCACCCGGCCGATCGGCACGGGTCCGTTCCGGCTCGAATCCTTCAACGACGGCAATGCCCGGCTGGTCCGCAACGAGCACTGGCACGGCGGCGCGCCGCTGCTGGACGCGATCGAGGTGCAGCGGTTCGACAGCACGGCCGCGATGACCAACGCGATCCTCGCCGGACAGATCGATCTCGCCTCGAACGTGGGCGCGGTGGCCGGGCGCACGGCGCGGACCCGGCCGAATCTGACCGTGGTCCGCCGGGCCGACGATGTGGTCATTCCGTTGGTGATGCGGACCTCGGACGGGCCGTTCGCCGATGCGCGGGTGCGGCAGGCGTTGCGGCTGGCCGTCGATCGGGAGGAACTGGTCAAGCAGATCACCTCCGGGTACGGCACGGTCGCGAACGATGTTCTCGGCACCGGGGATCCGACCTACGACAAGACCCTCCCGCGCCGCAGCCGCGATATCCCGCGTGCCCGGCGGCTGCTCGCCGAGGCCGAATTCGACACCTCGGCGAAATACCAGTTGTTCACCAAGGAGGAGGCCGCCGGTGAGGTCGACTTCGCCAAGGTCTTCGCGAACCAGGCCAAGGACGTCGGCCTGAACATCGAGGTCGTGATCCAGGACGCCAACGTCTTCTACGACCAGACCTGGTTGAAAGCGCCGCTGTACACCGTGAACTGGGGAACCAACGATTCGGTGATCTTCTTCGCCAGCAAGACCATGTACTCGGGCACGAAATGGAACGAATCCGGTTTCAAGGACCCGGAATTCGATAGGGCCTATCTGTCGGCGTCGACCGCGGTCGACGATGCCACCTACACCGCCGCCAGTCATACCCTGCAGCGGATCGAGTACGACCGCGGCGGATATCTGGTGTGGGGGACCGCCGACGGGGTCGACGTCGCTTCCTCCGCCGTGCACGGACTGCCGCGGTTGGGCGGATACGGTCGGGTGCAGTTGGAGAAGGCGTGGATGTCGGCGTGAGCACGGCCGTGCGGGCGGCGTCGTCCGGGCGGCGGCGACGGGTCGGCATCGGCATTGCTCGCGTGGTGGGCCAGCGCGTGGTGACGCTGCTGGTCGTGTTGATCATCGTATGGGCCGCAGTCGATCTGCTGCCCGGCAACGGCGTCGCCGCCGTCCTCGGACGCGACGCCACGCCCGAGCAGATCGCGGCGCGTGAACACGCTCTCGGGCTGGATCGGCCGCTGCCGGTCCGGTTCGCATCCTGGCTGGGTGGACTGTTCACCGGTGATTTCGGGACGACCGTGCGCGGCACGTCGATCAATGCCTTGCTGGACACGAAGTTTCCCAACACGCTGCTGCTCGGTGGTGTGGCATTGGCAGTGACGGCCGTCGCGGCGCTGGCCGGTGGCGCCTGGTGGACGCTGCGCCCGCACGGTCCGGTGGCGCGCGTGCTCGGCCCGACCACGACGATGGTGATCGCGATACCCGAATTCGTGATCGCGACGTTGCTGGTGTTCGTGTTCTCGCTGGGCGCGGGGTGGTTTCCGGCGGTGACGCAGATCGATCACGCTGGGCGGCCCGCGCAGTGGTCGATGCTCGTGCTGCCGGTGCTGGCGTTGGCAATTCCCCAGTCGGGCTGGAATATTCGCGTCACCCGCGCGGCCTTGGCGGAGGCCGCGGCCCTGCCGCATGTGCGCGCCGCCGAGCTGGATGGGCTGTCGGCCCGCCGGATCATGACACACCACGTCCTGCCGCTCGCCGCACCGACGATCGTGGCGTCGCTGGTGACCTCGGCCGGGATGCTGCTGGGTGGGGCGCTGGTGGTCGAGACGATCTTCAACTATCCGGGCATCGGGTCGGTGCTGGCGAGTTCGGTCACCGATCGGGACGCTTCGGTCGTGGTCTCCGTGGTCGCGGTGACGGGTGCGGCGATCACGCTCGCGCTGTTGCTGGCGGATGCGTTGCGGGCGTGGGCAGTTCGGGGGCGGCTGTGAATTCGTCGATGCGGTGTGCGCGGACGGGCGCGGTCGCGTTGCCGGCCGTGGTGGTCGTCCTGCTGGCCGTCGCCGGGCCGTTCCTGGCCGCACACCCGGCCACCGAACCGGTCGACATTCCGTATGCGACGCCTTCGGCGGCCGCGCTGCTGGGCACGGACCACCTCGGCCAGGACGTCGCCGGCCGAGTTCTGCTCGGGGGCTGGGGATTGCTGCTGCTGGCCGCGGTCATCGCCGTGCTGGTGACCGCGTTGGCCGCGGTGATCGGGGCGGTCGCCGCGTTACGGCCCGCGATCGGCGCGTTGATCGAGCGAACCACCGATGCGCTGATGCTCGCCCCGCCGGTGCTGGCGATCCTGCTGGTCATGCTGTCGTGGCCGGAGTCGGGCACGATCGGGCTGGTGGCGATCGCGGTGGTCGTCGGGACACCCTATGCCGCACGGGTTTTCGCGGCCGCCGCCGCGCGGACCGCCGTCTCCGGATATGTGGAGGTCGCCGTGGCGAGTGGAGAGCGGTTGCCGTACTTGATCTTTCGTGAAGTGCTGCCGAACCTGCGGGAGACGGTCGCGACACAGTTGGGGTTGCGATTCGTGGAGGCCACCTATCTGGTGAGTACGGCGGCGTTTCTGCAACTGCCGACCTCGCTCGGGGAAACGAACTGGGCCCTGATGGTCCGGGAGAACAGCGCGGGCATCATGCTCAATCCCGCCGCCGTGGTCGCGCCCGCGGTGGCCATCGGGATGCTCGCGGTCAGTGTGAACGCGACCATCGGTGTCTTCGGCCGACGGATGGTGACCGTATGAGCACACCGGCGATCGTGGTGGATGCGTTGACGTTGGCGAATATCAACGGCGACACGGTGTTACGCGATATCTCGGGTAACGTGCCGCACGGTGCGGTCACCGCGGTGCGAGGCGCATCCGGCAGCGGCAAGACCACCCTGATGCAGGCGGCGGTCGGCCATCTGCCGCCCGCGATCCGGCATCGGGCGGGGTCGATCTCCGTCCTGGACCACGACATCCTCGCGCTCGACCCGCGTCGGCTGCGCGAGTTGCGGCGCACGCGGATCGCGTTCGTCGGCCAGGATCCCGGATCGGCGCTGAACCCGACGATGCGGGTGCGGGCGCTGCTGACCGAGCTCGCACCCGACGACGGCGCCCCCGAGCCCGCCGAACTGCTGGCGCGAGTGGGGTTGTCCGGTGAGCTCGCCGGTCGCCGGGCGGGTGAACTGTCCGGTGGGCAGCAACGGCGGGTCGCTCTCGCGCGTGCGCTGTCCCGCGATGCGCGAATCCTGCTGGTCGACGAACCGTTCGCGGGTCTGGATCCGGCTGCCCGCCAGGACATCGCACGAGTTCTGCGGGAATTGGCCGACCACGACGATATGGCGATCGTGCTGTCCGGACATCAGCACGAGCAGCTGGATGCTCTGGCGGACAACGACATCCATCTGGACCGCCGGGCGATCGGTCACTCGGCTATCCGCTGCTCTCCTGCCGACCCGGTTGCGAAAGAAGGTGTTTCGGCACTGTCCTGCCGCGGTATCGGTGTGCGCCGCGGCGAGAGCACCGTACTGTCCGATATCGACTTCGACGCCGATCGCGGTGGTGCGATCGCGGTGATCGGGGAATCCGGCGCCGGGAAGACCACTCTCGCCCGGGTCCTGGCCGGACTCGAACCCCGGGCGACCGGATCGATCCGGCTCGACGGAACCGCCATCCCGCTGACCGCGCCGCGCCGTACCGAAAGCGTCTGCCGCGGTATCCAATTGGTTCCGCAGGATCCGAGTTCGACGCTCAACCCGCGCCGGATCGTCGCGGAGATCATCGGCCGCCCGCTGGCCCGCCGCGGCCTGCGAAACCGTGCGGACCGCGAACGCGCCGTCGAGGAACTACTCGACGCCGTGGGCCTGTCCCGCGACCACATGCACCGCCGCCCCGCGGAACTGTCCGGCGGACAACGACAACGAGTCTCGATCGCCCGCGCCCTGGCCCATCAACCGCGCGTGCTGATCTGCGACGAGGTCACCTCCGCCCTCGACCCGGCCACCGCCACCGCCATCATGGACGTCCTCCGCGAAACCACCACCACCCACGGCACCGCCCTGATCATCATCAGCCACGACCACGAACTCGTCGCCCGCTACTGCGATCGTGCCGTAGAGCTTCGCGGCGGCGTCCTCACCGCCTCCCGCCCCTTGGGCGAGATGACCGCACAACAGGAACTGCGGCGGACCACGGCAGGGTAGACAGACGCGGCCCGCCGACTCGCAATTGCGCTCTCCTGCAACCGAAGTTGTCCTCCTGTCCGGCTCGATGTCGGCTGACGGCAGGTCGCGATGTGCTGGGATGTTCGTACCGAATGATGCTGTGGCCGAGTGTATTCCACTCTCCATCACGAGGGCCACTGCCGGAAGGTTCGCGGTCAGGTGCGGTTCCGGGATCTCAGCCCGGCGCGGAGCTTGGTGAGGAAACGTTCGAGGTGTGGGTCGGATTCCGGGATGGTGGAGGAGTCGATGTCCCACCAACGGCCGCCGTCGAATTCCCTTGGGTCCAAGGCATAATCGCGGTTGCGGGATCCGCGGATGACGTACCACAGGGAGACGTCGGTGTGGGCGAGGGCCTTGCCGACGGTCTGGGTCACGGTGAGGAACAGTGGCCGGTCGCCGACGACGGTGAATTCGGCGTCGATGTCGAGTTCTTCGGCCGCCTCTCGTCCGGCTGCGGTGAGTGGGTGTTCTCCTGGTTCGATGTGGCCGCCCATCGGCAGGTGTAGTCCGGCCAGGAGGTGTCGGCCGAGGAAGATGCCGGATTCGTCGGGGTCGACGAGTACGACGTAGGAGACCAGGTGTTGGGGTGGGGTTGCGGGTTTGGCGCGGCGGAAGATGTCGTCGGTGTCGGCGAGCCAGGCCAGCGTGTGGTCGATGTGTTGCTGTTCGAGGGAGTCGAGTGGTGCGATCGCTTGCACGACGTCGTGGACGAGGGCGGTGGCGGGGTGCATGCCCGTGGACCATAGCTGTGGGTACCGACAACGCGAGGTTCGGATGTCCTCGGGGCGACGGCAGGTCGGAGTCGTCACTTCCGCAGTGGTGTAGCCGGACGCACCAGCGGATCCACGCCGGTCAGGGCGACGCTGGCAGCCCAGAGCCGGTCGGCGGCCTCCAGGTCGGTCATGTGCGCGTGCGGTGTTTCGCGGCGCGGTCGTCCACGGAGGCCGAAAACCCTTGGCCCCCATAGTTGTCCACCGGTGCTCTCGGTGTCGAGGATGGCTCGGACGATGCTCTGGGCCCCCGCGTGTTTGCCGTGCAGTACAACGCCTGCGGGCAGTCCGCGCAGGCGCTGGGCCGTGGTGCGGACGAACAGCGGTGGCCGCGACGGGGTCAGCGAATCCAGGGCGCCACCGGGATGGGCGATGATGCTGGCGGTGTCGGCGCCGCGTGCGCGCAGTCGGCGATCCAATTCGAAACCGAACAGCATCTGGGCCAGTTTCGACCGACCGTAGGTGCGCTTGGGCCGATAGTCGCGCGCCGACTGCAGATCGTCGAGATCCAGCAGTTCCGACCGCGCGGCGAAGCTGCCCACCGTGATCACCCGGCTGTGCGCGGCGGCAGCCAGCATCGGCGCCAAATGAGCGACCAACGCGAAGTGGCCGAGATGGTTTGTCGCGAACATCAATTCGTGCCCCTGAGCGTTCACGCGGCGTTCGGGGCCCGACAGTAGTATCCCGGCATTGAGCACGACCGCGTCCAGGCGCTCTACGTCCAGGGCGTCGACTGTCGCAGGTAGCGACGACAGGTCCGCCAGGTCCAGGCGCACCGACCGCAGTCGAGCGGCCGGAACCCGCACTCGGATCGCCTGTATCGCGAGGTCGGCCTTGGCGGCGTCACGGCAGCCCAGCGCAACGTCGGCGCCCTCGGCCGCGAGTTGCTCCGCGACGAAATATCCGATGCCCGCACTGGCGCCGGTAACCAGAATCGTTTTCCCCTCGGCGCGACACCCGCTGTTCAACGTCATGCCGACGACCCTGACACCGTGCTCTTGCACCGCCCTGGCATCCCACTGGCATAGCGGCCCACCCAAATCGCAAGACTCTCGGCGGCTCGGCTGCACCGATGAATTCCGGCCGGATCCGTCGTCGAAACCTCTGGATGTACCGACAGACAGGGGTCCAGGCATGACGAAGCCGTTTCGATTCGGGGTCGTTGCCCCGCTCACAACCGACCTGCCGACGTGGCGAGATCGCGTGCGTCGCATCGCCGACAGCGGCTATTCGACGCTGCTGGTGCCCGACGTCTCGCGCTGGCAACCGGCACCCGGCCCCATGGTGGCCACCGCCGCGGCCCTCACCGACCTGCGTGTGGGCACCTGGGTGTACGCCTCTCCGCTACGGCCGGCCTGGATGACGGCGTGGGAGGCGCACTCGCTGTCGCTGTTGACCGACGGTCGGTTCGAGTTCGGAATCGGCACCGGCAGGCCGGGAATCGAGGACGAGCTGCGCGAACTGGGACTGCCCGTGGTCCCGCCCAGCGAGCGACTGGCCCAGGTGCGTGAAACCATCAGGGCGATAAGAGATCTCGATGGCCCCGACCGTCACACGCCGGTGGTGATGGCCGTGCGCGGGCCCAAGGCCCGGGTCCTGGCGGCCGAGGTCGCGGACACCGTCACCTTCGCACTGCGAGCACACGAGTCCCGTGCCGAAGTCACCCGGTTGGCACACGAATTCCGCACGCGCGGAGAGCTCGAGCTCGCGCTACACGTGCCGATCATCGGTGACACGGTCGCGCCGTTCATGGCCCCGCCCGATACCGATGTCGCTGCGCTCCCGGCGGATTCACTGACCCTACTTCCGAAGGACCCGGCCGCCGCCGCCGAGGAAATTCAGCGGCGGCGGGAGGAGATCGGGTTCTCCTACTTCGTATTCGGCGCCGACTCCGCCGACACGTTGGCACCGGTCGTGGCCGAACTGACCGGGCGTTAGTTCGGACCGGCGTGGGATGAGGCGAGGCGGCACTCGTCAGTTGGTCGGGACGACGCGAATTCGATTATGCGAAGTCGGCCGTGATGTAGTTCGCCGCCGCGGTCGTCCAGGGCACGTTCATGCCCGGCATGTTCTGCGCGGAGTAGAGCACATGCTGGCCCTGCGGATACGGGGTGAGGTAGCCGATCACGCCGTTGACCGCCTCGGTATAGCGCTGCAGGTTGGTCAGTGGGTTGCCCATCAGGAACTCCAACAGCTGGGCGAAGATCAGATAGCCCACATTGCCCAGGCGCGCGCCCTCGACGAACGAGAACGGGGAGATTCCCACATCGATGATGCGTAGCGGCGAATCGGCCGGTGAGGCGGTGATGATGTCGCCCGGATTCGCATACTCCCGGGTCGCGACCGCGCCGGGCCAGGTTCCGCGCTGGCCGTGCAGGCCGAATGTCGTTGCCGGGCAGAGGTTGTTCACCGAATCTCCCGCCTTGCGCAGCGGATTGGCGATGAAGACGGCGAACGCGATCTCCAGGGGACTGCCGTCGGTGTTGGTGTACTGCCCCGACGCCACCCCCTCGAGGATATGGCTGGCGCAGATCCCGCCCAGCGAATAGCTCAGCAGCCCACAGACATTCGGCGATTGCTGGATCGCCTGCACGCCCGCGGCGGTGCCCAGTTGCACCGATGTGTCCAGCGACGGTCCCCACAGATTCGGGTCCGGGCCGACCGAGGCGGGCCAGTCGGGTTCGAAGAAACTGAAACTATCGGTCGAGAGTAGATCGGTGATCGAGGCCAGCATTCCCGCGGGCGATCCGTCCGCGTTCCGCGTCTCCCCGGTTCCTCGCAGTGTGATGATGTCGATCATGGGTTCTCCTTGATCGCAACGGTTTTCCGGTACTTCCAGGGTAGAACCGAGATGGTGATTCGGAACACATGTCGGCCCAGTTCCTCACTGATCGATTCCTGCGTGCGGCGAGGTCGTGGCATGGTCGCGCGATCCGGGTTCCGGACGGCGCTCGCCGACGACGATCCGGCCGTTCAGGATCGTCATACGCAGTTCGCGGAGGTTGCCGATGTCGGCGGTGGGATCTGCGGTCAGCATGATCAAGTCGGCGCGTTGACCGCGTGCGAGGGTGCCGATGTCGGGGCGGGCGCACTGCCGCGCCGCGCCGCTGGTGGCCGCGATGAGCGTCTGGACGGGCGTCATCCCGGCGGCGACCATCAGCTCGGCCTCCTCCAGTGTGTTCGCCCCGAATATGCCTCGGCCGGTGAAGGTATCGCTGCCCAGTGCGATGCGCACGCCGGCATCGGCGACCTTCCTGAGGTTGCCGCGGGCGTCCGGGTGGATCGCGTCGTGAATCCAGAGCGTCGGCGTGTAGGTGACGTCGCGGTCGAGCATCAGCTCGACCAGCGAATCGTCGGTGATGGGTTCGACCGTGACGCCGTGTTCCAGACCGTCCGCCCCGGCCTCGATCGCCTCACGCGCCGCGACCTGCTGAGTGGTGTGCACGGTTACCCGCAGTCCTCGTTCGTGTCCGGTTTCGATGCCCGCCCGAAGGAGATCCAGGGGCAACCGCACCAGCTCGACACCGGCCGGGAAAGCGGGATTCTGCCAGAGGTACTTCGGTGAGTCGTGGTGGGCGCATGCGCCTTCCGAGAGCAGTTTTATCGCGTCGACCTTGCGGTCGGCCAGCTGATGGACCAGGTCGCGCATCTGCTGCACGCCGTCGATCTCGCCGGTGAATCGTGCACGCGCCCAAGGATTGCCGCTGAAGATGGTGGACGCGGGGTGACCGTCGCGTCGGGTGATGCCGCAGCCGGTCGCCAGCAGCCTGGGGCCGCGTAGTGTGCCCGCGGCGATTCGGGCTCGTGTCCCGAGGATCCCGTCGGTCGGATCGCCGACGGATTTGATGGTGGTGACGCCGTGCTGCAGGAACAGATCGAGCCGTCCGGGCAGCTCGTTCTCCTCGAACGCCTGCATCGATTCCGGATCGGACACCGCGTGGACGTCGTAGAAGTGCAGGTGGGTGTCGATCAGTCCCGGCATCACCCAGGCTCCGGCCGCGTCGACTTCGCGCGTACCACTCAGGGGCTCCGGGGAGACGGCGGCGATCTGTCCACCGTCGATGGCGACGTCGCGCGGCCGGGTGTGCACCTCGTGGCCATCGAATACGTGCGCACGGCGGATCACGAGATCGTACGTTCCGCGCGCTTCGGTCCGCACGATTGCTGGTTCACAGGCCACTGCCGCACTCCTGATCGGTCGGTATCTGATGCGGATCGGGCGCGAGCGGACCCGTCGGTACCACTGCCGGGCATCAATTCCTTACCAGGTTACAAAATAAAACCAAGGATGCAAATATTCCCGCCTCGTATCCTGGGAGGTGTGACCGAGACCCGACTGCCGTTGCACTCCTGCTCGTACACCGAGCAGGTCTTCGGCCTGCTCGGCAAGCGCTGGACCGGACTGCTGGTCGACCTGCTTCTCCAGCGACCGGCAAGATTCAACGAATTGCACGCCGCGCTGCCCACCCTGTCCAAGCGCGTCCTGAGCGAGCGACTCACCGAACTCCAGAACGCCGCACTGGTCGAGCGTGAGGTGAATCCCGGGCCGCCGATCACGGCGACCTATCGGCTCACCGAACGTGGTCGTGCGCTCGGCCCGGCGATGGATGCGTTACGGGTGTGGGCCGGTGCGCCCGTCGACGAACAGGGGCGCCTGATCCCGCCGGGGGCAGGCACAGACGACACCGCCGAGCGGGACCGCCCCGCTGCGGTGGAGTAGATCTCAGCCACGTGCTGGTCGCAGTTACTTTCGCGCCGAACGCCGTGCCCGGGCCAGCCTGCCGTGCAGAGACTGCTCGATCGCGGCGGCGCGGGCGGATTCCTTGCCGTAGAGCAGGCCGTAGGTGAAGCCGTTGCCGCCGGAGAGGTGGGCCTGGATGCCGAGCGTGCGCAGTTCGCCGCGCGCGACAACGGCATCGTGGTGGTCGCCGAGTAGTTTCTGGAGCTTCTTCATCCGCCGGGCGTCCTTCCGGTGACCGGTCGCCTCCGCCGCGTACCGGCTGCGTTTCGCCGCCTTGCGTACCTCGTGCAGACCGCGATCGGTGCCGAGGCTGTCGACCCTGCCGAAGGCGCGCTCGACGCGGCGGTGCGTCTTGCGCAGTGCCTTCGCTTCTCGTTTGCTGCTCATCGGCAGTGAATCGACGTCCTCGAGACTGTTCAGCAGCGTGAAGTAGCGCTCGCTGTGCAAGGCATCTATGACGTGATCGCGGGCAGTGGCGCGACGACGGGCGAATGTCCGGGTGAGCTCTCGGCGCACATCGCCGAGCACCAATTCGTCCGGCAACGCGTCGAGCTGGTCGACGAGATGCCCCTGTAAGACGTCGATATCCCGCGCCTCGCCCAAAACCCCTGCCAGCCACTTCAATTCGTCACGCAGCGGTCGAGATCCCCCGAACGCCTGCAGCACGCTGCGCAGTCGGCGACCGGCCACTCGCATCTGGTGCACCGAGTCGGGGGCTTGCCGGCGGACTCGCGTGTCCTGCCTGATCATCTCGTCCAGTTGCGTACGGAAGTATCGGGAGACCGCGCGCTTCGGCAACGGCCGAGGGGTGATGCGGTCGCCGAGCACGTGTAACAGCTTCGGTGGGCTGTCCAGCGGTTTCCCGAGCCTGGTCTCGACGGCGTCGAATACGGTCCGGTCGCCACCGACCAATTCGACCTCCGCCTCCTGCCACGCCTGGACGGTCGAGGACCGGCCGAGCGTCTGGGCCGACACCTCGTCGGCGACGACCTCCGCGGACACGTCATCCCGGACGTCCAGCAGACGCCACTGCCGCCGTTTGGTCCGGATGTGCGCGACCGGTGTCAGCGGCTCGCCCCTGGCGATCCCCTCTACGACCTCGGCCAGCTCGCGCGGCACGCCCGCGGCCGCGTCGCCGGGCGGCATGCGGATCTCCTCCCGGCTGTCGCTGTTCTGCGCAGACGGCAGCTTCAAATGCCAGCCCGCATCGGCGCCACCGGTCCTGCGACGCAGCGTGATACCTCTGGCGGCCAGCCTGAGGTCGGCCGTGTCGTAGTAGACGGCATCGAGCAGCTGCTGCTCCGGGGTCGGGTCGAGTGTCATCCCCGCAATGCCATCGAGCGCCGCGCCACCCGTGTCGGGCAACCGGTATTTGCGTTCCGTCTCTTTCGCTCGAGTGACCACCATGTCGGTCGGATACCACGAAGTTCGGCCGCCAATCGCAGCTCGAACGATACTTATCCGCCGAAGCCGATCAGCCCGTCGGCGAGTGTGCCGATCTGCAGGGCTTCCAGCGCCTGCCGACGCGTATCGGGGCAGTTCTGCGTCGTGATGCGGTCCACGATCGTGCGATCCGCGATCACCTGTGTGTTGAGCCCGCCGTTGCGGGCGGCCCAATCGTGCACGATGAAATTGAAGTCCGCCTTGCGGACCGTGGGTCCCTGATTGCGCCACTCGCCGATCTTCGGAGAGATCATGTCGCACAACTGCTTTGCCGCCTCCGGAGTCACCCGGTCGGGGCGCGGGATATCCGCTGTCGCGGACGGGGAGACGAAGGTGATGGTGATGCCCGAGTGCGAGGTCGGTGTCGTGGGCAGCGGACCGGCGCCGTCGGTGCAGCCGGTCACCGCGGCCAGGCACACCAGCGCTGCGGTGAGTGCGATGGTCGTCTGTCGGATCGGATACATATGCATTCCCCACGGCCGGAGTTCATCCAATTGTCCAGCGATACCGCGCATTCCGCGCGGCAATCGGACGAGATCTCGGACAGGGCAGCTCGGGCCCGCAGGCTTGTACCGGCTGCCGGCCGCCTCTCCGGTTGCGCGTGACCGCGTAGGAGCGCCGCAAGCGTTGCGCCAGGATGGTGCAAGAGGGGCCGAAAATTATTGGGTCATGGATGAATTCGATGTAGTAGTGGTGGGCGCCGGGCCGGTCGGTCTCTTCCTTGCCTGTGAGCTGGGTCTGGCCGACTGTGCGGTCCTGGTGCTCGAGCGGGAGGCTGAGCTCGGCTCGCCGTGGCGGGTGGAGCCGCTCGGGATGCGGGGTTTGTTCGCCACCTCGGCCGAGGCGTTCTACCGCCGCGGGATGCTGGGTGCCCTGCTGAAAGCGACGGGCGTCCCCGATGATTCCGGCGAGAATTCCGAGGGAGACGGACTCTCGGCCCCGCCCATGGCAGGTCACTTCGCCGGTATGGAACCCGATCCGGCCGATATCGACCTCGCCGCACTGCCGTTCCGGCTGCCCAGCCCGGCGCCGGACGCCATGGTGGCCAGCCTGGACGCGGTCGAAACGGTGCTGTCGCAGCGGGCAGCCGAGCTCGGTGTGCAGATCAGGCGCGGCGCCTCGGTCTCGGCCCTCACACAGGACGAGAACGGTGTGGTCGTGCGGGCCGGCGACCACGAATACGCCGCGCGCTGGGTTGTCGGATGCGATGGCGGACGCAGCGCGGTGCGCAAGCTCGCAGGGTTCGATTTCGTGGGCACCGAACCGCAGTTCACCGGCTACATCGCGCTCACCACCATCGCCGATCCGGAGAAGCTGGGCTCCGGGATGATCAACCGGACGCAAACCGGCACGTACGTGCGAATGTTCGCGGACGGGCAGATCGGCATGATGGATTTCGACGGCGGCGCCTTCGACCGCACACAGCCGCCGACCTGCGAGCATTTGCAGGCGGTGCTGCGCCGGGTATCGGGCACCGACGTGACGCTGACCGAGGTCCAACTCGCCTCGAGTTTCACCGATCGGGCGAAGCAGACGACGACCTACCGGCAGGGACGCGTCCTGCTCGCGGGCGACGCCGCGCACATCCATTCCCCGCTCGGCGGGCAGGGCCTCAACACCGGGCTCGGCGACGCGATGAACCTGGGCTGGAAACTTGCGGCGACCGTGCACGGGACGGCGCCGGACGGACTGCTCGACACCTACACCGGCGAACGTCATCCGATCGGCGCGCGGGTGCTCGATTGGTCGCGGGCTCAGGTGGAGGTGATGCGGCCGAGCCCGCATGCCCGCGCGGTCCAAGCGGTCATCCGCGACCTGATCGCGACTCGGGACGGGGCAACCTATGTGTTCCAGAAGGTTTCGGGCTCATCGATCCGCTACGACCTGGGCAGCGAGCATCCGCTGATCGGCTGCAGCGCACCGGATTTCCGTCTCGTGGACGGCACCCGGCTGGGTGACCTGATGCGGGACGGGCATGGCGTCACACTCGATTTCACCACCGACCGATGCCTGCGAGGTTCGGTGACGGGCTGGGCGGATCGGATCCGGTATGTCGCCGGGCCGGTGCGAAACGGCCTCGGATTCGGCGCTGTGCTCATCCGGCCCGACGGAATCGTCGCGTGGGCCGGTGACCGCGCCCCCGACCGGGCAGCGTTCGAGCGAGCCGCCGGTCACTGGTTCGGCAGTCCGGAAGTATGACTCGCATCTGCTTGCCGCCGACGGAATGTTCGCCGACCTCGCCGCGACGACCGGACCCGAATCGGTGACCGCGCAGAGATGAATTCTGCTTTCGGCGGCACGCGAATTCCCTCGGCGGCAAGCGCTTTCGCGAGCATTCACCAGTTCGGGCGAAGGTGATGAATCCGGTTGCGCAGGGATGGACCGGCGATAGTGGACCCCGGCCCGCACGCGGGCGAACTCCGCAATATGTGGAAGCCGACCCAGCAGGACGGGCTGTGGTTCCACTGCGGCAATCTGCATCAGTCCCGGCACTGTTCGCTGTATCTCGGGTTGCAGCTCAAAGCGCGCTACGAGAGTGTCCCCACGCCGGTCTACGGACTGCCGGAATTCCACCACCTGAGCTGACCGGTTCCGCGCAACGGCCGGGTCGCGCATGCCGCGTGACCGGCCTGCACTCTTCACGCGCGTGTGACGTCGTGTGCGGCGAGAAGGCGGTCCGCGGTGTCCTCGACGGTGGGCATCGCGGCGATCTCGGCGGCCACCGCCCGAGCCGAGCGGGTCAGGTCCGCGTCGGTGATCAGTGTATCGAGATGTGCCGCAGTGATTTTGGATGCCGGGACGGACAGGCCCGCGCCGCGATTCTCGACCGATTCCGCGTTCCAGCGGCGGTCCCCGGGCGCGGGTGTGGCCAATTGCGGGATGCCCGCGCGCAGGGCGGCGAGCACCGAACCGGCGCCGCCGTGGTTGACCATCGCGGTGCAGGTGGGCAGGGCACGGTGCAGGGCGATCCAGCCGACGGTGTGCACGTTGCGGGGCAGACGTGCGGAGCTCGCGATGGCACGGTTCGGGCGGACGATGACGATGTCCGCGTCCACCTGCGGGGCGGCGCGCAGCACCGCGCGCAGCATGGCGTCGGGCCCGTCGCCGAGCATGGTGCTGCGAGTCACGACGATGCGTGGCCGCACCGGCGGGTCGTGGAACTCCGGGGGGACCGGCGCGCCCGATGGCGCATACGGGGTGTACCGCAGGGGCCAACCGGGGACCGACACGATACTGGGCGGGGCGAGCGACAGGGTCGTCGCCGCGGCGGGCTCGTCCCGACCGCACAGCAGCCGTAACAGCTCTCGGCGGATCAACGTGCCGTTGTCGAGGGCGATGTTGTGCAACACGGTCGGCACACCGATCCGGGCCGCCACGATCGCCGCTGCGGCGGCGAAGGGTTCGTGGACGACCAGATCGGGCTGGAACCGTTCGGCGGTTCTGGTGAGTGGGGCGATCATCGGTTTGTTGGTCACCGCGAAGACATGGGCGCCGCCGCGGGGGTCGGCCCTGCCGGTCATCGATCGCACTGCCAGGACCGGATGCAGGCCCAGCCCCTGCGCCACCGCCCGCACATTTCCGATGCCGGGCGCGATATCGACAGCATCGATATCGTCGGCGACCGCGGCGACTGCTGCGCCGCCGCTGGCCACCAGAACATCGTGTCCGCGATCGCGAAAGCATCGTGCCAGCGGCATCATCGGGAACAGATGCCCGATCAACGGTGTCGCAGTGAACAGGATCCTCACGACGCCCGGCCTCGGTCGGGCCCGCCGGTAGCCGAGACCCGTCCGATCTCGACGCTGTAGGGGCCACCATCCGACACGACAACAGTCTTCACGGTGTCGATACTGCCGCGCCGGTAGCCCGACTGCATGGAATCGTGCACCTCGGCCGTCGGGTACTTCGCCGTCGAGTCGATGAATTCCTCGGCCGCATTGCGAGTTTCGGTATCTACACGAGTCGCGTCACTGGGAGCGTTCGATGGTGACCTTCAGGTTCTTCATGATCGGCTGGTCGCTCTGCGTGCTGTAGTCGCCTATCGCGCACAGTACGTTGAGTTCGGGCATGTAACCGGCGGCGCAACCGCGCGGGATGTCGTAGGGAATCGCCTTGTAGCGCTGCACCGATCGAGTGCTCCCGTCCCGGGCGAAGCTGGTGATGTCGACCTCGTCGAACAGTTCCAGGCCGCGATCGCGCATGTCGTGCTCGTTCATGAACACGAGGGTGCGCAGGTTCTGCACGCCCCGGTAGCGGTCGTTGTCGGAGTAGATGGTGGTGTTCCACTGGTCGTGCGAGCGCATGGTGGTCAGGGTCAGCGTGCCCGGTTCCGCGGTGAGGTCGGGCAGGTCGGCGGCGGAGAATTCGGCCTTGCCGGACGGGGTGAGGAAGACCAGTTCGCGGGCGGGCTGTCTGATCCGGAAGCCGAGCGGCAGCCGCACGCGGCGATTGAAGTCCTCGAAGCCGTCCAGAACTTCGGCCATCGTGTCGCGAATCCGGTCGTAGTCCTCGACGTAGTGGTCCCACGGCGTCCTGCTGTGCGGCAGCGCGGCCTCGGCGATACCGGCGATGATGGCGGGTTCGGACCGAAGCTGGTGTGAGGCAGGCTTTTTCATGCCCTTGGACAGATGCACCATCGCCATCGAATCCTCGACGGAGGTCTGCTGCAGGCCGCCGCGCTGTTCGTCGCGTTCGGTGCGGCCCAGGCAGGGCAGGATCAGTGCCTGCCTGCCGTGCACCAGGTGGCTGCGGTTGAGCTTCGTGCTGACCTGGACGGTCAGTTCGCACCGCCGCAACGCGTCGAAGGTGTAGGCGGTGTCGGGGGCGGCGAGCGCGAAATTGCCGCCCATACCCACGAAGACCTGCACGTCACCGCGATGCATGGCCTCGATGGTGGCCACGGTGTCGAGCCCGTACGCGCGCGGCGGATCGATCCCGCACACCGTGCCGAGCCGATCCAGGAACGCCGCGGTCGGGCGGTGATCGATTCCGCAGGTGCGGTTGCCCTGCACGTTGCTGTGCCCGCGCACGGGGGAGGGGCCGGCGCCCTCGCGGCCCAGATTGCCGCGCAACAGCAGCAGATTCACGATCTCACGGACCGTGTCGACCCCGTGCTCGTGCTGGGTGATGCCCAGGCACCAGCTGATGATCGACCGGTCGGCGTCGCAGTAGATCCGCGCTGCCTTGCGGATCTGCGCCTCGCTCAGCGCGGACTGCTGCTCGATCTGCGTCCACGGCGTGGCTTCCACCTTCGCGCGGTAGACATCGAAGCCGGTGGTGTGGCGCTCGATGAACTCGCGGTCCAGCGCCTTGGGATCGGTGTGCGACTCCTCGAGTACAGCCTTGGCGATGCCCCGCAGGACCGCGAAGTCGCCGCCGATGCGGGTCTGCAGATTCATCGTGCCGATGGGCGTGGCTCGGAAGGTCGCCATCCGGGCGAATTCGTGCGGGATGATGGTGCGCCGCGAACCGGCCTCGATCAGTGGGTTGATGTGCACGATCCGTGCGCCCCGCCGGTTGGCCTCGGCCAGTGCGGTGAGCATGCGCGGGGCGTTGGAGGCGGCGTTGACGCCCATGATGAACAGCGCGTCGGTGCTCTCCCAATCCTCCAGGTCGCAGGTGCCCTTGCCGGTGCCCAGGGATGCTTGCAGCGCGCGACCACTGGCCTCGTGACACATGTTGGAGCAGTCGGGCAGATTGTTGGTGCCCAGTTCGCGGGCCAGGAGTTGGTAGAGGAACGTGGCCTCGTTGCCGAGACGGCCCGAGGTGTAGAACGAGGCCCGGTCGGGATCGTCGAGTTCGCGCAGCGCCCGTCCGACGACCTCGAACGCCTGGCTCCAGGTGATCGGGACATAGCGGTCGCTGTCCGCGTCGTAGCGCATCGGCTCGGTGAGCCGGCCCTGGTTCTCCAGGTCGTGCTCGCTCCAGCCGGCCAGTTCGGTCACGGTGTGCGCGGCGAAGAACTCGGCCCCGACGCGCTTGTGGGTCATCTCCCAGGTGACGTGCTTGATCCCGTTCTCGCAGATGTCCAGATGGATGCCCTTGATCGAGTCGGGCCAGGCGCATCCCGGACAGTCGAACCCGCCGTTCTCGTGATTCATCCTCATGATGGCCAGGGGCCCCAGCAACGGCTCGTGTTCCTGGCCGATCATGAACTCGGTGACCGACCTGGCCGCACCCCACCCGGCGGCGGGATGGTCGTAGGGCCGGAACTTCGGCACCGCCGTGGCGTCCTTCGCGCCGCTGGGCCCGGAATCCGCGCCGGACCGGTTGGTGAAATCGATGGCCATCACAGATCCCTTCGACGAAGTGCGCGTGCGGGTGGTGTGAAGCGCTCCGGCCATGAGTTCGACGTCAGGGGGCTCACGGTGGTCCGAACTAGGCGAATGCCGGGCCGCGTAGGGTTTGCTCGGGCGGGCAGCCGTAGTGGAGTTCGTAGACGGCGGGGAAGAGGCTGGGCTGGAATCCCCACGCGGTGGCGATCGCGTCCACCGTTGTTTCGCCGGGCCGGTAGAACTCGAGATCGGCGTGCGTCCCCGCCAGCCTGATTCGTGCGACGTCCGCGGTCAGCGGCATCTCGCGGTGCCGGATCCAGCACTCGTGCAGTGCGCGCACACTCAGCCCGGCCTCGGCTGCCAGTCCGGAGACGGTCAGTTGCTCGCCGGGGAACGCCTCGAGATAGTCCAAGCACCTGCGGATCACGTGCGGACCCCAGTTCGGCACGGTGGCGGCCAACGCTTCGCGGTCCGGATGGTCCAGCGACAACAACAGCCGCACGAGCAACTTCTGCTCGATGGCGGGCCGTCCGATCGGCGGCACATCGGCCTCGTCCGCGGCGATCCGCCGGACGGTCGACAGCCACGTTCGGTCGGGCACCTGGGGCGCCTCCGCCGGATGGACAGGGTGTCGGACCGTCCGGCCCAGCAGTGCCTCTAGCATGTCGGACAACGCGCCCTGACCGACCTCGACGGCCACGACCCGCCCTCGATCCGGTGAATCGACGAAGGCGTCGACCGACGGCTCGACGACAACGGCACGGCCGGGCAGGACCTCCACCTCGTGCCGACGATCGACCACCCGCATCATCCGCCCCACCGGGATCTCGACCAGATATCCGTGCTCGTCCGGCGTGTGCATGTGCATGCCGGTCACCGAGGATGTCAGCTCGACCCGGACGGGGCCTCGCGTGACCTCGCGTGTCCGTAGAACCGCTTGTTGCTTCATGAGCACTCCGCAGCTATCGAAGCCCCCGCACCAAGAGGGTAGCTTGAAATTCGCTGCGATGCGGGAAACTTCGCGAACCGGATGACCTGGCGTACCGTCCGACATGTCGTGACAGCAGGCCACGACCCGCGCTGCCGGACGTGATTCGCAAGTTGGAGAACGCGACCTCGAGAGTGCTGCGGGCGATTCTGTACGAAGTGCGCGATCCCTTCCGGGCCCGGCCGAGCTTCGAGACGAAATACGCACTCGCATAACGCAATACCGCGAATGAGTCGATCGAGCTCGCTTCCCGAGAGCGGGGAAGCTCACCTCCGCGGACGTTCGAAGGTCACCGGCTCGGTCTCTACCACGTCGACGATACGGACCATCCGACCTCGAGCATCTACCGCGACGCCACTGGCATCTATTTCGCGACCGGCCCCGCCGGACCATCCCATCGGAGGATGAGGTTATGGGGCAGTTCGGCGGATCCAGCAAGTAACAGGTTTCAAATATTGCAATCTGTTACCAGCCGGAGTTAGTCTCGGTGCATGGCGAAGGTGCCGTTGGACGCGGAGGCGGTGCTGTCCGCCACCGAGGAGGTGCTGCGCCGCCACGGGCCCGCGAAGGCCACGGTGGTGGATGTGGCGCGGGCGCTCGGGGTCAGTCACACCGCGGTGTACAAGCACTTTCCCTCGAAAGCGGCGTTGCGGGAGGCGGTCACCAGGCGCTGGCTGGACCGCGGCCGGGACTCCCTCGCGGCCATCGCGGCGGACACCAGCTCGGCTCCGGCCGCCCGGCTGCGCGGATGGCTGTTCGCGGTACTGGCCGCCAAGCGAGCCAAGGCCACCGAGGATCCGCAGCTCTACGCGGCCTACGCGCTGCTCGTCGCCGAGCACAGTGACGTCGCGGCCGAGCACGTCGCCGACCTGCTCGAACAACTCCGAACCCTGATCGCGGACGGTTTCGCAGTGCCCGACCCGGCCGCCACCGCCCGCGCCGTATTCGATGCGACCACCCGCTTCCACCACCCGGCACACACCGCCGAATGGGATTGCGCCGCCATCGAATCCGACCTCGACGCCGTCTGCGCGCTCCTGCTCGACGGCCTGCCTCAGAAGGGGAACTTCTCGTGACCACTCTTGTGACCGGTGCTCGTGGCTTCGTCGGCAGCGGTGTCCTGACCCGGCTGCTGGAGGCGGGCGAACCCGTCCGAGCATCCAGTCGCAGCCCCCGGCCCGGCGAGTTCCCCGACGGCGTCGAGGTCGTCCGTGCCGACCTGACAGATTTCTCCACCTTGCCCGCAGCCCTGGCGGGCGTGACGAAGGTATTCCTCTACGCCCACCCGGACACCGCCGCGGAGTTCGCCACCGCGGCGGTCGCGGCGGGCGTGCAGCACGTGACGTTGCTGTCCTCCGGCACGGTCCTGCAGCCGAATGCGGAGCAGAACCCGATCGCGGTCCGCCACATGACCGTGGAGAAAGCTCTGGGGGACTCCGGCCTGCCGCACACCTTCGTACGCCCGGGGTACTTCGCCACCAACTCGCTGCGGTGGACCTCCATCCGCACCGAACGGGTGTTCCGCACGGCCTTCCCCGAAGCGACCACCTCTCCGGTGCACGAGCGGGACATCTCCGATGTGGCCGCGCACGCGCTGCTCCACGAGGCCGGTACGTCCGCGTCCCACTCGGTGCTCGGCCCCGGCCCGATCACCCAGCGCGACCAGATCGCCGCGATAGCCGACGCGCTCGGCGAACCCGTGCAGCTCGAGGAGGTCGACGTCGAGACCTACCGCGCTGAGCTGCTCGCCGATCTGCCGCCGTTCCTGGCGGATATGTTCATCCAGTTCCGGGGAGTCGTGCCCAACCCGTCGCCGGAGATCGCCGTCGACTCGGTTCCGGATCTACTGGGCCGCCCCGCCCTGTCGTTCGCCGAGTGGGCCCGAGACCACGCCGCCGACTACCGCTGACATTCGAGCCGGGCCACCGCGTTGTCGGTGAGCCACCGTGCCTCCTCGTCGCTCATCGCGGTGGCCGCGTATCCGACGCTGAGGTCGAGGCTGCCGAGGCGCTCGTTGGCGATCACGAACAGTGACGGGCCGAACATGTCGAGCGAAACGGCCCGGGTGACGTCCTCGAGCGTGTAGGGGCCGTAGCTGGTCCCGAGGCCGGACTCGCCTGCCGTGGTGACGGCAAGCCCGTCGAGGCGCCGGTGGTTGCGCAGCGTCGGGCCGACCTCGTGCCGATACACTTCCCAATCCGGAAACTTCATGATGGCGGCGGACTCCCAGTCCTTGGCCAGCGTGGCGATCAGCTTGAACGAGACGTCGCGGGCGGTGGCCCAGAAGTCGTCGGTTATCGGGTGCTCGGTACGCAGGATGTCGACGTAGCAACCGTAGGTCTCGGGCGGCAGCGCGAGTGTGCTGAGGCGACGGAGGTCGACCGTGGTCAACAAGGTCATGACGTCGAGTCGGTACCGCTCGCGGATGGCCAGCAGGAAGGCGGCGGTCACCGCACCGTGCAGCGTTGTTCTATTGGCTTTGAGGGCATCCGCGAGCGTTGCCGTCGAGGTGGGGCCGAGGTGACGCTCCAGTACTCGCGTCTCTTTCTTCCGACCGCGGATTTTCTGCTTGGGTAGCCGGATGGCCGGCGTATACGTGGTCTCTTCGCGACTGCCGGACTTCTTGCCACTCGCAGGTCTGCTGGGCAGACCGGCTTCGATCGGTGGGGGCAGGGCGGTGTGGAGCGATGAGTCGTGTTGCGCCACGGCCGGATCGGCGAGGAACTCCAGAAGCCGGCGAGCGAGCATGTTGGCGGACTGGGCGTCGAGCGTCGCATGATCGGCGCAGATGACGATGTGGTTGATCTCGGCGTCGGGCGATTGCCGCACCAGCGTTGTCCGTAGGCGCGGACGGGTGCCCTTCCGGATCGGTGTGTGCATGTCGTCGGCGAGGACCTTGCGCCAAGCGTCCGGGTCGGGGTCCTCGACCACCCGCACCGGGATTTCCGGTGTGCCCTCGGTGTCGAACCAGCGTCGGCGGTAGGCGAAGGGCGGCAGCGGGCGCCAGACGATCTTGCCGTAGCGGATATGAGCGCGAAGGATGGGGTGCTGGGTCTGTTGCCAGGCGAGTGCGCGCCGCACCTGCGCCGGATCGAGGCGGCCGCGCACGTGCAGCACCTGCATGGTGATCAGTCCTCGACGCGCATGCAAATGGTTGAGCAGTTGTTCTCGTTCGCCCAGCGGGCGCGTTTCGCCCAAACCGTCCTCCCATGTTTCGAACGCCATTTCAGGTCGCGATGAAATTGGTTATCATGCTGACGACATAAAGGACTCGAGCGATGGACGATATCGAACAACCGATTGTCGATTATATCTCCGCCATGATGGCCCAGGCCGGCGGAGGGCCGGTGGATCGCGAGACCCCTTTACTGGAGATCGGCCTGCTTGACTCGATCAGTCTGGTAAAGCTGGTGCATTTCCTCCAGGAACGATTCAAGATCAGTATCCCTGACACGGAGATACGTGCGGAGCTGTTCGAATCGCCCGCGAAACTGGCAGCCTATGTCTCGCAGCGAGCGACTCAGCCCGCCTGAAGCTCTCGCAGCCGCGCGCGGAGCACCTTGCCGGCAGCGCTGCGCGGCAATGCGTCGATGAACGCGATCTCGGCCGGGACCTTCTGAACCGACAGCCTTTCGCGCGCATAGCGGATCAACTCGTCGGCCGATACATCCGCCCCTTTGACGACGAACGCGATCAGGCGATTGCCGTTGCGCGGGTCCGGGTCCGGCAGACCCGTCACTGCGGCTTCGGCGACGGCGGGCAAGGTCATGAGCGTCTCCTCCACCTCGATGGGGTCGATCTTGTAGCCGGACACCTCGATCAGCAACTTGCTGCGGCCATGGATGAAGATGCGACCTTCCTCATCGAGCGAGGCGAGATCGCCGGTCCTGAACCAGCCCTCGTCGAACGCCTGAGCATTGGCCGCGGCATCGCCGAGATAGCCTCGCATGAGCGAGGACGATCGAAGTTCCATTTCGCCGACGGACGGGCCGAATTCGGTGTCGAACGGAACGATGCGGACTTCGGCGTCGCCCGCCGGTTTGCCCACCGAAGCCCAGCTCGCGTCGAGGTCGGCGGAGTCATTGTGCGAGAACATACTGGCCTCGGTCGAGCCGTAATCCTGACGGATTGTGACACCGAGGCGCTCGCGTACCACTTCGAAGGAGGACCGCTTCAGCGCGACGCCGCCCGAGAAGGCCAGGCGCAGCCTGAGATCGAAATTGCCGGGCTGACCGGCGATGATTTCGTACATTGCCGGAACGGCGCCCATAACGGTTGCGCGCTCGCGGACCATGGCGTCGAGCAGTTTCTCGCGCGAAAGCGCCAGCGGTAGGGGATCGCTCCAATAGAGCGCCGTCGCACCGCCGGCGACGGCTTGGACAGCGCCCAGCAGGAAGCCCATCGAGAAGCTGCCCGGCAGCATGTCCAGGACGATGTCGTCGGGCTGAATCTGCCAGGCTGTGCTGGCTCGTTCACCATCGGCGATGAGCTCGGCGTGGGTGTGTGGCACCACTTTGGGCAACCCGGTCGAGCCGGATGAGAACAGGTAGAGCGCCGTGGTGTCCCCTGGCAGTTTCGGCAGTTGGATGGTTCCGGTTGCTTCGGGCAGGGCGCTGGTCAGGAACAACGGAATGCCGGGGGCCGCATCTGCGATGAGCATCTCGGCAACGGCGCCACGGTCGGGAGTCGAGATGACGGCCCTGGGTCCGGTTTTCTGCGCGAGGATGGCAAGTTCGGATCGCGTGGCCGTCTCGCCCAGCGGCATCGCGATGGCGCCGATGGCGAACAGCGCGTGGGCTGTCGCGAAAAGATCGGGTGAGTTCGGAATCAGCAAGGCAACGGGATCGCCACGCTCGATGCCACGTTCGGTGAGGCCGACGGCGAGTCGGCCGATCCGCTCGACCACAGCGGCGTAGGGGGTGAATGCTTCGCCCTGCCGCAATCCGCTGGTGATCGGTGCTCGAGCTGTCAACGTGAGCAGATTGTCGTAGATCATCGCCACTCCGCGGGATCCTTCTGTCCGTAAGGATAGAAGTGGGATTCGGCATCGACAAGGCGTCGGCGATCACGTCATCCGGACACGGGCGAAGTAGCTCGATTCAGTCCGTGATCTTGGCCCGCACCGTCGCGTGCAGTTCGCGCAGGCGCGACCGTTCGGTGATCACCTCGAGCACCCGCGTGCCGTGTGCATGCCCGGCCAACTCGACGGCCAGCTGCTGCGGATCGACCTGGCGGTGCGGAATGCGGTAGGCGGCGCACAGCGCGGCCAGATCGATGCCGTGCGGGGTGCCGAACACCCGCTCGAATGCTCCGGCATACTGCGGTTCCCCCTGTTCCAGCAGCTCGAAGATGCCGCCGCCGTCGTCGTTGGCGACCACGATGGTCAGATCGGCCGGGCGGGGTTCGTCGGGCCCGATCAGCAGGCCGGACACGTCGTGCAGGAAGGTCAGATCACCCAGCAGCGCGACGGTGCGGCCGTGGTGGTGCAGCGCCGCGCCGACAGCCGTGGACACGGTGCCGTCGATGCCCGCGACACCGCGGTTGGACAGCACGGTCACACCCGGCTGCGGGTACGACACCAGGGCCACGTCGCGCACCGGATTGGACGCGCCGAGCAGCAGTTGGTCGCCGTCGCGCAGCGAGTCCATCACCGCCGCCGCCACGTGCAGTCCGGTCGGCTTCGGGTGCTCGGCGAGTTCGGCCCGGACCACCCCGATCGCTCTCGCGTTGAGCTCACGGCACCGCGCCAGCCACTCCGGGGCCGGTTCGCCGGTGACGATCGCCCGAGTGCCGGTGCCGACCACATTTCCGGAGACGTCGGGCCAGCGCGGCCCGGTGGTGACCACGTAGACGGTCACATTCGGATCGGCCAGCGTTTTCGCCACCGGACGGTGCAGGGTCGGGCGGCCCGTGATGATGGCCTGGCGCGGCTCCAGCAGCGGCAACGCCAACGGGTGCAGCGCGGGGCCGTGCATGGGGGCCGTGGGTTCGGCGACGGTCGGCAGCTCGGACAGTTCCGGCCGGAACCCGGCGCCGTGGCCGGAGATGACGACCGTGTCGGGGGTCAGGTCGATGTCGAGCGGCACGTCGAGCGTGGCGTACTGGGTGCGCGTCCAGGCCCGTCCGCCCTCGCGTCCCTCGGGCGCGCGCTCGCCGGGGGCGAGGTCGGGCGCCCACGGATCGTGCAGCGGGATATCGAAGTGCACCGGGCCTGCGTTGCCGGAGCGGGCGCCGCGGGCCGCGGCGAGTACCCGGCAGACGGCCGAGCGCCACAGGCTGTTTCGGCGCTCGTAGGACGCACAGTCGTCGGACGCGGACTCTTCGTCGGCGAGGCCGAGACGGATACTGGTGCGGACCTGATTGCCGAGCAGACCGAGCAGCTCCACGGTGTGGTTGGCGCTGGCGCCGAGTATCTCGGAGGGCCGATCGGCGCTGACCACCACCAGCGGCACCCGTGCGTAGCTGGCCTCCAGCACCGCGGGACCGAGGTTGGCCACCGCGGTCCCCGAGGTCATCACGACCGGCACCGGCCGCCGACTGGCCAGCGCCAGTCCGACCGCGAGGAATCCCGCGGTCCGTTCATCGATGCGCATGTGCATCCGTAGCCGGCCCGCCGCATCCGCAGCCTGCACGGCGAAGTTCATCGGCGCGTGTCGTGTGCCGGGACACAGCACAACGTCCCGGACACCCCCACGTGCGAATTCGTCAACGACCACGTAGGCCTGCGCTGTGGACGGATCCACAACTCAAGCCTCTCAGACAGTCAGGTCGGCGTCCACGGCATTCGGTCCATCATCGGATGCCCGTCGCAGGTCGGCGCCTTTGACGGGCACTGTGAACATGGGACCGGTTCTGAACTGGGGTTTCTTTCCGGGCGGTGGGTGTTGAAGTGGGTTACCGGCTATGAACCGGCGGTGGTCTCCATCACGCCATTTCCATGCAGAGATCGGTCGATGTGGATGCTCCGCGGGGCGCGCGCCGACACCGGCAGGAAGCCCGTGGCGGACTGGAGCGTGACCGCGAGACCATCGTCGAGAAGTGCGACTTGCCGAATTCTCGCCGCGCGCGGGGCCGGGCTCCCGTGACGAGTGGATTCGACTGGCGTGCAAAGATTTCCGGAGATCGTGGGACCGATTTCCGGCGATCCGCGAGCGCCTCGCGACGCCGAGCGCGCAGGGGCGGGGAGTAGAAAACCCAGTGCGGCAACAGGTGTGAAAGTCATATCGTCGCGCATGTGATAGCCGTCATCGTGTTACTCGTGGTGCTCGTGGTGCTCGTGGTGCTGCTTCCGATTTTGATCTACGGCGCCGGTCGGGCTGGGTGGCGACAGCGGTCCGTGAACCGGATTCTGTCCGCGGCGGAGACCGACGATATGGAACTGCTCGGCAATTCCATGCGCAAGAAAACGGTCAATCGCACTACGGTACAAGGGGATAGCGCGCTGCACCTCGCCTACTACGCGAACGAGCGGAACGCGATCGAAAACCTCCGTGCCTACGGTGCCGACGAGCACCTCCGCAACAAGCTGGGCCTGACCCCGCGTGACATGGCCGCCCTCGCAGTAACGGAATCCCAACTGCAACAGTGCATTCGATACCTGGATCGGGACGGCTACTGGCGCTCGTCCAAGGAAGCGTACGGCGTCTATCTACAACTGCGGGAAACTCCGCCCCGGATCTTCAACCCGGCTGTGGTTCGCGAGGTTCTCGAGGCCTGCCACCGCCGGGAACTGCTGATACTCGCGATCAAGGTGGGTAAGACCGGCTCACAGGAGAAACTGGCCGAAGCTCTCGATGCCTTCGGCAACAAGCCCATGGCCGAGGACTACCTCAACGCGGGCTCCCCGTTCCTGCGCGAAGCAGCTCAGCGCTGGGCCCAGTCACACAACTACCGGATCTTCACCACGCCCGGCGGTCCCCGAGTCGTCTGGGGTCAATTCTAGCGCCACGTGCCGCAGCGCCACGTGTATGCGCCTCCCGCTCAATGGGTTTCGCTGATAATCCGGTCTGAGCCGTCGGCGACTCCGCTCGACTGCTATGAGGGGCCGGTGCGAACCGTGCACTGTGCGGAATTTGCGTGTACTTATTCGAACCACGGCCAGTCGGAGCGAATCGGTAATCGTGAACCTGTTCGTGAATGTCGTGACGTAGAGTGCGATTTCGGGGGGGACAAACCGGGACCACCGTCGGGTGCGGCCCGGATCGACCTCCTGCCCTGTCCGGAGGCCGCCGGCACGACCGCGTGGCCATGGCTGAATCGAGGTCGGCGCCCACGTGGAGACCACAGCTGATTCCCCTGATGCAGTCACGTCCTGTTCACCTGACGCGACCACGACCCGCGACATGTCGCGCCCGGCGCGCCTGCACTCCCACAGCGCCGTCTCCACGGCCCTGGCACTGCACAGCGATCACGCGTTGCGCGAGCTCGTGGACGCGGCCGCGCCGCTCGGCGCCGGTATCGGCGGGAAGTCGGCGCTGTTGGAGGTCGCCGGAACCCCGGTCTTCGTGAAGCGGGTGCCGCTCTCCGACCTGGAACGGCAGCCGGAGCACGTCCGGTCCACGGCGAACCTGTTCGACCTGCCGCAATTCAGCCACTACGGCGTCGGCCTCATCGGTGGGGCGGGCTTCGGGGCCTGGCGCGAGCTCGCCGTGCACATCATGACGACGAACTGGGTGCTCGCCGCCGAATACGAGGGCTTCCCGCTGATGTACCACTGGCGGGTGTTGCCGGACACGACGCCGCTGCCGACCGAGCTCGCCGATATCGATCGCGCCGTCGCCTACTGGGACGGCCGACCGCAGGTACGCCACCGGATCGAGGCCGTGCGGGACTCGTCGGCGAGCATCGCGGTGTTCCTGGAGTACATCCCGCAGACCCTGCACGAGTGGCTGAACAACCGGATCGAGGCGGGCGGGGAGGCCACCGACCGGGCGTGCGCCATGGTGGAGCGGGAACTGGCCGCCGGCACCGCGTTCATGAACAGCCGTGGGCTGCTGCACCTCGACGCGCACTTCTGGAACATCCTGACCGACGGTCGACGCCTCTACTTCGGCGACTACGGCCTCTCGCTTTCCTCGGCGTTCGACCTCTCGCCGCAGGAGGCCGCGTTCTTCGACCAGAACCAGAGCTATGACCGCGGCTTCACCGCCACCTATCTGGTGAACTGGCTGCTCACCGCCCTGTGCGGGGTAAAAGGCCGGGAGACACGCGCCGCGATGGCGCGCGCCATCGCCGAGGGCAAGCCGCCGGAGGGCATCCCCGAGGGAGCCGCCGCGGTCCTCACCCGGCACGCGCCGGTCGCCGCGGCGATGTCCGCGTTCACACGTCCGTTCCAGGAGGTGAGCCGGAGCACCCTGTATCCGGACGAGGAGATCCGCCGCCTGCTGGACGGCCAGACCGGCGTGTAGAGCCGCGTCGGATGGGCGGTCGCCAACATCCGAACATGCCGCTGGGCGCTTCCGCATGCTGCAAGCACGTCTGTGATCAGAACCCACACCAGGTACAGGGCACTGTGAACAAGTGGTGCTGGACCGATGAGTTCAGGCGAGCGCTGTCGTCGATAGAGGGGAATCAGGAATTGCGGCTGCCGCTGTGCTGCGACGGATCGAGGGCCATCATCGCGCTCGCACTGGCAGGCTGCGTTGAACCGGGAGGTTTGTGCGAGTGTCGAACGGTATTTCTCGTGACGAGCTGTGGGCGATGACTCACGCCGAGCGCGCGGCATTGGCCGAGGATCTCGCCGATGTGAACGACGTGCAGTGGGCCCGGCAGTCGCTGTGCGGACGTTGGACGGTGGAGGAGGTCCTCGCCCACCTCACCGCGGGGGCAAGTACCGGCAGGTCCCGCTGGCTGATCAGCGTCATCCGCGCCCGCTTCGATTTCGACGAGCACAACGCCCGGCTCGTGGCCGCCCACCGTGGCGCAACACCCGCGGAAACTCTGGACCGATTCCGGGCGATCGTCACCAGCACCACCGGGCCGTCCGGCCACACGGCAGCCTGGCTCGGTGAGGTGGTCGTCCACGCCCAGGACATCCGACGCCCACTCGGCCTGCCCCGTGAGCCCTCGATCGAGTCCGTCACCGAGGTCGCCCGGTTCTACGCGAGCCGGGACTTCACCGTTCCCAGCCACAGTTCGATCGAAGGTTTGCGCCTGGAAGCGACCGACGGCCCCTTTGCTACCGGAACCGGGCCCCTGGTCAGTGGAAAAACGATCGCATTGACCATGGCGATGGCTGGTAGAGCCACCTGTTGCGACGATCTCACCGGACCCGGCGTGCCCACCCTGCGCAGTCGTGTATGAATGCCTTCTCGAATATCCACTCCGCCGCCTCCGCGCCCTCCTGGTCCTGAGATTCAGGGCGCAGCAGAGCTTTTCGCGATCCGGGTCCTTGGTGTGCGTGGCGTCGAGTCCGTGGCTCAGTCGCTGTGTAATCGCCGCGACCGAAGTTCAGATCCCGAAGTGGCCGCCGAAACCGGTGTGGCCGCCGACCCCGTAGCTGGTGTGGCCGCCGATGGAAGGTGTGGGGCGCGGCGGATCCGGAATCCTTCGAGAGTCGATCCATGCGTTCGGTGTGACTGCACGCCACCAGGTTTCGAAATCCACGCCAGTGGCCTGCTCGATTTCCGCACGATCGTGATCGTCCCAGCGCACCGTGTAGCCACCGTAGCTCGCCTGCAGAGTCTGCTTCAGTGTGCCGATGTTCATCGTCGAACCGCTCGCGCGAAAAACGTGAACGACCCGGTCGGCCTCACCGACCTCGTAGCTCCAACAGGTTTGCGCGGCCAGCGCATGGAACTGCTTGTCCTGCTCAGCTTTCCGTTTGAAGGCTTCCCACCGTTGCGTCGCTTCTTGCCGTGCCTGTACCTCTGCTTGCTGTACGCGCGTTGTGATCAGCTCCCGGACGGGCCGATATTCCCTGTCGATATGACGTAGTTGCTCGCGGAACTCGTCGAACGCCCGCCCTAGCCCTGAGCGGTCGAACCGTCGACCGGCCGCTCGCCAGCCGTATCCCCGTCGCAGACTCGGCCGATCGCCTCCGACGATCCTGAGCCCGAGGTCGTGGACGAGCTGCATTTCGGCAGCGCGCAGCGCGTCCTGGGCGGACGTTTGGGCCTGGGACCACCGGGCGAGTTCGTCCGCGGTCGCCTGGATCTCGATGTGCGAGGCGCCGATGGCGTTCGGCCTTTCCCTGCTGAAGGTGGTCCACTCGTTCCCGAGCCAAAAATCCCGGTACGAGGTCGGCTCGAGTACGAACATCTCGAAAGTCGTTGGCGGCAAGTCGAAATCCCCACGCCGCCACATTTTTGCCAGGACGGGCTCGGGCCGGGAGACGTAGCGGTGCAGCATCACCGAAACCATCGCGATCCTCCCTCACGCGTATTCGTCCACGATAGCGCCGGAACGCCGGATCCGATGCTGCCCCGGGCCGGCAGCGATCTGGATGCCGCGAGTCATGAAGAGTGAGAGATGGTTTCGCTGATGTACACCACGTCGAGGGCCTGCGGGCCCTCCACGTACAACGCCCCGGCCGGTTCAGGGCCGGGCGGGCGCGGCTCGTCGCTGTGTTACGGAGACGTGCCGTTCACACCGGGGACCACGCAATGTCCCTGGTGGTCGACCCGTCCGATGACCATCATGTCGTAGCCGGTACAGGATGCGTTGAACGCTTCGCACGTGTGGTTGTCGGTCACCACCTTGTTCGGTCCGCACGCGGTGCCGGGCGGGCCGAGGGGATCGGCCTGAGCCATCGAACCGGCCAGGACGATGCCGAGTGCGGCACCTGCAACGGCGAGAGAAGTGGACAGGAACGACATCGAGAAGCCTCCTTTCCCCGCCGTCATTTTACTCCGCTCTTGCGGCGTAATCGCAGATCAATACGCATCGCGCGACATCGGACACCTGTGCGGGAGGGCTCCGGGTGACTCGGTGGCGCAAGCCGTCGGCAGAGACCGCGACGATGCGCTGTGTTCGGGCCTTCACCCGGGCACGGGCTGGCCAGCTGAGCAAGGGCGTGAGGAGATCCTCAGCGTAGATGTCGCCGGATCATCGCCGCCGTGCTCGCTGAGCTGCTTCGCGATCGGTCAGGATCTGCTTGCGACGCTGCGTCATCGCTTCGGCCGGTGAGTCGGCGCCGATGATCGCGTCGAATACCGCGCGGGCGTCTTCGAGCGCATCGCGTGCGCCGACTCCGGCGGCCGGAGTGATGGCGTGGTCGGCGTCACCGATCAGGACCACCGAATCCTGAGGTGCGCGTGCCTGTTCCAGGGAGACGTTGCGGGCGTTGCTGACGTGCACCACCTCCGTACGTGCCAGGAAAGCCGACACGAGTGATTGGCTGGAAGGCGTTGCGGCCAGGACGGTTTCGGCCCATTCATCGACCGGTCGCATCCCGATGTCGTCGCGGGTACCGGGAAGGGGTTCACGCGGAATCCGCACGAACCACAGCGCCGCCGGGTCCTGCGGACGCCAGATGTGCCCGAAAGTACTTCCGGCACTGCCATCTTCGGCGACCTCGGCGAAGAAGTGCAGGACCGCGGGGTCGGTGGTCGGCGGCGGATCCAGTGGCGTGCCGGTCATCCCGTACAGCACGACGTCACCGGCGTAGACCGGGGTGCGGCCGGGTTCCAGGCCCGCGCGGACGACGGAGTCGATACCATCGGCGCCGACCAACAGTCCCTCGGCGGCGACGACGTCCGCGCCGCGCCGGATCGCATGGCTGTCCTCGCTCGAGGTCACGCTGGAAATCGGTGCGCCGTAACACAGTTCCGCGGGGGAGTCCGCGACGAACTCCGACAACACGCCCATCAGGTTGCGGCGCAGCCAGAAACGATGACCGCGACTGGGCATTGCACTTCGCCGACCGCGACTGTCTTCGTAGTCGAGCCCCTCCAGCGGATACGAAACCTCCTGCAGCGCCGAACGATCGACGCCCATCGCCTCCATCGCGTCGTGCCCGCGCCCGTCGATGAACAGGAACGCCCCGGCTCCGGGACCCGGATGCTGTTGCTCGTAGATCGCGACCGGGTGACCTTCCCGCGCGAGACCACCAGCCAGGCAACTGCCCGCGATCCCACCACCGATAACGCTCACCATGTCCTGCGACCTCCTAGCGTTGGCGTGTCGACGGCCCCGCTGGAAGGGGCACCCATCCAGAGTGCCACGCCCGCCCGGACATTCGCCGAGGGCTCGGGCGACCAGCATCACCGGTCCCGTCGATCCTGCCATCCTCGGCAAGCGGGATTCAGGCAGGGCGGATGACACCTGCCGCCGGACACCGCTCCACGCCGACAGATTCGGTCCCCCAGTTCCGAAAGCTTTGTGAGGCAACAGAATCCGAGTGAGGTCGGGGGCTGCCACGCCAGATGGCGCCACCCGCGAAGAGTGCACCGAACACGGGCGATCTACTAGAAGGCGCCCTTGATGTGGCCTCCGTCGACCCGAATGGTTGCGCCGCTGACGTACTCGGCGTAGTCGCTACACAGGTACGCAACTGCTGCGGCGATCTCTTCAGGCTTGCCGAAGCGTCCCCGATCGTTGGGGATGAGCGAATTCACCGCGTTCGGCTCGATGTCCTCCCACGTCTGGCCCCATCCGCGGGCGGGACCTATGTCGGTCACCAAGTCCTTGGTTGCCTCCACCAGCATCGCACCGGGCGAAACCACGTTGGACGTGACCCGAGTGTCCTTCAGTTCTCGGGCGAGCGAGACCGCAAGGTTGTGGCGGGCAGCCAATGTCGCGTTGTACTGGGGGTGGGTGTTCATCGGTTGGAGTGCGAGCCCCCCTCCGATGGTGACCACTCGGCCCCAGTTGCGTTCGCGCATCTGCGGCACGAGACGTCGAATCATGCGCACGCCTGATATGACGTTGGCGTTGTAGGTCGACGCCCACTCGTCCGGAGTTGCATCGTTCCACGACAAGTGGCGGTAGAAGCCGGCGTTGTTGACCAGGATGTCGACCGGGCCGTCGGCGAGTGCGACTTCCGCAACCTCGTCAGCCGCGGCGTCGGTGGTGAGGTCTCCGAGTGCGACTATCGCAACGCCGCCGGCCTCCCGGATGGTGTCGGCGACCCGGTTGGTACGGGCCTCGTGGCGGCCGTGCACGATGACGGTAGCCCCTTCGGCGGCCAGCATTGTGGCGATAGCTTCGCCCAGGCCGGCGCTCGAACCGGTTACGAGGGCACGCTTTCCGCTGAGATTCAGTTCCATTTTCCACTCCTGATCGTTTGGTGTTGAGCGGCCGACTCACGGTGCGGCAGTGGCCGCCGTAGCGGCTCCGGAATCGGTCGCGAGGTCACCGATCGCGACGCTCGCTTCGCCACGCTTGGACCGACTGCACGACCTCTCGAGTCCGAAACCTGTAGCGGCCGTGGATGACTGCGGCTCATGTTTGGGGTTCTCCTCGGGCCTGTCCAGGGCCTGAGCGTCGCTATATCTACAACCGTAGACTTGCTCGCGACGAAAGTCTACAGTTGTATACATGTGCGGTACGCTGTTGCCATGAGTCAGGGAGCCGACGCCGCGCCGCCCAAGAGACCACGTAACGCCGCCGCTACTCGGGATGCGATCCTTCGATCGGCAGTGATCGCCTTCACGAAGCATGGATACGACGGCGTGGGTGTGCGTGAGATCGCCCAGTCGGCCGGGGTGACAGCGATGTTGGTCAATCGGTACTTCGGGTCGAAAGAGCAACTATTCGCCGAAGCGGTGGACGTTGCGCTCGAGCCGCGCACGGTGCTGTCGGACTGCCCCGAGACCCTCTCTCGAGACATCGCGGCCCGGCTGGTGGAACGAACCGCACCGGAATCGGAGCATCTGGATCCTTTCCTCCTGATGCTTCGTTCCGCGGCCAACCCTAGGGCCGCGGAGGTGCTCCGATCCGGCATCGAACGACATGCAGGGCGTTATCTGAGCGATCTGCTCGAAGGTCCGGATGCCGACGAACGGGCGATGCTGGCTCATTCGCTCATCGCCGGTTTCTGGCTGATGCGCAAGATGATCGGCAGCACCGCGCTCGTCCAGGCCGACCCCGGCGGGCTGGCTCGTCGCCTGCAAGAACTGCTGGATGTAGTTGTCGGCGCTCCTGCTGGGCCGGTCTGAGGGTGTAGCGCCGACAGGTGGGACGCACGCACTTCAAAGTGCCTTTTGTAAGCCCTCTTCTACTCACTCATGATGATGTTACGCACTATTAGTGAGGTGAGGAAGGAAGATGGCTGAGCAGGTAACAGGCCCGGCAACTGGGCCGCAGGTCGTCATCGAGGTGTGGTCCGACTTGGGTTGCCCGTGGTGCTACGTCGGTAAGCACCGGCTTCGGGAAGCGATCGGGCAGCGCCCGGATGCGGACAGGTTCGCGATCAGAATGCGGTCCTTCGAGCTGAACCCGGCCGCGCCGCACGAGCCGGAGACGATCGAGAAGGCGTTCATTCGTGCCCACGGCGGCACCGCCGAGCATTTCCTACGAGCCGAGCATCAGATCCAGGCCATCGCGCACGAGGAGGGGCTCGCGTTCACCCTGGACCGTCTCAGTGCCAACACCTTCGATCTGCACCGTGTGGTGCAGTACGCCAACGGCCAGGGCCTCGGGTTCGAGTTCTTCTCCAGCGTTCAGGACGGCTTCTTCGCGGGCGGGCTCAATCCGTATGAGCCGGACGCCTTGGCTGGTGTCGCCGAGTCGGTCGGGCTGGATGGGCGGCGAGTCCGTGAGATCCTCACGAGCAACGAGTACGCCGACCGCGTGCGCGCCGACCGGCACGAGGGCCTGGAGTTGGGCGTGGCGGGCGTCCCATTCGTTGTCCTGGACCGGCGAGTGGCCGCTCCGGGCGCGCAGAAGGTCGCGGTCTATGGGCAACTGCTGGAGCGGGTGGCCGGGCCGATCCGCGACGAGCGTGCGTCATGAGCGAGGCGAGGGGCGGCCTTCAGATCGGCGTAGTCCCTGCCGGCGGGTGGTGTGAGCCCGATACCGGCGTGTGCCACATCGACACCGTGGCCGACGAGGCAGTGAGCGCGCGAGCCGGCGACGCGGGCGAAGTTGTCGATATGCCCGACGTGGCCGCCCCTACGCCAGCGATGAGCGTCGACCGACACCTCAGCCTGCCGACGCGCTGACCGTGGTCTTGCCCCGGCCCACTCCGGTCAGCTCGCTGGCGGCCCGGTTGCTGGCGATCTCACTGTGATGCGTGGCCGCCCAACCGGCCATCGCCATCACCGCACCCATCAGTGACCGGCCCAGATCGGTCAGCTCGTACTCCACCCGCGGTGGGACCTCGGCGAACGCGGTCCGGGTGAGCAGTCCATCACGCTCGAGATGCTTGAGCGTCTGAGTCAGCATCCGCTGAGAGATCCCGGGGATGCTCGCCTGCAAGTCGGAGTAGCGCAGCGAGCCGTCGCTCAAGGTGCTGACGATCAAGACCGTCCACTTGTCGCCGATGCGGTCGAGCACCTCACGTATGAAGGCGCTGTCCTCCGGCCATGCCTGACACGGCCCGCTGATCTGTCGCGCTGACGCCATCCCACAAACCTCTCATTCGGTGTGTAACCGCACTACCAGTATGTAACAGCCGAACCACCTCTGAAAAGGAACGAACCCATGTCCTACTTGCTCCACATCGACTCTTCCTCGCTCGGCGAGGCGTCCGTCTCGCGCCAGGTCGCCCAGACCTTCCTCGATGGCTGGGCGGGCACGGTCGTGCACCGCGATCTCGCCGCGACGCCCGTGCCCCACCTCAGCGCGGCGGGTATCACCGCACGTGTCACCGACCCCGCTCAGCGCAGCGAGGAGCAGGCTGCGGCAGCCGCCGTGCAGGACGCGCTGATCGAGGAGTTCCTCGGTGCCAGCGCCTATCTCTTCACGGTGCCGATGTACAACCTGACGATGCCGTCGGTGTTCAAGGCGTGGCTCGACCAAATCATCGTCGACGGCCACACCCTCAACCGCGAGGGCCCGTCCCGGACAGCGGGTCGACCCGCCGTGGTGATCTCGGCTCGTGGCGGCGGCTACGGCCCCGGCGCGCCCAAGCACGGCCTGGACTACGTCGTCCCCACCCTCGAGGCGCTGCTGGGCAACCTGCTGGGACTGGACGTCTCCACGGTGGTCCCCGAGCTGACCATGGTCCCCCACGCGCCGGCGCTCGCCCCGCTACTTCCGATGCACGAGGCATCGATGGTCGAGGCACACGACCGTGCCCGGGAGCTCGCCGCCGCGATCAACGCCGACACGCCTGCCGCCTGAACTCACGAACCGACCACGGAGTACCACCGCCGCGGACCATCTCCGAGTGTGACACATCCAGCCATCACGAAACCTGCTGTCGCGCAGGGTTGAACAGACCTGTCGGCACGATCGCGGTGATCACGGGGAGCCGAATTTCGCGACGAGATCACCAGACTCGCTGGCTGTCGATCGTGTTCGCCGCGCAGACTGCTGCCGTGCGAGTCTGCCGTCATCGGCAACACTGATCACATAATCGGCATCGTGTTCGATGCTGTCGGTGACAACAGCGAAATGGACGAGCCCCTCATGACGCATCCGAGCTGATACCCCTCAATCAGCGGCTTCAAAGGGCGAATCGCACCGCCGCGGAGCGGGAGGGGAGCGGCCTGGGTACGAAGGACCATCGATGAGAGTGAGACCAGGGCGGGTGCCGGGCTGCTTGTCGGTCTGGGAGAGGAAGTATGTGTGGGCGGTGACGGGCGCTCCACATCTGCCGGAGGACATCAGTCCCCGATAACCGCTCCCGCCTGCACAACCCCTTGTTGAATTCGAAACGCAACAAGTTGATTTCTTGCAGCTCAACAGCCCCAATTGAGGCGATGCTGTTGAAAACGGAAAAACCCCAGGTCAATGCCCGGGGTCTTCATCGGAGTGGTCCTAGCTGGTTTCGAACCAGCGACCTCTCGCGTGTGAGGCGAGCGCTCTCCCGCTGAGCTATAGGACCAGGTTGTGCGGGTGTTCGGGGGGAGTGGATGCTCCGTTCCGAACGAGATGGAACCTTAACACGCATCACCCGGGTCACACCAAATCGCGGCTCTACCTGGGGGTTCTCGCTGGGGTGGAGAAGTGGGGTCGGTTGGCTCGGGTTGTGATGGCTTTGCGGGTGGGATTTGCGATGGGGTGCCTGCGGTGGATGGTCGGGGCGGGGTTCGAATTGGGCTGCCGGGCACGGGGTTCGAGGGGGCGCCCGATTGGGCTGCCGGACATGGGGGCCGAAGGATCTTTCGATCGGTGGGGTGTGGGGAGGGGGAAGCCGGGGGGCGTCGTCGGCGGGAACGGACCCTGAACGGAGGGTGGCGCTGTGGGGATCCGATGGCAGGCCCGGCCTGCGGAACGACACGGATGTAATTCCGATTTACCCGCTCTTACCAGCCGATTTGTTGATGGCGCAGGTGGTGGGCTAATGTTCTCTCTCGCAGCCGGAAGGCAGGAAAGAGCCGGACGGAGGCATACTGCACATTACAGTGCATGCGGATGTAGCGCAGCTGGTAGCGCATCACCTTGCCAAGGTGAGGGTCGCGGGTTCGAATCCCGTCATCCGCTCGAAGGCCAACCCGGCCTTGGTTGGCGGTGTGGCCGAGTGGTGAGGCAACGGCCTGCAAAGCCGTGCACACGGGTTCGATTCCCGTCGCCGCCTCTAGTAGGCGAACAGGCGCGATTAGCTCAGCGGGAGAGCGCTTCCCTGACACGGAAGAGGTCACTGGTTCAATCCCAGTATCGCGCACCGAAGAAAAGGCAGGTCAGCCCCGGTTTTCACCGGGGCTGACCTACTTTTTTTCATGTCCGAAACCCGCCATGTTGCCAAGAGCTTGCCAAGCGGTTTTGCTATCAATGGCCGGGGAGCCGAAAAGGGCTGCTCCTGCGGCCCGCAGATCCTCGGGCCGGGTCTGGTTGTAGATCCGTAGCGACACTGCCGGGTCGTGGCCGTGCCAGGCGGCGACCACCAGGGGCGGGACACCGCGCGCGATCATCATCGACACCGATGTGTTGCGCAGTCCCTTCAACGGGATCCGGCGCAATCCGGCCTCCTCGCGTAGCCGCTGGAACTCGTCGCTGTACCACGCGGGCCGGATCGGGGTGCCGTCCGCGTGGACAGCGATCAAACGATCCTCCGACCACGGAATGCCCAGCGCCAGGCATTCGGCCTTCTGGTGAGTCTTGAACGACCACAACGCCTCCCGCACATCATCGGGCGGTGGGAGGTCGCGTCGGCTGCGCTTGGACTTGGGACCGTTCTCCTCGACGATCTTCCCGATCGCCACCCGGCCCCGCCGGATCCGCAGCCGCGCGTCGTCGAAGCGCTTCCAGTGCATGCCCAGCACTTCGCTGCGTCTCAGCCCATAGCAGGACAACAGCCAGCACGCGTAGAGCCGGTGCGCGCGAACCGATTCGCGGAGCGCTTCGACCTCGGCCAAGGTCCACGACTTCCCGCCGTCGCTGCCGTCATCGTCGTCGTCATCGTCGTCGAGGTCGTCCGGCGGCCGGTCGACGAGTTTGACCGGATTCAGTGGTGCCCTGCCTTGGTCGACGAAGGACTGGACGACCATTCCGAACGTGGTCAGCGTGGTTCGGACGGTGATGGGTTTGACGCCCTCGGGTGCGCGGTCGGCGGCGGGATACGGGTTCGGGGCGTACACGCCGCGACGCAGGCGGATGATCCTGCCGGTGCGGACGAGCACCGACAGGCAGTTGTACACATCGCACTCCGGAAACGCGGTCCGGATCTCGCCGACCGGCACGCCGGCCGCGGGCTGCCGGTCGACGAACGCTGCGACCCGCGACATCAGGCTGTCGGGCTGGAAGTGCCGTGGATCGGCGCGGCCCTGCTCGAGCATCCAATCGACCAAGGCGTCGACGTCGGCTTTGGTGACCTCGGCCAGTTGCTTTCGGCCGAGGTGCCGGCGGACCGGTTTGAGATGGTTTCGGTAGCCCTCGAGCTTGACCAGGCGAATTCCCCGGCGCCCGTTCAGCCACTCGTCGCATGCGTCGTCGACGGTGATGTCTACGCGCGGCACATGGCGATGTTCGGCGAGTTCTGTCTTGATTCGGCGGAACTCACGCCGAGCTTCGTACAGTGTTGGGTAGGTGAAGCTGGGTCGGTTCCGTCGACCGTCCGGCTTGGTGCCGACATCGATCTGGAATGTGTAGGTGACGGTTCCGTCCTTGGCGGTGCGCTTGTCGATGGGTTCAGCACGGCGCGTCCTCGGTGCTGCCGGTTCTCTGCCAGGCATGTCGGCGGACCTCCTTGTGTGCGTGAGGAATTCGCGAGGGCGGGTCTAGAGGTGTTCGGGGCGTCGGTCGACGACGTGTCGTCGAAGCTTTTTGTGGCGGCGGTGTTTGGGCGATGCCGTCAGGGAAGACGTGGTTGATCGGCGCTGGTGCCTGAGTGCCTGACATTGCGGTGCCGTGAATTGGCTTCCGGCGCAGCGCTATACAGTGGATCGATACTGGGAGGCAGAGGCTGAGTTTGGTTCGCCCTGGGCCCGATCGGGAGCTCTGAGTAGGTCGGAAGGCAGCGCAAAGCCACGGAACCGCTACTGCTGGGAGAGAGGAGCGGCGACGTGAGCGTTGGCCGGCGGCAAGCTGGTTAAGCAGACAGTGCTAGGACGTTAGGATGTGTCGCCGTTCCAGGCTGCATGAATGTGAAGCGTGCGGCGTAACCAGTTGGATGGGATCCGTAGGCGGTGGCCGACTCGAATGGCTGGCACCTCACTGGATTTGATCGCTGCGTAGACAGTAGAGCGGCCGACACCGAGCAAGCGAGCGGCGTCGGGAACCGATACCGTCGGCTCATCGAGCAGGCGCTGCAGTTCGTCCGCGGCACTGACTGGAGTGCGCTCGCGTTGCGAGCGAGGGCGTTCGTCCATGACGATCTCCTGACGGGCACAGTGAAGCCGGTCAGTCCCTCGCGTCGTCGATGATACCGGGTCCGTTGGATCGCTGCGACAACCTCGCTGAACGCGCTTGCCTCGCAAAGCATTGCGGCAGAATGGGCTGTCACGGGTTAGTACTGCAACGTCACTCGCGTGAATTGGTGCTGGTAGACCTGTCGGGTGGTGTTGGATCGGCTGGTGGCTGAGCTGGATTCGTTGATGGCGCGGGTCGGGGACCGGTTCTGTCGTTCCGAGCCGCGGGCGCGGGCGCGGGAGTATGTGTCGGGGCTGGTCGCGGGTTTGGAACGGAAGAACGGCTGGACCTTGGCCGAACGTGCTGGTGAGGTGTGTCCGAACGGGATGCAGCGGCTGCTTCGTAAAGCCGACTGGGATATCGGTGGTGTCCGCGACGACGTGCGTGGATATGTGGTCGAGCACCTCGGCGACCCTGATGGCGTGTTGATCGCCGACGAGACCGGTTTCTTGAAAAAGGGAGTGAAATGCCGAGATCGGCATTTCACTCCTTATGACGAGCATGAGGTAATGCCGAAGTGCGGCTGGGAGATTGGTTGTGAGGTTGCTGTTTGAGGCTGGTTGAGCGGCATTTTGTGGTGGTGGGTCCGGTTCGTGGTGTCTCTGGTCGATGAGTCCCATCGACGACAGGAGACGATCATGGACTCTCGAAGTGGAGCACGGCGCTGGGGACCGATCATCGTGGATGGCCCGCTGGCGCCGTTCGTCGACGGCTTGCGCCGCGAGTTGGCTGGTCAGGGATATGCCCTGGACACGGTCGGCGATCACGTGCATCTGTTGGCGGATCTGAGTGAGTGGCTGTCGGGCCGGGGTCTGACCGGCTCTGGACTGACGAGCGAGATGGCCGGAGAGTTTCTGCGCGAGCGGCGCGCTCGGGGCCTGCGCATCGGTGTGACCGTTCGCGCAGTCGCGCCGATACTGGGGTATCTGCGCCGATTGGGTGTTGCCCCACCGCATTCGGCGGTCGCCGCGGTCACTCCTCAGGACGTTCTTCTGGCCGAGTATCGGCACTATCTGGTGGCCGAACGCGGGTTGTCGGCAGGAACCATTACGCACTACCTGCGGTGCGCACGGGTGTTTCTGACATGGCTGCCCGAGCCGTGTGGGTCGTTGTCGGGGTTATCTTCGGGTCAGGTCACCGGTTACGTCATGCAGTGGGCGCGACAACGGGAAGGTCGCCCGCCGGACATGGTGACACTGCCGGCGTTGCGGTCGTTGCTGCGTTTCCTGCACGTGGCCGGGCATGTCCCCTGGCTGCTGGCCGACGCGGTCCCGGCCGGTCGTGCCCATCCTGGTCGGCTGGGGGTGCCGCGGGCGGCGTCGGCTGAGGGGATCGGGGCGGTGCTCGCGTCGTGCGACCGTGACAGCGCGGTCGGCCGCCGCGACTACGCGATCGTGTTGTCGTTGACGCGTCTGGGTTTACGCGGAGGCGAAGTGGCGCGTCTGGAACTTGCCGACGTCGGTTGGCGATCCGGAGAGGTGACGATCCGGGGAAAGGGCGGCCGGGTCGATGTCCTGCCGCTGCCTGGTGAGGTCGGCGAAGCGTGGGCGCAGTATCTGCTGCATGCGCGACCGAAAACGACCGCCACCACGGTGTTCGTGACCATGGTCGCGCCGTTCACTGCCCTGGCGACCTCCTCGGTCACTCAGGTGCTGGCCCGTGCTTGCGCTCGTGCTGGTGTCGCCCGATTCGGGCCACACCGGATTCGGCATGCGGTGGCATGTGGTCTTCTCGATGCCGGAGCGTCGATGGCCGAGATCGGGCAGCTGCTGCGCCACGCTCACGAACGCACCACGGCGATATACGCCAAGGTCGACCAGGCCCGGCTGGCCGAGCTGGCCCAGCCCTGTCCACAGGGGGCAGCGCGATGACCATCAGGACCCGGGTCGAGGACTATCTGGCGATGCGCCGTGCGCTGGGCTACCGGCTACACGCCGAGGGCCGGATGCTGCTGGACTTCGCCGACCGGCTCGATGCGACCGGACAGCACACGATCACGATGTCCGGGGCGCTGGCCTGGGCGATCGAGCCGAAAAACGCGGCACCGGCGTATTGGTGCCGCCGCTTGGCCGTAGTGCGAGCTTTCGCACGTCACCTACACACGCTCGACCCGAGTTGCGAGGTCCCTCCTGCCGACCTGCTATCGGGTCGGTCGCAGCGCCCGACGCCGTATATCTACACCCATGAGGAGGTCGCCGCGCTCGTGCACGCAGCCGCGACCATCGCCGCACCGATGCCAGCGGCAACCTGCCACGCAGTGATCAGCCTGATCGCCGCGAGCGGACTACGGCTCGGCGAGACGCTCGCGCTGGACCGCGCCGACGTCGATCTGGACACCGCGATGCTCACCGTGGTCGGCAAGAACCAGCACACACGGATGATCCCGCTGCACTCCACCACTGCGCAGATGCTGAGCCGATACGCCGCACGCCGTGACCTGCTCTGCCCGGTAACCGATTCGGCCGGCTTCTTCCTCACCACCACCGGGCACCGACCACAGCCCAGCAGCCTGCAGCACACCTTCGCCAAACTCCTTGTCCTGGCAGAGATCCAGACACCTCCGGGACGGCGACGTCCCAGAATCCACGACCTCCGCCACACTTTCGCGGTCAACACACTCATCGACTGGTATCGGTCCGGCGCCGACGTCGCGGCCCGCATGCCGATCCTGTCGACCTTCCTGGGCCACTCCGGAGGACCGGAGGCGACCTACTGGTATCTGCAAGCAACCCCAGAACTACTCGCCCTGGCCGCGCAGCGGCTCGAACACGATCCGAGGACATCATGACCGCGCTGGCGCCGATCATGGAGGCGTTCTTCACCGACCGGCTGATGACCCAGCAAGGCGTCAGCCCCCACACGATCGCCTCCTACCGCGACACCTTCAAACTATTGCTGGGCTACCTGCACTCCCGCACCGGCACGCTGCCCGCCGACCTGGATCTCACCGACCTCGACGCCACCCTGATCGGGGACTTCCTGCAGCATCTGGAAGCGGTGCGAGGCAACGCCATCAGCAGCCGAAACACGCGCCTGGCGGCCATCCACTCGCTGTTCCGCTACGCCAGTTTCCAGGCTCCCGAACACGCGAACCTGATCAGCCGAGTGCTGGCGATCCAAACCAAGCGCACGACCACGACCATCGTGAACTTCTTGTCCCGCACCGAACTCGACGCCCTGCTCGCTGCTCCCGACCACACCACCTGGCACGGACGTCGCGACCACGCCCTGCTCGTCCTCGATGCCCAGACCGGGCTGCGGGTCTCCGAAATCACCGGCCTCACCGTCGATGATGTCCACCTCGGCACCGGCGCGCACGTCTACTGCCGGGGCAAAGGCCGCAAAGACCGGTGCACCCCGCTCACCGCACACACCAAACAGATCCTCACCAGCTGGCTCCACCATCACGGACCATCAGCCGGCACCACCCCGTTGTTCTGCACCCGAACCGGAGGCACATTGTCACACGACGCAGTCGAACAGCTGATCAAAAGACACGCAGCAACGGCAGCAAAGACGTGTAAATCATTGCAGCACAAGAAGATAACACCACATACCCTGCGGCACTCCGCTGCGATGGAACTTCTCCATTCCGGCGTCGACATCACCGTCATCGCTCTCTGGCTAGGCCACGAGAGCCCGACCACCACCCGCATCTACCTACACGCCGACATGGCCCTCAAAGAAAAAGCCCTCGCCCGAACCACTTCACCGGCCACCATCCCGGACCGCTACCAAGCCCCCGACACGCTACTGGCATTCCTCGACCAACTCTGATAACCCATCGCAATGCCGCAGGCAGGCAACGCCTGCCTGCGGCATTGCGCTGCTCATCGGCATTACCTCATGCTCGTCATAAGGAGTGAAATCGGCTGGGGTGCAACGTCAGTACTCCGGCACAGCTGGTCGCACCGAGAACTGCCAGATCGGGGTGTTCCTGGCATACGCCTCGCCGCGCGGGCATGCCCTGATCGATCGGGAACTGTATCTGCCCGAGTCGTGGACCGCTGATCGGGATCGTTGTCGCGCCGCCGATGTCCCTGACGAGGTCGGGTTCGCCACCAAACCGCGGCAGGTGATCGCCATGCTGGAACGAACCCTCGCCGCGGGGGTGCCGTTCGCGTGGTTCACCGCTGATGAGGCATACGGTCAGGCCGGGTATCTGCGGGATTGGCTCGAGAACCACGATGTGTTCCATGTGATGGCCACTCGCCGTGACGACCGGTTCACCACCCGTGCCGAGCGGACCGACCGCGCGGATGCGCTGATCACGGGGTTGCCGACCCGATCCTGGCAGCGGCTCTCGGTCGGTGCCGGCGCGCACGGACCCCGTGAATACGACTGGGCCAGGCGGCCGATCGACGGACGCTGGAACAACGGGCGAGGGCATTGGTTGCTGGCTCGGCGCGCGCTCACTCCGAACAGTAGAGGCGAACTCGAGATCGCCTACTACGTCTGTTACGGCCCGAAACGATCTCGCCTGGTCGATCTGGCCTGGACCGCGGGCTCGCGTTGGCACATCGAGGAGTGTTTCCAGCAAGCCAAGAACGAGGCCGGGCTCGACCACTACCAGGTCCGCTCCTGGCGAGCCTGGTACGCCCACATCACTCTCTCGATGCTCGCGGTGGCCTGGCTCGCGGCATCGAAAACCATTGCGTTAAAAGGGGAACCGACCCCGGCAGCGAGGGCATGATCGCGCTCACGCTACCGGAGATCCGCCGCCTGCTGGTCGCGTTCGTGCTGACCCGCCACCATCGAGCCGACCACATCTGGGCCTGGTCACACTGGCGGCGCCGCCGACAACACCAAGCCCGACTATCGCACTACAAGCGCCGTGGCCACCCACTCACCTGAGTGACGTTGCAGTATTAGGGGCCGGCTTCAGTGTCAGCCCAGCGCGGTCGGCGCGGCGATTGTTGAGAGTAGTACGCGGCTTCGTATTCCGCCGGGGTCAGGTAGTTCAGCTGGGAGTGCAGACGGGCGTTGTTGTACCAATAGACCCATCCATGAGCGCGTATTCGACCTCGGACAAAGTCTTGAACGGGCCAGGCCGGTTGGCGGCCTCCGGCCGACAGTCGATTCCGGTAGCGCCTTGTCATACGCATCGACAACAGAGCCTATGGATGTGAGAGTCCCCGTAGGGCAAGTGATTCAGTGGTCGGTCGTCGAGGGCCGGAAGACTCGGCGGGGGAGCATGCTGTGAGGATGTCCAAGCGTGTGAGAAACCACCTGCGTCCGGCTCAGCGACCGGGTAGCTTGCTGTCCCTCCGCTGAGCCAGATACCAGCGTGCGGATTTGCGCAGGACCGGGGACCGATGGTGACCGGATAGCTTCAGTGCAATTGTGCGCTGTTCTGCGGGTCCGCGTCGTCACCGGGGGGATGGCTCCACGCTCCACCGCGTACCGCCAATGGGCAGGGATGGAGATTCGGGGCAGCGCGCACTCGCGGATACTGGCGGCGGTCAGTGCACTGTTCTTCATTTCATGAGACGCGATCTGAAATTCCCGTGTGTTAACTGATGCAATTTGCATCAGTTAACACACGGGACCTACGGAATCGGGTTGCGCTTGTCTCGCGTCGGTCGGTGGTTGGATGGTTATCCGGGTCCACCGGTGTGCCGGTTTACGTACGCACTGTACATGATCATCACGGCCTTTTCGCTGATTTCTGCCCGGTGCACGCTGACGAGTTTTTCCTCCCCTGTGTTGGGATTTCTCCAGCGTATGTGATCGCTGGTTTCCCAGTTGTATGCGATGCGTGTGCTCGAAAGCCACCGGGTCGCGAACTCCGGTGACTTACCCAAGGATCGGAGGAGCCTTCTGGCTTGCAGTGCGGTGCGGTAGCGCCCCATTCCGGCCTTGAGTCTGCCGACGATGTAGTCCGCTTGTGTGGGCCAGTCGGGGAACAGTTGTTGGGCAATGGGGCGGAACCAGTAGATCGCTAGGTTACCGACGTCTTCGAGGCCGGGTAATGCGAGGGTCATGGGTTTGTTGACGGCCAGCACGTTGGACAGTGGATCGAGGTACATGGCGGGTACGTGCTGCTCACCCAGATCAGTGAGGTGGTCGGTGAGTGCGGGAGTCTCCTCGAGGTAGCGGCGGTAGCTGGCGATGTCGCGCAGCGGGAGCGGGGCCGCGAGCAGTTCGTGGGCGTGGCGTGCCTGCGCGGTGGTCAGGCCGTAGCCGGCGACGATGAGGTCGAGCGTCTCCGGTTTGGAATGTCGTTTTCCGTTCTCGAGCTGGATCAGGTACGGCTCACTGATCGTGGTCGTTTCCGAGGCGACGCGGCGGGTGAGCTCGCGCTCGTCGCGGAGTTGCCCCAGGAACAAGGGCAGCTCCGGGATCGAAAGCACGGGCTTCGAACGTTTGATGCGGTGTGGTTTGCGGCGTCGTGGTGGATCGGGCTGTCTCATGCGATGCCCCCCTCCCTTGGGGCTTTCGAACATGGGTGACCACGGATAAACTGAAAGGTTCCCCCTGGCACTATTACGACTACCAGAGTTGGGAAGAGCGGGCAACACCAAGACTTCGCCAGCGGGTAGCGAATAGTTAGCAGAGATGGCGGAGTCTCCGGATGATGACCCGTCAATTCAAAAATTTCCCCTGCCGATGCGGAAAGACTTATCTGATGCGCGGAGCATCAAAACATCAGGAAGAACGAAAGAAAGCGCCTTTCATCATTTCTATGCTGGCTGCATATATGCAAACAGCATCAGTTAAGAACCTAGATTTTCGACAGATTCGGGTGTTGTGTGGTTTCTGCAAGTGAAACCACACAGAAGGGAAAACCAGTGGATCCCATTTCGATCCTGGCGTTGGCATGGAACGGTCTGGTCGTGGTGGCCGACGGGCTGACCTGGGCCGGACAGATCCTGTCGTTGCTGCCGCACTGACCACCGTCTCGGTGAGGGGCCTCCACCTGGCGACACAGGACGGGCGAGGCCCCGCTCGGTAACCCTCCTCATTCTCTATCTCCGATTTCGATGATCTTGCCCAGAAGGGTCTATTTGGCATGCCCAAAATCAGCTCTGGCCGATCGGTCGTCACTGCCCGCAGGGGCCGCGGAATGGCGGCTTTGGCCGCAGCGGTGCCGATGGCGGTCATGGTGGTGTGCGCTGGCACAGGAGTGGCGTCCGGAGCGGACACCGGACCCGGTCAGCCGGGAGTGACGACCCAGGCGCAGCCGGGCACCACCGCCCCCGCGCCACCTCGTGCCGTGGCGCCACCGCCCCCGGCTCCTGTCGTTGACTCCCCGCAGCCTGCGGCAGTGCGTAACGGACCTGTTCCCCGGCCTGAGCCGCGCGACGAACCGGTCACGCCGGTCCGTGTCCAGGACCTTCATCTCCCGCGGCCGGTGCCACCCGTTGCGCCGATTCGCCCGCCGGACAACACGATTCGTATCGGCCAATTCCAGACTCCGTCGCCGTCCTGGTTGCCGCCGAATGTGCGCGACACGATCAACAACACAGCCGCCGGTGCGGAAGCGCAGGTCTCTACTGCTCTGGATTCGGTCGGATTGCCCGCTGGCCGATCGGATGTGGTGGCGGGGGCGACCGTGGCAGGTGCCGCGGTTGGTGGTGCCGCTGGAGCCGCAGTGGCCGGAGCTCCGGTTGCGGCTGTGGGGGCGGCGGTTGGCGGGCTGATCGGAGGCACTGTCGCGGGCATCGCCGGTGCGGCGCTGGGCACTCTTGTCGCGGTGCCGGTGATCGGCACGGTGACCAGCGGTGTCGCCGGAACTGCCGCGGGTGCCGCTGCCGGTGCTGCTGCTGGCGCGGCAGTGATCGGTATCCCGGCCGCAGCGATCGGTGCCGTCATCGGCGGCACCGTCGGCGCGGGATTCGGCGCTGGAGTCGGGGTGGGCCGGTGACTACGACCACCCGGGCCGCGTTCACGGCCGCCGCCACTGTGATGACGGCCTGGACGCTGGTAACGCCCGCGCAGGCAGCGGTGCCGATCACAGGATGCCCGGCTCTATATGTACTGGCGGTGCAGGGCACCGGGCAATCCGCGCCTGGCGCGAGCCCGACCTCGGACACCAGTGTGCTCGGGGAACTTCTGAAACCGGTCGTTGCGCTCGGGCCGAATCTGGTGCAGCGCAGCTACATCGGCTACGACGCGGGCTTCGGCGGCGCGGTCCCAGGCGGGGGAGCGGCGCCCTATGCAACTTCGGCGAATCAAGCGATCCGCCTGATCGGCGACGATGCCAAGCAAGTCGCCGCCACGTGTCCGTCCACCAAAATCGCTGGTGTCGCGTATTCGCAAGGCGCGCAGGCATGGTCGGAGGTCGCCCAGGAGATCGGGGACGGCCGCGGCCCAATCCCCGCGGACCGCATCGCGGCGGTGATCCTGTACGCGGATCCCGACCGCCCTGCCGGGGCACCCGTTATTGCGGGGCGACCGGGCCAGACCAGGCCAGATGCGCCGCCGGGCACCAACGGTGCCGCGGTGTCCGGCGTGCAGATCGCCGGTCGCCCGGTCGGTGGCGCCGGCATCGGCAACAACGGGCAGGGGTACGGCGCGTTGACCGGCCGTGTCGCGGAAATCTGCGCTCCCGGTGATCTGGCGTGTTCGGCACCCGATCACGCCGCGATCCTGCGGTTCGCCGCGCGGTTGGTCGCCCAAGCCGACCTGCGTAACCCCATTGCGGCGCTCGGCTCGCTCAACACCCTGCTGACCAGTGCGCTGGGGGCCGCGTGGACCACCATCGTCGGCAACGACTTCACGCTCGCGAACGGCACCATCGATTACACGCCTCGAAAGTCGTTGTCGCAGCGGTTCGTCGATGCTGCGGACCCAAGGAACCCCGCCCCCACCCTGGAGCAGACGAATGCGGCCAATGCTCGATGGGGCCAGATCACCGCCACTGTAGCTGCCAACCTGATCGTGACGCTTCCCAAACTCGTCGGGCAGCTCGCCGCCGCGGTCGGTCAGATCGCAGGCGACAACGCGGATCTGACCAACCCTGCGGTGTGGGCGCACTTCGCCGACACCGTCGCTGCACACACCGGCTACGCCAGCAACGGGCAACTCGCCTCGGGCATCGCCTGGCTGATCGCGTGCGCCCACGACCTCGCCGGAAGTCACCCATGAATCCCACCCCGCAGATCGACACCCATTACGCCGAGACGGTCATCGCCAGCGGCCGCCGCCCCGGCGACCTTCTCCGCACTCGGCGAACCACCACGCCCGGCCTGGATCATGCCCGTGCAGCCTGGCAGGTGGTGTACGTGTCCACAGATTCCTACCTGGAAAAGATCCCCGTCTCGGGAATGGTGCTGCTACCCGAAGATGTTCAGGCGAGTGTTTCCGCATCAATCCTGGTTTACTGCAGTAGTTTTCATGGTCTTGGCGGTCCCGCACCCTCGCAACTGTTGGCCGCCGGGACCGAACCGGAATCCAGCCGGATCGATGCTGCACTTGGACGCGGATTCATCGTGGCAGTGCCTGATGGCGAAGGCATGGGCATCGTCGGTGCTGGACCGTACACGTTCCTCGCCGCGAACGCGGCCGCCCACACCGGGCTCGATATCGCCCGCGCCACCGCGCATTTGGCGGACGCCCACGCAAGTGCGTCACCGGTGGTGATGTGGGGATATGCCGACGGTGGACGCGCGGTGATCGCCGCGGCCGAACAACATCGGGAGTACGCGCCCGAGGTCGGCTTGCGCGCGGTCGCAGCCGGCGCAGTACTCGCCGATCCAGGACAGCTCGCTGCGAGGTTGTCCGAGAACGAGTGGGCTTTCCTGGTGTTGGCCGGTTTTGTTGGGCTGTCTCGCGCTCATCAGCATCTACCGCTGCGACACGTGCTCACCGACGAAGGGCGCCGGATGACCACTGCCGCAGCGAAACTCAGCGCAGCAGCCCTGGCAGACCGCTATCGGCACCCGGTGGGGAACTGGTGCGAACGCCCGGACCCGTGGAACGACCCGATGTGGCGATACGTGCTGGCCAAGGAAAAGATCGGTCTAGCGGTACCGCACGTGCCGGTGCACCTATATCACGGCACCCACGACGCCCTGGTCCCGGACGAGCAGGGACACGCGGTGTACAGGCACTACCTGGCTGCGGGCGCGAGCGTGGCCTGGAACGAATACGCCACAGACCACACCGGCGCCGCCCTCGACGGGACCGCCGCAGCACTCGACCGCCTCACAGAGCACCTGGTTCCCGCCAAGCACTCAACCCACCGACGCGCCCTGGGCGTATGGAAGTTGCTCCGGAGCCTGAGAGCTGAATGAATCTCGCTCTGCCACAGCAGATTCGACTCTATCCATCCGCCGAAGGAGGTGAAACAACATGCTGCGCAAGGTAAACACTCCTCAATCGAAGGACGGCGTCGAACACCGACCTGGGCGTCGCTCGACCGTGATCTGCGCGTTGTTGACCACGATGCTCCTGGCCGGGCTGTCCGGAACGGTTGTAGCGCAACCGGCGTCGCCAACTGTCCCGTTGGGCGAGACTTGCCCGGCTCTGTATGTGCTGGGGGTTCAAGGCGCAGATCAAACCTCGCCCGATGCTGCGGCGACCACCGATACCGGGGCACTCGGACAGTTCTTCACCCCGCTGGAATCCGCAGCCGGCCACGACATCCAACACGCGTATGTCCCCTACGGATACGCAGCCGACGGCACGACACAGCAACTTTTCGACCAAGCAGTCACGACCGCCGCGGCCCAGCTGGGAACCCAAGCCCGGGAAGTCCTGAACCGCTGCCCGCACACCAGGATCGGCGTTGTCGGCCACCGCCAAGGTGCCGCCGCCGTAGCGGCGTTCGCCCAACGGATCGGAGCTGGGAGCGGCGCGATCCCGGCTGACGCTGTCGCGGGTGTCGCCTTGTTCGCCAATCCCGGGCGCCCGGGCGGGACACCGATCTTCCCCGGCCGCCCAGGGCAAGCTACCCCCGATCCGGCTCCAGGGACCAGCGGTTCCCGCACGCACACGGTCACGCTGACCAGCCAGCAGATCAACGGTGCCGGAATAGCCCAGTCATCTCGGTCGGCACAGTCCTACGGTGCGCTGACGGGCCGGGTGGCGGACTTGTGTGTCCCGGGTGATCTGGCCTGTGACACTCCCGCGCAATCGCCGATCGCGCAGACGATCCAGAACATCACGACACAATCGAACCTGCACGATCCCCTCAGCGCCGTCACCACTGTCGCTCAGGCGTTGGCGGGCACGGTCTGGAAAACGGCGGTTGGAGTCGCGGGACAGGACATCCAGGGCGACAGCCTCGATCAGCTGTCGTATCAGCCCACCAAATCTCTCGGGCAGCGCCTCGCGGAAGCCTCGAATCCGAACACCCCACCTCCCGGCCCGGACCAAGTCCTGTCGGCCTTGTTCCGACTCGGGACAATTGGACTGAACACTGTGGTCACGGTCGCGCAGAAGGTCCTGACTCCCGCCACCATCGCGGAACTGGCCGCAGTCGGGATGACCAATCCCGGCGCGGCGATCGCGGACCTCGGGGTGAAAGTCGCCGGCGCGGTCGCCGAACTCGTCCCCCCGACCATGGCACTGGGCTGGGTCGATCAAGCCTTCGGCGCGATCACCTCCACAGTGAGCAACAACGACCTGTACGGAGTTGCCACCCAAGCCCAATACAGCGATTCCACCAGCCACGGTGAGGCATACACCGTCGACCCCGCCACACCGCAGGGAACACCGGTCTTCGCCGCCGCCGCGGACTGGTTCGCCGCCCTGGCCCACGACATCGCCGCCACGAACGAACCTTCCTCGTCCCCGACAGCCGAACCTACCAACACCACCCCACCTGCGGCCGACACCGAAACCACCGACTCGCCACCCGCCACGTCGACCGGCCCGGTCACCACAGCGCGCCCGTCACCGGCGGCGGCGAGTCCGTAAAGACCCCTTCGGCGGAGACCTGTCTCTGCGTCAGAGAAGCCGGGTAGTCCCTCGCGGGCCTGAGCTGTCTCCCCGAAGGGCCGAGCCACCACACCAGCACCGAACAACCACCCCGGGAAGGAGGTGACCACGATGCCCCACACCACAACTGGTACAGACACCGACGACGACCACGGCTGGGGCTGGATCACCACAACCACCGCGCCACCGATCCCATTGCACCCCAGCACACCCGGCAACCCCGACACCGGTGACGGCGACGAATGGGAATGGCTCACCGACCAAACCGCGCCCGCCACTCGCCCTACCTCGCAACCACGCACACGAATACGCCTACGCGCGACGATCATTGCGGGCTTGACCGCGATCGTGGCGACAGGAGTCACCACAGGTGCACTCCTGGCGCGCCCCGCCGGGCATCCTGGCGCCGCGCCCGCGGCGACCACAGCGCCTCGAAGCACGAGCACACCAGCAACAAGCGCGGCGTGCTCGGGACTGACTGGCGCGACGGTGACCGATCGGGCTGGGGACGCTGACACGGTCGCGGGGCTGATTGCAACGTTCGAATTCGCCTATTACACAACGCGTTCGGTCGATCAGGCGATGCGCACGGTGGCGCCGGACAGCGGGATCGTGCCGCAGGCCCTGGCGGCGGGGATCGCCTCGATTCCACCGGGGACCAGTCATTGCGTGGCGATCAACCCGCTGGCCGGTGAGGCCGCCGACGTGCATGTCGTCGAGCTGCACCCCGACCACACCCGCGTGGATTACCTGCAGCTGGTCAACACCCACCGAACCCCGACCGGTTTGGTCATCAGCAATATTCAGAGGCAGCAATGACTGTGTCTGCCAACAGATTACGCGCCATCGACCCCACGGAAGAGTCCGCCGGTCACGGGCGATGGGATGCGAACACCATCGAGGTGCCCAGTACCGAGCGGCTCGCCCCGGTACGGGAGTCCCCGCTGCCGATCACCGGACCACACCCACCGTTGTTCGCGGTGATGGGAGCCCACGGTGGGGCCGGAGCCTCGACGCTGGCTCGATGGTGGGTGCACGCGGCAGACACGGGCATGGCCTGGCCGGGCTCAACTCACACCACTCAGCGCGTGGTTCTCGTCGCCCGCGACTGCATTCCCGGTTTGACCGCGGCGGCGGACCGGCTACGTGAATGGCACGCCGGACTGACACCCGATGGTGTCGCCATCGTGGCGCTGGTACTGATCGCCGCACGGCCCGGCCGCACACCCGCACCCGTGCGGCGGTTCCGGCGCACCGTCAGCGAACTGGCCGAGACGGTGTGGTCGATCGGCTGGCACGAGGACCTGCTGGTGCACGAGCTCGGCGAATTGGCCCGATACACCCCGTCCGACCCGCCGCCGCCACGGCGCGCACATCTCACCCACGCGGTACCTGTCGACGTGCACCGCGCGGGCGCTGCCATCACCGACCGCATCGCCGCGACACGGAACGAAAAGGGCACACCCTCATGATTCACACACTTCTGGCCGACCTCGTCTCACTCGACACCGTGACGATCACCCCCAGCGCCCCACCCGGCTCCCCGGGCCTGATCCACATCGTCAACTGGCTGGCCTGGCTGACGATGCTCGCGGGCATCGCCGCGCTGATCTACGCGGGCGGCAAATTCGGGTGGGAGCGATGGCACGGCGGCGCGGTCGAATCCCCCAAGATCATCCTGGGAGCCCTGGTCGGCGGAATCATCGCCACCAGCGCCGGCGGAATCATGAACGAAATCATCACCTCCTCCAAATGAGATCCGAACCCGTTGCCCCAGAAAAGTTTTCATACACGGAGTCAGCACCGTCACAGGGTTACTCCGTTCGGATCCAATCCATTCGAGAATGGAAGGCACTCGCAATGCATCCCGACCACGATGAGATGACCATCACCGCTACCGACGGTGTTCAGCTGGCAGCAACACGCTGGGGACCGCGACCGGCAGCGGCGACCATCGTCTACGTTCACGGTCTGCTCACCGATTCGGGCGTGTGGGATCGCTTGACGCGCTGTCTGCACGACCGAGTTGAGGGCGGAATCGCCCAGATCGTGTACGACCAACGCGGACAAGGCAATTCCGGACGCCCGCCCCGGCGCTCGAGCACAACGATGGACCAGCTCGCCGAGGATCTGGACACCGTGCTGGCACACGCAGTCGGCGCGGTCGTGCTGGTCGCGCACTCGACCGGATCGCTGCTCATGCAAGCGTGGGCGCAGCGCTACCCGCAGCGCGCAGCAACCCTGTCCGGGCTCGTGCTGATCAACGGCAGCGCGGAATTCCCCGAACTCCCCGGCCTGCCCGCCATCTACCGCACCTGGCCAGAAGACTTGCAGCAATGGTGGCCCGGGTCCCTCGATGCGGAAATCACCGCCGTGTCGGTCTTGCTGGCGCGCACGCTCCGACAAACGAGCGCCAGCCCACCCCACCTGTTCCGCTGTGACCACACTGTTCTGGTCGATGTCCTGGTTGCCTGCCGCCGCGCAACCTTGAGCGAGGAGGAGGCCGCGCAGCTGCGTAGCGTGCCCTCGTTCGTTGTCGCCGGTGAACACGACCGCATCGTGCCCCCAGGGCAATCGATCCGGCTCGCGGACCGGATCTGGTCCGAATACGAACTCGTCTCCGGCACCGGTCACTGGTTGCCGTGGACCGATCCCGACCGCACCGCGGACACCATCCTGCAGGCCCTCGAAATCGCCTACCGCACCGACCGAGTCGGCACTCCCGACTTACCAGAGGCCGTCGAGGATCCGCTGTGAACAGCAGACCGTCGCTCGGGCCTGTGCTGCAGGAAGTGACCACACTGCTGAGCTGGCTGGACTGGATCGTGCTGCTGCTGTGCGTGGCGCGACTGGTGTGGATCGGCGGCCAACTCGCGGTCCGGCTCTACCGCGAGGAAGCCATAGAAGGACTGCTGGGATCTCTGCTCGCGGTGACCATGCTCGGCGCTGCCGGAGGATTCGCCCGCGCGCTCCTACCCGTGCAGTGAAAATGGTTGGGAGACAGACGATGTCACATCCACATCGACACATACCCCGCCGGGCCGTCGCCGGTGCGCTCTGGCTGGTCGTGCTGACCACGGCCTCGGCCTGCAGTGCCGCACACCACCAGACCCAGCCAGCCCGGCACAACCTCGCAGCAGCTGACCTCCATGAAGTGCCGACGCACCTGAGAGAGACAGTGTTTCAAGGGATTACACTCCCGATCGCTGATCAAGGCCCGCACCATGACGACGGCACCGTCGCGGCCGGGTTCGAGCACTCACCGGCGGGCGCGGCCCTGGCCGCCATTCAGGCCAGCGTGCGGATGTCGGTGGCCACCGACATCCAGTTCCCGGCAGTCGGTCAACGCATGCTCGCCCCCGGACCCGGGCGCGATGCGTGGGCGGTAGCACGCGCCCAGGTCTCGATCACCGCGCCCGCCGACACCCCGCCCCTGCTGCTCGGTTACTGCGTTCGCTCTTACACCCCCGCCCGTGCCGAGATCGCCATCTACGCCCGGCAACCCGACAACTCCCTGACCTGTAACAGCGAGACCGTCCTGTGGCAGAGCCGCGACTGGAAGCTGTTGCTGCCGGACCAACTTCGCACCCAGGCAATCACGTCCGTACCCACCACTCCGGCCGACATGGTCGTACTGGCCTTGCACTGAGATCGGAGAAGCCCTGTGTCCACCCGCCGCCTCTGGCTGATCGCGATCATCAGCATCACCGCAACCCTCACCGCCACCGTCACACTCGTCGCTACCACGCATCACAGCGCCTCGATACCGCGGTCAGCATCCACCCGCACCCTCACGAGCACCCCCGGGCCGCCTCCCACCAGCGAGCCCAGGGAACCAACCACCGACGTGTACGGCAACCGACTAGACGTCACCGACGACGCTGGTCGGGCGATGCCGCAAAGCTCTGCGGGCCGCGCCGATCCACACAGCCTGGACTACCTGACCGCAGCCCCGGCAGGCATCGACTGGCAGCGCATCTGGGGCGCAGCCGCAGCCCCGGTCTCGGTCAGCGACGGTCCCGCGCAGATCCACGACGGGCTCGCATCGGGATTCGCCGACACACCACAAGGCGCGGCACTGGCAGCCTGCGACGCGATCGCCCGCGCCCTCGCCGCGCCCGAAGGGATCTGGCAGGCAGCCGTACGCGAACGCTACTTCGGCGGTGGTCACGCATTGCTCGATCGGTTCGCTGCCAGCCGCGGCGGTACTCCCGATGCCGCTCAGTACGTGACGGTGCCCGAAGGGATTCGGATCCTGCCTGGCTATCGGCCGGACTTCGCGGTCGTGCAGATCGCGGTCCGCACACGGGACAGCTTCGCCTTCGGCACTTGGCCGATGGTCTGGAACAACGCGGACTGGCGCGTCCGCGTCCCCGACGACATCGACACCCTGTGGCAGCCAGCCGTCCCGGTCGACACCGTGGCCGGCTTCGGGCAATGGAAAAGCCAATGAACCCAGCACTTTTCACCAGCACCGTGGCAATGCCGGACCCCAAAACCCAACTCCCCGACACTGTCTGCAACCTGCCCGACATCGTCGGCACAGTCTGCAAAGGTCTACGACTCGGCGGCCAAGCCGCAGACGCGGCCGTCAGCTCCACCTTCGACAGCTTCGTGCAAAGCCTCATCAAAGGCATGGGATTACTGCTTCGCTACGACTTGACGTGGTGGACTGACCTGCCATCACCAACACTGGCTGCACCCACCGGTGAACCAGGACCCGTACTGGCATCGATCCGCGGATACACCAGCGGACTACAGGTATTACTACTGACCGCTGGCATCATGTTCGCCGCCGCGCGCCTGGCGCTGGCCAAACGCGGAGGGGTCGCCGGAGAAGCACAAGAAGCATTCCTGATGTTCGCCCGCGCAGTGTTCGCCTCGATGACCTTCGCCGCAGTCGTCACAGTCGGAACACGAGCCGGCGACGCATTCTCGAACTGGGTGATCTTCGACGCTACCCGCGGCGATTCCAACAACGCCGCCGAACTACTGAACGGGATCTCGCAAACCGACGCTGGTCTCGGGACTGGCGTAGTACTGATCATCGGACTGTTCGGGCTGATCAGCCTGCTGGTTCAGTTGGTGATGCTGGTCGTGCGTCAAGCCTTCCTGATCTTGGTCGTCGCCGCTTTGCCGATCGCCGCGGCCGCGGCCGGGACGGGACCGGGCTCGCAGGCATACAAACGGATGCTTTCCTGGTCACTCGCGTTTCTGCTGTGGAAGCCGGTCGGTGCCTTGTGCTACGCCATCGCCTTCAGCGCAGCCGGCGCGAAAAGCAATACCCAACACCAAGATCCACAGATGGTGCTGCTCGGATTGATCCTGCTGCTGATGGTGGCCGTGGTGCTGCCCGCACTGATGCGGTTGATCGCACCGGTCGTGGCGACCATGGGAGGCGGCAGCGGCGCAGCAGCAACCCTGGCCGGAGGGCTGGCCGGTGTCGCGATGGGCAGTGCCGGTGGCGACCGCTCGGAAGCACGAAAAGTCACCGAAAACGACAGTGGCGCAGGCGGTGCCGGCAATTCCTCGTCCCCGTCGGGCGGGCCCCCACCTCCAGGCGGGCCCTCGGGTGGCGGTCGCCCTATGGGTGGAAGCACTGCCGGAGGAGGGACCGACGGTGCAGGCACGAGCGGGGGCACGGGTGCTGCTACGCCGACCGCGAGCGATGCCGCCGCGCCGAGCGCGAGCAGTGCGGGGGCCGCTGGTGGTGGAGCCGCTGGCGGGGCGGCCGGGGTCGCGGTGACCGCCGCTCGGTCGGCACATGACGGTGTGCAGCAGGCCGGTTCGTCTGCCGCGCCAGCAGCTCGTGACACTGCGGAGTCGGGTGTGGATCCCGATGCGCTGGGCCCGATGGAGGTGCGCCGATGAGCACGCGCATGTACGGCCGGTGGGAACGTCCGCGGTCCGCCGGGTTCTTCGGCTTGACCTGGGGTGTGTCCATGCTCGGGCTCGCCCTGATCGTCACCATCATGCTCGCATTCATGATCACACGATCACTGCAGACTACGGTGATCGTGATCGGTTGTGCGGCAGTCATGTTCACGCCGATGGCGATCACGGTCGGTGGCCGAACAGGCTGGGAGATCGCGGTCCTGCGGACTCAGTTCGCGCTGGCACGGGCTCGCGGTGAAGACCTGTACCGGGCTGGGAGGTTCTCCACCATCCCCGGAACAGCGAGATTGCCTGGGCTGGCGGCCAGTTCACGCCTGACCGAGTACGAGACTCCCGGTGGAAAGCGCTTCGCCCTCATCCACATTCGGCGCTCGGACCATTTCACCGTCGTACTGCGCGTACTACCCCGGGGCAAGGAACTGGTGGACCAAACCCAGATCGACACCTGGGTCAGCGAATACGGGCAATTCCTCGCCAGCCAATCCCGCGGCGGGGAAGTCGTGGCGGTGACCACGGTGCTGGATCATGTGGTGGAAACTCACCTAACACAGCGACGCGAGGTCGCACGGCTGATCCGCCCTGACGCGCCGGAGTTCGCTCGGACGGTGATGCAGCAGGCATCAGCGGATATCGGCGGAGTCGGGGTACGCGTGGAAGCGCGTGTGGCCATCACCTTCCGTGCGTTCGGGCAAGGACGTGCCCGCCGCGATACCGCCGAGCAGGCGCGCGAGATCGGGCAACGCTTGCAAGGGGTGCTCTCGCAGCTCTCCCGCGCCGGGCTGCCGGCGAACCCGCTCGAGGCGTGGGAAGTGATCGGGATGGTCCGCAGTCGCTACGACCTAGCCTCCCAACGTGACATCGAGGCCGCTGGCCGCGGTATCGAGCGCACCCAATCTTGGGACAGCGCCGGTCCGGTCGCGCACGAGGATCGCTGGGACCACTACCTGCACGACAGCGCCCGGTCGGTGACATGGGAAATGGACCTCGCACCCCGGGGCGCGGTGTATGAGACCGGTCTGGAAGAGCTGTTGCGGCCGCGCGCGGACGTGCCGCGCAAGCGGATCGCGATCGTGTATCGGTTGCATTCCGCGGCGGAGGCCAGTGACCTTGTCGATCGCGACTTCCGCGACGCGCTCGCGGCGGAACAGACTGAGCGCGGTATCGCCTCGGCTGCGGCGTCGATGCGCGTGGACAACACCCGGGCGGCTCGGCACGAGCAAGTGCGCGGTGCTGGATTGGCCCGCTTCGGGGCACTCATTACCGCCACCGCTCCGCTGGATGCGGACATGCCCGGTATCGAAGCCTCGGTGAAGGATATGGCCGCGGCCTCACGGCTGGGGATCCGGCGCTGCTACGCCGCGCAAGCCGCCACCTTCGCCGCCAGCCTGGGGATCGGGCTGATCCTGCCTGAGCATGTGTCGATTTCCCGGCGGGTGACCGCATGAGTGCACCGACCCGACGCACCGAACGTCAGCCGAAATACAACCAGCTCAACGGAATTCGCGTGCTGACCATCAAAGCACGCTCCGCCATCGAACAACAAGCCCGGCAGGGCGGGGTGCGCGGTGCTCGTGCACGCCTGACGCTGTCCCGGGACGACCATCGCCGTGCCACTGCACTGCATCGGATCGAGGATACCGGCAGCGACGAATTCATCCGGCCACTTGCGCGGCTCACCGACCGCGGCTACGTCGGACGCGGTGGCGGTCGCGCGTCAGTCGTCCCCGCGACACCTGAATGGCGCTCCACAACAGTGCAAGTTGCCGGGCTGTGGCCGTTCGCCGTCGGCGCGACCGCCCCGACTGTCGGTACCCCTATCGGCACCCACTACATCACCGGCGCCCCGGTGCATTTCGACCAGATGAGCTGGTTCGTCCGCGGTTTCATCACCGCTCCCATCACGTTCGTGTTGGCGCTCAACGGATTCGGCAAGAGTTCGCTGATCCGCCGATTGGTGACCGGCGCTGTGGCATCCGGATCGGTCGCGCTGTGTATGGGCGACACCAAACCCGACTATCGCGACCTGGTCCGATTGCTCGGCGGGCAGGTCATCGATCTGGGATACGGGTACAGCACGATCAACCCGCTCGCGGTCGGCGCGCTCGGCACTGTCATCGACCGGCTGCCCGACCCTGATCAACGTCGGCAGGTCGCCGCGCGGGTGGAGGCCGGACAGGTCAATATCGTCGCCGGGCTGATCGAGTTGGTGCGTGGCAGCCGCGTCGCGGACTACGAAGAAACCCTCCTGATGGCGGGACTTCGCGAACTCTACAGCCCTGTAGGTGGATTCACTCCCAGTGCGCCGCCATTGTTGTCGGACCTGCTGGCGGTGATCTCGCAGGGCGCGGACCGGCTACGGCAGTTCGCGGAGGAAGACGATACGGCTTCCTATCGGGCCAGTACGAAGATGCTGCGTCGCTCGCTGCGTGCGCTGGTGGAAGGCCCGTGGGGCGCGATCTTCGATCGCCACACCAGCACACCGTTGGATCTGTCCAGCCCTGCGGTCTGCATCGATGTCTCCCGCATTCCCGAGGGGGACACCAAACTCCTGGCCGCGGCACTGATGGTGTGCTGGTCCGAAGGATTCGGCGCCGTCGCGGCCGCGCACGCGCTGGCTGATGCAGGGCTCGCGCCACCGCGCACCTTCGAGGTCGTCATGGACGAGATCTGGAGAGTCCTGGGCGCGGGGGAGTTCATGGTCGAGCGCACCGACGCGCTCTCGCGATTGAACCGGCCACTGGGGACCGGGCTGATCATGTGCAGCCACACCATCAAGGACCTGTCCGGGTTCGACTCCCCAGCCGCGGCGGCCAAAGCGCTGGGCCTGTTCGAACGAGCCCGCGCGAAGATCATCGGCCCCGTCGGTCCCGAGGAGATCGAACGGATCCGCGGCGCGGTATCGATCACCGACACCGAAAAACTCCTCGTCAACTCCTGGGCCGCCCCCCGACCGCCGACCGACGACCGCGACGACGGGGTCGCTGTGCGTGAAACACCGCCGGGCACAGGCTGTTTCCTGATCAAAACCGGCGAGGCGAACCAGCCGGGAATCCCGGTCCGGATGAGCTTCACCCCGGCCGAGCGTGATGCGGACATCCACAACACCAACCGCCGCTTCGACCACTTGACACCCAAGTCGTGAAGGAGATGCTAATGCCTCGAATAGGGCAGTCAAACATACTGTGCCGCAACTGTTTTAAGTGTGGTGCACGCCGAATGGCGGTGCGATCGCTAAGGATTGCCAGCTCGCCCATCGAAGATGGCGGCCGCGATGAGTGATGAAGCAGACTTCGTGGTGATCACCCCGGACGGCACCGTGCTCTATGACATGCGTGATCAGTATGCGGGGTTGCGCGCTGCGATTGCCCAGCATGTTCCAGATCTGAGCACGCAGGGGATGGGGCGCGTGCGGGCCTGGTTCGCCGACAACTTCAACGACCCGGCCCTGGCCGCGAACCCGCTGGCCGATCAGGTATTCGCCGGACTGGGCTATCACCATCCCACCGGCTGGTACGGGCCGGTGGCGCTGACGATGGAGGAAAACACCTCCGGACATGTCCCGCCACTGACGCTGGAGGTAAGAGAGAGGCTGGACGATCTGCTCGCAGGCGTGGAGGTGACCAGCACCGACGCGGCCGACCCTCAGGCACCGAATACCACAGCCGAGATGATCGACGCCGCACTTCCCGACGGCTCGGACATTGCAGCTGATATCGACACCGCCACAACGCAATCCGCGCCACCATCGGCCCAGAATCCAGATTCAGGGGTCGACCTGTGAGCCCGCCGACGAACGTCCCGGTGTCCGGCCGGAACATATCCTCGGCCTGCTGTGCGGCGGGCATGAGGCGTTGGGGAGGGCGGGCAGGTGAGTAGTGGGCGCGCCGAAACTCCTTGCCGGACTCTGCTTGTCGGTCCCGGTGCTGTTGCTGATCGTGATGGTGGTGCTGATCGGCGCGGACCCGGGCCAAGCATGCGCGGCAGCGGTGAGCGGTGGCATGCAGGAGCCCACGGGCCAATCGGTGGCGGGGCTGAACGATCGCCAGTTGCAGCTGGCGCGCAACGGGGTGGTGATCGGCAAGCAGCGCCGCGAGCCCGAACAGGTGATCATCGCCGAACTCGCCGCACAGGCGACCGAGAGTACGTTGCGGAACCTGGCCAATCCCACTGTTCCAGAATCGTTGCGGTACGCGAACGACGGGCTGGGGTACGACCACGACTCGGTGGGCCCGCACCAGATGCGCGCGAGCGTGTGGGGTGGCGCGGGAATGGTGTCGCTGATGAACCCGGTCTACCAGATCAACTGGTTCTATCAGCAGGCCGATCGCTACGCGGGGCAGAGCTTGTCATCGCCGGAGCTGGCGCAGGCGGTCGAACGCTCGGCCCCCGATGTCTACGCCACACAGATGGAACTGGCGCGCCGACTGTATGCGATGTTCGCGAGCATCGACCCCCCATCGGTGACCGGCACGACCGGCGGGCTGCAGCCGTCCGGTTGCGGGAGCGAGGGATCCGGGGCGCCGTTGAGCGGGGACGACGGGGCGTTCGGGGCCGCGGTGGTCGCTGCGGCCCAGCGGTGGATCGGTACCCCGTACGTGTGGGCCGGCGGAGACGTTACCGGGCCGACCGGTGGCGGATTCGACTGTTCCGGGCTCACCTTGTACGCGGTCTACCAGGCATCCGGTGGCCGGATCCGGCTGCCGCACTACACCCAATACCAGCAAGACTCACGCCAAGCACGGCCGGTTCCGTTCGCCGACCGGCAACCGGGGGACCTGATCTTCTTCACCAAACCGGGCAAGAGCGCTTCCCATCACGTCGCGATCTACCTGGGCCACAACGCATCCGGGCAGGACATGGTTCTGCACGCCCCGGATGTCGCCGAAACGGTGCGCATCTCTCCGCTCGCCGCGGTGCAAGGACCCGATCGACTGGTTGTGCGCCGCTACAACACCTCACCGACGACCGCACCCGCACCCGGCCGCAGTACACGACCGGGACCGGCGGGTCGGGACTAAGGAAATCGACTATGACACGAACCTATTCGTCGATCGAACGTTGTCTCACGTGCCACCGAGCCGGCACATGCGATGAGGAGCTGCGGGCGCGGCATTCGTTCGCCACGCACCGGGCACTGCTCACGAACCCCGGCGGGGCTTGCAGCGTTGCCGCGCCATCGTGGGAACCATTGCGGCACTTGATGTTAGCGGGTGGAGGCGGTGTTTAGAGCCAATGGTGTCGGGGGGATGTTGGCGGGTGCGCGGGCGCGGGTGGCTGCCGAGGCGGCGCGGGGGCCGCGCCTGGCGATGTGCGCTGCGGCGCGGCGGGACCGGTTCGCGGTGTGCGCCATGGATGGGACACCGGTGTGGCTCGCAGCGTTCCACGCCGACCTGATCGTCGACTCGGAGGCGATCGCGATCGAACTCGCTGGAATGCACGCGCTGTGGCTGGCCGAACGGGTGCGCGAGCGCTGCACAGCGAGCGCTGCGATGGTGCGGCTCGTTCTCACACCCCGGCACCCGATGACCGCGGTCGTGCTCGACACTGCCGCGATCGCGACCGGACTTGTGTTGGAGTTGGTGGTGGACGCGCCTGTCAACCCGGCTGTGGAATTGTGCGCCACCGGGGCGCTGATCGATTGGCGCCGTGCCGATCTGGGCACGCTGATCGACGATCCCCGGAACGCATCATGACCGGCACATCCAGGACTACGTTCCTGGTCGCCGGAATATGTGCGTTGGGCGTGGTCGCGAGCGCCTGCGTCGGCGGCCACCCGCCTGCGCGCAGCGTGGGCCAGCGTTGCACCGCGGTGTTCCGCGTGCCGTTCGACCGCGTGGATGCCTGCTCGGCGCGGAGCGTGATGACCGCGGCTGTCGCGACTGTTTTCAGTTACCGTCCTGCCGAACACGTCACCGCGCAGGCCGCATTCGACAACGCGGCGTCGCTGATGAGCCCGGACTACGCTGCGCGGGCCGAACCGGCTGCGGCAGTGCTGGCTCCCATCACCCCGCGGATGTGGCAGCGGTGGGCCGACGGCGGGGTGATCGTGACAGCCGGTGTGCAGGTCACCGGGGACGACCATCCTCCGGACACCGCCACGAGCGGCGCGCGTGTGCTGGCGGTGACCCAGCGTCCCAGCGACAACAGCCCGCCGATCGAGCTCATCGTCTACGCCCGCACCCAGCGCGCGGACCCGGTGTCGGGTTGGCGGATCACACAATTGGAGGTGAAAACGTGAGTGGCAGTGGGGATCCCGTCGAGGAAGGCGGGCAAGCAGTACGGACCGGGTTCGTCCAGGCCATGCAGACCGCGGCGATGACGATGAATCTGCTGCAACGCCGCGGCGCGGAATCGCGATCGATCACCGAATTCAACACCCGCCAAAGCGTCGCCGGTCTGCAATGGCAGGGATACGTGGATCGAGCCCAGCAGGGCGTAGAGCTGCACGACCTGGAAAAACAGATCAAACAAGCGCGGTTGGACAACGATGCCGCCGAGGCCGGGCGCCGGGAGACCGCGCACGAGAACACCGAGAAACGCCGTGATCAGTTGCACGGCTTCCACGTGCAGGGGCAGCGGGCTGAGCGCAACCGCAAGGACACGATCCACACCAAACAAGTCGACGGTTACAACACTCGCGCCACCTACGCCCGGCACCTGCATTCGCTGGATGTGCGATACAAGAAGCTGCTCATCGAAGGCCGCGAGCGTGCGCTGGGATTCGCGGAAACCCTTGCCGCCGACGATGATCGGTCCACCTACACCTCGGGTGTGTCCGCGGCGGCGTGGGCCGCGGCGCACAGTGCCGCGGACCTGTCCCAGGAATATGCCGAGCAGGCCGAGGCGTGGGACGACCGGTACACCGAGGACACCGGGCGTCCGTTCGCGAGCATCTTCCATGGTGCGGACGACGACTTCGACGACACCGCGCAGCAGGGCGGAGGGCAGTGGCCCTCGGAGGCTTTCGCGCCTGTTGCTGGCCTGGCCGAGGAACTGGCGTACGGCATCTACGGCGAGCAGCAGTATCAAGCCACCGGGCTCGGCGATGACGCGGCCCCGGACACCGGCACCTGGATCGGGGAAGTCGTCGACGCGACATGGCCGCCCGACAACCAGCCCCCGGCGCACGAAGCCGCCTCGGCATCACCAGTAGTGGCTGAAGCCGTGCCGGACTCATCGGTGCCCGCATCAGATCCGGTTCCACCGGATGTGGCCGGACCCGGGATGGAGACGTAGCGGTGATTGCGTGCAGCACAACCCATGTACCGCAGGCCGGGGTCGTGGGGCCACCGGCAGGCGGTGAGGCAGGGAGATGAAGATGAACAAGCCCAGCACGCTACAGAAGCGGGTCCTGCGGGCGATCACCGAACATGCCTTGGAAGCGCGAAAACTTCTGGCCCGCATCGAGTCCGATAACGGCCACGGTTCCGAGGGCGGGCGTAATCCGGCGTATCACCGGCTGGTATCGAAGATCCGCGAACTCGAGGCCGCGGCGGTGGCCGGTGGTGTTCCGCGGGAGTGGATCGATCAGACCCGCTACCGCGGCGAGCTGGGCATGACGTGGCGGGCAGATCTGCATTGGCGTGACCACGCACCGATCGACCGGCCCCAGCTGCTCACAAACCTCGGCAACGAGGTGCGGCAGGTGCGGGAGATCGCCGCGGTCGCGGCCGCGTACGGGCAGCGCGGTGCGCTCGCCGAGGCCGGGACATCGCAGTTGTTCGCGCGGAATCTCGATACCCTGGCGCGGCGGGTGGCCGCGATCGCGCATTTGCTGAACCTCACCACGAGTGAGGCGGAACATCTGTGGGGGCGTGAAAACGATTGGGCCGCAGCGGCACACAGGGTGAGTGGCGCGTCCGAGGCGTCGTTGAAGGACCGTTGGCGCACCTTCGCCCGGCTCGACACCCGCACCGCCGCCTGTCAGGTGGCAGCGCTGAGCGACGCCGGAATCGGGGCCGGGGTCGCTGGAAATCCCGCACCGTCCGCACCCCACATCGTGCAACGCATCCAGCGGCACCTGCACGATTCCCCCGGACACCCGGCCGCTGGTCCCGCGGTCGCCACTGATCATTCGGCCGGTACCGGTCACCCGGTCCCTACCGGCGGCGGCTCGTCTCGTGATCCGCGGGTCAGGTTCGAAGCGGTTCGGGGTGAGCAGATCGCGGAGTCCGTCGATGCCGCGGGGCTGAGCAGGGATTTGCGGCCCGTGTTTCGCAGCGCCACCGATACGGAACCCTCACCGCCTGGCGCGGTTCGTGTGAACGGGCTCGAACCATGAGCGCGCGGTGGGGAACCGAGTCGCCCCAGCCCGAGGCACCACACAAGCTCCCCCCGCAGGCGGTGCAACGGTTGCAGCGGATCCACGCGCTGGCCGCTGCCAGCACAGCGATCACCCAGGACCTCGCCGACAGCGCGTGGCCACCGACGACAGTCGCGCTGTGGCACAAGGATTTGCAGCGCCTGAACCAACAGTGCCGGCAGGTCGAACAGCAAGCTCATGAGAGCGGCGTTCCCCGCGAGCTGATCACGATGGCCTGGTTTGCCGGGCACTGTGACACCGAATGGACGCCCGCGCGGGCTGATCCGACGTTGGGGCTGCGGCCCATGCTGGGCGCGGAGTTGATGGGCAATGCCGGGCAATTGCACAACATGGCCGCGGTATTGGTCAGCCATGAGCTACATCCAGGCTCCCGCCCTCAGCGCGATCCGGTCAAGGCCAAACAACTCACTCGCAACATGGCCGCGATGTTCAAACAAACCGCCATGCTCGCGGATCTCATCGGTGTGAGCGAGTCGGGCTGGGAATCGTTGTGGGACCTGCCGCAGACCGCGCAGCGCGAATACCTCACATCGTTTCTGGGACCGGATGCGCCACTGGATCTGGACGGAGCATGGAGCCACTACACAGCGACCGACATCGAGTCCACGGTGCTGGACACTATCGAACAGCTCGAGCACCGCACCCACGAACTACGCCACCACAGCCCGTCCGAGCCCAGGCTCGAACGCCGCGGCAGGGGACATGCGATGGCCGCGGCGACCCGCACCTACCGCAATGCCGCGCGCCAGCTGCGTGAATACCTCACGACCGACACCAGCACCGGCGGTGCTGTCGATGCTGTCTTGCCGGAGGGAACCGATCGGGTCTGGGAGCCTGGAGACAACACGGCCGGGATCGCTGATCGGGGAGGGGATTCGGTCCCGGAGGTCGAGCCGTGAACACCTCGGACGAATATCTTTCGGGCAGCTCACCGAGCCTCGGGGGTGCGGGCATCACCGGCCCGCGGGAGTTGGTGGTCCGTGCCGGGCATATCCCACACGCGCAGGCGAAGCTGCTGCGGCAGATCCAGGACTTGGCCATCCAGGACGCCGCACTACGCAGCCGACGCACCACCAGCGAGCCCAGCGAAGGGGATACAGCTCGGATCGCTTCTAGCGCCTCAGAACTGGCCCGGGAGCGTGGAGCGGTACAGTTGTGGGCCCGCGCAGCGGGGATTCCTGTCGAGTGGATCGGGCGGGCCACACAGCTGGGGCACCAGGGCATCGGCTGGCACGAAGACCAGCTGCTGCCGAACCCGATCACACTGTCCCAGCGCCGGTCGGTCGACCGGATCGCCCACGACACACGGCATCTGACCGACATGGCAGCGATCGCCATCGTGCGCGATTATCAGGCGGACCGCCTGGGTGTGCTCCCGGTCCCGGAGCCGGTCGTCGCGGCCCAGTACAGCCGCACCATGCACGCGCTGTGGATGCGAGCCACCCGCACCGGACACGCGATCACGATCGGTGATCGGGCCCGGGAGCGAGCATGGGGCATCGACGAGCAGACGGTCACCGGCCGTGTGCGCGGGTTGCTGCACCTGACTCCTACCGAGGTCGACATGCTCTGGCAGCATTACGCGGCCCAAGGGCTGGCGGACCGGTTGCGCAGCTCGCTGCGCGAACTCCGCCACACCGCACCCCAGACCGGCCCGGATTCCGGGACGAGCGCTCCCGCGCCGGAACAGTTCCTCTCGGCCGCGCGAGAAGCCCTCGATGCCGTGCTCACCGAGCAGCGGAGCATCGGCGTGGCAATCACCGATGCGCTGCCCGAGACCAGCGCGACCCGCGTATGGGAACCCGGCACCGACACCCCGACCGATACCGGACCCGGCATGGGCCCCAGTGCCCGTCAGCACCTCGAAGGTGGACCCGCCCCTTGAGGGGCGAAGAGTGAACATCGCTGGGATACAGACCATTTCGACCAGAAAGACAGGAATGATGCACGCGCGAGAGTTGCCGCCCAGACCGTCCTGGTTCCAGCCGTGCCGGGACCGGTGCACGGGCTCGGAGCCGTAATCACCGTGCGGGCGTCGCGCCGGGACGGAACCCACACGCTCACTGCCGCTGCTGCGAGCCTTTTCCGAGTCATTGACGCTGGCTGACGCACACGCCCGACAGACCATCGATCTTTTCGCGAGGGACATCGCACCGCCGCACCGGTCCTGCCCAGGACCCGGTCCGGTCCGCTTCGACACACGAAGGCGGCACAAGGATGTCCGACAACACCTTTCATCAACCCTCCCACCTGTCCGAGAACACCGATCCCCCCAGCGACCTGACTGCCGCGGACGAGCAGAGTCCCTCTCGGCACACCATGCCCACACCCGCAGACCCAACGCGAGAGGAATCCCGCGCGCTGTTCCCGCCCTCGGAGCCTGTTCCGGCCGAGCTGCGGAACGGGCCGATCGCGCACCGGTTCGGCGCCGAGGATCCCGACGCGGTGCACGCGAAACTCCTACGCACAGTGCAGGACACCTCAGCGCTGCGAGCGGCGTGGGTCGGCGACGCGGTCGCGCACGATCTGGACAGCAGCGATCCGAGCTGGCGGTGGGCCCTGTATCCCAACGGCATCGATGCCGACGTGCGCGACGCGCGAGCCTGTGCCGAGCAGGGCGGGGTCGAGGCCACCGACATCATCGAAGCCGAGGCTCTCGGCAGCGCGGGGGTGTCCTGGAACGACAAGCCCGCACACCGGCACTTGGGGCGCATCGAACTACTCAGCAGCGAAGTGTTCGACGCGAACAACCGCGCCGAGGCCGGACGCCGCCTGGTCGGAGATCTGGCCGAACGTTTCGATTCCCTGCACAAGATTATCGACACTCTCAGCAACGGCCTGGTGCACGCACGCTCGATGGTCAACGACCTGGCCGAGGACCTCGCTGCCCACGGCTGGCCCACCCGCACCACCGGACCAGCACCCGAACCGCCCGGCCCCGACCCGATCTCTACCGCACCCGACGCCGATACCGCGACCGAAAGCGTCGACGGCGGTCACCGGATCAGGGACGCGGTCGGCGCAGCAATGCCCGACAACGACCAGCCCCACTGGCCTCCCCCAGAACCGCGGCCAGCGCTCGCGGACGAACACCCCGGGGCGCACCCGGAGGTCGGGCGATGAACGCGCCCGCACGAGCACCCCGGCAGGACTCCGACGGCAACGGGGAAGCCAAGGGCCTCGAGCTGGTGCGTGTGGGGAGGCCGCGGCGATGAGCGGCCCACTGCGCGGACCGGACGCGCACGACCAGCAGTTGGCCACGACGCTGCACCGGATCCACGAACTGGCCACCAGCACCGCAGCTTTGGAGCGGGTCCTGGCGTTCGGTGGACCGGACTGGATCGTCAACACCGCGGCCCGTCGGCGCCACGAGAACCTCACGGATCTGGCAGTGGCCCAACAACATGCGCGGTTGCTGCGCATTCCCGAGAACAGCATCACCGCGGCGCGACTGTGCGGGCAGAGCGGCCATCGCTGGATCGAGCCCGAACCCGGCCAGCTGTCCGACCCCGAAGGCATCCACCGGTGGGCGCAACAGATGACACCCGATATCCCGCGAACCGATCCGGGCTGGGGACACCGGGTCCCGGTCGAGGCCGGAGACCTTCCTCAGCAGACGAGCCGATGGCTGCGTCAGGTGCAGCGCTTGGCCGCCCAGGCCACGCAGATGAGACAGGACACCACCCTCACCGCCGCCGGCGGAGATATCCGTGTGCTGGCGCACATGGTGGCGCGAGCAGGCCAGATCGACCGGCACCGCGAGGCCGCCGAGATCCGCGCCCACGCAGCCGGAGTATCGTTGCAGTGGATCGCCTGGGCACGAATACGCGGACACCTCGGCCGCGAATGGCACCCGAACCAGCCGCTGGCCACCCCGATCCTGGACACCAGACACCGTGCGGCCGAACAGGTTACCGACGATCTGCGCCACGTCACCGACATGGCCGCACTCACCGTCGCCCGCGACCACCTCTACTCAGCCGACCTGGGTGTCGATACGCAGCAACTCACGCACACCATGGATGCACTGTGGTTGCGTGCGGCGCGGACCGCGCAGGCCGCCGGCCTGACTGCCCACGAGCGTGGCCGGATCTGGAGCGCAAGTACACACGACTGCATCACCCGGGTCCATCACCTCGTGCGCTTTCCCCGCCACGAGATCGACACCCTCTGGCATCAGTACGCGGTCCCGGAGATCGCCGCGCAGGCACGCGAGGCGTTCGACGAACTCGGTCACGACCATCGGACAACAAGCCTGGATGCGGCCACTGAACTGCTCCCACCGGCTCCGCATTACTTCCTTGCTCGCGCCCGCCACGCCCTGGACCAGATCGAGGCCGGCACACCCGCAGACGGCGGTATCGGCACAGCGATCGCCGAGGTGATCCCGGCCACCGACCGACCACGGCTCTGGGACACCGACACCACCCCACACACCCACGGCGACACCGACACGACCGGCCCGCAACCAGGGCAAGGCCCGGAACCCTAACGCCCCGAACACTTCCCAACTATGCAGCCCATCAGCGAACGGGAGGACTCTCAATGACCGTGTCAAGCCGCCAGCCCTGCGGGGGTCGGTGTGGCGTAGGTGAATTCCCGCCCGTCACGCAGCAGTGCCCACAGGACGTCGACCAGGCGCCGGGCCAGTGCTAGGAGGGCTTGGGTATGGATGAGCCGGATGAGCCGCTCGCCGCGTTTGCGGTCGTAGAACCGCCGCGACGGCCCGTCCGGGTTCTTCAGGCTGGACAGGGCCGCCATGTAGAACACCCGCCGCATCCGGCGGTTGTAGCGCTTGGGCCTGTGGAAGTTCCCGCTGACTCTGCCCGAATCACGGGGCACGGGAACCAGTCCGGCGTAGGACGCCAGCCGGCCCGCGGAACCGAAGGTGGCCAGATCACCGCCGGTTTCGACGAGGAAGTCCGCGCCGAGGCCGGGTCCCATGCCGGGCATCGATTCGATGATCTTCGCCCACGGATGCTGCCGGAACCGGGCCGTGATCAGCTTGTCGGTGTCCTTGATCTCGCGATCGAGATCGAGCAGCTTGCGGGCCTGGCGTTTGATCAGCATCGCCGCGTCGGCCTGTCCGGGCAGCGACAACGTCTGCGCTTGCGCGGCAGCGACCGCCGTCGCGGCGGCCTTGGTGATCATCGGCCCCCATGCCTTGTTCTCCGTCAAATACGCTGCGACACCGTCGATCCCGGCAGCACGGATCTCGGCGGGCGTGCACAGGCCGGCGACCAGGATCAGCGGTGTGCGTTTCGAGTAGTCGAACGCCGCTTCCAGCGCCGGGAAGATCGACCCCAGCAGAGCACGCAACCGGTTGACCCCGGCGACCCAGTCGTCCATCAGGTCGGCGCGATAACTGGTCAGGGCCTTCAGGCCGGCTATCAGCTCGTCAGGCATCCGGACCTGTGTGAAATCGCCACGCATCCGGGCGGTTTCGGCGATCACCCGGGCATCTTTGGCATCGGTCTTGCCCTCGCCGCGGAACCCGTGGGTCATCGTGTTCACGACCCGGCCGGGCACATACGTGACATCCCCGCCGACGGTGAGCAGCACGGTGATCAGCAGCGACGCCATCGGGCTGGTCAGATCGATCGCCCACCCCACTCGATCGGACATGCCGTGGACCCGAACTACCAACTGCTCGATCGCGGCCTGGTCGTTGGCCAGTTTCTGACTGAAAAGCCGCTTGCCGGTGTCGTCCACCGCGCACGCATGATGCGTCTGCTTACCGACATCGATACCGACCCAGATTTCCGGGCGTTCTGCCACCCGCTCGCTCCCGCTGTCGCTGTCCGAGCCCGTGGACAGCCCCGCCGTCAGATCCCTAACCAGCGACGGTCCGCAGCAGCTCTCAATCAGCGGCCGGAGCGTCCAGAACAGTGGGGCAGCCAGTCCTTTCGAGCCTCACCAGAGGCAACCAATCATCAGCTACACCCCACCGTCCCGGGCATCCGGGGCACCAACCCCAGACACCTACAACCTTAGGGACATCACTCATGACCCCACCGGAATCGAACCCGGTCACCCGATGGCACACCGAGCTCCTGGGAATCATCACCCACCTCAGCGCCGAGCACACCCGGGTCGCCGATCGCGGCCACACCGGCTACGACGGCACCGACGCCGAGGCCCGCGAAGCGTGGCAATCACATTTGGACGGCCTGGCCGCACAGCGAGAACACGCCGAACAGACCGCGATGTCCGCAGGCCTGCGCGAACCGGCAATCCACCGAGCCCGACAGCAGGAAGACGCGATAAGCACCGCACCGCAACAAGTTCCGGCATCCCTCACGACAGGGGTTCCTGAACATGTGGCGGAGTTCTTCACCGACATGTTGACCGTGGACATGTTCCACCTCGAACGGACCGCGATGCTCACTGCCGCCCGCCGGCACCGCCTGGACACCGGCCAGTACGGATTCGAGCCCGCCCCACACTTGGTGGCGGCGGTCGAACGCAATATGAATCTGCTGCACCTGCGGATCACCGCCCTGGCAGCCGCCGCCGAGCTCACCCCGGCCGAAGGCCACCGGTTCTGGAACACCCAGCCCGAGCACTGGCGGCACCTGACACGGGTCACAGCGCACACTATGAACGATCTCGAACTCGAACATGCCTGGCGCGGTTACGCCTTCGGCGACACCGACCCCGCGATCCCGCCGTACATCCCGGTCGACCCGCACACCAACCTGCCCATCGGCATCGCGCATACCATCCCGCCGACACCGACCGAACTGATCACTCTCGCCACCACCGCCCTGATCAGCCCTACCCCCACCACCGCGGGAACCTGGGCCGACGGCGCGGCCCCCACCGGCCAGACTGTGGAGGCGGCGCTGCCCGCCGACACCACACGCACATGGTCGCCCGGCGAAAGCCCCGAGGCCACCGCTTCACCGTCGGGCCCGGACATCGGCCCCGACCCGTAGCCCTGGCGGTCACTCGCGTTGCGG
>NZ_BAGB01000169.1 GCF_000308615.1 Nocardia jiangxiensis NBRC 101359
CCCTCGGTGAGGGCCTGCGATTCGAGCGGCGGGTGTTCCACTCGCTGTTCGCGACCGAAGATCAGACCGAAGGTATGACCGCCTTCGTCGAGAAGCGGGCCCCGGACTTCACCAACCGCTGACCCGGGTCTGGCACACAATGCCAATAGCCCTCCGCCGGGCTGAAAGCCAGTGCTGAGCATCCGCTACCCCTCTCCAAGGCTGCGGAGCTCGCACTGGCCTGCCCTGTTCAGCACCGCTCGCCCCCTCGGCTTTGCCAATCGAGACGACCGCGGTGACGCCGACGGGCAGGCACCGAGACCGATCACCGCAGCAAACCATCGACCGAGTGTGAAGCTTGCCGACCGTGCCTTCGCCCTTCGAGCGGGCCAGACCGGATTACCGAGAGCCTTCTGCGCCGTCAGCCCGCATCGGCCGGGCGGTCCACCTTCCCCCCTCGGTAATAAGACCAGTTCAGATCGGGTTTCCAGCTCTCAGGACGCCTCCCCATCGCGCCGCGGCCGAGTCTTTCGACATCTCGATGTCGGTGATCATTCACTCATTCAGCTCCCATTCCGACACTTTCATCTAGATGAATAGGGGCGTGACGCAATCAGCTCCGTGTCGTCGGCTATCCGTCGGCAACACATATAACCTTCGTGATATCGGCGACTACCAGGTGGCGGATGGTGCCCGGACCGGTTGGGGCCGCCTCTTCCGCTCCGACGCCGCCTGGTTCACCTCAGGTGCCGAACTCGCCGATCTGAGCCTGCGAACAGTGATCGATTTGCGCGACGACGCGGAGGCGGCGGCGCTGCCCACCGGTCTCGACGCGTTCGTCCCGAATGTCCTGCGCCGACCACTGGACCCTCGACCGCTGATGTCTACGGTGTCCGCGAACTCACCGGACCCGCTCGGTGAGCTCTACACAGCACTCATCCACGAGCGGGGCGCCGAACTCGCGACGATCGTCGCCGACCTGGCTCGCCCGGGTGCGCTGCCCGCTCTCGTGCACTGCGCTGCGGGTAAGGACCGCACAGGTGTGGTGATCGCACTGGTGCTCTCCGCCATCGGCGTGCCGGACGATGTCGTCACCACCGACTACGCGCTCACCGCCGACTATCTCACCGCCGAATTCTTTGCCGCGCTGCCCACCGAGTCCGGTGCCGCGGACCCTGCCGACGAGGCATTCCGTGGTGCCCGGCCCGAGTCCATGGCAGCGATGCTGCGCGTGCTCTCCGCCGAGTACGGCAGTGCCCGCGGCTTCCTCACCGGCTACGGCCTGCCGAACGAGGCCATTGACCATCTCCACTCCGCTCTCACCCACTGAACCGAGGATTCGCCATGAAGATCGTGCAGATTTCCGATACCCACCTGACCGCGTCGGGCGGTCCCACCACCGATGCATTCCGCCTTCTGGCGCAGCATCTCAACGAGGAGGTCCGACCCGACCTGGTGGTGCACTCCGGCGATATTCAGGTCCTGCATCCGGACGACGCCGCCGACCGCGCCCACGCGCGGGAGCTGCTCGACCTGATCAGCGCCCCACTCCTGGTGGTCCCGGGCAACCACGACATCGGCATGCCCGGTCTCAATGCGTGGGCCGGTCTCAGCGTGACCGATGACCGCGTTGCCGCGCACGAGACCGCGTTCGGCCCCGGCCACTGGCGCCACGACACCGAGGAGGCGATCCTGCTCGGCATAAACAGCGAGTTGCTGAGTTCCGGTCTGCAGCTCGAGGCCGACCAGTGGCGTTGGTGCGAGCGCACCCTGGAAAGCCTTCCCGCGGGTCGCCCGGTGCTGCTGTTCCTGCACAAGCCGCTGTGGTCGGTGACCGACGAGCCGGTCGATCATCAGGTCGACGTCGGGCCCGTCGCACGCGACCGGCTCCTCGGTCTGCTGCAGCGGATCGATCTGCGAGCGGTCGGATGCGGGCATCTGCACCGCTACCGAAAGGTGCAGCGGGGCAACACGATCGAAGTATGGGCACCCGCCACCGCATTCCTCGCTCCCGGCGAGGACAACCTTCCGGAAGCCCGTGAGGAGCTGGGCTACGTCGAGTACACCGTCGCCGGCAGCGAGGTCGGCGCCGAGTTCCGACTGGTTCCGGGGATGCCGCAGATCACCACCGATGACGTTCCCGCGATCGCCCAGGCGATCGAGGCCATGACGGCAGCGGTCTGATGGCCACCCTCGAACTCGACGGGATCGTCCGCCGTTTCGGCGACACCACCGCGGTCGCCGACGTCTCGCTGGCCACCGAGCGCAACGAGTTCCTCGTGCTGCTCGGCCCCAGTGGCTGCGGCAAGACCACCCTGCTGCGCATGATCGCCGGACTCCTCCCACCCAGCGAGGGCCGCATCCTGGTCGACGGGCGCGATGTCACCGCGCTGCCACCGCGGGAGCGCGATCTGGCGATGGTCTTCCAGAACTACGCCCTCTACCCGCACCTGACAGTCGAGCGGAACCTCGGCTTCGGGCTGAGCGTGCGAAAGACCGGCAAACAGGAGATCCGCCGGCGCGTCGACGAGGTCGCCGAGCTGCTCGACCTCGGCCATCTGCTGCGGCGGCGCCCGAAGGAACTGTCCGGCGGGCAGCGACAGCGGGTGGCGCTGGGGCGCGCAATGGTGCGCGAGCCGATGGCATTCCTGATGGACGAGCCGCTTTCCAACCTGGACGCGAAACTGCGGTCGAGCACCCGGACCCGGCTCATCTCGCTGCACCGCAGGCTGGACACCACCTTCGTCTACGTCACCCACGACCAGGTCGACGCGATGACCATGGCCACCAAAGTCGCCGTGCTGCACCAGGGGCGAGTCGAACAGGTCGGCACCCCTGTGGAGATCTACGACGAACCCGCGTCGTCGTTCGTGGCCGGGTTCATGGGTGCGCCGCCCATGAATCTGCTGCCCGCAGAACTCGGTACAGGGCCCGACCACCGGATCGTCCTGCGCGCCTCCGGGATCGAAGTCGAGTTGCCGTATCGCGCCGCGGCCGAACCTGGCGTGCGCGAGGTGCTACTGGGTGTGCGCCCCGAGCACCTGGTGCCCGTACCCGACGACCACGTCGGCCCTGTCCTGCGCGGGCGAGTCGATATCGTCGAGAACCTCGGCAACGAGGAGATCGCCCAGGTCGAGATCGGGGACCTGCGGGTGAGCGTCCGTGGCGCCAGACCGATTCATCTCGCGCCCGGAGAACTCACCGCCCTGACGATGCGTCCCGAGCACATCCACCTCTTCGCGCGGCAGAGCGGCCTGCGCCTGACTTGGGAGCCCGAACCGGCCCCCGCCCTCGCCTCCTGAAAGGGATCTCCATGAAGTTCCTTCGCGTCCTTCCCGTACTGACGGCCGCACTCGCTGTCACACTCTCCGGCTGTGCCGCAGTCCCCACCACCTCCGGCCAGGGGCCCGGCGCGGCAACCGCGGTCATCCCCGAATTGGCTCCCGGACAGAAGGTTTCGATCCGCTGGGAGAGTTACAACCTCTCGAGCGCCGGTATCTTCGGCGATACCACACGCAATCTGGTTGCCGAATTCGAGCGCCTGCACCCGAATATCCACGTCGACGCCGTGCCACCGCAGGGCGGGACGAACGAGATCGCGCAGAGTGTGCAGCGACAGGTCGTCGCCGGTCATCCGCCGGATGTCGCGCAGCTGACCTTCGCCGACCTCCGGTACACCGCCAGCGACCTCGGCGCGCAGCCGATCGACAAGCTCGTGGGTCGCGACGAGGTCCGGAAACTGTTCAACGACGGGCCGCACCCCTATGCGCCCCGGACCGCGGTGCTCGGCGACGTCAACGGCACCACGTACGGAATCCCGTACGTCTTCTCCACCCCCATGCTGTTCATCAACGACGACCTGTTCCGCAAGGCCGGCCTCGATCCGGCCAACCCGCCCAAGACCTGGGACGAGGTCGCCACGGACGCTGCCGCCATCGCGAAGGTCCCGGGCACCAGCGGCGGGTCCTACCTGGCCTGTCTCGACGGCCCCTCCGGTGGCGACTGGTGCCTGACCGGTATCGTCCGCTCCGCGGGCGGTCGGTTGCTCTCGCAGGACGGCAAGACCCTCCCTTGGACCGACCCCGAGACCGTGCAGGCGTTCGCCGGCGTGCAGAAGATCGCCCAAGCCGCGCCGAACGCACTGCCGAATCTGTCCGGCAACGACGCGCAAGACGCCTTCCTGCGCGGCAACCTCGGCATGCTGCTCACCTCAGCGGCCCTGCAGAACGCGATCCTCAAATCCTCCGCTGGCAAATGGCAGGCGTCGGCCGCACCCATGCCGGGCTTCGGCGCCACACCGGCCGTGCCTACCAACTCCGGATCGGCCCTGTTCATCATGACCGGGGACCCCGCCAAGCAACGCGCCGCCTGGGAGCTGATCAAGTTCCTGACCAGCGCCGAGAGCGAGACGACGATCACCTCGAACATCGGCTACGTTCCCTTGCGCGCCTCGCTGATCAACGACCCCGCCTACCTCCAAGGCTTCGCCGACGAGCACCCCGGCTTCGTCCGGCCCAACGTCGCGCAACTCGACCGGCTCGAGCCCTGGGTGTCCTATCCCGGACCGAACTATCAGCAGATCCGTACCCTGTTGAACAAGGCCACCGAGGAGATCGTGTTCCGCGGCGCGGACCCGAAGACGACCCTGTCCGCAGCGCAGACCAGCGCCCAAGCCCTCATGCCGAAATGACCGCCCTTCTCGACCGGCCGGCCCCTGGGCGCTTTGTGGAACCGGTTCCGGCGCCGCCGCGAGACAGCCCGCGTCCAGTTGCCCGCAGGCCGCTGCTGCGCCGGCTCACCAGCGGCGCGACGCCCTACCTGTACCTGGTGCCGGCCCTGGCCGGGTTGGTGGTATGGGTGTACTCGCCGCTCGTCCAGACCATCGAATTGTCGTTCTACGACTGGAATCTCGTGCCCACCTCGCCGGCCCGCCCGGCAGGCTGGTCGAACTACACCGAGGCATTCAACCTCCCGCAGCTGGGCCGCGCGACGGTGAACACGCTGGTGTACCTACTTGCGTTGCTGCCCTTCACCATCGTGATCCCGGTGGTGGTCGTACTCCTCTCACAACGCGTGCACGGCCGGGCCCGCGCCTTCTACCGGACGGCGATCTTCGCGCCGTATCTCATCGCGCCGGTGGTCACCGCCATCGTGTGGCGCTGGCTGCTCGACCCGAACGGCGGACTCGTCAACCAGATACTCGGACTGTTCGGGATCACACCGATCTCGTTCCTGCGCGACCCGAAATGGGCGATGTGGTCGATCGTGGTGATCGTCGGCTGGCAGCTGCTCGGCTTCGCCGTACTCGTCGTCTCCGCGGGCTTGTCCGGTATCTCCGACGACTACGCCGCCGCGGCCCGCACCGACGGAGCGACCGAACGCCAGATCACCCGGCGGATCACGCTACCGCTGCTGTCGCCGACGCTGCTGTTCATGGCCACCCTGACCGTCCTGGCCGCCGCGCAACTGATGTTCCCGATGATCCAAACCCTCACCCAGGGCGGGCCCGGCGACTCCACCACCAACCTCTACTACCTCCTCTACGACACCGCATTCGGCTCGTTCGACGTCGGCCTCGCCTCCGCCGCCAGCGTGCTGTTCTTCCTCGGCTTCGGGCTCATCGCCTGGGGCGCGGTGTGGCTGATGGACCGCTGGAGCTTCCATGACGACTGATCCGACCACCCAGCCCGCCACCGGGTTCCGCACCCGCCGATTCGAAGCGTTCGGCGGTCACCTGGTCCTGGCCGCGATCGCGGTGTTCGGTCTCGTGCCGATCATCTGGATGTACCTGACCGCACTGCGCCCGCGCGACGATGTGCTGGGGCAGACTGTGCTGCCCACCGGGATCAGCCTGGACAATCTGCGGGCCGCCGCCCATCTGCTGCCACTCGGCAGCCTGATCGGCAACACCGCACTCATGGCAGCCGGAGTCGCAGCCTGCCAGCTGTTCACCGCACTACTCGCCTCATACGCGTTCGGGCGCTGGCACTTTCGCGGCCAACGGGTACTGTTCCTGATCTTCGTGGCGACCTGGCTGGTCCCGTTCCAGGTCACCATGCTGCCCAACTACGTGCTGTTGTCGGACCTGGGCTGGCTGAACACCCTTACCGGTGTGATCGTTCCGCAGATCACCGCGCCGTTCGCGGTACTGCTGCTGCGTCAGCACATGCGCTCCTTCCCACGCGAGCTGCTCGACGCCGCCCGCATGGACGGTCGCTCCCACTGGAACACGCTCTGGACCGTGGTCGTGCCCTCGCTGCGCGGACCGCTTGCCGCACTGGCGATCCTGTTGTTCGTCACAGCGTGGAACGAGTATTTCTGGCCGTTGCTCGTGCTCTCCAAGCCGGACTCTGTCGTCCAGATCGGGCTCCGCAGTCTGATCACCGAAACCGGAACCGACTATGGTGCAATGATGGCCGCCGCCGGGGCTCTGTGCCTGCCCATCCTCGCCGTCTACATCCTGCTGCAGCGTCAAGTGGTCAACGCCTTCGTCCGGTCCGGGCTGAAATGACCGGCACGCGCAACGGCCGAGGGGGCCGTATCCCGGTCTACCGCCAGGTCGAAACCGAACTGCTCCGCCGAATCCGCGACCGCGAACTCCTGCCCGGCGAGCGGCTCCCGACCGAACCCGAACTCGCCGCGGAATGGGGAGTCAACCGCCTCACCATTCGACAGGCCGTCGCCGAGCTCGCTCGCGCCGGATACGTCACCGTGCGGCAAGGATCGGGCACCTATGTGGCCGAGCCGCCGATGGTGATCGACCTCGCCCTGCCCTCGATGCCGTCCACAGACGCCGACGCCGGCAGTACCGCAGCGATCGCCGAGACGGTCCAGCAGAACCAGACCGAGACCCTGATCGATCTCACTGACCGGGATACCGCGGGTGACGCCGCCGAAGCACTCGACGCAGACGGACCCTTCACCCGGATCGACACTCTGATCCACAACGGCAATCAGCCGTTCATGGTGGCCAGTTACTGGATCGAGACACGCCGGGTCCCGGGCTTCACCGCACAGGTCGCCGAGCGGGTTCCGATGTTCCAGATTCTGCAGCAGCGCTACGACCTCCGACTCCGGCACTCCTGGCGTTCACTCACCGCGACCGTCGCGAGCACCGAGGACGCGGCATTGCTGCAAGTACCTCCGGGTAGTCCGGTGATGCTCCGCTGCGGTGTGAATGTCGATGCTGATCGCGTGCCCACCATGTACCTGCGTCGCAGGCTTCGCGGCGACCGAATCCGATTCATGATGCGTTACAACACCGACTGACCCGCGAAGCGGCCAGCCCTTCACTTTCCCGCAGCACTCCCATCGGTCGGCGTACCGACCCTTATGGGTTCGGACCGGGGACCGCGGTGCATCCCGTAGCGCAGCGCCTGAATAGTCCGCTCGTATACCGGCGCTCCGATTGGTGCGCGCGAACGCACAGCCGGAACGAAGCCAGGAAACGGTTCGGCAGGAAGTTCTTCTGGCTCTGGTCTTCTCGCCCAAAAATGGCCGAGAAAGTTAAGAAAAGCAAGGTGAGGAACCATGAAATCAGCATCAGTGATCGCGAGTAGCAGCGACCGGATGTCCAAGTCGACGAAAGGAGCCCGAATTGCGGCGACCACGGTCCTGATATCGGCCGCTCTCGGCGTCACCGCCGCGACCGCCGGCGCCACGCCAGCGCCCAGCGGTACGGTCGACTACCGCGCCACGACGAATGCTCGATCCACGATCATCTCGACCGACGCGGGCTCCATGACGGCGGACAACGGGGTTTTCAAGATCAAAGCGGCGAACGGAACAGTTCTGGCCGGTACCGACCTGTCGTTCCGGGTGGATGACTTCGTGTTCCCGATTGCCGCACAGATCCACGACCACACTGCCACGCTGACACCCCAGTTCGACCTGGCACACGCAACATACAAACCCGTGGATCTGCCATACCAGGACTCCGCGCCTTGGAAAACTCTGTACGACCGTGAACAAGCCGCCTGGAATCGTATGGCCTCGACAGTGACAACGGGGGCTACAGTCGGCACCCTGGTCGGCGGGCTCACCGGTGGCGCGGTCGGATGCCTGCTCGGCGGGATCGCCGGCGCGACCGTCGCTGCCGCGACAATCGTCGGAATGTTCGGCCCGTTCATTCCGGCCGCCGCTGTCGGATGCCTGGGTGGAATCATCGCCGTGGGAGCGCTGGGCACTCTCGCGGGACAGCTTTTGGTGACCGCCCCGTTGGCGATCATGGGCGCAATCCAGTACTTCACGACCATCAACGCACCAATGCCCACCTCACCAGCGAAGTAACCCGCACACACCGGTCAACAGAGGCTGACGAACAACGGTCTCGCCCAAGCCGGTCGGTGAGGCCCGACGGGAGTGCGGACACACTCACCTCAGGCCACCGACCGGCCCCGGGGCAGTCGACAACCACCATAACCCAACTGTGCAGCATGCATACCGCTGTGACCTGAAAGGAACTGGGTGCAGGCCGCATCGAGCACCCGCCGCGCCGCCCGTTCGATCCTGTTGCCGCGCGAGGCCATTCCTCTTCGATATGCCGCGGCTAACCGCGCTTGACCAACGGCAGTTCGGGGCGCCGAGCGGACACTCCGGCCGCGTCGGCAAGCTCTCCGGAGATCGCCCCCGTGCCGAAGAATTCCGCGAAGATCGGGTTGAAGATGTCCGGCCGATCCGTTTGGCCTTGATGCCCGCAGTCATCGGGGTAGAAGAACTGCACATTCGGCAGGTGATCTTCCTGCAGATATCCCCATTCGACAGGCGTGAGAATGTCCTGACGCCCGTAGAGATAGATACCGGGTATATCGATCCGGTCCAGACGTCCCTTGGTGGCCAGGCGCGCCGCCCGATTCTGGTCCGACCATGGAACGATGTGACGGTACTGCAGCAGGGTCGGCCAGAACTGCGCATGCGCCTCCAGGCGCTCACTCGCCGACAGATAACGCATCTCGACCAGATCCGCGCTGACGGCGGTCTTGCGGTGGATGATGGCCTCCATCATCGAACGCATACCTTCGCGAGTCCCGTCGTAGGCGGTCATGTGGAACTGCCCCTTCGGCGGCGCGATGTCCTCCGGCACGACATCGCCCACGTCCCCGGCGATCAGCGCGAAGCTGATCACCCGGTCGGGCCGCGAGACCATGTAGTTGACGGTATTCATGCAACCCATGGAATTGCCCGCCAGATGGAATCGGTCCAGGCACAGGGCGTCGACGAACTGGCCGATGAAGTCGACGAAACTCTCCATTCCCTTCGGCCAGTACTCCTTTCGCACATCGGAGAGGCCGAACGCGGGCATGTCGGGGCAGTAGACCCGGAAGCCCAGCTCGGCGAGGTACGGCGCCATGAAGCGCCACCCGGCCAACCCGGATGATCCGGGTAGTCCACCGTGCAGCAGAACCACCGCGGGGCCGGTATCGCCGGATGTCATGTAGTGGGCGCGAGATCCGTCGGCCAGCCGAACCCAGCGACTCGCCATTCCGGGCACGTCGATCAAGTTCTCGTCGGTTAGAGGCACAAGACTCTCCTTCGGGTCGTGTTGTGTTGACATTTCAGAAATCACCGGCAATACCCAGGAACTCCAGGGCGTTGCGGACGAGGACGTCGGAGGCGACATCGCCTGGGAGAATTCCGGATTCGGTCGCGTTGTCGATGCTGCGCATCGACTTGTGCATCTGGTCCCGGAAGAAGGGGGCGTCACTTCCGAGCAGCAACCGATCCGGCCCGAATCGATGCAGCAGAAGCCGCAGATGCTCGTCATCGAAGACCAGTGTGTCGGCATAGAGCCGCCGCACGAGCGTGTCCGACACCGCCGGATCACCGGAGCCGAAAATGCTTGCGGCAGAACGCAAACGCGGATACACCCACGGGAATGCCCCGCATCCGTGCGCGAATGCCACGCGGATCCGTGGATACCGTTCCAGCACACCCCCGAACACGAGCGCTCCCGCGGCGATGGCGGTGTCGGTGAGCATCCCCAACCCGAGGTCGAAGGGCTGGCCGGCACGGCGAACAACGCCCTTTCCGCCGTGTACCGGATGCACGAATACCGCCGCCCCGGTGGTATCGCAGGCTTCCCACAGAGCGTCGAGTTCGGGTGCGTCCAGGTCACGATCCCCCACTCGCGTCCCGATCTCGATCCCGCGCAGCCCCAGGTCCAGGCATCGGCCGAGTTCCTCGACCGCGACGGACACATCGGCCAATGGCAGACACCCCAGCCCGATCAGCCGCCCGTCGGACCGGCCGCACACCGCCGCGATCGACTCGTTCACCCGGCCTGCATAGCGTGGATCCGCTCCCTCGGCGCATGCGTACTCCATCATGACGGGGACCGGTGAGATCACCTGGTGTGACAGGCCGGCGTCGTCCATCGCCCGCAGTCGCTCCGCAACGTCCCAGAGTTCGCTCGTGACTTCGCGAAACACAGTGTTACCGAGCATTATTCGGCCATGTTCGGCACTGTCGACAACCAGCGCCGGAGCGAGCGCATCAGGTCCGGAGCTCTGCGGCAGATCGACTCCGAAGTAGTGCGCATGGACGTCGATGGCCGTGGCGGGGCACATAGATTTTCCTCCGATCGGAGAGACGTCGGGCGAGGTCGCCGCTTCGGTGATGGACGCTAATTGCGGCTCGTTCTCGATGTGCGGACGGTTTCAGTGGCCGGAACTGGCACACTGGAGGTCCCACACCGCCCTGTGCGGTGCATCACAGCTCGATTGCTGATGTGACGTGTTTAGCTGTTCGTGCACGAGCAGCCCGGAGATGCTGGTGAATCGCGATGTATGAACAACTTTCCGATACCGATGAGCGTCCTACCTCGATCTTGTCGAAGGCCTTCGACGTCCTCGCGGTCTTCAATGCCGATCAGCGGGTGCTGACGCTCACCGAGATCGCACGTGCCAGTGGTCTGCCGAAATCGACGACCCATCGACTGCTGCGGCGGCTCATCTCCCTGGGTGTGCTCGAGCCGCACGGGGCCGGTTTCAAGATCGGGTTGTCGATGCGCCGGCTGGGCTCGGCCATGCCGATCGAGAGTCTGCGCGAGTCCGCGCTCCCGCATCTCGGTTCCCTGCACCGCTGGTCGCAGCGCCATGTGCATCTGGGGGGTCTGCGCGGTGATCGGGTGATCTTCGTGGAACGGTTCCTGGTTCCGGGGCGGGAACTGCCTTCGGCGAGCCCGGGCACGGACATACCGGCCCACGCCACCGCCCTGGGAAAGGCGATGCTGGCCTTCCTCACCCAGGACGAGCTGGACACCGTGCTAGCCAAGCCGATGACGCCGGTGACTGCGAAAACAGTGACCGATGCACGCGCGTTGTGTGCGGAACTGCACGACATTCGCTCACAGCGGTTCGCCGTGGCCATCGGCGAATCGCACTCGGACGTGAGCTGCGTGGCAGCGCCGATCCTGATCAAAGGCCGTGCTGTCAGCGCGATCTCGGTATCGATGACGGCCCAGGAGGGGGGCGTCGACCGCGCTCTCATCGACGCGGTCCGGGTCACCGCTGACCGGATCAGCCGCGACAATCAGCAAGTCCTCGCACAAGGACACGAGAGCTGGTTCCCGGCCATCGATTGACACCGGCAATGCCGGCGGTATCGAGCCCTGGCACCCGGGAAGATACCGCTCAGCCGCCGAACAGCGCGAACGGCTTGTTGGAGTTGAAGACATCCGTCGTGACCATCGTCGACCAGGTCCGCGCGAGCCCCAGCTCCTGCACCGCGCCGATCAAACAGAACCAGTTCAATATCTCGTGCTGCCCCGCCTCGACCACCGCACGACTCGTCGTCGCGGCCAGCTCGTCGTAACGCTCCTGCACCAGCAGCTGATAGAGGTGCTCGTCCGCGGCCGTATCGGGCCGGATGTGCCACAGCGAGTCGGCCAGAAACGCATGTGACCAGCTCGACGACGCAACGAACGCGACCTTGGAGTTCCCGTTCCTGAAATGCCGCGCTATAGCGCGACCTACCGCCACGCAGCGCGCCGGAGTGGGCCCCGACGGATCGAGTTGCTCGTCCCGGATGTCGGCGAAACGCGCCAACCCGCCTCGGCGCGCGATCGCGTGCCGGCCGTAGCAGTTCACTGTGATCGGCAGCAGCCGATACGGAAACTTCGCCCCCGCGTTGTCGTAGTCGAGGAACAGCTGCGTATTCAGAATCGCGTGCGGAAAATGGGCGCCCGCCCGTTTGCGATAGGAGTACGCCATGTCCACGCCGTCGTTGATGAGGCCGTCCGCGAGTTCGCGCGCCTGGGCCGCATCGCCGCGCAGGGTGATCTCGAAGTCGTCGGGTAAACCCCAGACATTCGGGCTCCCACGCTCGTTCATCACCTCGAACGCCGGTACCTGCAGATCGTCGTAGGCCAGTACGCAGAACGGCGGAATCACCTCTTCGCGGAAGTTCTCGTACTGGTCATCACCCCAGACCACGACGATGTCCGGGTCGAACGCATCCAGAGCCGCGCGGCATCTGCGCAGACCTTCGACAAGACCGGCCCGGTGTCCGGCTGCGGCGGCACGCCCCTGGTCCCGGCCCCACTCGGCGCGCATGGCCTCCGGCCAGTTCGCGGGATCTTTCTCGGTGTCCGGAATATCGGGATCGGTCAGGGTCCATCGGAGCAGCCCCGCCATATGCTCGTCAGTGCCTGCGAGCAGCGGATAGTGGGTCATGCCGACGCCGAGGAATTGGTTCACCGCAACAGCTTTCCGTGAGTGGGTCCGTGGTCCGCATCGGATGGTGCGGGACTGACGACGACGTTCGAGGAGCCGATGTTCTCCCACCGGACCCCGTCGTCGTCGGGCTCGTGTGGGAGGACCTCGATCGTCGTGAACGGCGTCCCATCGGGGTGATGGGTACCGATGATGATGTTGACGTCACAACCGACTGACCGGATGTGAAGGATCTTGTCGGGCCCATCGGGCGTGAGGTGATCGACGATGCGCATCCGCACTCCATGACAATGAGCTATGCGACGACCGGCTCAGCCGGCCCGCATCGCAGGTGGACAGGTAAGAATCACCGACGCTAGCCGCGCATCCTCCCGATCGAGTCGGTCGTTCCGCTGCCTGGAACCCACCCGAACGCCGCCGTCGCGCCCCAGTTCCATCCGCTGGAACCACACCCCCACAACCCTTTCCGGACTCATACCGTCGAGACACCGCTTGCTTGGCGCGTCTGAGCCGCACGGCCCGCAATCCTCAACGCACGGACCGCACATGCTGCCCGTCCCTCCCAACGAAGGGAGTCGCAATTGTGACCACACCGTATGTAATCGACGACCGGGACAAATCACTGTTCCAGGTCCACCGAGAAGTCTTCACCTCCGGGGAAGTGTTCGAGAAGGAGCGCGAACTGATCTTCGCCGACGCGTGGCTCTACGTGGGCCATGAATCGGAATTGCCCGGCAAGAACGACTTCCGAACCCGAGATGTCGGCGGCCGATCGGTGATCTTCAACCGCGACAGGCACGGAGATATTCGTGTCCTGCTCAACACCTGTCTGCACCGCGGTGCGTCGGTGTGCCGCCATCCGCGGGGAAACCAGAAGATATTCACCTGCTTCTACCACGGCTGGGCGTACCGCAACTCCGGCGAACTGGTCAACGTACCGGCCGGCGACGACTACCGCACCGCACCCGCCGAGACCTATGGCGGCCTGCACTCCCCCAGAATCGAGTCCTACCGCGGATTCTGGTTCCTCAACTTCTCCGACGACGCGCCCGATCTGCGCACCTGGCTGGGGACCTCGTCATATCTTCTCGATCTCGCCGTCGACCAGTCCGAAGACGGAATCGAAATTCTCGAGGGCACGCACAGCTACACCCTCAACGCGAATTGGAAACTGCTGATCGAAAACAGCGTCGACGGTTACCACGCGAAATCGGTGCACCACACGTACTTCGAGATGATGATGGAACTCGGCCAGACACCGCCCATGCTCGGTGACGGAACGGTCAACGGCGTTCCGCCGGCTGGTATCGGCACCGAGTTCGGCAATGGGCACGCAACTCTTATCTACCCGGGCAACGGGCTGCCGCTCGCGAACGACAATGTCGCGCGCTCTCTGGCGGAATTGCGCGAAAAAGCAATCGCCAACCATGGCGACTCGTATGCGTCGGCCGTATTCGACCTGGCACGCAACTCGATCTTCTTCCCGAACTTCGTGCTGATCGATCTCAATTTCGGCATGATCCTGCGGACGATCATGCCCCTGGGACCGGACCGGACACAGGTGACCAGCTGGCAGATCGCACCGCGCGGCCTGGACCAGGAATCGTTGCAGTACCGGATCGACAACGCGCTCACCTTCTGGGGTCCGGCCGGCCTGGCGACCCCGGACGACGTCGAAGCTCTCGAACAGGCACAACGCGGGTTCAGCACGAGGCGCGAGGTCCCGCTGTCCGATATTTCCAAAGGTATGGGCAAGCAGCAGCCCGCCGCCAACGACGAACTGCAGATGCGGGCCTGGTGGCGGCAATGGAACTACGTCATCACCGGCGAGCGGCTTCCCGCTGAGGTCGCGGAGTTCATCCCGTTCGAGGCCCGCGAGCAGCAGGAGGCCGGCGCATGACCAGAACCACCACCCCCGCCTCAGCGACGCGTCCGGTCGGCGACATCACCCGTGCCGAGGTCGAGGACTTCCTGTACTTCGAAGCCATGCTGCTCGACGACTGGCGGCTCGAGGAGTGGGTCGAACTCTTCACGATCGACTGCACGTACGAAGTTCCCGCGACGGACGCACCGAACTCCGACCCCGGCCTGACCTGGTCGCTCATTCATGATCGCCGGACCATGCTCGAGCAGCGGATCATCCGGCTGAAAAAGCCGGAGGCGCACGCGGAGTTCCCGCATTCCCAGACCAGCCGGATCATCGGAAACGTCCGGATCACCGAACGTTCCGAGCAATGTCTGCTGGTTCAGGCCAATTTCATCGTCTCACGCATGAAGGCGGGTAAATTCGACCAATTCGTGGGCCGGCACTATTACGAGCTCGTACCCACCGGGTCGTCTTTCTCGATCCGGCGCAAGAAAAGCGTCCTGGCACATGATCGGCTCGATCCACAAGGAAAGATCTCCTTCGTCCTGTGACGTACCGACTCCACCAGTGACACAGAGAGAATACGATGGGAAACAATACTTCCTCGACCGAGCGGGTATTCGCCTGCGAGGTCGACGATCTCGAGGACGGCGACAGCATGTCCGTCCGGGCCGATGGCGAACCGGTGGCGGTCTATCGCATCGGAGACGACTTCTACGCGACTTCCGACACCTGCACCCACGAACAGTGGTCACTGGGCGAGGAAGGCGATCTGGACGGATTCGAAATCACGTGCACTTTGCACAACGCCCGCTTCGACGTCCGTAGCGGAAAGGCGCTGTGCTTTCCGGCCACCGTGGACCTCGTGCGATATTCGACAATTGTCGAGGGCGGCAAGGTGTACGTCGCAGCGGTGGAGCGGGCGGCATGAACCTGCAACGTTTCGCCGACCGGGTGGCCGTGGTCACCGGCGGCGCCAGCCCGATCGGGTTCGGCATCGCCGAACGCCTCGCGGCCGAGGGCGCGCACGTGGTGCTCGGTGATTTCGACTCCGACCGACTGGCCGCGGCGGGCGAGAAACTCGAGGCCACCGCACCCGGACGAGTTGACACGGTCCTGGGAGATCTGAGCCGGCAATCCGATGCCGCCGCGCTGATCGACGCGGCGGCCGGTCGCCGTGGGCGACTCGATGTGCTGATCAACTGTGCGGGCGGCGGCGTCATCCGGGCGACTCCGGAGCACACCGAACAGACACTGCGGGCGACCATCGACCGCAATCTGTGGACAACGGTGTACTGCTCCCTGGCGGCGCTTCCGGTCATGGCCGAGGCGGGATACGGCCGGATCGTCAACATCGGCGCCGAATCGGTCCGCAACGGCCTGTATCGACACGCGATCTACAACGCCGCCAAGGGCGGCGTGCACGCGCTGGCCACCGGCTTGGCGCGTGAGTACGCGGGGCACGGCATCACCGTCAATGTCGTCGCCCCGGCGTGGATCACCACTGCGGAAGCCGAGGCGCGCCTGGCCGTCGCGTCCGAAGCCGAACGCGCGGACTGGGATTCGTTCACTACACAGATGCGTTCGACCATCCCGATGAGCCGGCCGGGCACCGTACCGGAGGTTGCTGCCACCGTCGCCTTCGTCGCCTCCGACGAGGCGTCCTACATCACCGGCCAGACGATCAGCGTCAACGGCGGAAGCTCGATGCTGTGACCCCGATACGCACGGTCACTGTGGCCGGTGGCGGGCTGGCGGGACTGACGGTTGCCCGGGAACTGCGCTCGCGCGGATTCGACGGCACGGTACGGATCGTCGACCCCGAGGGGCTGCCCTATGATCGGCCGCCACTGTCCAAGGCATATCTCGCCGGTACGACCGATCGCGCCGGGCTCCAGCTCGCACCCCCGGATTGGTTCACCGACAACGATATTCGGATCATCGACGATTCGGTGACCAAGCTCGACCCCGGCCGGGGGTCGGTCCTGCTGGCGTCCGGTTCGGAGCTGATCAGCGACGCGGTCGTGTTGGCGACCGGCGGACGGGCCCGGAGGCTTCCAGTGCCCGGAAGCGAACAGTCCGGTGTCCTGCAGCTGCGTACCCGCGCCGACGCCGATCATCTGCGCGACCGGCTGTTCCCCGGCTGTCGGCTGGTCGTCGTCGGAGCCGGCCTGATCGCCGCCGAAGTCGCCTCCACGGCAACCGGTCTCGGTGCACACGTCACGCTGATCGACCCGGTGCCGGTTCCGCTGGTACCGGCCGTCGGCGAGGAGCTGGCCCGGGTGCTGCACGACATGCACCCGGCGCACGGCGTGCAGATCATGACCGGGAGACCCACCCGGATCGCGGCGGACGGCGGGACGCTGCAGGTCGACGTCGAACTGCCCCACGGTGCGGACCGGCTCGCCGCCGATCTGGTCCTGGTCGCGATCGGCATCGAGCCGGATACCTCCCTGGCCGATACCGCCGACCTGAGCAGCGAGAACGGCATCGAGGTGACAGCCACGGGCGCCACCTCGAACCCTGCGATACGGGCCGCGGGCGACGGGATCCGGATCCGCACGGCACAGGGCACTCTGCTCCCCCGCAGCGAACACTGGGAGGCCGCGATCCTCAGCGGCACCGCCGTCGCGTGCGGCCTGCTCGGGGAGCAGGCGCCACAGCGCCCGCCGGCCTGGTTCTGGAGCGACCGCTACGGAGTCCATGTCGAGGCGGTCGGATCGATGACCGCGTCCGGTTCCACAGTGCTACGGAACCCCGGCACCGACCGGCTCATCGCCTTCCGGCTCGACACCGACGGTGTTCTGGTCGGCTGTGCCGCGATCAATGGGGGAAAGGTTCTGCGAGCGGCGAAACGACTGATCATGCGAAGGGCCCGAGTCGGTCTCGACGATCTCGCCGATCCGGCAGTGGATCTGCGCAAGATCGACCGGTAATCGATGCGCGCGAGTCCTGCGACCGGATATCCGGTCGCAGGACTCGCGCGTATTCGCTCAGCCGCCGATCGCCGGGCTGGTGGCGAGAACATCGCGAAGCGAGACCCTCGGGTCCGCCAACGCGACCGGATCGACCGGGACGCGCGAAGCGATCAGTTTCTTCCCGCCCATGAAATCCTTCGGGCTGTTCGCAGTCTCCACCGCGCACACGGTTCCATCGGTTCGGAGGTGGAACAACGCGAAAGCGGCGGATGAGTCACCCAGCCGCGCTACGGTGGTGCTCCCCTCCTCCAGCAGACCGGCGATCTTCAGCTTCAGGTCGAACTGATCCGACCAGAACCACGGCGTCTCATGCGATCCCGGATCACCCCGGCCGATCACCGCTGCGGCGTGCTTGGCCTGCTCGACGGCGCTCGGAATGGATTCCAGACGATAGCGCCCATCGAGTGCGTCGTGCCGCCTGCGGGTGACATCACCGATGGCCAGGACGCCGGGCACATTCGTGCGCCCGACCCGATCCACGAGGATGCCGCCGTCGCAGGCCACGCCGCATTGCTGTGCCAGTTCGACATTCGGCACAGCACCGACACCGACCAGGGCGAAGTCGCAGGGCACCACCGTTCCGTCCGTGGCCTCGACCGCGGTGACGTCCCCCTCCGCGGTCCGGAAGCCTGCCACGCCGAAATCGGTGATGACGTGAGTGCCCTTCGAACGGTGATACTCGGTGAGCCACTCGGACAGTTGAGCACTGGCGACACGGGACAGAATGCGGCCTTCGCGTTCGATCACGACAACCGCGATACCTGTCGACCGGGCGACTGCCGCGACTTCCATGCCCACATATCCGCCTCCGATCACCGCCAGCGAATGCGCGCGTTCGAAAGCGTTGCCGAGCGCCTGCGCATCGGCGATCGTGCGCAGACTCATCACGCCGGCGGCATCACCCCCGGGCACCATCAGCTTGCGTGGCGTCGCGCCGGTCGCGATGACGACGGTCCCGTACCGGCGATACTCCCCGTTGTCGAGGTGCACCCGGCGCCCATCGGGATCGATCCTGATGGCGCGCACTCCCAGGAGCAGTTCGATGTCGTTGGCCGCGTAGAAGTCCGGCGGTTTGAGCCACTGGATCATCGAGTCGTCGGTGAACTTCTTCGACAGCGGCGGCCGGTGATACGGCGGATCGGGTTCCTCACCGACGACCGTGATCGCTCCGTCGAACTGTTGCTGCCGAAGCAGTGCGGCCAGCGTGCCGCCCGCATGCCCGGCGCCGACGATGACCACCGCGTCCGGCTGTCCCGCAGCGGAATTCGTCACTGTGCCACCTCCTCCGGGAGCGCCGAGTCATCCATGTGCGTGCCTCGGCGGGCCAGGTAACGCTCTCGCGTGATGAGGTACACCGGAAATGCCATCGAGACACCGATGTACGACAGGACCAGGAAAAGAATTCCCACCCTGTACCCCATACCGATTCGTTTCGAATCGGTGACCACCCAGACCATGTACACGGCCCAGGCGATCAGCATGTCGATGCTCAGAAACGCGGCCGTGCCCCCCGCGTCGATCGCGTCGCCGAAGAATGCCCCCGGATTCAGGATGTTTCCGCCGGCGCGCATCCAGTCGAACGCCTGTGGCCAGGTCAACAGGAGCGCGGCGATACCTGCGACCAGGTAGGCGGCATGGCGGATATTCGTCCACGTCCAATAGTGCGACGATCGATAATTCGCCATGACATCACCGGCTGTCGGCCACGCGAACGTGGATCTCGCGGTCGTCGTCACCGACGACGAGTTGACAGGAGAGGCGAGACTCCCCGGTCGCACCCTCGAGATATTCGATGAGCTCGAGCTCTTCCTCGGTCGGTTCGGCGAAGCTGCCACCGTACTCCGCAGACAGGTAGACATGGCAGGTTGCGCAGGCGCAGCTGCCCCCGCACTCGGCGACAATGCCACACCAACTTCGTGGAGGACTCAGGCACTTGCCGGTGCGCCTGACCTTCTCCTGACTTGCTGCGGTGCGTCGTGACGATTGTCGCGGCGCACCGTTTTTCCCTCGCACAGAAAGAAATACCGACGATGCCCACAGTCACGTATCACCTGCCGGACGGATCCTCCTCTCGGGTCGAGGTCAACCGAGGACAAAGCATCATGAGCGCCTCCGTCGACAACAATCTTCCTTAGCGCACTGTTGCAGCAGCGTATCGAGCAGCAACTCCGGCGCGCCACGGACACGTACGCGCAGGTGGTAGCCCTGCTCGGCCAGGTCGAGACGGTAGCGGCCGAGACCGGGCAATCCATCCCCCAGCCCCTCCGACCGCGGGGCATCGAACAGCGCACCCTCTCAGGAGCTGCGGCCCTGACATCCCGGGAACGCGAAGTTCTGGCTCATCTGTCGACGGGTGCGACGAATGTGCAGATCGCACGCAACCTGGTCGTCTCCGAGGCCACCGTCAAATCGCACCTCAAGCAGATCTCGAGGAAACTCGGCACCTCGAGTCGCGCCGCCGCCGTCGCGGCGTACGCACGAATGACCCAGGGAAATCTCGGATTTGCACCGTGAGTCCGAACTCGGCACGCGAGGCCATCGACACCCTTGTCCGACTCGATCATCATCTCCGCCGCAACCTCCAGCTCGAAGTACAACCGCCACAGGTGGTCACAGTGTCCGAGGCACTGCTCATGACGGAACGGACCGTCGCCTCGGCGCTCGCGGCGGGCCCTGCGCACTCGGACGTGGTAGCCGTCGAGCGAGCGCAAATCATTACTGAAGTTCTTGCCGCACAGTCGGATACGCGCAGCCTGATGCTGCGGACCCGATCGAGCCGAGCGGTTGCGGTCGGACCGTCGATCATCCGTCTACGCGCCACGACCTCGGTCGACGCCTTGATTCGCCAGCTGTGCACCGAGCTGACCTCCGCTCTCGAATTCCGGTGCGCGAGTTACTCCATTATTGATTTCGAGAGGTGCACGACGCATTGGCTGCATCCGCACGCCGACCGCGCGGCAGCACCGACCGCCACCGCGCGGCCACTGTCCGACGAGGAGATCCGGTGCGTCCGCGAGCGACGCTCGACCGTCATCGAGGCTGGCCCCGGCGGACGCGACGAGCCGATGGCGACACTGCTCGGTGCATCCAATTTCGTTGTGACGCCGATCATCATCCGTTCGGAGGTGCACGCACTGATCCACGCGGCGCGCGATCTCCCCTGGACGGCCGATACCGCCGACGCACAACTGCTCGACGTGGTGGCTTCGGCATTCGCTGTCATCCACCAACGCGAGACGCTGGCCGATCGCATGCAGCGTCAGCAACACGCGATCTACGCCGCGGCGCAGCAATTGGTCGCCGACGCCGAGACACTCACGGACGGAGGATATCCCGATCTGGGCATCCAAGGCGGCACGCGACCTCAACCACACCAGACGGCCCGGTCCGACCGGGCGCTGACCGAACTGCTGACTCCGCGTGAATCCGACGTACTGGAACTCATCGTCGCCGGAGCGTCCAACACCGAGATCGCCGAGCAATTGGTCATCACGGTCGAAACCGTGAAGTCGCACGTCAAGCGGGTGCTACGCAAGCTCGGTGCGGTCAACCGCTCCGAGGTGATCTCGCTCTACCTCGCCCAACGCAGGCCTCCGTCGTAGCGGAGCCGATCCTCATCCCCGGATGCCGAAGGTTGGCGCGCGAGGTTACGGACATGCCCCCACATATGGACTAATGTTACTATAGGTAGGACCATAAGAAATATCATCTCCCACGGTGTCCCGCGCATCGTCATCGTCGGACGCAACGAACAACGCGGCGAACACGCCAAGTCGCTCATCGAGCAGCACGGCGCGAAAGTCGCGTTCGTCCAGGGGAATGCGATCGATCCGGACGCGGCACAAGATATCGCCACACAGGCCGAGGGCCTGCTGGACAGCATCGATATCCTCGTGTGCTCGACCGCGGCCGATGTCACACCCGAACTCTTCGCCAAGATTCCCACCGAGGACATCGCAACCATCTACAACCACATCGCGCTGCCATCGATGCACATGGCCAGCACAGTGCTACCGGCGATGCGGCGGCAACGCCGCGGCGTCGTGGTCGATCTCGCCTCCGACGCGGGGAAGACCGCCACCCCGGGAGAGGCCGTCATCGGCGCCGCGAAGGCCGGGATCACGATGTTCACCAGGACGATCGCGATCGAGGGCAAACGGAGCGGGATCCGCGCCAACGTGCTGACGCCTGCGCTGGTGAACGAAACCGGCTCGACCGAACGCATCACCGGTGACGGTTTCGGTGCGAAGTTGTTCGCCAAGGCCGCACAGCAAGCGCACCTCGGAGTGCCGGTCGCCGACGACATCGCCGCACTCGCGGTGTTCCTGTGCCGTCCCGAGGCCGCGCGCATCACCGGTCAGGCCATCAGCGTGAACGGTGGTATCTCCGCAGCCTGACCTCGCGGAACTCGCAGGGCTCGCACGGTCCACGGTTCTCCGGAAGTCACCTCTGGGTGAGTACCGGATTACGCCGAAGGGGGGACGTGCAGACCGGCACGTGGTCGCACAATCGAGTGGGCAACAGAGGAGACCAGGATGATGCAGTGCCGCGTCACGTCAGGTGATACCAGTGCACGGTCGACGGGTGCACTTCGCACTCGCAGTCGGACTGCCGCGCTCGTTTGCGTCCGTCCGAAGCCAACACCGGGGCCCGCGGGCGAGGCGCCGAGCAAGTAATGGATACGAAGTGGATTCCGCTCGACGGCGATGTGCATTTGCGGATTTGGCTGGCCGACACACCGCTGGACTACGCGACAACTGCGACCGCTGCCCGTCACTTCGTCGACGACTGCGAACGTCGACACTGGTACACATTGGAGCTGGTCGATTCTACGGTCGCGAAATGCCGGCTGCTACCCCGACTTCCCTGCGAACGACTGTTCGACGGCCCCTGATCGCATGCAGCGCCGCAACACCTTCTCATCCTTCACGGAAGATGTTGCAGCAGAGGCTATTCGAAATAAACCAATGCCCCCTGCGACGGCCGGTCCCGGCCGGCCGGCCGCCACCCGCGAGGGGTAGGAACACCACTCGTCCGGGTGATGCGAATTTCACAGCAGTTCATGAGAATATCTCTCGTATGAGTGACATCCATGAATTGCGAAGAAATAATCGCAATGCAGGAGGGGCAACCAACGATGCCGGACCCATTTTCTGTGATCGCCACTATAGTATCGACTACTACGGGCGCCGTCGATAATTCGAATCTGCCGCCCGATATCAAAATGTCAGCCCGGGACACGATCACCTCGGGTGGCGATATCGCCACCTCGTTCAGCATCCAGTTGAACAATGGTGTTTCCCGACTGCCGGACCCGGCGCGTCGAACCGTACAGGACGGCATCGACCGGGCATCCGAACAGTTCGCGCGCCTGGTACCGCCGGGCACCGAGCAGGCTGCGGATTCGCGTGCTTCCCGCAATCCCGGCCCACGCGCGGGCACTCCGATGACGCCGATCGCACCGAGGGCCGAATCGGCACCCGCGCCGTCCCCGGCCGACAACGGTCCTGCGGCGGATTATGCGTCGATTCCGCCGATGGACGCTGCCGCTATCCCATACGTGAGCAGTGAGGCAGACATCGCTGTGTTCGTCCCCTGGTTCCGAAAGGCCGGCGCTCTGTGCGCGGGGATCAAGGCCCCGACCCTGGCGGCACTGTACGCGGCGGAAAACGGATTCCGCTACGGACCGACGGCCCCCGTATCACCGGCGGGCGCCATGGGACCCGGACAATTCATGCCCGCCACCTGGGCGCGATACGGCAAGGATGTGCACGGCGACGGCACACCTGACGTCTTCGACGTCGGCGACTCGGTCATGGCCTCCGGTCATCTGCTGTGTGACACCTATCAACAGATCGAGCAGTGGAAACTGCACGGTGCGGTACGGGGCGACACCCTTTCGCTCGTCCTCGCCGCTTACAACGCCGGTGCCGGTGCCGTGCTGCGATCGGGCGGAATGCCCACCGGTAGCCCGGATTACGAGCATCAGACCACGCCGTACGTATCCCGGATCCTTGCTACCCAGGGACGATACGACTGGATCTCCTCCGATGACTATCTGTTGCCTGCGGCCGCGAACCCCAGTGTCACCGACCTCGGTCTCCGTATCGTGGACGAAGCCTCGAGGTACCTCGGCCTGCCTTATGTGTGGGGCGGCGGCGGGAGCGATGGGCCCACCATGGGCGGATTCGACTGTTCCGGTCTGACCTCCTTCGCGGTGCACGCCGCGACGGGCGGGCGGATCACGCTGCCCCGGACTTCGCAACTTCAATGGCGAATCGGCCGTGAGGTCGCCCTGTCCGCAGCCGCACCGGGCGATCTGCTGTTCGGCAACTGGGGCCCGGACGGCCCCGGACATGTCGCGATCTACCTCGGAAACGGCATGATGGTCCAGGCACCCACCACTGGCGATGTCGTCCGTATCAGCCCAGTGACGCCAGGCATGCGCGCTCGCCACGCACTCTGAATCCATTGCGGCGCAAACCAACCCCGAGAACAGGTGCAGCACACTTCTCACCGACCGGCAGTCGACCCACGCCGATTGCCGGTCACCGCTCAGGCCGCGAGCCGGTGACGCGGATGCGGCTCGCTACTGATACCGCGCCGCATAAGACGGCAGCGGCGCCTCGGCGGCATTCCAGTTCGCCGGGTTCAGCAACCCGGCCGACACTGCTGTCAGAGTCGCCTGAAACCCGGTCGCACCCGACCAATCCACCTGAGGCAGTGCGAGTTGTGAACACAGCGAGCGATCGACACGGTCCGCGTCGGCCGGACCCCGGTGCGCTAGCGCATCCAGCACCAATCCGTATGCGGCCGAATCGGTCACGAGCAACCCATGACCGGCTATCCGGCCAGGGCGGTACCACCGAGCGGTGCAGCCAATCCGATCACGTCGGACGCGACGTCGGCGACCTGCGGCCAGAACTTCGCGATCCGGAAGGCCATGACGCCGCCCTGACTGTGCCCGAGGACCGCGATCGGCCGGCCGGACACCCGGTGGGCATACAGCGCCGCATATGCGGCATATTCCGCCGACGTCGCAAAAGAGCCGAGGGCGCGGTCCGGCAGTGCCACGGTACAGACTCCGTAGCCCGCCGATGGAAGCGCTCTTGCGTAGTTCCATGACCACACCTCTGCAGGTGTGCCGCCGGTACCGGGGATGAGCAGCACGGTCGGCCGTCCCGATCGAGCGCCGTTGTCGCATTGCACGGCGCGTGCCAACTGCTCGGCAGGCACAGTGAAACCAGGCTCCGGCCCATCGGCCAGAACAGCCTGGGCCCACCCCAGCTCACCACGAGCCCCGCGGCGACGGCGCCAATCAAGAGACGAACCATTCGCATTCGGCACTCCATGAACATCTTCGGGAAGATCACGCTTGGTCAGCGACCGGCGCGACGCAGCTGGGTCCTCACGATTCGGCTCCTGCGTGATGCATATCACTGATTTGACATACTATATTTATGGTCCGACCTTATAGTCTCCGCCGCAGGAGGCCGATATCCCCACGGCGCCGGTCCGCTCCTTGCGGGAGGTCATCGATGACCCCGTCCTGCGTGACCGTGGAATGATCACCGAGATCACCGAGATCGGCGAATCGGACCGAGCGTGCACCGTGCTCGGCAGCCCATTGCTCGGATCGACGAACGCCATACGCGCCCCCGATCACCCTTGCGTGCAGGACTCGGCTAACGTTACTGTTGTGCAAATGGTCAGTCCTAATGACCAGAACCCTGCACACCTGATCATCGAACGGAAGGACACCGGAGTCTGATGACCGAATTCACCGACATCACCTACGAGGTGGACAACGGACTGGCGTGGATCACCATCAACCGCCCGGAGCGCTACAACGCCTTCCGCGCGCAGACGGTCGACGAGTTGGTCATGGCATTCAAGCGTGCCTGGGCGAGCAGTGACGTCGGTGTCATCGCCCTGACCGGTGCCGGCGACAAGGCGTTCTGCGCGGGTGGCGATCAGAAACAGCGCATGGAAACCGGCGACTACGGTCCGTCCGCCAGCGGGCTGTTCGAGGTCGAGGCTCTGCACCGCGTCATCCGTGACGCCCCCAAGCCCGTCGTCGCGGCGGTCAACGGCCTCGCGATCGGCGGTGGCCACGTGCTGCACGTGCTGTGCGACCTGACGATCGCCGCCGACACCGCGCAGTTCGGCCAGAACGGTCCTCGCGTCGGTTCCTTCGACGCCGGCCTGGGCTCGGGCTATCTGGCGCGCGTCGTCGGGGAGAAGCGGGCGCGGGAGATCTGGTTCATGCTCCGCCGGTTGTCGGCGCAGGAGGCCCTGGAGTGGGGGCTGGTCAACAAGGTCGTTCCCGCCGCCGACCTCAAGGCCGAGGTGCGCGCCTGGGCCGACCAGATGCTCGACTTCTCGCCCACCGCGCTGAAGGTGCTCAAGCAGTCGATGAACACCGACACCGAGCACTTCGTCAGCATCGGCACAATGGCCTACTCCACATTGGCGATGTTCGGTGAGACACCGGAAGCACAGGAAGGCATCAACGCCTTCAACGAGAAGCGCAAGCCCGACTTCACGCCGTACCGGGGCAAGTAAGGTGCAGTTCTCGACAGAACAGCGCGAGTTCGCGGCGGCGGTCACCGAGTACTGCCGCCGCCACCTCGCGACAGTCGCGCAACGTGACGCGGTCACCGAGGGCGGAAGCCTGTCCAACAGCCCCCAGGTCCTGGCCGATATGGCCCGGAACGGGTGGCTGGGGGTTTCGCTCCCCGCGCAATTCGGCGGCGGCGGAGCAGGATTCGTCGACGAGTGCATCTTCCTCGAGGAGTCCGCTCGCGGCCTGGCGCCGATCACGGGTTACTCGACCGGTCTGACCGCGGCGCAGACGTATATGCGCTGGGGCACCGACGAGCAGAAGAAGACGATCGTCGGCAATCTCACCGCAGGCCGCCTCGAGGCCATCGCGCTCAGCGAGCCCGGCGCGGGATCGGACCTGGCCGGGCTGCGGGTCAGCGCCCGCCTCGACGGGGACCGCTACCTGATCAACGGCCAGAAGACGTGGATCTCCGCGGCACATGTGGCAGAACACATCCTGGTCCTGACCCGCGAGGACAACTCCGGCAGCAAACATCAGGGCATGACCTTGTTGATGGTGCCGACCGACGCGCCGGGCCTGACCATCCGCGGTATCCAGACCATGGAAGCGCACACCTGCAACGACGTGTTCTTCAGTGACGTCTCGGTGCCGGTCTCCGCGGTCGTGGGCGAACCGCGCAACGCGTGGAAACAACTCATGCGCGGTCTGTCGATCGAACGGCTGATCATCGCCGCGATGAGCATCGGGGGCGCGCGCCGGGCTCTCGACGACGCGGTCGCCTATGCCCGGGAGCGCGAGCAGTTCGGCCGGACCCTGGCCAGCTTCCAGGCGCTGCGGCATCGCCTAGCGGACCTCGCCACCGACATCGAGCTGGCTCGCACGTTCGTCTACGACGTGGCGACCAAGATCGATGCCGGACTCGAGGACGACCTCGCACGCGAGAGCGCGATGGCCAAGATGCGGTGCACCGAGGTCGCGAAACACGCGACCCTGGAGGCGATGCAGATGATGGGCGGCTACGGCTACGCCCGCGAGTACGGCATGGAGGGTCAGGTCCGCAGGGCGCTGGCACCTCCGATCTACGGCGGTACCAACGAAATTCAGCGCGAGATCATCGCCAAACACATCGGTTTGTGACCCGAACGCCGGCACGAACCATCGAGTTACGAGGTACATGATGACCGAGACGCTATTCTCGCCGACGTTGTTGTCCGGGAAGCGAATCCTGATCACCGGTGGTGGCACCGGACTCGGCCGCGGCGTGGCGCGGCATCTGGTGGAGCACGGGGCCGAGGTTCATCTGTGGGGACGGCGTGCCGCGGTCCTTGCCGAGGCGGCGGAGGAGGCATCGGTCTCCCGGCCCGGGTCGGTGCATTACCACACCGTCGACGTCCGGGACTACGAGAACGTCGATGCGACGATGGACCGGATCTGGTCCGAGCACGGTGCGTTGACGGGTGTGCTGAACAACGCGGCCGCCAACTTCATCGCGCAGACGAAGGACTTGAGCCCCCGCGCTTTCCAGGCCATCACGAGCACGGTGATGAACGGTTCCTTCCACACCACCCACGCCGCGGGCAAGCGGTGGATCGCCGACGGCCTGCCCGGCTCGGTCCTGTCGACGCTCACCACGTGGGTGTGGACGGGATCGGCCTTCGTGGTCCCGTCCGCCATGGCCAAGGCCGCGGTGCATTCGATGACGATGTCCCTGGCCGTGGAGTGGGCCAAGTACGGCATTCGCGTGAATGCCCTTGCCCCCGGCCCGATTCCGACCGACTACGCCTGGGAGATGCTCAATCCGACCGACAAGTCCTCGGTCGGTGCCACCCAGGCGGATCAGATCCCGGCCGGGCGCACCGGGACGATCGAGGAGCTGGCCAACCTGACGATGTTCCTGTTCTCGGATGCGTGTGACTACCTGACCGGGCAGACCATCGCCATGGACGGCGGGCAGATGCTGGCCGGCCCCGGCACATTCGCGGGCCTGACGAGCCTGACCGATGCCGACTGGCAGCAGATCAAGGAAACCAGCAAGGCCGCCTCGGAGTCCAGCAAGGCGCAGCGAAGCGTGTGAGCCGATCGGTTCGCAAAACGAGAAAGGGTGCGCATCCACAAGATGCGCACCCTTTCCCGTTCCCCGCCTCGATCGGATCGGACCGTGGGTTCCCCCGACAGCATGGGGGAACCCACGGCGGTCAGAGCGACGGCCGATACCGGTACTTGCTGCTGCGGGTCGAGGCGAATTCGAAGATCCCCGAACCGCGTACGTCGCCGAGCGTGAACGTGCACAGCCGGTCGGTCAGCGCCGAATCGAGCGAGCGCGGCGACACCGAACCGTCCAACGCGTAACGATCCGATTCGATGTGATCGACCCCTGCCGAAACACCATGGTGGCCACCGTAACCGGCGCCCGCCATGTAGCCTCCGCGCGCGCGACCGTCGGCATGCACGACGTACCGCTCCCCCGCCGCGGTCTCGACCGCGACATCCCCCTCGACCAGATCGAGATCGGGGGTGAAGACCAGGGCGTGGCGGACATCGGTGATCGGATCCAGCACACCGCTCTCGTGCATCACGGCCCCCTCGAGCAGAATCCTTTCCTGCGCACGGGTTTCCACGAGCAGGAAGCCGATCGAGAAGTCCGGGAACTGGGCTTGATACCAGATGTGCAGTCCCTGGCCCCCGGACATCGTGCGCACGCCTCGGGAGCGGTCCCGCTGCCCGTACCAGTTGTCCACGTCGTATCGCCGGTCCCCGACGCGCAACGTGCCCTCGTATCGGCCGGACTGGAACAGGTGATCGAACGAGGTGCGTTCGGAGGAGGTGTTCGTCACCGCCACCTCACCGAACCACGCGGGCGTGCGCGCGTGCCAGGTCAGATCGAATTCGGCGTCGATCTCGTTGGGGCCCAAGTGAAGCCGCCACAGTTCGTTCGGCTTAACCACCTCGAACCGGAACGGACCGGCGCCGTCCCGGTTCGTGGCGCTCAGCAGTGTGGAGAAGCGCAGATTCCGCTGCTCGCTCTCACCGCTGACCACCACGAACCCGTCCGCGGTGTCCTTGGCCGGGTAGATCCCGAAGCCCATGATCACCGAGGGCGCGAGGGCATCGGCCGGATGCAGGTTGAACATCAGCCGATCGAAGAAACCGCTCGGCAGATCGGACACCTCGGGCCCGACCAGCGGATCGTGAAAGGTGCGGCCAGATGTACTTGCCATCGAAACTCCTTGTGGGTCGGGCGCGATGCGCCGAATCGCACGGCTACTGCCGGGTGACGGCCTCGGCGCTCGCCAATCCCGCGGCGTGGCGCGCGTCTTCGAGGAAGCTGCGCACCAGGGCGGGATCGGAGTAGTAGGGGTCGCCGATCCCGTCGAGTACACGGCGTCGGCTGTATTCGTACAGGACAGCCAGTTTCCACAGCGCGAGTGTCGTATACCAGGTGAGATTGCCGAGGTCTCGTCCCGTCCGATCGCGGTACCGTTGCACGAGTTCGGCTTTCGAGGGATACCCGTCCTCGAGCATCGCGGCGCCGAGTTCGGCGGTCGGATTCATCGACCGGCCCGGTTCGGGGACCGTGGCCAGCAGGTAACCGACGTCGAGCAGCGGATCACCGATCGTCGCGAGTTCCCAATCGAGCACCGCCTGAATCCGGCCCGGGTTATCCGGTGCGAGTACGACATTGCCGATCCGGAAATCGCAGTGGATGAGCGCCGCATCCGATTCCGGCGGCGTATTCGCAGCCAGCCACGCATCGACATCGGCGAAATCGGGCGGTGGATTGCCGTCCTCGTCCGCGACGAGACGGCGCATCCGTTGCAGGTGCCGGGCATTGAAACCCTCGGGGCGGCCGAGCCGTTCGAGTCCTACCGCGCGCCAATCCACCTCGTGTAGATCCGCGAGCGTATCGATCATGCTGTAGCCGACCGATCGCCGTTGATCGGGCGTGTCCAGCGGCGCGGGGGTACGCACGGTGACCACCGGGCCCGGGGCGAAGCTCATCACATAGAAGGGCACATCCAGCACCTCGCCCTCCTGGGCAACAGCCAGGACCTCCGGTACGGGAACAGCGGTGGAGTGCATCGCGGTCAGCAGTTTCGCTTCCCTGAGCATGTCGTTGGCGCCCGGGGGAATCGGCGGCGGCGGCGGACGGCGCACGACCACGCTGGTGTCGCCGCCGGTGACCAGGAAGGTCAGGTTCGAATGCCCGTCCCCGATGCCCCTGGTCGTGATCGGCCCCGACAGGATCTCGTGGCCGATCAGGAACTCCTGCAGCGCGTGACGAGTTTCAGGGGTCCAGTCCCAGCTCATCCTCGGCTCACCGACCGGTGAACTGTGGGCTGCGCTTCTCCTTGAAGGCGGCCAGAGCTTCGGGCATGTCCTCGGTTCTGGTCAGCAGGGCCTGACCGCGGTTCTCGAGTTCGAGAGCCGCCTCGTAGGAGCCGATTTCGGTGTTGCGCTGGATGGCGCGCTTGGACATCCGCACGCCGCCGGGTGAGTTCTGCGCGATCTGCCGCGCCATGGCCAGCGCCTCGTCCAGCAGTTGTTCCGAGGGCACCACGCGGTTGACCAGGCCGATCCGCTGTGCCTCGTCCGCCTCGACAATGCGTGCGGTGTAACCGATTTCTGCGGCGCGGGCCGGGCCGACCAGACGCGCGAGGTTGAACGATGTACCGAGTTCACCGATCGACAGCCCGACCTTGACGAACGCGGCGCTCATCTTGAGAGTCGGTGCGGCGAGGCGGATATCGGCGGCCAGCGCCAGCGCCATGCCGCCACCGGTGGCCGGGCCGTGAATGGCGGCGATCACCGGAAACGGCAGGTGCCGGAGCGACTGGATACCGCCGGTCGCGGTCTCCTGGAACTTGAGGAATTCCCGGACGCCCATTTCGGTGATCACATGGATCTCGTCGAGGTCGAATCCGGCGCAGAAGGCACGCTCGCCCGCCCCGGTCACGACCAGCGCGCGCAATCCGCTGTCCCGCAACGCCCGCCCCGCGGCCAGGTACTCGTGGAACATCCTGACGGTCTGCGAGTTCAACCGGTCGGGTCGGTTGATGCGCAGGACACCGAGGTCCGGCTCGACCTCCTCGAAGGTCAGCGTCTCCAGAACGGGAAAATCAATCATGTCTCGGCCTCACGTCGTGTGTGTTCAGCTGTGCTAGTTGCCCACGAAGACGGGCTTGCGCTTCTCTTTGAATGCGGTCAGCGCCTCGGCCATGTCGAGAGTCCGGGTCAGCAGCGCCTGACCTCGGTTCTCGAGCTCGATCGCGGCGGCATACGAGCCGACCTCGAGGTTGGCCTGCAACGCACGCTTCGACAACTGCACCCCACCTGGCGAATTCGCGACGATCTGGTCTGCGAGCGCGAGTGCGTCGGAGACGACATCGCCCTCGCCGACCGAGTTGACGATGCCCATTTCCGCCGCCTCGGTGGCGTCCACGATCCTTCCGGTGAAGCAGATCTCGCTGGTCTTGGCCGGCCCGATCAGGCGGGTCAGCAGCCAGGAAGTGCCCAGATCGCCCGCGGACAGGCCGATTCGCACGAAGGCTGCGTTGAACTTCGCCGCAGGACCGGCCAGGCGGATGTCGGCGGCGAGCGCCAAGGCCAGGCCGCCGCCCGCCGCCGGGCCGTTCACCGCGGCGATGACCGGCACCCGCAGTGAACGAATCGCGCTGAGCGCCCGCGCGGCGCGCTCCTGCTGATCGAGCATGCCCAGTGCGCCCAGGCTCGGCAGCGCATCGGCGTCGGCGAGGTCGTAGCCGGAGCAGAACGCCTTGCCCGCGCCGGTCACGATGACGACGCGGCAATCGTCCTCGGTCTCCAGCCCCCAGGCGAGCCGCTCGAGTTCGACGAACATGGTGTTGGTCATCGCGTTGTAGCGGTCGGGCCGGTTCAGCGTGACCACGACGACCCCAGGCCGGACCTGCTCGGCGAGCAGGGTTTCGAAACGTTCTTCCAGGGTTTTCATCCGGGCTCCTAACGAAGTGGACCAGGTGGGAACTAGCAGATCGCGACTAGCGGAACTGCGGCTTGCGCTTCTCGACGAACGCGGTGATGCCTTCGGCCGCCTCGCCGTCCTCGAACAGCGCCTGGATCTGATCGACCTCGTACCGTGCGCCCTGCGCGAGCGGCAGGTCGAACGCTGCGTCCACGGTGCGCACCACTGCCAGCTGGGCCGGCAGCGACGGGCCGAGCAGGCCGCGGGCCCACGCCAACGCGGCCTCGGTGGCGGGGCCGTCGGTCAACCGATCCACCAGGCCGATCCGGAATGCCTCCTCGGCCTCCACCTGCCGGGCGGTCAGCATGATGTCCAGAGCTCGGCCCCGGCCCACGAGCCTCGGGAGACGCTGAGTACCACCGGCACCGGGGATCAGCCCGAGTTTGACCTCCGGCAACCCGAATCTGCCACCGGGACCTGCGACGCGGAGTGTGCAGGCCATGGCGAGCTCGAGGCCGCCGCCCAGCGCCACCCCGTCGACTGCGGCGATGGAGATCCACGGCGCCGCCGCGAGTCGATCATTGACCTCGCGCATCCGGTCGCCATACGCGGTGAAGGTCTCGGCGTCGATCGTGGACAGATGCTTGATGTCGGCGCCCGCGGCGAAGAATCCGGGCAGGGCGGAGCCGATCACCATGACCTTCACACCCCCTGCCTTCTCGGCGGCATCCATCGCGAGGTGCAGGCCGTCCAGCAGCGGGATACCCAATGCGTTCGCCGGTGGCCGCTGCAGGGTCACCACCGTGATTCCCGGTTCGACCGTCTCCCAGGTGACCACGTCCTGTGCCAGCTCTGCCACGTCGTCCTCGCATTTCAGCTTGTTGTCGACACCGCTGCGGCCGACTCCTTCCCCTCGGAAACTAGCTATTCCGACAGGTCTAAGTCAACCATTATTTTGGTATGACCAAAATACCTCCGGCCCCCGAGAACTGCAAACTCGCATGGCAGGACTCTTTGCTGATAGATTAGGTACGACCAAATACACAGAAAGCAGGTAACGATGCCCGACTCGCCCTCGACGAGCACGGTTGCGCGGCACCCTGTTCAGCTGCAGCCGATGCAGGTACCCAAGGCATCGGATGTCCTCGCCAACGACCTCCGCGAGCGCATCCTGCGTGGCGAATTCCCGTCCGGTACCGCATTGCCACCCGAACGCGAACTGGTTTCTCAGACGCAGATGAGCCGAACAACGGTCCGCGAAGCGCTCCGGATCCTCGAGGTTCAGGGCCTCGTGGTCATCAAGACCGGGCGATCCGGTGGTGCGTTCGTCCAGCAGCCCGGCGGCGACGCCGTGGCCTCCTCGGTCAGTCTGCTCATCCGCGGTCAGCAGTTGCGGCTGACCGCACTGCTGGAGACCCGCGAAGCGATCGAGCCCGCCTGTGCCGCCCTGGCCGCGAAGTACCGCACCGACGACGACCTCGCTGCCCTGGATGCGGCCAACACTCTGCTGGGCGATCTGGAAATCCCGCTCGAACAGTTTCTGCAGGCCAACGTGGACTGGCATCTCGCAGTGGCGACCGCGAGCCACAACGAGCTGCTCACCGGCTTCATGACCGCACTGTCGAATGCCATCTACAGCTCGACGGAGAACACCGCCTTCGTCGACGACGAGGTGCGCAAGACCACCTACAAGGCGCACAAGACGATCACCGACGCCATCCGCGCGGGCGACCCTGCGGTCGCCACGCGACGGATGACCAAGCACGTCCACGGTTACGCCGAAGCCGTGGTCCAGGTCGAGCAGCGTACCGAGATCGAGCTGCGCGAAGGCTGAACGCCTGGCTTCACACGGCTACCGGGTTCGCGAAGTGGACCCGCAAGCCGGCCAGGATCTCGGCGTTGATCGCCCGGGTCTCCTGATCGCTCAGCCCCCACGGGGGCGCGATCAGGTCGAGGTGATCGAAGCCGTCCGGGATCCGGGCCAGAGCCTCCGGAAACTCGGCAGGCCGGCAGGCGATCGCGATCGTGTCGATCATGTCGTCCGTGACCGCATCGATGAGCGCCTCGGCGTCACGGTCGCGAGCTGCCTGGCGAATCTTCTTCTGCTCGGCGCTCCAGCCGTGGAGCTCGAACAAATGATCGTAGACACGAGACGCGGCGTACTGACCGATCGCATATGCCGCCTGACGGCGTGCGAGATCCACATCCTCGTTGATCGCGCACATCCGAATGCCCATGATGGCGACCTCGGCCGGATCGCGGCCGGAAACCGCTGCGCCCGTGGCAATTTCGTCCGCTACGGGCCCGCGAACGTAGTCGGCGGTGAACATCGGATGACCCACCAGCCCATCGGCCCGTTCACCCGCTGTGCGGAGCATCAGCTTGTTCACCCCGGCGATCCAGATCGGAATCTCGGGCCTGATCGGTTGCGGCACATCCGATGTGGGCGAGATGTGCACATGGTAGAAGCGGCCGTCGTGATGCACCGGCCCCTCGTGCAGCCGCCACAGCGCCTTGAGCACGGTGAGCAGTTCGGCCATCCGGGCCGCCGGCGCCTCGCCCGAGACACCGTGCCAGGCTTCCATCATCTTCGGCGTCCCGTTGCCGAGACCGAGAATGATTCGGCCGTTCGACAACTCGTCGAGATCACGGGCCTCCGCCGCCCACATCAGGGGGCTGCGGCCCACGCCGTAGGCGATATTCGTGCCGATGCCGATCGTGCTCGTGCCCGCGGCGAGCGCTGCCATCGGCACGGTGGCCGAGCGGCTGTACAGCTCGCTCGTCCACACCGCCGCGCAGCCGATCTCCTCGGCCTCCCGGGCCAACTCGGTCATCGCCTCGAACCGCTCGGGGCCGCGACCGACCCCGAATGCGTTGACCCCGAACGTCGTCATCGCCGGATCCTTCCGTTGTTTCAGGCTCGACGGGGAAACCGGTCGAACTCCGGACGCCGCTTGGCCTTGAATGCCTCGCGGCCTTCTTTCGCTTCTTCGGTGGCGTAGAACAGAAGATTCGTGTCGTGTGCGAGTTGCTGAATCCCTGCCAGGCCGTCCTCGGCCGCGTGGAAGCTCGCCTTCATCAGGCGCAAGGCCATGGGTGAGAGTTCCATCATCCGCCGACACCACGCGAGCGTCTCGGACTCCAGATCCGCCAGCGGGACAACGGTATTCACCAGTCCCATGTCCAACGCCTCGGCGGCGTCGTACTGGCGGCACAGGAACCAGATCTCCTTGGCCTTGCGTACTCCGACCATGTCGGCCAGCAACCCGGCGCCGAAGCCGCCGTCGAACGAACCGACCCTCGGCCCGACCTGTCCGAGCCGGGCGTTGTCCGCCGCGATCGTCAGATCGCAGACGATCTGCAGCACATGCCCGCCGCCGATGGCGTACCCGGCGACCATCGCCACGACCGGCTTGGGCAGTCGGCGAATCTGCACCTGTAGATCGGTGACATGGAACCGGCCGACCGCATCGGGCCGGTCGGGATCGGTGAGGTAGCCGGTGTCGCCGCGCACGCGCTGGTCGCCGCCGGAACAGAAGGCGCGATCACCCTCACCGGTCAGCACGATGACCCCGATCGAGGGATCTTCCCGGGCGTGGGTGAGGGCGTCGGAGATCTCGACCAGCGTCTGCGGCCGGAAGGCGTTGTGCACCTCCGGCCGGCAGATGGTGATCTTGGCGATTCCGTCGGAGGTACGCGAGTAGTCGACGTCGTCGTACCGGCGAACGGTCGACCATTCCTTGTTGTTGTCGGTCACCGCGCGCCTAGGCCATCGTCAATCCGCCGCTGACCGACAGCGTCTGGCCGGTGATGTAGCTGGTCTCGTCGGAGGCGAAGAACGCCACGGCCGCAGCGATATCCGACGGCTGAGCCAGCCGCTTCATCGGCACCGCGCGGGTCATGCCGCCCAGCACCTTGTCCGCATCCTGTCCGGAGTTGTTCGCGAACTTGCGCAGCGCGGGGGTGTCGGTGGGACCGGGGCACACCGAGTTGACGGTCACGCCCTTGGTCGCGACCTCGCGGGCGAGGGTCTTGGTGAAGGCGATGATGCCGCCCTTGGCGCCGGAGTACACCGCTTCCAGCGACGACCCGACACGACCGGCATCGGAACCGATATTGATGACCCGGCCGAAACCGCGCTCGATCATGCCCGGCACGACGGTGTGGTTCACCCGCAGGGCGCCCTTGAAGTTGATGTCCAGGATCTTGTCCCAGAACGCCTCGTCGGTGTCGAGGAATTTCATGAAATCGTCCCAGCCGGCGTTGTTCACCGCGATCTCCACCGGGCCCAGGCTTTCGGTGATCTGCGCGACTGCCGCCTGCACCGAAGCGGTGTCGGTGACATCGATCGGCACGGCGATCGCCTGCCCGCCGGCCGCGGTGATCTCCTTGGCGGTCTGCTCGGCGACCTCGAGATTCAAGTCGGCCACGGCGACCCGGAAGCCGGCCTCGCCCAGCTTGCGCGAGATACCCGCACCGATGCCCTGGGCTCCACCGGTGACGAGCGCTACCCGATTACTCATGATTGTCGATTCCTTTCGATGACAGTTGTGGCGGTTGTGTCAGGAGGCGAGCCGTACCGCGCTCGCGAGTTCGTCCCGGAATTCCGGCGCCGCGATACCGATCAAACGGCGACGGCGTTCAGCGAGGGGCTGGCCACGCAGATGCGCGACACCGTGCTCGGTGACGACGCAGTCGACGTCGGCGCGTGCGGTGGTGACGACCCCCTCATCGAGGCCGAATTTGATCGACGAGCGTCCGCGCATGGTGGAACGCAGGGCGATGACCGACCGTTTCCCGGTGAGCGCGGCAGCGCGGGCGAAGTCGACCTGGCCGCCGACCGCACCGAGATACGTCCCTCGGCTCATCTCGGCGCCGACCTGTCCGGTCAGGTCCACCTCGATCGCGAAATTGATCGCGACGAGCGTCGAGAGCTGGGAAAGCACCTGCGGCGCATGGGTGTAACTCGTCGGACGGAACAGGATGGGCAGCTCGGCGACGCGCGTATACAGGTCCGCCGACCCCAATGCGGTTCCGGCTACCGAGAATCCGCGATCGAGTTGCTTCCATCCGCCGGTGATCACGCCCTCGTCGATCAGACGCAGGACGCCGTCGGTGATCATGCCCGTGTGCACACCGAGATTTCGGTGGCCGCTCAGCGCGTCGAAGACGGCCGTACCGATGGAGCCGATGCCGACCTGCAGCGTGTCACCGTCATCCACCAGAGCGGCGATATGGGAGGCGATGGCGCGATCGACGTCTCCGACGGGACGGCGGTCTTCCTGCTGGAGCGGTCGATCGGTCTCGAGCACGGCGGCGAAGCGGCTCAACGGAATGCGCGGAGAGCCGGGGATGACCGGCATCTGACGGTTGATCTCCGCGAACAACAGTGGCGTATGCGCGATCGCATCGGCCATGTAGTCGACGCCGATTCCCAGCGAACACATGCCGTCGCGATCGGGCGGCGACACCTGCAGTAGCCCGGCATCACACGGCAATCTGCGCTCGGCGAACATCCGCGGCAGCGCCGAGTAGTGACACGGCACGACCTCGAGGCGGTCCGTGACCCCCAGTTCCCGCAGGGCGCCCAGGCCGCCGTAGGACACCATCGTGTCGGTAGGCGACATCGAGTGCGCCAGTTGGTCGTTCCAGCTCAGACCGGTGAAGAGGCGAAGCGGCCCGGAGGAGGGCGCCTGGGCGAGCAGTTCGTCCACGAGCGGGCGTGGTTCGGCGGCGGCCTGGCCCCACCAGACCCCCATTCCGGGACGCAACTGCCCGCCGAAATCGACCATCAGCCGACCCGCTCGATCAGCGTGCCGGTACCGAGCCCGCCTCCGCAGCACATGGTCACCAGGCCCAGGTCGGAGTCGCGCCGTTCCATCTCGGACAGAATCGTCGCGATCAACCGGGCGCCGGTGGCGCCCACCGCATGTCCCAGGGCAATCGCTCCGCCGTTCACGTTGACCCGATCCATATCGGGCTTCAGCTCACGCTGCCAGGCCAGCACGACCGAGGAGAACGCCTCGTTCACCTCGAACAGGTCGATGTCCGCGACCGCCAATCCGTTGCGCTCCAACAGTTTGCGGGTCGCCGGGATCGGTCCGGTGAGCATGATGATCGGGTCGACCCCGACGGTCGTCTGGTCGGCGATCCGGGCACGGATCCGCAGCCCGTGGCGTTCGGCCGCCTCCCGGGTGCACAGCAGAACCGCGGCCGCGCTGTCGCAGATCGGGCTGGAGGTGCCCGCGGTGATCCGGCCGTTCTCGGCGCGAAAGACGGTGCGCAGCTTGGCGAGTGCGTCGAGGGAGGTACCCGGCCGCACGGTCTGATCGCCGGTGCGCACCTCGCCGTCGAGTTCCATCTTCACCATCTCGGCGGTGAATCGGCCCTCGGCGATCGCGTCGGCGGCCAGGGCATGCGAGCGCACCGCGAACTCGTCCATCTCGGTTCGCGAGATGTTCCAGCGCTCGGCGATCAGCTCGGCGCTCTCGCCCTGAGTGACGAAGTCGTAGCGCTCGCGCAGCGCCGCGGGCCACGGCTCGCCGTACAGTTCGCTGATCTTGGCCGGGGAGTTCATCGGGACATGCCCCATATGCTCCACGCCACCGGCGATCACGATGTCGTGTACACCCGAAGCCACCAGCGCCGCAGCGAAATTCACGGCAGTCTGGGCCGAACCGCAGCGCCGGTCCAGTGTGGTCGCCGGGACCTCCGCCGGGTATCCGGCCTGCAGCCAGGCGTTGCGGCCGATATTGCGGGACTGCTCGCCGAACGGCGCGGTGCACCCGATGACGAGGTCCTCCACGATCGCGGGATCGATTTCCGTGCGGGTGATCAGGTCCTGGTAGCAGGAGGCCAGCATCGCGTTCGGGTGGATGTCCCGGAACCAGCCCTTCTCGGGATGTGACTTACCGATCGGAGTCCGGACCGCCTCGGCGATGACGACCTCGCGGCCCGAAGCGGTGAACGGGCCGTTGACTTTCGCAGCCACCTCAGATCACCGTCCCGCCGTCGACCGGCAGAATCTGCCCGGTGATGTAGCCTGCGGCGCCCGAGGCCAGGAATACGAAGGTCGGGGCGATCTCGTCCGGATAAGCCCAGCGGCCCAACGGAATTCGCGCCAGCGTCTTGGCCGCGAGCTTTTCGTTGCTGCGGATGTTCTCGGTCATGGCCGTGGCGGCCAGCGGCGCCACCGCGTTCACGGTGATCGACCGCTTCGCCAGCTCGCGGGCCAGGGATTTGGTCAGCCCGATGATGGCGGCCTTGGCGGCGCCGTAGTTCGCCTGGCCGATCGTGCCGGTCAGGCCCGCTGCGGAAGTGACGTTGATGATCCGGCCGGTGCCGTCCTCGGGCAGATACTCGAGCGCGGCATGGCTGCAGTGGTAACTACCCATCAGGTGGGTGTCGAGCACCTTGCGGAAGCGCTCCTCGTCCATCTTCGGGAACATCGCCGGAGCGATCACCCCGGCGTTGTTCACCAGGATGTTGAGTGTCCCGTTGCCCAGGGCCGCGGCGGCGGCCACCGCGTCACGGGCGTTGGCGGCGTCGCAGACGTCCAGCACGAACGGCTCCGCGACGCCACCGGCCGCGGTGATTCGCTGGCTCACCGCGCTCGCCGCGTCCTTGTTGATATCGGTCACCAGCACCGCGGCACCGGCCGCGGCGAACGCCTCGGCGATCGCCGCGCCGACACCACCACCGGCGCCGGTGACCAGCGCGGTGCGGCCTTCGAGTCCGAACACCCGGATGCCCGCGGGTGCGGTGTTCGTTGTCGAATCGGTCATCAGTAGCTCCTGGGGAGGCCGAGCACGTGCGAGCCGAGGTAGTTGAGGATCATTTCCTGGCTGATCGGTGCGATGCGGGTCAAACGGGCTTCGCGGAAGTACCGGGACACGTTGTACTCCTCGGAGTAGCCCATGCCGCCGTGCGTCTGGAGCGCGCGGTCCGCGGCGTCGAAGCCGGCGTCGGCGCACAGGTACTTGGCCGTGTTCGCCTCACGCCCGCACGGCTTTCCGTTGTCGTAGAGCCAGGTCGCCTTGCGCAGCATCAGTTCCGCGGCATCGAGGCGGGCCAGCGAATCCGCAAGCGGGAACTGGATTCCCTGGTTCTTGCCGATCGGGCGGCCGAAGACCTCGCGGTCGTTGCCGTACCGGACACCGGCGCGCATCGCCGCGCGGCCGATGCCCAGCGCCTCGGCGGCCACCAGCATCCGCTCCGGATTGAGGCCGTCGAGAATGTACTTGAAGCCCTTGCCTTCTTCACCGACGCGGTCGTCGACCGGGATCTCCAGGTTGTCGATGAACAGTTCGTTGGAGGTGACGGCGTTGCGGCCCATCTTCTTGATGGGGCGGATGTCGACCTTGTCGCGATCGAGGTCGGTGAGGAACAGCGTCAGGCCGTCGGTCTTGCGCGGCGAATCCTCGAAACGCTGCGTCCGGGTCAGCAGCAGGATCTTCTCGGACTCGACCGCTTTGGAGATCCAGACCTTGCGCCCGTTGACGATGTACTTGTCGCCCTCGCGCTTGGCGAAGGTGGTGATCTTGGTGGTGTCCAGGCCGGCGCCCGGTTCGGTGACACCGAAGCACACGTGTAGATCACCATTGACGATGCGCGGCAGCGTGCGCTGTTTGAGCTCTTCGCTGCCGTGCACGATGACCGGGTGCATGCCGAAGATGGACAGGTGCATCGAGCTGGCGCCGTTCATCCCGGCGCCCGATGCCGCCACCTGCTCGAGCAGGATCGAGGCCTCGGTGATGCCGTAGCCGTGTCCGCCGTACTCCTCGGGGGTGGTGATGCCCAGCCACCCGCCCGCAGCGAACGCGTTGTAGAACTCCGTGGGGAATTCGTGACTCGCGTCTTTTTCCTGCCAGTACTGATCGTCGTACTTGGCCGCCAGCTCCGCGACCGCGTCACGGATCGTGACCTGGTCCTCTGTCAGTTCGAAATCCACGCCCGTACTCCATCCGTCAACTCGAGCAACTATATCAATGGACTGACCAAAAACGGAACAGGGGTCAGCCTACCTGCGCCGGGTAATCCAGCAATGCCGCAGCAATCTGTTCGTTCCACACCCGAGGCGGGCCGAAGAGAGTGCGGTCGAGCTTCGCGCGCTTGTAGAACAGGTGCAGATCGTGCTCCCACGTGTACCCGATCGCACCGTGCACAGTGAGCGCCGATTCCGCCAGTTCCGCGACCTTCCCGGTCACCTGGGCCTTCGCCACCGCGGCGATCGTCGGCGCATCGCCGAGCTCGGCATCGATCGCGGCCGCGGCGTACAACGCCGTCGAATAGGACGCCTCGACGGTGACCAGCATCTGCGCGGCGGCATGTTTGACCGCCTGGAACGATCCGATGAACTGCCCGAACTGCTTGCGCTGCTTGCTGTATTCGACAGCGAGCTCGAGCATCCGCTCCGCGCTGCCCAGCGCGTCGGCGGAGGTCAGCACACCGGCCAGCGCGGCCGTGGCGGACAGGGAGGTTTCCGGTGCCGCGTGCACCTCGATGATCTGCGCTTTGTCGAATTCCACCCGCCCGGCGATCCGAGAGCGATCGAGCAGATCCTCCCGTTCGACAGCGGCGTCGGACGCGGACACCCGCGCCAGCCCGGGGCCATCCGGCCCCGTCACCGGCACGAGGAACACATCGGTTTCGAGAGCTCCCAGTACATGGCGCAGCACACCGGTCAACCGGCCGTCGGTGACCGACAGCGGCGCCCAGGCCGGCAGCCGGTCCGCGGCGATCGCCGCGGTGAACCGCTGCTCACCGGCCAGCTGCTCGGCCAGTTCCGGTTCGGTCAGCAGCGGCGCGGCCAGGGCAGCGGCGAGCCATCGCGAATCGGGCACGGCCGCGCGACCGAACTCGCGAGCGGCCAGCGCAAGCTCGAGAACACCGCCGCCCTGCCCGGACACCTCCTCCGAATAGCCCACGCCCCACCAGCCATCGCGGATCAGGGCCTCGGCGAACAGATTCGCCTCGCCGGAGGTCTGCAGCTTGCGCACCGCCTCGGTCGGGAATTTGGCGGCGATCCACTCCCGCAGGGATGCGGCGAACATCTCCTGCTCGTCGGACAGCTCCCAATGCATCGCTTCTCCTCAGCTAGTACTCGGGCGGTGGACAAGATCGCGAATGGCGCCCACGGCCTCGGGATTCTCCGCGCCCGACAGATCGCCGGGGTCGCCATCGATGGCGGCGGCACGCACCGCGCGCCGCAGGATCTTGGCCGAGCGGGTCTTGGGCAGGGCCTCGACCATCCACACCTTCGACGGCGCGAACGGCTTCCCGACGCCGGTCGCGACCAGCTGACGCAGTTCCTCGGACACTCCCTCGGTGTCGGTGCCCCTGCGCGGCACCCAGAAGGCCCAGACGGTCTCGCCCTTACGGGGATCCGGAATGCCGACGGCCGCGGACTCGGCGACCGCCGGATGCGTCGCGAGAACGGCTTCCACCTCGGCGGGAGCCAGTCGCTTACCCGCCACGTTCATCACATCGTCGGACCGGCCGAGGATGTACCACTGCCCGTCCTCGTCGGCACGGGCATAGTCACCGTGACACCAGATCCCGGGGAAGGTGGACCAGTAGGACTCCAGGTAGCGCTCCGGGTCGTGCCATACGCCCCGGGTCATCGCGGGCCACGGTTGCCGGCACACGAGCTCACCGATGGTCCCGCGCAGCGACTGCCCTTCGTCGTCGACCACGTCGACGTCCATCCCCAGCGACGGGCCGCCCAGCGAACAGCTCGGGATCGGCTCCACCGGATAGGGCGCCAGGAACGACCCGCCCACCTCGGTGCCGCCGGAGAAATTGATCACCGGAACCCGGCCGCCGAAGACCTCCTCGGCGAGCCAGTCGTAGGAATCGGGATCCCAGGGCTCACCGGTGGATCCGAGAGTATGCACCGAACTCAGATCCCGTTCGGCGATCTCGGCCGCCGGTGTGGACCGCAGCGCGCGGATGAGTGTCGGTGAGACGCCGAGCATCGTAATGCTGTGCCGCGCAACCAGATCCCACAGCCGACAGGTATCCGGCACGTCGGGGGAACCCTCGTAGAGCACCAGGGTCGCGCCGTTGGCGTGAGTGCCGAAGGCAGCAAGCGGGCCCATGACCCAGCCCATATCGGTGATCCAGCAGAAGGTGTCGCCCTCGTTGATATCGAAGGAGTACGCCACCTCGGTGGCCACCTTGACGGTGAATCCGGCGTGAGTGTGCACCGCACCCTTGGGCTTGCCGGTCGTCCCGGAGGTGTAGCCGAGCATCAGCGTCTGCATCGCCAGGAAGGGCCGGAACTGATATGGCTCGGCGTCCACCAGCACGTCCCACGGCGTCACGGTGACGTCGGCATCGCCGAAATCCATTGTGCCACCGATGTTTTCCACCGTGATCACCGAGCGCACCGAGGGCGTCCGGGTCAGCGCCTTGGCCAGCTCACCGGCCATCGCGACCTTGCGGCCGCGGCGCATCGTCCCGTCCGCGACGATCACGGCCTTGACCTGCGCGTCGTTCAATCGCGAGGCGATGGCGGGAGCGGCGAATCCGGAGAACAGCGGCACGATGATCGCGCCGATTCCGGCCGCGGCGTAGCACGCGACGATCGCCTCGGAGATCATCGGCAGGTAGATGGCGACCGCATCGCCCTCACCCACGCCCAGATCGGTCAGCCCGGTCGCGACCCGGCTGACCTGTTCGGCGAGCTCACCGTAGGTGAGGGTGTACACGGAGCCGTCCTCCGCCTCGTGTACGACCGCCGCCCGATCGGGGCTGTCGGTGAGCCAGCGGGTGATGCAAGCGTCGACCGCGTTGAAGGTTCCGCCGACGAACCAGTCGGGGAATTCGACGCCATTGGACAGGTCCAGGACCGAGTCGTAGGGCGTCGCGAACGGGATGCCCAGATCAGTGATCGCCGCGTCCCAGTACCAGGACACATCCGCGGTCGACCGCCGCCGAAGCTCGCCGATCGAGTCGATCCCGTGCGCCCGCGCCAATCGCGTGACGTTCGCGTTCTCGATGTATTCGGGTGTCGGATTCCACACATAGGTGCTCATCACGCCGCCTTTCTCAGCTGCGGGGCATTCCGAGCACTCGCTCGGCAGCGATGTTGCGTTGGATGAAGGTCGAGCCGCCGGCGATGGCGGTTCCGCGGGCCTGATAGGCCAGGCGCAGCCACCGCTGCTGATCGCGGTCGGCCGAGTCGGGGTCGTCCGCGAGGCCGAACTGTCCGCCGAATTCGGCGATTTCGAGACCGAAGTCCGCGATGTCCTCGACCAGCGGGCAGAAGTAGAGCTTGCCGATGGAGGTGACCGGCCCCGGGGGCTCGCCGGACGCGGCGCCGGTGATGACCCGCTGACCGATCAGGTAGTGGGTCAGCGCGCGGCCGTACAGATCCGCGATGCGCTGGCGCACATCGGATTTGGCGCTGAGCACCTCGCCCTGATCGTCGGTCTTCTGCTTGACCTGTGCGATGAGATCGCCGACCGCGCGAGTGGTGTTCACCCGACCGGTCGCGATGCCGACCCGCTCGAAGGCCAGCGTGCCCATCGCGACTTTCCATCCGCCGTCGACCGCACCCACGACCGCCTCGTCGGGCAGGAAGACGTCGTCGAGGAACACCTCGTTGAACTCGGCTTCGCCGAGCATGTGCGCCAGCGGACGTACCGTCACACCCTGCGACGACATCGGCAGCAGGAAGTAGGTGATGCCCTTGTGGCGATCACCACCGCCGGTGCGCGCCAACAGGATCGCGTTGTCGGCGATCTGCGCGCGTGAAGTCCAGATCTTCTGACCCTGGATCTTCCAGCCGCCCTCGACCTTGGTTGCCTTGGTGCGCAGCGAGGCGAGATCCGAGCCCGACTCCGGTTCGGAGAACAGCTGGCACCAGATTTCCTCGCCTGTGAGGATCGGCTTCAGATATCGCTGTTTCTGCGCATCGTCACCGAAGGCCACGATGGTGGGGCCCGCGAAGTCCTCGCCGATGATGTTGAGTCGTTCGGGCGCGCCGGCCCGATCCATCTCTTCGTTGAAGATCGCTTTGATCTTCGCGTTCGCACCGGCGCCGCCGAATTCGGCAGGCCACGACAGGCCCGCGAAACCCACATCGAACAGCGTGCGCTGCCACACCGACCAGAACTCGCGCTTGTCCTCGAGCCGCGTCGGTTCGGGCCAAGGCAACGTCGGCAGGGTCTCGGTCAGCCAGTCACGAATGCGGGTTCGGAACCGCGCTTCGTCCGGCGAATCGCTCGGATCCATCTCCACCTCCACATGTTTACGGACCAACGTTACAATAGGTCAGACCAAAAAACCAAGGGAGGTGACCGTGACAAGCTCCACGGTTCGGGAGTTATCCGTCGGCAGCGTCCTGGACGTCGTGTCGTTCGAGGTGGAAGCCGGGAAAGTGCGGGAGTTCGCCAAGGCGACCCATAGCGTCGACCCGGCCCATACCGACAAGGAGGCCGCTGCCGCAGCGGGGTATTCGAATGTCCTCGCGACCCCGACACATGTGGTGGTGGCCGGCCATCATCGCGACCAGAAGCAGTTCACCCGAGCACTCGGACTGGCGATCGAGCGGGTGGTCGTGGGATCGGTGGAGTGGCGCTACGCCCGTCCGCTGGTCGCCGGCGACCGGTTGACCGGCACGCGGCGCATCGCGGAGGACACCACCCGCGAAGGCAAACGCGGCGGCACCATGCGACTGGTCACCCTGGAGACCCAGTGGGTCGACGAATCGGGCGAGACCGCGGTCACCCAGCGTGAAGTCCTGATCGAGAGAGGCGCATGATGACGCGACCACCGACAACGCTTAGCCTCGGCCAGCAGCTCGAGACCAAGCGGATCGGGCCGATAACCCAGACCGATATCGTCCGATTCGCCGGTGCGGGTGGGGATTTCAATCCGCTGCACCACGATCACGACTACGCCGTGCGGGCCGGACTGCCGGGCGTCATCTCGATGGGCCAGATGCAGGCGGGCATGCTCGCGGCATGGGTCGCCGACCTGGTCCACGTCGAGCATCTGCTGACCTACTCGGTCCGGTTCGCCTCGCCGCTGAGCATCGGCGAGATACTCGAACTCGGGGGAACGGTGGAGGCGATCGACTCCACCACCTCCACCGCGACGCTCGCACTGCATGCCAAATCCGGCGACCGAGTGGTGATCACCGGCGGCGCGCAGGTGCGAATCATGTTGCCCCAGTAGGGTTCCGCGACGTCAACGAACGAGTGATGCGGGAGAGGCGGCGTGCCGGCGGCACGCCGCCTCTCCCATGATGTGATGACCGGCTCGCCTCGCTAGGGAACGAGCACGATCTTGCCGAAGAGGCCACCCGATTCGAGCCGTCGATGCGCCTCGGCGGCATCGCTCAGGGGGTAGGTCGCGGCGATGGCCGGTGGTGCGACCGTCCCGGTCGCGACGAGGTCGAGCAACCCCCGGAAGTCCTGCGGCGAGCCCATCGTGGTGCCCAGCAGGCTGTACTGACCGAAGTAGAACCCGCGCACATCCATATCGGCCCGTTCGGCGACATTGGCGCCCAGGACCACGATCCGTCCACCCGGGCGCAGAGCCTGCACCGAACGTTCCCACAGCCCCACCGGATCGAGGATCACATCGAAACCGTCGCCCTCCGGAGCAAGGGCCTTCGCCTGCATCGGCCAATCGTCATCGCTGTGCAGCACTCCCCCGGCCGCGCCGTTGTCACGCGCTCGGGCCAGCTTCTCCGGCGAGGACGCGGTCACGAACGCCTGCGCGCCCAGAGCGGTCGCCAGTGCCAGCGCCATCGTGGCGATACCGCCGCCCGCCCCGATGATGAGCAGCGATTCGCCCGCACGCAGCCCCGCCCGGGTGACCAGCGCACGGTACGACGTGACACCGACCAGCGGCAACGCCGCCGACTCCGCCCACGAATAACCGAAAGGCTTGGGAGCCAGGCATTCCTCCGGCACGCAGACCCGCTGCGCATATGTTCCCGGAATGCGGTCGCCCAGAATTTCGAACTCCGGCGACGGAGCAGTCGAACGCTCACCCCAGAACAGCGACGGCAGCACGACCACCTCCTGCCCGGTGTCGGTGCGAATCCCCGCACCGTCCGCGCCGGGGGTGTGCGGCAGGGGCGACCGGTATCGCCCGCGACGCACGAGCACGTCATGCCAATTCAACGCACTCGCGCGCAGGTCGACCGTCACCCAACCGGGCCGCGGAGCCGGCTCATCGACCTCACCCGGTGAAAGTTCCTCCGGGCCACCGTAATTCGACATCACGATCGCTTTCACGAGCTCACCCGCTGCACCGTCACGGTCCCGATCGCACATGCCTTGCCCGTGGCGGCCGTGGCGACCACGCGAACCACGGCCAGAGATCGACCGGTGTGCATCACCTCGGTGCGGAACGTCGTCGTCTCGTCCGCGCTGCCCGGCCGGACGAACGCCATATCGATGCTCGTACTGCGCAGATCACCGTCCGCTCCCAGGGCAGACATCGCCGCGAACTCCGCCCCGCAGATGAGAATGCCACCATGCACGTTACCGATCCCGTTGGCCGACAACACCGTACCGGGCATTTCGACAACTCCCCGGGAGGGCTCACGGATGCCCAGCGCGTCACGTATACACACCCCGTCCGGTGGAGCGTCGAACGCCACCACAGGAGCGGTCGGCGGCCCCTCCACCGGCACCAGATGCGATCTCTGAGTGATCAACGCGATGACCGCCCCGGTGCTGTCGACGACTGTTCCTCGCGTCGTGCCGCCGCGGTCGTCGCGCGCGACCAACTCGCCGGTCACAACCAGTTGCGAACCATCGACCGGCGGGTCCGCGACCAGGTCGATTCGAATCCCGAGGCTGACCGGCCAGCTGTCCCGGGGCGAGCCGGCCGCGACGATATAGCCGGTGACGTCGTCGAGTGGCACCGCCAGGGCTCCCCGGGCGAACCCCGCCGCCGGATCCCGGAGCCAGGGGCCCGACTCGACGATGAGCTCCCCCCATTCCGCCGAGACATCGACCGGCTGCACCCGGACCAGAGCCTCGGCTCCGTTGATCAGAAAGTCCAGGGTGGCGTGCGGTGTGTGGCTCAATGCGCACCCGCCGCCGTCGGCTGGTTCAGTTCCGCGGCGATCTGCATACGCAAGATGTGTTTCTGGATCTTCCCGGTCGCCGTCATCGGCAGCTGATCGACAACGATGACGCGCTCCGGTGTCTTCTGGATGGCAACGCCCCGCTCGGTCAGGTAGGCACGCAGGTCCTCGACGGTGGGCGCATTGTGCCCGGGCTTGGCGACCACGAAGCAACACACCTTCTCGCCGAGCCGCTCGTCGGGCATACCCACCACGGCGAGCTCCACCAGGTCCGGATGATCAGCGAGCTTGTCCTCGACTTCGCGCACACTGATGTTCATACCACCGCGAATCACGATGTCCTTGGTACGGCCGGTCACTCGAACGTATCCGGTCGCGTCCATGACCCCGAGATCCCCGGAGCGAGAGAATCCGTCCGGCGTGAAGAGATCGGCGGTCTCGTCCGGGCGGTTGAGGTATTCGATCATGTGCGACGGCCCGCGGTAGGCGATATCCCCCTCGGCGCCACGCGGCACCTCGATTCCGTCCGGGCCCACGACCTTCACCTCGGCTCCCGGCAATGCCGCGCCATCCGAAGTGATAGCCCGCAGGGGGTCTCCCTGGATGCGGCAGGTGGTTGTCGTGAGGTTCTCGCTGCGTCCGTACAGCGACAGCACATTGGTGGTCGGCAGTTCGGCCTTGGCGTGCTCGACGACGGCAGCCGGGATGGGGGCCCCCGCACATGTCCACACCCGCAACGACGAGAGATCCGCTTCGGGATCGTCCTCGGCTGCCGTGATCAGGGTCTGCAGGAACGTCGTCGCGGTGACCGCGGCAGTACATCCGAACTTCTGGATGTCGGATAGCCCCTTGGCCGGGCTCCATTCGGCCATCAAATGCGATGACGCTCCCGCGATCAGCGGCATCAGCACGCTCGTGACCAGGCCCGTGGTGTGGGTGATAGGCGATGGACCGAACTGCACGTCGGACTCGGTATGCCCGAACGCGATCACCAACGCTCGCGCACCGGACGCATACGTGTTGAACGTGTGCACGCACCCCTTCGGCCGAGAAGTCGTCCCGGAGGTGTAGACGATGACGAACGGATCGTCGGGATGAACCCGGATGTCGAGCGTCGTATCGATGTCCGCGGCATCGGCGTCTTCGATGATCAAGTCTTCGAGCACCGCGATTTCCCGCTCGGCCAAGGATTCGCGCTGGTCTCCGCGAGCTCGCACCGCGACGATCCCACGAAGGGTGTCCGAGTTCCGTCGAATCTCCTCGTACAGGGACAAGTAGTCGAAGCCCTTGAACTCGGCCGGCGCGATCGCCATCCGGATCGAGGCATCCGACACCACGTGCGAGACTTCGTCTTTGCGATAGATCGGCATGACCGGAACCATCACCGCGCCGATCCGCGACAACGCCGCCGCGACCACGACGAAGGCGGCCCAGTTGGGCAGTTGGACGGCCACGCGGTCACCAGCGCTCAAACCGTACCGATGCAGTCCCAGAGCAAGCCGCTGAGACGAGTCGTACAGCTCGGCGAAGGTGAGCGTGTGGCTGCCGTCGGTCAAGAACACCTTGTCCGGGTTCCCCTCGGCGCGTGAACGCAGCAGTTCGGTGAAGTTGACGTCGGCCCACTGTCCGCTTGCGTAGAACTGCTCGATCTGCGCCGGGGTGTATCTGCCGAAGTTTCGCTCGCTGGTCATGGTGCCCGTCCTCTACCGTGTGCAACACACTTCGTCCAAAGATTAGAATGGTTAGACCTAATAGCGCAACCATTTCCGGGATCCACATCACACGCGCATGTCGATCGAGCAACCCGATCGGCGCGCTCCGATCCGAACCTCCCCCTCCGGGCGAGGCTATCACTATTTGGCCCGACCAAACATACCATTGCAATCCTCGTCTATTTGAACCATTCTTTGAGGTGATGCCATTCACAGTCGGCCGATGCCCCGCGGGCCGGCGAAACCAGCAAGGAGTGCGATGACGACCATCGATTACCGCGAGCTCTACATCGATGGAGGGTGGCGCAGCCCGGCGACCGAAGACGTCATCACGGTGAACTCCCCCACCACCGAGCAGGTGATCGGCAGCGTTCCCGCCGCTTCCGCGCGCGATGTCGATGCCGCTGTGGCAGCTGCCCGCGGGGCCTTCGACGCCCCGGAAGGCTGGTCGAGCTGGTCGCCCGAACAGCGCGGAGAAGTACTCGAGCGCTTCGCATCCGAACTCGAAGCTCGCGCCGCCGAGACGGCCCGGCGCGTGTCATTGCAGAACGGGATGCCGATCTGGCTTGCCGAGCAATTCGAGGGAGGGTTCCCGGCCGTCCTGGTCCGCTACTTCAGCAAGATGATGATCGATGCGCCGACGGTGGACGAGCGTGCCGGAATGCTCGGTGGCACCGCCCGGGTCAGCCGTCATCCGATCGGCGTGGTGGCCGCGGTCGTACCTTGGAACGTCCCGCAGGCAATCTCGTTCCTCAAGCTCGCCCCCGCGCTTGCGGCAGGTTGCACGGTCGTGCTGAAGCCCGCCGAGGAAACCGTGCTGGACGCGTTCCTGATGAGTGAAGCCGCAGCCGCGGCGGGCCTGCCTCCCGGCGTCCTCAACGTGGTGCCCGGTGGTCGCGAGGTCGGCGCCTATCTGGTCGAGCATCCGGGGATCGACAAGGTGTCCTTCACCGGCTCCACCGCTGCCGGCAGCAAGATCGCCGAAACGTGCGGAAGGCTGCTGCGCCCGGTCACCTTGGAACTGGGCGGCAAGTCGGCCGCGATTCTGCTGGACGACGTCGACCTGAACGCCTCTCTCGAGTCGCTCTTCGGGGTGACGTTCCTGAACAACGGTCAGATCTGCTGGCTCAACACCCGCGTTCTCGCGCCCAGATCGCGGTACGGCGAAATCGTCGACACCCTGACCGATCTGGCCCGATCCCTGCAGATCGGCGATCCGCTGGACCCCGGAACCAAGATCGGCCCGCTGGTCTCGGCCCGGCAACGCGAACGGGTCGAGGGCTACATCGCGAAGGGCAAGAGCGAAGGCGCGCGGCTCACCACCGGCGGCGGCCGACCCGCCGGAATCGAATCCGGATTCTTCGTGGAGCCAACGATTTTCGCGGATCTGGACAACACGGCGACCATCGCTCGCGAAGAGATCTTCGGTCCCGTGCTCAGCGTGATCCCGTTCTCCGACGAGACCGAGGCACTCGCGATCGCGAACGACAGCGAATACGGGCTCGGCGGGTCGGTCTGGTCCTCGGACGTGGAGCGCGCCGCCGGGATCGCCGCGAAGGTCAAGTCCGGCACGGTGGGCGTCAACCACTACTCCAACGACCCCGTCGCACCGTTCGGCGGGATCAAGAACAGCGGCCTGGGGCGCGAGCTCGGCCCCGAGGGTCTGCACACGTTCCAGCAGCTGCACACGGTCTACCTCCCGCCGGCCGGCTGACTCGGGACGAACTCGGCACCGGTTACCGGCTGCGCTGATCGGCGCCGAAACCGATCAGCGCCCCTTCCCGAATCGGGAAGGGGCGCTGATCCGTTCGCGACGGCAGGAGTTTCGCGCCGCGGCGATCGCCCGGGCACGCGTTTGCCCGGATTACTCTCGACCCACCAGCGCCAGGACCCGCCGGGCCTGCTTCAAGTGCGGCAGATCCAGCATCTTTCCGTCCAGCGCAACAGTTCCCACATCGGCCGAGAACGCCTCGACCACTCGCCGGGCGAACTCCACCTCCTCGGGCGTCGGGGTGAAGGCGGCGTTGATCGTGTCGACCTGCCCGGGATGGATGGCGATACGCCCGCTGAATCCCTCGGCGCGCGCCTGGCGCGAGGACTCCGCCAGGCCGCGATCGTCCCGGATGTCGACGTACAGCGTCTCCACGGCCTCGACGTCCGCGGCGCGCGCGCCCATCAGTGCCAGCGAGCGAACCAGCCGGTAGGTGGCGGCCCACTCCCCGGTCCGGTCGAGATTCGTCGACGCACCCAGGGCCGCACTGAGATCCTCTGCGCCCCAAGTCAATCCGTACAGCCGGGAGATTCCGGCATCGGCGAAATCGCCCAGCCGGAACGGCGCGCGAGCCGTTTCGGTGGCGACGGGAAGAACGCGGATACCTCCGGGCGTGAGCCCGTGCGCGGACTCCAGCGCCTCGAGATAGTGGTGCACGCGCAACACATCCGCAGGACCGTCGATCTTGGGAATCATCACGCCCGCGGGCCCCGAGGCGACCACGGCCGCCAGATCCGCGAGCGCGTACTCGGTGTCGATCGGATTCATCCGCACCCACAACTGCGGACCGGCTGCACCGGATTCGGCGGCGATGAATTCCGCCACCATCTGCCGGGCGATCGGCTTGCGGCCCGCGCTGACCGCATCCTCGAGGTCCAGGATCACCGCATCTGCCGAGGAGCCGCCGATCTTGCCGATCTTCTTCTCACTGTCGCCCGGCACGAACAGGAACGAGCGGATCGGCGCGGTCACTGCGGCTTCCTGCGCTGCAGGCCCGACCGCTTGCACGAGGCGACGAGTTCATCGCGCTGATTGAACGCCTGGTGCAGGAATACCACGATGCCCTGGTCCGGTCGCGACTTGGAGTCCCGCAGTTCGAGGACCTCGGTGACGACATGCAGGGTGTCGCCATGGAACACCGGCTTGGGGAAGCGCACCTCGTCCCAGCCCAGGTTCGCCACGGCCGTCCCGAGGGTGGTGTCACCGACGGAGATCCCGACCATCAGGCCGAGGGTGAACGCACTGTTCACGATGCGCTGCCCGAACGCCGAGTCCTTCATGTACTCCTCGTCGAGGTGCAGCAGCGCCGGGTTGTGCGTCATCGCCGTGAACAGCACGTTGTCCGTCTCGGTGACCGTCCGCCGAATCGGGTGTTCGAACCTCTGCCCCACCGTGAGCTCGTCGAACCACACACCAGCCATATTTGCCCACCTCCGAGTCGACTTAAATTATCGTATGGTCAGACCAAATGATTGCACAGGTCGAACCACGGATCAACTCGACTACACCCGCGGGAAAGCGATCGAACCGCTTATGCGGCGGCGTCGCCCGTGAACAACGTCACCCAGCGTGCGAGGCGCTGCACGTCCCCACCGTTCTTCTCGACCCACGCCCACGCGCCGTCGGAACCTCCACCCACGTGGTCGATCACCAGCTCAACCGCTTCGCGCGGGGTACGGAAAACCGGGTCGGTGACGGCAGCACCCGCAGGCAGTCGCCCACGCGACTGCATTCGCGCGAATATCTCGGCGATCGCGTTGCCGGTCCGCTGATAGTCGGCGATGATCGCGTCGGTTTCGACGCCCGCCAGCAGAAGCGCGATCGCGATGACGACGCCGGTCCGATCTTTACCGGCAGCGCAATGAACCAGCGTCGAACCACCGTTGTCGAACTGGTTGAGCGCACCCACCAGCCGGGAGGCCGACCCTCGCACCATGTCGGCATACAGGTCCACCACATTCGCTTGAATCAGACGATCCATACGCGCGCCCGAGAACACCGGATTGCCGACCCAGCGCACGGTATCGGGCCACGCCACGAGCAGGCGTCCCGCCTCGGCACTGTCACGCAGGTCCACCACCGTCGACGGAGGCCAGGTCAGGCCGGTCGGAGGACTGTCACCGACATACGGCGCATCGCTGCGGAGCAGTACGCCGCACCGCGTTTCACCACCGGCCGCCAACGGCAGTCGCCCGAGGTCTCGCGCGTTGACCACGGTTGTCGGATCGGAACCGGCTTCGGCATCCACATGCTCTCCCTATCTCCTTGGGCGATCATTACCCAAAATGGTCGTACCATATACATACCAGCTCACCGGCTACAGCACTGGAAACGAGCCCTGCACAGCAGCCTGCCGACGGGCGAACTCTGCGGTCGCAGCCCCCGCTGTGCCGCGTCGCTCTGCTCGGCACGCCGGTCGAACAGCTGTCGGAGATATGGTCGGCGTCGACACTCAGCCGGGTCCGGTGTATCGATCAGCTCGCCGAGGTGGCCGCCCCCGGCGGTGGATCGGCCTGCTGACGATCGAGCACGTGCGCGACGCTCTCGTCGGCTCCACGCGGGAATCCGGTCTTGCGGCACCACGCGAGTTCGCGTTCGCACTGCCTTCCGGCCGCTGCCGCCATCACCTGCCGGGCGCGCTGCGCCAGCTCGGGCTCGGCGTCGGCCAGAATCCCGTACCGACGATCGGCCATTTCCTTGAGGGCACGCGTCTGCTCGCGCAGTCGCTCGAGGTCCACGGGCGGCTCTGCCGCGGCGCTGAGAAACGCTCGCTCCTCCTCGGCGTCCCGCGTCGGCGCGAGGTCGATCAGACGCGCGAGCAGGGCTCGATAATCGGAATGCTCGACGCGCTCGTATCGATATTCGGATGTGTGCACATCGAGGGTCCAGTCCAGGCATGCGAGCACGAGGCCGGCTTGCTCGGCGGCGAACGAATCGTTCGGATCCAACGCCGGGAGAACATTTTTCGCGATCGTCGTCCGTACGGCGCTGATCTGCTGAGCAACAGTGGGAATCATCGAAATCTCCTATGCCTTGCCGACAACGGCGAGCAGTTGGTCCAGATAGAACGCCCCGAGACCACCGAGATAGGTCTGCATCGCGTCGAGATGGGTCATGCGTTCGGCAGCATTCCGCGGCCCGGACCCGGTCAATGCGACTGCGGCCCAGTACATGTTGAGAACCGTGTAGTACTCGAGCCGCTCGCTGTCGACCGACAGTCCGGACACCGACTCGTATTCGGCGATCATCTGCTCCCGAGTGACCAGAGCCGAGCAATAGAATTCACCGGTCACGGGATCTGTTTCGCCCCAGCCGTCCATCATGGCGTAGGCCAGATCGTGGTGTCGGTCGCCGAGGTAGGTCAGCTCCCAATCGAGCAGTGCGGTAATGGTTCCGCGCTCCTCGTCGAACAGGAAATTGCCGTTGCGGTAGTCACCGTGCACAACCGATACGTGATCGACCACGGGACGACGTTCCCACAGCCACTGCTGGGTCAGTGCGATCACCGGGTGCGATTCGAACGCGTCCTCCTGCCACGCGCGGTCCCATGACGCGAGCCGCCAGTCCACGGCATCGGTCGAGCCGGGTCGTGGGCGTTGGAACGAGTCCAGTGGATACGTCGTCCAGTCGAACCGATGCAGTTCGGCGAGATACCGGACGAACTGCGGGCCGAGCGTGCGGCGCAGTGCAGCACCATAGGTCGTCCCGAGGCCGGACGCGGTCTTCACAGCGTCCTTCGCAGTCGCCGTTCCGCCGACATATCCGCAGATCATCGACGGTGCACCCAATTCGTCCGGGTCCTCGGTCATCCAGAACACCCGAGGTACCGGCAAGGCACCGTGCAACATGTCCAGCGCCTCGAATTCACGGCGGCGAGGCGTTTCGACCATCGAGGCCGGAGGGTCCATCCGCAGCACCATACGATCGCGCCGTTGTTGCCCATCGGACTGCCAGTCGAGGTCGAAGACGAATTGTTCCTTCGAGGCGCCACCACCCAGGCGCGAGAGGCCCTCGATCTCGAAGGTGCCCTGGATCCGCTGAGACAACATGGTGCGCAACCTGTCTCGCACCGTTTCCAGGTGAGGTGGTTCGTGAATCACCACACCCCGGCGCTCCAGCTTTCGGCGCAGCACCGCGTCGATGGCCGGTTCGACTCGCACGGCGGATCGGGGTGTGGTCATTGCGGACTCCTGTCGTACGGTCACCATCTCAGGCTCCTGTCGATCCGGTGGACGACGGCGCGCCGTGGACGAGGACGACTTTCGCGACCTCGCCACGCGCCTGGGCAGCCACGGCAGCGTTGATATCGCTGAAGGGGAAGGTCCCGATCAGCTTGTCGAAGGGAAACTTTCCGCAACGGAACAACTCGAGCAGGTACGGGATGAGGGTGCTCGGATCGCTGTCGCCCTCGGTGATTCCGCGCACCGTGACACCGGAAACCATTGCGGGCACCAGCGGCACCGCCATCGTCGCTGTCACATCGTGTGGCACTCCGACGAATCCGAGAGTCCCCCGAGGTGCGAGGACGGCGAAAGCCTCCTCGAGGATCGACGGAATTCCGGTCGTGTCGAACGCATAGTCGACACCACGGCCGCTCACCGCACGGACCTTTCCTTCGAGTGGCCCGGTGGCCGGGTCGATGGTGGTGTCCGCACCCAACTCCAAGGCCAGTGCGCGACGGCGCGGATCCGGATCGGAGACGATGATCGGAGTGCACCCACGGACTTTCGCCGCCATAACCGCGGCGAGCCCGACCGGACCGGCCCCCAGGACCGACAGGGACTGCCCCGCCTGGCAATCCAAGCTGTTGAATACGGCACCGGCGCCGGTCTGGATACCGCATCCCAGCGGGCCGACGAGTTCGATCGGAATGTCGGTTCCGACCTTCACCACGTTGCGTTCGGTCGCCAGAGCATGGGTCGCGAACGACGATTGCCCGAAGAAGGCTGCGGTCACGAGTTGCCCGTCCTGGGTGATCGTGCTGGTTCCGTCCGGACGCAACCCACTGCCGTAGTTGCGCGCGCCGAACTCCACGCAGTAGGCGGGTTGCCCGTCGGCACATTGATCGCAGTGCCCACAGGACGCGAAGGACAGCGCGACATGATCACCGGGCGCGACCGAGGTCACCTCCGCCCCGGTCGCGACGACGATTCCGCTGCCCTCGTGCCCGAGGACCATCGGATAACTCAACCCGAAGAATCCGTCCCGGGCGGCGATATCGGTGTGGCACAGACCGATTCCTTTGATCTCCACGAGTACTTCGTGCGCCCCGGGAGTCGCGAGCGACACTCGTTCGAGACTGAAAGCGCCGCCCGGTTCGGCGACCACCGCAGCAGTTACGGATTTTGACATGACGGAAACCCTTTCGTCGGTGCGGTAACCCGACCCGATCTGCGACTCCGGCGACGCACGCCGTGCCGAGAACCGGTGGCGCGTCATGGCCGAATATGAAAAGTTCACGAATCCGCGCACCGAAAGTACGGGTATGCGGAGTGAGAAGTGCCAGCCCACGAGGCGGCACCGACCTCAAACTAGTGACAGGTGACACATTCGTCAAGCTTCCGAATCCGCGCCCGAACAGGCCGTCCCGACAATCACCTCTGATCGAATCGGCCTATTTCACAGAAGATTTCGCTGCAGCCACCATCCGATGGGGTGAAGTCGGGGGGATTTCCGAGGGATATGGCCGTCACAGGCTGTTCACGGCCACCGTCCCCTCCCAAGATGTGCACGAGTGGCGTGTGCCACATGCCGAACTCACGATCTTCAGGAGCCGAAACCGATGATCAATGCCCACGATCTCGACTTCCACAGCCGCGACGCCGACGACTGGACTTGGACGGAAACAACCGCGCTCATCTTCAGCGTCCCGGAGGCCGGCATCCTCGGAAACGCATACGTGCTGGCCCGCCCGAATCTCGGGGTCGCACTTTCGTCGATCTGCCTGGTTCAGGGGTTCTGCCCGAACGTGGAGGATATCGATTTCATGGACTGTCAGGTTCACCTGCCGTGCCCGGAGTCCTTCACCGACTACACACTCCCGAACGGACTGACCGTCAAGACGTCGAATGCACCCCGCGACTATCACCTCCGCTATGAGCACGCGCTCGGCAATTGCTCGTTCGACCTGAAGTTCGACGCGATTCACCACCCGTTCGATATGCACGACCCGGCGGAGAACGCATTGCTCTCGGGAGCGGACTCCGAAGCCACCCTCGACGAGAAGGGGGACGGCTGGGCAACAGGGCATTTCGAGACGAAGGGGCATATCACCGGCGAACTCGAATTGCGCGGCAAGCGCTATCGGGTCGACTGCTACGAGGGAATGGATCACAGCTGGGGGCCCAGGCGCGACCTGGGTACGTGGGCGGTGTCCTGGATTTCGGTGAACTTCGGCCCGGAACTGGCCATGCACCTGGCCGTCGACATGGAAGTCGTGGGCGGGCAGGTGCGCTACGGCGACCTCCGATTCGGGTTCGTCACCGAGAACGGGGAAACGCGCAGCCTCGTCTGGGCCGAGGTCGAGGCGGCTCGCGTGCAGATGCTCACTGTCACCAATCGGATCAAGGTCCGCGACGACCGCGGCCAGGAATGGGAGTTCTTCGGCAGCGCTGTCGCCGCACACCCGTGGCAGGCGTTCAATCCGCGCGATGTCGCATATCAGAGCTTGCACCGGTACGAGCACGACGGGCGAATCGGATACGGGGAAATGGCCGACATATTCGGCCTCGACTACCTCGCCGAGCGCACGTCGAAGCACGGCCGGAGGCGCTGAAGTGACTGCTGCAGAACGGATTTCATTTCCGAGCTACGACACCGATTTCGATATGCGTGACAACCCGCCACGCGAGTTCATCGATGAGATGCGCCGCCGCTATCGAGTCGACAGCGAGATCGATCGAATGCTGGTGCGCAAACTCGAACGCCGGGCGAGCCCCCCGTTTCAGCGCATCGAGCTCGACGAGTTCGCCGCCCGTCTGGACGGGCTGCTCCGAGCACGGATCGATGGCGAATACGAAATCTCCGGCGCTCGGTGGATGTCGGGCGGGGCATCCAAAATGCAAGTGCGATTCGATCTTCGGTGGACCGACCCCGACCGCGGACCGGTCACGGATCGCTTGGTCGCACGCATGGATCCGTCGGAGTCGCTCAATGCGACGAGCCGCCGCCAAGAGGCCGAGATCCTCGAAGCCGTCCGTGACACCCTGCCGGTACCGCGCGTGCTGTGGCTGGACGAAGCCGCAACCTGGTTCCCGGAGCCGACCCTCGTGTACTCGTTCGCACCGGGCACGACCAAACCCACCGCCACCGACACCGGAGCCGTGAGCGGGCTCGGCACGATGTTCGGCCCCGACTTACGGCGGTCGCTGGGAACTCAGTTCGTCGATCATCTCGCGGCACTGCACACGACCGATATCTCCGGACTCCGGCTCGACAGCTTCGACCGGCCCAGTCCCGACACCACTGAAGCCGCCGAGTGGAAGCTCAATCAGTACGCGCGTGTCTGGGAGGAGGATCGGGGCGAGGATCATCTGCTCATCGAAGTGACCGCCAACTGGCTCAGGCGCAACCTTCCGACGACGGACCGGATCGGCATCGTCCACGGTGACTTTCGAAGCGGGAATTTCCTGTTCGACGAGAAAACCCACGAGATCACCGCGTGGCTCGACTGGGAATATTGCCACCTCGGCGATCGCCATCGCGATCTCGCCTGGGCCACCGACTCGACCTTCGGCCACGTCGACCCGAGGTCCGGCGAATACCTGGTCTGCGGCTTGTTCACCGAAGCCGAATTCCTGGATCGTTACCAGGAGGCTTCGGGGTTGTCTGTCGATCCGCAACGGCTCACCTACTACAAGATAGCGAACACTTACCAGCTGATCATTGCCACGCTGGCAACCGCCTACCGGGTGGCCAGGTTGGGCAAGACGCACCAGGATGTGCTGCTGTCCTGGGTCAAGGGGATGGTCCCCACATTGTCCGGACAGCTGGTGACCCTGCTGGAGGAAAAAGACCGATGACCGATCATTCCGAAAACTCGTTGGGCGCAGTGGTCAAATCCTTACGCGATATCGTCGGCCCCGCGGTCGACCCGGTCGACCCACTAGCACAGGAGCAGCTCGCGCTGTCGATCGGATATCTCGAATTCTTGCGTGACCGGCTCGCACACGTGCACACGCGTGCACGCTTCGAACTCGACCACCATCGACGCATCGCCCGATCGGTACTCGAAATCGTCAGCGATGCCGAGATCGCCAACGGGCTGCGCAGCTCCGTGCGAGCGGGCGAACAAGCCGCCCGCGACGCCGACGGGGAAACCCACGCCATCGAGCGGGCCACGGCCGCGATCGCCGCCGACCTGCGCACGGTCCTACGGGCAGATCTCCAGCCGCCGGTACAGGAGGAAGTCGAACGGGCGGTCATGGCAGCCATGCCCGAGCGGGTCGAGTTCGAACGATCCTGGTACCTGCCGATGGGATTCGATCCGGCCCCGGACTCGGCACAGCCGCTCGTGGAGTTCATAGCTGCTTACGAGAGCCTCCCCCCGGCGACCGACTGAGCTGGTCAGCGGTTCGCTGCAGTCCCGCGAAACCCTTGCTCGTATGGTCTGACCATTATATTCTCGGTTTAGATTTACAGCGCCTCGACGTGTGCCGATAGGCACGAGAAGCTTCGACAGGGGTGCACGGCGGGAAGGGGCAATGGTGCCGAAGCGAACCGCACACCGGCCGGATCGGATCCACACAGGTAAAACCGCGACCGGCCAGATACTCGCGCGCCTGTCCGAGGACGTGACCCGCGCCCTGGACGAGGGGCTACTCGATCCCGGTGAGATCGCCGACCTCGGTCCGAGGCTGAACCAGATGTTCGCGCCTTACCGATGCGAGCCGGATACCCGAGCAGGCCATTTCGACGACGTGGTTTCCCGTATGTGCGAACTGGTGCGGACACCGAGCCACGTCACCTCGTCGGTGACGCTTGTCGAACCGGAATTCGCTCGTGCCTGCGCCGCCCTCGGCTTTCGCCGGGCGCTTTTATCCACTGTCGACCACGGAACCTGGCAGCCCGAGTACCTCTACGTCGACGCCACGCTCAGCGACCACACCAGGCTGCGGCAATACCTGTCGAATATGATCGACCTGAGCTCCGCTCCGCTCGAAGCCGACGTAATACGCAGGCGGACACAGCATCTGGTCGTCTCACCGCATACCCACCAACTGACCTACAAACCGCTGATGCAGATCTCGGCATCGCACGGATTCGCGGTTGCTCCACTCGTTTCCGGATCCCAGGTCATCGGAATGATCCACGGCGATCAATTCGACCAGGTCACCACCGGTCAGGATCTGGAGCGAGTGGTTTTCCTGTCGGAAATGGTCGGCGTCGTGGCCGAACGCCTCGAACGCCAGAAGCGGTTGACCACACTACGAGACCGCGTGGCAAATATCGTCCGGTATTCGGAAGAGTTCATCTCCGGCCGCGTTCGCATGGATCCGTTCGTCACACGAACCGATAAGCCCGTCGCAGATCGGTACAACCTGCTCACGCCGCGCCAGCATGTCGTACTCAGCGATCTCGCGGCGGGACTGTCGAACGCGGAGATCGCCCGCGAACTGGGCGTCTCCGAAGCCACCGTCAAGTCGCACGTCAAACAGATCTTCCACAAACTCGGCGTACACAGCAGGGCGGAGGCCACGGCACGGCACCAGGCCGACCGGAATATCCATGGGCAGCGATGAACCCGCCACCACCTCGGCCTGGTAGCCACATCCGGGACTTGCGACAGCTTTTCGACGTTGCGCAGGTCGAACTGAGCACATCACGATACGACGATGCGGGCGTTCTGGCCGCGCGGTCGCGGATCGGACACATCGCTGATCGACTACACCCCGCGATCGCGACCGTTCTGGCGCAAGTATGCTCCCTGCCTGCGGAGCAGGGCCCGACAGTGGCAGCGCTTCTCGTCCGCTCAGCACGAATGCATCAGGCACTGGTTGCGAAGCTGGCCGACATCGATTCGGTGCTGTACAGGTCGCTGTCGCTGGTGGCGCGAGAATTCAAGCGCGCGAGGCGATTCGCCGACGGCGTGGACTTCGCGTGCAGTCAACTCGGAGAGGTCACGGCGGGGCCGGTGCTGTTCTCGAGCGTCGGCGACGACCACTGGCGAATCGTCGCCACCGCCGGCACTGCGGCCTCTGTGCCGAATCAGGCGATAGCTCTGGCTGTGGACTCAGCCGAGTACCGTGCGTTGGAATTCGGACAACCGGTGTCCGAAACGAAAACCCCGCACCCCATCGTGCGGAATCTGCTCGGCGCCGCGGACTACGTCGTGATACCGGTCGGGACGTCGACAGCGGCGGCCGGGCTCATCCACTGCATCGTCGCCGATCCGGTGCCCCACACCGCCGACGCCTACCTGTCCCTGCTGGCGAGCATTGTCGGCACGGCATGGGTCACCGACGGCGACGAGCGGGCGCTACATGCGATCACTACCCTTGTTCACGACGAGTTCTGTTCCAGCACAATACTTTCCGAAGGAGAAAACGCTCCACTTTCGACGAGGGCTCATCTGACCCGTCGCGAGGACGAGGTCCTGCAACTGGTGCTGAGGGGCCACTCGAACCGCGATATCGCCGAGAAACTGTTCATCTCGGTGGAAACCGTCAAATCACATCTCAAGAGTCTGCTCCGCAAGTACGGTGCCGCCAATCGCTCGGAACTCATCGCACTCGTTCCAGCTGCTTCCACCGAGACTCGACCACCGCAGCGAGCGGTTCGGTGACGTCCCGCCGACATCTCATCGACGGGACGCACGCACCGGATCAGCTCGAGGCCACCTCCGAGGAACGCACGGGAGTCAGTACTCCGGAGGCGATCTCGTCCTGCACCCGGAACTTCTGAATCTTGCCCGACGGCGTCATCGGCAACTCGGCGGTGAAGTACCACAGTGACGGCGCCTTGTGCGCGGCGATTCGCTCGCGGCACCAAGCCTTCAACACGTCGGCTTCGGGCGGGTTGCCCGGATCGTGGGCGCGGATCACGGCGCCGATCTGTTCGCCCCACTTCTCATCGGGCACACCGACCACGACCGCCTCCGCGATCTCCGGATGTTGAAAGAGCAATTCCTCGATCTCGCGCGGATAGATGTTCAGACCGCCGCGGATGATCATGTCCTTGAGCCGGCCGGTGATCCGCAGGAACCCCCGCTCGTCCATCACCGCCAGATCGCCCATGTGCAGCCAGCCATCGGCGTCGATCGTCGAGGCGGTAGCTTCCGGCATATCCGAGTAGCCGAGCATGTTCTGATAACCGCGGCAACATATTTCGCCCTGCTCGCCGATCGGGACGATCTCTCCGGTCAGCAGATCGATGATCTTCACCTCTAGTTCGGGCAATGGCTGTCCGACCGTGCACGCCTGGTCCACGGGGTCGTCGGAGATCCTCGTCTGACTTATCACGCCGTGCATCTCGCTCTGCCCGAACAGAATTGTGAATCGGCAACCGAGGCGTTCGATGACCCGCTCGACCAGCGCCTGCGGCACCGCCGACGCGCCCGACATGATGGTGTACACGCTGGACAGGTCACGAGCGCGGAAATCGGGATGTTCCAGCAGGGCGATGAGCATCGTCGGCACCATCAGCGAGTGGGTGCCCCGGTAGGTCTCGAGCATCTCGAGCATCTGCGCGGCATCGAATGCCGGTAACACCACGAAGGTTCCATGTGCCGCGAACGTACCCAGTTCAGTGACCCCGCCGCCGCCGATGTGATACATCGGCATCGCGTTGACGCACACCACCGGACCGGAGCGCCCGGCGCGTTCGAATACGAAGGTCGCCTCGTTGACGATGCCCTTGTGATGCAGAACCGCCCCCTTGGGGAATCCGGTTGTCCCGGAGGTGTATTGGATCTGCACCGGATCCCTCGGCGATACCTCCGGCAGCGGCGTCGCGGCGTCTGCCGCATCCCGGAATGTCTGCCATTCACGAGTGGGCACCGCCTTGCGCAGGTCCGGCAGATTTCCGACGATCTCACCGAGTACGTCCTCGAGGCTCACGCCGCGATAACTTTCACGAAAGAACAATCCCGCCGCACGGGACTGGCGCAGGATGTACTCCAATTCGTGCGCCCGGTATGCGGGATTGATCCCGACCACCACCATTCCCGCCATTGCGATCGCCTGCTGCAGGATCACCCAGTCCGCACTGTTGGGAGCCCAGATCGCGATGCGATCACCGGGCGCGAAATGTGCGAGCAAGGCACGGGCGACGCCTTCGACGTCAGCCAGCAGTTCGCGATAGGTCCATTCGGACCGATCAGCCGGATCGGGAGTGCCGTCGACAAGAGCCACCTGGTCGGGCACCGCTGCGGCGGCCTGCCGCAACAGTTCTCCGAGAGTGATGTCACGAACTCCCGAGGTCTGCGAGGCCGGCCATAAGGATTGGGTAAGGGTCATCGTGCGAGCGCCTTTTGCTGTGCGGGTTCGAATGCTGCTGTGAATTCATGTGCCGCCGATCACGGCCCGGCGCTGACAAATATGACGCCGATCACACTCAATGTACTACAGAATTGGATCTATCATCTACGAAACTGTCGAATGTTTCGGCCGGGTCGGCTAACCGGACGAAATGCCTCCGTTGGGACTCACCGCCTGTCCGGTGATCCGGCGAGCCTGCGGACTGCACAGGAACAGGATGAGATCAGCGACGTCCGACGGTTCCGCGACACCGAGTGATGCTGCGCGAGCTGCCTTTTCGAAGAGTTTCGCGCCGAACGGATCGGCCATCACCCGGTCGTACGCTCCGGTGTCCCGGATCAGCGAGGGCGTCACGGCATTGACCCGGATACCGTCACGCTTGGCCTCCATCGCCAAGGCCCTGCTGAACATGACGATCGCCGCCATCGCCCCGCCGATCACGCTCTCCCCCGGAGTCGGGTATTTGGCCGCATCGGAGGCGACGTTGACGATCACGCCGCCGCGCTGCGTCCGCATATCCGGCAGGACGGCCCGGCACATGTTGATCGGGCCGAGCGCCTGCTGCGTCAGGATCGCCGGAACGTCCTCGGGGGCGATCTCGTGGAACAGCCGCGGCGTGAACGCACTCACGGTGCTGTTGACCAGGATGTCCGCCGGTCCCAATCCGGCGCGCAGTTCCCCCGCCACCCGTCCCGCTTCGCCGGGGTCGTTGACGTCACCGGCGACGTACAGGCACCACACCCCAAGCGCCAGCGATCGGATGTCCTCCGCCGCCCGCTGCCCCCGTTCCGGATCACGGCCCACCAGACCGATCCGCTGTGTTCCGGCCGCCACGAATCGGTGCGCGACCTCCAGTCCGACCCCGTTCGTACCGCCCACGATGTACACCGTCGATTCCGCCGGAGCCGGAACCCGGATCTCATCGGTCTCGCTGATCATGGTGCGCTCCTTCGCAATTCGATCGGCACCGGACCGGCATCGGCGGGCTGCGCGAGCACACCGTCGCAGTCGAGGCAGTGCGGCGTGACGGCTGCCGCCGTCGCGGCCACCTGCTCACCGGCCGCGGCATCGCGCTCGGAGCGTGCGGCGGCCGTGCCGAGATACTCGTCGCGGGCGAGCAGGCCCGCACCGTAGGCACCGGCGATCTGTGGCTGCTCGAGCAGTTCGACCGGATGCCGCAACGCCTGCGACACGTAGTGCAGCGCGGCGGGATTCTTCGCGACCCCGCCGGTCATCACGGCCGGAAAAACCCTGCCCACCTGCGCGACCAGCCCCAGGGTGCGCGCGGCGACCGCCCGATGCACCGATGCCGCCACATCGGCCTTCGAACGTCCCTGAGCCAGCAGCGAAATGACTTCGGTCTCGGCGAAGGTCGCGCACATACTGCTCACCTCGAGGGTGTCCGAGCCCGCGAGCGCGAGCTCACCCACCTCCTCGATCTCGGCCTCCAGCGCCCGAGCAAGTACGTCGAAGAACCGGCCGGTACCACTGGCGCACCGATCGTTCATCGCGAACCGATCCACCAGGCCCTCGTCGTCGACGATGATCGCCTTGCTGTCCTGACCGCCGATATCGATCACCAGACGCACCCCGGGGCGCAGTGCCGCCGCACCCCTGGCGTGACAGGTGATCTCGGTGTAGCTGCGATCCGCCCCGGGCACCAGTTTCCGCCCGTAGCCGGTGCTCACGGTCCAGCGAATCTCGTCACGTGACACCGCGGCGGCGCGCAGCGCGCCGTCGATCGCACGCGCAACCGCGGCCGGGCTCACCGCGCCCATCTGCACGACATCCGCCCCGCGCAATTCGCCGTCGCGATCGACCACGGCGGCCTTCGCCGTGGTCGATCCGAGGTCCACGCCCAGGACGAACCAGTTGTCCGCGTTCACGACGACGCCCTCTTCGTATCGGCCACGGTTACACCCGCGACTTCATCCGCTGGACATCGATCGCTTCCAGCATCGCCTCGAGCCGGCTGTCGAACAGCTCGTCGTTGTAGAACGACGCGTCCGCGACATCCCCTTCGAAGAAGAACGACTTCACGCCACGCTCGCGTTCGGCGGTCCGAGCGAGCATGGCCTGCGGATTGGTCATGGCCCGGCAGGTGCGCGTGGAGTGGAAGGCGATGCCATCGATCGCGTATTCGTCCAGACGCCGCAGCAGCAATTCCTCCAGATTCTTCAACCCGTGATTGAGCGGGCACAGCAGATAGTGCTGCGCCATTCCCAGCAGCGGATTGTCGGTATCGATGAGTTGCGGTTCCTGCCAAAAGGATTCGTGGGTGTAGCGACCCGCGACGACGGCCACGTCGTACTCGGCGAACTTCCGGGTGAGGAAGCCGAGCTTGTTCCAGTTCATGATGCCGTCGAAGTACACCCGGTAACGCTCGTCCGCCAGCGCGCTGACCCCGTCGGCGACGCGCTGTTCGATCTCGGACTTCACACCGGCGAAATAGTCGACCAGGTCCTGATTTCCGGGCAGGAAGTTGATCGGCGCGATACTCGCCACCCAGTCCCAGTAGGTCGCCGGAGTAGGCGCCTGCGTGCACAGCGCCATCGCCTCGAGGCGCAGTTCCGAGGCTCGCTTGATGTAGAACATGCTCTCGCTCAGCGCATCCCAGTCGAAGGGCCGCCCGGTCTGCTGCTCGAGGAATTCGATCAGTTCACGTAGTTGCCCTTCGACGTACTGCCCGACCTCGGTCCACTCCTGCCCGCGCATATACCCGGCATCGGGCTTGTTACCCCACAACATCGGGATCGAGACGTTGAACAGCGGAAGTTTGCGGTCGAACACCCGGTACGTCATCGCGTCCCACTGCTGACCGGTGCTGCAGCCGGCGTAGCCGTTGACGAAGAAGTCCGGCGCCGGCAATTTCGCGGCGAGTTCCTGCTGGTCGACCATCCCGACGACTCCGGTCGCCTGTTCGTTGACGGTCTGGTGGGTCAGCACCGCGCACCCCAGATGGGTGCGCGCGTACGAGCACAGCTCGCCGATATATCCGTATTCGGCCCCGGCCGCTTGCGCCGGACCTTCCAGATGCTGGGCCGCCAGGCGGGCGGCGAACGCCTCCCCGTGGCACCATTCCAGCCCCGCGGCCTGGAACAGCGGGTTCAGCGCCGCGCCGTTGTACCACACGACATGTTTGCCCCGCTCTTTCGCGGTGAAAATGTTTTCCCAGTAGTCGGCCACCATTCGGCCCCCGGCCCGGGTGCTGGACAGCCGATTCGCCTTTTCGGTACTCGCTTGCTGGATCGCCATGGTGAACTCCTTCGTACGTGGTGAGATCAGGAACGGGCCGCGGCCGGTTGGCGACGGATGCGTTCGATGAACGTCTCCATGCGCGTACGCACCGTCTCGATCGGATTGCCTTCGTGCTCGGTTTCGAGCAGAAGTGCCGGAATGCCGCGCGCCTCGAGCGCCTTGCGCAGTTCGGGGTAGTAGAGCATGTGCGGCTCACAGAATTTCGCCATGAGCACGACGACCCCGTCGGCGCGGCTGGCCTCGATCGAATCGATCAGGTAGGTGTCCCAGTCGATACGGGTGGTGACCCGAGTAGGACAGGGTGCGTTCCGATTGCGGTCCAGGTACCACTCCGATAAGGCCGCGAGTGGATCGCCGGACTCGGGGACGTCGGTGGAGATGTAGCGGTATCCGGTGTACAGGTCGTCGTCGACGACCATCGCGCCGCTCTCCTCGATCAGATTCAGCAGTTCTGGGCGCGGACCGTGACAGAAGTGGCCCGACAGGTGTACGCGCACCAGATCCGCGCGCGGTTCCGCGGTCGCGTCGAGCCCGGCCAGCAGTGCGCGAAGCAGCGTCGTGTGCTCCTGGATGTCCATGACCATGCTGGACTTGATCAACGTCTGCATATCGGTGGCGGTGATCCAGGCACGGCCGGAGCGGCGCAGGTCGTACAACTCACGCAGCAACCGCCGGTTCTCGTTGAACAGACCGATGCTGCGCGCCAATCGTTCGGGCGTCAGCGTCACTCCCAGGACGGTCTCGACCTCACGTTTCGCATCCTCGATCCGGCCGGCGACCCGAGGCTGGGTCCAGGCGTCGTCCATCGCGCTGGTGAACTGCGCGAAGTGCATCGGCTTGTCCGGACGCGCCCAGCGGATCACGTCGACCGCGCCGAGCAACTGCACACAGTGGTCCGCGACGACGAAGGCGTCGAAGATATCGAGCCGACCGCGCGCCGCCTGGTCGGCCACGCTGCGCGTATAGCCGCAGTAGAACTCGGCCAGCAGACTCCGACCCTCGGTGATCGGGGTCGGATCGTCCTGCACGACAACCGGCAGCCCGCCGGCGGCATGCACGATCTCTGCGGGGAAGTTCATCGGGAACAAGGCGATGGCCTTGCCTCGGCTCCTGTCCTTCCACTCCCGCACGCACGTCATCGGATCGTCGGCCGCCAGTCGAAACACCGACATGGCCGCCGGTTCCAGTTCGCTCATATCACGCCTCTCGGGCTGCTCGGATCGTCGCTCGGCAGGTTCTCGAAACACCGCCGCGACACACAACGTAGTGATACGTTATTGGACAGATAGTAGCCTATACTGTCAAACGTTGAAACCGGTTCGAGAGGGTTCGGATGGAAAAGGCGCTGGAAGGGCTTCGCGTCGTCGAACTGGCGGGCATCGGCCCGTCACCGCACGCCGCAATGCTGCTGGCCGACCTGGGCGCCGACGTGGTGCGCGTCGAACGACCGGGCGGTGTCACGGAATTGGTTCCGCCGGATAAGGATTCGGTGCTGCGCAACCGGCGTTCGGTCAACGCCGACCTCAAGGACCCGGCCGGACTCGCACAGGCGCTGGCGCTGATCGACCGGGCCGACGTCGTGCTCGAGAGCTACCGCCCTGGTGTGGCCGAGCGTCTCGGCATCGGCCCGAACGTGTGTACCGCACGCAATCCACGACTGATCTACGCTCGCATCACCGGCTGGGGACAGTCCGGTCCGCTGGCCGCCTACGCCGGTCACGACATCAATTACCTCGCCTTGAGCGGAGCCCTGAACGCCATCGGGCGCGAAGGCGACAAACCGCTCGCACCTCTCAATCTGGTCGCCGATCTCGGCGGTGGTTCCATGCCAGCCGTGCTGGGCATCCTCGCCGCCCTGCACTCACGGACCCGAACCGGCGCCGGGCAGGTGCTCGACATCGCGATGATCGACGGTGTGAGCACGCTGATGGCCATGTACTGGACGTTGACCGAGAACGGCCAGTGGTCCACTCGCGGCACCAATGTGCTCGACGGCGGGGCCCCCTTCTATGACACCTACGAGTGCGCGGACAGCGGCTACGTCGCGGTCGGCGCCATCGAGCCGGGGTTCTACGCTCAACTGCTCGAGGGGCTCGGACTCGATCGATCCGAACTTTCCGAGCAGTACGACAGGACCGGGTGGGCGCGGATGCGCGACCGTTTCGCGGAAATCTTCCGCACCCGAACCCGCGCGGAGTGGGTCGCCGTCTACGAGACGCTGGATGCCTGTGTGACACCGGTACTTTCGCTCGCCGAGGTCCCCGAGCATCCACACATCCGCGTACGCGACACGGTGATCGAGGCATTCGGCCAACGCCAGCCCGCGGCAACACCACGTTTCTCCGACGCACCGGCGGCCACATATACCGCACCGCGGGTTCCAGGCGCCGATTCGCGATCCGTTTTCCACGACTGGGGTATCGACAGCATGCCGTGAATATCCGAATCGGCTTGTGAGCCAGGTCCGGCGGGAGGCTGCGCGCAATGGCCCGAGGACGGGTCGCAGTGACCGAGCACCGTCGGTTGCGCGACGATGGAAGGATGTCCGACGACGACGCGACGCCGCCACCCACCCGGGACACACCGACTCGAAGCGCCCGATCCGTGCTCATCACCGTGCTGGGCGAGCTGGTCGAGCCGTATGGCCAACCGGTTCGGACCGCGTCGTTGCTGTACGTCCTGGAAGGGCTGGGCTATGGCGCCCATGCCGGCCGACAAGCCATTGCCCGCACCGGATCGGCAGGTCTGATCACCGCACACCGCGAGGGCCGCGAGACCCTCTGGACGCTTACCGACAAGGCATATCTGCTCTTCACCGAAGGCGATGTGCGGGTGTTCTCCGCCGATATCGATCCAGCAGAGTGGGACGGCCGCTGGCTGGTGCTCAACGTGCCCATACCGGAGTCACACCGTTCCACTCGCAAGAAGCTCTATGCAGCCCTGCGGTGGGCAGGTTTCGGCAATCCGGCGCCGGGCGTATGGGTGAGTCCCCATGTCGTACGCGCGGGCGAGGCAGCCAAGGCGATCGACTCTCTCGGACTGACCTCGAATTCGGTCTCCTTCGTGGGAACCACTTCTATCGCAGGCATTTCCGAGGAGGAGCTGGTGCGCCGCTCCTGGGATCTCGACGCTGCCCAGCGTGCCTACGACGAGCTGCTCGAACGGTTCGATTCGCACGTCTTCGCCCCTGGCGACGAATTGTTGTTCGCCCATGTCGAACTGGCCGACGCGCTCCGGCACATGACCTATCTGGATCCTCGACTGCCGGAGGTCCTACTCCCCGACTGGCACGGGCAGCAGGCCGCCAAGCGACTACGCGACCTCCGGTCCGAGTGGACGCCTGCCGCGCACGCGCACTGGCGCCACATCGCCGGCTTCGAATAACCCAACTTTTGGACATACCATATACATGGTATGGTGTGCGGCAGGTCACATGACGTCGTCGTCGACGAACACCGCCGCGCGTCGGTGGCCGTTCGGCACGAGGAGTGGAAGTGGTTGTGCAGTCAGCAACGATGCGGACCGGCCGCGACAGCGACGTCCATGTCGCCGAGCGCGCATTCGCCCAACTGCTGGAGCTGATCGGCCCGGACCCGGACCTGCTGCGACTACAGGACTTCAACCCCAGTTTGTCGCTGATCCGGGACTACGCGAGCCGGGCGCTGCGCACAGGGCTACCTTCTCCCGAGGTCACCGCCGATGTCGCCACGATTCTCACGTCCGTCGACAGTGCGATACGCGCGGACGTCGCTCGACGAATGCGAGTGCACAGCAAGCAGTTCGGCGGCCTGACTCAGGTGGTGCAAGCCATCAACGGAGACCGCGACGCTCCCCTGTCGCAGATCCTCACTCGGGAACTGTGCACCGGTCTGGGCTACGGCAAGGCCATGTACTCACTGGTGTCGGGATCATCCTGGGCGCCCGTGTCGATCGCCCTCAATCCCGAACTGCGCGGCGACTTCGATCCTTTGGTGGCCGCGGTGAACGGCAATTCCATTCCGTTGCGCGACGCACCTCGCGAAGCAGAGCTGGTTCGCCGACGCCGCTCCTACGCCGTGGGACCTTCCGAGGTCAAGTGCCATACCTACCGGCCGCTGGTGGATCTGAGCCGGCCCGCCGGGTTTCTCGCGGTCCCCGTCGTCGTGGCGGACCGGGCGATCGCGATCGTCCACGTCGACCGACATGAGAACGACCTTACCGAGGCGGACATCCATCTGATCACCACCCTGGCGCAGGTCTGTGCACTGGCGACCGAATCGGCGCAATTGCGTGCGGTGATTTCCGAGCAGAACCGGCACACCACCGCCGAGTTGGACCGGCTGAACCGCGCTCTGCGAGAGCTCGAGCGCAGCGTGGTGACCCTCGACGACATCGAGGAGCGTCCCTCCGCGCCGCACGCAGAATGCCGAAACGATTCGCGTACAACGGATTATCCGCCGGCGCTTACCGCCCGTGAACGCGATGTGCTGGCTCTCGTCGCCGCCGGCGCCACCAATTCGACGATATCTCGCAAGCTGTGCATATCCGACGGGACCGTGAAGTCGCACGTGCAACGCATCTTCAAGAAAATCGGGGTCAATACCAGGGCCGAAGCCGCCGCCCTGTACGCGGGCCGCCGTCCAGCGGCGGAACCCCAGGCATGACCACCCCTGCCGACGAACCGACCGCCACGGATTTGATGGCAGCCATGCGCCAAGCGTCCGGGCGCGAGCTGACCGAACTCGGAAGGCAACTCGCCGACCGGCTCGATCGGGAAAAAGCACTGCGAGACAACGAGGTCAGCCAGCTTCGGAGAAACGCCGAATCTCTCAACCGGGCAATTGCCGGTCTCGCCGCCGCCGCGTCCAGTGCGGAGCTGCTGCAGCGCGCGTGTGATGCGCTGGCGAATATCTGCTCCGCGAGCTGCGTTCTCGTATCAGGTATCGACATCCGATCCGATACGGCCGCACTGCTCGCGATCCACCGGCCCGATGCCGAAAGCCCTCCCCCGCAGGCATTCTCGCTCGAGGCAGGTTCGGCGGAGTCACGAGCCGTCGACTCGGGCGTACCGGTGACCGCCAGCCCGGTCGATACGCTCGGAGAGCTGTTTCCGCACATCTGCACGATCGTGGCCGTCGCGGTCGACAATTCGCCCGCCGTGCTGATCCACATTGCGGGCGAACTCGACTCCGCACAACACGATTCGGCCGCACTGCTCACCCAGGTCCTCGGGGCATGCCTGCAGCGGCTCGGCTTGGCCACCCGGCGAACTCGTCAACTCGATCTCCTGCGCTCGAGCGGAATCACACACGACAAGCTTCCGCGTGCCACCGATGCCGCCGAACCTGCCCCAGCGGCGGCACCGTGGACAGAACCACTGACCGAGCGCGAAAGCGAAGTTCTGCGTCTGGTGCTCAAAGGAGCATCCAATACCGCCATTGCCGATGAATTGGTGATCACGGTCGACACGGTGAAGTCCCACGTCAAACGTATTCTGCGCAAGCTGGGGGCGACCAACCGCAGCGAACTGATCGCCCGTCACTCGGCTTGCGGTGTCACGAATCGTTCGACTGCGCCACCGTCACGGTAATCGTGTCCATCGTCGCGCCCAGAACCAACTGGCACGCCAGCCGGGAGCACGAACGCGCGCCCTCGAGGTACTCGAGCAGATCCTGCTCCTCCATCGACGGCTCGTCGAAGGCCTCGGCCGAGGCGCCCTCGACATAGACGTGACACGTCGCGCATGAGCAACTCCCGCCACATTCGGCGACGATCCCAGGCAGGTTGTTGCGGACGGATCCGTCCATCACTGTCTGCCCCGCGGGTACATCGACCGAACTGGCCGAGCCATCGGGCAATTGATAGACAACGGTGGGCATGGGGTCCTCCTCCAACAGGTGCGTGCTGAACGACAGCAAATCCAGTCTGCGAAGCGAATACGGCCCCTCACATCCCCACGATGGTCGATTGATGCCAGCCATCGGAGTGAGGCGGCGGCGCAATTGCACCCTTTCTGCCGACACTCTTCCGGTATCGGTGTGATGTGACTCACCCGCCTCGCTGCCACGCTGAGTAGCACTTCCCGATCGAGCGAGGAGAGAGATTCATGAGCACCACGGAGCAGGCCACCGAGTTGATCCCGGACACCGTCGCCCGGCAGATCGTCCTTCCCGAGGGCCACCGTGACAACGATGCCCTGTTCGCGGCCTACAGCTGGTTGCGCGAGAACAATCCGCTGGGCCGCGCGGTCGTCGAGGGATACGACCCGTTGTGGCTGGTCAGCAAGCACGCCGACATCATGGAGATCGAGCGGCAGCCCGAGATCTTCACCAGCGCCGGCGGCGAGGACAAGGGGTCGGTCAACCCCATCCTGGCCAACCAGGCCGGTGACGAGTTCACCAAGAGCATCAACAACGGCAGCCTGCGGATTCTGGAGACACTCACCTACCTGGATCCGCCCGAGCACACCGAGATCAAAGACATTGCGCTGGACTGGTTCCGGCCGCAGAACCTGTCCCAGTGGGAGTCGGTGATCCGCGACCTGGCCAAGGCAGCCGTGGCCCGGCTGCTCGAGACCGACGGGCGCATCGACTTCGTCAAGGACTTCGCGCTGCAGTACCCGCTGCACGTCATCATGAGCCTGTTCGGTGTGCCCGAATCCGATGAGCCCCGGATGATGTCGCTGACACAGGAGTTCTTCGGCACCGCCGACCCCGACGCCGCGCGCGAGGACGTCGAACAGCTCACCCCGGACGCCGCAGCCAAGCAGTGGGTCGCCACGATCCAGGACTTCTACGCGTATTTCGAAGCGCTGCTTCAGGATCGGCGAAAGAGCCCCCGCGACGACCTCGCCACCGTCATCTCCCTGGCCCGCGACGCGAACGGTGAGTACTACCCGAACGAAACGGCCTACGGTTACTTCATCGCCATCGCGACCGCGGGCCACGACACGACCTCGAGCACACTGGCCGGCGGCATGCTCGAACTCGGCCGCAACCCCGAGCAACTCGAGCGCGTCCGCAACGACCTGTCCCTGGTCCCGCACCTGGTCAACGAGTCGCTGCGCTGGGCATCGCCGGTAAAGCATTTCATGCGGACCGCGACCCAGGACTACACGCTGCGCGGGCGCGAGATTCACGCGGGTGATCGCTTCATGCTGCTGTACCAGTCCGGTAACCGCGACGCCGAAGCCAACCCGAACCCGGACAGTTTCGACCCCACCCGTCGCCCGAACAAGCACATCGCCTTCGGCTACGGCCCACACATGTGCATCGGGCAGCACCTGGCCAAGCTCGAACTCCGGGTCATGCTCGAAGAGTTGCTGCCGCACGTCAAGTCGATCACCCTGACCGGTGACACACGGTTCATCCAGACCAACTTCGTCGGCGGACTCAAGAACATGCCCGTCGCGATCGAGTTCGATCGGTAACCGTGGTGCACACGATGGATCCGACGCACACCGTGGTGATCGTCGGTGCGGGACAGGCCGGCGGAACGCTCGCCGGCCTGCTCCGGCAACAGAAGTTCCCCGGCCGCGTGGTTCTGGTCGGTGCCGAGTCCGACCCGCCGTATCAGCGACCGCCGCTGTCGAAGAAGTACGACGGCGAGGACTACATCCAGTGGCTGCGTCCCGAATCGTTCTACGCCGACAACGACATCGAGCTGCGCCTGGCAGATCCGGTGGTCGGCATCGACCGCACGGCCCGCACCGTGACCCTGCGGTCCGGTGCGGTCATGCCCTACGGGACGTTGGTGCTCGCCACCGGCGCCAGTCCGCGCGCGCTGCCGGTTCCGGGAGCCCATCTGCCCGGAGTGCTCACCCTGCGCACACTCACCGACGCCGCCGCGCTGCGCACCGCGGTCCTGGCCGACGCACGGCTGGCGATCGTCGGCGCGGGCTACGTCGGGCTCGAGGTCGCGGCCGCGGCACGAGCGCGCGGCTGCGAGGTCACGGTGATCGAACGCGAGGAGCGGGTCCTCGCGCGGGTGGCCAGCCCGGAGCTGTCCCGGATCCTCACCGACAGCCATCGCGCGCGCGGTACCCGGATCCTGACCGGAGCCGACGTGAGCGCGATTCTCGGCGACGACGACGGGGTGCGCGCCCTCCGGCTCGGCGATGGCACCGAAATCGGCTGTGACACAGTGATCGTCGGAATCGGCGCGGTGCCCGAGGACGGGCTCGCCCGAGCCGCGGGACTGGACTGCACGGCGGGAATCCTCGTCGACGGCGCCGCCCGGACCAGTGATCCGCACATCCTGGCCATCGGCGACGTGACCCACCGGATGCACGACGGCCTGGGCACACTCGTACGGCTGGAGAGCATTCCGAGCGCGACCGAGCAGGCCAAACAGGCCGCCGCGGTCATCACCGGCGCGGCGGTTCCCCTGCACGAGGTGCCGTGGTTCTGGTCGGACCAGTTCGACCTGAAGATGAAGATCGCGGGCATCCTCACCCCCGGCACCGAGGCCGTCCTGCGTGGCGATCCCGGCACCGGCTCGTGCGCGCTGTTCCACCTGGACTCCGAAGGAATCCCGCACAGCGTCGAAACCGTCAATGCCGCAGCCGATTTCATGGCCGGCAAGAAATTCATCGGTGGCCGGACACGTCTGAACCGGACCGCCCTGGCCGACAGCGGCACCCCCCTGCGCGAGGTCGCGCAGGGACTCGATCACACCCCGGCCGCCTAGCGCGGTCGATGTAGCAGAACGAAGGAGACGAACATGCAGGCACTCGCCGCAGTCGCACGCACACCACAGGGCGAATTCTCACTCGAGACCATCACCATCGACGGCCCGAAGGCCGGCGAGGTGCTGGTCAAGGTGGAGGCCGTCGGAATCTGTCACACGGACCTGGCCGCCCGCGACGGGGCACTCCCGGTCTCCCTGCCCGCGGTCTTCGGCCACGAGGGTTGCGGCGTCGTCGAGGCGGTCGGCGCGGGCGTCACCAAGGTCGCGCCCGGCGACCGGGTCGGGATCACGTTCGCCAGCTGCGGGAGTTGTCCCTCCTGCCTGGCCGATTCCCCTTCCTACTGCCACAACTTCATGCACCTCAACTACGACGGTGTGCGCGCGGACGGCACCGGCCCGCTGTCCGGAGGTGACGAGGCGATCACCGGCTTCTTCTTCGGGCAGTCCTCGTTCGCCACCTACAGCTTGGCGCTGGAACGCAATGTGGTGCAGGTGCCCGCGGACCTTCCGGCCGAGATCATCGCTCCGATCGGCTGCGGCATCCAGACCGGCGCCGGAGCGGTCATGCGCTCGCTCGCGTGCCGCGCGGGCTCGGCGCTGCTGGTCGCCGGCGCCGGATCGGTCGGGCTGGCCGCGGTGATGGCCGCGGCGGTGCGGGACTGCGCGACGATCATCGTCGTCGAACCGCACGCCTCGCGCCGGGCCCTGGCCCTGGAACTCGGCGCGACCCACGCCTTGGACCCCGCCGCCGGTCCGGTCGCAGAGCAGGTCCGCGCCGTCGTCCCCGGCGGTGTCGACTGCGCCATCGACACCTCGGGCATTCCGGCGGTCATCGACAGCCTGGTGAAGTCGATGACCTTCCACGGCAAACTCGGCCTGATCGGCGTGCCCGCGAATCCCGAAGCGGCACTGCCGCTCACCGTGATCGAAACGCTCGTCCTGGGAATCACCGTCATCGGCATCATCGAAGGCGACAGCGACCCCGACGAATTCATTCCCGAGTTGATCGAACTGTTCCGGGCCGGACGGTTCCCGATCGACAAGCTGGTGACCACCTTCCCCTTCACCAAGATCAACGACGCCGTCACCGCGCAGCACCACGGCGAGGTGCTCAAGCCGGTGCTCGTCCACGAGTGATCCGTTCTCCGCAGAAAGCACGACCATGACAATCGATTACACCGATCTGTATCTCGACGGACGCTGGGTCGCACCGGCCACGAATGCGGTCATTCCGGTGATCTCCCCGAGCACCGAAGCGCGCATCGGCTCGGTTCCCGAGGGCAGCGATGCCGATATCGACGCCGCGGTCGACGCCGCCCGAAGGGCATTCGACGATCCGGCCGGGTGGGCGCACTGGGACGGTAAACGCCGCGCGGACGCACTCGCGAAGTTCGCCGAAGAGTTGCAGGCGCGCGGCGAGGCGACCGCGAACCGGGTCAGCAGCCAGAACGGCATGCCGATCAGCCTCGCGCGCCAGTTCGAAAGTGGGTTTCCCGCACTGCTTCTGCAGTACTACGGCGCGATGGTCGCCGAATCCGAGGACGAGGTCCGTCCCGGGATGCTCGGCGGATCCACCGTGGTGGCGCGGTCCCCCATCGGCGTCGTCGGCGCCATCGTCCCGTGGAACGTGCCGCAGGCCATCACCTTCCTGAAGATCGCCCCGGCGCTGGCGGCCGGTTGCACCGTCGTGCTCAAACCAGCGCCCGAAACCGTCCTGGACGCCTTCCTGATGGCAGAGGCGGCAACCGCCGCGGGCATGCCACCGGGTGTTCTGAACGTGGTGCCCGGCGGTCGTGAACTCGGCGCATATCTGGTACGCCACCCGGGGGTGGACAAGGTGTCGTTCACCGGCTCCACCGGGGCCGGACGGTCGATTGCACGCGACTGCGGCGAACTACTGCGGCCGGTGACCTTGGAGCTGGGCGGCAAGTCGGCCGCCATCGTGCTGGACGACGTCGACCTCGCCGCTGATATCGAATCCTTCTTCGGCGCAACGCTGTTGAACAACGGGCAGATCTGCTGGCTGTGCACTCGCGTGCTGGCGCCGGCCGCTCGCTACGACGAGATCGTCGACATCGTGACCGATCTGGCCAGGAACACCACCGTCGGCGATCCGCTCTCGGACACCACTCAGATGGGCCCGCTGGTCTCGCAGCGCCAGCGCGATCGCGTGGAAAGCTACATCGCGACCGGACAGCGCGACGGCGGTCGCGTCACCACCGGTGGCGGGCGAGCAGGCGAGCAGGGCTGGTTCGTCGAACCGACGGTCTTCGCCGACGTCCGGCCCGAGCACACGATCGCGCGGGAGGAGATCTTCGGGCCCGTGCTGTCGGTGATTCGGTACACCGACGAGGACGACGCGGTGGCGATCGCCAACAGTTCGGAATACGGCCTCGGCGGCACGGTCTGGACCACGGACGCGGACCGGGGCGCTAGGTTCGCGCGGCGGATCGCCACGGGCACGGTGGGAATCAACGGATACGCCAACGATCCGACCGCGCCGTTCGGCGGCATCAAGAGCAGCGGCATGGGCCGGGAACTGGGTCCCGAGGGGCTTTCCTCCTACCAGAACGTCAAGAGCATCTACCTCGACGTACGTTGACGGCGACAGGCATAGCCCAGCGATAGGCAGCAGCTGGGCTATTGCCTTCATAATTGGCATGACCATATAATGGTCATGCCAATTATGAGCTTTGCGGACCCTTTCCAGCGAAGGGGTCGACCCATCGAAAGTGGCGGACACGATGCGAACCATGCCGACTCCACATTCCCGATCGCGACTCGCGCAACGCATCAGGCAGTACCAGCAAGCCCGCGATGCGCCACGCCGCACGCCGCACGCGCCACCCCCGTACGTCTACAGCGAGATCGACGAGATGATTCGCCTGGCCGAGATGTGGCTGCCGTTCGGCGGCCCGCCGGAGGAGGAGATCTTCACCCGGTTCGGACTGACCAGGCACGCATTCCAGGCAAGGCTCGAAAAGGCGCTCACCATACGCTGACTCCGATCCGGGCCGCCATGAGCGACACCGCTGGGATTCCAAGGAAACACCGAGAGCCGCGATTCAGATCGTGCACGGCTCGGATCTGCCGTTCTATCTGGCGGTGGGTGATCGCGATCCGGTCAACGCCGGCCTCGCATTGTTCGACCCGCTCGCCGAACGCCTCCGCGCCGCGGGTGTCGAACATGTGACGACCAGGGTGTATCCGGATGCACGGCACGAAATCCTCAACGAGACCAACCGGGACGAGGTCGTCGCGGACCTGATCGGATGGCTGCAGGCGCACCTGGCTCGAGGATGATCTCGGCCGCACCCCGGGCACGAGCGCAACCGATCGCCGCGATGAGGGGCCCCAGCCGGTGGACAGCGCAATATACTTGACCCACCAGCGCGACGGGGCACCGCGGAAGCATCGAGACAGAGCGCATGCCGATGGCCGACGAAGACCCCTTGGCGACACACCGCGACCAGTTCGCGGCGGTCGACAAGGAGCTGGAAGCCGCCGGTTTCGGTGAGATTCGGGTGATCGGCCGTGGCGGGTTCGGCGTCGTCTACCGCTGCCGGGAGTTCGCACTGGACCGCACCGTGGCAGTGAAGGTGCTGACCTCCATCTCCGAATACGGCGGGGAAAACCTCGATCGGTTCCTGCGCGAGCAGCGTGCGATGGCCAAACTGCCCAGCCATCCCAATATCGTGCAGATACACCAGGTCGGCAGCACTGCCGACGGCCGACCCTACCTCGTCATGCCATATCACTCCCGCGGGTCACTGCAGAATCTGATCCGCCGCGAGGGTCCACTTCCCCTCCCCGATGTGCTCCGCATAGCGGTCAAGCTCGCCGGTGCGCTGGAAACCGTGCATCGCGCGGGTATTCTGCACCGCGACATCAAACCGGGCAACGTGCTGATCACCGAATACGGCGAACCCCAGCTCACCGACTTCGGCATCGCGCGGATCGAGGGCGGATTTCAGACCACGACCGGTGTAGTGACCGGATCACCGGCATTCACCGCACCGGAGGTGCTTCGCAAAGGCACACCGTCGGTCGCCTCGGACATCTACGGGCTTGGAGCGACGCTGTTCTGCATGCTCACCGGCCACGCCGCCTACGAACGACGCACCGGTGAGAAACTTGTCGCCCAGTTCCTGCGGGTGACCGACGAGCCGCTGCCGAATCTGCGTCCGGAGGGCATACCCGACGACGTCTGCGACCTGATCGAGCAGAGCATGGCTGCGGATCCCCGAACCCGGCCGCAACCCGCCACGACCTTCGGCGAGCAAGTCCGCCGAATACAACACAGTCACGGCCTGCACGTCGACGAGATGATATTGCCGACCGGACAGCCGAGCCCGGTAGCCGGTGGACCAGCCTTGACCGAAATCACCGGACCCGAGCAGTTTGCGGCCTCGGTATCGACCGGCGCGCCGACACCTCCGACACCCGCAACCAAGTTCCGGCCCGCGATATCGCCGCGTCCGCTGGTGCGCCGTGAACGGCTGCTGGACCAATTGAACGCCGATCCCTGGCCACGACTGATCCTGATCCATGCACCGGCCGGGTTCGGCAAGAGCACCCTAGCCGCCCAATGGGGGCAGCAACTGGTCAGCGATCGCGTCGCCGCGTGCTGGCTCGGCATCGATACCGACGACAACAATTCGACGCTATTCCTGCTCCATCTGCTCGAGGCCATCCGGCATACCCGGCCCGCCGTGGAGGGCGAGCTGAGCCGGATCATCGAAGAGCACGGCACGAACGTCGAACGCTACGTTTTGACCTCCCTGATCAACGCGATCCACGAGCACGGCGAGCGGATCGTGGTGATCATCGAGGACTGGCATCGCATCACCTCCGATGCCACGGTGGCCGCCCTGCACTTTCTGCTCGAGCACGGCTGCCATCACCTGCAGATACTGGTCACCAGCCGAGAGCGCAGCGGACTCCCCCTTTCGGCGATGCGCGTGAGCAATGAATTGATCGAGATCGATTCCGCCGCATTACGTTTCGACCAGACAGAAGCAGGCGAGCTGCTGGTGGAGCTCGGCGGCATCGACATCGACGACAGCGGGGTCAGCAGGCTCCGAGAGAACACCGACGGCTGGGTCGCCGGCCTGCAGTTGGCATCTATCTCGATGCGCGGGCACATCGACCCGAGCGAACTGATCGAGCACGTGTCCGGACGACACCACGTCATCAGCGAATACCTGGCCGACAATGTGCTCCGCACACTGGATCCGACCCTGCTCCAACGTTTGCTGGAAACCTCGGTCGCCGAACAGATCTGCGGGTCACTGGCAACAGCGCTGACCGGTGAACAGCACGGCCAGGCCCTCTTGGAGGAGATCGAGCAACGCGACCTGTTCCTGCGCCGCACCGACCCCGACGGCCACTGGTTCCGCTACCACCATCTGTTCGCCGAGTTCCTCCGGCAAAGACTCGACCGCGACTGCGGTGAGCGCGTCGGCGACCTGCACCGCCGCGCGGCCGACTGGTTCGCCCGGCATCACATGCTCAGTGAGGCAATCGATCACGCGACAGCCGCACAGCTGCCGGAGCAGGCCGTCGAACTCGTGGAGGAACACGCGCAAGATCTGGTCCAGCATTCGCAACTGGCGACGTTGACCGCGCTGGCCGCCAAACTTCCCGCCGCGCACGCGGCAACACATCCGAGCCTGCAGATGGCGCTGGCGTGGGCCGCGGTGCTGATGCGGCGCGCCGACCAACTGCGCACCGCTCTGGACCGGGTCGCCGACGCGGAGCGGGCCGAAACCGAACCGGGTCGGCCGATGTCGGCCCTCATGCTCGAGGCGACACTCCTACACAGTGTCGAATCCGCCTTCGCCGACCACACCGACGACTTGGACGCCGCGGCCGAACAATGCCGATCCAGGCCCGAAGAACTCTCGGCGTGGGTGTTGTGCGCCGCCGCGAACGTCGGTGCCTTCAGCGCCCTGCACCGGTTCGACTTCGACCGGGTACGCTCGTGGCACGAGTGGGGCAGACCGTACTTCCAGGACATCGCCGGGGCGTTGGGCCCGATGTACAGCCACTGCCTGGCAGGCATGGCGGCGCGCGAGAAACTCGAGATGGACCGCGCCGAACACCACTTCCGGACCGCCGTGCATCTGGCCCGCACCGCAACCGGGGAACATTCCTTCACCGCTCGGCTCGCCGGCGCCGTGCTCGGCGACTTCCTCTACGAGCGGGACGAACTCGACGAGGCCGATCAACTGCTCGAAGACGCCGAACTCGGGTTCGAAGGCGGCCTGGTGGATCTCCTGGAAGCCACCTATGGCACGGGTGCACGAATCAAGGCTGCGCTCGGCGACCTGCCCGCGGCACAACGGCGTCTCACCGAAGGTGAAAGGCTCGCACGCGCACTCACCCTGCCACGGCTGTCCGCTCGAATCGAAAGCGAGCGAGTCCAACTCGGCCTGGAACACGCACCCGCACCACAGCTCGCCACACCCGGCCCCGCAGCAGACGACGGCATCGCAGTCCGCATTCGCGAGCTCCGGGAAGGCACGGCCATCCGCACTCTGCTCCGGGATCGTCCAGATCTGGCAGCCGTCCGCGCCGCCGAGCTGACACGATCGATCGACGCGACCCGACGACCCCGAGCCACCGTGTACGCAACGCTTTTGCAAGCGAAATGCCTTGCCGCACAGCATCTTACCGCAGAAGCGAAAGGCCTGATCGCGTCGATACTGCCACAGTGCGCCAAGGCCCGCCTGATCCGCCCCATCCTCGACGAAGGTCCCGCCCTGGCCCGACTCGCCCAGGAACTGCGCCCCGAGGCAGAACCACCGCACTGGAAATCGACACCGTCACAGGTACCACTCGCGTTCTTCGATCATCTGGCCGCGTTCAGCGCGCCTCCCGGCGATCCCCGCCAGTCGTAGACAACGCCCCCGCGGATGTTGCGGGCCGCGTGCATATCGGCGACCCCCCTGGTTGATCTCCGAGGCCGGTAGCGGGTCGCGATCATCTGCTCGCACGAGGAGACAGGAAAGGGTGTCACAGCTGCAAGGCGATGAATTTCGTCTCCATGGTTCGCCACACTTCGGCTGGGCTCTTCGGAGCCCGGCCGAAGCTTGGTGATCGATGCGGCCTCTCAGCGCGGATGTGCAACCGGCGCCACGATATCGACTTGGGAATCGAATTCGTAGGTACTCACGGCGCGCCGCAACTCTGCCGCACCAGCGGCGAGTTCGCTTGCGTCCCCGATCAACTCGACGATGACACGCAACCGACGACCGGTATTGTCCACCCGCACCTCGCTCCGGACACCATCCGGGAAGGCGGCAGCGACGCGTGCGTGTACCTCACGCTCGGTCGCCATGATCCGTAGCGCGGGCTTGGCCAGTTTGCCCACGGGGGTGAGCGGCAGCTCGTCGAGCACGATCACTTCGACGGGCGTGGCCGCGCGCTCTTGAACATGCTCGCGGCAGAATGCCGTCAGCTCCCCGGGATCCACCGATGCCCCGGCGTGCAGTTGCACGTAAGCGATCGGCAGCTCTCCCTTGGCCGCGTCCGGTTTACCAACCGCTGCAACAAGTTCCACCGCCGGGTGCCGGTCGAGCGCAAACTCGATCTCACGCGGGTCGATGTTGTGACCGCCACGGATGATCAGATCCTTGGCACGATTGGACACCCAGACGTAGCCGTCCTCATCGACGCTGCCGACATCGCCGCTGTCCACCCACCTCTGCCCATCCGGCATACCGGTCACGAAAAGACCGGCGTTGAGGTCCTCGTCGAGGTATCCCCTGCCGATACTCACGCCGCCGACCAGCAGCGCCCCTCGCTCGCTCGGTCCGCATACCCGCACCACGGCGTTGTTCTCGTCGAGTTCGACTGCGGCGACCCGACAGTACGGCAAGGGCCGCCCCGCCGATCCGATGCGGGGTTCACGGTCATCGTTCGGGTGGCCGGTCATGGTGCCGTGCACCTCGGTCATGCCCCAGTTCTCCCGAAGCCACACCCCGAAACGTTCGTGGAAGGCACGAACCAATTCCGTGGGAACTGTGCTGCCACCGACATGGAAGTCTTCGATCCGATGACCAGACGAATCGGCATCGGGCACGCTCAGCAGTGCTTGCGCGGTCGTGGGAGTGGACATCACCGACGTCACCCGAAAATGGCGCGCGATGTTCCAGAACTCCGAAACGACCTGCTTGGTGCGGAAGCCCTCGGCAGTGAGCGTGAGCAGGGTCTGGCCGTACAGCAGGCATCGCAGCCCGAGAGATACGCTGCCGCCACAATGAAAATTCGGCATGCCGTGCGCCACGACGCCGTCGGTGTCCGGGCCCATGAGGGCTCCGACGTTCCAGGTAACGGCCAGCTGACCGAACTGCGTCATCCGGACGAGTTTCGGCGTACCCGTCGTCCCCCCGGTGGGCATCAGCACCGCGTCCCGGTGCGGATCGGTGTCACGGTCGAAGGTGAAGCCCCGCCCGGCGTATCGCGCCATCGCGGTGGCGAGGTCGTCCGAACCGCCGTCGGCTCCGACATAGAAGACCGTCCGTAAGGTCGGGAGGGCTCGGCGCAGGACATCGATGTCGCCGCCACAACGGGCCTCGATCACCTCGCGCGTAGTCACCAGGGTTGTGCACTGTGTGTCGTTCATGATCCGGACCACCGCTGGAACCTCGAGGAACGGGTTGAGCGGCACCGCGACACCGGCCGTCGCCGCCCCCCAGATCGAGAAGAGGCCCTCCGGCAACATGGGCAGCAGCACCGCCACCACGCTCGGTGCGCCACCGGCAGCATGGTGGAATACATTCGAGGTTTGTTCGACCGCCTCGACGAGCTCCCGATAGGTGACGGTTCGAACCGGTTCGAGGAGATTCGGCGGCTCCAGTGCGATGATCGCGTTCTTGTCCGGGTGTTCGGCCGCGGCGGCACGGAACGCATCGTAGAAGGTGGCCCCGGCACGCAATTCGTCGGGAGAGAATTCCTGCTCGATGCGATCGATATCGGCACAGCTGGTTATCCGACGGCGCACGATACGGGTGGCTGCGGGGCTGGAGACGACCGAAATATTATCATTCGGCAGGGACGGAGTGGACGCCATTGGCCGGGGCCTTTCACTGCTGGAAAAAAAGACGGACAGCGGTATTCCGCCGATGACCTCAGGCCACCGAGATTCCGCCGTTGACACTGACTACCTGGCCGGTGATATTGGCCGCCAACGACGAGGCGAGGAACATGATGGTATTCGCGAGGTCTTCGGGCTCGGTCAGGCCCAGATGCGCCTGCGAGGTGATTTTCTCGAAGATCTTCTTGCTGAATTCGAGATTCATCGCCCGGTCGTAGGATCCGGTGTTCGCGATCAGCGACGGCGTGATCGTGTTCACCCTGACGCCGTAACGTTTCGCTTCGACCGCCAGAGTGCGGGAGAACGTCACGATTGCCGCCATCGCCGCGCCGATGATGCATTCGCCCGGGGTCGGCACCTTCGCCGCATCCGAAGCGATGTTGATGATCGCGCCGTGCCGCTGCTCTCGCATGACGCGCACCGCGGCCCGGCTGGTCAGCATCGGACCGAGCGCCTGCTGGGTGAGCATGGTGGGGATCGCGTCGATCTCCGTGTCGTGCAGCAGCGTCGGCTGATAGACCGCGACGGTCGAATTGACCAGCACGTCCAGACCGCCCATCAGCCGAGCCGCCTCCGCGACCACCTCGTCGGCACGCCTGGGCTCATTGACATCCGCCGACAGAAACTGCGGCTCGCAGGATGGATTCGCCTCGGCGACGGTCTCGACGGCCTGTTTGCCGCGTTGCTCGTTGCGGCCGACGAGTACGAGCTGCCGGGCTCCCGACCGCGCGAAACCGACCGCGGTGGCCAGCCCGACACCGGAGGTGCCGCCGATCACCATGACCTTCGACTGGGTGAAATCGAATGCGGCCGCTGCCGGGTGTCGGGGGTTGCCGCTGTTCATGTGTTCTTCCATGTTCGCTCCTGAATTCTCTTCGTTTCCGGTGTCTTATTTATTGCTGTAAGGAATGAAGTCTTTTCCGTATTTTTCTCGCATGATGATTATTTTCTGGATCTGCGCGGTTCCGTCCGCGATCTCGACCGACATGACGTCGCGCAGTCGTTGTTCGAACGGCAGCTCCTGGGAGTATCCGTAATTGCCGTGCAGGAGCAGACATTCCTTCACGGCGGCGCTGGCCACCAGCGGGCCGTACCATTTCGACATCGCTGCCTCGGCGGTGTGCGGAAGTCCGAGCGTCCGCCGTTCCAGCGCCGAGTAACAGATCAGCCGTGCCGCCTCCAGGTGCGTGAGATGTTCAGCCAGAGGAAATGAGACTCCTTCGAATTTCGCCAGCGGCGCCCCGAAGGCCGTCCGCTGCCGAACATACTCCACGGTTTCATCAATGGCCGCCTGGGCCGTGCCGATTCCCGTGAGCGCCAGTAGCGGACGGGTGAAATCGAATCCGTTCAGCACCCGGGAGAACCCGCGTCCCTCGACACCCAACAGGTTTCGCGCGGGGATGTGCACCTGATCCAGATGCAGGACGCCACGCCCGAGAATGCCCCAGCCGGTATCCGGAACGACGGACCGGGAGATCCCGGAGGCATTCAACGGCACCAGAAACACGGAGACCCCGAGATCGATCCCGTCCCGGACGGTGCGCGCGGCGACGACGAGAGCCTCGGCGTTGCCGAGCATGGTCACCGACGTCTTCTCACCGTCGAGCACGTATCCGTCCCCGATGGCCCGCGCGACCGTGCGGATGTTGGCGGCGTCCGAACCGGTCTCCGGCTCGGTCAGCGCGAAGCCCACGAACGTGTCACCGGAGACCAACCGCGGCAACCATTCCGCGAGCACCGCCGGGTCCGCGTGCTGCCGGATCAGCGTGCTCATGAGCATCACCGGGATGGCGATGTTGGCGACATTGAAATCGGCGTAGGCCAACTCCTCCACCGCGAGTCCCGCAGCGATGAAATCCTCTCGATCCAGCGGGTTGTAGCCCTCGCCCGCGAGCAGACCGTAGATGCCTAGCCCGGCGATCTCTCGATGCAGGTCCCAGGGAAAGGTCGAGGATTTGGCGCGGGCCAGATAGCCGGACGCGAGTCGCTTCGCGGCGAAATCGCGTACCGCGTCGCGGATGGCCGCGCGGTCCTGATCCAGATGTGCTGTCACACGCGCTCTCACTATCCGTTGTTTCCAGTGCTGCGCCCGGCGCGGGCGTGGATCCGCGACGACGCGGCCCTGCCGTCGGTGACGTGGTCGTGGAACCGGTTGACGGCACCACGGAAGGCGCCCGGGGAGTGCCCCGCCGCCACGATAGCCCAATGGTCATATGGATAGACCATATTTTTGGACATAGGTATGGTCAATGTTCCGTTCCCGTACGAGTGAGTCGAGTCGTCAGTGCCGCGCGGCAGTCAGTTCGGACCGGTGCAGACGCTGCAATCTGCACCGGAGCTGGTGGCCGAGATCAGCGGCAGCGGCTCGCCACGCGTACTCGGCGCGGTGGCGTCCCTGGCCAGCAGCGCGGCGCCGAACGCACCGGTGACCTGCGGGTCGCGCGGGACGATCACTGGCGTGTCCAGTGCCTGCGCCAGGAACTCGATCGCTGCGGGGTTCTTCGCGACACCGCCGGTCAGCACCACCGGTGTTCGCTTACCCACCAGTGCGACCAGCCCCAGGATGCGAGCCGTCACCGCGCGGTGCACGGATGCGGCGATATCGGCCGGATCGGCACCCTCGGCGACCAGCGAGACGATCTCCGTCTCCGCGAACGTCGCGCACATGCTGCTGACCTCCAGATCCGCGGTGCCTCTCAGCGCCAGCCCACCGATCTCGTCGACCTCGCATTCGAGGGCGCGAGCCAGGACCTCGAAGAAGCGCCCGGTGCCGCTCGCGCACCGATCGTTCATCGCGAACTCGTCCACCAGGCCGAGATCATCGATGGTGATCGCCTTGCTGTCCTGTCCACCGATATCGACGATCAGTCCGACATCGGGCTGCCATTCGACGACACCTCGTGCGTGACAGGTGATCTCGGTGAAGGTCCGATCCACGTCGGGCACCAGTCGGCGACCGTATCCGGTGCCGACGATGCGGGTGATCTCCTCGGGCCGCAGCCCGGCATGACGCAGGGCCGCGTCGATGGCACGCCGCATGCCCTGCCTGCTCACCGCGCCCATCTGGACCACACTCGATGCCACCAGTGCGGCATTCTCATCGACGATCGCCGCCTTCGCGGTGGTCGAGCCCAGGTCGACGCCCAAGAAATACGAGCTCATCAGCAAATCCTTCGTGCGCGGTGCGCTCAGGCGATCTGCGCCCTGCTGCGCCGGATATCGATCGACTCGAGCATGGCCTCGAGTCGCGACTGCAGAATCTCGTCCTTGTAGAAGGACGCATCGGCGACGTCGCCTTCGAAGAACATCGACGGGATGCCGCGCTCTTTCTGCGCGGCGTTGCCGAGCAACCGCTGCGGATTGGTGAAGGCGCGGCAGGTCCGAGACGAATGGAAGACCATGCCGTCGATACCGTAATCGTCGATATCGCGAAGCATCAGGTGCTTCAGGGTCTTCACACCGTGGTTCGTCGGGCACAGCAGGTAGTGCTGGGCCATGCCGAGCAGCGGGTTCTCGGGGTCGATCAGGTGCGGTTCCTGCCAGAAGGCGTTGTGGGTGTAGCGCCCGGCTACCACCGAGACGTCATAGGCGGCGAACTTCTTCGCCAACCAGCCCAGCTTGTTCCAGTTCATCATGCCGTCGAAATACAAGCGGTAGCGCTCCGATTCGACGCCACCGACGCCGTTGTCCAGCCGCCACTGGATCTCGTCCCGGACTGCGGTGAAGTAGTCGACCAGTTCCTGGCCGGCCGGCAGGAAGTTGATGTGGGCGATATTGGCGATCCAGTCCCAGTAGGTGGCCGGGGTCGGCGCCGCCTGGCACAACGCCATCGCCTCGCGCCGCAGTTCGGAGGCTCGCTTGATGTAGGCCATGTTCTGCCCCAACGCATCCCAGTCGAACGGCCGGCCGGTCTGTCCCTCGATGAACGTGATCAGTTCCTGCAACTGTTCCGCGACATACCCGGACGCATCGTCCCATTCCGATCCGGTCAGGTAGCCCGCGTCCTTGCTGTTGCCCCACAGGAACGGGAGCGAGACGTTGAAGATCGGCACCCGCTTCCCGAAGACTCGATAGGAGATCTCGTCCCATTGCTGCCCGGTGCTGCACCCGGCGTAGGCATTGACGAAGAAGTCCGGTGCGGGCAGTCGGCTCGCCAGTTCCTGCTGGTCGGTCATACCGACGATGCCGTTCTGTCCCTCCGCTGCCACACCGGCCTCATCAGCCTGACGCGACCGCTCGGTCAGCACCGCACAACCCAGATGAGTCCGGGCATAGGAGCACAGTTCACCGATGTAGCCGTATTCCGCACCCGCCTTCTGCGCGGGAACCTCCAGGTGCTGTGCCGCCAGCCGGGCGGAGAACGCCTCGCCGTGCGCCCATTCCAGACCTGCGGCCTGGAAGATGGGATTGACCGCGGAGCCGTTGTACCAGACCACCTGCTGACCGCGTTCCCGGGCGGTGAAGATGTTCTCCCAGTAGTCCGCGACCATCTTGCCGCCGGATTTCGTCACGGTGAGCCGGTTGGCCTTGCTGTTCTCGATCGGATTCTCGGTGATCGTGGTCATTGGTTACCTCCTGTGGACAACGAATCGACGGACCTGGCCGGCCGCGTCATACCTGAACCGGGGCGAGGCGATGCCGCCGGATACGTTCCAGCAGCGCCTCGAGTCGGGTGCGGATCGATTCGACCGGCAGCCCCTCGTGTTCGGTCTCGATCAAAAGATGCGGGATGCCGCGGCGATCGAGCGCCTTGCGCAACTCCGGGTAGAACAGCATGTGCGGTTCGCAGAACTTCGCCATGAGGACGATCACCCCCTCGGCGCCGCTGCGGTCGATCGCGTCGAGCAGGTAAGCGTCCCAATCGACATCGTGCTGCACCCGGGTCGGGCACGGTACCGATACGTTGCGCCGCAGGTACCACTGCGATAGCGCGTCGATCGGATCACCTTGTGCCCCAACATCGGTGGATATGTACCGCATCCCGTGGAACAGGTCGTCGTCGACGACGAGCGCGCCGCATTCCTCGATCAGATCGAGCAGCTCCGTTCTCGGCGCATGACAGAAATGACCGGACAGATGCAGCCGCACGCGCTCGTCCCGCTCGACGGGCACGACGTGCTCGCGCACGATCCTGTTCAGCAACTCGTTGTGCTCGGCCCGGTCCATGATCATGCTCGATTTGATGAACGCCTGCAGTTGCGAAGCGGTGAAATTGGCGTCGCCGTCGCGTCGGGCGTCGTACAACCTGCGCAGCAGCTGCCGACCGGTATCGAAGAGCCGGATACTCGCCCGCAGATCCTCGTCGGTGATCCGCTTGCCCGCGAATGTCTCCATCTTGCTGAGGAATTCGGCCATCTTCGAGTGCACCTGCTCCGGGGTCCACGGCTCTCCCATGGAGGACATGAACTGCCCGAAGTACATCGGCTTGTCCGGCTCGAACTCCCGCGTCACATCGACCGCACCGAGCAATTGGATGCAGTGATCGGCGAGGAAGAAGCCGTCGTAGACCTGCAAGCGTCCCTTGGCGGCCTGATCGGCGACACTGCGGGTGTACCCACAGTAGAACTCGGTCAGCAGGTTGCGACCGACGGTGATCGTCTCCCGGCTCTCCTGAATGATCACCGGCAGTGCACCCGCGGCGTGTGCGATCTCGGCGGGAAAGTTCATCGGGAACGCACCGACAACCGGTCGCCCGGTCCGCGCCTTCCACGCGGCAACATAGGCGTCCGGATCGGCAGCGACCTCGACCAGGGTCGAGATCGCTGATTTCGCTTCGTACATCGGCTGACACCTCGAGTTCAACGGGCCGTATGGGCGGCCGGACCGACCGGCCGACAGGGGGGCTGCCCTGCGTAGCCGGTGTGGCATGTGATTTGCCCGGTAAGGATCATGATGACCCTTGTTTATACAGAAATCAACCCATGGTGACCTTTTTTGTACAACCTTAGATCGCGAGGGTCCCCGACCAGCACATACGACATACAGCCCTGCGGGTGTCCGCTCAGATCACCCGGGTTTCCGACTCCTCAGCGTGGCGCGCAGTCCCGCACAAGTTTCCTCCAGCGAGCATGTGCGAGCCTTCCCCAGCGCTCGCGGCATGCGCGGATCAGCGCCGCACCGTCGCGACCGATCCACTCCGGCAGCAATTCCTCGGGCAGGTACGGATCGCGCCGCATGAATCGCTGCTGCACATTGAGCAACTCGAGATACGCGAACAGCGTCTCGTCGCCGCCTCGCGGCTCCGGCAAGCTGTTCAGCTGATCCAGCAGGGTCTTGTAGTGCACTTCGAGATCGGTCAGATCCCATGCCTTCCCAGCGATCTCGTCACCACCGAGACCGGCGTCGTGCACCGTGCCGACAACGGACAACGCCGAGGAACGCAGGCCCAGGCTCTCGACCAGCTCGCTGAGCTCCGCACCGCGTTCGGTGTGCGGCGTCAGCCACACCCCGGGCATCGGGTTGCCCAGCCCCAGCCAGGACAACCCGCCGTAGAGCCGCTTACGCGTCGTCCGCTGCTCGCCGGGCACGGTGACGAACAGCAGCAACCATCGACCATCCCATTCCGGCGGACCGGCCAGGTACGCATCGGAACGATGGATACCGTCGGTCACCAGGGCGCGCCCTTTCTCCGCCAGGCGCCACTTCACCGCCCGGCCGTCCCGCTCTCGCACGACCCAGCCCGCATCGGCCGCCCGCGCCAGCACCTGCCGCGCGGCATGTTCTTCGACACCCAGACCGCCGAGCACATGCAGCAGGGCGGTGGTCCACGCCGCCTCGGGCGGCGCGTACATCATTTCGCCGATCACCGTGAGAAGCAGGGACCTGGCGCTCGGCGCCGGCAGATTCAGCTCGAACACGCATGCATTGTTGCAGGATCACGCACCGTATCCGTCAACTCGGGCGTCCGAACCGCCACAAGCCACCTCCACCGGTCAACTCGTCGTCAGCGAAGGCGAGAGATGGCCGCGTCCGGCAGAGCAACCGGCTTCGGGTTCCGCTCCGACGTACCGATTCAATACTCACCGCATTCCCCAAAGCCGCTATGCCATAACATATTTCGCGCCGCTGATCACGCGGCCGGCCTCGACTCCGGCGCTGGGCCTCGGCCTTCGGCACCGGATCGCTCGTCGACATCAGCGTCGGCGACCGAATGTCGGAGCGCACCATCCGACGCACGTCACCCCCTTCCCGCCTGATGTCCCACTTTCCGATTGGGCGGGACACGTGGGCGCGGCCCGGATCCGTACCCTGCGCGAGAAGCCGGCCGAGATCCTCCAAGAGTCGACTCCGAACCGCTCCCATCAAGCTTGTACATTTCCCGGAATTAGATGTTGCTTTCTGTATAAGCTCACGCCATGATGTAGATGTTGGGCAGATCACACACTTGACTGCCGCGCCGTGGTCGCACACCCCGCCGCACGAGAGCTCGCCACCGCAGCACTCGAATGAAATTCATACCGGGACAAGACTGTTCGATCGGACGGCCGTCGCGCCACACACTTCACGCAGTGAGAGGAACGAATCTTGACCAGACTCAGGCTCGAATTTATGGTCATTCCATATGACCATTTATCGCGCAGTGCTTGCCGACCTGCCGAGGAGACGGTATGACGACGCCGACTGCCGCCCCCTTCCCCCACGACGAATCGCAACCGCCGCGAACGAATCCCCGACGCGCGGCTACCGCGGCCTTTCTCGGCACCGTCGTCGAGTTCTACGACCTGGTCATCTACGGCACGGCCGCAGCCCTCGTATTCGGCCGGGTGTTCTTCCGTGATGTGAGCCCGCACGTTGCCCTCATCATGTCCTTCACCACCTTTGCCAGCGGCTATCTGGTGCGACCGATCGGCGGACTGGTCTTCGGCTACATCGGTGACCGGTTCGGTCGTCGCCAGGCGCTCATGCTGACCATCGCCATGATGGGCGGCGCCACGGTGTTGATCGGCGTGCTACCGACCTACGCGACGGCCGGCGCACTGGCGCCGATTTTGCTGGTCGTCCTACGCCTGCTTCAAGGAATCGCGGTCGGTGGCGAACAGGGCGGAGCCGTCCTGATCGCCGTGGAGCACGCACCGGCGAACAAACGTGGCTTCTACGGAAGCTTCTCCACCGCCGGCGCGCAAGGCGGAACCGTCATCGCCACAGCCATTTTCGCACTGGTCACGCTGCTACCGGACAATGCGTTCAATACCTGGGGCTGGCGAATTCCGTTCCTGCTCAGCGCTGTCATCGTCGCGGTCGGGATAATGGTGCGATACGGACTCGAAGAAACTCCCGCCTTCAAGAAAGTGCAGCAGACCGGCGAACGAACACGCAATCCGATTCGTGCGTCCCTGATCGAGCAGCCCTTGACGATTGTCGGCATCGTGCTCGTGATGAGCGGTGTATTCGCCTGCTGGTATCTGCTGACCGTATACACCCTCAGTTACGCGGTCGAGCACGTCGAAATTCCGCGAACCAAGATGCTGTCGATGGTCACGGTTGCCACCCTGCTGGTCGTGGTGATGAACCCGGTCTGGGGAGCCGTGTCCGACCGCATCGGCCGGACGAAACTGGTCATCGCCGGACTGCTCATCGATGGAGTGCTGCTGTTCGCCTACTTCGCAGCCTTGCCCACCGGCAACCTGGCGCTCATCTTCGTGCTCATGCTGGCCACCACGGGATGTGGCCACGCGATGGTCAACGGTGTCGTTCCGGCATTCGTGGTCGAAAGCTTCCCCGCCGAAGTGCGCTACACCGCAGGCTCTCTCGGTTTCCAGCTCGCCGGAGTACTCGGCGGATTCGCCCCACTCGTCGCTGTCACGCTGCAGAACTCGAGGGCGGGACTGATGTCGATCCCTGCCCTGTGCCTGCTGTTCTGCCTGCTGGGTGCGATCAGCGCTTACACCCTGCGCCGACAGTTTCGACCGAAGCCCGACACCGACCTCGAACCCGCACCAACGTTCGGCTGAGATCTACACGGGCAAAAAAACACTGCGCAGCATAATACTCGAATTCTGCGCCACCGACACTCACGGCATTCCGGCAATGGGAAATCGACCGCGAAATCCAGCCCAGCGGTAATCAACTGAACGGCAATACTTTCGGCCGGATGGTCCATGCGGACCACCCGGCCGAAACCTGCGGACCGATTAGCTCACCGACATACACATTTCTGCCGGCGACCTTTCCGTAGCCGCCGATCACTGCCGAACGTCCAGCGCCACAATGGAAGTTCATGCCATCCTATAGACGAGCTCAGTGTGTGAGCTCGCGGAGCGGCACCGCCTGTGCCATCAGGTCATAGCGCGCCGGACCAGGGTGTATTCCACCAAGTGAACCAGTGACGGAACGTTGTTTCGGCCGGTCCGGCTCACTCAACGCCTTCTCGAAGTCGACGATCGTGACGTCGTGAAGGCAGCGAATCCACGCGTTCAGCAGTTGCCGCTGGTCATCGCTGGCAGTGTCCGGCATCGCGTCGGCGAAGACAACCCTACGAGATACTCGCAAAATATACGTTCCCACAACGACTTTCAACCCGGCGGCATGAGCGGCATCGATCAAGCGGCAAACTCCGGACTCGACATCGGTCGCAGACCGATTGCAGTAGCGCAGATCGTTCCCGCCCTCATCGATATCGATGTACGGTGTCGCCTCCGATGCCCGCGTTAACCACCGACAGCGGGATTGCGGCCGCGTGCAGACGATCTGCCAGACAATCCGGATATGTTGCATGAGTGTCCGAACCCGAGGCCGTTCCTTGCGAGTAACAGTCAATTGGCTCACGAAGACGGCGGCCAAGAGCGAGATCCCCCACTGCCGGCGCGAACGGCGGCTGTTATTTACGGTCGCGCAGGTCGTGCAGATCATTCGCCAAAGTGAGACTTCGCACCACGGAGTTACATTGCGACAGTGCGGCATCCGACACTGGCGAGCACGAAACAGTCGCGTCGCAAGCCCTTCCGGATAGAACAATTTCCGCTCCCACCAGGCATTATGACGGGCAGTCGCCAAGGCCCCGACGGTAGCCGCAACAAGGGTTGCAGTCATAACTGCGGCCATGGGCGCCGGGCTGTGAGTTCCGAACAGGCCGATGAGAAGGGAAGCTGTTGCGCCACCAAGGAACTGACCGCCGCCAAGTAACGCCGAGGTGGTCCCGGGAGGCGGACCGCCACGCCTTGTCGCGGGACCCGAATCGCGTCGGATTCAGGGGCGTACCTCGTAGACCGCGTTCAACGGAGTCTCTGCGACGCGGCGGAACCGGGTGAACCCGGCATCGGCGGTCACCTGGCGGATCGCGGCCTCACCCGCCTGGGCGCCCAGGGCGTAGCCGCCGGGCTGGGACAGCGCATTCGGCACGCACAGCTGGCTCGAGGCGTTGTAGTAGACCCGGCCGACCGGGTTGAGGTTGTCCGCGACATCGTCGGCCGCGTTGGGCTCGACGACCATCCAGGTGCCGTCCGGCTCGAGTACCTCGCGCACGTGCCGCGCCGCGGCGAGCGGGTCACCCATGTCGTGCAGGCAGTCGAACGTGGCGGCCAGGGCGTAGTCGCTGCCGGAAAAGTCGGTCGCCGAGGCCACTTCGAACCTGATCCGGTCCCCGACCCCGGCGTCCGCGGCCCGCTTACGGGCGATCTCGATCGACTGTTCGTGGTAGTCCGAACCGGTGAACCGGGAGTTCGGGAACTCCCGCGCCAGCAGGATCCCCGATGCGCCGAGCCCGCAACCGATATCGGCGACGTTCGCCCCGGCACGAAGTTTGTCCTGCACGCCGTCCAGTGCCGGGATCCAGGACGGAACCAGGTTGGCGGCGTATCCGGGACGAAAGAACTGCTCACACCCGGTGAAGACGTACTGGTCGTGCTCGTGCCAGCCCATCCCGTCACCGGTGCGGAACGCCTCGGTGATCCGCGGTTCGGCCTTCAGCGCGCCGAGCGCGAGCACGAATGCACCCGGCAGATAGACCCCGCCGTCCGGGTTGGTGAGGGTGAACACCTGTTCCTCGGTCATCGAGTAGGTGTCGCTCGCCGCGTCGTACTCCACGTATCCACCGGCCGCCTGGCCGCGCAACCACTCGGTGACGTAGCGCGGATCGGTACCCGTGCGCTCGGCGAGTTCGGCGGGGAGCGCCGGGCCCTCGGCCAGGGCTCGATACAGCCCGAGGTTGTGTCCGATCACCACGTTGCCTGCCGCGAACGTAGCCCCCAGGTCGGCGACGAACCGGCCCATGAACTCGTGCAGCTTGTCCATGTCGACGGACATGACGAGCCTCCTCTACCTGATGTGTGCGACCGTCGAATCGTGAGTTCTCGCAGCGAAACTGCTGATATCCGGCATCACGACCGAGCAGTGGAGGACAGGAACCACGCGGTGCGGGCGCGCCACGGACCGTGCGGTAGATGATCGGCTTCGCTGCCACCCCGAAGAACCGGACCAAACACATCGCGCAGTTCGGAATCTACTCGCGGCCAGACACCGCGGATGCCCCCATAAGTCCTCACTCGTCACGGGTCGATGGGCAACACGACAGGCTCTGCAGATGAGGCTTTGCGTCGATCACAGGCAGGGCGCCACTCTGCGGCGCGCGGCGGCCACGCCGGTGACCGCGAAGTACCCTTGATATGTCACGAATCAGGACCGGCATATGGGCGACAGCGACCCGTTGAAGACACAGCACACCGCGATCTACGACGTCGCGGCGGAGCTGACGGATGCCGGATTCGGCGACGCCCAGGAGATCGGCCGCGGCGGTTTCGGCGTGGTGTACCGCTGCAACCAGGTGGCCCTGGACCGTGTCGTGGCGATCAAGGTGCTCACCGGCGACCTGGACGAGCAAGATCGGGAGCGGTTCGTCCGGGAACAGCGGGCGATGGGCCGGCTGACCGGGCATCCGAACATCGTGGGCGTGCTGCAGGTGGGTACCACCACGTCCGGGTTGCCCTATCTGGTGATGCCTTTCTATCCGCAGGATTCCCTCGAGGTGTGGATCCGCCGGCACGGCCCGCTGTCGGTCGAGCAGACGCTGCAACTGGGGGTGAAGCTGGCCGGGGCTCTCGAGACCGGACACCGGCTCGGCATCCTGCACCGCGACATCAAACCCGGCAACATCCTGATGTCCGAATACGGTGAACCGGCACTGACCGATTTCGGGATCGCGCGCATCCCCGGCGGATTTCGCACCGCGACCGGCACGGTCACCGGTTCGCCGGCGTTCACCGCGCCGGAGGTACTGGCCGGCGAGGCGCCCACTCCGGCGGCCGACGTCTACGGACTCGGCGCCACCTTGTTCGCTGCGCTGACCGGGCATGCCGCGTTCGAACGGCACAGCGGCGAGCAGGTCGTGGCCCAGTTCCTGCGCATCACCAGCCAACCGGTGCCGAATCCGCGCGAGCACGGCATCGACGACGACATCGCGATGGTGGTCGAACAGGCGATGGCCCGTGATCCCGCGCAACGACCCTCCCCCGCGGCATTGGGTGCGCAGTTGCAGCGTCTGCAGGCCGGGCGCGGCGGATCCGTCGATGAGATGGCGGTACGGGCCGAAGCGGTTGCGCCGCCGCCGGAGAGCACCTCGGTTCCGCCGGTTCCGCTGACCAGTGGCCGCGCGCCGGTACGCAGGCACGTGCGGTTCGGTTCACCGGCCGGCGCCAAGGCGCTGCTGCCGATGGAGCTGACGAGTTTCGTCGGCCGGCGCACCGATCTGACCGAGGCCAAACATCTGTTGGCGAACTCCCGGCTGGTGACGTCGACCGGAATCGGCGGGGTGGGCAAGACGCGACTGGCGTTGCGGGTGGCTACCGGGGCGCAGCGGGATTTCGCCGACGGGGTGTGGCTGGTCGAACTCGCGGAGTTGCACGACGGCGCTCTCCTGCCGGGCGTGATCGCCGCGGCTGTGGGGTTGCGTCCCCAGGCACAGCCGGTGCTGGACGTGCTGGTCGAATATCTCGCGTCGCGCCGGGCGCTGCTGGTGCTGGACAACTGCGAGCAGATCGTGGATGCGACGGCGAAGGTCGCGGAGACGCTGCTGCGGGCATGTCCGACGTTGCGGATCCTCGCCACCAGCCGGGAGCCCTTGAACATCGGTGGCGAAGCGGTGCTGCACGTGCAGCCACTATCCGCTCCCGATTCGGATCGGCACCCGTCGCTGCGAGGTGCACGCCGGTATGACGCGGTCAACCTGTTCGTCGAACGGGCCACCGCCGCGGTCCCCGACTTCACACTCACCGAGGGCAATCTCGCCGCCGTGACCGAGATCTGTCAGCGCCTCGACGGCTTGCCGTTGGCGATCGAGTTGGCCGCGGCCCGGCTGCGGACGCTGTCGCCCGAACAGGTCCGGGCGCGGCTCACCGACAGATATGCACTGCTGACCCGCGGCAGCCGAAGCGCGCCGAGCCGCCAGCAGACGCTGCAATGGTGCATCGACTGGAGTTTTTCACTGTGTACTCCGGCCGAACAGCAAGTGTGGGCTCACCTTTCGGTATTCGCCGGCGGTTTCGAGCTCGACGCCGCCGAACAGGTGTGCTCGTGCGGCCTCGCGGCGGAGAATCTGTTCGACGTACTGGCCGCGCTGGTCGACAAGTCGGTCGTGATCCGGGAGGAGTCCGATGCGGTCGTGCGCTTCCGGATGCTCGAGACGGTGCGCGAATACGGGCGCGGCAAACTCCAGGAGGCCGGCGAATATCCGGAACTGCTTCGCCGCCACCGGGATTGGTACCGCGAGTTCGCCGAGCGCGTGGAAGCCGACTGGTTCAGCCCGCGCCAGCGCGACTGGATCGCCCGCATCGAACGCGAACAAACGAACCTCCGAGAAGCATTGCGATCGTGCCTGACGGTCACCGACCTGGAACCCGACGCCGCGTTGTCGTTCGCGGCGACCATCCAGCTGTTCTGGTTCTCCCGAGGCCAACTCGGCGAGGCTCGGCACTGGCTGGACCACGCTCTCGCCCTCGAGCCCGCTACCGCCACGGCGGCGCGGGCCAGAGCACTCTGGCGCGCCTGCCTGGTGACCGAGTCCCAGGACGATCTCGCGGTTGCGTCCGCCATAGCGCAGCAAGCACGGGATCTGATCGCAGGCAGCGACAACCCGATCGTGCAGGCGTTCGCGAATCTCACCCTGGGCCTGCACGCGGTCCGCATCGGCGACTCGCCCAGCGCGGACGCTCCCCTGCAGGCCGCCTTCGCGGTCTTCACCGAACAGGACGACATCTACGGGCGGATCTGGTGTCTGCTCGGGCTCGGTTGGGTGCACGCATTACGGGACGAGAGCACACAGGCTCTGCGGTGCTACGAGACGGCCCTCGAGATCATCGAATCCTACGGCGGTTCGGTACATCTGGTGTATGCCCTGTGGGGAGCGGCGGTGGCCGCCTGGCGCCAGGGCGACCGCGATCGAGCGCTGGGGTTGCTGCGCAAACAGCTGCAGCAGGCCCGGAAGCAGCAAGATCTGCTCATGGCCGCGATAGCGCTGGAAACATTGGCATGGGTCGTGGGTACCCACGGCAGTGCGCGCCGCACCGCCGTACTGCTGGGCGCCGCACAGGCACTGGCCCGGGAGATCGGCGCGTCCCCCGTGCTGTTCCCGGAAACCGCAGTCCACCACGAAGACTGCGAACGATCGGCCCGTCGCACGCTCGGTCCGCAAGCGTTCGAGACCGCGTACCGCAAGGGCATGTCACTGGATCTGCTGTCCGCGACCGGCTATGCCCTGGACGAGCAACCGCAGGCCGCACCGCCCGGCGCAGGTCCGTCGGTGGAGCTGACCAAACGGGAGCGGGAGGTGGCCGGCCTCGTCGCCGAGGGCCTGACCAACAAGGCCGTCGCCAGTCGTCTGCACATCTCCCAACGCACTGCCGCCGGACACGTCGAACACATCCTGACCAAACTCGGTTTCACCTCACGCACCCGGATCGCGGCGTGGGTCGCCGAGCAGAGCGGCTCCGCGGAGAGTTGATCGGTTCGTTTGGACGGGGTATGTGCCCGGCGGCAGTTTGGCCGCTGTCGCAGCAGCCCCGCGGACTCCGTAGATGATCTCGGGCTCGATGTATGGAGCAGTCGAAGCGCTGCCGGACCGACGCTGCGGGCCGGTTGCGATGACGGCGGTCGGATGCCGGGGCGTGCAGCACTGTTGCGCTCTCAGCGAAACAGGTGAGCATCGTTCGGCCCCACCGGCGGCCGGGTCGGTCTCGCCGCTGACCGCGCGGGCGGCCTGGGCGAATAATCCTTGCGACACCAAGACGATGCAGATATGTGACCGGTTCGAAACCCATTGGAGCAGGGTCAATTTCACAGAATAGCTTGCCAGCCGGACTGGACGGACAGTTACGCCTCACGCAAAGCCGTTCGACTCCAACACATTTCGCTCATTGCCGATTCGCAACCGAGGGGCAGCGATGTTGCCCGCAGCCAAGGCCGCATCGAACACCCCCTCCCACGCGAGCAACCTTCTGGTTAAATCGATCTCGGCGTGTGGACCGCGCGTGGTCGCGCTATCGGCCGAAGTTCGCTCGAGGCCAGCGAGCGCAGCGTCATCGGCATTTTCGATCACAGAATGATATCCCTCGGGCGCGAACGCCCAATTGCGTACCAGCGCGGACGGATTCGCGCGCAGCAACCTCGATCTCGTGCGACCCTGTAGGCCCCGGGCGCTCATACCGGGATTCAGCACACGCCTTCGAGAGGGTGGACGGACTATGACAACTCCCGACGACCGGACGATGACCGACGACGACACGGCCGACGCCGCGGAGACCACTACAGCTAACGGTGCCACCGCAGTGAACGGAACGGCACCCGCTGAGGGTGAACCGAAAGTCGAGGGTCAGCCTTCGGTTGCCGAAAATGAAGGGACACAGGAGGTTACGGAAGGATTGACGGAAAGTGACGAGGCGGGGATCGAGGACGAGCCCGCCACGAATGTGACGGCAGAGGTGACCGCCGCCGATGAATCAACGGCCGACGCGAGCGAGTCGACCGGACAGGATGAAGCGACCGCCGAAGATGAGACGGCGGCCGAGGACAGCGACACCGAGACCGATGGATCGGCCGAGGCATCGACATTGGAGACGGCCGCCGACTCGGAGTCGGTAACCGAAGATGAAGCGCCGCAGGAGGATCCGCAGCAAGAAACCGGATCCGACATCGCGGACCCGCCCCTGGAGCCGGAACCGATAACTACCGACGGCGACGCCACAACTGAGGACGGCGCCACCGCCGAGTCGACCGCAGCAACCGCGACCGAGCCCACTTCAGTCTCCGAAGACGAAGCGCCACAAGCCGACCCGGAGCCCGCAGCCGGATCCGAGATCGCGGAGACGACAGACGAGACAGAGCCGGTAGCTACCGACAGCGAAGCGGAAGCCCAAGGTACCGAGGAGTCTCCGGCAGAGGAGGTCGCCGAGAACGCGACCGAGCCGGAGTCGATCAACGAAGAGGAAGCGCAGCAAATCACCCCGCAGGCCGAGGCTGGATCCGAGCCCTCGAACACGACCGATGAGACAGAGCCGGTAGCCGCCGACAGCGACACCGCAACCGAAGACGCCGCCGCGGCGACCGAGTCGGAGCCGACCGCCGGAGAGGAAGCGGCAACCGCTACCCCGGAGCCCGAGGTCGCCGATACAACCGACGAGACGAACCCGGTCCCTGCGGACAGCGACACCGCAACCGAAGACGGGACTGTCGAGGAGGCCGCGGCAGAATCGACCGAGTCGACGTTGGTCGTCGAAGACGAAGCGCCGCAGCACAACCCGGAGACCGAGATCGCGGACGAGACGGAGTCGATAGCTACCGACAGCGAGGCCGCAACCGAAGCTACCGAGGAGACTCCCACAGAGGAGGTCGCCGAGAGCGCGACCGAGCCGGAGGCAATCAAGGAGGAAGCGTCGCAGGCCGCCCCGGAAGCCGCGGCCGGATCCGAGGTCGCCGATACGACCGACGAGACAAAGCCGGTCGCTGCCGACAGCGCCGCCGAGACCGAGGACGAGGCTACTGAGGAGGCCGCCGTTGCGGTTGCCGAATCCGAGGAGATCACCGAAGGCGAAGCGCCACAGGCTGACGCGGAGGCTGGATCCGACACAGCCGAGGAGATAGCGCCGGTAACTGCCGACAGCAACCCCGCGACCGAGGACGAGGCCGCCCAGGAGGGGACCGCCGCTGCGGACACGATCGACGAGGCTGAGACGGTAGATAGCGACAGCGCCCCAGAGGGTACGGCCGATACTCCGGCAGAGGAGGCCACCGCTGCGGAGTCCGAACCGGAGACGATCACCGAAGATACGGCGTCGCAAGCTGCCCCGGAGGCCGAATCGGAAATCGCGGACGAATCCGACGAGACGGAGCCGGTCGCTATTGACGGCGACGCCGCGACCGATGACGAGGCCACAGCAGAGGGGACCGCTGCGGCAACCGAGTCGGAGGAAATCACCGAAGACGCAGCGACACAAGCCGACCCGGAGCCCGGAGCCGGGCTCGAGATCGCAGACACGACCGACGCGACGGAGCCGGTCGCTACCGACAGCGAGGAAGCAGCTCCGGCCGAAACCTCCGCAGACGAGATTGCCACCGACGCATCCGAATCGGAGGAGTTCACCGAGGACACGGCATCGCAGGCCGACCCGGAGACGGAGACCGAATCCGACATCGCGGACACGACCGACGAGGAAGACACGGTCACTACCGACACCGAAGAAGCGGCTGCGGCCGAAACCTCCGCAGATGAGGTTGCACCTGAGGAGTCCGAATCGGACGAGATCACCGAGGACACCGCACCGCAGGCCGACCCGGAGGCCGAGACCGAATCCGACATCGCGGACACGACCGACGAGGAAGACACGGTCGCCACCGACACCGAAGAAGCAGCTCCGGCCGAAACTCCCGCAGACGAGGTTGCCGCTGAGGAGTCCCAACCGGAGACGACAACCGAAGACGCAGTGGTGCAAGCTGACTCTGAGACCACGGCCGGACCCGATGTCGCGGAGACGACCGACGAGACGGAGCCGGTGGGTGCCGACAGCGAAGCCGTAGCCGAGGGCGGGGACGCTGCTGAGACTCCGGCGGACGAGATTGCCGGGGCCGAGGCAGAAGAGATCTCCGAAGACGCAGTGGCGCAGGCTGATACGGAGGCCGAGGCTGTGGATACCGCTGCGGAATCGGAACCGGTGTCTGTCGAAGACGAGGCTGTCGCGGGTACGGAGTCCGCCGACGGTGAGTCCGGTGCCGAGTTGCAGCCAGCTACCGAGGACGAGCGGGCCGCCGAGGGTGTGGAGTCGGCACCGGATGTCGCCGAGTCGGACACCGAGCCTGCCGCCGATGACGCAGCGGCGCAGGCTGATTCGGCTGAAGATCCCACGCAGGGCGCTGACGCCGGGGAGCCCATGGCTGAGGTCGGGGCCGGTGCGGGCGATGCCGTGGACGTGGTCGCTGAATCAGCGGAGGAAGTCGTGGCCGAAGCATCGGATTCGGTCGAGGCCGACACGGAAGACGGCGAAGCGCCAGCCGCCGACGCAGCCGCTGTTGCGGACGAGGCACAGGGCGAGCAGGCCGATGTCGCGGAGACATCCGCGGACAGTGAGACACCGGCAGAGGGCGATGCACCTGCCGACAGCGAGACACCCGCCGAGAGTGAAACACCTACCGACACTGAGGAAGTAGCTCGGACCGAGGCGGAGGAAGTGGAGGCAACCCGACAGGAGGGTGAGACCGTCACTCCCGATGCGGACGTGTCCGGGGAGGCGGAGGCCGTGGCCAATTCCGCAGAGTCGCTTGCCGTCACGGGTGAAGAGGTCGTCGCAGACGAGTCGACGGTTGACGCGGAGCAGGCCCTGGTCGAGACGGCCGCGGAGGATGAGGGTGTGACCGCCGCCGAGGGTGAGGCTGCGCCTGAGGGGCAGACTGCGGCTGAAGGCGAGAGTGCGTCAGAGGGCGAGGCTGCGGCTGAAGGCGAGGCTGTGACTGAGGCGGCCGAGTTGGTCGCGGATGCGGGTGCGGAGGATGCCGCCGAGGCGGACGAGTCCGCTGAAACCACGGCGGTGGCCGAGGACGAATCCGGCGCGGAGTCGGTGGCGGCGGATGCTGCCGAGGAGGACGCAGCAGCAGACAGCGACACGGATGCCGAGGCGGTCGCGGAAGTGGTAGCTGTCGAGGATCAGGCCGTCGCTCAGGATGAGACCGAGGCCGAGGTGGAAGCACCGATCGAGGCTGAGGCGGATACGCCGGTTGCGGCAAGCGACGAGGTCGAGGAAGCGATCGACCCGTCGGGGAGCCAGGTCACTGAGGAGACTGCGGAATCCGAGGTCGAGGTGACCGCGGACGCCGAAGCGCAACCGGAGGTCGACGCCGAGGCTGAGCCTACGGTAGAGCCCGAGCCGAGTTCCGACGCTCAGGCCGAACCCGAACTGGAAGCCGAGCCTGAGCCGAACTCCGACACCGAGGCACAATCCGAACTGCAAGCTGAAGCCGAGCCCGCGGAGGAGCCCGAGCCAAGTTCGGATGCTCAGGCGCAACCCGAGCCGGAAACCGCGGAGGAGCCCGAGCCAAGTTCCGACGCTCAGGCGCAACCCGAACCGGAAACCGAAACCGAGCCCGCGGCAGAGTCCGAGGCAAGTTCAGATGCTCAGGCGGAGCCGGAGCTGGTCACGGAAGCTGAGGCCGAGCCTGCGGTGCAAGAGGATTCGGCCGAGCCGGAAACGGTGGTTGCAGAAGGTGGGATAGCGGTCGACACCGAGACCGTCGGTGCCATCGACGAAACCGTTGCGGACGAGGGTGATTCGGCCGAGCAGACCGCGGAGACCGTGGCCGTTGCCGAAGACGAGCCGGAATCGGGTATCGAAGCGGAAGCCGAACTGGTGACAGATGCTGAAGCCGAAGCAGGGCAGGATTCCGAAGCAGAAGCAGAGCCGGAAGCCGCAGCCGCGCCAGAGGCAGAGGCAGAGGCAGAGGCAGAGGCAGAGGCAGAGGCAGAGGCAGAGGCAGAGGCAGAGGCAGAGGACGATTCGGAGCAAGCGACAGAGCCGGTAGCCGAGACCGAGGCGGAACAAGCCACCGAGACCGATCCGGAACAGGAAACCGAGCCGGTAGCCGAGACCGAGCCTGTGGCGGAAACCGAACCGGAACAAGCAACCGATCCAGCAGCCGACAGCGATCCGGAGCAAGCAACCGAGCCTGTTGCGGAGACCGAGCTGGAACACGCAATCCAGGCGGTGGCTGAATCCGAATCGGAGCAAACGGCCGAGCCAGCTGCCGAAACCGAGCCGGAGCACGCGACCCAGGCGGTAACCGAAGCCGAGGTGGAGCCTGAGCTGGATCCGGAAGACTCCCCCGAGCTCCTCGTCGAGGAGCTGACCGACGACGAGCCTGCCGGTCCGGTCGAGGAAGCTGTTGACGGCGAGAGTGTTTCGCTCGAAGAGGGCGTGCTCGACGAGGTCGCGGAGGCCGAACCGTTCGTGGACGCCGAGCCGGAGGCGGACGCCGAAGCGGAGCTGGAAGGGGAAGCTGCGGACGCGGAGACCGAAGAACCGCAGGCGGAACCGAGCGAGCCTGCCGAGGATGCGGCAACCGACGACACCGATGCCGAAGGTGTGGTGGATGCCGAGCACGCGGCGGAAGCCGCACCGGTCGGGACGCGGGATCTCGTGGCGTACTCGAGTTCGGTTGTGCTGGCGGAGAAGCCGGCCGCATCGGGTGACAGCGCCGGGGCGATCATCAACGAGCAGGCGGCGACGATCAACGATCAGGCGCGGATCATCGCGAAACTGGAACGCCGGGTGCTGGCCCTGGAGACCATCATCAAAGCACAGGAGGCACAATCCAATTCACTGGTCGGGCTGGTTGCGACCTACAAGAATGAATTGACCAGTCTCACTGCGGATCTCATGGACCTCTGACCGCGAGAACGCTGGGAGGCGTCGCAGACTCGCGGCGCCTCCCATCCTCACCCGCTCTATCTGCGACCGTGCAGGAAGGGCGGGTGATTTCGTCCAACCACATCGATGCAAGCCGCAGCCGGATGCCCGGTAACGTGCGATTCCGCCATCGTGCCACTCATGGCGTCGGCATCACGGCACAGCGGCCCTCACGGGCGTGCGCACCGCAATGTTCTTCTGCGCGGTGCTGTTACTGGTGCGCGGGGCAGTCGTCATCCTGTTCCGACAGCGCCCGCACCAGTCCGCGCCCGAATCGGTCGTCGCCGAACGCGGGTGATCCGCAGCCGACATCACCGTGCACCATCGCGGCGTTCGAGTATCACGTCGAACGCCGCACCCGGCACCGGCTCGGACCACACTCCCGATCTGCAGAACCACTGTCGATCGCGACAATGCATGCGCTGCTACGGAATTCAGCTTCACCACGCAACCGCCGAGCGAACGAGCCTTATTTCGGCGCCATCCGAATCGCGCCGTCGAGACGAATCGTCTCCCCGTTCAACATGGCATTCTCAACGATGTGAGTCGCCAGGGCGGCGTATTCATCGGCCCTGCCCAGGCGGGACGGGTGCGGAACCTGCTCGCCGAGAGACTTCTGCGCCTCCGCGGGCAGCCCCGCCATCATCGGAGTCTCGAAGATGCCGGGAGCGATCGTCACCACGCGGATCAGGTGACGCGCCAACTCCCGGGCGATCGGCAATGTCATGGCCGCGACACCACCCTTGGACGCGGCGTACGCGGGCTGACCGACCTGACCGTCGAAGGCGGCGACCGAGGCGGTATCGATGATGACGCCGCGTTCCCCGTCGACCGGTGTGGTGGTGGCCATCCGCTCGGCAGCGAGCCGGATGACGTTGAAGGTGCCGACGAGATTGATGCGCACCACGCGCTCGAAAACGTCCAGGGGCAGAGGTCCGCTCCTGCCGAGCACCTTTCCGGGTGTGGCGACACCGGCGCAGTTCACGACTATGCGCAGATCCCCGAGATCGGCGGCGCGATCGATCGCGGCCGCCACTTCGGTAGCGGATGTGACGTCAGCGGCCGCGAAGACCGCATCGGCGCCGAGTCCGGCTGTCGCCGCTTCCCGATCGGCCATCGGCAGATCGATCAGCACCACCTTGGCTCCCCGAGCGTGCAGTGCGCGAGCCGTGGCGTTGCCGAGCCCGGACGCGCCACCGGTCACCACCGCGACTGTTCCGTCGATATTCATTGGTCTCCTGAATCTGGTTCCGACGCATCGATCGAACGATGCGGATCAAGCGAATTCCGTTGCTGTCAGCGCGGATCCACGAAGATGTCGTATTCGAGGGGAGGCTGTCCCCCGTACTCGTCGAGGTCGGTGATTCCGGCTTCGGCCAGTACGTCCACGTCCAGCACGCACCGGTTGGCGTATCCGGATGGGTCGCCGAAGATCCGCATCGCCGCGTCCGCCATGATTTTCGGATTGCGCGCGTGGGCAGCAGCTTCGGCCCCGCCCAGCAGGTTCACCACGGCGGCAGTGGCAATGGTGGTTTCCGGCCACAAGCAGGTGCTGACCACCGAGGTGTCGGCATACTCCGCGCCGAATCCCATGGCCAGCAACGTCATTCCGTATTTGGCCAACATGTACCCGGGGTGCTTGCCCAGCCACTCCTGCGACATGTTCAGCGGCGGCGACAACGTCAGGATCTGCCCCTGTGACGACTTGCGCAGATACGGAAGGCATCCGCGGGTCAGGGCGAAGGTTCCGCGCACGTTCACCTGCTGCATGAGGTCGAAGCGCTTCATCGGCAGATCCTCGGTGCCGGACAGGGTGAGCACACTCGCGTTGTTGACACAGATGTCGATGCCGCCGAATCGTTCGACAGCCGTCTGCACGACGCGCTCGACGTCGGCGTCCTTGCGAACATCGCCGACCACACCGACCGCATTGCCGCCCGCCGATTCGATTTCGGCCACGGCGGAACGAAGGGTCCCGGGCAGCCGAGGGTCGGGCACATCGGTTTTTGCCAACAGCACGACGTTGCCGCCCCGCGCCGCGAACTCCGCGGCGATCGTGTACCCGATACCTCGGCTGCCGCCGGACATGACCAGCGTGCGGCCATGGAAACTGTTGTCCTTCAACGCATTCCCTCTCATCGACCGAGCCCGCCGACGCCCGGTGCAGGTCGTCGGCGAGGCCGGGAGTGTTGTCAGTGCGCCGGGCGCGGGCCGACGTATTCGGCGAACGCCGTGTGACCGCGTTCGATCAACGCGGGCACCATCGCACCGAGCCGTTCGAACCCGTCCCCGACGGTCAAGCCCTGCTGTGTGCGGTAGTGAATGCCTTCGAAGATCGCGGCGATCTTGTAGTAGGCGAATCCCAGGTACCACCCGAATTCGGACAGATCGCAGCCGGTCAGCTCCGCGTACTGCGCGACCAGCGTGTCGGCGGTGGGGAATCCGGGCACGTCGCCGGGCACCGCGGCGACCGGACTGTCCAATCCGCGGAAACCGTCCCACCAGATCACCATCGAGGCCAGATCGGTCAGCGGGTCGCCGAGGGTGGCCATTTCCCAGTCGAGCACGCCCACGACACGGGCGTTCTGCGGATCGACCACCACGTTGTCGAGACGATAATCACCGTGCACCAGCGCGGCCGCGCGGCCGAACGGCAGCGCAGCGGCCAGCCGCTCCCCCAGGTCCACCAGATCCGGCAGGTCCCGGCTGTGCGACGCGGCCACCTGAGCATCCCAACGACGCAGTTGCCGTTCGAGATATCCCTGCGGACGCCCGAGATCGCCCAGACCCACCGCTTCGGGATCGAGCCGATGCAGACGAGCGAGCGTGTCGACGAGCCCGGCGGCGAGATCGTTCGACTTCGCGCTGATCCGGTCGAGCTGCTCTCGCTCGCGCAGCACCGCACCGCGCGCGAACTCCATGATGTAGAACGGCGCGCCGATGATCTCCGGGCCCGCGATCACCAGCGGTGCGGGCACGGGGACATCGGTGGGATGCAGCGCGCGCAGCATCCGATATTCACGATCCATGTCGTGCGCGGTAGCGAGCACGTGCCCCAGCGGTGGGCGGCGCAGCACCCACTCGGTCGTGCCGTCCGTCAGCCGATAGGTCAGATTCGACCGACCGCCGGAGAGCAGTTCGACCCGCAACGGGCCGTTGAGCAGATCGGGGATCTCGGCACGAATGAACTCTTCGAGCTGAGGTACAGATATTCCGGGAATAGCCGGAGCCGACATGAACACCATCCTGAGACCGAGCGATCGTCCGGTAGAATTGAACAGAATCGAAAGCTAGCCGACACCTCCGGCGATGTCAACGGCGACTAGGCTCGTCCTGCTGCGAAAGGAGCCTGGATTGACCGCACGAGAGCTGCAGGAACGAAATGCCGACGAGGAGCGCGAACTGCTCGGGCGGCGGTTGCGCGCGGCCCGGCAGGCGAAGGGGCTCACCATCCGGGACGTCGCTCCGGAGATCGGCGTGAGCGTCGGCACCTGGAGTGCGATCGAGAACGGACTCGCGCGAATCTCCGAGGACCGGCTCACCGGCGCGGCGCGCCTGTTCGACACCGACCCCGCCGAACTGCGCGGAGCGCCGCTGCCGAACGAGAGCGATCGCAGGTGGCGGGATTTCCCGCCGCTGCAGCTTCCCGCCCCCATCACCGGCGCGCTGAACGCCTTCGTCGAACTCGGCTACCACGGCGCGACGATCCGCGAAATCGCCAACCGGGCAGAGCTTTCGGTCGCCGGGGTGTATCACCACTGGCCGACCAAACAGCATCTGCTCGTCGCACTGCTGGACCTGACGATGGACGATCTGCGCGAACGTTGCCGCGCGGCGCGCGCGGAGGGCGACGGTCCGGTCGAGCGGCTCGAGCGACTGGTCGAATGCCTCGCCCTGTTCCACACCCATCGACGCGAACTCGGCTTCATCGGCGCCAGCGAGATGCGCAGCCTGGACGAGCCGCATCGCACCCGCATCGCGGCGGCGCGGCGGGACGTGCAGCAGATGGTCGAGGACGAGGTCGCCGAGGGTTGCCGCCGGGGCGCGATGCTCACCCCGCTGCCGCGCGAAGCAGCCCGCGCGGTGGTGACCCTGTGCACCGCACTGCCGCAGTGGTGGTCGCCCGCGGGCGAACTCACTCCCGACGCGGTCGCCCGGCAGTACATCGAGTTCGCTCGCGATATCGTCCGCGCTCCTCGTTGACGCCCTGCCCCGAGCCACCCTATAGTTCAGTACCGATCATTTGATCGGTCTTGTTCAGGAGGTGTTCATGACCGGATACGAACTCCCCGCGCCCTCGCCGCGGGCATCGGAGCTGCACGAGCGCATGGCGCGATTCATGCGTGAGCGCGTGCTGCCGGCCGAAGCCGACTACCTGACGTGGCGTCGCGAGGCCGGACCGGACGACCACGTCGTGCCGCCGATCGTCGAAGAGTTGAAGCAGTACGCCAAGACCGAGGGTCTGTGGAACCTGTTCCTGCCCGCGGCTTCCGGGCTGACCCAGCTCGAGTACGCACCGATCGCCGAACTGTCCGGGTGGAGCCTGGAAATCGCGCCGGAAGCGATCAACGGACAGGCCCCCGACACCGGCAATATGGAACTGCTGCATCTGCTGGGTAGCGAACAGCAGAAACAAGATTGGCTCGAGCCGCTGCTCGCGGGCGATATCCGATCGGCGTTCGCCATGACCGAACCCGATGTCGCCAGCAGCGACGCGACGAATATCGCGACTCGGATCGAACGCGACGGCGACGAGTACGTGATCAACGGACGCAAATGGTGGACCAGTGGCGCGATGGATCCGCGCTGCGCCTTCTTCATCCTGATGGGCAAGACCGACCCCACCGCACCGGTTCACCGGCAGCAGACGATGGTGCTGATACCGCGAGACACCAAGGGCGTGCAGGTGATTCGCGACTACCCCGTGATGGGGCACCACGACCAGCACGGCCACGCGGAAGTCCTGTTCACCGATGTGCGCGTTCCGGTCGAGAACGTCATCGGCGAGGAGGGTGGCGGTTTCGCCGCCGCGCAGGCGCGGCTCGGGCCGGGCCGCATCCACCATTGCATGCGCGCCCTCGGCGCGGCAGAACGTGCGCTCTCGTTGCTCGTGGCACGTGCGAAAGAGCGTGTCGCCTTCGGTAAGTCGCTTGCGGAGCAAGGCGTCGTGCGCGAGCAGATCGCCGAATCGCGCATCGAGATCGACCAGGCGAGGCTGCTGTGCCACCACACGGCCCACGTCATCGACACCAGCGGCAACAAGGCGGCCAAGGATCTGGTCGCCATGGCGAAGGTCGCGGTTCCGCGCACCGCTCTGCGGGTCATCGATCGTGCCATCCAGGTACACGGCGGAGCCGGAGTCACCGATACGACTCCGCTCGCCGCCATGTACGCCTGGCATCGCGCGATGCGCCTGTTCGACGGCCCGGACGAGGTGCACATCCAGGCGATCGCGAAGAGCGAACTCCGGCGCGATCCGCAGTTCTGAGACGGATCAGACCCGGATCAGCACCTTCGTGCCCGCACCCTCGTGCAACCGATGGAACGTAGCCACCACATCGGCCATGGTGGCTTCCTCGACCCAGCCCGCCGGGTCGTAGGAGCCCGCCGCCATGGCCGCGATCACCGCATCGAAATCGGCGGGCAGGTAGGCCAGCGAACCGGTGATCGACCGTTCGGAGAACACCAGCCGGACCTTCGCCACGGTCTCCACGCGGACATCTCCTGGACCGAGAAGGTGTGGTGCTCGCTGTTCGCGCGGGACGGCTCACTCCAGATCGATTTCGGTCTCGGTAAGTACCACAACCGCAACGTCATCGACGGCTTCGTCGGAATATCGCGCGGAGGATGTACTTCCAGCCCAAGGACGGCAGCGACCCCTACGAGATCCACCACTACCTCCAGTGGGTGAACGGGGAGGTGCACTACTTCTCCGGGTTCGTCGATTACGCCGACGGACACCAGGAGCCGTTGCACGGCGCGGTCGACGACCTGAAATACGACCCCGCGACCAGGCGCCTGCTCGGCGGCACCATGACCTTCGACGCGGGCTGGGGCAAGACCCGCACCGTGGAGATCGCCCCGGTGTCCGATACCGGTTTCCACCTCGGCACCGCGCACTATTTCGGGTTCAAGGGCGAGCGGCACGGACAGGGGCACGGGGTCGACCACACCTCGGGCGAGCGGTACGCGGATAAGACCGGTCGCGACACGATCATGGAAGCACATCAGTTGCGCGACTGCGTCATTCGCACTCAGGAGGGCGATGCGACGGGCTTCGGCATCTTCGAGTCGGTCGTCCTGGGCGATCACCCGCGCTATGGCCTGAGCGGCTCGGACTCCTTCTTGTGAGTCCGCTGAACTGTCGGGGCCCGGCGGCGAGATCCATCGCCGCCGGGCCCCGGGTTCGCCCGCCCCATCGCATCACTCGGCCGAATGATCCTCCCGCAGAATACGTTTGAGCACCTTCCCGCTGGGGTTCTTCGGGAGTTCCTCGACGAACCTGATCGACTTGGGCACCTTGTACGGAGCGAGACGGCTCCGGCAGTGCTCGGTGATGTCCTGCGTCGTCAGCGCGACGTTGTCGGCGAGCACGACCGTCGCGGCCACCGCCTCGATCCACCGGCTGTCGGGAATTCCGTAGACGGCCGCTTCGGAGATCTGGGGGATTTCGTAGAGGACTTCCTCCACTTCGCGGCCGGCCACGTTCTCGCCGCCGGATTTGACCATGTCCTTCTTGCGGTCGACCACCCACAGGTAGCCGTCGCGGTCGAAATATCCGAGGTCACCCGAATGGAACCAGCCGTCGGCGAATGCCTCGCGCGTCTTCTCCGGCAGGTTGAAGTAACCGAGTGTCACCTGCGGGCTCCGGTGCACGATCTCCCCCACTTCGCCGACGCCCGCTGGTCTTCCCGCATCGTCGAGGATCAGCGTCGAGACGTTCAACGCGGCACGTCCGGCCGAACCGCCGCGCGAATCCTGGTCGGCAGGCGGAAGTACCGTCGCGAGCGACCCCATCTCGGTCTGGCCGTAGAAGTTCCACAGCTGTAGGCCCGGAAGGGCTTCTCGCAGTTCGTTCAGGACTTCCCTGGGCAAGGCGGAAGCGCCGTAGTAGCCCTTGCGCAACGTCATCGGAGCCCGGTTGCCCGAAACCAGTTCGCGCAGAATCGATATCCACACCGTGGGCGGGCAGAAGAGATTCGTGACACCATGCTGTTCGATCGCGCCGAGCATGGCGACCGGATCCGGACGATCGAGGATGATGCTGGTCGCGCCGAGATACAGATCCGGGATCAGGAAGTTGTCGAGCTGCGCGCAGTGATAGAACGGCAGCGCGTGGACCTCGATATCACTGTCCTGTTTCCCGCCGGAGACGATGCAGCTCAGGTACTGCCACATCAGCGTCCGACTGGAGTGCATGACACCTTTCGGGCGGGATTCGGTGCCCGAGGTGTACATGATTCTGATCAGTGCGTCGTCGTCGACCTGGATGTCCGGTGCGGGGGAAGCGACGTTCGCCAACGCCGCGTCCAGGTCCGGCCAGTCCGCGGCACGAGATTCGCCCACCGATATGCCGAATCGGACCGGAATACCGACGACGGCTTTCTCGATCGCCTCGTCGACGACCGGGCACAGTGCGTCCTCGGCGACGAAACCCGAGGGGCGGCAGTCGTCGATGAGATAGGCGACCTCCCCGGCGGTCAGCATGAAGTTGATCGGAACGGCCACGACGCCGATGCGCGCCGCGCCGAAGATGACGACCGGGAACTGCCAGCAATTGTGCGACATGATCGCGAGACGGTCACCGGGACGCAGCCCGTGCTCCCACAGACAGGCCGCGGCGGAATCCACCAGACGATCGAACTCCGCGAACGTAATTCGCGTATCCCGATGCACGAGGGCGGTCTTGTCCGGTGAACGCAGTGCGCTGCGCCGCGGTATGTCGCCCAGTACCTGAGAGCGGGCCTGCGAGATCATCGAGTTGTCTGTCATCGAAAGTTCCACGGACTCACGCGATATCACTGGGCACGTGAGTGCCGAACTGGCGACGATGATAGGTCAGCGGGGCAGCCCCCGGTGAGGTGTCCACTTCGAGCACCTGCCCGACGATAATCTCGTGGTCTCCGCCGTCGACGAATTCGAGTGCCGTACAAGCGACCCAGATCGCGGTACCGGCCAAGCGCGGCAGGCCCGCCGATTCCTGCCAGTCGATGCCGTCGAATTTCGCAGCGCCCTTACCGGCCAACTGTCGCGCCATCGCATGCTGGTGAGAGGACAGAACATTGACCCCGAAGCTGTTCGACTCCGCGATGTATCCGAGGCAGTCCGAACTCTTGGCCAAGGCTACGGAAATCAGACAGGGCTGCATGGACAGTGACACGACAGCGCTCACGGTGGTGCCGTGCGGCCGCTCACCGGCCATGACGGTCACCACGGTCACCGGCGCAGCCAAATGCGCCATCGCGTCACGGAATCCGGACTCCAGCGAGACCTGAGTCAGATTGGTCATTCGTAGCTCTTTCGTACAGATAGTCGGACCGGGGAGCGCACTACCGGACTCGGCCGTCGACCGCCGACTCGGCAGCCCGCACCACGTCGGAATAATTGAAGGAGGGAATACCCGACAACGCGGGGTCCTCGACCACCGCGCAGAACGCCATCGATGTGCCTGCGCGCCCGCACAATTCGGCGGTCGCCGCGAGTATCGAGGGACGGTTCGACGGGCGGTGCTCGGCCAGCACCGGAATCACGTGACCCGGCCGCCGCAACGCGCCCGGCGTCGCGAACGGATCGGCCAGCACGCGCAGTGTCGTGGCCCGGTCGCGAGCCGAGATCCCGGTGGTGATGCCGACGGTCGAATCGACCGAGACCCGCATCGAACCCACATACCAGCGGTCGGAATCGTCGCGCCAACAGGCGGGCGGTAATTCGAGACGGCGGCACGCCTGCTCGTCGACCGTGGCACAGATGAATCCTGATCCGTACCGCACCAACGAGACAGCGGCCGACACCGTGACCGAATCCGCCAGCGCGACCATGTCGCATCCGGCGCCCATGATGTCATCGACGGCGAGGGCCACATGCCCGGTGCGCAAGGCGGCGACGGCCTGATCGAGGCGGCCCGCGGCGCGCCTGCTCGCCGGTGCGGTCGGAACAGTCATCGTCGCGACCTCGTCAGACCGTGAGTCCGGTTGCGGCCCAGAACCGTTCGAACGAGGACGGCACGATATCCGCGCCGTGGGTGACCTTCCCGTCGACGAACCGATGGGTCATCACCATCGTGATGTCGAGTTCGTGCTCACCCAGACGCCGATACGCGCGCACATCGGCCACGACGATCTCATCGCCGATCACCGACACGTCGGTCACCTCGTTGCGGGACTCGTCGAGCTTGGCCAGGATTCCGAAGGCTTCGAGGAACTCGGCCTTGGTGTAGAGCCGCTGGGTGCCGTCCAGCGTGAAGCCGGCCCAGATCATCGCATCGTCGTACAGGTTGACCAGTGGCACCGGATCGCCCTTGTCCGCAGCGGCGAAAGCGGCCTTCAGCGCCTCGGCATTCTGGATCGTCATATGTTCTCCTCGGGGTGACGTCTGTGGTCGTCATCACTGTCGCCGACGGCCGACCTCCGTCGTAACCGTCCAACTACGTGATCCGGCGCATCCAGCCCACCTCCCTCGGCGTCGACACATCCACCCAGTTCAGGGCGATCTTTCGGCTCGAATACGGATGTGTTGCCGGTCCCCTGGTTCGCTCGGTGACACAACCTGACCCCATCGCTTGCGAACCGACGCCATACATTGGACAGTGATCCACGTCTCAGTAGTTGGTGGAGGATTATGAACGTCGACGAGTGGTCCGAGATCCGCCGGTGTCATGGCGATGGCGAATCGATCAAAGGGATCGCGCTGCGGCTCGGGATGTCGCGCAATACGGTGCGGCGGGCTCTGTCCCTGGACAGCCCGCCCGAGGATCACCGCCGCCGGAGCGGCAGCGTCACCGACGACGTCGAGGCGCAACTGCGCGAGCTGATCGTCGCGGACCCGGAGATCTCGATCGCGGACCTGTCCCGCCGCGTGCACTGGCAGCGATCGCGAACCCTGCTCGCCCGCAAGGTGAAACAGATCCGCGCCGAACTCGAAGCCGCGCGACAATCCTCGCATCGGGTGGCCGCGGGCGTCCCCGCCCCGGCCACCACGTTCGTGGGCCGACGGGTCGAGTTGCGCGAATTGCGCCGGCTGCTCGGCGAACACCGGCTCGTCAGCGTCGTCGGACCCGGCGGCATCGGAAAGACCCGCCTCGCGATCCAGGCCGCATACGAATTCCGGCGCGCCTTCCCGGACGGCGTGCGGTTCGTCGATTTCACCGCCGTGCGGACTCCGGGCATGCTCGCTCAGGTCGTCTGCGACGGATTGGCCCTGGAGAATCGCGACGCACACGACCGGCTTCCCGAGGAGACTCTGGTCGAATACCTGCGCAATCGCCGGATGCTCCTGGTGCTCGACAACTGCGAACACGTCATCGACGCGGCCGCACGATTGGTCACCCGGCTGCTCGAGTCGACATCCGTGCTGCGCGTCGTCACCACTACCCGGGAGTATCTGTCGATACCCGGCGAATACGTCTTCAACCTCTCGCCACTGCCCACCCGCGGCCAAACCGGCGGCGCGGTAGAGCTTTTCACCGCACGCGCCGCCGCGGTCCTGTCCGGCTTCGAAGTGCGCGGCGACGATATCGCCACGATCGAACGCATCTGTGACCGCCTCGACGGCCTGCCGCTGGCGATCGAACTCGCCTGCGCGCGCCTGACGGTCTTCTCGATCGACGACCTGTCCGAACTGCTGGACCACCGGGTATCGGTGCTGGCCGTCGGCTCCCGGACGCGATGTCCGCGCCACCGGAGCCTGCACGCCACCATGGACTGGAGCTACGAATTGTGCACACCGCAGGAGCGGCGGCTGTGGGCACGGCTGTCGGTGTTCACCGACGGTTTCGATCTGTCGATGGCCGTGCAGGTGTGCACGGACGAGGAGCTACCGACCGAGGTGATCATCGACTCGATCGCGGCGCTGGTGGCCAAATCGGTTGTGCGCCGGGAGGAATGCGATCGGCACGTCCGTTTCCAGATGCTCGAATCGGTGCGCGAGTACGGGCAGGACCGACTGGCACTGCAGGAACGCAACGAGCTGAACGCGAGACTGCTGCGATGGTGCGTGAGCGCTGTTCGCGCGACGACGTCGGGATGGCACAGCGCGGATCAGGTACGTCACGTGATGGCGATCGACCGCAACCGCGGCAATATTCGCGCCGCCCTCGAGGCGGTCATCTCCGACCCCCACGACCACTCGGCGGTGCAGGATGTGGCCGAAGCGCTGGGTTCGGCGATGTTCCTGTGGGCGTGCGGCATCTCGGTGCGAGAGCACCGGATGTGGCTCACCCGAATCATCGATCTACCCGCCGTGCGCGCCGCGACGAAAGGTCACCTGCTCGCCGTTCTCGCCTTGGTACAGGTCCTACAGGGCGACCGGGAATCGGCGAGGTACTCGCTGCACCGGGCGCGCAGCATCGCCACCGCCGAGAGCGATGACGCACTGACCACGGTGCTCACCCATCTCGACGGCCTGCGCGCGCTGTTCGCCGGTGACTTCGACACCGCGCGGGCGAGTATGGCCCAGGCGGCATCGGGATACACCAGGCACGGCTCGCCGGCCGACCGGATCGCCATGCTCCGGATCCACCAGGGAATGCTGTTCAGCGCCACCGCCGAAATCGACGAGGCGCGAACGTTGTTCCGGACGGTGCACGAAGATACCGCGGCCGTGGGCGAGCAGTGGTTCCACTCCTATGCCACCTACGGCCTGGGTCTGGTGGCACTGCGCGAAGGAGACTTCGCGCAGGCGCGAGCGTTCGCGCTGTCCGGCATCCGGATCCAGCAGCAGTTCGGCGACGCCGTCGGCACGACGCTGCTCACCGAACTCCTCGGCTGGTCCCTGGCCGAACTCGGCTCCGCGGCCCATGCCGCGGTACTCCTCGGTGCGGCCTCGTCGATGTGGGGCGCGATCGGTCAGCAGCTCTACGGTTCGGAAGGGTGGATCGCGTTGCGCGAGAGGGCGATCCACACCGCGCGGACACACTGTGAGCGCCGGACCTTCGATCGGAACTGGGAGAAGGGTCAGTCGATGTCGATGTCGGATCTGCTCGACTTCGTCTCGGCGGAATCCTCGTCGGAGAGTTCTGCTCGCCCAGATCAGCCCCGCTCCGAGCACCGCCTCCGAACCGTGCACGCCCAGGACGAACTGCTGAGTCCGAGGGAGCGCGAGGTTGCCGAATGGCTGGCCCAGGGCATGACGAACAAGCAGATCGCCGAAAAACTCGTGCTGTCCACCCGAACGGTCGAGGGCCACGTCGAACACGTGCTGCGCAAACTCGGCCTGGAACGTCGAGGCGAACTCACCGCACACGGCATCGAACGGCTGTAGTTGTTTCCGGGCCTCGTCCAACCGAAGGCCCGGAACAACCGGCGTCACATCGGGTGTCGGCTAGACCTTGGACATCGCTCCGGCATCCACCGGCAACGCGACGCCCGTGACGTAACGCGACGCATCCGATGCCAGCCAGACGACCGCGTTGGAGATGTCGACCGGCTCCAGCCACGGGATCGGCAGCAGGTTCATCCCCGCCTGGCAGGCGTCCCGGAAGTCCTCATGCGTCGGCTTGTCCAGATCCGGCCGGAACAGTCGATACATCGCCTCGTGGTCGATCATGTCCGTGAGCACCGACGAGGGGTGCACCGAGTTACACCGAATCTTGTGCGGCGCAAGCTCGTTCGCGGCGGTGCGGGCCAGGCCCGTCACCCCGTGCTTGGCCGCGACATAGTGCGCGAAATTCGGGAAACCCTGTAGCCCACCGGTGGAGCTGATCAGGACGATCGACCCGCCCTGCCCCTGCTCGATCAGACGCGGCACGGTGACGCGCATGGTCTTCCACACACCGGTCAGGTTGATGTCGACCATCTCCTGCCATTGGTCTTCGGTCAACTCGTGCAACGGCGCAGAGGAGAAGATCCCGGCGTTGGCCACGACGGTGTCCAGGCGACCGAATTCGTCGATGCCCGCGGCGACCGCACGCTCCAGCGCCGAAAGATCGCGCACATCGGCGACTTCGGTGCGCACCCGGCGTCCGGTCTTCTCCACCGCACGCGCCGTCTCGTCCAGGTCCTCGACCGTGGACCCGTGATACGCGGTGCTGGCGATCTCGCCGCAGATGTCGAGCGCGATGATGTCCGCACCCTCCTGCGCGAGCCGGATCGCGTGCGAACGTCCCTGGCCGCGTGCGGCTCCGGTCACCAGGGCGACTTTGCCCTCCAACTGACCCATGATGGATTCCTTTCTGCCCGCCGTCAAAGACGGCGGGTGCGGTTCGAAAATGTCAGCGCTGGTAGGCCGGGACGATGGCGCGAGCGGCCTCGACCAGCGTCATCCGGTCGACCAGCGCGTGCTGGGTGGCAACCGCCGCGTCCCGGACGCACCGGCCCAGGGCGCTGGGGTTGCGCACGGTGGCGCTACCTGCCCAGCGATGCGCGAAGGTCACCACCTCACCGGCGACCTCCTGTGCCCAGGTGGCCGTCTGCCGCATGCGCGCACGCTGCTCGTCGGAGATCGTCCCGCCCGCCGCGGCGGTCGCCTCCGCATCGCCGTATGCCTCGTAGACATAGGCCCGCGCGGCGCGATACAGCGCCTCGTGCCGGGCGAAATCCAGCTGGAACAGCTCGGAATCGCCGACCACCGTGGCATATCCGGGCCGCTGCTTGGCCGCGACGATTCCGGCGATCTCCTGCAACGCGCGTTCCGCGAGACCCAGCGCGACCGGTGCGTGACCGCCGACGCCGATGCCCAGCAACCCGAGTTCGTAGACCGACTCGGGACGGGTCGGGACGGTCGAGAAGGTCTCCATGGTGAATTTGTCCGGGATGAAACGGTCCTCGACCTTGTAGTCGTAGGAACCGGTGCCCACCATGCCCATCACATTCCAGTTGCCGAGGAATTCGACTTCCGCGCGCGGGAGGAAGCCGATCCGGCAGTCGGGTGTGCCGGTGGCGTCGACGATCGGGTTCCCGTCGGCGTCGTGCACGACGAATCCCGCGCCGATCCAGGACGCGTGCGCCGATCCACTGGCGAACTGGTACTTACCGGTGACGCGGTAGCCGCCGTCGACGCGGACCGCGGAGCCCGTCGGCAGGATCATGCCCGCGGTGATGCCCCGGTCCGGACCGTCGAACATTTCCCGCGCACCGACCTGGTTCATGAATCCCACGGCCACGCCGGTGCTGCACGCGTTGGCCATGAACGCCCAGCCGGTGGAGCCGTCGGCGCGCGAGATCTCCTGGACCACCTTGAATGCGCTCACGATGTCGAGTCCGGCGCCGCCGTACTCCTCCGGAACCAGAATCCAGAACAGGCCCGCCTCGGCGAGTGCACGGAAGACGGCATCGGTGATCGTCGCCTGTTCTTCGATCGCGTCGGCCTCGGCTTCGACCAGCTCCGCGACCTTGCGGGCACGTTCGAGATAGACGGCGCCACGATCGGTGGCGGGGGCGTCCGGCTCTGCTGTCGCAATTGTCATGGATATCCTTTCGATCGCCCCGCTGTGTGCAGGATCACGTCTCCAGGACAGATTGCCGGGCAACGGTTTCCGGCGACACCGTGACTACTACGTGGTCCACTACGTGGTTCGGCCGTGTCACGGGAGCAGAGGAATCCTTGCCGAGAGATTGCTGAATCTATGCCTCTCTAGTGCCCGCGCCGCAGTACTTGCCAGCCCCATGGCGATAGCCAAGAGGTTGCCATTTCGGGGGCGCTACGGGATTGCGTGTGGTATCCATGACACGATCACGCCAGTACACGCACGCAGATGCCCCGCTCGCTCCAGCGTCACCTCCACCTCGAACACAGACTTCAGTGAATAGTTAGCAACTAGAACGTCGTCGTCCAGCAGTCGATCGGTCCAGGGAGCTTGCATCGACCACCACGAGTCCCGAACGAATCATCGTCGGCGTGACGGGAGCGACGGACGTCGTCTACGCCGTGCGCGCTCTGGATGTCTTGCGCGAGTTGGGTTTCGAGACGCATCTGATCGTGTCCAAGGCCGCCGAGCCGACCCGCGCGTACGAGACCGACCTGAGTCGCCTTCCCGGAGATGAAACACATCATCCTGGTCGACGACGACGTGGACATCTTCGACACCGACGATGTCATGTGGGCCATGACGACCCGATTCCAGGCCGAACGCTCGATCGTGCCCATCCCCGGCGTCCGCTGCCACCCCCTGGACCCCTCCGCCGCCCCGGACTTCCTGTGGACCAACGTCGATCACGGCATCTCCACCAAGACGATCTTCGACTGCACGGTCCCCTGGGATCTACGCGATCGCTTCATCCGCGCGCCTTTCCAGGACGTCGACGTGAAGAAATTCCTGCCCGACTGGACCGGCGACTAGCACGATCCCGCCGACGCCATCGACTTCGAACCGATCAGACGGTATCGCTGCAGGTCCGGTGCACACCGGTCCGCGAATATTTCGATCATGGTCATGGTGCGGGCGTTCGCGCCCTAGCATGTGAGCGTGAACACACTCATCCCGATCAGCAGGCGCAAGCGGGCACGAGGCATTCGCGGGCGAGGCGACCGGGAGCCCGAGACATGGCAGCGCCGCCAGGACGGCGCACTCCTGGAAGCGTTGCACGACAGGCGGATTCGACGGCTGGCCCGAAACCTCGACGGCCTGTCCGAATCGTCGCTGACGATACTGATCGACTTCACCGACGTGCTGCGCGCGGTCGAGGGCCTGCACACCGAGACCGCCGAGGTGTAGCCGATCCCACGCCACCTCGCCGCCAGTCACGCGAGCTGGGTACAGCACGCAGAGCGGGCCCGGGTGGCGTTGCGAACAGGTAACCTCGCGATCGGCGCGACCCGATCGATCGGTCGCTGTCCAGTGAGTTCAGGAGGTCGCATGTACCCGGGTGCCCATGCCGCACATTTTCCGGAGAAGCCCGCCGTCATCGTCGCGGGCACTACGGAGGTGGTGACCTACCGCGAACTGGAGGAGCAATCCGCGCGCCTGGCGCGCTACCTGGACGCCGCCGGTCTGCGGCGCGGCGACCATATCGCCCTGCTGACCGACAACGACCCCAGGACGTTCGAAGTCTATTGGGCGGCAATGCGAACCGGTCTCTACTTCACTGCCGTCAACAGTCATCTGTCCGCGGCCGAGATCGCATACATCGTGAACGACTGCGGCGCGAAAGCCCTGGTCGTCTCGGCGCATCTGGCGGATGCGGCAGCGAAGATCGTGCCCGACACCCCGGCGGTGACCATCCGCCTGTCCTACCGGGGCCCGGTCGAGGGCTACGACTCGTACGAGGACGCACTCGCGGGCAGCTCTCCCGAACCGCTGGCCTCGCAGCCCGCGGGCATGGACATGCTGTATTCCTCGGGGACGACGGGCCGCCCCAAGGGCATCAAACCGCCGCTTCGCGATCACCAGGTCGATCAGCCGACCGATGTCACGCAGGTCTTCGGGCCGATGTACGGCTTCGACACCGAGACCGTCTACCTGTCCCCCGCACCCCTGTATCACGCTGCGCCGCTGCGGTTCTGCGCCACGGTCCAGGCACTCGGCGGCACCGTGGTGATGATGAAGAAGTTCGACGCCCGCGAGGCGCTGGCCACGATCGAACGCCACCGCGTGACGCACAGCCAGTGGGTGCCGACCATGTTCGTGCGGATGCTCAAACTCGACGACGCCGTGCGCTCGAAGTACGACGTGTCCAGCCTGCGAGTGGCCATACACGCCGCCGCGCCCTGCCCGGTCGAGGTGAAACAGGCCATGATCGAGTGGTGGGGCCCGGTCCTGTACGAGTACTACGCGGCGACCGAAAGTATCGGCGTCACCATGATCGACAGCGAACAGTGGCTGCGCAGACCGGGTTCGGTCGGGAAGGCCGCGCTGGGCGTCATCCACATCTGCGGGGAGGACGGCCGCGATCTCGCCGTCGGTGAGGTCGGCACCATCTACTTCGAACGCGACGAGATGCCCTTCGCCTATCACAACGATCCGGGCAAGACCGCGGAGGCGACCCACCCGCAGCACCCGGCCTGGTCGACCACCGGCGACGTCGGTTACATCGACGACGAGGGATTCCTGTTCCTCACCGACCGCAAGGCGTTCATGATCATCTCCGGCGGGGTGAACATCTACCCGCAGGAGATCGAGGACGCACTTGCGTTGCACCCCAAGGTATTCGACTCCGCGGTGATCGGGATCCCGGATGCCGAGATGGGCGAATCGGTGCAGGCGGTGGTCCAACCGGCGCCCGGCATCACCGCCTCCCCCGAACTCGCCGAGGAATTGCGTACCTTCCTGCGGGACCGGATCGCGCACTACAAAGTCCCCCGCGGTGTCGACTTCGTCGACGAGCTTCCCCGCACCCCCACGGGGAAACTCGTCAAGCGAAAGCTGCAGGACCGCTATCGGTGATCAGGCGACGGCGCTGGTGAGGGCGAGGAACGCCACACTCACCACAGCACGGGAACCCGGTCCACACCACCGGTGACGCGCTGTGACTGGAGTTCGAGCTCGTCCAGACCGACGGCCAGGCGCAGCCCGGGGAACCGGTGGAACAGCGCGGGGAAGACGATCCGCAGCTCGGTCCGCGCCAGGTTGGCGCCGATGCACACGTGCATGCCGTGCCCGAAGGTCAAGTGGGCGTTGGGCTTTCGATCGGTTCGGAATTCCCACGGGTCGGCGTAGACCGACTCGTCGCGGTTGGCGGAGTCGGTGTTGAGCAGCACCAACTCGCCCGCGGCGATGGTGACCCCGCCGATCTCGACGTCCTCGCGCGCGTACCGCAGCAGACCCGGACCGGCCGAGGGCGCGGCCAGCCGCAGAATCTCCTCCACCGTGGGCTGGACCCGCCCGTCCGGATCGGCCGCGAACGCCGCCCGCCGGCTCGCATCGGACAGCAGCCACAGCACGCCGAAACTGATTCGGCCGGAAGTGGTTTCGTGCCCGGCGAACAACAGCCCCGCGGCCAGCTCGGCCACGTCGGTGTCGGTGAAGGTCGGATCGTCCTGCTGCATGGCGACCACGTCGGAGATCACGTCCGGGCCGGGATTCGCACGTTTGGCCGCGGCCAGCCCGGCGGTGTACTCCTCGAGTTCCGCCCGCGCGGCCCACGCGTCCGCGCCGTCGTACATCGCGGTCATCCGCTTGGACAGCTCACCGAACAACCCCCGATCCTCCGGCGGCACCCCGAGCAATTCACTGATCACCAAGGCGGGCAACGGAAATGCCAGCACCTTGTCCAGGTCCACCGGCGTGTTCGGATCGGCGTCGCGCAACGCCTGCATATCGTCCAGGCAGCGGGCGGTCAGCTCCTGGATCCGCTCGGTGAGCCGGGCCATCCGCCGCGCGGAGAACGCGGGCACCAGCATCTTGCGCATGCGCTGGTGATCACGAGTTTCGGTGTTGTAATCCCCTCTCGGCCCGCCAGCGATGGCCGCCTGCGATACCTTGGCCGCCGTCTCCGGCGTGGGATGTCTGCGACCGAACCGCGGGTCGCCCAGAATCTGCCTGACCTCCGCGTATCCCATCGCCAGCCAGGCCGGATCCCCCGCCGGACTCAGCACCCGGGTCACCGGTGCCTGCCGGCGCAACTCCGCATACCGCGGCGCGACCTCCAACGCGTTGGGGCGATCGAACGGCAGCTGCGGGGCGGAGTGGACGGTACTGGTCATCGATCTTCCTCACTATCAGCGATTACTCATATCGATCAGTGCACGAACGAGCCCGCGCGGCACCGGAAGCCCGGTCCGCCCCACGGGGTAGAAGAGTCAGCCGGTCATCGCGATGCCGCCCCGCGGAACACCGGCGCGCAACTGCGCGAGACCGGCCCGGACCACATCCGACAGGTCGGTCGAACCATCGCCCGCGGACCACACCTCCAGCGAGGTGCGTACCGTCACCCCGGCCGCGGCGGCCAGCAGCCGGGTGGACAGGTCCTGCTCGGGGTCGGTGCCCATGCGATCCGCGACGGCCTGGGTCAACTCCCGCGCGATGCGGTCGATCGAGGTCAGATGGGCGGCCAGAATCGATGGATTGTCCCGCCCGGCCCGCAGCAGCATCGCCACGTCGGCGCGGCTGCTCACCATGGTCGCGACGAGGTCGGGCAGGACGGCGGCGAGCGCGTCCCAGGCCGACTCGTGTGTCGGCCTGGCACGTAGCGCGTCGGCCATCGATCCGACGTGTCGCACCGATGCCTCGACGATGGCCTCTTCGACCGAGAAGAAGTAATTGCGGAAGGTGCGCCCGGAGACGCCGACGATCTCGGCGACGCTCTCCGGGCTCACCGCCTTGAGACCCTGCTCCAGCATCAGCGACCATGCGGCCTGACTCAACGCCGCACGGGTCGCCTGCTTCTTGCGCTCACGCAATCCCGGTGGCCCCTGCGACGTCACGTCTCCATGGTCGAGGAAACTTTCCAATCTCGCAATATTTCCGAGTTGGAAATTTTAGATGACGCGTCCCGGGCTATTTCAGCAGCGGGTCACGGGGCAGACCGAGGATGCGCTCACCGATCTGATTGCGCTTGATCTCCGAGGTGCCGCCCGCGATCGACATCGCGCGATGCATGAGCACCATCACGTTCCCCGTCGCCGCGAAGCCGTCCATGAACAACCCGTCCTCGCCGAGCAATTCGCTCACGATGGCGGCCGACTCGTGGCCCAGTTCCGACACGATGAGCTTGGCCATCGCCCCTTCGGGACCGGGTCCGGCGCCCGTGACGGCGCGCTCGGCCGCGCGCAGATTGAGCAGGTCGACCGCCTGCTGCTCGGCGATGTACCGGCCGATGCGCACAGCACCCCCGGTGAGGCGATCGGGGGTGGCATCGAACAGCGGAACCAAGGCGCTGCCCGGAAAACTCAGCACCCCGGAGCCACCGCTGCCGATGCTGACGCTCTCGTTACCGAGCGTGGCGCGCGCGACCGTCCAGCCGCCGCCGACCGGGCCGACGACATCGGCGTCGGGCACGAACACATCGGTCAGGAACACCTCGTTGAATTCCGAATTCCCCGTGGTCATCTTCAGCGGACGCACCTGCACGCCCGTTGCGTGCATATCGATCGCCATCATCGTGATGCCCTGATGTTTGGGCACGTCGGGATCGGTGCGCACGGTGGCGAAGCCCATTCCGGCCAGGTGCGCGCCGGAGGTCCACACCTTCTGGCCGTTGACCAGCCAGCCGCCGTCCACGCGCGTCGCGCGGGTCTTGATGCCCGCGGCGTCCGAACCGGCCTCGGGCTCACTGAACAGCTGACACCACACGACCTCCTGATCGAGCGCGGGCCGCACCCAGCGCTCGAGCTGATCCGGATTGCCGTGCTGGATGATGGTGAGCACATTCCACGCGGTGATGCCGTAGGACGGACGCGTCACCCCGGCCGCGGCGAACTCCTGCTCGATCACCAACTGCTCGATCGCACCCGCACCGCGGCCGAAAGGTTCGGGCCAGTGCGGCATCACGTAGCCGGACTCGATCAGCTTCGTCCGCTGTTCGTCCGCGGGCAGATCGGCTGTCTCGCGGGCGAATTCACGCACCCGCGCACGCACCGGCTCGGCCTCGGGCGGCAGTTCGAACGCCTTCGCCCGCGAAATGCCCCGGCGGGTCAGGTCGACCAGATCGGCGCTCGCCCGCGCCGGAGCCACCACGTGATTGAGCGCCGTAGCGCGCCGCATGAACAGGTGCGCGTCGTGCTCCCAGGTGATGGCGATGCCGCCGTGCACCTGGGTCATGTGATTGGCACAGAAATCGGCTGCGGGAGCGGCGATCACGGCCGCGACCGCCGCGGCGTAGGAGAGCTGATCGCCACCGGTGCGGGCCGCGCGCGCGGCGTCCCAGACCGCCGAGGCCGCCATCTCGCTGACCACGGCCATATTGGCGCAGTGGTGCTTCACCGCCTGGTACATCGCGATCGGACGGCCGAATTGGATCCGGTTCTCGGCGTATTCGGCGGCCAGCCGCGTCGCCTCGGCGGCGACGCCCGCCGCCTCCGCCGACAGGATCACCCGTTGCAGGTCCAGGAGCGTGCGTGCCGCACCCGGCACCACGATCGCGGGCGCGCGGTCGAGGGTGACGCGCGCCGAGCGGCGGGTCGGATCGAGATTCTGCGGCGTCTTCACCTGCACGCCGTCACCGAGCTCGACGATCGCGACGTCGTCCCCGGCTGTCAGGACCAGCAATCGGGCCAGCCCGCCGCCGAGTACCACCACCGAACCGCTCACCGCATCGTCGTCGATGCTCAGGCCCGCGGTGGTGGCCACGGCCGCGGTCGTGGAACCGTCGGCCAGGCCGGGCAGCAGCTTGTCCCGCGTATTCGGTTCTGCCGCAGCGGCGATGAACGCACTCGCGATCACGGTCGGCACGAACGGCCCCGGCGCGATCGCGGTGCCCAGTTCGGCCACGACGAGCACCAACTCCTCGAGCGTGTACCCGGACCCGCCGTACTCCTCGGGCAGGTGCAGACCCAGCCAGCCCAGGCCGGGAACCTCGTCCCAGAACCGCGGCAGCGTCTCGTCCTCGGCCTCCAGCAACGCCCGCCCGGCACCACGCGCCTCCCGCCTGCGCAGGAACTTCGCGGCCGTATCGGCAAGCGCGACATGGTCTTCGGTGATGGCGATCGACATCGAACTGCTCCCTCCCGGGTGCCGACAGCCCTGTCGGCCCCGCGGACCTACCTCCGGTGAACTACCGGTCGGGCCGGCGCCCGACCAATTCCGCGCCGCCCGCGGCGGGCAACCACCGCGGGAGACAACGACCATCATGCCCGTCCGCGGCGATCCGGCCCGTCGTTCCGACCGGAGCTATTCGTCCGCGGTCGCGACCCCCGGCTCGCGCACGACGACGATCGGGCATTCCACCGACTGCACCAGGGCCCGGCTGGTCGATCCGAGCAGCATCCCGGCAAATCCGCCTCGGCCGCGACTGCCGACGACGACCAACTGCGCACTGTCGGATTCGGCCAGCAGCGCACGCGCGGGCTGATCGCGGACGACCACGCCGTGCACCGGAACTTCCGGATGACGTTCGCGGTGCACCGCGAGATCTTCCAGGAGCAGCGCGAATTCCTTCTCCCGCACCGGTTCCCATGCTGCGAGCGGTGGTTCGATATCGGTCGAGTCGCTCCAGCACCGCAATGCTGTCAGGCCCACCCCCCGCAGCGCCGCCTCCCGGAAGGCGAGGGCGACAGCGGGCACATTGTTCACGCTCCCGTCGACACCGACCAGAACCGGTTTGCGCGCGGAGACCGGATCGGTGCCCGCGCTCGAACTCACCACCACGACGGGGCAGTGCGCGTGGTGAATCATGGCCCAGCTCACCGAACCGAGCAGCGCGCGCTGGATCGTGCCCCTGCCGCGGCTGCCGACCACCAGGGCGCGGGCGGTGCGCGAGTGGGTGATCAGTGTGGCGATGATGGGATCGAACGTCACCTCGGAGCGGATCTCGACGGAGTCCGCGGCGGTCACCTCCGACGCGATCCGCACCGCCTCGGCCATGATCTGCTCACCGCTCTCGCGCATCTGCTCGATCGCCTCGGCGGTCAGGTACGGCACCGGGCCGTAAGCCCCCTGAAATCCCACCGACGCGACCGTATCCAGTGGGCAATCGTGTAGCGCCGCAGCGGCAGCGGCCCAGGCCACCGCCTGGTAGGACACTGCCGAACCGTCCGTCGCCGTGACGATCGGGGCACGAGTTCCGGTTTGGTGCACTTCCTCCGTCATGAGCTGCTCCCCTTTTCACCGATCGGCTGATGTCCGGGCTTGTCCGCCCCAGTGTGGCGTCCGGACCTGGACGGATCCGGACGCCACACCGCACGCCGGTCCGGAATCCGCTCAGCGGTGCAGGGTGATCGCCGCCCAGATGCCGCGGTGGTCGGAGCCTGGGAGGGCAACGGTGTGCACCTCGTTCGGTTCGGCGTCGCGCAGGAGGATGTGGTCGATCGCGATGACCGGCGGATACCAGCGGTCGGCGGCGTAGGTGGGCAGGAAGCCCGATCCGGTCGACACCGCGGCGTCGCGGTAGGGCCCGTCGAGCAGGGCGCGGTAGGGACGGTGATCGGTGGTGGCGTTGAAATCCCCTGCCACCACCACCGGTCCGGCGTCGGCCGGAACCTTGGCCAGCAACTGCCGCAACAGTTCCAGCTCCCGCAGCCAGTCTGCGGGATCGCGCGGCCACGGCGGCACGGGGTGCACGGCGAATACCAGGACGGACCCGCCGTCGGGCAGATCGACTGCGGCAGAGAGCAGTTCGGTGACGAAGCCGTCGTGCCGACAGGTTTCCGACAGCGGGTAGCGACTCCAGATTCCGGTGCCGTCACCGACTTCGCCGGTGCTGCAGTAGTGGTAGGGCAGCAGTTCCGGCAGGCGGGAGGCCATGATCCGGTCCAGCCCTTGCGGCGTCACCTCGCAGATCGTCAGGATCTCGATTCCCAGCCGATCGACGGTCGCCGCGATCGAATCCGGATCCGCCTGGCCGACGAGGATATTGGCCTGCATCACGCGCACCGCGGGCCCTGTAGCGGGCGGTCGCCGACGCCACCGTTCCCGGTACAGCGGCCACTGCGTGCCCGCGGCGACGCCGAGCACGACGACGCTCACCAGGACCGCCACCCACTCCTGCGCCACCGCGGCCAGCACCGCCGCGGGCGCGGCCGCGGCCATCAGCCACGGCGCAAATGCGCCAGCCACGATCACCGGCTGCCGCCGGGAGTTCGTCGAACGCGCGATAAGCCCGGCGAGCGCCACCACAAGCAGGAGCATCGATACTGAAATGAGCACGAGGTCGATCGTGCCGAGGAACCCTGTGCGGCAGCTGAGCCGGACCTGCGAGCCGACCGACGATCCCCACGGCACACGAGTAGCAATCGGCTAATCCTGCGCTATTTTCATCGGCCTCTTACACTCTCACAGTAGCTGCACATCGGTCCGACGGGATGTCGGCCGTGACCCCCCGGAGTATCCGATGCATTCTCGTTGGAAGGCCACCGTCGCGAGCGCTGCGGCCGTGGTGACCGCCGCCCTCCCCCTCGGCGTGAGATCCACCGCGGAGGCTGCCCCCTCGGCCTGCCCCAGCCTGTATGTCGTCGCGGTCCCCGGGACCTGGGAGACCTCGGACAAGGATCCGGGCAAGGGGATGCTCGCCTCCGTGACGAACAATCTGCCGGGCAACGTCCGGACCGACTACGTCAACTACGCGGCCACCGCGTTCCCTTGGGAAGGGGACGTCTACGGTCGCTCCAAGCAGGAAGCCGTCAACCGCACCCGCGGCATGATCGGCGCGATGGCGCAACGCTGTGGCGCAACGCGATTCGCGCTGCTGGGGTACAGCCAGGGCGCGGACGCCGCCGGTGACGTGGCCGCCTCGATCGGCACCGGCCTCGGTGTCGTGCCGGCGAATCGGGTGTCGCTGGTTGGACTGATCGCCGATCCGCGCCGGTCCCCGACCGACCAGCTGATCGGCCCGCCCGTCCCGGGCGCGGGCGCCAGCGGTCCGCGAGCCGGCGGCTTCGGCTGGGTCGGCCCCAGGACCTACACCTTCTGCGCCGCGGGCGATCTGTACTGCTCGATGCCCAACGGCGACTTCGCCGGTCGGATCGGCGGGTTGCTGGTGCAGCTGTCGAATCCGGACCCGGCCCAGCTCGGGACCTATCAGCAGGAGGTCTCCACCCTGCTCAACGATGCGCTGGCCGCCGGCGGTCTGGGCCTGCTGAACAATCAGATCACCAACGCCGAGTACAACCAGCGCAAGAAGCAGATCGACGACTTCCTGAAGTCCGGAATCCACCAGAGCTACCCCCGATACGGGGTCGACTCCAGCGGCGCCACCGCTCTGAGCTGGCTGCACCAGCGGTTGATCGCCGCGGCCCAGGGCTGAGGCCGCACCCGCGCCCGCGGTATCGGTGTGGCAGTGTGCCCACCGAACCGCGATGTTGCCGAATCGGTCTCGGATCGGGCATCGTGACACATCAACGCCACGGCCGAGTCCGGTCGACCACGATGACGCGATGAGGTGAGAAACGGATGCGACGGCGGCCGGTGACCGACACGGCCTCGGCGGTGCATGCCGTGACGCCGCCCGTATCCGACACCGGTTCCGCCGCCCCCGCCTCCTCCGGACGGCGGGTCAGCTGGGACGTGATTCGCGTGCTGGCCCTGATCGAGATCGTGTTGTTCCACGACACATATCTGGGGCCCACGACCGAACCCGGGATCCCGGAACTTCCGCACGCGTGGACCCATACCTGCGGCGCATCGATCCTGATCATGGTTTCCGGATATTTCGCCGCCGTGACGCTCCGGCGCAACCCACCGGGGCGCTGGCTGGCTCGGCGGTTCGCGCGGCTGCTGCCCGCCTATCTGGTGGCCGTGGTCGTGGTGTTCGCGGTCGTCAAACTGTTGAGCCCCGCCGAGTTCAGCCTGCACCAGCTGCGGTGGACCGATCTGGTGGGCAATCTGTTCCTGATGCAGCAGCTGCTGCCGAATGTGGCGTACATCGACCTGTCCTGGTGGACGCTGCCGGTGCAGGTCGCCGGGTTCACCGCCATGGCGCTGCTGGCCTCTCGGCGGGTGGGCGGTCGCGCGGTGATGCCGATCCTGTGGGCCGTGGTGCTGGTTCCGGTGGTGATCCGGGAGATCTGGATGGGCGATCATCCGTCGGTGTGGCTGGTGGTCGCGCTGGAGGGCAGCGGGCTGTGCATGGCTCATCTGCTCGTCGCGGGAGTCGCCGTGCAGCGCTGGGCGAGCCGACGCCTGGGCACGGTGCATCTGGCGCTGTTGCTGGCCGCGGTGCTGGTCGCCGAGAAGGTGCATCCGCCGGTGACTTCCGTCGCACTCGTCGGCGTCGGTCTGGCGCTGATGTGCCTGGCCGCCCGCGGCCCCGACTGGCCCCTCCCGGCCGTGTTCGTGACCCCGGTGCGTTGGATCGCGGCCCGTTCCTACGGCATCTATCTGATGCACCAGAGCATCGGGTACCTGCTCGAGGATCGCCTCGCCCGACTCGGCTGCCCTTCCTGGATATGGGTCACCGGCGCCGTCCTGGCCGCCGGTCTGCTCGGTTGGGGTCTGACCGCCTGGGTCGAACGCCCCGCCTACAACACACTGCTACGCGTCATCACCAGGTCCCGGACCCTCGCCCCCGGATAGTCTCGCCCGCCGCGGACGGTCGGCGGCCGCGCCGCTTCGGACGCGGTGTGCTCGTATCGGGGTGCGGCGACTGCTACCGTCGGCCTCTCCCACTGTGCTCATCAGCCGCTCTGAAAGGAGTCTCCGTGTCCGCGCCAGCCGGATCACCGCCACCCTCCGAGACCCCCACGGCCGCCCGCGATCTCGAGCACCTGCGCCACGCCATCCGCCTGTCCGCGGAGGCGGTCGCAGACGGCAACCACCCCTTCGGCGCCGTGCTCGCCGGCCCCGATGGGACGGTGCTGTCGGAGGCGAAGAACACCGTGGTCACCGACCACGACTGCACCGGTCACGCCGAGACGAATCTGGTGCGGCTGGCCGGGCACGCCTACACACCGGAATTCCTGCGCGGCACAACTCTGTACACCAGCACCGAGCCGTGCGCGATGTGCGCCGGGGCGATCTACTGGTGCGGCATCGGCCGGGTGGTGTTCGGCCTCGCAGAACAGGACCTGTTGCGGCTCACCGGATCCCATCCCGACAACCTCACCATGGCGTTGCCGTGCCGCGAAGTGTTCGCGCGCGGGCAACGGCAGATCGAGGTGGTCGGCCCGCTGCTCGCGGAGGAGGCCGCCCGCGCTCACGGCGGGTTCTGGGCGGCAGAATGACCGGTGCCGCCGAGCACCTGGCGGACCGTGGCCGCGCAGCGCCACCTGCACGTCAACACCCTGCGCTGCCGGATCCGCCGGGTCGAGGAACTCACCGGGGGCGATCTGTCCCAGTGGAGCGACCGCTTCGACTTCCAGCTGGCGCTGGATCTGCGTCGCGGCGGCTCGGGTTCCGCCGCGAGTTCGGCATAGGAGTCCGACCGCGCGCGGCCCCTTCAGGAGGGTTCCTCGAGTCCGAGGTTGCTTCGCAGGGTCGTGCCGGAGTACTCGGTGCGGAAGATGCCGCGGCGCTGTAGTTCGGGGACCAGTTGGTCGACGATCGCGGCCAGGCCGTCCGGGAAGAAATCGACATTCAGGTTGAAGCCGTCGGCGGCCCGGCCGACGAACCACTTCTCGATACTGTCCGCGACCTGTTCGGGCGTGCCGACGATGCTGCGGTGTCCATTGGGGTTGCGCTCCAGCAGCTCACGCACGGTCAACTCGTCGCGGCGGGCGAGGTCGAGGATCGCGGCGGCGAAGCCCTGGCTGGAGTTCACCGTCGTGCGGTCGAGGAGATCCCACGGCAGCTGCCGGTCCAGGTGCAGGTCCCCGGGCTCGAGACCGAGTGTGGTGCTGAGTGATTCGAGTTCGCGGTCGAATCCGGCCACGTCGTCGAGCCACTGTTTGCGCTCACGGGCCTCGCGTTCGGTGGAACCCAGGATCGGAAACAGTCCGGGCAGGATCACCACCTGATCGTCGCGGCGGCCGTGGGCCAGCGCCTGCTGCTTGACGTCGCGGTAGAACTCCTGAGCACCCTCGAGCGTGTGCGCGACGGAGAACACGGCATCGGCGTACCGCGCGGCCAGCGCGATGCCCTGCGCGGATCCCCCGGCCTGCAACAGCACCGGACGGCCCTGTGGCGAGCGCGGCACATTCAGCGCGCCGCTCACGGTGAAGTGTTCGCCGCGGTGTGCGATCGGGTGAATTCGGTCCACGTCGGCGAATTTTCCGGACTTCCGGTCGGCGATCAACGCATCGCGATCCCACGAGTTCCACAGGGCGAGCACCACTTCCACGGCCTCCGCCGCGCGGGCGTACCGGTCGTCATGGCCGGCGAGTGCGTCGAGACCGAACAGCGGCGCCGCCTGCGGCGACCGCGTCGCGACCACATTCCACGCCGCCCGCCCACCGGAGATCTGATCGAGCGAGGCGACGACCCGGGCGATGTTGTACGGATGCTGGAAGCTGGAGGACACCGTGGCCACCAGGCCCACATGTTCGGTGACCCGGGCCACCGCCGTCAGCGGGATGAACGGATCGAGCGACTGCCACGGCCGCGCCACCGCCGGTGCGCCGTAGTCGAATCCGTCGCTGAAGAAGACCGCGTCCAGGCGTCCGCGTTCGGCCAGGCGGCCGATCTCCTCGAAGTAGTCCGGATTCAGGAATCCGAGCGGATCCGGCTGGACCTGCCACGAAGCCGGATGCCGACCGGAGCTGTTCACGTTGACGTTCAGGTGGAGTTGCCGAGGGGTCCCGGAAGATGCTTGTCCGCGAAGGGATTCGGCGAATCCGGCGCTCACTTCTGCGCCTCCGCGGCCAGTGAGCCGATCGCCTTCTGCGCTTGGTTGTACCGGGGGTCGAACCCGATGCCGACGTCGTCGGGCAGTTTCGGAATCACTCCGCCCGCATGCAGCGTCACGGCGACCTGTTGTTCCTGCGCAATCAGATTCGCGTCGAAATTCCAGAACGATCCGCTGCGGACGTGATATTCGAATTCGGCTCTGGCCTCGCCCACCTTCAACTGCTTCTCGATGATCGCCTTCGCCGCGTCGGGGTGGGCGTCGTACCAGCTCCAGAATCCGGACAACCGGCCGAAGAAGTCCTGCAACGCACCATCTTTGGTCTTGTCCGCCAGCGCCTTTCGGGACGCGGTCCAGACTCCCAGGGCCGGAATTCCGGTGTCCTGCTCGGTGAGCAGAATCTTCGCCTGACCGGACTGCAACGAGCTCAGAATCGCGGCCTGGGATCCGGAGTACACATCGGTGCGCCCGTCGTTGAAGGCCGCCGCAGCGGTCGCGCCGTCGGTGAACTGCTTGGGCTGGATGTCCCCGGGGCTCGTGCCCGCCTTGACCAGTGACGCCAGGTATTGGGCGTGGTTGTAGCCGCCGAAGTTGTATGCCCAACTGTGCCCGCGCAATTGGGCGGGCGTGTCGATCCCCGCCGAGGTTCGCACCGCGGTGACCAGCGGCGCGTACCGGGGATCGTAGTTGTTGCGCCAACCGGCGACGATCGCGAGCGGTGCGTTCTGTTTCGTCCAGGTGGTCTTGGAATTGGCCTGTTCGATGGTCAACGAGGTGTCGCCCATATGCCCGAGGTCGATCGCACCCCCGTACAGCGCTTGCAGATTGGCCGCCGGGCCGGTCAGATTGCTCCACTCGACGTCGTACTTCGTGCCCGAGAGCACACCCGACGCCTGGATCAGGGCAGGAAACGCGGTGTCCTGGTACGAGATTCGCAGACGCACGCGTCCGGATCCGTTGTCCGCGCACGCGCCGACCATGGTGAGAGCCAACAGGGCGACCACGGCCACCACGAATCGTTTTCCGAATAACTTCTTCATACTGTCTTTCCGTAGAACCGCCGAGCCGAATTTTTCATCGGCTCGCGTGCGACGAGACCTCACCCAATCGGTGCAGAACCTCGCGCTTGATGTCGTTGAAGTCGACCGCGGTGGCGTCGCGGGGCCGCGCCACCGGGATCGGGATATCGGCCTGAATGCGGCCGTTGCCGAGCACGATCACGCGATCGGCCAGCAGGAGTGACTCCTCGATGTCGTGCGTGACCAGCAGCACACCCGGCCGGTGTTCGGCCCAGAGCCGAAGCACCAGATCCTGGGCAGTGCGCCGGGTGAACGCGTCCAGGGCGCCGAACGGCTCGTCCAGGAGCAACAGTTCCGGTGATCGATACAGCGCGCGGGCCAGCCCGACCCGTTGCGCCTCACCACCGGACAGCGTCTTGGGCCAAGCGCGAGCCTTCGCCGCGAGCCCGACCTCTTCCAGGGCCGCGAGAGCCGATCGCTTCCTCGCCGCACCGCCCCGGTCCGCCAGCACGACGTTGCGCCAGACACGTTGGGCTGCAATCAGTCTCGGCTCCTGGAAGACCACCGAGGTCCGCTCCGCGATCGTTGCCCGACCGGATGTCGCGTCCTCGAGCCCACCGAGGATCCGCAGCAGCGTCGTCTTACCCGTCCCGGAAGGTCCCAGCAGCGCGACGAATTCACCGCGCGCGACGGTCAGATCGATGCCATCGAAAATGACCTGGTCACCGTAGGACTTCGAAATGCCTTGCAGCCGAACAACTGTCTCCTGATCCGGCGGTGCCGCGTACTCATCGAGAAGCTCAGGCGCCGACATGGGTGGCCCTCCACGGCAGCAGTGCACGCTCGAGGCCGCGCATGATCACATCCACGACGAGTCCGAGCACGGCATAGATCAGGATGCCCGCGATGATGATGTCGGTGCGCTGAAACTGGTTGGCGGTGTTGAGGATATAGCCGATCCCCGCCTGGGAGTTGATCTGTTCCGCCGCGACGAGCGCCAGCAACGCGGTGGCCGCCGCATAGCGCCAGCCGACCAGAATTCCCGGCATCGCCATCGGCGCCACCACCAGGCGGATCGTCTGCCACCGCGACATCTCGAAGGTTCTCGACACCTCGAGCAGTTTCGGATCGATCGCGCGGATCGCGTGGTAGGTGTTCAGGTAGACGGGAAAGATCGACGCCCCGACGATCAGCGCGACCTTGGATTCCTCACCGATGCCGAACCATACGACGAACAGCGGGATCATCGCGATGAACGGGATCGTGCGGATCATCTGCAACGGCGCGTCGTAGATCCGTTCCGCCGTGGCCGAGAGCCCGGCCACGACGCCGAGCACCAAGCCCGCGACGCCGCCGATCACCAGTCCCAGGCCAGCGCGTTGCAGTGAGATCGGCAGCGCCTGTTGCAGATCGCCGGAGGACCACAGTTCCTTGTACGCGCCCAGGATGGCGGCCGGGCCGGGCAGCACACCGGCGCTGACCCAGCCGCTCGACGAACTGATCTGCCACAGCACGATCAGCAACACCGGAACCGCCACCCGGACCACCAGCGACGTCACCCGCGAGGCGGACCGGATTCGCACACTGCGCCCGGAATCTCCTGTGTAGGAACGAGTTCGGGTCCGGACGGCGGGAAGGCCGACCGGCGCGACGACGGTCACGAGCTTTTCGCCTCGAAGTCGAAGTCGCGATCGCCTTCGGAGTTCCCCAGCAGCGCGTATTCCCAATCGAAGTAGTCGCGGTACCAGGCATCGCGTTCGGGGCCGAAGGGCGGCGGGCCCACGCGGTCGGCGATCTCCCCGGCGTAGTGCGGGTCGTCACTGGTCGGCTCCACCGGTACGCTGCTCGGTCCGCCGAGGACGACGCGCACGTCATGTCCGGCGTCGAGCAGGTCGCGGGCCGCGAAGTGGGGCCGGTACGCCACTGGTCCGCCGCCGGACTGGAGATCGGTGCCCACATCGGCCGTTTTGTCGTTCAGCTCGTCGCCGACCAGGACGATCCGGCCTCTCCCCTGCGCTGCGGACCGGAGGTGTTCCCGGCGCGCGTGGATCGAGCCGGGCAGGTGCCCGCGCTCGTATTCACGCGAAGAACGAAGATCGAATACCGTCGGCGCAGAATTCGATTCGAGTTCATCCGCGAGTTCTTTCCCGGAGATCTCCGGAACCTCGGGCACCGTAGGCGATTCCGGCCGGGGCGACGTCAGAATCTCCGGGCGAGCCACGACGACCTCGATCGGCCCTCGGTGCAGGTAGCGCAGCCACTGCACCGTACTGGCGGCGCGGACCAGGTCGGGAGTATCGACGAGCACAACGCGGGCATCGAGCACGGCCAGATGCTCATCGCTCGCCTGCACCAGCTGCCCGCCCTGAACGTGCCGCGCGTCCGCGACCGTACCGGCAGCGAATTCCTCCGGGGTGCGGATATCGATCGAATAGGTGGTGCGCGAGCCGTCGCCGACCGACGACGCGTCCACGACCCGCACCCCGAGCCGTTCGAGAGTCGTTGCCGCCCAATCGATCAGGTGTGCCGGAACATCCGCCGGTGCGTCGAGCGGAGTTCCCGGACCGCTCTCGATCCGCCCGCCTGCCCACCCCCAGGCCGGTGTGCCGTTGTGCAGCGAATACACCTGATTCGGAATGCCGGTGTTGATCAGCGATTGCGCCCCGACGATGCCGCGGGTGCGGCCCGCGCAGTTGACCACGATCGTGGTCTCCGGGCCCGTGATCCCTTGCAGCCCACGGTAAGCCAGCTCCGAGCCGCCGCCGGTGTCCAATCCGCCCGGAATATGGTGGTGCAGGTACTCCGAGTGCGGGCGGCTGTCCAGCACGACGACATCCGCGCCCTCGGCACGCCAGCGCGCGACCGTGTCCGCATCGACGGTCGCTGTGCCGAAATGCTTTTCGATCCACTCGCCGAGCGTCTTGCTCCGCACGTTCGTGCCGGTGTAGAGCCGACCCCCCGCCGCGGTCCAGCCCGCCAGCCCGTCGCGCACGACCGCGACGTCGGTGTACCCGAGACCGGTCAGAATGTGCGCCGCCTGCTCGTCGAGTTCGGGCTCGGAGGCCAGCACGACGGTCGTCCCGGTGCGCGGAACCGCCTGCCGGATGCGGTGTTCCAGGTCGTGCAGCGGCAACCCGCTGCTCACGGCGATATGCCCGGCCGCACGAGCAGCGGGCGCGCGAACGTCCAGCAGGGCCACCTCGCGGTCCCGGTCGTCGAGTAGTGCGCGCAGTTCGGCGCCGCTGATCGTCGCGGTCATCAATACTTCCTCGTCTCACGAACGTGTCGACGCCGGGCGCACTCCGCGGATATCCGAAAGCCGTTCGACGGCAACGGAATATCAGCGCGTGGCTACCTCACGCCTACTGCCCGCGGCACCGATGCGACATGCCGAGGGCACAACACACACAGCCCCACGGACCCGGACCTTGACAGCCATTCTGCGAAGTCGAGGGCCGCACCGGAAGTATTGGACTCGCGCTGACGGAAAGTTTGCTCCGCAGCACGCCGAGTCCGGATCCTCCCCGCTCAGTCGGCCAAACCGGCGTCCTTGCTGCCGTACGCGTCGCGCAGTTCCGGCTTGACGACCTTGCCGCTCGCGTTGCGCGGCAGCTCCCCGATGATCACGAGATCCTTGGGATGTTTGAAACGAGCGAGATTCTCGTCGAGGTGCGGCCCCAATTCGGCGAGGGTCAGCTCACCGGCCCCGTCCGCGAGGACGACCACGGCCACCGGCACCTCGCCCCACTTCTCGTGTGCGCGACCGATCACCGCGGCCTCGGCGATCTTCGGATGCCCGTACAGGACGTTCTCGACCTCGGCACAGTAGATGTTCTCGCCGCCGGAGATGATCATATCCTTGGCGCGGTCCACGACGTAGAGGAAGCCCTCCTCGTCCTGGCGAACCAGATCCCCGGAATGGAACCAGCCACCGCGGAACGCCTCGGCGGTGCCCTGCGGGTTCTGCCAGTAGCCCTTCATCAGATTCGGTCCGCGATAGACGATCTCGCCGACCTCGCCGGGCTTCACGTCGTTCATCATCGGGTCGACGATGCGGGCGGTCACCGCGGGCACCACTTTGCCGATCGAACCGATCTTGCGCAGTGCGTCCTTGCCTTGCAGAACGCAGGTGACCGGAGACATCTCGGTCTGGCCGAACGCGGTCATGTTGAGCGCCTGCGGGAAGCTCTCGTTCATCGCCGTGAGCACGGTATCCGACGCCGGGGCGGCTCCCCAGCTGATCGTGCGCAGCGCCAGATCGCGCGGTCTGGCGCGCTGCGCCGCGCACACCGCCTGCCATTGCGCGGGCACCATGAACACCGAGGTCGTGCCTTCGCGTTCCAGGGTGTCCAGCATGGTGTCGGCGTCGAACGCACCCAGCGGATGAATCACCGCCCGGATCCCCCGGTAGAAGACCGGCGCGAACCCCGCGAGACCGGCGATGTGGAAGATGGGCGGTACGACCGAGGCGACATCGTCGTCCGAACTCCCGACCGCCGCGTTGATCGTGGTCACCGCCTGCGCCTGCAGATTGGTGTGAGTGAGCATGGCGCCCTTGGGTTTTCCGGTGGTGCCCGAGGTGTACATGATCACCGCGACGGTGTCCTCGGGGACATCGATCCCGGGCAGATCGGACGGATCCTCGGCCACGAGCGCCTCGTAGTCCAGATGCGCCGGATCCCCGTCGCCGTCGACCACGATCATCGTGTCGATCGCGCCGGTGGCCGCGCGCACCGCATCCAGCAGCGGCACCAGCACTTTCTCGGTGACGACGACCTTCGCGCCGCTGTCGGTGACGAGATAGGAGACCTCGGCCGGGCTCATCCGGATATTGACCGGCACCGGGATCGCGCCGATCAGGTTGGCCCCCAGCACCGCCTCGATGTACTCGGTGCGATTCAGCAGCGCCATCAGCACGCGATCGCCGAACCGGACGCCGCGCCGATGCAGTGCGGCGGCGAACGCCCGGGACCGTTCGTCGAGTGCGCGCCAGGTGGTCGCGGAGTCCAGGTATTTGATCGCGATCCGACCCGGCGTCATCAGCGCATGGCGATGTACCTGGTTGTTCCAGTGGTTACGTCGCGAGCGCAACGGCTCGGTGATCGATCCGTTCGTCGATTCCGTGGTGGCGGTCATGCTCACTCCTGTCGCCGCGGCCCGATGGACCTGAGCTACTGCGGACTCCGTGGACTCTGTGCCCTGAGTCACACAGTAGCGAGACGGCGATCTCCCCGTGCCGGGATGAATCACGCGGGGGCGACATCGCATCCGCATGATGTCGCCCCCGCCTCCTCATTCGGAATCAGGCCGTGAGTCCGTCCTGCCGGGTCCCTGCGCCCAGGTCGTCGACCGCGGTGAGGACGGCGTCCTGCGCCGCGCGTTCGCCGACCGTGACCCGCACGCCTTCCCTGTCGAACGCGCGCACGGACACCCCGCGCGCGACACAGGCCGCCTCGAGTTCAGCGGTCCGTTCGCCGACCGGCAGCCACACGAAGTTGGCCCCGCTGTGCGGGACGTGAATTCCGCGGCGGCGCAGGCCCTCCACCAGATGGGCGCGGCCTTCGCGGACCACCTCGACGATGTGGTCGGTGTGCGCGCGGTCGGACAAGGCGGCGCGGGCGGCCGCCTCGGCCACTCGGCTCAGACCGAACGGCGGCGAGGCCGCGCGAACGTCGTCGGCGATGTCGGGATGTGCCAGCAGATATCCCGCGCGCAGACCGGCCAGGCCGTATGCCTTCGAAAAGGTCCGCAGCACAACCAGATTCGGGAATCGTGCCCGCAGGCTCGCAGTGCGCGAGGGGTAGCGGGAGAACTCCTGATACGCCTCGTCCAGGATCACCAGCACGTGCTCGGGCACCCCGGCGATCAGATCCTCGAGCTGTTGCGGCGACAGCTCGGTTCCGGTCGGGTTGTTCGGATTGCACAGGATCATCGCGCGGGTGTCGTCATCGATGGCCGCGAGCATGGCCGCGGGGTCGTGCCCGAAGTTCTCGTCCAGCGGCACCGGCACGGCCGTGGCTCCCACCACGCCGATCAGGATCGGATACGCCTCGTAACTGCGCCAGGCGTGCACGACCTTGGCGCCGTGTCCGGTGTATGCGGCCAGCACGTTCTGTAGCAGCGAGATCGAACCGCCGCCCACCACGATCTGCGCCGGGTCGACCTCCAGTCGCGCACCGATATCGGCGACCAGATCCTCGCCGATCAGCGACGGGTAGAGGTTGCCGCGCTCGGCCGCGTCGCGGATCGCGGCCAGGATGTGCGGTGAGGGTGGCACCGTCGATTCGTTCGACGACGCCCGCCACCGCACATCACTGAGCCCGGCCGCGCGCGTATACCGGGGCAACGCCGCCACCACCGAACGCGCTCGGACGGTAGGACTCGTACGCGGCATCCCGGGGCGCTCCTGTTCATCGATGATTCCGGGATCGAACGACCGACTCACGACAGCGGACCCAGGACGCGCTCGACGGCTTCGAGCAGCCGGTCCGAGCGGATCGCGGTGACGACGGCCTCGATTTCGGGTGCGAGAAACCGGTCCGGACCCGGCCCTTCGACGGTCTCGCGGACAGCGGCGACGACCGCCGCGGTGCCGGGTGCGGGTGCGAGCGGGGCGCGCATCTCGATGGCGCGGGCCGCTGTGAGGATCTCGATCGCCAGCACCCGGGTCAGACCGTCCACGGACCGGCGCAGTTTGCGCGCGGCCGACCAGCCCATCGATACATGGTCCTCCTGCATGGCCGAGGACGGGATCGAATCGGTGCTGGCCGGGTTCGCCAGCCGTTTCAGCTCCGAGACGATCGCGGCCTGGGTGTACTGGGCGATCATGTGGCCGCTGTCGACGCCCGGATCCTCGGCCAGGAAGGGATTGAGGCCGTGGTTGCGGGCGACGTCCAGGAACCGGTCGGTGCGGCGTTCGCTGATACTCGCAAGGTCGGCGGTCACGATGGCCAGGAAGTCCAGCACGTAGGCGATCGGCGCGCCGTGGAAGTTGCCGTTGGATTCCACCCGGCCGTCGCGGGTCACGACCGGATTGTCCACGGCGCTGTCGAGTTCTCGTTCGGCCACCGTGCGCGCGTGTTCGACGGTATCGCGCGCGGCCCCGGCAACCTGCGGCGCACAGCGCAGCGAGTAGGCGTCCTGCACCCGCGTGCACTCCGGACCGCGATGGCTGGCCACGATCGCCGAATCGGCCAGCACGCGACGCATGTTCGCCGCCGCGAGCGCCTGTCCGGGGTGCGGGCGCAACTGCTGCAGATCCTCGGCGAAGACCCGGTCGGTGCCGAGCTGACCTTCGACGCTCATCGCCGCGGCGATATCGGCGATCTGCAACAGCCGCCGCAGATCGTGCAGGGCCAGGACCAACTGGCCGAGCATGCCGTCGGTGCCGTTGATCAGCGCCAGGCCCTCCTTCTCGGCCAGCACCACCGGGGTCAGACCGTGCGCGCTCAACGCCTCGGCCGCGGGCATCTCGACACCCGCCGAAGTCCGCACCGTGCCTTCCCCGATGAGCGCCAATGCCACATGGGAAAGCGGGGCGAGGTCGCCCGAGCACCCCAGGCTCCCGTACTCGTACACCACCGGCGTCAGACCGGCGGACAGCATCGCGGCGTATGCCTCGACGGTCTCGACGCGCACACCGGTGCGCCCGGTGGCCAACGTCGACAGGCGCAGCAGCATCAGCGCGCGCACGACCTCGCGTTCGACCTCGGCCCCGGTGCCCGCGGCGTGCGAGCGAATCAGGCTGCGCTGCAGGTCAGCTCGCATCTCCGGCGGAATGTGCCGGGTGGCCAGTGCACCGAACCCGGTCGAGACCCCGTACACCGGCGTCGGGTCCTGGGCCAGCTCCTCGATGCGTTTGCGGCTCTCGGCGATGGCGACCAACGCTTCCTCGGACACCACGACCGGTGCGTCGTCGCGGGCGATCCGCACGACGTCCTCGATGCTGACGGGCCCGACACCGACCACGACCGCGTCGGCCGTGGCACTGCGCCGGGATGGCTCGGTGGACATATTGCTGCCTCCAGTCTGATATTCGAGACTTTAGTCTCGGATCATGGGTATGCGCGGACGCACGCCGTACGCCGCGGCGCGGTCCGGTCAGTGCGCGGCGGTGATGAGTTCGGGACCCCGTTTGCGCAGTTCGTCGACACTCGCGACACCGACGAGCTGCATCGTCCGGCGCAACTGCTCGGTGAGGAGCCGGGCGACGCGGTCCACACCGGGCTCCCCGGCCGCGGTCAGGCCCCAGAGGTAGGGGCGGCCGACGAATGCTGCATCGGCTCCCAGCGCGAGTGCGGTGGCGATATCGGCGCCGTGCCGCACGCCGGAATCGACGACGATCCCGAAATCCTCGCCGACCGCCCGGCGTACCGGCTGTACGAGATCGATCGGGACGATGCACCGATCCAGTTGGCGCCCACCGTGATTGGACAGGTGCACGCCGTCGAGTCCGATCTCTTTCGCACGCTGCGCATCCTGCGGGCCGACCGGGCCCTTGAGCACCAACCGGCCCGGCCACTGCTCCCGGATACGGCACACGTCGGCCCAGTCGACCGACGGATCGAATTGCGCGGTGATGTTCTCGATGGTGTAACCGCCGCCCCCGGCGCTGGAGACATTCGCGAACTCGATCTTCGGACTGGCGAGCATTTTGGTCCAATAACCGGGCCGCACACCAAGATCGATCATGCCCTCGAGCGTCAACTGCGGCGGGATGGTGAGTCCGTTGCGCACATCGCGAACCCGATAGCCCGACACCGCGGTGTCCACGGCGATCTCGAGCACCCGATAGCCGGCCGCGTCGGCCCGGCGAACCAGTTCGTCGGTCAGGTCGCGGTCCTTCCAGATGTAGAGCTGGAACCAGCGGTCCGCGTCGTGTGTCGCGGGAAGTCCGGCCAGGTCTTCCAGCGAGGTCGAGGCCATCGTGGACAGGACGTATGGGATACCGGCCCGCGCCGCGGCCGCCGCGACGGCCGGTTCGCCCAGCGGCGAGAGCATCCGCGTATATCCGGTGGGCGCGAAGCCCATCGGCGCCGCACTGGGCCGACCGAACAGGCTGGTGGACAGATCGGCGCTGCTCACGTCGGCCAGCACCGAAGGGGTGAAGCGCCACTTGCGGAACGCTTCGGCGTTGGCGCGCAACGTGATCTCCTCGTCGGCGCCTCCGGCGATGTAGTCGTAGACCGGCCGAGGCAACCGGCGGCGGGACAGCCGCCGGAAGTCCTCGATGGTCTTGCACCTATCCAGCAGCCGAGTGTCACGATTCCACGCCGGCGGTTTCAGCTTGATCAGCTCGCGAACTTCATGAGGTTTCACGCGGGTACGGACTCCTGATTCGGGGCGTGCGGGTCGTCGCCGGGTTCGCTGATCCCTGGCTCGGCGGCCGGGTACTTGCGGCGGACCGGGAACTTGCGCATGAGCGCCACATACAAACCGCCTGCGACGAAGATCCCGAGGATCCACGAGACGTCCGCGCCGCCGAGGGCCTTGGCGATCGGTCCGGTGTAGAAATCGCTGGCGATGAAGGGGATCTCGATGACGATACCGACCAGGTACGCGATCATCGCACGCCAGTCCACGCCGCCGTACTCGCCCGCGGGCTCGAACATCGCCGACACGCTGTACTTCTCCTTCCTGATCAGGTAGAAGTCCGCCAGATTGATTGCGGTCCACGGGATCAGGAAGTACGCGATCAGCAGGATGAAGTTGCTGAAGTTGGTCAGGAAGTCGTTCCTGCCGACGACGCCGATGCTGGTGGCGATCGCGGCGACGACCACGATCAGCAGGCTCCGGGTGATCGGGCTGACGCGCAGTTTGAACAGGGAGTTCAAGGTGGTCGTGGTCGACATGAACATGCCGTACAGGTTGAGCGCGTTCACCCCGATCACACCGGCGAGGATGATCAGGAAGAACAGCGGGTGCGCGACGGCGGCCTGGTTGACGATGAAATCCACCGATCCGCCGTCGAACGCGTCCGAGGCGACGGCGGTCGCGGTGGCGCCGAAGGCGAACATCCACATCGACGCGAGCACGGTGCCCAGGTACGTGTACCAGAACGAGGTGCGAACCGAGGTGTTCGCGGGCAGATACCGCGAGTAGTCGGCCACATACGGGGCGTAGGTCAGCTGCCAGGTCGCCGCGATGGCCACCGCGGCCAGAAACAACGGCCAGGTGAAGTGGCTGGTGTTCCACGCCGTACCGAAGTGGTTACCGGTCACCAGCCGGTAGCTCAGGTACAGGAAGGTCAGTCCGCTCAGCACCGAGAGCCATTTCTCGGCGGCGTGCATGAGCCGATATCCGACGATGGTGAGCAGCACCGTGATCGCGACGACGATGACGATCGACCAGTTCGCCTGCATCCCGGTCAGGCTGGCGAAGGCCGCCCCGCCCTGCACCGCGGTGGTCGCGAAATAGCCCATGTACATCAGCACCACCAGCAGCAGTGGTAGCACCGCACCGTAGAAGCCGAACTGGGCGCGGCTCTGGATCATCTGCGGGATGCCCAGCAGCGGACCCTGTGCCGAGTGCAGGGCCATGAATACCGCGCCGATCAGCATGCCGATCAGGCTGGCCAGCAACGCCCACGGCAAGGACAGGCCGATCGCCACCGAGATCGCGCCGGCGGCGATGGCGGTCACCTGGAGGTTCGCACCGAACCACAGGGTGAAGAGGTTGCGTGCGCGACCGTGCCGTTCGGAAAGCGGAACGAATTCGATCGAGCGTTGCTCTGGATTGATCACGGACATGGGCCGTTTCCCTCGATAATGGCCGAATACTGCTGGCCTGAAAAGCTTTTGGCGATGTAGGCGGGGTCGTGAGCGGATATAGGCGGCGTTGGCCGGGCCCGGCGGTCACCGGTCGAGTCGGCGAGTCACCGCGAACTCGTGAGCGGGGAAGCCCTCGTGGCGAGTGAAGGCGATGACCGTGTCGGACATCCGCGCCAGCGCCTCGCGAGTGGACTTGGCCACGGCCGTGCGCTTGCGGAACGCGTCCGCGGTCACCCCACTGCTGACCTTGGCGTACCCGCTGGTGGGCAGCGCCGCAGGGCAGCCGATGATGAAGTTGGCCATCGAGACCGTGGTGTTCTGGCCGAGCAGAATCTCTCCGGCGTCGACCAGCAGATCCAGCACGTGCTGCTCGTCGCGCACGGCGATCTGCATGTGCTCGGGAGCGAAGGCATTGGCGACCTCGGCCGCCTCGTCGATCGTAGCGGTCAGCACCGCGCCGCCGTTCCTGCCCAGGGCGCTGCGCGCGTATTCGGCGCGCTGCTCGGGCAGATCGAGGAGTTGCTTGGCCACTTCGGTCTGGACGGCGTCGAGCAGAGCGCGGCTGTCGGTGACGAAAACGCTGGTCGAGTCGGCGCCGTGCTCGGCCTCGTTGAGCAGATCCGCCGCGAGCAGGTAGGGATCGGCCGAATCGTCGGCCAGGATCAGCGATTCGCTGGGGCCCAGCAGCATGACACTCACGGTGCCGTAGCGCTGCACCTCGATCTGCGCGCAGGTGACCGGCGGGCTGCCCGGCCCGCACACCTTGCGCACCCGCGGCACGGTTTCGGTGCCGAAGGCCAGGGCGGCGATCCCGGCCGGACCGTTCGCGCGGAAGACGTCGCGGATGCCCAGTTCGTCGGCCACGACCAGCACCGCCGGGTCGACCTCGCCGTCACCGCCGGGAATCGGCGGAACCACCACCGCGATCTGCGGCACACCGGCGACGACGGCCGGGGCGCCGAGTTGCGCCATCACCGACGGGTAGGAGCCCTTCCCGCTCGGCACGAACAGTCCCGCGCTCGCGATCGGGGTGACCTTCTCACCGACCATCAGGCCCGGCTCGCTCTCGAAACTCCAGTCACCGTGCCGGGTCAGCTGCTCGTTGAACGCGCGCAGATGGTCCAGCAGGTCGCGGATCGCGGTGAGCAGCTCCGGTGAGATCTTCTTGCGAGCGGCCGCGAACTCCTCGGGCGAGACCCGGATCCGGTCGGGCGTCAGCGAGATCCGGTCGAACTTCTCCATCGCCCGGATCAGGCCCGCGTCTCCGTTGTGCCGTACGTCCTCGATGATCTCGAGCACGCCCTCGCGGAGTTGCGGATCGAAGATCTTGTCGCTGCCGCGCTCGAGCAGATCAGCGCGTTCGGCGGCGGACATCTGCTGCCAACTGCCGCGTTCTCGGATTGGCTGGTCGTTCGACATACGGTGCTCCAGATCGGTGTCGTCGTGGGCGGGTGGAGAGACGGGTGTCACATCGCCGCTGTCTTGTATACGAGACTTCAATCTCGAATGCAAGACCGGTTCAGATTGTGCCTGGCTACGGAACCAAGGGAAGGGCTCCGGCGAAGACGCAACACGATGGTTACGCCGCATCCGGCCGGATCGAGTCAGATATTGCTCGCGCCCGCGAGCGGAATGAGCGCGCCGGTGAGGAACTCGGCCCGGCCCGACAGCAGGAACGAGACGGTGGCGCCCACGTCAGCTTCGCGCCCGAACCGGCCGGCGGGAATGCGAGCCAGCAACTCGGCAGAGACCTGCGGATCGTCGAGATACTGCTCGGTCATCCTGGTGCGGAAATACCCCGGGCACAGCGCGATGACCGTCAACTGCTGATCACTCCAGTCCAGCGCCAGCGACTGCGCCAACGACGCCACCGCGGCCTTGCCCGCGTTGTAATCGGCGAAATGACGTTCCGGACGTATCGCGTTGACCGAGGAGTTGATCAGGATCACCCCCGGACGGTCCAGCCTCCGATAGGCGGCCTGGGCGCAGTGCAGCGCGCCCACGACGTTGACCTGTAGGACGCGTTGGAACGTCTCCGCCGACAACTGCTCGGCGGGCAGACCCTGCCCGTCGATTCCGGCATTGAGGAAGACCCCGTCCAGTCCGCCCAGCGCGTGCACCGCCTCGTCGAATGCGGTCTCGACCGTGGCGGCTTCAGCGACATCGCTCACCGAACCCCCCGCGGCGTCGCCGGCCTGCACCGCGGCCCGCACGGACGAATCCCGGGTGCCGGTCACCCACACCCTGTTGCCTTCGGCGGTCAGATGGCGGGCGCACATCGCGCCGATTCCGCTCGTGCCGCCGGTGATCAGGTACCGCCGTTGCTCGGTCATCGCGCACATCCGATCAGTACCTTCACCGCGTCGCGGTGCCGCTCGTCGGCGAGGAACTGCGGGACCTCGTCCAGCGGAACCTTGTGCGTGACAATCGGATTGAATGCGCCGGGATCCGCGGCGATCGCCGCCAGCGCGCGTTCGAGATGCGCATCGTCGAAGCCGACGCTGCCCACGACGTGCAGGCTGCGTTCGACGATATCGGCAGGATGCACCGTCGAGGGCGCGTGCCCGATCGCGATGAGCAGCACCCGTCCGCCGAATTTCGCGGCATGCACGGCCTCGATCAGCGAATCCGGATACCCGGCCGCATCCACGACCAGGTCGAACCGGCGCTCCTCTCGCGCGCCGAGCACCTGCGCACCCTGTTCGCGGGCCAACTGCGCCCGGCGTTCGTTGGGATCGATCACCGAGCACACCGCCGCGGGCCAGCGCCGGGCGATCTCCGCATGCGCCAGCGCGCCGATCGGGCCGTAGCCCAGCAGCAGAACCGAGGCCGGATCGCTCGCGCCGACCTGGTCGATCGCGCACATCACCACCGCGAGCGGCTCGGCCAGCACGGCATCGACCGTGTCCAGTCCGGCGGGTACAGCGTACAGGGATTCGCCCGGTATCACCATGCTCTGCGCGAAACCGCCCGGCTGCGCCTCACCCAGCCATTGCAGGCCGGCGGCGAGTCGATCGGCCCGCAGCCGACCATCGGCCGCGCGGGTGGGGATGCGCGAATCGGCGACCACGAGATCACCGGGACGGAATCGCGGATGTTCGGACCGGCGAACCCGGCCCGCCACTTCGTGTCCGAGCGTGGCGGGCCAGTAGGCGACCCAGTCCCCGCTGCGCAGTACGTGCAGGTCGGATCCGCAGATACCGGCCCAGTCCACGTCGACGACGACCTCACCGGTCTGCGGCTCCGGTATCACCCGCTCCCCCACGGACAAAGACAAGTCCTGCTGCAACATCAGGGCTGTCGCGCGCATCGCGCCCTCCTCGTACCTCATTTGAGACTTACGTCTCGTATACAAGACATAAAGCCGGGCTGCGTCAAGAGCGAAGACCCGTCGAGCGCGCGGAACGAGCGCTCCGACCTCAGGCGATCCCCATCTCCACGAGCGAGTCGTCCACCCGCGCACCGAACCCGGCGGAGAACTCACCCGCGGTAGTGGTCACTGCCGCGGCGATGGCCTCGATGTCCTGATCGGACTTGACCGCCGCCATGTAGGCCACCCCCAGCGCGGCCACCGCGCGGCCGTCCCGGGTGACCACCGGACTGGCGATGCAGTCGATTCCCGTTGTGGTGGAACTCTTCTCGTACGCGTAGCCGCGTTCGCGGGTCTCCTGCAGGACCGGGCGCAGCTCGGCCGGCGACGTCGGGCCCGAACCCGTGCGCACCGGCCAGGTGTAGCCGTCGTAGATATCGGCCAACTGCTCGGGATCGAGGCGGCTCAGGATGGCCCGGCCGACGGCGGTGAGATGGGCAGGCAGGCGGGATCCGATCTCGGTGACCAGCCGCACGCCCGGCGTCAGCGGCTCACGTTTGTCCAGGTAAATCACATCGGTCCCCTGCAACACCGCCAGATGTGAGGTCTCGTTCGTCGCGTTGGTCAGCGCGAGCATGTATTTCTGCCCCGCACGGTGCAGCGGCCCGGACCGCATATAGGACGCGCCGACCTCGAACGCCGACACCCCCAGCGTCCAGGCTCGCTGATCGGGCCAGTACGACACGAAGCGGCGTTCGCGCATGACGTTGAGCAGGTGGTGGGTGGTGCTCTTGGGCATGGAGAGGGATTCGGCGATATCCATGGTGGCCAACGGAACCCCCCTGCGGGCAAGCAGATCCAGCACATCCAGGACCCGCTCGGCCGACTTGACCCTACTGCTCGTCGCCACAGCTGCCGTGCACCTTTCGATCGCGATCGCCACCGAGAACAGCACAGTGGTCTCGGATACCAGACAACGATCTCATATTCGAACATCCGAGGCCGACAGTCCAGGTGCTAGGACACGGTGAACCAGCCCTCGGGTGCATGACCGGACATCGTCCCGGTCAACTGCCGAGCCGCCTCCCGCACCGCATGCACCAGCGCGTCCCTCGGGACGCCGGATCGATTGCGCCGCCGGGTCACGCTGAACGCGGCGGCAGGTCTGCCCAGATGATCGAACGCGCAGGCCGCGACCGACTGCAGGCCCGGCGTGATGAGCCCGTCCTCCTCGGCGAAGCCCTGCCCCCGCTCGACGGTCAGCATCCTGCGCAGTTCCGGCAGCGACGCCGGTCCCGCACCGGTGCGATCGATGAACGCGGCCTTGTCCGGAAACAACGCTCTGACCTGCGCCGCGGGCAGATGAGCCAGGATCGAGCGCCCGTTGGCGGTCAGGTGGGCGGGTAGTCGCACGCCCACATCGGTGACCAGGGTGACCGGCACTCGGGTCACGGTCGGCTGCTCTTTGAGCAGGTACAGCGTTTCCGCGCCGTGCAGGATGCCCAGATGTGCGGTTTCGCCCGCCTCGGCGACCAGTCGCTCGAGAAGGGGGCGGGCGCGGATCTCCAGCGCCTCGTGCCGCAGGTAGGCCGAACCGATCTCGAAGGCCGCGATACCGAGCCCATAGGACCGCTCCTCGGGCAGATGCACCACGAAACCGCGTGCGATCAGCACGTCGAGCAGGTGATACACCGAGGACCGGGGCAGGTCCAGGTCGCGGACGATGGCCGCACCGGCCACCGGTCCCGATCGGGTCGCCAGATAGAGCAGCACGTCCAGCGCTCGGCCGACCGCAGGTGATGTACTCGATGCCATCCACACCTCCGCCGCGCGCCTTCACCCAGATTGTCTCGGATCCGAGACAATAGTCTCGATTGCGCCCTCGAACAAGACGCTGCCCCGAGGTGTCATGGGAACACCAGCATCGAGACCTACTCCCGGAAGGACGCCGCCGTGGCCTCCACCCCACCCCGCATCATCTCCGCACCCCGCGGCGCCACCCTGTCGTGCAAGGGCTGGCAGCAGGAAGCCGCGCTGCGGATGCTCATGAACAATCTCGACCCCGAGGTCGCCGAACACCCCGAGGATCTGGTCGTCTACGGCGGCACCGGACGTGCCGCCCGGAACTGGGCGGCATTCGACGCGATCGTGGCCACGCTGCGCGACCTGGAAGACGACGAGACCATGCTGGTGCAGTCCGGTAAGCCGGTCGGGGTGTTCCGGACCAGCGAGTGGGCTCCGCGCGTGCTGATCGCGAACTCCAATCTCGTCGGAGACTGGGCGAACTGGGAGAAGTTCCGCGAACTCGAGGCCGCCGGTCTGATGATGTACGGGCAGATGACCGCGGGGTCGTGGATCTACATCGGCACCCAGGGCATCCTGCAGGGCACCTTCGAAACCTTCGGCGCCGTGGCGCGCAAGCGGTTCGGCGGCACGCTGGCCGGGACGATCACCCTGACCGCCGGTGTCGGCGGTATGGGCGGAGCCCAGCCGCTGGCGGTGACCATGAACGACGGGGTGGTCATCTGCGTCGACTGCGACCGCAGCCGCATCGAGCGCCGCATCGCGCACCGGTACCTCGATGTCGAGGCCACCGATATCGACCATGCGCTGGCGCTGGCCGCCACCGCCCGCGACGAACGCCGGGCACTGTCGATCGGACTGGTGGGCAACGCGGCCGAGGTCTTCCCCGAACTGCTCGACCGGGACGCGCCGATCGATATCGTCACCGACCAGACCTCCGCCCACGACCCGCTGTCCTACCTGCCCGCGGGCATCGCCTTCGAGGATATGAAACAGGCCGCGGACAAGGATGCGGCCTGGTTCACCGAGCAGGCGCGAGCGTCGATGGCCAAACATGTCGCCGCGATGGTCGGGTTCAAGGACAAGGGCGCCGAGGTCTTCGACTACGGCAACTCCATCCGCGACGAGGCGCGAAAAGCGGGATACGAGCGCGCATTCGAGTTCCCCGGATTCGTTCCCGCCTACATCCGCCCGCAATTCGAGGAGGGACTGGGCCCGTTCCGCTGGGCGGCCCTCTCGGGCGACCCGAAGGACATCGAAGCGACCGACCGCGCGGTGCTGGAACTGTTCCCGGACAACGAGCATCTGCGTCGCTGGATCACCATGGCCGAGCAGAAGGTCGCCTACCAGGGCCTGCCCGCGCGCATCTGCTGGCTCGGCTACGGCGAACGGCACCGGGCGGGCCTGAAGTTCAACGAGATGGTCGCCGACGGACGAGTGTCCGCGCCGATCGTGATCGGGCGCGACCACCTCGATTCCGGCTCGGTCGCCTCGCCGTATCGCGAGACCGAGGCCATGCTCGACGGGTCGGACGCCATCGCCGACTGGCCGCTGCTCAACGCGCTGGTGAACACCGCGTCGGGCGCGTCCTGGGTATCGATCCACCACGGCGGCGGCGTGGGCATGGGCCGTTCGATCCACGCCGGTCAGGTCTGCGTCGCCGACGGTACCGAGCTCGCGGCCCGCAAACTCGAACGGGTGCTGACCAACGACCCGGGCATGGGCGTCATCCGGCACGTCGACGCGGGATACGAGCACGCCGCGCGGGTGGCCGCCGAACGCGGAGTGCGTATTCCGATGCAGGAGAACTAGAACCATGTGCGAGGAATCGGGACAGCACGTCCCGTGGACTGTCGTCGACAACATCGGCGCCCTGGTGACCAACGACCCCGAACTCGGACAGGGCCCGCTGGGCGTGATCCGCGACGCCGCCGTCGTACTCGGAGACGGCTTCGTGCAGTGGGTGGGCCCGCGCGCCCGAATCCCGGAGGGCAGCGCCGCGATACGGCACGACCTCGGCGGCCGGGCCGCGCTGCCCGGATTCGTCGACAGCCACGCCCACCTCGTGTTCGCCGGTGACCGCACCGACGAATTCGCCGCCCGAATGACCGGCGCACCCTACGAGGCCGGGGGCATCCGCACCACGATCGCCGCCACCCGGAACGCCTCGGACGCCACGCTGGACCGGAACACGGCCCGGCTGGTGGCCGAGTCGCTGCGTTCGGGCACGACCACGATCGAATCGAAGTCCGGCTACGGCCAGTCCGTCGCCGACGAACTCCGCAGCCTCGAGATCCTCGAGCGGCACACCACCGAGGCCACACTGCTCGCGGCGCACGTCACTCCACCCGAATATGCCGGGCGCACAGACGATTACGTGCACATGGTGATCGACGAGATGATTCCCGCGTGCGCTCCGCACGCCAGCTGGATCGATGTCTTCTGCGAGCGGGGCGCGTTCGACCTCGACCAGTCCCGGGCCGTCCTGCGGGCCGGGACGGCGGCCGGACTCGTTCCCCGCGTGCACGGCAATCAGCTCGGCTACGGTCCGGGGGTGCAACTCGCCGTGGAGTTGCACGCCGCATCGGTCGACCACGTCACCCACACCACGGCCTCCGATGTCGACGCGTTGGCCGCGAGCAATACCGTTGCCACCTTGCTGCCGGGCGCGGACTTCTCGACCCGCGGCAAATACCCGGACGCGCGCGCACTGCTGGACGCCGGTGTCACGGTGGCCCTGGCCGCGGACTGCAACCCCGGAACCAGCTACACCACCAGCATTCCGTTCTGCATCACGCTGGCCGTGCGGGAGATGGCCATGAGTCCCGACGAGGCCGTCTGGGCGGCCACCGCGGGCGGCGCGATGGCGTTGCGCCGCAACGACATCGGACGAATCACCGTCGGCGCCCGAGCCGATCTCATCGCGCTGGACGCGCCCTCGCACATCCATCTGGCCTACCGCCCCGGCGTGCCGCTGGTCCGCGAAATCTGGAAGGAGGGTCGTCTCCGGTGAGGTACACCGACGTCGAACCCACCGCTTGGACCGGCCGTGACGACGGCCCCGGCATCGAGCACCTGCGCTGGCATCGGGCCGTCGAACCGCTGCCCGAGCACGCCGAGTCCGGAGCCGGGGTCCTGCTCGGGTTCCGCAGCGACGAGGGCGTGCGCCGCAACAAGGGACGTCCAGGCGCCGCGCGGGGTCCGGCGGCGCTGCGCCGGGCCCTCGGCCCCCTGGCTCTGGCCGCACCGATCCGCGTCTACGACGCCGGTGACGTCGTGGTCGACGGAACGGATCTCGAGCAGGGACAATACCGTCTCGGCGCGGCCGCGACGCAGCTGATCGATGCCGGCCACCTCGTCACGATCCTGGGCGGTGGCCACGAGGTGGCCTACGGCAGCTACCTCGGCGTGGCGAACAGCGAATACGTCGCTGCCGGAGCACATTTCGGAGTCCTGAACCTCGACGCCCACTTCGATCTGCGGGCGGACGCGCGCCCCTCCTCCGGAACACCGTTCCGGCAGATGGCCGACCGAGAACGCGAACACGGCCGCCGATTCGACTACGCGGTCCTGGGCATCGCGCAGCCGAGCAATACCGCCGCACTGTTCGCCACCGCAGACGACCTCGGCATGAAGTACCTGCTCGACGACGACTGCACCACAGCGAACCTGACCGGCGTCGAATCGTTCGTCACCGATTTCCTCGACACCGTGGACCTGCTCTACCTCACCATCGATCTCGATGTCCTGCCCGCGGCCATCGCACCTGGCGTCAGCGCACCGGCCGCGTTCGGAGTCCCGCTCGACGTCGTCCAGCGCGTGTGCGACCTCGTGGCAGGCAGCGGCAAACTCGCCCTGCTCGACGTCGCCGAACTCAACCCGGCACTCGATACCGACGACCGCACCGCCAGGACCGCAGCGCGACTGATCCACCGGACGGTCACCACCTCCCTCACCCGATCCGACGATCGCCCCACCAGCGGCGGAGTCCACCCGACGAACTAGACCGGCGCGCTCAACAGCATCTGTGAGAATATAACTCTCCATATCGACAAACTATATTCTCAAAGACGAGGGTTTCCGGGACATCGGTCCCGGGCCCGCTGTTCCAGAAAGACCTGCCATGACCGAGCGCCACGCGACCATCGAACCCATCGCCAGTTTCCGCGACCGAGCCCGCCGCTGGCTCGGGGAGAACCTGCCGCCCGCGACCGAGTACTACGTCGGCGCCTTCGACGAGGCCGTCTGGGCCCGCCACCGGGAATTGCAGCGGACCCTGTTCGACGGCGGGTTCGCCGGTATCTGCTTCCCGAAAGAGTATGGCGGACAAGGGCTCACCCCGGCTCATCAGCGAGCGTTCAGCGAGGAGTCGCTCGGTTACGAGATGCCGCTGGCACTGAATGTGCCGACCTTGGCCATCTGTGCGGCGACGCTGCTGGACCTGGGCACCGAACAGCAGAAACGCGCGCGGCTGCCCGCAGTGCTGCGGGGCGAGGAGGTCATGGTGCAGTTCCTGTCCGAGCCGCGGGGCGGGTCGGACCTGGCCGGGCTGATCACCCGCGCGGAACGCGACGGCGACGAGTGGATTCTCAACGGGACCAAGATCTGGAGTTCGGGCGCGTACGCCGCCGACTACGGGCTCTGCCTGGCCCGCACGAACTGGGATGTGCCCAAACATCAAGGGCTCACCCTGTTCCTGGTGCCCACGACCGCCCCGGGCCTGACCATCCGCCGGATCAGGCAGGTCACCGGGTCGGTCGAATTCTGCGAGGAGTTCTTCGACGACGTCCGGCTCCCCGCGGATTCGGTGGTGGGCGAGGTGGGCGGCGGCTGGGCGGCCGCGACCACGCTGCTGCACCACGAGCGCGCGGCGGTGGGCGGCAGCTCCCCCTACATCAGCGGTGACCAGCCACATCTCGGCGGCGAGGCGGACACCCTCATCGAACTGGCCCGCAGCACCGGCTGCCTCGACGATCCCCGCGTGCGGGAGGACATCGGCGCGGCACGAACGACGCGCATCGTGCGTGACCAGTTGATCGCGCACGTCTCGGGCGCCATCGCCGCCGGGGCGATGCCCCCGGCAGCCGGGTCGCTCGTCCGGCTGTTCGGCGCCGAAACCACTTGGCTGCAAACCGATTCCGCCCTGCGCATCGCGGGCACGGCAGCGGCGACCGGCGCACCCGACGGTCCCGGCAACGGACAGGTCGGCATCGACTACCTGTTCCGCAACGCCGGGAGCCTGGGCGGCGGCAGCACCGAGATGGCGCGCAACCTGATCAGCGAACGCGTACTGGGCATGCCCCGCGAGCACACCGCCGACCGCGACCTTCCGTTCAATCAGGTTCCCCGGGGACGCTGAGCACGCAGAATCCCGGCCTCACGGCGCGCCTCACTCCCCTATGGCGTGAGCACCATCCTGCCGAAAACCTCTCCGGCCGCCATCCGCTGATGGGCCACGACCGCCTCGCGCAACGGGAGCGTCTCGTGCACAACCGATTTCAGCTCACCACGAGCCGCGCCGGCGAACAGCTCGGCGGTGACGGCCTGCCGGTCGGACATGGCGATGGTGTCGGCGCTGAAGGTGGCGAACGACATCGACTTCTTGAAGCCCGCCACCATCTCCTTGCCGAAGTCCACCGGCGGCCAGCCGCCCATCGCGCCGACGGCCACCATGCGGCCGTTCGGTTCGAGCTTGTCGAAGAAGGTGGGCAGATCCGGCCCGGCGATGATGTCGATGATGACGTCGTATCCCGCGGGAGCGTCGGCCGGACCCCGGCCCGCGCGGTCCAGCACGTGTGTCGCGCCGAGTTCGCGCAGGAGATCACCACGCTCGGCCGAGGATGTCGTGACCGCCACCGCACTCGCACCGGACCGCGCCGCGAGCTGGACCGCCATGACGCCGATACCTCCGGCCGCGCCGCGCACCAGCACCGACTCGCCACGAGCGAAATGCGCATGGCGCAAAGCGAAATGGGCCACCATCCCCGAACTGCCGAGCGTCACCGCGGCCGCCGCCGACAGTGCCTCCGGTAGCGCGATGACGTTCTCGACGGGAGTGACGACCTGTTCGGCGTACCCGCCCATACCGGTGAACGCCCACACCCGCCGCCCCACCCACGCGGGGTCGACACCCTCACCGACGGCGGTAACCGCACCCGCGACCTCGCTGCCGAGGACGTGACCGGAGGTGAATCCGTAATCACCCAATGTGCCACTGCGGATCAGCGCATCGACCCCACCGACGCCGATCGCCTCGATCGCGATCAACAGCTGCCCGCCGCTCGGACTCGGGTCGGGCAGCTCGACCACCGCCAAGCCCTGGGGACTTCCGAACTCTTCGACCGTTACTGCCTGCACTGGTATCTCCCTGTTCTCTTCGATCGGGACCGACCAGCGGAACGTAACGGACGCCCCCGTCCGTTT